>NZ_LGSI01000050.1 GCF_001698815.1 Pseudomonas syringae | reverse complement strand
CTTCCCGGACAAGTCCGGTCCTGCCGAGCCATACAACCGGTAGGAGGGGACTTGTCCCGAAGGCGCCAGTGCAAGCGCTGAAGACCTTCCTCGGTAGGCCTGCCGCCTTCCCGGACAAGTCCGGTCCTACAAATATCGCGAGTTGCCGGGGCTATGTAGGAGCGAGTGCAGTGTTTGCTGCGCGACAGAGCTGCCTCGGAACGATAGGAATTTCCCTCACCCTATTGCTTGAGAAGGAAATTACCCTTGCCCGCCGGAACATCGGCTTCCAGCGTGTGCACCTGCGCATCGTCCTTGAGGTTGACCCCGGACAACTGCCGCCGCCAGGCTTCACGCATCAGGTACAGCAATTTATGCGCCGCCATCGGGTAGCTCATGCCTTCCAGGCGCACATTGGAGATGCAGTTGCGCGCCGCATCGTTCAAACCCACGCGGGGCGCGAAGGTGAAGTACAGGCCAAGACTGTCCGGCGAACTGAGTCCAGGCCGTTCACCGATCAGAATCACCACCATCCGGGCATTGAGCAGTTCACCGACTTCATCAGCCACGGCAACTCTGCCCTGCTCCACCAGCACCACCGGCGCCAGGCTCCAGCCTTGCTCGGCGGCCAGTTCGTCGATGCGTTCGAGCATTGTCGGGCTGTGCCGATGCACCGCCAAAGCCGACAAGCCGTCAGCTACCACCAAGACAAGATCAAAGCCTTGCGGTTGATCCTGGGCATAGGCACGCAGCTGCCCGGCCGACTCAGCAGACAACCGGCGACCGAGATCAGGCCGTTGCAGGTACTGATTACGATCAGCCGCAGAGCTGTGCAGCGTCAGCACTTCCCGTCCGCGCGACTGCAACGTTTCAGTCAATGCCGCGTGATCGAATGGCAGGTGCACCGCATCCCGCGCCTGAGCATGCGCGAACTGGAAATCCAGCTGTGCCGCAGTGGGCAGGCTGGTGCCCGCGTGACCCAAGGCGATACGCGCTGAAGTCAGCGAACGCAACTGGCTCCAGGCATCGGCCTGGGCAGGTGTTTTCGGGTCAACGCTCATGGTCATCCCTCAATTGAGTTTTGCCAGTGCCTGGCTGAAGAGCGGCGGTATTCCCTGCCCAAGCCGCACGCCGCCGTCATCCTGGCGCAGGATGTTCATGCGGATCAGCCACTCCTCGAACTCCGGCGCAGGCCGCAGCCCGATGGTTTTGCGGGCATAGAGCGCGTCGTGAAACGACGTGGTCTGGTAGTTGAGCATGATGTCGTCGGAACCGGGAATGCCCATGATGAAGTTGATCCCGGCAACGCCCAGCAATGTCAGCAACACGTCCATGTCGTCCTGATCGGCTTCGGCATGGTTGGTGTAACAGATGTCGCAACCCATGGGGACGCCCAGCAGCTTGCCGCAAAAGTGATCTTCCAGCCCGGCACGGATAATCTGTTTGCCGTTGTACAGGTATTCAGGACCGATAAACCCGACCACGGTGTTGACCAGAAACGGATTAAAATGCCGGGCCACGGCGTACGCGCGAGTCTCGCAGGTCTGCTGGTCGACGCCGTGGTGGGCATTGGCCGACAGCGCGCTGCCCTGCCCGGTCTCGAAATACATCAGGTTATTGCCCCGCGTACCCCGGTTCAGACTCAAACCGGCTTCATGGCCTTCACGCAAAATCTCCAGGCTGATACCGAAGCTGCTGTTGGCCGCCTCCGTGCCGGCAATCGACTGGAACACCAGGTCCAGCGGCACGCCCTTTTCAATCGCCGCGATGGACGACGTGACATGAGTCAGCACGCAGGATTGAGTCGGAATCTCATAGTGACGAATCACGCCATCGAGCATCTTCAACAGCTCGCTGATCGCACTGACGCTGTCGGTTGCCGGATTGATGCCGATCATGGCATCGCCGTTGCCATACAGCAGGCCGTCGAGAACGCTGGCGGCAATGCCAGCGGGATCGTCGGTCGGGTGATTGGGCTGCAGACGGGTAGACATCCGTCCGCGCAGCCCCACGGTGTTGCGAAAGCGCGTGACCACGCGGATTTTCTGCGCCACCAGCACGAGATCCTGGACGCGCATGATCTTCGACACGGCGGCGACCATTTCCGGTGTCAGCCCCGGCGCCAAAGCCCGAAGGCTGGTCTCGGTGGCCTCGTCGCCCAGCAGCCAGTCGCGAAAGCTGCCGACGGTCAAATGACTGACCGGCAAGAAGGCTGATGAATCATGACTGTCCATGATCAGCCGGGTGACTTCGTCCTGCTCGTAGGGGATCAGCGCTTCACTGAGGAACCGCTTGAGCGGTACGTCCGCCAGCGCCATCTGCGCTGCCGCTCGCTCAGCATCGCTGGCGGCGGCAATTTCGGCAAGAAAGTCCCCGGAGCGCGCGGGACTGGCCTTGGCCAGCAACTCCCGCAGGCTGTCAAAGCGCCAGGTCATCGCGCCAATGCTGTGGGAGAAGCTCATGCACATCCTTCCTTTATTGACTGGCAAGAGCCGGGACAGCGCCACGGCCACGCACCATTTTGCAGAACACCGCACCGACCAGCATCAAACCGAGGAAGATGCAGCCAATCATCAGATTGAACCAGATCATCGCCACCAGGCACACCACTGCCAGAATCAGGGCAATGGCCGGGACCACGGGATAACCGGGGGCACGGAAGCTGCGCTCAAGATTTGGCTCGCTGCGACGCAGCTTGAACAGGCTCAGCATGCTGACAATGTACATCACGATGGCACCGAACACCGACATGGTGATCATCGCCGCAGTCAGGCTCATGCCTTGCAGATTGACCAGACCGTCGCTGAGAATCGCCGCGATACCCACCACGCCACCGGCGAGAATGGCCCGATGCGGAGTCTGGAAGCGTGACAGTTTAGCCAGCCCGGACGGCAGGAAACCCGCACGCGCCAGGGCAAAGAACTGACGTGAATAGCCCAGAATGATGCCGTGGAAACTTGCGACCAGACCGAACAGGCCGATCCACACCAGCATGTGCATCCAGTTCGAGTTATTGCCGACTACGGCTTTCATCGCCTGAGGCAGCGGATCGTTGATATTCGCCAGCGTGCGCCAGTCGCCGACACCACCGGCAAAGATCATCACGCCAATGGCCAGCGTCACCAAGGTCAGAATCCCTGCGACATAGGCGCGGGGAATGGTCTTTTTCGGATCTTTCGCTTCTTCGGCAGCCATGGCCGCACCTTCGATGGCGAGGAAGAACCAGATGGCAAACGGGATCGCGGCAAACATGCCGCTGATCGCAGGCATACTGAAAGTATCGGAGCCGGCCCAGCCGCCCAGGGCGAAATTACTGAAGCTGAACGCCGGTGCGACCACGCCCATGAACACCAGCAATTCGGCTACGGCCAGCACAGTGACGACCAGTTCGAAGGTCGCGGCAATGCTCACGCCCAGGATATTCAGGGTCATGAATATGAAATACGCGCCGATGGCCGCCCACTTCGGGTCCAGCGACGGGTACTGCACATTCAGGTACGCACCGATGGCCATGGCGATGGCTGGCGGCGCGAAGACGAATTCGATCAGCGTGGCTAATCCGGCAATCGTCCCGCCGGTAACGCCAAATGCGCGCAGGCTATAGGCGAAAGGGCCGCCTGCGTTGGGGATGGCGGTGGTCAGTTCGGTAAAGCTGAAAATGAAGCAGGTGTACATCACCGCCACCATCAGCGTGGTGACAAGAAAACCCAGGGTACCCGCGCTGCCCCAGCCGTAACTCCAGCCGAAGTATTCGCCGGAAATCACCAGGCCGACGGCCAGCCCCCACAGATGCAGGGTGCCCAATGTTGGTTTGAGTTGCGAAGCAGTCATGGTCGTAAACCCCGGAAGCCAGCGACGGTATTGTCTGTCGACGAGAATAGTCACTCTGACAAAGCCAAGGCTTGACCGGGGAGAACGAGATTTGTCCTCTGCGGTCAAGTTTTCCGGCGCATTGCAGGCAATGCCTCAAGCCAGCGCACGAAAACGCGGTTGCGCCTTAAATCGGGTCACGGATTCCGGGGTTTTCAGTGCCACTTCGGTTCCCAAGCTGGCGTTTGGCCTGCGTCGTGGGTGAGTGTTTGGGTAGCAGGCCAATCCGAACGCAATCCAACCGCGGGACCGGATTTTATCCGGGAAGAGGTCGTTGAATTTGACCCATCATTGGTGTCGGTTCCGACGCCTTCGCGAATAAATTCGCTCCCACAGTGGAAATGTGGACGAGCTGACAGCCCTTAACCGGTAACAAGGTATGACAATTGCTTGAATTATTTTCATACACACCATGACGGCCGCTCATCACCATGCTCCAGAACCTGCTTTCACCCGCACCGATAAATGCGCAAAGTGCCAGCAATTGTGGTGTCCTGTCGGCGGCCGCCAATGGTCTGGACGGTTTCATCGTTCAGCATGGCGGTGATCTTGATCGCGTCTTCGGCCATGCGGGAATCAATCCCGAACAACTGCTGCATCCGACCTTGAGCCTGCCGCTGCCCAACTACTGCAAAGTGCTGGAGGAAGCCGCCCGGCAAACCGCTTGTGACAATTTCGGCCTGCGCTATGGCCAGCAGTTCCAACCCCAGGCGCTCGGCCTGCTGGGTTATATCGGCTTGTGCTCGTCCACTCTCGAAGACGCCTTGATCAACTTCGCCAAGGCTTTTCCGTTCCATCAACACAGCACGCTGATCCAGCTGGTGGATCAGGGCGAGTGTTATCGCTTTGACTATCAGATACGCCACGGCGCCATTCATGAACGCCGCCAGGATGCCGAGCTGACCATGGGCATGGCCACCAACCTGGTGCGCCATGTGCTCGGCCCCGATTGGGCACCCAGGGAAGTCGCGTTTGAACATGCGCAGCCCGAGAACTGGCACGAGCACCGTGAAGCGTTCCAGACCCAGGTCCGCTTCGGTCAGGCCTGCAACTCAGTGCTGATTCCCAAGCACGACCTCATTGCCAGGGCGATGCCCGGTGCCGACCCGATCCTGTTGATGCTCATCAAGGATGCCATTCGTCAATTGGGTGAAAGTGGAAATGAGCCCGGCTTGCTCGATCAAGCGCGACAGGCCATCACCGCGGTACTGCATCTGGGCGAACCCGCGCTGGAAGACATCGCGCAGACCCTCGGCCTGTCCGACTGGACGCTGCAACGCCGGTTGCGTGAGCACGGTGTCAATTTCACGCAACTGGTGGATCAGATCCGGCAGCAATCCGCCATGGCCCATTTGAAGCAGCAAAACCTGAGCGTCACCCAACTTGCGACGCTGTTGGGCTACTCCGAAACCAGCGCCTTCTCCCGCGCGTTCAAACGCTGGTTCGGGTTAAGCCCGAGACAGTGGCGCAGCGCGGCGAATGTCTGAGACGGTGGTCCCGGACATCGGCCTCAAGCACTCAAGCACTCAAGCGTGAAATCACATCATTCAGGCCGACCGACAGCCCATGCAAATCATGGCTGGCGGCTTGCGTGCGTTTGACGTTGTCCTGATTGGTACTGGCGATGGCGGTGATTTCCGTCAGATTGCGGGAAATGTCCTCGGCCACTGACGTCTGCTCTTCGGCGGCGGTGGCGATCTGCCGGTTCATGTCACGAATGGCTTCGACGGCCAGGGTAATACGATCCAGAGTCGCACCGGCACTGGTCACCTGCTCGACGCTTTCTTCACTGCGCGCCTGCCCCCCCTGAATCGCCTGCACGGCGTCGATGGCTCCGGTCTGCACGGAATTGATGATCTGATTGATCTCGGCGGTCGATGCAGCGGTGCGCTGCGCCAGGGTTCTGACCTCGTCGGCAACCACTGCAAAACCACGCCCGGCTTCACCGGCACGTGCCGCTTCAATGGCCGCGTTGAGGGCCAGCAGGTTGGTCTGCTCGGCAATACCGCGAATCACTTCGAGGACCTTGCCAATCCGCCCGCTGTCGGTTTCCAGACGATGAATCACGCTGGCCGTGTTGCCGATTTCGTTGCGCATGGACGTAATGGTCGCCATGGTTGCCTTCATCACCTTGCCGCCTTCCTGCGCATGGTGATCGGCTTCGTCTGCGGCCTGGGCCGCTTGCGCCGCATGACGAGCGACTTCCTGTGCAGTGGCCGACATTTCGGTCATGGCGGTTGCCACCTGATCGGTGCGCTCGAACTGCTCGTGAGTGCCTTGGGCCATTAGCGCGGCAATCGAATTCAATTCGCTGCCGGCCGTATCCAGATCCGAAGTGCTGCGCTTGAGTCGAGTAAAGGTATCCGCTAAAAAGTCGCGCAGGATATTGGCCGCGATGGCCAGACGACCCAACTCATCCTGCCGAGTGATCTCAACCCGCTCGGCAAACTTGCCCTCGCTCAACTGCGAGACGTAGTCGATGAGCATACGAATCGGCGTAATCAGGTTGCGATTGACCATCCACAACGTCAGCAATCCCACCAGAATCGCCGATGCCAACATGACCAGCGCACCCAGCAAAATCGTGCGGTCCGCCGTGCTGCTGATCAGCAGTGACTGTTCGCCGCTTTGCTTGCGCAGTTGATCGACCAACTGGCTCATCTGCTCACTGGCCGCACGGTCCACGCCCTTGACCGCAATGTCGCCCGCCACCGGATCGCCACCCGCCGCTACAAAAGCATCACGCCCTTTGCGATAAGCAGCGCCGAGCACCTGATGTTCTTCGCGCAGCTTCTGAACCTGGGCTTTCACCGATTGTTCAGTGCCTTGCAAGGCTGCGAGCTTATTCAAGGCGTCCTGCACCAGACGCTCCTGCTCTTCGAACTGCGCCCAGTACTTATCGCGATCCGCTGGCGCTTTGCCACGCAGCAGCACGTTCTTCCATTCCTGAACCTGGATCTTGAATTGCAGATTGGCTTCATCGACCAGCTGCGAAGCGCGCAGCGGCCCTTCAAGCAAGCCGCGATAGGACTGCACGTTGCTGGAAAGGAAATGAAAACAGGCCAGCGCGATCAGCAGCACTAGAATCAGACTGCCGCCAAGCAGGCCGAGAATCTGCAGCCTCAGGGATTTGGACATAACGAGCACCTCGGGTGGGAGACGGACCCATGCCTGGCATGGACCCAATGATGTCGACTTCCCTGTTCTGCCGTTCCGAGCACACGCCTCGTCACGTAACCTACTCCCGGAGCATCGGCTGGGCTGCGCGGTTCTTGAGGGTCGTTGGTCGGTCAACAGTGCTGTGAAATGCTTGCTGGCGCTGCATTCACGCAAACAACTAAACAGTGGCAGGCTACTCGTTGGGGCGTGTTCAATCCCCCTGCCCAAACACCTGACTCGGCCTGCGCAACGATGGATCAAACGGGTTGATCCGCGCGCTGATCACGGCGGCTTCGCGTTTGAGCAATTCCACGACGGTCATCAAGCGATCCGGGCCGAGGCGGTCGCTGATGGTGGCGACGCTGAGGGCGGCGACCGAGCGGCCTTCGCGGTCGAAGATCGGTACTGCGAGGCCGGCCATGCCTGGCAGCGCACCGGTGTTGCGGGCGGCGTAGCCCAGGCGGCGGACGTTTTCGACTTCCGAACGCAGGAAGACTTCGTCGTACAGGTGGAAATCCTTGAGGCGTGGCAGGTTGTAGCGGATCACTGTGTCGCGTTCTTCTTCCGGCAAATAGGCGAGGATTGCCAGACTGCCCTGCCCCACGCCCAGTGCCACGCGGCCGCCGATATCACCAGTGAAGGTGCGAATCGGATACGGGCCTTCGCTGCGGTCCAGGCAGATGGCATCAAAACCGCTGCGCGCCAGCAGAAACAGCGAATCCCCCAGCGAAGCCGACAACCGCAACAGGCTGGGCCGTACCACATCGCGCAAATTGCCGGTGTTGCCCGCCTTGGCGGCCAACGCAAAAAATTCGATGCTCAGCCGATAGCGCTTGCTGCGCTGATCCTGCTCGACCATGCCTTCATCCATCAGGCTGCGTAGCAGGCGATGGGTAGTGGGCTGTGATAAGCCGACCTGCTGGGCCAATTGGGTAACCCGTTCGCCACCCTCAGCGCAGTCGCCCAGGCAACGCAGCACGGCAAACAGCCGTGAGACAGCGCCTACACCAACATCTTTCGGATTTTCATTCCGCTCAGTGGAACCCATTGAAGTTAATTCCGTAATTTAATTCGCCAAACGAATGAACATGAAAAAAGATGTCATTCAGTGAAATTGCCTCTTTCACGCATCCTAGTCTTCGTCCTACTCTCAGTCCACAGGGCGATTTGAACAAAACCTGGTAGCCGACCCAGATCGAGCACCAACGTCCACTGCAATCGAATGACTTCATTTCGCTTCTGCCCTTTTACCAACCGCGTGCCCCGGTGCGCCTGATAAACAAGGTGGAACGCAGCCATGGCTTTTCTGCAACTCGAAGGTCTTTCCAAGCGCTATGGCGCTATCGACGCCGTCGTCGCTACCCATCTCGCGGTGGAAAAAGGCGAATTCGTTTCCCTGCTCGGCCCTTCCGGCTGCGGCAAGACCACCACCCTGCAAATGATCGCCGGTTTCGTTGAAGTCAGTGACGGACGCATTGTTCTCGACGGCCGTGACATCACCCATGCCAAACCCAGCAGCCGTGGCTTGGGCGTGGTGTTCCAGAGTTATGCGCTGTTTCCGCACATGAGCGTTGCCGATAACGTCGCCTTTGGCCTGCGCATGCGCAAAGTATCCGCCGCAGACATTCAGCGCCGCGTTGCAACGGTGCTGGAGCTGGTGCGCCTGACCCAGCATGCCGCGCGTTACCCTCGGGAATTGTCCGGCGGACAGCGCCAACGGGTCGCGCTGGCCAGAGCGTTGGTCATCGAGCCGCCGGTATTGCTGCTGGACGAGCCACTGTCCAACCTGGACGCCAATCTTCGCGAAGAAATGCAATTCGAGATCCGCCGCATCCAGCGCGAAGTGGGCATCACTACGCTGATGGTGACCCACGATCAGGCCGAAGCCCTGTCGATCAGTGATCGCGTGGTGGTGATGCAGGCCGGGCGCATCACGCAGATCGATGAACCTTACAAACTCTACGAACACCCGCGCACGCGCTTCATTTCCGGGTTTGTCGGCAAGGCCAACATGCTGCCCGGCGATCTCGATGCCGATGGCTGCGCGCAAGTGCGTCACGTAGCCGGTGACGGCGCGCTGACCCTGAGCCTGCGCCCGGAAAAAATCGATCTGGTGCCCGCTGGCAGCGGACGCCTGCAAGGCCGGGTCATCACCCGTTACTTCCTGGGCAGCCAGTGGCTGTATCGCATCGACACCGCCATCGGCGAACTGACCGTGGTACGTCGCAATGACGGCGAAGCCCCTATGGAAGAAGGCACGGCGGTCGGCATGGATTGGCAGGCGGGCTTGTTGCGCGTGCTGGACGCTGACGAGGTGCACCCATGAGCCTGCTCACCGCCATGCGCCAGGGCGGGCGCGGTTATCTGTTATCGGCCCCCGCGCTGGCGCTGTTCATCGGCCTGCTGCTGTTGCCGCTGGCCTTGACCCTGATCCTCTCGTTCAACGTTTTTGACTACGAAGTGGGCGTCAAGAGCGGCACCTACACGCTGGCCAACTACATCAGCGTCCTCACTGACTCGTACTTCTACGAAATTTTCCTGCGCACCTTCTGGATCAGCGCGCTGGTGACGCTGCTCTGCGTGATCATCGGCGTTCCAGAAGCCTACATCCTGAGCCGCATGGGCACGCCGTGGCGCTCGATTTTCCTGATTCTGATTCTTACGCCGCTGTTGATTTCGGTGGTGGTGCGCGCTTTCGGCTGGAGTCTGCTGCTGGGTGCCGACGGCTTGATCAACCAAGGCATTCAAGCCTTGGGCGGGCGGCCGATCAAGATGCTCTACACGCCCTTCGCCGTAATCATTGCGCTGGTCCACGTGATGCTGCCGTTCATGATCATTCCGATCTGGACGTCGTTGCAGAAGCTGGACCCGGCAGCGGAACAGGCGGCGCTGTCGCTGGGCGCATCGCAGGCCAAGGTGATGCGTCTGGTGGTGCTGCCACAGGTGATGCCCGGCGTGTTGTCGGGCACGTTGATTGTGTTCGGGCTGTCCGCCAGCTCCTTCGCGATTCCCGGTCTGCTGGGCGGCAGACGCCTGAAGATGGTCGCGACCGTGGTCTACGATCAATACCTCTCGGAATTGAACTGGCCCATGGGCGCGACCATCGCCGTGGCGCTGTTGTTGGTGAACCTGTTGGTCATGCTGTCCTGGAACCGCATGGTCGAAGGCCGCTATAAAAAAACCCTGGGGGAATGACCCATGTCCAAAAACGGTCCTTTGGCCCTGTCGTTTCACGCCCTGGTGGTGCTGTTCATGCTGGCCCCGCTGGTGGTGGTCTGCCTGGTGGCGTTCACCCCGGAAAACACCTTGAGTCTGCCGACTTCGGGCTTCTCCCTGCGCTGGTTTCGCGCGGTGTTCGAGCGCGCCGACTTTATTGATTCGTTCTACAACAGCCTGATTCTGGCCTTCGTCGCCGCTTCCCTGGCGACGCTGATTGCGGTGCCGGCTGCGCTGGCGATCACCCGTTATCAGTTTCCGGGACGCAACTTTCTCAATGGCTTGTTCCTGTCGCCGATCATCATTCCGCACCTGGTGCTGGGTGTGGCGATGCTGCGCCTGTTTGCGCTGATGGGCGTCAACGGCAGCTTTGCCTGGCTGATGCTGGCGCACGTGGTGATCATCACGCCGTATGTGTTGCGTCTGGTGATCGCTGCTGCCATCGGCATTGATCGCAGCGCCGAGCAGGCGGCCGAGTCTTTGGGCGCGAGCCGTTTCACGCTGTTTCGGCAGATTACCTTACCGATGATTCTGCCGGGTGTCGCCGGGGGTTGGTTGCTGGCGTTCATCAACAGCTTCGATGAGGTCACGTTGTCGATCTTCGTCACTTCGCCGTCAACCCAGACTTTGCCGGTGCGCATGTACGTATACGCCACTGAATCCATCGACCCGATGATGGCCGCCGTCTCGGCGCTGGTCATCGCCCTGACCGCTGCGACCATGATCCTCCTCGACCGGGTATATGGCCTGGATCGGGTGCTGGTCGGCAAACACTAACTGGCGGTCAGGAGCGCAACTCTTATGGCATTGTTCAAACGACTGGCCGAGCAGGATCGCCCGGCCCTGGCCTTCACCCTCGACGGCCAACCGGCCAGCGGGTTGCTGGGCGACACCTTGCTCACCGCCGTGCTGACCAGCGCCGAGCATCTGCGCGGCAGTGATTTCAGCGCCGAGCCTCGCGCCGGGTTTTGCCTGATGGGTGCATGTCAGGATTGCTGGGTGCAACTGGGCGATGGTCGCCGGGTCCGCGCCTGCTCGACGCTGCTGGAAGCCGGGCTGAACGTGAGTCGCGAACCGGGGCGGCAGCTATGAGCCAGGTCCATTCGGCAGTCATCGTTGGCGCAGGCCCAGCCGGTATTCGCGCGGCGCAAACCTTGCTCGCCCATGGCGTGACCCCGTGTCTGGTAGACGAAGGGCTGCGCGGCGGCGGGCAGATTTATCGACGTCAGCCGGAGAATTTTCGTCGCGAGCCGAAAGCGCTGTATGGCTTTGAAGCCAGCAAGGCCGTTGCCGTGCATCAGACCATGGATCAGTTGGCGGCGGTGGTTGATTACCGTCCGCAAACCCTGGTCTGGAACGCTGAAGACAACCGCCTCGACACCCTGCAGAACCGGCACGCCGGGCAGATCGATTATCAAAACCTGATCGTGGCTACCGGCGCCACCGACAGGATTCTGCCGGTACCGGGCTGGACGCTGCCGGGCGTGTACAGCCTGGGCGCGGCGCAAATTGCCTTGAAGTATCAAGGCTGTGCAATTGGCGAGCGCGTGGTATTCGCGGGCAGCGGACCTTTGCTGTATCTGGTGGCTTATCAGTACGCCAAAGCCGGGGCCAAGGTGGTTGCGGTGCTCGACAGCGCGCCGTTTTCTGCCCAATGCCGGGCACTTCCGGCATTGCTCGGCCAACCGCTGACCCTCGCCAAAGGCCTGTATTACCGGGCCTGGCTCACCGCGCACGGTATTGCCGTGCATCAAGGCGCGACGCTGCATCGCATCACAGGAGAAAAACGCGTCAGTGCAGTGCAGTGGCAAGGCAACGCAGCGGTTAAACATCTTGAATGCGACGCCGTAGCCTTTGCTCATGCCCTGCGCAGCGAGACCCAGCTGGCCGATCTGCTGGGCTGCGAATTCCACTGGAGCCCGCTGAATCGCGCCTGGTTGCCAAGCCGGGACAACGCCGGGCGCAGCAGCGTCAAAGGTGTGTATCTGGCGGGCGATGGTGCCGGAATCATGGGTGCCGACGCTGCGGAAATGGCTGGCGAACTGGCCGCCCTGACATTGCTGGCCGACAACGGTTACAACGTTGACGCGATGCGCGCTGCTGCACTGCAAGCAAAACTGGCCGGCATCGAACGCTTCCGGCATGGCCTGGAAACTGCTTTCCCCTTCCCCGTCGACTGGGCCGCTAAAACCCCTGACGAAACCGTCGTCTGCCGTTGCGAAGAAGTCAGCGCCGGTGACATTCGCGCTGTCGTCGAAGAGGGTCATTGGGAGATGAATCGGGTCAAGGCCATGTGCCGGGTCGGCATGGGTCGCTGCCAGGGCCGTATGTGTGGACTGGCCGCAGCGGAAATCGTCGCGCACAGCAGTGGCCGGGAACTGGCCAGTATCGGCCGTCTGCGCGGGCAGGCACCGATAAAACCCCTGCCGTTCGGTGTGGAGACTTCGCAATGAGCAACGTCATCGAAACCGACGCGCTGATTATCGGCGGCGGCATTGTCGGCGCTTCGGCGGCGCTGGCCCTGGCGCTGAGAGGCAAAAACGTCGCCTTGCTGGAGCGGGACTTTTGCGGCTCGCATTCCAGCGGCGTGAATTACGGCGGCGTGCGGCGTCAGGGTCGACCCTTGTCGCAACTGCCGTTGTCGCAACGCGCCCACGCCATCTGGAGCGGGCTGCGCGAGCTGATCGGCATCGACGGCGAATATCAACGCTCCGGCCACCTCAAACTGGCGCGCAGCGACAAGGACATGGACGCTCTGCGCGCCTATGCCGAAGCAAGCCGGGGGTTTGGTCTGGAGCTGCAATTGCTTGATCGCCAACAGCTGCGCGCGCGTTTCCCGTGGGCTGGCGATGTAGCAGTCGGCGCGTCGTTGTGCGCTGACGACGGACACGCCAACCCGCGCTTGGTGTCGCCGGCATTCGCTCGGGCTGCCAAACGCGCCGGGGCGCAGATTCACGAACAGGCCAAAGTTATCGAGGTCAGCCATGACGGCCAGGCGTTTACCGTACAAACCGCGAATGGCCTGACCTTGCGTGCACCGTGGTTGCTCAACTGCGCCGGAGCCTGGGCGGGTACTTTGGCCGCACAGTTTGGCGAACCGGTGCCGATGGTTTCCGGTCACCCGGCGATGCTGGTCACCGAACCGCTGCCGATGTTCATGGATGTCAGCACCGGCGTGGAAGGCGGCGGTATCTACGCCCGTCAGGTCGCCCGAGGCAATTGCGTGCTGGGCGGCGGGCAAGGTTTTGCGCTGGATCCCGCCCGCGCCAAACCGGGCCAGGCTGCGCTGCTGGAAATCCTGCGTAACGCCGTAGAACTTTATCCACCGCTGGCCGGCGCGCAGGCCATCCGCACCTGGAGCGGCACCGAGGGTTACTTGCCGGATCGCGAACCGGTGCTGGGCCCAAGCATTGCCCAGCCGGGTTTGCTGCACGGTTTCGGCTTTGCCGGTTCCGGCTTTCAAATCGGTCCGGCAGCGGGCGAGGCGCTGGCCGAATGGGTCTGCACCGGCCAGTCGACAATCGCCCTGGACGCGTTTTCCATCCAACGATTTCAACAACCTGTTTCAGTTGCTAAACAGCCCATCCCGACTAACGTCATCCCATTGCACAGAGGAAGGTCGCTTCTATGAAGAACGTCAAACGTTTCGCAATCTCCGGCTTGTCGTGCCTGCCGCTCGCGGCCTTGCTGGCCTCGGTCCCGGCCCACGCCGAACCGACGCTGTATCTGGGCATGAACGGCGGCACCATGGAGCGCCTTTACGCAGATCAGGTGCTGCCTGCTTTCGAGAAAGCCAACAAGGTCAAAGTGGTGATCGTGCCCGGCACCTCGTCGGACATCCTCGCCAAGGTCCAGGCCAGCAAAGATAACCCGCAGATGCATGTGATCTTCCTCGACGACGGGATCATGTACCGCGCCATTTCCATGGGCCTGTGCGACAAGCTGCAACCGAGCCCGGGGTTGGCCGATTTGCCTGCCAAAGCGAAGATCAAGGACGAAGCGGCGGCGGTCAGCCTCGGCGTTACCGGCCTGGCTTACAACACCAAAATGTTCGCGGAAAACGGCTGGAGCGCGCCAACTTCGTGGATGGATCTGGCGGACAAGCGCTTCAAGGAAAAGGTCGTGTTCCAGTCGCTGGCGTCGTCCACGTTCGGCCTGCATGGTTTCCTGATGTTCAACCGGATTCAGGGCGGCAGTGAAACCGACGTCGAACCCGGCTTCAAGGCCTGGTCGAAAACCGTTGGCCCTAACGTGCTGGAATACATTGCCAGTTCGGCGAAGATTTCCGAGATGGTGCAAACCGGCGAAGCCGCGCTGTTCCCGCTGACGCCGACTCAAGTGACGGCGCTGAAGATCAAAGGCGTGCCAGTGGAATACGCACCGCCCAAGGAAGGCGGCGTGGTGCTGAACGTGGCTGAATGCGCCATCGCCAAAAATGACCAACCGGAGCTCGCGCAGAAACTCGCGGCTTACCTGCTGACCCCGGAAGCCCAGGCCCCGGCACTGGAATTCGGCGACCAGATCCCATCCAACCCGAAAACCCCGACCAGCGACAAGACCCACGGCCAGGTCGCGGCGATGAACAAGTATCTGGAAACCGCCGTGACCATCGATTGGGATCAGGTCAATCAACTGCGCCCCGAGTGGAACGCGCGCTGGAATCGCAGCGTGGAGCGGTAGTAACTGACCGATCCCTGTACAGAAGATCCGTAGGATCTGGCTTTAGCCGGGAGAACGCCCTCCCGGCTAAAGCCAGTCCTACGGAATTGTTTCAACTATCCGGTCACACGACAGTCACAACGATAACGCTCCCCGGTCGGGGGGCCATGTTGCGAGAGTCGGAGACGGATGAGTTTTATTGTTTGTATGGCCGTTTTGGGCACGCTGCTGATGCTGCTGGCGCTCACCTCCTCCTACCTGCGCTGGTTACCTGTCACGACGTCGGCGGTCTGTCTGGCGTTTGGTTTTGCCATCGGCCCAGTCGGCCTGGATATGCTCGATCTGGACTTTCGCCAGGCTGCCGGCTGGATGGAACGCCTGACGGAAGCTGCCGTGCTGTTTTCCTTGTTCAGTACCGGAATCAAATTGCGGCTGCCATTGAGCGGCAAAGCCTGGCATTCGGCCTATTGGCTGGCGGGGCCGGTGATGCTGGCGACGATAGCCGGCACCAGTCTGGTCGCCCACTATCTCTACGAACTTTCCTGGGGCGTGTCTTTGTTGCTGGGGGCGATGCTGTCACCTACCGATCCGGTGCTGGCCGGGCTGGTGCAAGTCAACAACGCACAGGATCAGGATCGCGTGCGCTTCGGCCTTTCCGGCGAGGCCGGTCTCAACGACGGTACGGCCTTTCCCTTCGTGATCTTTGCCCTGCTGTTTATCAGCCATGGCGGGGTCGACGCCGACTGGCTAGAGCACTGGGCCGTGAAGGATCTCGTCTGGGCAGTGCCGGCGGGCCTGCTGATCGGTTACGGGCTCGGCCGTGGCGTTGGGCATTTGATGATTTACCTGCGCATCAAGAATGCCGACAGCACTACCTCGCCCAACGACTTCCTGGCGCTGGCGTTGATTGCCATCTCTTATGTAGTCGCTGACACAGTGGGCGCGTTCGGCTTCCTTTCGGTATTCGCCGCCGGCTTGGGATTACGTCAGGCGGAAGCCCGCACCACCCAGTCGGAAGTACCTTCCGAACATCTGGCGCAACCGGTGATCGGCCACATGACCGGCGCCATGGAAAAATCCACCGTCGCCGAAGCAGAAGATCTGAGCGAAACACAGCTGGCTGCTGGCGTGATGATGGGCGACATGCTGGCATTTGGCAGTCTTGTCGAGCGCTCCATGGAGGTGCTGCTGATTACTTTGCTGGGTGCTTCCCTGGCCCTGTATTGGGATTGGCGTGCAGTCGGCCTTGGATTGGCACTGTTTTGTATCATCCGTCCCGCTGCCGTCTGGCTGCTGGTCAGCCGCCGCTTGCTCAATCGCCGGCAGAAAGCTTTGGTCGGCTGGTTTGGCATCCGGGGGATCGGCAGCCTGTACTACCTGTGTTTCGCGCTGACCCACGGTTTGCCGGAGGACATTGCCCAATTGAGCGTCAGCCTGACCCTATCCGTCGTGGCGCTGAGCATCCTCCTGCATGGCATCAGCATCCAGCCATTACTTGAACGCTATGAGCGCAGTTCGGCGGTTAACAGTCAGGACTGACTTTGTAACGACTATCATTTAATCCATCCAATCGGATGTATTTTCAAAGCCATATGAACCATTGGGATAGAAGACAGACCAAGTTATTGATAAGCCTGCTTCGAGAAGCGGCGACCCCCGTGTTTGGGGGCCCTGCACCTTGTTCATTCGCTAAAGCGTGCCTTGGCATAGTTAAAAAGTAGACGAGTAAAATGCGTATTCTTCTGGTAGACGACGATCCGGTACTGGCCTTGCTCGCGGCAGCAACGTTGGCGGATGAGCATGAAGTCATCGGACCCGCCTACGACGCGTCGCACGCCTTGCTGTTGGCGGCGCAATACAAGGCTGACGTTGCATTCGTTGATATCAACCTTAATGGGCACGACGAAGGCATTGCCTTGGCTCGCGGTCTTTGGGCCAGGCACGGGGTTGCCTCGCTGTTCGTCAGCGGCCAGGTCGGCGCAGCGCGGGCGCACTCCGATGCAGCAATAGGCCTGCTTCGTAAACCCTATGCCCCGGAAGACCTCAATCAGTGCGCGTTGATCGCCCAGGCCATTCTTGATGGCCACTCATTGGGTACCCTGCATCCACCCGGCTCACTGGAAATTTTCAGCACCGCCTTTCCACGCAGGGCCAGCGGATGAAACAGCTAAATGACGTCCCCATCGACCCGGTACAACTGGGCGAACTCGAATTTCGGGAACTGGCTGACCACGCGCCGGTAATGATCTGGCGCTCACGTCCGGACAAACGCTGTGACTGGTTCAACGAGCGCTGGAAGTCATTCAGCGGCAAGACCCAGGAACAACTGTTCGGCTACGGCTGGGCCGAAGATGTGCACCCCGAAGATATCGAACACTGCCTGTCCATTTATCAAAATGCCTTCGACGCCCGTGACGCCTACACCCTCTCGTACCGCCTGCGCCGTACCGATGGACAGTATCGCTGGCTGCTGGATAACGGAGCGCCGTACTACCGAAACGGTGAATTTGCCGGCTATTTTGGCAGTTGCATCGACATTACCGATCAGCGGGAGATGGAGGAACAGCAACGGGTACTGCTGTCCGAGCTCAATCATCGGGTCAAAAACAACCTGCAATTGATCATCAGCCTGCTGCAAATCTCGAAATTGCGCGCCAAGGGTGAGGAAGCCAAGACCTTGATGCAAACCGCCATTACCCGGATAACCGGCGTCGGTGCGGTTCAGGACGAATTGCATCGCAACAACACCGGGCGCATCGATCTGGCTGACTATCTACCCAAACTGGCGCGCAACATTATTAACGCCCAACGTCGCGGTCCATCGATCCTGCGCGCAGAGACTCAATCAGTACAGGTCTCGCTGCAAATGGCTTCAAACCTGGGGCTGATGCTTAACGAACTGATGGGCAACGCGGTCAAGCATTGCCAGGGCGGCCCCGACAGCCGGATTGGCCTGCATCTTTCACTGCTGGATGACCGTACTGCGCAGATCAGCGTGATCGACGACGGCCAAGGCTTCAGCGCAGAAACCCTCGCCGGGTTTTACGAGCCACCCAACCGGCGAACCGTCAGCCTGATCGATGCCCTTTCACAGCGCTGCAAAGCCAGGATCGTACGCGACAACCTGAGGCCCGAGGAAGGCAGCGGCGCTCGGGTGCAACTGGTGTTTGCGGTAGATAATCTGCCGTGAGCGTCGTCTGGACTGCCCCGCAAACCCTGCCTCATCGACTCAATCAATGACCCTATTGGAACAAGCGATTGGACTGCGACAATCGGACTCAGTTAGCGTGCTGGTCAATTCGACAGTGAACTCCAGGTAATACAACAGGGCGCGCGGTCTTTGTCCGTCTGGATTACTATGTGTCGAGACAGAGTATTGAGAAGGTGAAATGTCAGACCGAATCCTCGTGGACAGCTTTGCACGCAAGGTAGATTACCTGCGGATGTCCGTGACAGACCGTTGCGACTTCCGTTGCGTGTATTGCATGGCCGAAGAGATGACGTTTTTGCCCCGGCAACAGATCCTGTCCCTGGAAGAAATCCACCAGGTGGCGGAACGTTTTGTCGCTCTGGGTACGAAAAAAATTCGCCTGACCGGTGGCGAGCCGCTGGTACGCTCGGGCATCGTCGGCCTGTGCAAGAACATCGCCGCCCTGCCCGGTCTGCGCGAACTGTGCATGACCACCAACGGCTCGCAGCTGGAAAAACTCGCCCAGCCGCTGTTCGATGCCGGCTTGTCACGCCTGAACATCAGTCTCGACAGCCTGGACCCGGCACGTTTTCGCGAACTGACCCGTACCGGCGACTTGAGCAAGGTCATTGCGGGCATCGATGCCGCCAATGCGGTCGGTTTCGTCCATACCAAGCTCAATTGCGTGGTGATGCAGGGTCGTAACGATCACGAAATCAACGATCTGGTGGCGTTCGCCATCGAACGCAATCTGGACATCACGTTCATTGAAGAAATGCCGCTGGGCGTAATCAGCGAGCACAGTCGCGCCGAGTCGTTTTTCTCCAGCGACCAGGTCCGGGAAAAGATTGCCGAACGCTACACCTTGATACATTCCACCGAATCCACCCAAGGCCCGTCCCGTTATTGGCGCCTGGCCGAGGCTCCGGATATTCGGGTCGGTTTCATCTCCCCGCACAGCCACAATTTCTGCGCCACCTGCAACCGGGTGCGCCTGACTGTCGAGGGTCGACTGCTGCTGTGCCTGGGCAACGAGCATTCGGCTGACCTCAAGTCAGTGTTGCGCGCGCATCCAGGCAAGCCGGAGAAGCTGGAAAAAGCCATCATCGATGCCATGCAGCTCAAGCCCTGGAGCCACACGTTCACGCTTGATGACAATGTGCAGGTCGTGCGCTTCATGAACATGACCGGCGGCTGACAGCCCGCTCATTCAACCCAGCAGTTGACTCAATACCGCCCGCAACTTGCCGGGCTTGACCGGTTTGTTGAGCAGTGGCGCCCCCAGCTTCTGCAACGAACGCCGACACTGATCGCTTCTGTCGGCGGTAATCATTACGGCGGGTATCTCCTGCCCAAAATATTCCCGCAGGCCTTTGACTACCTCGCAGCCGATCACCCCGTGATCAAGGTTGAAATCCGCAAGAATCAGCTCCGGCGCCCGACCTTCGAGCACGCGGTAAGCGCTGGCCTCATCACTGGCCGTCAGCACTTCGCAGCCCCATTGGCCAAGCAAGGCGGCCATGCTCTCCAGAATGCTCAATTCGTTGTCCAGCACCAGCAAACGCCGGCCCGGTAGCGGGTTGCCCGTCCCCGATTGTTGCTGCACTACGACACTGACCGGCACCGGTATTTCCTCGGACAGCGGCACATCGATGCTGAAACGCGAGCCCACGCCCGGCCGGGATTTGACCTGCACGCGATAGCCGAGAATCTTCGCGATCCGCTCGACAATCGCCAACCCGAGGCCCACGCCTTTGCGGTCGGCGGCGCGGCCCACATCCAGCTGATTGAATTCGAGGAAGATCGATTCCAGCCGATCGTCGGCGATGCCGCGCCCGGTATCCCAGACTTCCAGACGCAGAGAGTCGCCGCGCCGCCGGGCGCCCAGCAGGATGCCGCCCGAGTTTGTGTAGCGACAGGCATTGCTGAGGAAATTGCGCAGGATTCGGGTCAGCAGGCGCAGATCGGTGTACACCGCGAAATCGCCGATGTGCGCGCGAAAACTCAAGCCTGAGGCTTGCGCCACCGATTGAAATTCCGAAGCCAGCGGCGCCAGCAATTCATCCAGCCGATACAACTCCACGTCCGGTTTGACTGCCGCCTGATCCAGCTTGGAGATGTCCAGCAGATCGGTGAGCAGGTCTTCGGCGCCTTCCAGTGCCTGATGGGTGCGTTCCACCAGAATATGTTCAGCCTCCGGCAAGTCCCGTTCGCGCAAGGTGGAGATCAACAACCGCGCAGCATTCAGGGGTTGCAGCAGGTCATGACTGGCGGCGGCCAGGTACTTGTCCTTGCTGCGATTGGCGGCCTGCGCTGCGTCCCGAGCCACCAACAACTCGTCGGTGCGGGCGGCAACCCGCTGCTCCAGTTCGTCGTTGAGTTGTTGCAGACGCTGCTGCGCCAGCTTGCGCTCGGTGATGTCGGCGACGAAGCCTTCGAAAATACCGTCTTCATCGGGCTTGAGCAGCAGGTTCATCAACACGTCGAGCCAGCTGCCATCCTTACGGCGCAGCCGGGTCTCGTAGCCCAGCAAGCTGCCTTCGCGTTGCAGGACGTGACCGATGGCGTCCGTTTCAGCCTGCCCACCGATAAACAGGCTGTCGGCCAGATCAGCCAGGGAAAACAGCACCTGCTGCGGATCGTCATAGCCGAGCATTCGCGCCAGTGCCGGGTTGGCGGCTAGCAAACCCTGTTGCAGGCTGGCCTGGAAAATCCCGTGAACGGCATGCTCAAACAACCATTTGTAGCGGTTACGTTCTTTTTCCAGCTCTTCGAGGCGAACGGTCAGCTCGGGATAGTGGCTTTTTCGCGTCGAATGGTTGCCCAGTCCGAGCAACGCGGTAAGCGCGCTCTGCCGCTCGTCAGAGGGCTTCGCCATACACCACCTCAACGTCGCGCTGACTGGACGCGCGCGGGTTGGTGAGAATGCACGGGTCATCCATGGCGTGCTGCGACAGGAATGGAATATCCGACATTCTGACCCCGTGCCGTCCCAGGGTTTCGTGGAAGCCGACCGCATGTTTAAGGGCGATCAAGTGTTCGACCAGGCGCTGGGAAATCATCTTGTGGGTCAGCCCACGGCAATCGATGCCCAGGGTCTCGGCAATCAATTTGAAACGGTCGGGCGCAGAGCTGTAGTTGAAGGCCACCACGTGCTCCACCAGCACTGCGTTGCACAAGCCATGAGGCAGATCGAGGAAACCGCCGAGGCTGTGGGACATGGCATGCACCGCGCCAAGGATCGCATTGGAAAACGCCAGCCCGGCCTGCATGCTGCCGAGCATGATTTTCTCGCGCAGGGCAATGTCGGTGGGATTGGCGATCATCTGCACCAGATTGCCGTCGATCAGGCGCATGGCCTCCAGCGCATGAGGATCGGTGAGCGGGCCGTGGCCCGTGGAAACGAAGGCTTCAATGGCATGCACCAGCGCGTCAATGCCGGTACAGGCAGCCAGGAACGGATCCATGCTCAGCGTGGTTTCCGGGTCGATCAATGACACGTCCGGCACCACGGCCTTGCTGACGATGGAAAATTTCATGCGCTCTTGCTGATTGGAGATGATCACGAATTGCGAGACATCGGCGGACGTCCCGGCCGTGGTCGGAATCAGGATCAACGGCGGGCTCGGCACACGAATGGTGTCCACGCCTTCGAATTCAAGGATATTGCGCCCATGTGCCACAACAATGCCTATGCCCTTGCCGCAATCCATCGGGCTGCCACCGCCCACTGCAACGATCACATCGCAGTGATGCTCGCGGTACAGCTCGGCGCCGCGCATGACTTCTTCGACCCGAGGATTGGGCGAGACGTCGCTGTACAGGAAGTGGTCGATATTCAGGGCTTGCAGGCTGGCCTGGACATCGGCCACCCAACCGGCGGCTATCACGCCAGGGTCGCTGACCAGCAGGACCTTGCGCGCACCGAAGGTTTTCGCATAGTTGCCGACGCTGTGACGACTGCCGGCACCAAAGATGATTTCAGGAGAAACGAATTTGCGCAGCTGGCTGAGGTTCTGGCTCATATAAAGCCTTTTTTTGTTGTTATTAGAAGATGAACGCCAGCCTAGTGTATTTGTTACTGAATGCAATACGACCTTTTAATGATCCGCCCGGACAGCAAAAGGCCCCGGCCATCGCGAAGGATGGACCGAGGCCGGGACAGCCTGGCTTAGCGGCTGGCGAAATACATGGTGACTTCAAAGCCGATACGCAGATCGGTAAACGCGGGTTTTTTCCACATGGGTCAATCCTCTTGTTGTGCCGGGAAACTCCGGTTGTTCAATTAGTGCATGGGTGCTGCGCGGTTGAAATAGTACTTTGGGCCTGAAAGTTCCATAGATGACGCGGATTCTGTTGGAGCGTGGCTTGCCCGCGAATCGGATTTTCAGTCGACTCAATCTAGCGCCTGGTACGAAGCTTTCGCGGGCAAGCCTCGCTCCAACGGGCGTGGGACTTTCAGTATCAGGTAAGCCGCTTCGCGAGCAAGCTCGCTCCCACCCCCGCAGCTTTAGCCATCAGCGCTTGGCAACCAGCGCCTTCGGCAGCTTGAAGGTCCAGAGCATGCCGCCCTGATTGAAATCCTTGACCCGCTTGGCCACTTCGCCGCCCCACAGCGGTACCGCGCCACCCCAGCCGGACAAGACCGAAACGTATTGCTCGCCGTCCATTTCCCAAGTCACAGGCGAGCCGAGTACGCCGGAGCCGGTCTGGAATTCCCAGACTTTCTCGCCCGTCTTGGCATTGAATGCCTGCAGGAAACCTTCGGGCGTCCCGGTGAAAACCAGATTGCCCTTGGTGGTCATCACCCCGCCCCAGAGCGGCGCGTAGTTCTTGTGCCGCCAGACTTCCTTGCCGGTTTTCGGGTCGATGGCACGCAGGACGCCGATGTAATCTTCGTTGAGCGGTTTGATGGTGAAGCCCGCACCCAGGAACGCCGCGCCTTTCTTGTAGGCGATGCCTTCGTTCCAGATGTCCATGCCCCATTCATTGCCCGGCACGTAGAACAAACCGGTGTCAGGGCTGTAAGCCATCGGCATCCAGTTCTTGGCGCCGAGGAATGCCGGAGCGACGAATGACGAGGTGCCTTTGGCTTCGCCATCTGGAGCACCAGGACGACTGGCGTCGATGTAGATCGGCCGACCGTCCTTGTCCAGGCCGCTGGCCCAGGTGATCTTGTCAGCAAACGGGAAGCCGCGAATGAACTTGCCGTCCTTGCGGTTCAGCACATAAAAGAAGCCGTTGCGGTCCGCAGTGGCGGCGGCCTGAACGGTTTTGCCGTCCTGCTCGTAATCGAAGGAGATCAGCTCGTTGACACCGTCATAATCCCAGCCGTCGTGGGGTGTGCTCTGGAAGTGCCATTTGATGGTGCCGTCATCGGGATTCAACGACAGACGCGAAGACGAATACAGGTTGTCGCCGGGCCGCATGTGGGAGTTCCACGGCGACGGGTTGCCGGTGCCGATCAGGATCTGATTGTTGCTGGGGTCGAAATAGCCGCCCAGCCAAGGCGCCGCGCCGCCAGTTTTCCAGAGATCGCCCGGCCAGGTCTTGTTGGCCTCGCCGCCGGAAATACCGTTCTCGATGGCCTTGCCATCCTTGTAGGTGTAACCCATGTTGCCTTCGACCGTCGGCCGCGACCACAGCAGCGTGCCGTTCTTCGGATCATAAGCCTCGACCTTACCGACCACCCCGAACTCACCACCCGCCACACCAGTAATCAGCTTGCCGTTGACGATCATTGGCGCGGCGCTGATGGAGTAGCCGGCCTTGTGATCGGCGACCTGTTTGCTCCACACCACCTTGCCGGTGTCTTTGTTGAGGGCCACCAGCTTGGCATCGAGCGTGCCGAAGTAGACCAGATCGCCATACAGCGCCACGCCGCGATTGATCACGTCGCAGCAAGGACGAATGTCATCAGGCAGACGCGCGTCGTATTGCCAGAGCTTCTTGCCGGTGCGCGCATCCACGGCGAAAACCCGGGAATACGAGCCGGTCAGGTACATCACGCCGTCCTTGATCAACGGTTGCGCCTGCTGACCACGCTGTTTTTCACCGCCGAAGGAAAACGCCCATACCGGCCGCAGGTCCTTGACGTTTTCGGTGTTGAGGATATCCAGCGGGCTGTAGCGCTGGCCAAGTACGCCCAGGCCATTGGTGACGATCTGCTCGGGATTCTTCGGATCCTGAAGGATTTCTTCGTCGGTCACCGCTGCCAGGGCTGTGCCTGACAGCAACATGGCACTCATGAGCAGGCTCAAGGCGAAAGATGGGCGACGTGCGGGTTGGGTCATGACGGCTGCCTCTGCGTTCTTGTTGTTCTGGATGTTTGTTCTGGGTGCTTCGGGAAAATTTCCCGACCTGTCACAGATTCTTCTAGGCCAGGCGCATCGGAACAATTAGCCGCAGTATCGAAATGTCTAGTTCCTTGGTAGTGCCCTGCTGGCTTCAGCGCGCATCGACACGAGTCATCTGTGCTTGCTCATAACGCGGATACAGATGACTGACGCTGCGAATCAGCTCGTAGCGGGTCAGGCTGATCGCCGCAAAACGCTCCGGGATCGGGCTGCGAATCACTTCAGCCATGTCGCTGCCATTGGCGGCAGCCGTGCGCAGCAGGTTGTCGAGCCAGCCAAGGTAATCGCGCATCTGCATGAACGGCGCATCGTCGCTGGCCACCGGACCATGCCCCGCCACCAGCTGTTTCCAGGGCAACGCCTGCAGTTGCTCAAGGTCCGCCAGCCAGACGTCCAGCCCTGGCGTGTTCGGTGTGGTCAAGGCCCGTTGGTAAAACACGATGTCGCCGGCGAACAGCACGCC
Source organism: Pseudomonas syringae (assembly GCF_001698815.1). Lineage (GTDB taxonomy): Bacteria > Pseudomonadota > Gammaproteobacteria > Pseudomonadales > Pseudomonadaceae > Aquipseudomonas > Aquipseudomonas syringae_A. Next base: position 308,023 of record NZ_LGSI01000050.1, on the reverse strand, counting down.
GGTCAGCTCGTCGAAGATCGCCAGATCAGCCCCGGTGTGGCCCTTGAGGGCGATCAGACGCAGTGGATGTCCGCCCAGGTTCAAGGTGCCGGTATTCACCGCCTGATTGGGCAGCAGCACTTCAGTGCCACGCATCCAGTCACCGACCAGGCGGTACATGTTCTCCGCGAGCACATCGCCGTGCTGCCGCAGCAGCGCGGTGGTTGCGGCAAGCGCGCCGATGGGCACATCCGCAAAAGCCTGGTTGCCCAGCACATGGTCAGGATGGTGGTGAGTCAGCAGCACCTGAATCACCGGTTTGTCGGTGGTGGCCGCTATCGCCTTGCGCATCGCCTCGCCGTAGCGTCGGGACGGGCCGGTATCGATCACCACAACGCCGCTGTGGGTGACGATGAACGCGGTATTGACGATATTGCCGCCATTGGCCTTGGCGAAGTTATCGGTGCTGCCTTCGAGCACATAGGTATTTTCAGCGATCTGGCGGGGTTTCAGGCTGTAATCCAGCTCGGCCTGAGCGAGTGGGCTGAGCAATATCCAGATCAGCACTGCCGCGCACAGCGGCCACTTCCGGGCATCACTCATCTCAAGGCACCGCCGCGCTGAATTCATTGCCGCTGGTATCGCGCAGCACTAAACGGGTGGTGCCGGAACCTCGCACATCAAAGCCCAGCATCGGATTTTCGCTGACTGCCGGAAACAGTTCCAGGCTCGCCATGAGCTGGTCGCTGGCGTCGCGCAGTTCGGCGTGATTGAGGTAGAACTCGGGGATGCCGCTGACCATGCCGTTATCCATGGGATGGGAAATCTGCAAGCGCAGACGGCTGAAGTCCTGGCGCGGATAGCGTCCGCCCAGCACTTCGCCGATGTGTTCTTCCCAGCCCGCCTGGGTACGCACCACGCTGGGCGCAGTGCAGCCGCCGCCCGCCGCCTGAATCGTCGTCGAACCGATATGCCAGACCCCGTCGCGGGTCAACACGGCGGCGCGCAACGGGGTGGCCTGTTCGATGCGAATGCGGATCGCCAGCCAGGGCATGACCTGCTCGCCGGGCTGGAAGTCGACAATCTGCGGCAACGGATTGAGTTCGGCCCAGGCCAGAATTCGCAGCACCTGGCCTTGATAAGCCCGGGCATCAATTTCGATGGGCACCTGTCGCGCGTCTTCGGCGAACGGTGGCGCGCGCAGGATGACCTTCTCGTCGAAGACATAAGGCGCGTCCGTGAGCAGTTTTTGCTGGAAGAACGCCCACATGACCGAAACCACCGGGTCTTTGCCGGGATTGGGTGGGACGGCGAGGGCCAAGGTCGGAGCGAGCACTAGCAGCAGAGCAGCGACGCGGGTGAACATTTCATATCCCTCAACAGCAATAACGCCTTCGCGGGCAAGCCTCGCTCCAACGGGTTATCCCGCTGCAACCTACTGAAACATCTCCGGCACGTCATATCGCATGCCATAGGCGGCGTAGATCTTTTGCACCTCGCCGTTGCGGATCATGATTTCCAGCTGTTCTTCCAGGGCGTAGGACAACTGGCGATTGCTCTCGTGGACCGCCATGCCGATTTCCCAGACCTGACGGCCCATGTTCGGATAAGCGTTTTCCGCCAGGATCAGCTGCGGGTCACTGGCCTGATGCAGCTGCCAGTCGATTTCACCGCGCATGGCCATTACCGCGTCCACCTCGCCCCCTTTCATACCGACAAATGCCTGCTGCACGCTGGGGTAGTGATGGGTGCTGGCGGCGAACTGGCCGTTGAAGATCGACGTCAGGTAGAACGACGGCACGCTGTCGATTTCCACACCGATGGGATGCGCTTCGAACACCGCGACGCTGGGTACCGCGTCCAGGCGGCGATGGTCGTAGGCGACCTGCCAACGCTCGGTCTGATAGGGCCCGAACATCACCACATGATCATTGTCCAGCTCACCGAATTCATTGCGGCGCTGGGCGTAATCCCGGTCATAGGGAACGCGCATCATGACGTCGGCCAACTGCTGGTCGCGCAACTGGCTGCCGCGCCAGATCAAGTCCCGCAAGTCATCGTCAAGTTTTTCGCCGGGAGGCGCCCACATCAATTCCAGGCTGACGCCCAGCGCTTTGGCCAATGCCGTGGCCAGGTCGATGTCCACGCCGCGTGGCTGGCCGTCGACTTTGAAGCTGTAGGGCGCGAAGTCCTGGTAGACCGCGACTTTCAATACCCCGGAATCAATGATCGTGTCGTAATTGCGTACCTGCGCGTTGGCGACCGGCCCCAGCAGGATCAGCAAACACCACAGTATTGCGCTTGATAGCACCGCGAGCAGACGCATGCGGTCACTCCTCGACGTGAACGCTGTCCAGATAGGTGCGTACCGCCCAGAGCGCTTCCTGGCTCAGGTAATCGGCCATTTTCGGCATGTAGACACGGCCGTCGCGCACTGCGCCATTGCGCACTCGCTCAACGAACCATTCGTCACCCACGACGCCAACGTCCAACAAACGCAGGTCGGGAGCGATGCCGCCGGATTTGGCTTCCAGGCCATGGCAGGCCGCACAGTTCTGGTTATAGGCTGACGAGCCGATTTCCAGCGCACGGGCGTGATCCTTGGAATCACGATAGGGATTTTCGGTACGCCATTCGGCGCCCAGCGGCTCAAGACCTTCAGTGGCCACCGCCTGCGGCACCACATTGCCATGCGCCAGCGCCAGACCGCTCGCAGCCAACAGACTGATCAGGGTTGCAGTGAGCACGGTAGTTGAGATTCTTATCATTGTTATGTCCTCAAGATTGCACGCAAAAAGCCACGCAGACATCTTAAGAACCCTGTCACCCACATCGAATGCTGCTTTGGTGGCCGCGCCCTCCTCCCTTGGTAGTAGAGCTTGGGAGGCGGGCCCAAATCAGGGGCGGTTCGGGAACTCTTCCCGGCAACAGCGGGAGTTTTTCCGTATCGCGCCCCGCTTCGCGCCGCCAACCTGTGCAGGTCCAAACCTTCAATGGAACCTGCCCCATGACAATAACAAGATCGTCACCTGCCGCTTTGTCGCCACTGGCTCTGGCCCTGTTGCTGGGCGGCCTGTCGCTTGCGAGCCTTGCCAGCGCCGCCGATGCCGACAAGGTCAGCTGGGAAGACATCGCCAACGACCATCTCAGTACGCAAAACGTTCTGCAATACGGCATGGGCACCAACGCCCAACGCTGGAGCCCGCTGGCGCAGGTCAACGACAAAAATGTCTTCAAACTCACCCCGGCCTGGTCGTACTCCTTTGGCGATGAGAAACAGCGCGGTCAGGAGTCCCAGGCCATCGTCAGCAACGGCGTGATTTACGTCACCGGCTCCTATTCCCGGGTATTCGCCCTGGAGGCCAAGACCGGCAAACGTCTGTGGACTTACAACCATCGCCTGCCGGACGACATCCGCCCGTGCTGCGACGTGGTCAACCGTGGCGCCGCGATTTACGGCGACAAGATTTTCTTCGGCACCCTGGATGCGCGAGTCATCGCGCTGGACAAGAACACCGGCAAAGTGGTCTGGAACAAAAAATTCGGCGATCACAGCAGCGGCTACACCATGACCGGTGCGCCAACGCTGATCAAGGATAAGGTCAGCGGCAAGGTGCTGTTGATTCACGGCAGTTCAGGTGACGAGTTCGGCGTGGTGGGCCGTCTGTTCGCCCGGGATCCGGAGACCGGCGAAGAAGTCTGGATGCGGCCTTTTGTCGAAGGGCACATGGGCCGCCTGAACGGCAAGGACAGCACGCCGACCGGCGACATCAAGGCGCCATCATGGCCGGATGACAAGACCACCGAAACCGGCAAGGTCGAAGCCTGGAGCCACGGCGGCGGCGCACCCTGGCAGAGTGCGAGCTTCGATGCCGAGAGCAACACCCTCATCGTTGGCGCCGGCAACCCCGGCCCCTGGAACACCTGGGCACGCACCGCCAAGGACGGTAACCCTCACGATTACGACAGCCTCTACACCTCGGGTCAGGTGGGTGTCGACCCGAGCACCGGCGAGGTGAAGTGGTTTTACCAACATACGCCGAACGATGCCTGGGATTTTTCCGGCAACAACGAACTGGTGCTGTTCGACTACAAGGGTCAGGACGGCAAGACCGTCAAAGCCACCGGCCACGCCGACCGTAACGGCTTCTTCTACGTAGTAGACCGCAACAACGGCAAACTGCAGAACGCCTTCCCGTTCGTCGACAACATCAGCTGGGCCAGCCATATCGACCTGAAAACCGGCCGCCCGGTGGAAAACGAAGGCAAGCGTCCCGCCAAGCCATTGCCAGGCGAAACCAAGGGCAAACCGGTGGAGGTTTCACCGCCGTTCCTGGGTGGCAAGAATTGGAACCCCATGGCCTACAGTCAGGACACCGGCCTGTTCTACATTCCCGCCAACCAGTGGAAAGAAGACTACTGGACCGAAGAAGTGAACTACAAAAAGGGCTCGGCCTATCTGGGCATGGGCTTCCGCATCAAGCGGATGTATGAGGACCACGTCGGCACCCTGCGCGCCATGGACCCCACCAGCGGCAAGGTGGTCTGGGAGCACAAGGAACGCTTGCCGCTCTGGGCCGGTGTGCTGGCGACCAAAGGCAATCTGGTGTTCACCGGGACCGGCGATGGCTTCTTCAAGGCCTTTAACGCTAAAACCGGGGAAGAGCTGTGGAGCTTCCAGACGGGTAGCGGCATTGTTTCCCCGCCCATCACCTGGGATCAGGACGGCGAGCAGTTCATTGGCGTGACGGTGGGTTACGGCGGCGCGGTACCGTTGTGGGGCGGCGACATGGCCGAACTGACCAAACCGGTGGCGCAAGGCGGATCGTTCTGGGTGTTCAAGATTCCGAGCTGGGACAGCAAGACAGCGGCCAAATAAACCGATCTCTGTAGGAGCCAACTTGTTGGCGAGGCTGCGTGTCAGCTACGCCGCTTCGCGAGCAAGCTCGCTCCCACGAATCGCATTAATCCTGCCCTGGAAAACCATCATGAACTACTTGCCCCTCATTCTGTTTTTCGCCCTGCCCTGCGCCCTGGCCACCGACGACGGTGAGCCGTTGGTGATCAACGGCTGCACTATCGCCGAAGCCAGCCAATGCCCGAATGCCGACCTGCGCGGCGCGGATCTGAGCAATCAGGACTTGCGCAAGATGAATCTGGCGGGCGCCGACCTGCGCGATGCCAATCTACGCCATGCCCGTCTGGATCTGGCCAATCTGGAAAAAGCCCGCCTGCAGAACGCCACGCTGACCCGCGCCAGCCTGCAACAGACCAACCTGCGTCTGGCCGACCTTGGCGGCGCGCAACTGCAAGCGGTGCAAGGCTGGGGCTTGTTCGCCCAGGGTGCGCAATTCGAAGGCGCCAACCTCAGCGCTGCCTATCTGCAATTCGCCCGTTTGTCCGGGGCGAAACTGCACAACGTCAACTTGCAGGCAGCGGATCTGGAGATGACCTTTCTCAACAAGGCCGACCTGCAGGGCGCGGACCTGCGCGATGCGAACCTTCAGGAGACCAAGTTCGGCGCGAGCAACCTGGCCAACGCCAACCTCACCGGTGCGCGGCACCCGTATGCCAATTTCCAGGACAGCAATATGCAAGGGTGCGTGGCGTGTCCAGGGGGTTGGGATGATTGAGGGATCGCAGATGAACCGTGGGAGCGGGGCTTGCTCGCGAATCGGCCGTAGGAGCGAGGCGTGCTGTAGGACCGGCTTTAGCCGGGAGGGCAATTGACGCCCTCGCGACTAAAGTCGCTCCTACGAAGACAGCCTCGGCCCAGACACATCCCTCACATAACTACCCGCATCACCCCGGTATCAATTGCCAGGTGCACCAGTTCCGCATGGGAACTGACCTGCAACTTGTTCTTGAGCAATGTCAGGTAATTGGAAACGGTCTTGGCGCTGATGCACAGGCGTTCGGCAATCACCCGCGAGGGCGTGCCTTTGGCGAGCATCAGGAAAATCTCCAGCTCACGCTGGGTCATGCTTTGCAGACGCGGATCGGCGCAATCCTGCTGCTGAGGATTGCAGGCCAGTTGCGTGGCCAGCGGTTGCTCGATGTAAGCGTGCCCGGCAAGGATTCGGCGCACCGCCTCGATCAGCACGTCGGGGGCCGAGCTTTTAGTCAGATAACCCGAAGCCCCGGCGTCCAGTGCCTGGCGCACCAGCGGCAGTTCGTCATGCATGCTGAAAAATAACACCCGCAGTTGCGGCAGGCGTTGTCGCAAGCGCCGGGTAGTTTCCAGACCGCTGATGCCCGGCAGGCCGAAATCCATGATCACCAGTTGCGGAATTTCTTCCTGCACACTCACCAGAGCTTCTTCACCGGTCGCCGCTTCGCGCACCTGCACCAGCGGCAACATCGCCCGCAGCAGACTGGCGTAGCCCTGCCGCACCACGGCGTGGTCGTCGACAATCAGAATATGCATTCAAGCCTCCAGGGGAATGTTCAGCGCCAGCGTCCAGCCGGCACCCGGTTGTGTCTCGATATGCAGTTCACCGCGCAGGCAGCGGGCGCGCTCGCGCATTGAATACAGGCCCACGCCGGGCCGCTGCGGTGGCATCGCGCCGCAGCCGTTGTCGCGAATTTCCATGACCAGTCGAGCGCTGAGCCGTCGCAGGCTGACCCGCACCTGACTGGCGTTGGCATGCCGCACCACATTGGTCAGCGCTTCTTGCAGCAGCCGGTACAGATGCGTTCTCGCAGCGGGGGTCAACTCGGGGAGTTGCGGGTCGACGAGCAGTACGCATTCAATTCCGTGAGCGCTACGCCAGTGCTCGGCCAGCAAGGTCATGGCCTCGGGCAGTGGCAGGTGCTGCAGCACCACAGGGTACAAATCCCGGATCAACGCCCGAAAGCCAAGCTGCAATTGCTCGCAATTGGCCTCCAGCCCCAGAGCGGTACTGCGCACCACATCTGACTGATCGGCCACCATGCGCAGCAGACAGGCCTGGGCGCGAATCCCGGCAAGGTATTGGCCAAGGTCATCATGCAGGGTCTGGGCGAGTCGCGTGCGCTCTTGATCCTGCACCGCGAGCAGCGCCTGGGTCAGGCGTCTGTTGTCCGCTTCGGTATGTTCCAGGGTGGCGGTCATGCGGTTGAAATGCCCGGCCAATTGTTGCGCCTCGGTATTGCCGTGCAGGGGCAGGCGCACGTGCAGTTCCCCCCGAGAAACCTGCTGCAAGGCTTTAAGCAAGTTATCGAGCACATGCATGCCGCGACATACGGCCCAGCGAATCGTCGACAGACTCACCACCAGCGCCAGGCCACACAGCAACAGCAATTGCTGCAATGAATCCCAGACTTCATCGATTTCATCACTGGGGTCGACGCCAAGCTGCACCCGCCGGCCATCACTGAGGTTGAGAACCCGCACTGCGTGGGTCTCGGCGGGGAACAGCCAGCGAGCAATCAAGGCATCCGCGCCGCTTTGCGTAATCACGTGTGGCGGCTCATCGGCGGCGAGCCAGATGACGCGCACATGGCGCAGGTGCTCACTCAGGCGCGGCTGGAGTGCGGCGGGCTGCTGTTCGGCGGTGTCACTCAGGTATTGCACCACGGCCTGGGCGGCGATCAGCTCGCGGTCGACATCGGCCACGGCCTGATGCAACAGCAGCCACAAGCAGGCCGCCGTGACCAGCGAGAAGAAACCGATCACCCAAAGGTTGATGCGCCAGAGTGCGGACATGACCTTGCCTTCTTATTATTGATATCCGCATGCTAAATCCCGGCAACAGCAGTCCGGCTACTACCTTGGTACTGGCAGACTGGTACTTTCTGCATATTTCCCCGCCCTCGCGGCGTTCCTATGCTGGCGCTACCCGTAACGGAGTGCCTCATGCGCCAGCTTTCCAGACCCGCCCTGCACTGCCTGCTTGCCCTTGCGGCGGCGGTCTTGTGGACAAGCCCAAGCTCGGCCGCCGATGAAACCCTGCAAGTGCGCATCGGTTATCTGGCCTTCGTGCCCGACCCCGGCCCGCTGTTATCGAATGTCATTCCTGAACCGGTGGATGCCGGATTGCGCGGCGCCGAACTGGCGATCATCGACAGCAACAGCACCGGGCGTTTCCTCAAGCACAGCTACAGCCTGGAAACCGCCAGCGCCGACAGTGCGCAGGCATTGCTGGAAAAAGCTCGCACGCTGCACGAGCAAGGTTTGCGGCTGTTTGTCGTCAACGCGCCGGTAGAAACCCTGCGCCAGCTCAGCGCTGCGTTGCCGGACAGTCTGCTGTTCAATGCCGGCAGCGCCGACGACAGCCTGCGCAGCAGCGCATGTTTGAGCAACGTGCTGCACACCTTGCCCAGCCGGGCGATGTTGACCGATGCGCTGGCGCAATTTCTCGCAGTTCGGCGCTGGAATCGCTGGCTGCTAATTGTCGGCCAGACGCCGGACGACCAGGCGTATGCGGCGGCCGTGCGCCGCGCCGCCAAGCGCTTCGGGCACACCATCGTCGCCGAAAAAAACTGGAGTTTTGACAACGACCAGCGCCGCAGCGCCCAGGCCGACATGCCGCTGTTCACCCAGACCGCCGAATACGACGTGGTGCTGGTGGCGGACGAACGTGGCGACTTTGGCGAATACGTGCCCTACCAGACCTGGTTTCCGCGCCCAGTCGCCGGCACCCAAGGCCTGACCTCGACGGGTTGGCACAAGACCGTGGAAACCTATGGCGCGGCGCAATTGCAGAAACGCTTCGAAGCCCTGGCCGGACGCTGGATGAATGACCGGGACTTTGCCGCCTGGATGGCCGTGCGCAGCATCGCCAGCGCGGTCAGCAAACTGCGCGGCACCGATCCACTGGAAATCCGCCGCCTGGAATTGAGCGACCAGTTGCCGCTGGACGGTTTCAAGGGCCGCAAACTCAGCTATCGCGCCTGGAATGGCCAGTTGCGCCAGCCAATTCCCATCGTCCAGCCCCGCGCCCTGGTCAGCACTTCGCCCCAGGACGGCTTTCTGCACCCGGTCACCGAACTCGACAGCCTGGGCTATGACAAGCCCGAAGTGAGCTGCACCTTCAACTGACGTTTTGCCGACAATTCCAACAATAAGGAACACGCCATGCGCCGCACCCTGATCGCCACTGCCTTGATGGCCGCCGCCCTTTCAACCCTCGCGGGGCAAAGCCTGGCGGCCACCGCCTGGGTGTCCAACGAAAAGGACAACAGCCTGAGCCTGATCGACATGGACAGCCTGAAAGTCACGCAAACCATTGCCGTCGGCATGCGTCCACGGGGTTTGCTGCTGTCCCATGACAACAAGCTGCTGTACATCTGCGCCAGCGACTCGGACCGGGTGCAAGTGATGGACGTGGCCACCCACAAAATCATCAAGGAGCTGCCTTCCGGCAAAGACCCGGAACAGTTCGCCCTGCACCCCAACAACCGCTGGCTGTATGTTTCCAACGAAGACGACTCGCTGGTGACGGTGATCGATACGGAGAACTCCAAGGTCCTGGCGCAGATCGATGTCGGCGTCGAACCCGAAGGCATGGCGGTCAGCCCCGACGGCAAGTGGGCGGTCAATACCAGCGAAACCACCAACATGCTGCACTGGATCGACACCAGCACTCAGACCCTGGCCGACAACACCCTGGTGGATCAACGGCCACGCTTCGTCGAGTTCAATCAGGACGGTTCGCAACTCTGGGCATCGGCGGAAATCGGCGGCACGGTGAGTGTGATCGACGTCGCCACCCGCAAGATCATCAAGACCCTGAACTTCAAGATCAAAGGTGTTCACCCGGACAAGGTGCAGCCGGTGGGCATCAAGATCGCCGCCAACGGCAAATACGCCTTCGTGGCCCTTGGCCCGGCCAACCATGTGGCGGTGATCGACGCCAAGACCCTGGAAATCGTCGATTACCTGCTCGTCGGTCGGCGGGTCTGGCAGATGGCGTTTACCCCGGATCAAAGCCAGTTGCTGACCACTAACGGCGTGAGTGGCGATGTGTCGGTGATCGACGTCGCCAGTCTCAAGGTAACCAAGTCGATCAAGGTCGGCCGTTACCCTTGGGGCGTGGTCGTGACCCCATGAGCGCACTGGAAGTCGACGACCTGAGCTTCGCCTACGGTCCTCGGGAAGCCTTGCGCCAGATCAGTTTCAGCCTCGCTCCGGGCCGCTTTGGTGCGTTGCTCGGCCCCAATGGCGCGGGTAAATCAACCCTGATCGCCCTGCTGACCCGGCTGTATGACCTGCAACGCGGCGAAATTCGCGTGGGCGGCTGTTCCCTGCGCCAGACGCCACGTCCGGCGTTGCGGCAATTGGGCGTGGTGTTTCAACAAAGTACGCTGGACCTGGATTTGAGCGTCGAGCAAAACCTGCGTTATCACGCCGCGCTGCACGGTATGCCGCGCCGCCACGCTATCGTTCGCGTCGCTGAGGAATTGGCCCGCCAGGGATTGACCGAGCGCAAGGCCGAACGGGTCCGCGCGCTCAATGGCGGGCATCGGCGCCGGGTGGAAATCGCTCGCGCCTTGCTGCATGAGCCACGCCTGTTGCTGCTCGACGAAGCCAGCGTCGGCCTTGATCCGGCCAGCCGTCTGGCGCTCAACCAGCACGTGCGCAGCCTGTGCCGCGAACAAGGCATCAGCGTGCTTTGGACCACGCATTTACTGGACGAAGTGCAGCCCGACGATGACTTGCTGATTCTGCATCAAGGACGCCTGGTGGCCTCGGGCAACGCCGGAGCCGTCAGCGCCGAACATGGTGGTGAACTGGGCACCGCGTTCGCACAACTGACTGTCACTTCCAGTACTGGAGCCACCGGACGATGAATGCTTATTGGCAATGTTTCAGCGGAATCGTCCTGCGTGAATGGCTGCGTTTCATTCTGCAACGCACGCGATTCCTCAGCGCCCTGGTGCGGCCATTGCTCTGGCTATTGGTGTTCGCGGCAGGTTTTCGCGCGGCATTGGGCATCGCCATCATCGAGCCCTACGACACTTACATCCCTTACGAGGTGTACATCATTCCGGGCCTGGCCTGCATGATTCTGCTGTTCAACGGCATGCAAGGCTCGTTGTCCATGGTCTACGACCGGGAAATGGGCAGCATGCGCGTATTACTCACCAGCCCGCTGCCACGCACGTTTTTGCTGGTGAGCAAGCTACTGGCCACGTCATTGATTTCGCTGCTGCAGGTGTATGCCTTTCTGGCGATTGCCTGGGTTTACGGCGTGCAACCCCCCGCATGGGGTTTGCTGGCGGCGCTACCAGCCTTGTTGTTGGTGGCGTTGATGCTCAGCGCGTTGGGTCTGTTGCTGTCGAATGCGATCCGCCAACTGGAAAACTTCGCCGGGGTGATGAATTTCGTGATCTTCCCGATGTTTTTCCTGTCGTCGGCGCTTTATCCACTGTGGAAGATGCAGGAGGCCAGCCAATGGCTGTATTGGCTGTGCGCGATCAACCCGTTCAGCCATGCGGTGGAGCTGGTGCGCTTCGCGCTTTATGAGCGTTTCAACCCACTGGCAGCGGCAGTTTGCCTGGGCTTGACGATCATTTTCACGGTGCTCGCCATCATCACTTTCAATCCCCAGCACGCCGCCGTCCGCAAGCCAGGGTAAAATCCGCAGGTCGCTCAGCGCAGCGTTTCTACTACTTTAGTACCGGTTTTGCTTTCTATCGTCGCATTCCCAAAGCGGCGGTTGTGCCTTGTAATGCAGGTCATAACAAGAAAGGAATAGCCGCCATGCTGCGTGCTTTGCGCTCAACCCTGCTAATGATGGTGCTTGCCACGACCATGCCCGCCCTCGCCCTGGCTGAAACCCCGCTGTTTTCCGCCGATGGCTTTCGCATTGCGTTGTATCGCAGCCCGACGCCCGTTCAGGTCGAGGGCGCGAGGATCATTGACACCGTGCAACTTCAGGCGCTTCTGGAACAACCGGCCAAACCAGTGCTGATCGATGTGTATCGCCGACAATGGCTGCAAGGTCGCTTCATCGAAGACGAACCTCATGCGAATCTGCCAGGCAGTCTGTGGCTGGCCAACACCGGCGACGGCGAACTGACGGCGCAATGGCAGGCTTATTTCGCCGACCATCTGCAACTGGCCAGCGCAGGTCACCGGGATTTGCCGATGGTGTTTTACTGCCGCGCCGATTGCTGGCTGAGCTGGAATGCGGTGAAACGCGCAGCGGCGCTGGGCTACAGTGATCTGTATTGGTATCGCGACGGTCTCGACGCCTGGCAGGCTGCCGGTTTGCCCGTCAAACCCGCGCAACCGGTGCCGCTGCCCTGACGCAAGCGCAACGAACCCGAAGCAACCATCAGAACAACAAGATATTCCATAAAAACAAGGTGAATGGCATGTACAAAATTCTAATAGCCGACGATCACCCGTTGTTTCGCGAAGCCATCCATAACGTCATCACTGACGGCTTCCCCGGCACTGAAGTCATGGAAACCGAGGATCTGGAAAGCGCCCTGGCCTTGACTCAGGAACATGACGATCTTGACCTGATCCTGCTGGACTTGAACATGCCCGGCATGCATGGCTTGAATGGCCTGATAAACCTGCGCAACGAAGCGCCGACCATCCCGGTGGTCATCGTTTCTGCCGAGCAGGACAAACAGATCGTCCTGCAGGCCATCACCTATGGCGCAGTGGGTTTCATCACCAAATCGTCGCCACGGCTGCAAATGACCCAAGCCATCGAGCAGATCCTCAACGGCAACGTTTATCTGCCTTCGGACATCATCCGCAGTCAGAAACCCGCCACCCGCCGACATAACAGCGAAACCCGAAGCTTCCCACCGGAACTGCTGCAAGCCCTGACCCGCAAGCAACTGCTGGTGCTGGAACGCATGACCAAGGGCGAGTCGAACAAACAGATCGCCTACACCCTGGAAATCGCCGAAACCACGGTCAAGGCCCATGTCTCTGCGATCCTGCGCAAGCTTAATGTGCACAACAGGGTGCAAGCCATTCTCAGTGCCGGAGACATTGATTTCGCGGCGTACCTGCGGCGCTGAGCCTTCCGGGCATCAAAGCATCACAAGGGCGCAAAGCCAATGCTGGTTAAAGCCGCCTGGCCCGCCTTGCCACTGATTTTACAAAGCCGGTGGCCGTCTTCGTATGCTCCTTGAGTAGCGTTCAATGGCTTCCTTGGGATGAAGCCTTGGTCAGCTTGCTCCTCAGCCCTGCCTCACCATCCCTTCGCACGCCTCTTCGATATCACTGGTTTGGGTGGGCCGAACCAGACGGCTCAACTCCTGACCGTCGCGCATGAATATCAGTGTCGGCCATAACTTGACACGAAACGAACGCCCTAGCGGTCGCCCGCTGCCGTCCTCGATTTTCAAATGCCGCACGTTGGGGTAATCGCGCAAGACCGTGCTGATCAGCGGCTGCGCCGCTTTGCAGTAACCGCACCAATCGGTGCCGAACTCGATCAGCGTCGGACCCTGCAAGGCGTCTACCTCGGCGCGCGTCGGTGCGGTGGTGGCGTAAAGCTGGCTGCTCATGGAATGTCTCCGATAGTGGGAATGCTCTGCTGTCGGTGGTCAATGTGACATGTGAACGACGCCATGGGCAGAGGGTTCCTTACTCGTGTTCAGACTCATCTGCGCATTTCTACCCTTGCGTGATCGGAAATATGGACTTACATTACGACCATAATATTACGACCGTAATCCATAAAATTCCGTCGCGGGCCAAGGCCGCGACGCACATCGGACTCCCACAGGTAACGTTGATGAACAGTTCACTTCAGGCCGATGTAACGGCCAACACCGCCGTCCCATCGCGCAACAAGTCGCCCTTGCTCAAACGCCTGTTGTTGCTGCTGGTGATCGTTGCCGCATTGGTAGTCGCGGTGGTATTTGGCCTGCACTGGTGGACGGTCGGTCGCTTCATTGAATCCACCGACGATGCGTATATCGGTGGCGACGTTACCGTGATTGGCCCCAAGGTGCCGGGCTATATCACCGAGTTGAAAGTCGTCGACAACCAGTTCGTCCACGCCGGTGACTTGCTGGTAAAGATCGACGACCGTGATTACCAGGCCGCGCTGCACAAAGCCGAAGGCGCAGTTGCCGCTCAGCAGGCGCTGCTGGCCAATCTGGATGCCACCGAAGAACTGCAACACGCCGTGATCGGTCAGGCCAAGGCTGGCATCGATGCCGCCAACGCCGAAACCGTGCGCTCTCGGGACGATCATGCGCGCTACAAAGAATTGGTAAGCCGCTCCGCCGTATCGGTAGAAAGCGCCCAGCGTGCTGACGCGACGTTCAAGACTGCACAAGCCAACGGCGCCAAGGCCCAGGCTTCGCTGCTCGCTACGCAGCGGCAACTCAATGTGATTGCCAGCCAGAAACAGCAGGCCCGCGCCGCCTTGATGCAAGCCGTGGCCGAGCGTGAGATGGCGCAGCTCAACGTGGCCTACACCGAATTACGTGCGCCGGTGGATGGCGTTATCGGCAACCGTCGGGCGCGAGTCGGCGCCTACGCAGCGGCTGGAAGCCAGCTGCTTTCCGTGGTACCCGCCAGCGGCTTGTGGGTCGACGCCAACTTCAAGGAAGACCAATTGGCGCACATGCTGCCCGGCCAACCGGTGACTATTCACGCCGACGTGCTGCCGGGTCGCGAGTTTCACGGGCATCTGGACAGCCTGGCCCCGGCGACCGGTGCACAATTCAGCGTACTACCACCGGAAAACGCCACCGGCAACTTCACCAAGATCGTGCAACGAGTGCCAGTTCGGGTCTTGCTGGATCAGAACGACAGCACGCTGGGCAGTCTGCGCCCGGGTCTTTCGGTTACCGCGCAAGTCGACACCAACGCCAAGGTCAGCATTCAGACTCCATCCGCACCGGTTGCTGCGGCTAATGTGAGCCGTGCGCCATGAGCACGGTCAGCGCTGCTGCTTCTGCGCAGCCTTTCGACGCGGCATCGATGCCCACCGCGCAAAAGGTTTTCGCCTTCGCCACCATGTGCGTGGGCATGTTCATTGCCCTGCTCGACATTCAGATTGTCTCGGCTTCGCTACGCGATATCGGCGGCGGGTTGTCGGCCGGCGCAGATGAAACCGCCTGGGTGCAGACCAGCTATCTGATCGCCGAAATCGTCGTCATCCCACTGTCCGGCTGGTTGTCCCGAGTGATGTCGACCCGCTGGCTGTTCTGCGCTTCGGCGGTGGGTTTCACCCTCGCCAGCCTGTTGTGCGGCCTGGCCTGGAATATCCAGAGCATGATCGCCTTTCGTGCCCTGCAAGGTTTTCTCGGCGGCTCGATGATCCCGATGGTATTTACGTCGGCGTTCATGTTCTTCACTGGCAAACAGAAAGTCATCGCCGCTTCGACCATCGGCGCCATCGCGTCCCTGGCGCCGACGCTGGGCCCGGTGATTGGCGGCTGGATCACTGATGTTTCGTCCTGGCACTGGCTGTTTTACATCAACCTGCTGCCGGGCATTTTTGTCGCGGTCGCCGTGCCGATGCTGGTGCGTATCGACAAACCCGACCTGTCCCTGCTCAAGGGCGCCGATTACGCGAGCATGCTGTTCATGGCGGTGTTCCTCGGCTGCCTGGAATACACGCTGGAGGAAGGACCGCGCTGGAACTGGTTCAGCGACAGCACGATTGTCGCGACGGCGTGGATTTCCGGGATCGCGGCGCTGGCATTCGTCAGCCGCACCTTGATCGTGGCCAACCCCATCGTCGATTTGCGCGCCTTGAAAGATCGCAATTTCGCCTTGGGTTGCTTCTTCTCGTTCGTGACCGGCATCGGCCTGTTCGCGACGATTTACCTGACACCGCTGTTTCTGGGTCGGGTGCGTGGCTACAGCGCGCTGGATATCGGCCTTGCGGTGTTCTCCACCGGCGTGTTTCAGGTGATGTCGATCCCGCTGTATGCGTTTCTCGCCAATCGGGTCGATCTGCGCTGGATTCTCATGGCCGGGCTCGCGTTGTTCGCCGTGTCGATGTGGGACTTCTCACCAATCACCCACGACTGGGGCGGCAAGGAATTGCTGTTGCCCCAGGCCTTGCGTGGCATTGCCCAACAATTGGCCGTGCCACCAGCGGTGACGCTTACCTTGGGCGGGCTGGCCATGGCGCGCCTCAAGCAGGCGTCGGGGTTGTTCAACCTGATGCGTAACCTCGGTGGCGCGATTGGCATCGCCGCCTGCGCAACGATTCTCAACGACCGCACCAATCTGCATTTCACGCGCATGGCCGAACACCTGAACAGCAGCAATGAAGCCATGAACCAATGGCTGAGCCAGGTGAGCGGCAATCTGGCCAGCCTTGGCCAGTCCGGCAACGACGGCATGACCGCCGCGCTGCATCAACTGTGGCTGCTGACGCTGCGCGAAGCCCAGACCCAAACCTATGCCGATGCGTTCCTGGCGATCATGGTCTGTTTCATCATCGCCACCGCCATGGTGCCGTTGATGCGCAAAATCGTTCCGCCCGCTGCGCCTTCTGCCGACGCTCACTGAGAAAACCACACCATGAAAACCGTGAATAGCACCCACAGATTGACCTTGAGCCTGCTGATGGGGGCGTTGGCCGGCTGCGCAGTGGACCCGGAATACCAGACGCCCGCGCCCATCGTCAGTGGCCCGTTCAGCCAGCAGACGTTGCTCGACCAGCGGATTGGCGAGACGCCCGCGCCGTCGCTGGACACCTGGTGGAACGGTTTCGCCGACCCGCAACTGACCCGGATCATCGAGCGTGTGCTGAAGCAGAATCTCGATCTGCAGGCCTCCATGGCGCGGGTCGAACAAGCCCAGGCCGCCGCCCGTGAAGCGGGAGCCGAACGTTTGCCCGAGGGCAATCTCGACGCCCGCGCCGTGCGTCAGCGCCAGTCCCAGGAAAGCGCGCTGGGCAAGATCGGCAGCACCTTTCCCGGCTACGAACGCAATCAGACGATTGAAACCATCGGTGCTGGCGCCAGCTGGGAGGTCGACCTGGCCGGGGGCCTGAAGCGCGGCGAACAAGCCGCCAGCGCCGAAGCCCAGGCAGCCGAGGCCAATCACACCGGCGTGCGAATTTCCGTGGCTGCCGAGGCTGCCGACGCCTACTTTCGGGTGCGCGGCGCGCAGCAACGCATCGCCTTGGCGGAAGACCAGGTACAGACCGAAGCGGCCTTGCTGGCGCTGGTGAATGATCGTTTCGGCAGCGGCTTGTCGACTCATCGCGAACAGGCCCAGGCTCAGGCGCTGGTCTTGCAGGCCCGCGCCACCTTGCCGCCATTACGCACCGAACTGGCGTTGCAGCTCAACCGGCTCGATGTGCTGATGGGCGCGCAACCCGGCACCTACGCCAACGAGTTGCTGACCCGCTCGCAAAGCTACAAGGTGCCGACCATCACCAACACCGACGGGCCTGCCAGCCTGCTGCGCCGGCGTCCCGACGTGATGGCGGCCGAACGCCGCCTGGCTGCATCCAGCGCACGCATCGGCGCGGCCATTGCCGAGTATTACCCGAAGGTCTCGCTGGCCGGATTGCTGGGGTTTGAAAGTCTGCACAGTGGTTCATTGATTGGCGCTTCGGCATTTCAGCCACAGGCCATTGTCGGTCTGCACTGGCGGCTGTTCGATTTCGGTCGGGTAGACGCTGAAGTCGCCCAGGCCAAAGGCGCCAACGCTGAGGCTCTGGCGCAATACCGCCAGTCGATGCTGCGCGCCACCGAGGATGTGGAAAACGCCATCGTGACCCTGACCGAACTGGAATCCCAGCACAAAGAAGTGGAACAGGAAGTCGCCGCCCACAAAGTCGCCCGCGACGCCGCACAGGATGCCTATAAAGGCGGGGCGATCAGTTTGGTGGAAGTGCTGGATGAAGATCGGCTGCTGCTGACCTCGCGGGATCAATTGGCGCAACTGCACGCCAATGACGCCCGGGCGGCGGTGGCCACATTCCGTGCGTTGGGCGGTGGCTGGCCGCAGACTGCCAGCCGCCGTGGTGGACACGGTGGGAGCGAGCTTGCTCGCGAATAGGTTCAGTATTTCAGCCGGAACCCTGCTGACCGTTCTGGTTGGCGGGGCTTTTGGTTGTGTGGGGGCGTGACTCAAATAAATGAATACCTGTAGGAGGGGACTTGTCCCCGAATGCAATTGCCCATGCGACGAGAGAATCCGAACATTTGGCGTCGCCTGAGCTGACGTATTCGGGGACAAGTCCCCTCCTACCGGATTTCCATTTGATGCTTACCCTTTGATAAACGCCAGCAACACCTGGTTGACCTCATCGGCCAAGGTCGTGCACAGGCCGTGGGGTGCGCCGGGGATGATTTTCAGGGTCGAGCCCTTGACCAACTCGGCGCTGCGCAGCGCCGAGGCCTTGATCGGCACGATCTGGTCGTCGTCGCCATGCAGAATCAGCGTCGGAATGTCGATTTTCTGCAGGTCTTCGGTGAAGTCGGTTTCCGAGAAGGCCTTGATGCAGTCCAGCTCGCCTTTGATCGAACCAAGCATGCCCATGAACCAGAACGCGTCGATGGTGCCCTGCTCCACTTTTGCACCGTCGCGGTTGAAGCCGAAGAACGGCACGGCCAGGTCCTTGAAGAACTGCGAGCGGTTGCCGAGTGTGCCAGCGCGAATACCGTCGAACACATCAATCGGCAAGCCTTCCGGATTCGCCTCGGTCTTGAGCATCAACGGCGGCACAGCGCCGATCAGCACAGCCTTGGCAACCCGTGAAGTGCCATGGCGCCCAAGGTAACGCGCCACTTCACCACCGCCGGTGGAGTGACCGATCATGATCGCGTCTTTCAAATCCAGTGCTTCGAACAGCTCCGCCAGGTCGTCAGCGTAGGTGTTCATCTCGTTGCCTTCCCACGACTGACCCGAACGGCCATGACCGCGACGGTCGTGAGCAATCACGCGATAACCCTGTGCACCCAGGAAAACCATCTGCGCATCCCACGCATCGGCATCCAGCGGCCAGCCATGAGAGAACACGATGGGCTGGCCGGTGCCCCAATCCTTGTAAAAAATCTCGGTGCCATCTTTGACTTTCAACAGGCTCATTGGATATTCCTCAGGTGATGAAGCGATGGGAGATGCGAAGACGTGAGGAAAGAGACTAGACGCGAATGAGGCGCAGGCATTGAACATATGTGCGGTATTTGATGGGTGGTTGCCGCCCGCTTTCGCAGGAACGAAATTGTTCGCGAGAGTGTATTACCGAGTTCGCAGAACCTGCGCCTCGCCAATAAGTTCGCTCTCATCAAACAACGCACAACCATTGAGGTGAAATGTTCGTTGGAGCGAGGCTTGCCCGCGAATCAGACGCCTCGGAGACCCAGTTCTACCAAGTCATCGTTCTTCGCGGGCAAGCCTCGCTCCAACAGGGCTAGTGTTTGCTGCGCGACAGCGCGGCGTCTGGACGACGAGGGATCTCCTACGGCGTGAGTCAGATAGCCATTCCATCCCGCCCCACAGCGACACCCTCCGGCAACTCGCTTTCATGCTCGATCAACCACGCATCCAGCGTATGCCCGACATGGGTCAGCACCGCCTTGGCAGGTTGCAGACGGTCGATGATATCCAGGGCCAGGTTCAGGTCGTTGTGGTTACGTGGGGTCTGCGGCTGCGGCGGCATGGAGCAGTCGAGGATCAACGCATCCAGCGATTCACGTTGCAGATAAGCGAAGGTCGCTTCGGGCAGGCCGACGGTGTCGGTGAGGTACGCGACGCGTCGTCCTTCCCCTTGCAGCAGGTAACCGAGCGTCGGTTTGGAATGCAGCAGCGGTAACGCCGTCACGCTCAAGGCACCGAGCTGACGGGCTTCAAACTCAATGAAAGGCTGGCTGAAATCCAGAATGCCCGGATGTTTGTACAGATCAGACAAACCTTCCGGGTCCACCGGGCCGTGCACCGGAATGACCAGTCCCTGGCCCCAGCGCAGATGCAGCAAACCCTGCGAGTGATCGGCGTGGTAATGGGTTTGCAGAATGCCGTTCAGGCTGCGCGGCGGGAATCGCTCGGTGAGGTCGGTCAGACCGCTGTCGACCAACCAGCGCTGATCGCCGCATTCGATCAGTGCGCTGCACGGCAGCCGCCGAAAGCGCTGGTCGGTATGCGCCAGTCCACAGGCCGCGCATTGGCAGCCGTAAACCGGCACTTGCCGGGCGTCACCGGTGCCCAGTAAGGTCAGGCGCATGCGTGCTCGCGGGCGATGCGCTGGATCAACTGTTCGACGCTGTGTTCAAGCGCGCCAGAGTTATCCAGGACAAAAACCCCTGGAGCCGACGCTTGCACGGCACCGGCGAATTCCGCGTTGCGCTGCAACCGCGCTTCGATTTCAGCCACCGATTCCCTGCCCCGCGCCAGCAACCGCTGACGCAAAGCCTGTTCGCTGACGGTCAGCAGCACCACCAGCAAATTGGGATAACGTTGTCGCGCCTGAGGCAGATAGCCCCGCGAACCGTTGATCAGCACGTCGGAGCCTTGCGCCAGCCATTCGTCGATCTCTTTGGGAATACCGTAATGCAAGCCGTTGGCCTGCCAGCTCAAGGCGAATTCGCCCTGCGCCTGCATCGCCGTAAATTGCTCGACACTCACCGCTTGCGCCGCCTCGCCGACGGCTTCCGCCGAACGGGTGATGACCCGGCGCACGATTCGACAGCCGCGCCTTGCCAGCTCATCGCGTGCCGCGTCCAGCAGGCTGTCCTTGCCCGAACCGGACGGTCCGATGAGATAGATCAACCTGCCAACCATCAATACACCCTCTTGCCTTGCCGCCACACGTGTTGAATCACCGGCAGCGCGTCCTGAGTCCGGACATGAACCAGGTCAGCGCGCAACCCGATACGAATTTCGCCCCGATCATCCAGCCCCGCCGCAATCGCCGGCGCTCGACTGACCATATTCACCGCCTGAGGCAGCGAGCAATTTGGCACCTGATCGGCCAGCGCGAACGCGGCCTGCAACAGGCTGGCCGGATAGTAGTCGCTGGAGAGAATATCCAGTAGCCCTACTTTGGCCAGACCCGCCGCCGCGACGTTGCCCGAGTGCGAACCGCCGCGCACCACATTCGGCGCGCCCATCAGCACACTCATGCCCAACCGCCGACAGCCCTCGGCCGCTTCCAGCGTAGTGGGAAACTCGGCGATGGTCATCCCGTAACGGGCCGACTCCTCGACATGGGCCAACGTGGCGTCGTCGTGACTGGCCACCGACAAGCCCCGCGCCAGGCAATCTTCGACGATGGCACGCCGATAGCTGTCGCTGTATTTCCGGGAGTTGGCGACCTGTTCGACGATGAATTCGTCCATCTGCGCCGTGCTCAGGTGGTACTTACCCATGTAGTACTCGCGGTACTTGGACTCCAGAGCGAACTGGCGCTGGCCCGGCGAATGGTCCATCACCGACACCAACTGGACCAGCGGCTGCTCCACCAGATCGCGGAACACGCTCAAGGTATCCGGATGGCAGACTTCACAGCGCAAGTGCAAACGGTGCTCGGCGCGGGTCAGCCCGGCCGCGTTGGCTGCAGCAATGGCTTCGAGCATCGCGGGCAGTTGCTGCATGCGCTTGCCCTTGGGGTTCACGTCGCCAATGGACAGCGCGTCAAACACGGTGGTGATGCCGGACGAGATGATTTGCGCGTCGTGACTGAGCACCGCCGATGCCGACGGCCAGTCCACGCCGGGGCGCGGCGACAGATGTTTTTCGAGGTTGTCGGTATGCAGCTCCACCAGGCCCGGCAGCAAATAGTCGCCGTGCAGGTCTTGCGCCTGGGGCAGCCTGCTGCGCCCTTCGCTGACCTCGGCAATCAGGCCGTTGCGCAACACCACGGTGCCAAGAAATACCTGTTCGGCGCCGACTACCTGGGCGTTGGTCAGAATCTGTTCAGTCAGCATTGCAGCAACTCCTTGGCGGTGAGTTCCAGTGGGGTCATGTTCAAATGGCGGTCAGCGACGGCTTCGCGAGCGGTACGGTCGTGGAAGATACCGATCAGCGCGGCTCCGGCCTGCTTGGCTTCGTTGATCAGTTCCAGCACCACCTGGCCGTTGGTGTCATCCAGCGAAGCCGTCGGTTCGTCCAGCAGCATCACTGGCCAGGGCACCATGAAACCCCGGGCGATATTGATCCGTTGCTGCTCGCCGCCGGAGAACGTTCCCGGTGCCAGTTGCCACAAACGCTGCGGAATGTTCAAGCGCGTCAGCAGCAGTTCGGCACGGGCCTTGGCCTCGACTTTGTTCCAGCCTCGGGCCAGCGCCGGTTCCATCACCACGTCGAGGGCGCAGACCCTTGGAATCACGCGCAGAAACTGGCTGACATAACCCAGGGTTTGCCGCCGTACCGCCAGCACTTGCCGCGGTTCGGCACCCACCAGTTCCAGCGGCTGCCCTTCATGCTGCACCCGAATGCTGCCGCCTGCCGGAAGATAATTGCCGTACAACGTGCGCAACAAGGTGCTCTTGCCCGCACCGGAATGCCCGTTGAGAACCAGGCATTCGCCGCCACGCACCGAAAAATTCAGGCCGCGCAGCACGTTGAGCACCACGCCGTTTTGTTGATGCAGGGTGAAAGTCTTCGAGAGGTCGCGGACCTCGATCAGGGTATTCATCAGGCTCATCCCAAAAGTCGCTTCACGGTTGCAGCACCGAAGACACCAGCAGCTGCGAATATGGATGCTGCGGGTCGTCGAGAATCTGGTCGGTCAGGCCGGTTTCGACGATCCGTGAAGCACGCATCACGATCAGCCGATCCGCCAGCAACCGCGCCACCGCCAGGTCGTGGGTGACAATCACCACCGCCAGATCCAGCTCACGCACCAGCCCGCGCAGCAGGTCGAGCAGCCGCGCCTGTACCGACACATCGAGCCCGCCCGTGGGTTCATCCATGAAAATCAGACGCGGGCTGGACACCAGATTGCGCGCGATCTGCAAGCGCTGCTGCATGCCGCCGGAAAACGTCCGTGGCAAATCGTCGATGCGCAGCGGGTCGATTTCCACCTGTGTCAGCCAGTCGATCCCGGCCCCGCGCAGTTGCTGATAATTGCGCATGCCCTGGGCCATCAGGCGCTCGCCGATATTGGCCCCGGCCGAAACGCCCATGCGCAGACCATCCCGGGGATTCTGCTCGACGAAGCCCCACTCGGTGCGCAGCAAGGTGCGGCGTTCGGCTTCGCTGGCGCTGTACAGGTCCAGCACATGGCCGTCCTTGCGCCGATAGTCGATACCGCCACGATCCGGTGGGCAACGTCCGCTGAGCAGCGACAACAACGTGGATTTACCGGAACCGGACTCGCCGACGATGCCCAGCACTTCACCGGGATACAGCTCGAAATTGACGTCCTGACAGCCCTTCTCCGGGCCATAGAGTCGCGTCAGGCCGCGAACCTTGAGCAGCGGCGATGCAGCGTCAGGGTTTGCCTGAAAGATCGGTGCGGCTTGTGCGCTGTTCATTGGCCGGTCTCCTGCTGCAAAACGCGCTGGGCGCAGTAATCGGTGTCGGAACAGACAAAACTTTGCGTGCCCGCGTCGTCGAGGATCAGCTCATCAAGGTAAGAGTCATGACTGCCGCAAATCGCGCAGTTGTGCTCCCAGCTCTGGATCTGAAACGGGTGATCCTCGAAATCCAGGCTTTGCACGCGGGTGAACGGCGGCACCGCGTACAGGCGCTTCTCGCGACCGGCACCGAACAACATCAGGGCCGGGCTCATGTCGAGTTTGGGGTTATCGAATTTCGGGATCGGCGACGGGTCCATCACGTAGCGCTCATCGACCATCACCGGGTATGCATAACTGGTGGCGATATGGCCGAAGGTGGCGATGTCCTCGTAAAGTTTCACGTGCATCACGCCGTAATCGTTGAGCGCGTGCATGGTCCGGGTTTCGGTTTCCGAAGGCTCGATAAAGCGCAATGGCTCGGGGATCGGCACTTGATAAACCAGAATCTGGTCGGCATGCAACGGGGTTTCCGGAATTCGGTGGCGAGTCTGAATGACGGTCGCCTCTGGAGTGCGCTCAGTGGTGGCGATGCCTGCGGTGCGGCCGAAAAAACGCCGGATCGACACTGCGTTGGTGGTGTCGTCCGCGCCCTGATCGATGACCTTGAGCACGTCTTCAGCGCCGAGGATCGCCGCCGTCAACTGCATGCCGCCAGTGCCCCAGCCGTAAGGCAACGGCATCTCGCGGCCACCGAAAGGCACCTGGTAACCGGGAATCGCCACGGCCTTGAGCAAGGCGCGACGGATCATGCGCTTGGTCTGTTCGTCGAGATAAGCGAAGTTATACGCTTCGTCGGGTTCCGGTCGGGCCGGTCGGGATGTCTGATAGGCATTCATGCGTGCGGCTCCTTGTGCGCAGGTGCGCGCAACTTGCGGATCAGCCCCAGTTCGGACTGGAAATCCACGTAGTGCGGCAGTTTCAGGTGCGAGACAAAACCGGCGGCCTCGACGTTATCGCAGTGGGCCAGAACAAATTCTTCCTGCTGCGCCGGTGACTGGATCTCTTCGTTGAACTCCTCGGCACGCAGCGAGCGGTCCACCAGCGCCATGGCCATGGCCTTGCGCTCTGCATGACCGAACGCCAGACCGTAACCGCGAGTGAACTGCGGCTGCTCGGTGCCGGAGCCGACGAACTGATTGATCATTTCGCATTCGGTGACTTCCAGCGTGCCGATGGAAATAGGGAAACCCAGTTCTTCGGGCTCGATCCACACCTCGACTTCGCCGATACGAATCTCCCCGGCGAACGGGTGATTGCGGCCATAACCGCGTTGGGTCGAATAGCTCAACGCCAATAGAAAGCCCTCGTCGCCACGGGCCAGCGCCTGCAAACGCTGGGCGCGGGTGGCCGGGTATTCCAGCGGCTCGCGGGTGATGTCAGCAACCGCTTCACCGTCATCCGCTTCGTTCTTGATCAAACCTTCCTTGGCAAGCAAGCCCAGCACACGCGGGCAAGGGGCCAGCGCCGCATCTTCCTGCACCTGCGGACCTGGATAGTTACCTTCGGCGAGCAGGCTGAAATCCAGCAGGCGGTGGGTGTAATCGAAGGTCGGGCCGAGCAGTTGCCCGCCCGGTACGTCCTTGAAGGTCGCTGACAGGCGGCGGTTGAGCTGCATGTTTGACGTGTCGATTGGCAAGCTGGCGCAGAAGCGCGGCAACGTGGTGCGATAGGCCCGCAGCAGGAAGATCGCTTCAATCATGTCTCCGGCCGCTTGCTTGATCGCCAGCGCCGCCAGTTGTTCGTCGTACAGCGAGCCTTCAGTCATGACCCGAGCCACGGCCAGCGGCAATTGCTGGCGGATCTGCTCGACGCTGAGTTCGGTAATGGAAGTATCGCCCCGGCGCTTTTTCGCCAGCAGCTTGTGGGCATTGTCGATGGCTTGTTCGCCACCTTTGACCGCGACGTACATCAGGCACGCTCCTGCACACGAGTGCTGCGTGGCAAACCGAGCAAGTCACTGCCGGCGAGGAAAAACACGTCCAGGCCACGGGGGAAATCGTTGTGGGTTTCCCGCTCCTGCCAGAACGCATCGTTGACCGGCAGCGCGACGCGGTTTTCCGTTTGGATACCCGGCCCGCGCCAGCTCAGCAGCGGTCCGCCGGACAGACTCGGCAGCTGGATCAACAAGGTGCAGGATTGATCAGGGTAACGGTCGTTGCCCAGATCGAAGCCGTGCAGATCATGCAGCTGACTGTGATCGAGCAAGGCGAAGCGTGCGTTCTGCCGCTCGCTGACAATCGGGCAGCCGCAATGGAAGGTCAGGTTGGCGCGAATGACCGGCGTATCAAACGCTGGCGCCAGCCACAACGGCGTGTCGATATCCAACAGCGCCAGACACAATGCATGAGTCGCCGACGCCAGGCCTTGCAGTGCCGGTGGCTGTTGCGCCGCCTGCAAAGGGTGAATCACGCCGGGACCGGCCAGCGCCTTGAGCGCCGCACGAAAACTGCGTTGCGCATCGAGCACAGGATCGGCGAATGCCGGTTGCAGAAGGGTTGCGCTCATCAGTCTTCTCCTCTGACCAGGGTAAAGAATTCCACCTTGCTGGCGGCGGTCTGTGCGTCTTGCTCGGCGCGTCGTGCGGCCTGAGTGCGAGCCAGCGGCTCGATCAGTTCGTTGAGCCAGTGCTGCTGTTGCGTGCCTTGCAGATGGGCGTCGGCCAGGGCGGCCAGTTCAGCCCGTGCCTTGTCGCGCCCGGCCAGATAACTGAAACCGGTGCGCCCGTCGGCGAGGCGCACCACGCAGCGGGTCACGCTCATTTCCCCGACGTTGAACGGCGCGCCGGTGCCGCCCATGCGGCCACGGACCAGAGTCATGCCGATTTCCGGGGCGCGAATCAATTGGTATTCGGCGTCGCGCAAGGCCGATTCATGGCGGTTCAAGTCGTCGCCACTGGCGCGGGCAAGCAGCCCGATCCAACGCTGGCGAGCGACGATGGCGGGGTCTTTTTCAGGGTTCATGTCTGGCGTCTCCATCATGTAATGACCTGATACTGGAAGCGGTCGGAGCGGCTGGTGGAACGGGACAGTTCCACCGGATTGCCGGCGTCGTCGCGAGAAACGGTGAGCACCGTGAGCACCGGTAAATGCCGGGGCATCATCAAAAGCCCGGCTTCTTCACGGCTTGGCAAACGTGAGCCGATCAGGCTCAGGATGCGCGTCAAAGGCAACTGGCGCGAAGCGAAGTACTGCCGCAATGAGCCGCTTCGATAGGCCGAAAGCATTTCACTGCGGCTGGCACAGAAACGATGCCGGATCAGGCTGACCGGCTGCCCGTCAAGACGGCGCAAGGTGTTCAGCTCGATCAGCGGCGCATGTTCGGCCACGCCCAGATGTTGAGCATCTTCGGCAGCCGCCAGGCATTCATTGCGATGCAAGAGCGTTGCTTCAACTCCCAGGCCCAGCGCCGACAATGACTGGCTGTAGGCACTGTCGGCCTGCACCGGGTAAATCAACCGACGCTCCAGCACTTGCGTGCCCTTGCCCTGGCGGCGCAGCACGCAGCCCTCTCGCACCAGTTCGTCGATGGCCCGGCGAATGGTGTGGCGGTTGACGGCGAAGCGCGCGGCCAGCTGGATTTCGGCGGGTAGATAATCCCCGGGGCGATAACCGTCCAGTTCGTTGCGCAAGGTGTCCGCCAGTTCGCGGTACACCGGCTCTGCTTGTCTAGACATTTCCATGATTAAAAAAAGCGCAGCAAAGCGCCCCTCTCCTCCTAGATGAACTGCTTGCGCAAGCGCTGGGACACGATGTCGATGGCGCTTACCACGACGATGATCACCAGCAATACCGCACAGGTCTGGGTGAACTGGAAGGCGCGGATGTTTTCCCAGAGGATCACACCGATGCCGCCCGCGCCGACCATGCCCACCACCGTCGCCGAGCGCACGTTGGATTCGAAGCGGTACAGCGCATAGGAAATCCACAGCGGCATGACTTGCGGGATCACCCCGTAGATCACTTCCTGCAAGGCACTGGCGCCGGTGGCGCGCACCCCTTCAACCGGTCCCGGATCGATGGCTTCCACGGCTTCGGCGAACAGCTTGGCGAGCACGCCGGTGGTGCTGATCCACAGCGCCAGGACGCCGGCAAATGGACCCAGACCCACCGCCACCACGAACAACATGGCGAAGACCATTTCATTGATGGAGCGGAAGGAATCCATGACCCGGCGCAACGGCTGGTGAATCCACCACGGGGTGATGTTGTCGGCGCACAAAATGCCCAGCGGCACCGAGCAGACAATCGCCAGCACCGTGCCCCACAGAGCGATTTGCACGGTGACGATCATTTCCTTGAGGTATGAACGCCATTCGTGGAAGTCCGGCGGGAAGAAATCGGCAGCGAAAGTCGCCATGTTCCCCGAGTCGCGGTACAGCGCCAGCGGGTTCATTTCGGCGCCATGCCAGGCCCAGGCCAACATCGCCAGGAACAAGCCCCAGCCCAGGTATTGCGGCCAGGTGCGCTTACCCACGGCCTGGACGTATGCAGCGTGCGTAGTGCTCGTCATAAATAGCTCTCGGTGGCCAGAAACGGGCGCGGCACAACACCGCGCCCGGTCAATCAACCGGCGGTGGCAGTGTTTTTCTTCTCAAGCTCGGTGATGCGGTCTTGCAGCTTGGTCAGGCCGGCGTCAATGTCTTTGAGGCGCTTGGCCTTTTCATCAGCATCCAGCGTGGTGCTGGCGACCACTTCGGTGCGCTGCTTGAACAGATCGAGTTGGCGGATCGGCAACAATTGGTCATCGCTGGACTTGAGGAACTTGCCCAGCTGCATGCCTTTGAGCACGGCTTTCTCTTCATCGGTGTTGCCGTAATCAGCGAAGAACTCACGAATCTTGGCTTTGTTTTCGTCCGAAAGCG
Organism: Pseudomonas syringae; assembly: GCF_001698815.1. Lineage (GTDB taxonomy): Bacteria > Pseudomonadota > Gammaproteobacteria > Pseudomonadales > Pseudomonadaceae > Aquipseudomonas > Aquipseudomonas syringae_A. The sequence goes on along the minus strand of NZ_LGSI01000050.1, from coordinate 279,780 downwards.
CCTTGCTCCAGACCATCGGGTCGGCCGGGATCAATGGCGATTTCCAGATCACCTTGAGCTTGGCCGCCATGTCCGGCTGGGTGACTTCCAGACGATCCCAGCTCTCGGTATTGAAAGTGGCGACATCCAGTTGACCCTTGGCGACGCTGAGGGCGTTCACTTCATGGCTGGAGTTGAGCGTGCGCTTGAACGCCGTGGCGGCATCGACGTGGTTCTTGGCGAACACGTAGTAGCCCGGGACCAGATAGCCGGAGGTGGAGTTTGGATCACCATTGCCGAAGGTCAGGGTCTTGGCGTTCTTGAGCATGTCCTCGACCGAGTTGATAGGGCTGTCCTTGCGGGCAATGATCACGCTCCAGTAACCGGCGGCGCCATTGGCGGCAGCGGTCTGGGCAAAGATTTCACCGTTGGAACGGTCCACCGCTTCCATCGCCGCCTTGTTACCCAGCCAGGCCACGTCGACCTTGTTGAAGCGCATGCCCTGAATCAGCCCGGCGTAGTCCGAAGCAAAGGTCGCGTTGACCTTCAGACCGGTTTTCTTGCCCATGTCATCCAGAAATGGCTGCCAGATGCTTTTTAGGTTCTGCGACGATTCGGTAGACATGATGCCGAAGTTGATGACTTTCTCGTCGGCATGGGCAGTGCCCAGCAAGCAACTGCCGAGTAAAGCAGCAGATACAACGACGCGACCAATACGGTTCAACATGGAAGCACTCCTGAAGTGATGTTCATGGATTGGCTGTTGGTTTTATTGCTGTATTCGTGAGTTCGGCGTCGCCGCTCAAACACGGGCGAGCGCCAGTTTGGGTGGCTGCACGGTGCGGCGGCCTTCGTCGGAAATCATCAGGCTGGTGTCTACATCCGCGCCGTAAAGGTCATTGAGGAACTGACTGCTGAGGCCATGGGCATTGCCGTCGTAATGAATACGACCGCCCTTGAGCGCCACGGCCCGCGGGCAATAACGCACGGCGTAATCCACCTGATGCAGGGTGACCACCACGGTCTTGCGGTCAGTGCGATTGATGTCGGCGAGGATTTCCATGACCTTGCGCGCCGACTCGGGATCGAGAGAGGCAATGGGTTCATCGGCGAGAATCACTTCGGCGCGCTGAGTCAACGCCCGGGCAATTGCCACGCGCTGTTGCTGGCCGCCAGACAAGGTCGAGGCCCGTTGTGCAGCGAGGTCAGCCAGGCCAACGCGGTCCAGGGATTCCATGGCACGCTGCTTTTCGTCGGCGTTGAACAAGCCAAAGTTGCCACGCCAGCCGGGCATGCGCCCCAGGCAACCAATGAGCACGTTGTCCAGCACGCTGAGGCGATTGACCAGATTGAACTGCTGGAAGATGTAGCCGATGTCCGAACGCAGATGCCGCACTTTGCCATTGAGGCGCCCGCTGGACTGCACTTCACGGCCCAGCACTTCGACCCGGCCGCCGTTGCTGCGGTCGCAACAGGCCAGGCCCGCCAGATGACGCAGCAGCGTGGATTTACCCGAGCCGGAAGCGCCGATCAAGGCAACCATTTCACCGGGTTGTATAGACAACGCAAGGTCAACCAAAGCGGGTTTGCGCGCAAAAGTCTTGTTCAGACGTTCGACATGGATGGCTGCGGACATAGGCTTCTCTGTCTGGTTGCGCAGCCGGAATGGCCGCTTGGGTGCAACAAACAGTAGAACCGGGGTATTTCAGCGGGATGAACTGAACATGACGGTTGGGTAACCGTTTGGTGAAAGGTTGAGTATGAAGGGATGACCAACCAGCATGTTCAGGACATCAACACGTGTTGGTTACACCCGTTATCTACCTTCAGAAAACCAATGTTTCATATCGATTACAACAACTAAAAGAATAATCAATGCAATATTGACGGCCCGAAGAAATACCACTAGACCCAAATAGTCACTGTTGTGACCTATCCCGGAAGAATGCTTGACCCGGCGTTATCGATGGCTTTGCCGCTTCGAACTATTTGAAAGAGATAGTTGGATAACGGAGGAATCACGGTCATGACAACCCAAACACAAACCCGGCGACCCATCACAAAAATCATCGTTGCCATTCACGGCATAGGCAGTCAGAGCCGTAGTAACACGATTCGCACTGTCGCACACCGCTTCGGAAGTCTGTCCGAGGACCCGCCACCGATCATGCCGCTGGGCTTCTTCCAGTTGGGTAACAACGGCGAAGTCCATGTCAGCAAGCTGGAAGTCGAAGAGGGCCATCCAATGGAAACGGTGGGTTTTGCCGAGATCTATTGGGCCGATGTTCCCAAACGTGTGGTCACGCAAGGAGATACGCTGGAAGAGAGCAAAGCCTGGGGCAAAACCGTTGTTGCCCGAGCCCACGCCTTGTACCAAAGGAGACTCAGGGAAAAGAATCCATGTCTGGATGACAAGGATTTCGCCTTGGCTGCGGGTGCGGTGGATGAAATATTAGAGGCCGTTACCGTGATCGAAAACCTGAGCTGGGTGTTCAAGAAGTCCGGAGTTTTCGAATTCCAGATTTCTTCCCTGCTCACTGATTACATCGGCGACGTGCAATTGGTTGCCGACTTCAAATCCTATCGAAAACAAATAATTGATAACTTCCACGACGCGATGACACAAATTGTCGACAGTTTTAAAACCAAACAACCTGAGACGCCGAGGATTTACATCGTCGCCCACAGCGAAGGGACCGTTATCAGTTTTCTCGCAATGCTTGAAGCGCTGTCCGCTCCCGTAAACAGTTCTTTGCAGGCCGAGTCCGGCCGAACCGCGACGTATCAGTGGATTCAACACGTTTCCGGCTTCATGACCCTGGGTTCGCCTATCGACAAACATATACTGCTGTGGCCAAAGCTCTGGCCGGTTGACACTATCGCAACCGAGAATTTCACCGGCGCATTGCCGTTGGGCCCCGTCACCGTCATTACGCAATCGCCGGAGAATGGCATCACCCTGCCCGCGCCGATCAAATGGCGTAACTACTACGACTTTGGAGACCCGGTCGGCTTCCAGCTGGATAGCGCACGGGCTTACCTGCAGGATCAGCGATGCGCTGCATTTGAGTTCAATTTAGAACATGACTTCGGTTTTGCCAGGTACTGGCTACCGGGCAAAGCACACGTCGATTACTGGCAAGATCCTGATGTGTTTCATCATTTCATTGATGACGTGGTGTTTGCTGATCCCTCGCCCAAAGTGGCAGATACGTCAGCAGCCGCAACCGACACGCCTGGCACCAGCGGTTCTCGCCCGGCGAAAAGCCCCCCGCCGAAGACCAGGCAAGTAGTCAGTCTGGTGAGTGTCGCTATTCCTTATGTACTGTCATTCCTGCTGCATGTCGCCGCTGTGTACTTCATGCTCAAAGCCGTCATGACCTTCCTGTATCTGGACTCCTGGACTGCGCTCCAAATAACAACCTGTGTCATCACACTGTCCATCCTGCTCGCCAGTATCACCGTCGCCGGCCGACTTCCGCGCCTGGTAAAACGCACGCAAAAGCGATGGTGGATACTTGCAATAGGTGTTTATGCAGTGGGGGCTTTCGCCGTTATATATATACTGGATGACCGAACTGCGGCCTTCCTGACTTTTGGCATCGCAGACGCGACGACAATTGAAAGCTTTTATGGGGTTTCGCTGGAGAAAGCATGGCTTATCGGCTTGGGTGCCTTTGTCGCGGCGTCGTGCTGGCTGGTTCCACGCAATCCTCGCTGGGGCCGTAGGTTTATGGTCGGTTCAGGTATGTTGGTGGTGGGGATTGCAATAGCAGTGGGCTATATCAATGCACCGACTATGTTCGAACCACCTACTGCAAATGGGACCGCAGTCAAGGAAGTAAAACGCCTGCTCTGGCCGCTTGTGCTTGCAGCGCTGGCGTTTATCTATCTGTGGTGGCTGGCGATCCTGACCTTTGATCTCGCGTTCATCTGGCATCGTTATATCCGTAACTCGGTGGCCATCGATGCCGTCAGGTGCTGGCAGGATGAAAAAGATGCAAAGCCACGAACATTCAAAGGGCGCGAACCCAGTCTGGCAGTACCTCATTTTTCACTGGTCAGCCAGGTCACTAAAAACCGATTGCCGCGATGATGTAGCTGGAACGCTGTCATCACTGTAGGAGCCGAGCTTGCTCGCGATAGCGTCAAGTCAGACGAATGATGGTTCGAATGACAGATCCAATCGCAAGCAAGCTCGGCTCCTACACTGTCCGTTTCAGGTAACGCTTCGCTTTATATCCGGAACGTCCCCACCAAATGCTGCAAACGCGCAGCCTGTTCTTCGAGATGGCCACAGGCATCCAGCGTGAGCTTGAGGTTGTCGACGCCTTCCTGGTTGAGGGTGTTGATCTGGGTGATGTCGACGTTGATCGACTCCACCACTGCAGTCTGCTCTTCGGTGGCCGCCGCCACAGACTGGTTCATGCCGTTGATTTCGTCGATGCGTCGGGTAACGCTGCTCAAGCGTTCGCCCGCCTGGTTGGCAACGGTGACGCTGCTTTCGCTCTGACGCTGGCTTTCGGTCATGGTGACCACCGCTTCGCGCGCGCCGACTTGCAGCTCTTCGATCATGGTCCGCACTTGCTGCGCAGAATCCTGCGTCCGGTGCGCCAGATTACGGACTTCATCTGCGACCACCGCAAAGCCGCGCCCTGCTTCGCCAGCTCGCGCAGCTTCAATAGCAGCGTTGAGCGCCAGCAAGTTGGTCTGCTGGGAAATGCTGGTAATCACTTCAAGAATCTGCCCGATGTTCACCGTCTTGCCATTCAGGCTTTCGATGTTGGCGCAGGACTCGCTGATTTTCGACGACAGCTCATTCATCGCCGTGATGGTCTGCTGCACCACTTTCTGGCCATCGCCTGCCAGTTCGCTGGCATCCGCCGAGTGCTGGGAAGTACGCGCGGCGTTCTGGGCTATTTCCTGGGCCGCTGCGCCCAACTGATTGATCGCTGCTGCCACACTTTCGGTGCGGTTGGCCTGCTGATCGGAGTTGGTCATCGACGAGTTCGAAGCTCTGACCACGCGCAATGCCACTTCACCCAGCTGACCGGCGGTGGACGCCACTTCACGGATCGAACCGTGGATACGTTCGACGAAATGGTTGAACGACTGCGCCAGGGCACCGAATTCATCCTGGGAAGTAATTGCCAGACGCTTGGTCAGGTCGCCGTCCCCATCAGCGATATCGCGCATGGCGCGGCCCATCTGGTGCAGCGGCTGCATCAAGACGCGGATCAGCAAACCGAGCAACAGGATGATGATCACCACGGAGATCACCATCGCGGTGATGGCCGAGGTGCGGAACTCACCGAGCATCGAATAGGCAGCGTCCTGATCGAGAACCAGCGCTACATACCAGTTGGCCGAAGAAACGCCCTCGACTTTGGTGAGCGACATGATTTCGGCTTTACCCGAAGATTCAATCTCCCGCACGCCAGCAGTGATTGCCGGAGTGTCGTTCGGGTAAGCCTCGCTGATGTTTTTCAGCACCAGTTTGCTGTCCGGGTGAATCAGGATCTTGCCTTCGCCGCTGACAATGAACGCATAACCATGACCGCCAAAGTTCAGCGAGTTGATGGTTTTACTGATGCTGTCCAGGGAGATATCCGCACCGGCGACGCCGATAAATTGATTCTGGTATTTGACCGGCGTTGCCAGCGTCACCACCAACTTACCCGAAGAGGCTGCAATATACGGTTCAGTCACAATGGTGCCGGAAGCGTTTTGCGCAGCTTTATACCAACCCCGCGCACGTGGATCATAATCGGCCGCGCGATTACCGGCAGGTACGGAAAACATTACGCCGTCGGTACTGCCGAAATAACTGAGCTGGAAGTTGTCGCTGTACGCCGGCACACCGATGGCGCGCTGCAGCTCAGGCAGCGCCTTGCCGTCGGCGGCAATGCGCTGGGACATGGATTGCAGCAACTGCGTGCGGCTGTCGAGCCAGGTCTGGATATTCTGCGTCGTCAAACTGCCAAGCTGTTGCAACTCGGCAAATACATTGGTTTTTAATGTTTCGCGTTGTCGATAATCGTTCACGACGATAAAGCAAGTAAACGCGACAACCACAACCAATGCGGCGGCAAGCAGGATCTTCCTGCTGAAACCCAAACTTTTCATCATCACGGACACTTCCACTGCAAAAGAACAACGACGGAGGCGGCGTATTCTGCAGATAACAGAGAATGCCGTGCGGCGTTGTACTGGGCTTCGCAATAAAAGGAAAGTCGCTTCTTTTGAATGTATCTTCCAAATTGCCACTATCAGACGGATGACCTTGAAAGCGCCGAATCCGGAGCCGATGCGGCCTTGGCAGGCGCCAACCTGTTGGCGAGTCGGCGGCCCTGCCCAGGCAGATCAAGCTAGCTGCTGCGCACAACAGACTGCAAATGGCATCGCACCTGTGCTTCTCCACCCCTGGCTGCTGCCAATACCTGAGGTTTGTCACAGCCCACTGTGGCTTTCGGGCAGCGGTCACGGAAGAAACAGCCGGTCGGAAGCCTGCGGTTACCGGGTAACTCGGTCGGCGCGGCGACCTGAGTATTGTCCAGCGGCGCACCGAGGCGCGGCACTGCATCGAGCAACAGTTGCGTATAAGGATGGCGCGGTTGTTCCAGCACCTCGGCAGCGCTGCCCAGTTCGACGATTTGTCCCAGATACATAACCGCGACCCGGTCCGCCATATGCCGCACCACCGACACGTTGTGGGAGATCAGGATATAAGTCAGGTCGCGGCCGCGTTGCAGTTCGGCCAGCAAATTCAGAATCTGCGCCTGCACCGAGATATCCAGTGCCGAGGTCGGTTCGTCGAGGACGATAATGTCCGGATCAGACGACAACGCCCTTGCAATGGCGATCCGCTGCCGCTGACCTCCGGAAAACTGATGCGCGAATCGATCCAGGTACTCAGGGCGGATGCCCACCTGCGCTGCGACCCTCGCCGCAATGTCACGCATGTCCCGACGCGGGACCGTACGTTGCACATACAGCGGCTCGGTGATGATTTTCCACACCGGCAAGCGCGGATCCAGCGAGGACTGCGGATCCTGGAAAACGATCTGCACATTGCTGCTGCGCTCGCGAGCGTCGTTGTAGATCCAGTCGACGCTGCCCAGGGTTGGCTTGATCAAACCCATCAGCAATTGCGCCAGGGTGCTCTTGCCACAGCCGGATTCGCCCACCACGCCCAGTGTTTCCCCGGCGCGGACCTGCAGGTCGAGACCGTTCAGGGCATGAGCCACGCCTTTAGGCCGCCCTAGCCAGTCGCTGCCGACCGGGAAATGCACCCGTACATCGTTGAGGGCAAGGATCGCCGAGTTGTCTTCCGGCAGGCGTTTACGTGCGTTATTGATCATGAGGCTTGCTCCGCAGCGTTCAGCCAGCAGGCGCTCTTGCGCAAGCCGGCAGCATCTATGGCCAGCAGCGGCGGACGCTCCAGGCACTTGGGCATGGCGAACGCGCAACGATCACGAAACGTGCAGCCGTCGGGTAAGGCGGACAGGTTCGGCACCTGACCGGGAATAGTCATCAGGGCTTCACCGGGCCGGACTTGCTCGGGCAGTCCGCTTAACAAGCCCTTGGTGTAGGGATGACGCGGATCGGCCATGACCTGAGCGGTATCCCCTTGCTCCACCACCGCGCCGGTGTACATCACGTACACCCGGTCGCAGAACTGCGAAACCAGCGCCATGTCGTGGGTAATCAGCAAAATCGCCGTACCCCGCTCCCGGGCTTTTTCTCGCAGCAACAGCAGCACCTGCCGTTGCACGGTGACATCCAGCGCGGTGGTCGGCTCGTCAGCGATCAACAGTTGCGGGTCACAGGAAAACGCCAGGGCGATCATCACCCGCTGGCGCATGCCGCCGGACAGTTCGAACGGGTAGCTCTCCAGCACCTGCTCCGGGTCGGCAATGTGCATGTCGCGCAGCAATGCAATCGCCTTGCTTCGAGCCTGATCCTTGCTCAAACGCTGATGATGAATGATGACATCAGTCATTTGCCTGCCGATGCGCCGGGTAGGATTCAGGGCGGTCATCGGCTCCTGAAAGATCATCGCGACATCGCGCCCGCGCACCTTCAACAGTTCTTTCTCCCGGGCCGCCAACATGTCCCGGCCGAGGATGTTCAGACTGCCTGCGGTGACCCGATAGCTGCGCTCCGGCAGCAACCGCAGGCTCAACATGGCCGTCACCGATTTACCGGAGCCGGACTCGCCAATCACGCCGACGATCTCGCCGGGATTGACATGCAGGGAGACGCCATTGAGTGCCTTGACCGTGCTGCGATAGGCCGGAAATTCAATGCTCAGGTTATCAATGGTCAATACCGGCGCGAGGCTCGTTGCCGGGATGCTAGCGCTATGAATAGGCATGGTCATTTCCCCTGTTGCCGTGGATCGAGCAAGTCGCGCACGCCGTCGCCCAGCAGATTGAAACCGGTGGCAGTGACCAGAATCGCCAAGCCGGGAAAAGTCGAATACCACCATTGGTCAAGGATGTAGTTGCGCCCGGTTGCGACCATCGCGCCCCACTCCGCTGTCGGTTGTTGCGCACCCAGACCGATGAAGCCCAGCGCCGAGGCCATGAGAATCGCCGCACCGATATCCAGGCTCAGTTGCACCAGCAAAGGCGGCGTGGCGTTGCGCGCCACGTGCCAGAGCACGATGTGCCAGCGCCCCGCGCCAAAGGTCTGCGCCGCTTTGACGTAGCCCATCTGGCGGATGCTCAGTGCCTGGCCACGAGCCAGCCGCACATAGAACGGAATGCGCACCAGGGTAATGGCCAACATGGCGTTGAACAGACTTGGACCCAGCGCCGCCGTCAGGGCCATGATCAGCACCAGCGATGGCACCGAGAGCATGATGTCCATCAAACGCATGATCAGACTGTCGAAACGACCGCCAATGACCCCGGACATGCAGCCCAGCAAACCGCCGATCAGGCAGGAAGAAAATGCGACGAACAAGCCGACTCCCACGGATTGCTGGCTGCCGAACAACACACGGCTCAATAAGTCGCGTCCCACTTCATCCGTGCCGAACCAATGCTCCGCCGAGGGCGGTGCGAGACGATGAATAAGGTCCAGTGCATTGGGATCGTAAGGCGCCAGCCACGGCGCGAAAATCATGCATAGCAGTACTAAAGCGCTGATGACCAGACCAGCAATGGTCAGCGGGCTGCGACCGATCTGATAGCGCAAATAGGCGAACCGTTCCCGCCACGCAGGGGTTTGCGCTACAGACGGAATGCTCAAGGGCGTGAGTGGAGTCGTCATGTCAGTTGACCTCGCCGATACGTGGGTCGATCAGGCGGTAGACAAGATCGATTGCCATGTTGAGCAGCACATAGATGAAGGAAACCACGATCGCAAAGCCCATCACCGCCGGAAAATCCAGAGACTGGATCGACTTGACCACGTAGGCGCCCATGCCTGGCCAGGCGAATACCGTTTCGGTCAGCACTGCGCCATACAGCAGATCGCCCAATGTCAGGCCCAGGACCGTCACGGATGGAATCAATGCGTTGGGCAGCGCGTGGCGCAGAATCACTGCCCACTTCGACAAACCGTAAGCCCGCGCGGTACGGATGTAGTCCTCGCCCAATTGATCGAGCATCGCGGAGCGTATCTGCCGCGCGATCACGCCAAGATTGACGAAGCCCAACGTCACAGCGGGCAGAAGCAAATGCTGCGCGGCATTCTTGAACAACTCCCAGTCGCCCATCAGCAACGAGTCAATCAGATAGAAACCGGTGATGGTTCGCGGCGGTGTCAGGCCTTCATCCAGCCGGCCACTGCCTGGTAACCAATTCAAGTGGCCGTAGAACAGCACGATCAGGCCAAGTCCTAGCCAGAACGCCGGGGTGGAAATGCCGGTGACCGCCACCGTGCGGGCAATCTGGTCAATGGCGCGGTTGTGGTACACCGCCGACAGCACGCCCAGCGGCACGCCAATCAGGATCGACAGCAACAAGGCGGCAAGCGCCAGTTCCAGAGTCGCCGGGAAATAGGCCTGCAAGTCCTCAAGAACCGGGCGACTGGTGCGGATGGACGTACCCAGATCACCCTGCAGCAGATCGAGCATGTAGCGGCCATATTGTTGATAAAGCGGCAAATCCAGCCCCAACTGATGGCGGATGTTGGCAACAATGGCATCGCTGGCCCGGTCGCCGGCGATCAGCCGGGCCGGGTCGCCGGGAATCAGGTGAGAAATCGCAAAAGTGATCACGGAAACGCCAATCACGACCAGCAGCAGGCCGAACAGACGTTTGCGCAGAATATTCAGGAAGGCCATCAGGCACCTCGGTCACGCTATAAATGGCAATTCAAAACGACTGCCTTGGGCACGGCGTTGCAGCACTCCCCTCTTTTGCCATGCAGGGAAGCGCTGAACGTTTACGGTCGAACGGATGAGCCGGTGACGGTTACTTGGTGATCGTCGCCACGTTGAACACTTGCTCCAGCATCGGATTGAACACATACCCTTTAACGTTATCCCGCATCGGCAAGGTGTAGGCTTTCTGGTACAGATAGGCATAGACGCTGTCATTGAGGACGATCTTCTGCGCCTGCTGGTACAGCTCGGTACGCTTGCCTGCGTCATTGGTGGCCGCTGACTCACGAATCAGCTTGTCCACCGCAGGGTTTTCGTAAAAGGAGCGGTTGCCGGCCAGGCCTTGCAGCTTGGAGTCGAACCAGAAGTTCATGAACATGTAGGGGTCGGCGAAGTCCGGGCTCCAGGAACCAATGGCGATGTCGAAATCACCGCTGCCCAGCCGCTCACGCATTGTCGCGTTGGCCATTTTTTCCATCTTCATATTGATGCCCAAGGGTTGCAGACCGGCTTGCAGGGTCAGGCCGATGGGTTCCCAGTTCGGGTCCTTGTCAGAGTAGATGAACTGCAGTGCGCTGATCTTGGTGGGCACCTTGGCAAGATCGGCCTTGGCCTTGGCAAGATCCTGTTTCGGGACCGGCAACCTCTCATCGTAGGCCCACATGCCTTGAGGAATCGGACCATTCATAGGCTTGGCCTTGCCTTTGAGAATGCCGTTGATGATGCCGTTGTAATCCAGGGCATCGACAATGGCCCGGCGTGCATCCGGGTTATTCATCGGGACCTTTTTGTTGTTCAGGTACAGCAGCGTGACCCGCAACGAAGGGAAGTCGCCAATGACCACGCCAGATTTCTTGCTCAAGGCTTCAAGCTGGTCTTCCGGCATGTCCTCGATGATGTCCAGGTCGCCATGTTCCAGTTGCAGACGGCGTACCGAGGCCTCACTGATGATCTTCACCACGACCTTGTTCAGCGTCGGCTTGGGACCGGCGTAATAGCTGTTGTGCTCCATGGTCAGCGATTGTCCCTTCTGCCAGCCGGTCAGCTTGAACGCCCCGGAACCCGCCGTGTGGGTCGACAGATACGCATCGGCACCTTCGGTTTTTTTGGCCACTTCCGGGTTAACGATAGCTGCACCGTTGTGGGCCAGGGTCGAAAGGAATGGCGCATAAGGCGTTTTCAGCGTGAAGCGCACGGTCAGCGGGTCGACCACGGAAACGGCCATGTCATCCGGGAACGCCCCGGACGGGCCCTGCTTCAGTTTCATGACCCGATCGAAGGAGAACTTGACCGCGTCGGCATTGACGTCGGTACCGTCATCGAACTTGTTACCCGACTTGAGCTTGAACTCCCAAACCAGACTGTCAGCCGAGGTGGTCCAGCCGGACGCCAGTTCGCCTTGCACTTCGGTACTGCCTTTGCCGTTCTCGACCTTGTAGGAAACCAGTCGCTGATAGGCTGGATAAGTCACCGTCCAGTCGTTGTTATCGATGGTCACGGCCGGGTCGAGGGTCTGTGGATCGGCAGGCTTGCCGATCATCAAAACGTCCTTGGGCACTGCAGCACTGGCGGACTGCCAGGCGCCAAGCCCCATGGCGGTACACAGCAGTGCCATGACCAGATTGCGCGGGTTCAAGCGCGGGTTGCAAAGAGAGTTCATGCCGGTTCCTTGATCATTCGATGTGTGGAAGTTCGTCAGGTTTTTTATTGAAGCTATACCGGGCAGTTCAAACTCGGACTTGCGTCCGAAAACGGCGTTTTCTCCAGGAAGATCACGCCGGATTCAAGCCGGGATTCATGGTCGTCCCGGTCCTATAAAACGTCAGTGCTGTCAGTGGCTGGCGGTGCAGATGGTCTGCTCATCGATCAACGGATAGTCGTCGGCCTCCGGTAATTCGTAGTGCCACCATTCGCTGTCGATGTGCCGAAAACCTGAAGCCAGCATGATGCCCAGCAGCATCAGGCGATTACGCTGCACCGCAGGCGGCAGGTCGGCATAAAACTGATGAGAAGGTTCGCGCATGTCATCGAAACCGGTGCCCATGTCCAGCGGCTGACCGTCCGGATCGAGCAGCGTCAGGTCCACTGCGACACCACGGCTGTGATGCGAACCCAGGCTTGGGTCACGCACATATTCCGGGTTCGGCAACGCCTGCCAGAGCAGAAGCTGCGCATACGGCGGGCGATAGGCATCGAAAATCCGCAGCCGGTAGCCCGCCTGGCGCGCCAGGCGGCTGGCTTGGCGCAGACAACGTTCGGCGTCCACATGCAGCAGGCAGCGCGGGTCCTGATAAATCACCTTGCCAGCCAGATTGTCGGCACCGGCATAAATCAGGTCGATGTCGACCTGCAGGGCATTGGCGTCGACTTCGACAAGTGGGCTGTTGTTCACGCGATTACTCCAGTGATACGTGGATCATTAAATGGCAATTCGACGGCCGAACCCGTTATTCAAACTGGCCGAACAATTCCTGCAACTGACGATTCTTCGCCAGGCGCTCGTCTAGGCTGTCGCCATACCGCTCGGCCACAGCGGAAACCATCAGATTGAACAGGCATGCCAGCGGTGCCGGTGAATCCCAGAACTGCCCGACGTCGGACTTCAGTTGCAGCAGATCAAGGGGAAAATCCCGTGCCCAGGGGCAATGGAAGTCGGTGATCAAGGCCAACGGCAGCCGTTGATTGCTGGCAGCCTCGCAGAACTTTCGGGTCATGCTGGAGTAGGTTCGGAAGTCGGCAATGATTGCGTAAGGGTTTTCGAAATCGGAGTTCAACGACTCGGCATAGGTCCCGGACAAACCGTCAACGTAGTAGACCTTTGGCCGGATGTATTCCAGGTGGCTGAAGAAGGTATTGAGGATGCCGCGGGTGGTCTGCACGCCGACGATAAATACCGCATCGGCGGCATGAATACGCTCGACAATGCTGGCAAACGCTTCGCTGCGCGCCAGGGCATAAACGTGCTGGATCGCCTCCAGTTCGCGATTCAACGAACGTTCCAGGGCGTCGCCTTGGGTCGCTTCTTCACGGAAGGCACCCAGTCGATCGGTCAGCACCCAACTGTGCGGGGATGCGCCGCGCAGGCTTTGCTTCACATCATCGATATTGCGATAGCCCAGCGAGCGAAAAAAACGCCCCACGGAAATGCCGGTGGTGCCGGTCTGCTGGGCGATGCTGTCGGCCGTCTCGAACGGCAGTTGCTGCGGATTGGCCAACAAGTAACCGGCAATGCGCTTGCCAGTAGGCGTCAGCTCAGTGAAGCGCTGTTCGAGGGTATCGAGGAAGCTGGGAGTTGGCGTGGAATTCATGCTGGATTCAGCATCCTGCTTGGCGCGAGAAATGTTAGAAATGACTCACGCCATCTCGAAGTGTTATCAACATAACATTCGATTTCGAGGAAATACAACGCCTTTTTTGCTGATTTTTCGGAGATTGATTGGGGTGATTCAAGTCGGTGCAGCAGGCGATCAAAGTGCGCTTTTAATGGGCAGAAAATGCCCGTTCGTGTACTGGGTAGAGCCAACGTGCTGGCGACGCGATGTCCGCCTGCACACAGGATCCGTAGGACCGGCTTTAGCCGGGAGGGCGCAAGGTCTGACGACGCAACTGCTGCGAATGTATCGGCCTGCTCCCGGCTAAAGCCGGTCCTACGGGTTGTGTGATGAGGATCAAGACGGCATCCACCTCCAGCGCTAGCGCAAATTAGTCTTCGCCAACTCAAACACCTCATCCCCGCGCCCGCTGAGTACGGCACGCATCATGTACAGGCTGAAGCCCTTGGCCTGGGCCAGTTTGATTTTTGGCGGGATGCCCAGTTCCTGCTTGGCGGTGACCACGTCGAGCAGGACCGGCCCCGGATGATCGAAGGCCTTGCGCAAGGCCGCTGGCAGTTCCTCAGCGTTTTCTACGCGAATCCCCAGAACCCCCGCGCCCAGGGCGATTCCGGCGAAGTTGGTTTCGTACAGATCGGTGCCGTGGGGAACGTAGCCGCTGGCTTTCATTTCCATGTCGACAAAGCCCAGCGAACCGTTGTTGAACACCACCATTTTGATCGGCAGGTTCAACTGGCGCACGCTGAGCAAGTCGCCCAGCAACATCGACAGCCCGCCGTCACCGCACATGGAAATCACCTGACGCTCCGGGAATGCCGCCTTGGCGCCAAGCGCTTGCGGCATCGCGTTAGCCATCGAGCCGTGGTTGAACGAGCCGATGAGTGTGCGCTTGCCGTTCATGTGCAGGTAACGTGCGGCCCACAACGTTGGCGTGCCGACATCGACGGTGAAGATTGCGTCAGCGTCGGCTTGCTCATCGATCAGCTTGGTCAGGTATTGCGGGTGGATTGGATTGCCCGGCGATGACGGCGTGGCCAATTCATCCAGCCCTTCCCGCGCCTTGGCGTAATGCTTGAGGGCCTTGTCCAGAAAGCGACGGTCCTCGTGGCGATCCAGTTTGGGCAGCAACGCCGAAACCGTTTCCTTCACCCCGCCCACCAGGCCCAGGGCAATCGGGGTACGCCGCCCGAGCGCAGTGGGATCGAGGTCGATCTGCACGATCTTCGCGTCAGTCGGATAGAAATTGCGATACGGAAAACTACTGCCGAGGATGACCAGCGTGTCACAGGACAGCATGGCGTGGTACCCGGAGCTGAAACCGATCAGACCGGTCATGCCCACGTCGAAGGGGTTGTCGTATTCCACGTATTGCTTGCCGCGCAAGGCGTGAACCACCGGTGCACCGAGTCGGTCGGCCAGCGCCACGACTTGCTCATGAGCGTCGGCACAACCTGCGCCGCACAGCAAAGTGATTGCCTTGGAATCATTGAGAATGTCGGCCAGTTGCTGAATGTCCTCATCGTCCGGCGTGACGCTGGGCGCGGCAACATTGACCCACTTTGCCGGGACATCCGGCGCATCGCTCAAGGCTACGTCGCCGGGCAGCACGATGACCGCAACGCCTTGCTGGCTGATCGCGGCACGCATGGCGCGTTCCAGGACGCGAGGGAACTGCTCGGGGTTGGTGACCAGTTCGACGAAGTGACTGCACTCTTTGAACAGTTCCTGCGGATGGGTTTCCTGGAAGTAACCGAGGCCGATTTCCGACGAAGGAATATGCGCAGCAATCGCCAGGACCGGCACCCGGCTGCGATGGCAGTCGTACAGTCCGTTGATCAAATGCAGATTCCCCGGCCCGCAACTGCCCGCGCACACCGCCAGCTTGCCGGTAGCCGCCGCTTCGGCTCCGGCAGCAAACGCAGCGACCTCCTCATGGCGAGTGTGCATCCAGCGGATGGCGCCGAGTTTTTCCAGGCTGTCGGTCAAGCCATTGAGGCTGTCACCGGTAACGCCCCAGATACGGGTGACGTCGGCTGCGGCGAGGGTCTGTGCGAGGTGATCTGCGATGGTCTTGGACATGCGGGATTCCTTGTCGAGACAGATGTTGGATCGCGCCGGGATTGCGACACGCATCAGTCATCGACCCGCTGTAGCCGGGACAAGTTCAGAACCTGGCTCTTACGGGCGGCGCAGAATCATCGTGGGAGCGAGCTTGCTCGCGAAGCTGTCTACCTGACAGCACCATCCGCACTGGCCTCTTCGCGAGCAAGCTCGCTCCCACAGGTCGCGCTTCATTCGTCCAACGAGCGCTCCTTGGCCCCTACACATGCGGCACATCCGGCTTGGCCTGCGGGGCGTATTGCGCCTTGAGCTTGCCGTCCTTGTCCAGCAGCCACGCGTCGAGGATCTGTCGCACCACCGGACCGGCAACCCGGCCGCCGGCTTCGCCGTTCTCGATCATCACCGACACCACGATCTTCGGATGTGCCGCCGGGGCGAAGCCGACAAACAAAGCGTTATCCCGGTTACGTTCCAGGGTCTTCAAGCGGTTGTAGCGCTCGCCCTGCTTGATCGCCACCACTTGCGCGGTGCCGCTCTTGCCCGCGATGCGGTATTGCGCACCCAAGGCTGCGGCGCGGGCGATGCCTCGGGGATCATGCATCACCATCTGCATGCCTTCGTTGACCTGATTCCACTCATTCGGGTCGTGCAACACGATATTGGGCATCGGGTGCTCGTCGACCGGCGCGACATTGCCGACGGTCATCGCCAGATGCGGCCGAACCCACACGCCTTTGTTGGCGATCAACGAAGTTGCCTGCGCCAGTTGCAACGGCGTGACCTGCATGTAGCCCTGGCCGATACCCAGGATCACCGTTTCACCGGGGAACCACGCCTGCCGCCGCGTGGCGCGTTTCCATTCGCGGGACGGCATCAGTCCTGCGGCCTCTTCGAACATATCCAGCGAAACTTTCTGACCCAGGCCGAACATGGTCATGTAGTCGTGCATGCGGTCGATGCCCAGCTTGTGCGCCAGGGTGTAAAAGTAGGTGTCGTTGGAGCGCATGATCGCCGCGTCCAGGTCCACCCAGCCATCGCCGCTGTGGTTCCAGTTGCGGTATTTGTGATCGAAGTCCGGCAGCTGGAAATAGCCGGGGTCGAAGACCCGCGTCGAGGCATTGACCACGCCGCTGTCCAGGCCGGCAATCGCGACTTCCGGCTTGATGGTCGAGCCCGGCGCGTAGAGCCCGCGCAGCACCCGGTTGAACAGTGGCCGGTCGATGGAATCACGCAGCGCGGCGTATTCCTTGAAGCTGATACCGGTCACGAACAGGTTGGGGTCAAAGCTCGGTTTGCTGACCATGGCCAGCACTTCGCCGGTTTCCGGATCCAGCGCCACCACCGAACCACGGCGGTCGCCCAAGGCTTCTTCGGCCGCTTCCTGCAGGTGGATATCCAGGCTCAGGGTGATGTTCTTGCCGGCAGTCGGATCAGTGTGTTTGAGCACTCGCAATACCCGGCCCTGAGCGTTGGTCTCGACTTCCTCATAACCCACATGACCGTGGAGTTCCGATTCGTAGAAACGCTCGATGCCGGTCTTGCCAATGGACTGCGTACCTCGGTAGTCCACAGAATCCAGTTGCTTGGACTCTTTCTCGTTGATGCGCCCGACATAGCCGATGGAATGGGCGAAATGCGCACCCAGCGGGTAATGACGCACGAACTGCGGCTCGACTTCGATGCCTGGTAATAAGAACTGATTCACTGCCAGCACGGCTATCTGCTCTTCGGTCAGCTCATATAACAGCGTCACCGGTTCGAAGGGATGCCGTGCCTGCTTGAGGTCTTTATCGAACAGAATCCGGTCTTCGTCGGGGAGCTTGAGCAGCTCCATCAGTTCGTCGATGACCCGACGCCAATCCCCGGCACGCTCGCGTGTCAGCGTCAGGTTGAAACTGGGACGGTTGTCGGCCAGCACCACACCGTTGCGGTCGAAGATCAGCCCGCGTTCCGGCGTAATCGGCAACACATGCACGCGGTTGTTTTCGGAAATCGTCGAGTGATAGGCGAATTCGGTGACTTGCAGGAAGTACATCCTGGCCACCAGACAGCAACTCAATATGGCCACGAACAGGGCGCAGGCGATCAACCGTTTGTTGACCAGACGCGTCTCTTTTTCGTGATCCTTCAAAGGTATCGGATCGGGCATTACTACAGCTTCTCGGTGGAATGACGAACGTTTGGAAGGTTACGCGAAAATATGTATGAATAAATATTTCCTGGATTATGCCTGCGCACGATACCAACAAGCATGAATATAAAGAGATTTGTCTTCTGAAAACGGTACCAGAGGCGATCAAGCAGAGGAATTGTTGCAAATAACGTAATAGTTAATTGCGAAATGAAGGCAATGCAACTTTTAGTAACACATCTATGATGGTTAAACCCGTGGAAAAGATGGCGACGGACTCTGGGTTTCGCCCGCTTAGCGTGCGCCTTATGCATGCCGCATTACCAGAGACTAAATGCCACACCCTCGCGTTAGCTCTCATTCGTCCCGTCGGTTGCCTGACGCGGACGTAAAACCGTGCACTGATCTCGAAGAACCAGCCCTTGACGGGGCTTGCTTGTGTTCGCCCGTCAGCGGTCTTCGCAGGAGTCCTGAATGTCTGAAAAACCCTCCAAAGGCCTGACCCGGCGCCAACTCCTGGTCTCATCCGCCACGTCCATCGCCGTCGGTGCGGCCGCCAGCGCCAAGGCTGCGACCCTGGCTGGCCTGCCGCAATGGGTGCCGTTCGACCGTAACGGTCCGATGCACTACGACACGCCAGGCTGGCAGTTTTTTACCGCCGACGAAGCGCGCGAAGTGGAAGCCATCGTTGAACGGCTCATCCCTGCCGACGACCTGAGCGTCAGCGGCAAGGACGCCGGTTGCGCGGTGTTCATCGACCGTCAGCTGGCCGGTGAATACGGCACGTTCGACCGCCTGTATATGCAAGGTCCGTTCGAAAAAGGCACGCCGATGCAGGGCGATCAGTCGCCGTTGGTGCCCCAACAGCGTTATCGCCTGGGACTCGCCGGCCTGGCGGGTTACTGCCAGAAGCAGTTTCAGAAAACCTTCAGCGCCCTGAGTGCCGAAGACAAGGACAAGGTTCTGACGGATCTGGAAAAAGGTGCGATCAGCCTCGATGGCATCGACGCCAAGCTGTTCTTCCAGCAGGTGCTGGGCAACACGATGGAAGGCTTCTTCGCCGACCCGATCTATGGCGGCAACCGCGACATGGTGTCGTGGAAAATGATCGGTTTCCCCGGCGCGCGTTATGACTACCGCGACTACATCGGTCTGCATAACCAGAAGCTCGACCTCGTACCGATTTCCATCATCGGCAGCTCCGCCTGGAACAAAAAGGGTTAATTCGACATGGCAAAGAAACTACCTTCCACCGACGTCGTGGTTGTCGGACTCGGCTGGGCCGGTTCCATCATCGCCAACGAACTGGCCGATGAAGGCCTGAGCGTTATCGGCTTCGAACGTGGCCCATGGCGCGACACGGCAAGTGACTTCAATATCGCTTCGGCCACCGACGAGCTGCGCTATTCGCGCCGTCAGGAACTGATGCTGCGCACCAAGCAAAACACCACCACCATGCGCAACAGTGTGACCGAAACGGCGTTGCCGATGCGCACCTGGGGTTCTTTCCACCCCGGCAACGGCACGGGCGGCGCGGGCAATCACTGGGCGGGCATCAGCTTCCGCTTCCAGCCCCACGAATTTCGTCTGCACAGCCATTTGACCGAGCGTTACGGCAAAGAACTGTCCCCTGAGTTGACCCTGCAAGACTGGGGCACCGACTGGGAAGAGATGGAGCCGTTCTACACCAAGTTCGACCGTCTGGCCGGTGTTTCCGGCAAGGCCGGTAACATCAAGGGCGTGATCCAGGAAGGCGGCAACGTCTTCGAAGGCGCACGTTCGGAAGAATACCCGAACCCGCCGACCGAGCAGACCTACGCCCCGGTCCTGTTCGCCGAAGCCGCGCGCAACCTGGGTTACAAGCCGTTCCCGGTGCCATCGGCGCTGGTTTCCCGCGCTTACACCAACTCCCTTGGCATCACCATGGGCGCCTGCACCTTCTGTGGTTTCTGCACCAACTACGGCTGCGCCAACTACTCCAAGGCCAGCGCGATCACCACGGTGTTGCCAGTGCTGATTCGCAAGCCGAACTTCACTGCCAAGACCAACTGCGAAGTGCTGCGCGTGACCATGGACAGCACCGGCAAACGTGCGACCGGGATCATCTTCGTCGACGCCAACGGTGACGAGTTCGAGCAACCGGCCGACCTGGTGGTGATCAGCGCGTTCATCTTCGAAAACGTGCGCCTGATGCTGCTTTCCGGCGTTGGCAAGCCTTACGACCCGGTCACCAACACCGGCACCACGGGCCGCAACTACGCGTACCAGACCGCCAACAGCGTGCGGATGTTCTTCGACGACAAGAACTTCAACCCCTTCATCGGTGGCGGCGCCATCGGCATGGGCATCGACGAGTTCAACAACGACAACTTTGACCATTCGGGTCTGGGTTTCGTTGGCGGCGGCAGCACCCGGGTAACCCCGATTGGCGCTGCACCTATCGACTCGCGGCCTTTGCCACCCGGCACTCCGGCCTGGGGTGCGGCGTGGAAGCAAGCGACGGTGAAGAACTACGCCAGCACCATGTCCATCGGTTGTGAAGCCAGCAGCTATTCGACGCGCACCAACTACTTGTCGCTGGACCCGACCTATAAAGATCCACTGGGTCGACCGCTGTTGCGCATCACCTTCGACTTCCCGGAGAACGACCGCAAGATGGCCGCCTACGTGACGGGTAAAGTCCAGGAAATCGCCAAGAGCATGAACCCGAGGCAAATGGTCCCGAGCGCGCAAACCGGTCACTGGAACAGCGCGCCGTATCAGTCTTCGCACATCGTTGGCGGCTTCATCATGGGCGCCGATCCGAAGACCAGTTCGGTGAATAAATACCTGCAAGTCTGGGACGTGCCGAATCTGTTCGTGGTCGGCTCTTCCGCCTTCCCGCAGAACCCCGGCTACAACCCCACCGGCACCGTTGCGGCGCTGGCCTTCAAGGCCGCCGACGCGATTCGCACCCGCTACCTGAAACGCCCTGGGGAGATGATCACCGTATGAAGACTCTTCTTTCGGTTTGCGTAGGCGTGCTAGGCCTGGCCCTTAACGTCGCACACGGCGCCACCGGTGCCGACTCCTACAACCTGGTGGAAAAAGGTCGTTACCTGACCACCCTGGGCGACTGCACGGCTTGCCACACTCTGCCCGGCAAACCAGCGTTTTCCGGTGGTGTCGTGCTCGACACGCCGTTCGGCAAACTGTTGGGTGCCAACATCACCCCTGATCCGGTCAACGGCATTGGCCGCTGGAGCTTCGAAGATTTCCAGAACGCCATGTCCAAAGGTCATGGCCTGGACGGCAAGCGTCTGTACGGCGCCATGCCTTACACGGCGTATACCAAGGTGCTGCGTCAGGACAATCAGGCGATCTGGGCCTATCTGCAAACCATCGAGCCAGCGGACAACAAGGTCGAAACCAACCAACTGCCCTTCCCGTTCAACGTCCGCACCAGCTTGCTGGGCTGGAACCTGCTGAACTTCCAGGAAGGCGAGTTCAAGGCCGATCCGAAGAAGACCGAGCAGTGGAACCGTGGCGCGTATCTGGTGCAAGGCCTGGGTCACTGCGGCACCTGCCACACGCCGAAAAGCCTGACCGGCGGTGACAAGAACGACCAGTTCCTCGGTGGCGCCAACCTGCAGAACTGGGTCGCGCCGAACATCACTGCCGATGCCCACAGCGGCATTGGCAGCTGGTCCGAGGACGACATCGTCAAGTACCTGAAAACCGGTGCCAACCGCTTCGACATCGCTTCAGGCCCCATGGCCGAAGAAGTCGAGCACTCTTCCCAGCACTGGAAAGACGAAGACTTGATGGCGGTCGCGGTGTTCCTCAAGGACGGCAGCAAACCGGCCAATCCGCCGAAAGCCCTGGCGGCTACGGATAGCGCGATGGTCGCGGGCAAGGCGATCTACGCTGATCGCTGCTCGGCGTGCCACGTCGGCAACGGCGAAGGCACAGAAAACCTGTTCCCGAAACTGGCCATGGCGCCTTTGGTCAACGGTGCCGATGCATCGTCGATGATTCGTGTCGTACTGGCCGGCAGCCGCGCTGGCGCCACCGATGCGGCTCCGACCGCACCGGCGATGCCATCCCTGGGCTGGGCGCTGTCCGACGACAACGTCGCCAACGTCCTGACTTACGTGCGCAATAGCTGGGGCAACGCGGCACCGGCCGTGTCCAGCGCGGACGTAAAGGCTGTGCGCGAGCAATTGCAGCCCAAGTAAAAGCGCTGCAATAAAAAATGCCCGGCCTTGTGATGAGGTCGGGCATTTTTTTGCTCGGAATGAAATCCTACGAGCCCCGCGCTTCCATGATCCTTGGCAGATTCCCTTCGATCCAGCTCGCCAACGTATCGACCTGCAACGCCACTTCTTCCCCCAGAGGCGTCAACCGGTATTCGACATGGGGCGGCACCACGGGCAGCGCCTTGCGCTCGACAAAACCATCGTGTTCGAGATTCTGCAGGGTTTGCGAAAGCATCTTCTCGCTGACACCGCCGATCTTGCGGCGCAGCTCACTGAAGCGATGCATGCCGCCACGCAGCACCACCAACACCAACACGCCCCAGCGGCTACAGACATGGCTGAGGATAATTCTCGACGGGCAATCGGTGGCCATCAGCTCCCCGGAGCGGGCTTGCATGATGGTCGAACAGAACTCTGTGGGAACCTTGGCACTTTGCGTCATGACACTTACCTTTTTGTACGTACTTACGAAAGGTTAGCATGATGCTTATGCTTGGGCTTCACTAAATGCCTAGCAAGGAAATCTGCCATGTACATTGTCACCGGTGCAACCGGCCAGCTCGGCCGCCTGGTAGTCGAACAATTGCTCAAGGTCGTTCCAGCCTCGCAGATCGTCGCGGCTGTACGCACTCCGGAAAAAGCCGCCGACCTGATTGCCTTGGGCGTCAAGGTCCGGCATGCCGACTACGACAGGCCAGAAACCCTGGACAGCGCGTTCAAAGGTGCTGAAACGCTGCTGCTGATTTCCTCCAGCGAACTGGGCCAACGTGCGGCGCAGCACCAGGCCGTCATCGATGCCGCCAAGCGCGTCGGCGTTCAACTGCTCGCTTATACCAGCGTGCTGCGCGCCGATTCTTCACCCTTGAGCGTGGCCGTCGAACATCGCCAAACCGAGGCGGCGCTACAGAAATCAGGCCTGCCTTTCGTGCTGCTGCGCAACGGCTGGTACACGGAAAACTACACTGCGGGCATCCCCGGCGCATTGGCTCATGGCGCGGTGTTCGGCAGCGCCGGCGGTGGTCGGATCAGTTCCGCGCCTCGAGCTGATTACGCCGCTGCGGCGGTGGCGGTATTGACGGCCAAGGACAATCAGGCGGGTCGCACCTACGAACTGGCCGGAGACGACTCCTACACCTTGGCCGAGTTTGCTGCGGAACTGTCGAAGCAGACCGGCCAAGCCATCGGCTACACCGACCTGCCTCAAGCCGACTTCGAAGCCGCGTTGGTTCAGGCCGGCCTGCCGAATTTCGTCGCGGCGCTGTTGGCTAACTCGGATGTCGGCGCGTCCAAGGGTGCGCTGTTCGATGAGGGGCATCAGCTCAGTTCGCTGATCGGTCGCCGAACCGTGCCACTGGCACAGACCGTCGCGGCTGAACTGAAAAACTGATCGTCGTGCCGTTCACCTTTCTGCAGTTGAGGCGAACGGCAACTTCAAACCGAATGTTTTTTGGCAACGGTGGTCCTAGCTACACGAACAGAGCATTACGCACTGAGCCGTTAGCAAATCAGGAACCACTTATGAACAGTAAATCGCTCATCGCTTGTCTGGCTATTCTTGGCTGCGTTTCTGTCACCAATGTCGCCGTCCAGGCTCAGGAAAAGCCTGAACCGAAAGTTGAACAATCCAAAGAGAATATCCGTGATCTGGAACTGGGTTCCCGGGCGCCAGCAAAATTCCAGCGCCCTGAAGCCGGCATGAAGGACTGGAGCAAGCACGGCCTCAAAGCACCGTCCAAAGAAGCCCAGTGGGTCAAGATCAATGACAAGTACGTGATGGTGCAGATCACCAACGGTCAGATCACCGAGATCGTGCCGATCAGAAAATAACAGCTTGTAGGAGCGAGGCTTGCCCGCGAATCATCGTCTGGTCGCATTTTTCATCGCCAGTTTTGACGCCTTCGCGGGCATGCCTCACTCCAACGGGTTTTAGAGAAAAATCCCGCCTGACGCCTCAATCCGTTGCCCGTTGATCCACTTCCCGCCGTCACCCAGCAACATGCTGATCGCCGCGCCGATGTCATCGGCTTCACCGACCCGTCCCAGTGCGGTGCTGGACGCTATCAGTTGGTTGACTTCAGCATTGTCCCGCACTGTCCCGCCGCCAAAATCCGTTGCAATCGCGCCGGGGGCCAGCACGTTGACGTTGATGCCGCGTGGTCCGAGTTCCTTGGCCAGGTAACGGGTCCAGACTTCGATGGCACCTTTCATCGAGGCATACGCCGCGTAACCGACCAGGCTGAAGCGTGCGAGACCGCTGGATACGTTGACGATGCGCCCACCATCGGCCAGCAATGGCAGCAGTTTCTGGGTCAGGAAAAACGGCCCCTTGAAGTGAATATCCACCAACTGATCGAACTGCGCCTCGCTGGTTTCGGCAAAGCTGTTGTAGATGCCGACGCCCGCATTGTTGACCAGGAAATCGAACTGACTGGTCTGGAAAACATCCGCCAGCGTCCGGGAAACCTGCGCGCTGAAAGCATCGAAACTGCTGCTGTCGCTGACATCCAGTTGCAGCATGTGCGCACGACCGCCAAGGGCCTCAATTTCGGCGACCACGGCTTGGGCTTCTGCCTGCTTGCTGTGATAGGTGCCGATCACATCGACACCTTGGGCCGCCAGGTGCAACGCCGTACTTTTGCCAAGCCCGCGACTGGCACCAGTAATCAAAGCGATTTTCTTGCTCATGGGTATTTCCTCGAAGAGAGTGGTCAGGGAGTGGGAACGAGTCTATTGTTCGATCCACTAGCGATAAACTGCTGATAAGCGAAATGACTAGACGCTTTAAGCGAACAATTGAAGGAAAGCCGCGCAGAGGATTTATCCATGTCGCTTACACCGCGATGTCGGCCAGCACACAGGGTCCGTAGGACCGGCTTTAGCCGGGAGGGCGCAAGGTCAGACGACGCAACTGCTGCGAATGTACCGGCCTCCTCCCGGCTAAAGCCGGTCCTACGGGTTGTGTGATGGGATCAAGGCGGTATCTACGGAGATTCATTCGGCATGAACAAACTGGAACTGTTGCGCACCTTCGTGCGCGTCGCCGAACTGTCGAGTTTCACTCAAGCCAGCGAAGCCTTGGGCCTGCCGCGCTCGACCGTGTCGGAACAGGTCCAGGCCCTCGAAGAACTGCTTGGCACGCGCCTGTTATTACGAACCACGCGCCGGGTTCAGGTCACGCCTGATGGGCAGCTGTTGTACGAACGCAGCAAAGACATGCTGGCGCAGATGGATGAGCTTGAAGGCTTGTTCCGCAGCGATGCAATGCTCAGCGGTCGGTTGCGGGTCGACATGCCGACCGCCATGGCGCACAACATCCTTCTGCCGCGTTTGAGTGAATTCCTGAGCCAGCATCCAGGGATTGATCTGGAAATCAGCAGCACGGATCGTCGGGTCGATCTGGTGCGCGAAGGCTTCGATTGCGTTTTGCGCATCGGCGAGCTGCCGGACTCGCATCTGGTGGCGCGCAACCTGGGCGACTTGCCGATGGTCAATTGCGTCGGCGCCGGTTACGCCCGGCAGCATGGCGTCCCGACCAGCCTCGCGGATTTGCAGCAGCATCGCTTGATCAATTATGTGATGGCGTTCGGCGCGAGCACCGCGCACTTCGAATACCAGGATCAGGACAAAACCCGCACAGTGGCCATGCCGCACAGCGTGACCGTCAACAATGTGCAGGCTTATGAGGCCGCTTGCCTGGGCAATCTGGGCATCGTCCAGTCGCCGCGCATGGGCATGCGCAAACATCTGATGCGCGGTGACTTGATTGAAATCCTGCCTGAGTTTCGTCCCGCGCCGATGAAGATTTCCCTGGTGTACGCCCATCGACGCCATCTGCCGGAACGATGTCGGGTGTTTATGGACTGGTTTCAGGGCTTGATCGAGTTACACAACGCCGCTTGAATGCCGATCCCGGATTGGTGGTGCGAACCCGGGATAGGCTAATCTCACTTTCTACTACTACGCCTCGGGATTGAATCGGCATGGACCAGGACAGCGCCAAACGCTTGGCCGCACCGTTTTTCTGGCGCGACGCTCGCTTGCCTTTCATCGAGGCACGTTCGGTGGGCGATGGGCGCAAATTCTGTTACGCCAAGCATTCTCACGAGGTGTTTTCCATCGGCGCAATCACCGCCGGGCAAAGCACGTACCTGCATGAGAAGACCAGCCACCGCGTCCAAAGCGGCACAGTGGTGCTGATGAATCCCGGCGATGTGCATGCCTGCAACCCGATTGCCGACCAGCATTGGTCATATCTGATGCTGTACGTCGACAGCCTGTGGCTACGAAACCTTCAGCACCAGTTGGGCATGGACACCAACCTTGATTTCCAGCCCATCGCCCAGACTCACAGCAGCTCCGTCGAGCTGTTTCGGGGGATCAATCAGCTGTATGCCACGTTGATCGACACCGAAACGGATGTGCTCGGTAAACAATGCGCTGCGGTTTCCTTCTTCACCCAGATGCAACAGACACTGGGCAGTGCCGTCCTGCATGCCGACCAACCCGTGGATCGCGTGGAACGGGCTGAGCACTACATCAACGATAACTTCAAGGCAGCGATCAGCCTCGACGATATCTGCGGCGCTGCGAATATCTCGGCGTCGTACCTGATTCGCGCCTTCGAGCAGCGTTACCACATGACGCCCCATGCCTACCTGATCAATCGACGGATTCAACATGCCCGCACGCAGCTCAAAAGCGGGCGGCTGATCGCCGATGTAGCTCAGGAAACCGGCTTTGCCGATCAGGCGCATTTTCAACGAGCGTTCAAGAAACATCTCGCCGCGACCCCAGGCCAATACAAGCTTTAAGCGGCCAGCAGATACCCAGCGCAGCCCACCAGCAGCAAGGCCATGCAGCGGTTGAACACGCGAATGCCCAGCGCACTGGTTAAATAGGGGCGCAGGAAAGTCCCGGCAAAAGCCCAGCACGCCAGGGACAAGTAACAAATCACCAGGTAGATCGCGGCAAACTGCCAGATGAGCCGCGCCTCACCGCTGGCGGCAAAGGCACCCATGCCGGCAATACACGCCAGCCAGGCCTTGGGGTTAAGCCATTGCATGACCGCGCCGTACAGCATCGACGGCCGGTCGCTGGCCTGATCGACGCTCAAGCGACCGTTGTCACGGGCCAGCTTCCACGCCATGTACAACAGAAAACCCACCCCTGCCCACTTGATCCCCTGGGTCAGGAACGGCCACTGAATCAGCACCTCATGCAATCCGAAACCGGTCAACACCAGCAATAACGTGAAGCCCAGGGTTGCGCCGGTTACGTGCTGCAACGCCGGTCCCAAGCCAAATCTGGCCCCCGAACTCAGGGCAACGATATTGACCGGTCCCGGCGTAATCGACGAAGCCAGTGCGAAGGCCGCCATGGAAAGAAACACACTCATCTGAATACCCTGACTTAACCCGGAAATGAGTCGATCACGGTAAAGACGCGCACCGGCTGGGTATTGAAGAAAATTACCCAGCGATGTGCAAAAAACCCGCAGAGACACAACGCAAATGCTGATCATCTGGCACCGATAGGGCAGAATTACGGGCATTGCTTTCCCCAGACAGAGTTGCTGAATGATTACCCGCCCACAGAAACCGTCCCTTTGGGCGCTGTTATTTGCCATCCGCGGCACCATCGTGCCGGCGATCTGGCCCAAAGTGCTGTTCACGATGCTGATCAGTTCGGTGGTGGTTGCTACCCATGGCAAGCTGTTCGATTACAAAGTGGTGCTGACCGCAACGCCATTCACCCTGTGGGGGCTGACGCTGGCGATCTTCCTCGGCTTTCGCAATACCGTGGCTTACCAAAGGTTCTGGGAGGCGCGCACCTTGTGGTCCGAGCTGTCCATTGTGACCCGCAACCTGACCCGGCAAAGCCTGAGCATGATGCCCAACCTGCCGTCGACCGAACGACGCGCCCTCCTCGATGCGCTGATTGCCTTCAGCTACTTGCTCAAGGACTGGCTGCGCGGCGAGAAACCCGGTGAGGACAGTTGCCGGCTGCTGGAGCCAGCGCTGCAACGCGCCACCTTCGACAAGGAAAACCCGCCAAGCGTACTACTGGGCCTGATCGGCCAACGGCTGATGGACCAGGCGCGGCAAAGCAGCATCGGCGACCCGTTGAAAACCGACATGGATCAGCAGCTGAACCGCTTGTCTTACGTACTGGGCGGCTGCGAACGCATCAGTAATACGCCGATCCCCTACCCTTACATTCTGATGCTGCACCGCATCGTGCATGTCTATTGCTTCCTGCTGCCGTTTTGCCTGGTGGACAGCATCGGCTGGTTTACGCCGTTTGCGGTGCTGGTATTGGCTTATACTTTTTTCGGACTTGACGCGCTGGGCGACCAGATCGCCGACCCTTTCGACACCCAACCCAATGATCTGCCGTTGAACGCACTGTGCCGTGACATCGAAATCTCGGTGCTGGACATGCTCGACGAACCCGCCCCACCTCGCCTGGAGCCTGTCAATGATGTGCAGCTGTAGCCGTTTCAAGGCCTTATCCGGAAAACCTTCCCTTGCCGAGCACACCTATGAACAGCTTTGAGCAATCGATCATCGAAGCCGCGCAGGACGCCACGCTTAACCACACCGACGCAGAGCGCGCCGAAGCCAAGGCTGCGGCGATTGCCGCAGTCGCCGAAATCATGGCGACGACTTCCGGGCTGCAACGCACCCTGGCCCTGGCAGCGCTGCTGGACTCCTATTCCGAACAGGAAGACGAGTAATCAGCGGATTTGTTGACTGCCCGCAGGAGACACGGGGTGCTGATTCAAGCACTATGTCGCCCGAATGCGATGCCATCGCCGCAACACTTTATCTGGACGCGACATGACTCCCAACGCTGAACATTACAACCCGGCCACCGAATACGCTGACAAACTGATCAGCCGCATCGGTCAGACGCCATCCTGGATTGCCAAGCGCATTGGTGTCACCGACAAACGCATGCGCTACATCCTGGAAGGCGAACGTACCGTCAAGGGCGAAACAACCCCGATCCAGATGACCTACACCGAGCAGTTCGCTCTGGAATGCCTGGCAGCCGAGGCCAAGGCGCGCAGTAAATAAACGCTGAAAATCCTGCTGACGTCAATGGCCAAACGATTCGGCTTTTTGAGTCGCAACCGTGAGCATTGATCCTTGAAAGAAATTCAGCAAGACCTGCAAAAAACCGCAAATGATCTGGAAAGCATTTCCCTGAGCCTGGCCGGTCATGCTGTCTTTCTGCAGCACTCCATCCACGCCAAGGATGCCGCAGATGTGAGTCATCAGGTCGTCAAGCTGCAAGATACGGTCGATGATTTACGGACCATTGCCGACCGGATCACACCTTGATCCGGTCCTGCTGATACCTCTGATCCTGTTGAGCAACAAGGAACTGAACCAACTGCGATGACAGGCTTCCTACTTGGATAGCGTTCCAATCTGTACGCTGTACTTCAGGGTAACACCATGTCTATCGAGAGCAATTCAGCCTTACTGCAGTCATTGATCGCTCAGTTATCAATTGTTGATTACAGCTCGTCACTGGCCCTGCGAGGGGATGCAGAGAATAACCTTCTGGGTCTGAGAGACTTGTTCGAGCTGGACATGATCACCGGTCATTTCATCTACGGCGTACTCAGCGACCCATTGGGCCTGCTGTTTCTCTCCGCCGATCATATTTTGCTGACCAAACGCGGCGCGCTATTCGCCCTGCATTAAGTACCATGAGTCAAGCGCCGCCCGCTCAATCCTGAGCTTGCGACAGTGGCCTGGCCACCTGTTCCAGCGACTTGCGCTCAGCGGCTGCGCCCCAGATCCCCTGGACAATTGCAGCCACTATCATCAGCCCCGCTCCGATCAAATAGCCGATCAGGACGTTGCTGCGGTCATGGGTCTGGATCAGATAGCCGAACAGGCTCGGCCCGATAATCCCGCCCAGGCCGGTGCCAAAGGCATAGAACACGGCAATCGCCAATGCGCGAATTTCCAGGGGAAAGGTCTCGGCCACCGTCAGATACGCTGAACTGGCGGCAGCGGACGCGAAGAAGAAAATCACCATCCAGGCAATTGCTTGCTGCGTCACATCCAGAACGCCTTGCTCAAACAAGTAGCCGCTAATGGCCAACAGCACGCCGGAGATTCCGTAGGTCAGGCTGATCATCACCCGGCGCCCAATCACATCGAACAAACGCCCCAGCAGCAGCGGGCCGCAAAAGTTGCCCAGGGCCAGAGGCAACACGTACCAGCCGACCTGCTCAGCCGGAACCTGGTAGAAGTCCGTCAGCACCAGCGCATAAGTAAAGAAAATCGCGTTGTAGAAGAACGCCTGGGCAGTCAACAGCGTCATGCCGACCAACGCCCGCTGGCGAAACTTGACGAACAAGGTCTGGAATATCTCCCGCAGCGGCGTGTGATCCCTGGCATGCAAACGCAGCGGTTTGCTGGTGACATCGGGCAATCGGTGGCCCTGCTTGATCATGCCTGCTTCGATCTGCTCGACGATGCGTCGCGCTTGATCCGCCTGATTGTGGATCAGCAACCAGCGCGGACTTTCCGGCAGCCACAAGCGCATGAACAGGATGATCAGCCCGAGTGCCGCGCCGATGCCGAAGCACAACCGCCAGCCTAGGTCGCCGCCGACCCATTGCGGATCGAGCAAGACGATCGAGCCTGCCGCCCCCAATGCAGCGCCCAGCCAGAATGTGCCATTGATGGTCAGGTCCACCCAGCCACGGTAGCGCGCCGGGGTGAACTCCTGAATGGTCGAGTTGATCGCCGTGTATTCACCGCCGATGCCCATCCCGGTGAGAAAGCGAAACAACAGAAAACTCGCGACATTCCAGGAAAATGCAGTAGCCGCAGTGGCGCCGACGTAAAGCAGCAAGGTAATGAAGAACAACTTGCGACGACCGAGGCGATCGGTCAGCCAGCCAAAGAACAAGGCACCTAACACTGCGCCGGCAATGTAAACCCCGCCCGCCAGGCCGATCTCGCTGTTGGACATCTGCAGCAGTTCGCTGGACTTGAGCGCGCCCGATACCGAACCGGCCAGCGTCACTTCCAGGCCGTCGAGCAGCCAGGTAATGCCCAGCGCGAACACCAGCAGCGTGTGGAAACGCCCCCAGGGCAGACGATCAAGACGCGCGGGTAAGTCGGTCTCGAAAACCCTGCCCTTTTCCCGCTCGGCGCCGGGAAGACTTGCACTCTCGACTTTCAAAGGACTCGCTCCTGCTCGCAGACACCTGATCTATTGACAGGGTTGTGAGTCAAAGGCGTCCACGGAGTTCAGGTCGAAATCAGCTGATCCAGAACCACAGCAGCGTCAGGTTCGCCGCCGAGATCAGGCCGAACAGGCTCCAGGCGGCGGTCTGCACCAACCGGCTGTTGACGAACGGCCCCATCAAATGCCGGTCGCTGGTGAAGCGAATCAACGGCCAGAGGGCGAATGGCAGTTGCAGGCTGAGCACCACTTGGCTGAGCACCAGCATCTTGCCTACCGAGCTATCGCCGAGCCACATCACGCCAATTAACGCAGGAATCAACGCCAGGGCGCGGGTGATCAACCGCCGCTGCCAGCAGGGAATCTTGGCCTGCAAGAAACCTTCGAGGACCACCTGGCCGGCGATGGTGCCGGTAAACGTCGAACTCTGCCCCGCCGCCAGCAAGGCTATGCCGAACAATACGCTGGCCACGGCACCGCCCACCAAGGGGTCAAGCAAGTGATAAGCGTCCTGAATTTCCACCACCTCGGTATGCCCGCTCTGATGGAATGCGGCGGCCGCCAGAATCAGGATCGCAGCGTTAATCAGCAGCGCAAGGCTCAGGGATGCAATGGTGTCGACGCGGGCGAACTTGATCGCGCTGGCCTTGCTGGCGTTATCGCTGCCGTTGACCCGGGTCTGCACCACTGAAGAATGCAGATAGAGGTTATGCGGCATGACCGTCGCGCCGAGGATACCGATGGCGATGTACAGCGGCTCCTGGCCACTGAGCACATCCCAACTTGGCTTCAGTCCTGCAAACACATCCGGCCAGAATGGCTTGATGAGGATCAGCTCGACCGTAAAACAGGCGCCGATGGTCGCAATCAACCCCAGGACGATGGCCTCCAGACGTCGGAAGTTGGCGCCCTGCAAGGCCAGCACGATCAGCGTATCGAAGGCAGTCAACGCCACGCCGACGGTGATGGAGACGCCGAGCAACAGATGAAAGGCCAAGGCCGCGCCAAGTACCTCGGCAAGGTCCGTGGCGACAATCGACAGCTCCGCCAATAACCACTGGCCTTTCGCGACGCGCGGGCTGTAACGCGCTGCCGACAACTGCGCCAGGTCGCGCCCGGTGGCAATGCCCAGCCGCGAGCACAGGTTCTGCAACACCATGCCGGACAGGCTCGCCAGTACCACCACAAACAGCAGCGAATAACCGAATCGCGAGCCAGCTTCAATGGCCGTTGCCCAGTTGCCGGGGTCCATGTAGCCGATGGAAACCAGCAGGCCGGGGCCGACAAACAGCATCATCTTGCGCGCCAACGAGGCATTGGCGGGAATGGCGACGCTATCGGTAACCGCGGACGGGCAAAACGGTGCAGTGGCAGTGGTGGGCAGTTTGAACTTCACGGGGACCAGACGGGCAACGGGACGAGGTGTCGATGTTAAAGTTTTGCGACATATCTTGATATGCAAAATATCGCCGCCTTCATCATGTAGATACCGTCTTGATCCTCATCACACACCCCTTTGAAGTTGAATAGATCCCGTAGGACCGGTTTTAGCCGGGAGGAGGCAGGTACATTCGCAGCAGTTGCGTCGTCAGACCTTCCGCCCTCCCGGCTAAAGCCGGTCCTACGGATTGCTTCGTGAACAAGTTCGCTCCCAAAGTGAAATGCGATCTGGCAGCGTAGCCAACCCTCACCCATCGACAGTCAAAACCACCTTCCCCTCAATGTGTGATTTTTCCAGGTAATCCTGAGCCGCTGCTGCGCTTTTCAGCGGGAAAGTGACATTGACCTTCACGCTCACCAGCTCGCCCTTGATCAACTGCGCGACGTCTGCAAGCTGCGCCCCACTGGGCTCAACCAGAAAAAAGCGGCTGTTCTTGCCGTACGCATCCGGGCGGTTGCGGGCGGGCTCGTTCAAGGTGGAAACCAATGTGCCGCCACGTCGCAATACAGCCCATGAACGCTGCTGCATTTCGCCGGACACCAGATTGATCACCAGATCGATATCCGAGCAGACATCCTCGAAACGTTCCTTGGTGTAATCGATGACCCGGTCCGCGCCCAGTGCGCTGATGAACCGCGTGCTTTTATCCGAGCCGGTGGCGTAAACCATCGCGCCCTTGGCGGCCGCGAGCTGCACGGCAAAGTGCCCGACGCCACCGCTGGCGCCCTGAATCAGCACGCGCTGGCCGGCCTCCAGATGGCCGTGATCGAATAGCGCCTGCCACGCTGTCTGCGCAGCCAGAGGCACGGCCGCAGCGTGTATGAAATCAAGATTTTCCGGAATTTTCGCCAGATGCTCGACCTTGATCACGGCGTACTCCGCGTAACTGGCATCACCGCCGACCATCCCGAAAACCCGATCCCCTTTAGCAAAACTTCCCACACCACCGCCCACCTGCTCGACAACGCCGGAAAAATCCCGCCCCAGAGTGATGGGCAACTTATCTTGGCTGACCGGCGGAAATTCGCCTTGGCGAATCTTGTAGTCCACCGGGTTGACACTCGCAGCGGCAATTCGTACCAATACTTCGCCCACTTGCGGATGAGGGATCTCAATAAATTCGAGTTGCAGCACACTCGAATCACCAAACTGGTGAATCCTTATCGCTTTCATGGTCGCCATGGGGCTGCTTCCTGACAGGTTGATAGGTAATGGGCTGACTACTGGTTCAACGCAGAGGTTCAGCTTAGTTGCCACGCATCCGGCCAACGGAGCCCAAAAATCGGTATAGCAGCGCTGATCAACCTTGAGCGACCGTTCGGCATAAAAACGTGAAATTTCCGACCATTCAGCAATTAACAGCCAAGATTCGCTATAACTAACCGATCTAAACAATCATTTCAAAATGTAAAAGATCTATCATGTGTGATCCAGTAATTCCGGAATCTGACCCATGACCTCTTTATCAACGGCGGACAGCGTGACGCCGCAAATCCCCTCCGATGGGGTTGATCCTGTTCGTGCAGCATCCATCAGCGCCCGCATCGATCGTTTGCCGGCAGTGGCGACGATCTGGCGCCTGATCGCGCTGTTGTCCATCGGTGGCTTTTTCGAGCTTTACGATTTATTCCAGACCGCTTACATCAGTCCAGGCCTGCTGCGTGACGGTATCTTCGCCACCGGCGCACAAGGCGTGTTCGGTTTTTCCGATCAGGCCGCCTTCGCCTCGGCAACCTTTCTCGGGCTTTTTCTCGGTGCCAGCCTGCTCAGCCCGATTGCCGACCGTTTTGGACGCCGTGCCATCTTCACCTTCGCGTTGATCTGGTACACCGTCGCCACCGTGCTCATGGGCGTGCAGAGTTCGGCGCTGGGCATCATTTGCATGCGCTTTCTGGTGGGTATCGGGCTGGGCATCGAGTTGGTGACCATTGATGCTTACCTGTCGGAGCTGGTGCCCAAGCGCATTCGCAGTTCGGCGTTTGCCTTTGCCTTTTTCATTCAGTTCCTTTCGGTTCCGGCCGTTGCCCTGATGTCCTGGTGGCTGGTGCCGCAAGCGCCGTTCGGGATTTCCGGCTGGCGCTGGGTGGTGCTGGCCAGCGCGGTATTCGCGCTGTTCATCTGGTGGCTGCGCTCGCGCCTGCCCGAGTCACCGCGCTGGCTCGCGCAACATGGGCGCTTTGATGAAGCCGAACGCATCATGGATGACATTGAAGCCAAGTGCCTGCGTGAACACGGCAAACCGCTGGACGCGCCCGAACCGGAAGTGGTTGCCGTCGAAGGCCGCGGACGTTTCGCCGACATCTGGAAGCCGCCCTACCGTCGTCGGGCACTGATGCTGATCGTGTTCCACATCTTCCAGGCCATCGGTTTCTTCGGCTTTGGCAACTGGCTGCCGGCATTGCTCACCGGCCAGGGCGTCAGCCTCACCCACAGCCTGGGTTATGCGTTTGTGATCACCCTCGCCTATCCGCTGGGTCCGCTGTTGTTCGTGAAATTTGCCAATCGCTATGAGAATAAATGGCAGATCGTCGGCTCGGCGTTGGGCTCGATGATCTTCGGCACCTTGTTTGCGTTTCAGACCTCGGCCGTGGGCCTGGTGTTTTGCGGCGTGATGATCACCTTCTGCAATGCCTGGCTGAGCTTCAGTTATCACTCTTATCAGGGTGAACTGTTCCCGACCAACATCCGCGCCCGTGCCGTCGGTTTCTGCTACTCCTTCAGCCGATTGTCGACCGTGTTCAGCAGTTTGCTGATCGGCTTTTTTCTGGAGCATTTCGGCACACCGGGGGTGTTGGCCTTCATCGTCAGCAGCATGTTGATCGTGATCATCACCATCAGCACGTTCGGCCCTCGCACACGCAACCTGGCACTGGAGAACATCGCTCACCGCTGATGTGCCATGGAGATTGCCGGCGGGTGGTGCAACCTGCCGGTAGTCAATGGAAGTGAACCGGTTGAATACCTGGCTATCCAAACCCGTATCAACTCCTGACCAATCCACAGATGAGGTGCACCATGGCCGGTTCCCGCCCGGAAAATCCAGATGTCGATGCCAATGAAGTAGCGTTTCCCGAAACCGTCCCGGACCCGATCACCGAAGAGCAAGACCCAGAAGCCGGGTTTGAGCCGGGAACCGAATTAGTGCCGGAAAAAGGCGATTTTCATGGCGTGCCAAGCAAGCAGTAGAAAGCGCAGATATTAGGCCCTGACAGGCTAATGGTCGCCGGTCCACACCATCGAAGGGTGGCCGGCACCGGGCATCAACTTTGCGCCCACTCGACATCGGTAATACCGAAATGCTCGGCGTAAGGCTTGGACACGCGGGCGACTTTTTCCAGGCGATATTTAGGAATGCGGGCAATGCCGGCATCGACGCTTGCGTGGTGCCAGGCTTCGGCATCGTCCATGCGTTCAGCACTGATATAGAACGATTTGAAGGCGCCATTGAACAGGTAATCAATTCGGTAATGTTTGTACTGGGACATCCAGGCAGTGCCTCATACTGTTTGTTTAGAGCAGTAGATGACCTTTGGTCCGAGCGAAAAATTCAGTCTTTTTTGACCAAATGATCAATCAGTACACAGCGCGGTTGGCCACGATACCCCGGCAACGGCGCTGCCGCCCCTAGCGAATACCCAAGCGTCTGGCCAGGCGACTGAGGTTGGCGCGGTCGAGCCCCATCTCCCGGGCGACGTCAACCCATTTACCCTGATGCCGGGCCAAAGCCTCCTCGATCAGCTTGCACTGGAACGCATCCACTGAATCCTTGAGCGTGCCGCCTGGGACGATTGCTGCGGGCATTTCCGTTGCGGAAAAATGGCTGACGGCGACTTCATCGATCAGGCCCAGCGCGGCAGCCTCGATGGTCAGAATGCGCGGACGCTCCTTGTGGGCCGAAAGGGATTTGAGCACCGCGCGGCTGATCAAGTGTTCGAGTTCGCGCACGTTGCCCGGCCAGGTGTAGCCGACCAGCAGTTTCTGCGCGTCGGTGTTCAAGCGCAGGCTGCGCAAACCCATGCGTGCGCGGTTCTCTTCGAGGAAGAAACCCGCGAGCAGCAAGACGTCGCGGCCTCGCTCACGCAATGGCGGCACCAGAAGCGGGTAAACACTCAGGCGATGATACAGATCGGCCCGGAAGCGACCGCTGCGCACCTCCTCGGCCAGATCCCGATTGGTGGCGGCGATGACCCGCACGTCCACATGGTGTTCCTGATCTGAACCGACCCGCTGCAACTGGCCGCTTTGCAAAACCCGCAACAGCTTGGACTGAACGGGAAGCGGCAACTCCCCTACCTCATCGAGAAAAATGGTGCCGCCATCGGCCAGTTCGAATTTGCCGCTACGACCGTTCGCGGCACCGGAAAACGCGCCTTTGACGTGGCCAAACAGTTCGCTCTCCACCAGCATTTCCGGCAGTGCGGCGCAGTTGAGGCTGATCAACGGCTTCTGGGCGCGGGGAGAATTCAAATGTATGGCCTCGGCCACCAGCTCCTTGCCGACCCCGGTTTCCCCGGTGATCAACACCGACAAGGCACTGTTGCCGACCAGCTGAATCTCCTGCTGCATCCGCTTATGTACGGCGCTCTGCCCGATCAGTTCCCGAGGACCTCGGCCGCCGGCGGCACGTTTGTAGACTTCAGCCAGTTGGCGTTGATCTTCAAAGCCGCGCGCCAGCTGCTTGATTCGCTCACTGGCCATGACGGTCGCGGCAGCCAGGCTGGCAAACGCTTGCAGGTTGTCTAGGTCGACGCTGCCGAAACGCGAGGGATTCAGGGAATCCAGAGTAATCAGGCCCCAGGGTTTGTCCTGGAAATACAGCGGACAACCCAGGCAGTCATGCACTTCGAGATGGCCTGGATGCCCTTCCACCAGACCATCGTAAGGGTCCGGCAACTCACAGTCGGTGGAAAAGCGTGTAGGGCCAGGGTTTTCCAGCAACACCTTGAGACGCGGGTGTTCCTCCACTCTGAAGCGCCGTCCCAGGGTATCGGCGCTCAGCCCCTGCACCGCCAAGGGAATCAGCACATCGTCCTCAAGCTTGAGCAACGCCACGGCGTCGCATGGCAACAATTGCCGCAGCGCCTGCAGCAAACGCCGGTAGCGTTCATCGTCAGGCAATTCCCGACTCAGGTCGGCGACCAGAGGAACCAATGCCGATAACAGGGGGTTTGTCATTGCGATTCCGTTGACTGATTAATGACCGACGATGCGGTCATTATGACTGCGCAACCCGCTCAATGTCGAAACGCAACCCGTTGGAGCGAGGCTTGCCCGCGAAGGCATCAGTTCAGGCAACGAAAATGTCGACCGCAATACCGATTCGCGGGCAAGCCTCGCTCCAACGAATGCGGCGAGATGCGGCGAGATGCGGTCATAACCTGGGACCGGATTCATCCGGGAAAACCTTTGCGAATAAAATCGGTCCCGGCAGGGATCTGCGGTGTTTCGGTGAGACCGGATTTTCGCCAGATCCCGTTGGAGCGAGGCTTGCCCGCGAACGCATCAGTTCACGCAACCAAGCTGTCGACCGCAATACCGATTCGCGGGCAAGCCTCGCTCCACCAATCCCGTTTACGGCTGCCACATCGTCTTCTCGCCATTGAGCTTGCGATCCAGGAAGCTTGCCGCGCTGATCAATGCCAGATGGCTCAGGGCCTGAGGCGTGTTGCCGAGGTGATGGCCGTGGACGTCGAATTCCTCCGCATAAAGCCCCAGCGGATTGGCGTAGCGCAGCAGCTGCTCGAACTCCAGATGCGCCTGCTCGACCCGCCCTGCCCGGGCCAGGCATTCGACGTACCAGAATGAACAGGCGGTGAATGCGCCCTCCTCCCCGGCGAGACCGTCGTCATGGTCGTCGTCGTTGCGGTAGCGATACACCATGCCATCGCGCACCAGTGTGCCTTCGATGGCGTCGAGGGTTGCGACCCAGCGCGGATCGCTGGCACCGACAAAACGCACCAGGGGCATCAGCAACATTGAGGCATCCAGGTTGCGACTGCCCTTGTATTGCACGAAGTGGCCCAGATCGGCGTCCCAGAAGTTTTTCCAGATATCGTCGTGAATCGCCTGCCGTTCCTTGTCCCAGCGATCAAAAGGCGCCGGAAGCGAACGCTTGAAGGCCAGGCGCAGCGCGCGGTCCAGCGCCACCCAACACATCAGGCGCGAATGCAGGAAGTGCTGATCCTGACCGCGCATTTCCCAGATGCCAACGTCTTTACTGCGCCAGTTTTCGCAGACGTAATCCACCAGACGAGTTGCGTGCTGCCAGCCTTCGTAGGAAATCGCTTCGCCATATTTGTTGGCCAGATACACGGCGTCCATCAGCTCGCCATAGATATCCAGCTGGGTCTGTTTGTAGGCCTCATTACCCACCCGCACCGGGGTTGCGCCGCCGTAACCGGAAAGATGCGTCAAGGTTTCCTCGAGCAGCTCTTCGCGGCCATCAAGGCCGTACAGGATGCCGAGGGTGCTCGAATCATCGCAGCAATC
Organism: Pseudomonas syringae; assembly: GCF_001698815.1. GTDB lineage: Bacteria > Pseudomonadota > Gammaproteobacteria > Pseudomonadales > Pseudomonadaceae > Aquipseudomonas > Aquipseudomonas syringae_A. The sequence goes on along the minus strand of NZ_LGSI01000050.1, from coordinate 240,557 downwards.
GCCCATTCTGCCGCGCACCCAGCCCATGAACGCATTGGCTTCATCGGAATAGCCCAGGCGCATGAATGCATAGACCGTGAACGAGGCGTCGCGAATCCAGGTATAGCGATAGTCCCAGTTGCGCTCGCCGCCGAGGGTTTCCGGCAGGCCAAAGGTCGCGGCAGCAACGATGCCGCCATGCTTGCGGGATGTGAGCAGCTTGAGGGTCAGCGCCGAGCGATTGACCATTTCCTGCCAGCGGCCACGGTACTCGGACTGTTTGCTCCAGCGCCGCCAGAACGCGAGCGTCTCATCAATGTAGCGCGGACATTGCCCGGCGCTGACTTGCTCGTCGTCGATCCCGCCAAGCACGAATTCGAAAATCTCGCCTTGCTGCATGGCGAACTCAGCAACAGCGGTCTGCTCATCGAGGTGCAACGGCGCGGTCGACGAAAGCCGCATACCGGGCTGCCCCTCAGCCTCGAAGCACACGTCTTCGCCATCCATGCGCACGCTCATTTCCGCGCGGCTGTAATCCAGCCGCACCCGGCAGCGCATGCGCACAATCGCTGCGCCGTAACGCACCTCGATACGCCGCACCACGCGAGGCAAGTCATCTTCATCGTGACCGACGGGCATCAGATCGGTGACCTCGACCACCGCGTCCTTGGCAATCCAGCGGGTCTGCAAGACATTGGTGTCCGGCAGGTAAATCTGCTGGCGACGCGCGTCAGGCAGATCCGGGGCCAACTGAAAAATGCCGGCATCGTTGCTGTCCAGCAGTGCGGTGAACACCGAAGGACTGTCAAAATCCGGCCAGCAGAGAAAGTCGATGCTGCCCGTGTCGGCGACCAACGCAGCGCTACGCATGTCGCCGATGATGCCGTGGTTTTCGATCGCGTTTTGCGCCTCTTCCAGAAACTCAGCCATTGTCGCGGAACTCCGGGTAAAGGCTCATGCCGCCGTCGATGAACAAGGTGGTGCCATGCACGTAATCGGATAGATCAGACGCTAGCCAGACCACTGCATTCGCCACGTCTTCTGCTTCACCGACGCGGCCATAAGGAATCAGCTTTAACAGTTTGGCTTCGGCATCGCCCTTCATCGCGTCCTGATTGATCGCCGTGCGAATCGCGCCCGGAGCAATGCTGTTGACGCGGATTTTCTTCTCGCCGACTTCCTGGGCAATGGTGCGCATCAACAGATCGACGCCGCCTTTGGACGCCGCGTAGTTGGCGTGCCCGGCCCAAGGAATCAGCTGATGTACGGAACTCATATGAATGATTTTGCCCATGGCCCTGGATATATCGTGGTCCATGCCTTGGGCGACGAACTGGTGCAAGGCACTCCGGGCGCAGAGAAACTGGCCGGTCAGGTTGACGTCGATCACCTTGTTCCAGTCGGCCAGGCTCATGTCGAAGATGGACGCATCTTTTTGCAGACCGGAATTGGCCACCAGAATGTCCAGACGCCCGAAATGCTCCAGGGTTTGCGCAAACAGACGCTCGACCTGAGCTTCCTGCGAGACGTCGGCACCAATGGCGATTGCCTGACCGCCTTCGGCAATGATGTGTGCCGCGAGCTTCTCGGCCGGTTCAGACTGGGAATTGAAGTTGATCACCACCGCGGCACCGGCCGCTGCCAGTGCCTTAGCGGCACCTGCGCCAAGGCCCGAACTGCCGCCAGTTACTAACGCAACCTGCTTATCCAATGAAATACGCATCGAGTCACAGCCTCATGTTAAGCATATAAAGCTGACCGGCGCGGCTTCCAGGAAGTTCAGTGCTGCAGGTTCCAGCGCTGGCGATATCCCATGCAGCCAAGGCATACGACCAATTGGCAGCTTGAGGCGCGGGGGCCTGAGCTGTTAGCTTTGCGCCCCTGAGCTGCAATCTCCTGGATCGTCACCTTCATGAACCGAAACCAACTGCGCAAGGCCGATATCAACCTGATGGTGGTGTTCGAGACCTTGATGCAAGAGCGCAATGTGACCCGTGCCGCGGAAAAGCTGTTTCTCGGCCAGCCAACCATCAGCGCCGCGCTCAATCGACTGCGCGCCTTGTTCAACGATCCATTGTTCATTCGTGTCGGGCATCGCATGGAGCCGACCGCACGCGCCCAGGAAATCATCCTGCATCTGTCACCGGCGCTGGACGCCATGTCTACGGCCTTGAGCCTGAGCCACGACTTCGACCCGGCCAGCAGCAACATGACTTTCCGCATTGGCTTGTCCGATGACGTCGAATTCGGTCTGCTGCCAGCCATGCTACGCGCCATCCGTCAGGAAGCACCGGGCGTGGTCATCGTCGTCAAGCATGTGGATTACTGGAATATTTCCGAGCTGCTGATTTCCGGGGAAATCACTGCGGGCGTGTGTCTGACCCGGGAGCTGCCAGCCAATGCCAAGCGCAAGCTGCTGCGCACTATTCAGCCTCGAGTGATCCGCGCCGACAAATCGTCCACGCCACTGACGCTGGATGAATACTGCTCACGACCGCATGTGGTGGTGTCCCACGTGGCCAACATCAGCAGTTTCGCCGATGAATGGCTGAGCGCGCTGGGCCGCAAGCGGCATGTGGTGTTGTCGATTCCGCAATACAGCACGTTGCCCGCTTTGATGGCGGGTACTGACTTGCTGTCGAACATGCCGACTTACACCGCCAGTGCGATGAGTGCGTTGGGATTGGTACAGGATGAACCGCTGCCATTCATTACCCCGACCCTGGATTTGTCCATGGTCTGGCTCAGCGTAATGGACACCGATCCGGCCGAGCGCTGGCTGCGTCGGCGGCTGGAAGACTTCATGGGCGAGGCCTCGACGGCGCCCGCCCATTCGGGGAATCCGGCTTGAATCAGCCGAAACGCCCGGTGATGTAGTCTTCGGTCTGCGTCTTGGAAGGCTTGGTGAAGATGGTGTCAGTGTCGCCGTGCTCGATCAGCTCGCCCATGAACATGAACGCGGTGTAGTCCGAGCAGCGCGCCGCTTGTTGCATGTTGTGGGTAACGATGATCACCGTGAACTGCTCTTTGAGCTCGGTAATCAGCTGTTCGATGCGCCCGGTGGAAATCGGATCGAGGGCCGAAGTCGGTTCGTCCAGCAACAAGACCTGTGGTCGCAACGCGATGGTGCGGGCGATGCACAGACGCTGTTGCTGACCACCGGACAGGCCGGTAGCGCTTTGCTTGAGCTTGTCCTTCACCTCATCCCACAGCGCCGCGCCACGCAGCGCCTGCTCAACGCGATCTTCCATCTCACGACGCGAGAGCTTTTCGTGGTGCTTGATCGCGTAGGAAATATTGTCGTAGATCGACATCGGAAACGGCACCGGCTTCTGGAACACCATGCCGACGTGACTGCGCAGGCGGTTCATCGAATAGCCAGGGGCCAGGATGTTTTCGCCATTGAGCAGCACTTCACCCTTGGCTTCCTGCTTTGGGTACATCGCGTAAATACGGTTGAAAACCCGCAGCAAGGTCGATTTGCCGCAACCCGAAGGGCCGATGATCGCCGTGATACGTTTTTCCGGGATCACCATGTCGATGGATTTCAGGGATTGCTGGCCGCCGTAGAAAAACTCCAGACCACGGACTTGAATCTTGGTTTTTTCATTGGCAAGGGAAAGGTTATTCATCATGACGCCCTATTGCGCAAAAGAATTAAGCGGGAAGCAAGACTGAGGAACAGCACGAACAAGGTCATGACCAGAGCACCTGCCCAGGCCAGAGAGTGCCAGTCGTCGAACGGGCTCATGGCGTACTGGAAGACCACCACCGGAACACTGGCGATCGGTTTGAGCAGATCGCTGCTCCAGAACTGGTTGCCGAAAGCGGTGAACAGCAACGGTGCGGTTTCGCCGGTGATACGCGCCAGCGCCAGCAGGATACCGGTGACGACGCCAGCCTTGGCGGCACGCAGGACGATCTGCAAAGTCAGCTTCCATTGTGGAACACCCAATGCCAGGGCCGCTTCACGCATGGTCGACGGCTGCAGTTGCATCATTTCATCCGTGGTACGCACCACCACCGGAATCACCAGCAACGCCAGCGCCAGGGCACCGGCCAGCGCCGAGAAGCCGACCTGATGATTGGTAATAGCGTTAAGCGGCAACACGACCACGGTGTAGACGAACAGACCGAGAACGATGGAAGGCGCCGACAGCAGAATGTCGTTGATGAACCGCACCGCGTTGCCCAGCTTGGTGTAACGGGCGAATTCGGCCAACCAGATGCCGGCCATCAAACCAATCGGTGTACCGATCAGCAAGCCGATGCCGGACATCAGCACACTGCCGTAAAACGCGTTGGCCAGACCGCCTTCGGTACCAGGCGGTGGTGTCATGCCGGTGAACAGCTGCAGATTCAGGGCATCAATGCCCTTGATGATGGTGGTCAACAGAATCCAGACCAGCCACAACAGACCAAATGCCGTGGCGCCGCAGCTGAGCACCATCGCAATTTTGTTCTTGAAGTTACGAGAGCGGTAAAGGCGCTCGCTGCCTGCCATGTCCTTACTCATAACCCCTCCTTGCGTGACAGACGAGACAGCATCAGACGTGCCAGAGCCAGCACGATGAAGGTGACGACAAACAACAGGAAGCCAAGGGCGATCAGCGCCGAGCGGTGCAAGTCGGTGTAAGCCTCGTTGAACTCGTTGGCGATCACCGAAGCGATGGAGCTGCTCGGCATCATCAACGAGGCCGAGAATTGGTGGGCGTTACCCAGCACGAAAGTCACCGCCATGGTTTCACCCAACGCGCGACCCAGACCGAGGAACACACCGCCGACTACCGCTGAGCGCGTGTAGGGAAGAACGATGTCCCATACCACTTCCCAGGTCGTGCCGCCCAATGCGTAGGCCGACTCTTTCAACGTGGTGGGTACGGTGCGGAAGACTTCCTGCATGACGGAGGTAATGAACGGCGTAATCATGATCGCCAGCACGATACCTGCCGTGAGCATGCCGATACCCAGTGGCGGCCCCTGAAACATCGGGCCGATCAGCGGCAATGCACCCAGGTTCTCGGTGATCCAGGGCGAAAGATGTTCAGCCATGAACGGACCGAATACAAACAGGCCCCACATGCCGTAAATGATCGAAGGAATCCCCGCCAACAGTTCGATGGCTGAGGCAATAGGCATCCGCAACCAGGGCGGTGCAACTTCGGTCAGGAAGATCGCAATGCCGAAGCTCACCGGAACGGCGATCAGCAAAGCCAGAAATGATGTCACCAGTGTGCCGTAGATCGGAACCAGTGCGCCGAACTTGCCAGCGTTTACGTCCCATTCGGTACTGGTCAGAAACTCAAACCCGAAGGTTTGAAATGCCAGACTGCCGCCCCACAGAGTGGACAGTGCAATACAACCCAGCATTGCAAGCACCAGCATGGCAGCTGCTTGTAACGACCGCTTGAACCACACGTCATGGCGGTGATCCCGCTTGGCGCGCTTTTCGCCATCGGATTCAACTTCGGTGACGTTAGCGGACAGGTATTGGGTGTTTTCAGTCATGTTGGGTCCACTCGCAAGAAAAAGCCCCTGCCACCGGGCCGATATCGCGGCTCGATGACAGGGGTGTACGGGCTTGGATCACTTACTTGGTGAATTCCGTTTTCCAGTAGGCATCCACGCGATCAACCAGAGACTTCGGCAGAGCAACATAGTCCAGCGACTCGGCTTGTTTCTGGCCGTTGTTCAGAGACCATTTGAAGAAGTCGAAAGCAGCTGTGCTTTTCTCTTCGTTCTTGGCTTTTTTGTACATGATGATCCAGGTAGTCGCGGTGATCGGCCATGCAGCCTCACCTGGAGCGTTGGTCATGATCAGGTTGAAGTCTTTGGCGCTTGCCCAATCGGCGGTGTCTGCAGCTGCAGCGAACGCCTTGGCGTCAGGCTTGATGAACTTGCCGGCAGCGTTTTTCAGCTGGGTATAAGCCAATTTGTTGGTGACAGCGTAAGAGTACTCAACGTAGCCGATCGAACCCTTGATCTGCTTCACGTAGGCAGAAACACCTTCGTTACCCTTGCCACCCACACCGGCTGGCCAAACCACTGTCGAACCAAATTTCAACTTCTCGCTCCACTCCGGGCTGACTTTGCTCAGGTAGTTGGTGAAGTTGTAAGTGGTGCCCGAACCGTCCGAACGGTGAACAACGGTGATCAGGGTATCTGGCAGCTTCACGCCGGAATTCAATTCAGCAATGGCTGGATCGTTCCACTTCTTGATGTCGCCCATGAAGATCTTGGCGATGGTTGGGCCATCCAGCTTCAGCTCGCCGCTTTCCACGCCTTCAACGTTGACGATTGGCACGATACCGCCGATCACGCTTGGGAACTGACCCAGGCCGCCAGCTTGCAGGTCTTCTGCGGACATCGGGGCATCGGATGCACCGAAGTCAACGGTGGCCGCCTTGATCTGAGCGATACCGCCGCCCGAACCGATGGACTGATAGTTGATGCGGTTGTCCGCGGTTTTGCTGTAGTCCTGGGACCACTTGGAGATAACCGGAAAAACGAAACTCGAACCAGCGCCGGTTACGTCAGTCGCATGGGCCATACCGCTCAGGCACAGCGAAGCGATCAGAAGCGACAAGCGTTTTTTAGTCAGCAGTATCACGGCAATACCTCAACAAGAGAATTTTGGTGGCCCATCCATGGGAAGGCCCGATGCGGATTTAATCCTCGGAATGTTGCGGTTTAATGACAATCAGTCGAGTTGTGTCATTTTCAGGATTTTTTGTAGGCGATGTCTTACACGCCAAAAACCAGAAACCCCCGGATTCAGTCAATGAATACGGGGGTTTCCGGGTTTTTCAGGCTGGGAGAAAATTAGAGGCTCAATGCCATTACCGACACACATGATCCGTGGCCGCGAATTGATTCGCGAGAGGCCAGCGATGGCATAAAGATGTCATTGCTACCCCTCAGAAGCCTTCCCGGATGAATCCGGTCCCACGTTTAGTTCGGGTTCGACAACGGTTAAGTCTCACTCCCCGTAAATATCAAAATCGAAATACTTCAGGCGAATCTTCTCGTACGTACCATTGGCGCGGATTGCGGCGAGCGCCTGATTGAAGCGGCCAGCCAAGGGGTCGTTCTTGCGTACGGCGATGCCGATGCCGGTTCCGAAATACTGTTCTTCGGTGAACGTCGGGCCGACGAACTGGTAATCCTTGCCTTCGGGTTTCTTCAGCAAACCTTCATCGATGGCCACGGAACTGGCCATGGTCGCATCCAGTCGGCCGCCCAGCAGGTCGAGGAACACTTCATTCTGCGAGCTGTACGGCACCAGAATCGCGCCTTGCGGGACGAATTTTTCAGTGGCGTAGCGCTCGAAGTTGGTCGCCCGCTGCACGCCGATCCGCTTGCCTTTGAGCTGCGCCGGCACGTCAGTGATGCCGCTGTCCTTACGCACCACCAGGCGCGCCGGGATTCGATAATAGCGGTCGCTGAAGTCCACGGACTTCATGCGCTCCGGCGTCATCGACATCGAGGAAATGATCGCATCGACCTTCTTGACCTTGAGGGCGGGGATCAAGCCGTCGAACTCGTTTTCCTTCCAGACGCATTCGACTTTCATCTCGGCACAGAGCGCCTGGCCGATGTCGTAGTCGAAGCCGACGATCTGGTTATCCGGCGTCTTGGACGCGAATGGCGGGTATGCGGCTTCAATACCGATGCGCAGCTGCGGCTCGGCGGCCTGGGCGTTGACGGCCAGCGCCAGGAGTGAGGCGAGGCCGAGTTTGATAGCGGTGTTTTTCAGGTTCATGCATAGCTCCAGACGATGTTGTTCAAATCGGTCACGCCCCGGGAAAGGATCGTGTCCGTTATTGGCAGCAGCAATGTGAACAGCGGGAGTGAGCGCTCTGTTGGCGCCCTACTCCATGGAAAGCAGACTTCAGACGGCAGCGGTGACGATCAGCTCCAGCAGGATCTGCGGGTCGTCGAACATCACTTGCGCGGTGGCGCGGGCCGGGGTTTGCGTGGCCTCCACCCAAGCGCTCCAGGTTTCGTTCATGCCGGAAAAATCCGCCGTCATGTCCTTCATCCAGATCTGCACGCTGAGCAAGCGGCCCTTGTCGCTGCCGGACGCCGCCAGCAGTTCGTCGACACGCTCCAGCACCTGCCGGGTCTGACCGCGAATGTCCTGGGTGCAATCGGCTGCGACAATGCCGCTCAGCCAGGCCACGCCGTTGTGCACGACGCTTCTGCTTAATCGCGCGTTGCTTTCAATGCGGTGGATGGGGGTACTCATGGGAAACTCCTTATTAAGGGGTGGTATTAATAGAAGATTGGCACCCTGCTGAAGGCTTTTCACCGGCCAATTGCAAAAGGGTGATGGGTTTGAGCGGCGAGCGAATTCGGTAATAACCCACTTGCGCAGGGCTGATTCGACGCCGTTCGGCAATGATTTCGGTGACCGTCAGCCCGCACATCCGCCCCTGACAAGGCCCCATGCCGCAGCGCCCGAACGCCTTGGTCTGATTGGGGCCCAGACAGCCCAGATCGACGTACTGGCGAATCGCACCGGCGCTGACCTCCTCACAGCGACAGACCGTGACACCATCGTCTGGGATGCGATTTTCCGTTTGCGGGCGATACAGCGTGTCGATCAAAGGCCGTGCCGCGTTTTCGCGATTCAAGGCCTGTCGCCAGGGTTTGGCCAGACGCTTCCATTGCGCCTGATCGATGCGTTGCTGTTGATAGGCAATCGCCAGCGCCGCGAGACGACCTTGGGACCGCGCAACGCTGGCGCCGCCAATCGCCCCGCCATCACCGGCAATGAAGATGCCCGGCAGGCTGGTCTGCCCCTCGGCATTACGGCGTGCAATCCAGCAGGCCTGGTGCTCATTCCAGTCATGCTCGGCCCGCAAGGACCAGCTGATCTGGGTATTGGGCACCACGCCTTGATGCAGCAGGATCAACGATGCCGGCAGCGTCCACGAGCGATCGGCGCAGTCGAAGCTCAAGCCCCTCGCGCGGCCCTCGCCCTCGACACGCAGCTGGCGCGCGTTGCGGTAATGTCGGACGCCCGCGCGTTTCAATTCCGCCAGCAGCCGCAGCCCTTTGCGCAAATCCCGCCAACCGCGCAATGCGCCGGGCAGTTGCCGCCAGCTGCGTACTGCGTCGCCGTGGCCGCTGGTATCGACCAGCGCCTGAATGGCGATGCCGGCCCGCAGATATTGCACCGCCAGCAAATACAACAACGGGCCGCAACCGGCGAGCACCACAGGCCCGGTCGGAATCAGTGCGGCACTCTTTAGCAGTATCTGCCCCGCTCCGGCCGTCATCACGCCGGGCAAGGTCCAGCCTGGAATCGGCATTGGCCGCTCGAACGCGCCGGTCGCGATCAATAGATGGCGAGCCTGCAAGACTTCGGCACGGCCATCGATCAGGTAATGCACGCGGCGCTCCGGTGTGACCTGCCATACCGACGCGTTGGGGCGGTAATCCACGGCACTGGCCATGAATGCTTCGGCAAGTTCGCCACCGGCTACATAGTCGGCGCCGAGTACGGCACAGGTGCGAGCGTCGGCGCTGCGAATATTTCGGTAAATCTGGCCGCCGGGGCTGGCCTGTTCATCCAGTAAAACGACCCTCAGGCCCAGGCGCGACGCTTCGATGGCTGCACTCATACCGGCGGGTCCGGCGCCGATGATCAGCAAATCCACAGGCTGATCATTCATCTTCATCACTCCAGGGCAGCAAGTCCCGTGCGCCGGCCTGCACCCGCACGCTCATGCCGGGCCGCACGGCAGTCAGACACGCCTGACAATTGGCCAGGCCGTCGATTTCCACCACACACTCAAAGCAGACGCCCATCATGCAATAAGGCGCGCCGGGCCTGCCGTTGATGGCGCTTTCCCGGGTTTGGTGAACGCCGCTGGCCAGTAACGCAGCCGCCAGGGACATGTCGGCGGGCACTGACAATAGTTGCCCCTCGAACTGGATATCGACGCGCCCGGCCTCACTGTCGAGACTGCGAAACAACGCTTCAGTGAGCATGACGTACCTCGTGGGTGCCGCTGAATCGGGCAAGGCTGAATGGCTGAATGGGTTGTTCATCGCCCTGCCCGGCTATCCACGGAGCAAGGCGCAGCACGTGCGCGGCGGCCAGCGTGACGCCGCTGTGGCAACTGACCACGAAGGCGCCAGGGCAAGCCGTCGGTGAGTCGTAGATGGGGAAACCGTCGGCGCTCAATACCCGCAACGCGCCCCAGGCCCGGACCATTCGCACTTGGCCCAGGCGCGGAAAACACTGCACGCCACGGCGGGCGATATCGCCCATCACATCGCTGCTGGTGCTGTCATCGAAGCCCACTGATTCCAGGGAATCGCCCAGCTGCACGGTGCCCTCGTCAGTTTGCCGAACGTAAGTGGTGGGGTAATGCAAAAACGGCTTGAGCCGTTCAGTCACCAGAATCTGTCCGCGATTGGGCCGAACCGGCACGTCCAGCCCCAGCTCGGTGCCTAATGGCCGATTGCCCAGTCCGGCAGCCAGCACCAGCTGCCTGCCGTAAAAGCGTTGCTCGCCGGCCGCCACCTCAAACCCTTGCGGATGCTGGCCGATAGCATCGACACGCTGACCGCTGATCACCTGCACTCCGCGCAATTGGCAGGCCGCATACAAAGCTCGCAGCAGCTTGAGTGGATTGACGTGGCCGTCCATTGGCGAAAAACACGCGCCCACCACTTCAGGACCGATGCCCGGCAAGCGCTTGCGCAATTGCGCCGGGTCCAGCAGCTCGAAGGGGTAATCGCCGTCGAAGGCCTCGCGCAGCCACACCAGACGGCGGGCTTCCTCGGCCATCTCCTCGTCGCTCAGGCACAGCTGAAAACCGCCGGGCTGACGCAGGTGAATCTCGATTCCGGTATCGGCACGCAGCGCTGCATCCAGTTGCGGCCATAGCGCCACCGACTCGCGGGTCCATTGCGCATAGGGACTCATCTGGTAACCCTTGCCCTGCACCCAAAGCAGGCCGAAGTTGCCCCGCGCCGCACGAAATGCATCGTCGCCTTCATCCAGGACGCAGACCTGCTGCCCCAGCAAGGCCAGTCCATAAGCAATGGACATCCCAACCAGCCCACCGCCTACGACAATCACATCAGCTTTATGCATAAGGCCCGTTTTCATCCGTTGCGGCTTGATCCATCAACGATCAGGCCGTCTTTATTCGATGAAAATGATCCTAGAAGGCTGACGCGCGCTTTAAAAATGCTTTATTTTCGTTCACTCATGTCTTTTTGTTATGGGTTGATGATTATGAATTTGCGGCAACTCGAAGCCTTCCGTGCGGTGATCCTTGGGCAGACCGTAACGCGCGCCGCAGAGATGCTGCATATCTCGCAACCGGCGGCGACTCGCCTGATCGCCAGCCTCGAAGATGACATCGGCTTTGCGCTGTTTGACCGCATCAAAGGCCGCTTGCAGCCCACTGCCGAAGCCATGGCCCTTTACCAGGAAGTGCAGCGCTCGCTGATTGGCGTCGAGCGCATCGCGCGCACCGCCCGAGACATCCATAACCTCAAGCGCGGCGCGTTGCAGATCGCTTGCGCGCCAGCCATGGGTTTGTCTTTTTTACCGCGAGCCATTGCCAGCTTCATCGCCGAGCATGATCAGGTGCAGATTTCTCTGGTGGTGAACTCATCGCGAGAGGTGATTGATCTAGTCGCCAGCCAACGCTGCGACCTGGGCATCATTGTCCTGCCCAATACTTATCCCAGTCCCCGTGGCGAGAAGCTGCTCGCAACTCGAATGCTGTGCGCCGTTCCCGCAGGGCATCGTCTGCAAGACAAACCCCTCATCGTGCCGCAGGATCTTGAAGGTGAGGCCTTCATCTCATACCCGCACGCCATCGGTTCGCGGCAACAGATTGATACGATTTTCGCGACCCATAACGTGGAGCGCCAATTGCGCCTGGAAACCCAGCTGTCGCTGCCCATGTGTGGCTTCGTCGAGCAGGGCCTGGGAGTCGCGCTGGTCGATGCGATCAGCGCCGTGGAATATCGAGGAAAAGGCATTGTATTCAAAGCCTTCGAGCCGGCAATCGAGATGGATTTCTGCATGCTGTTGCCGGTGCACGGCGAAGCTTCGCGCCTGCAGGACAGCTTCCTTGAGCACATGCATGCCTTCATCAAGAGGGAGATTCCCGAGATCTACCGTTTCTGAGGACATGCCGTTGGTCGGGCGCGGCGGCACCTACATCGTGAATCAAGCAACCAATCAGATGTATGGCCCCGATAACAATGGAGACTCACATCATGTTCAACAAAAGACTGACTGCCCTCGCCCTGTCCGGGTTGCTGGCCACGGTTGCGGGTACGGCATTTGCCGGTTCGACCGGGCCGACCGATCCCGTGGACAACGCACCGAAAGTCCCTCTGGAAAAAAACACCGACGGCACTAACCCCGGCACCAAAGGCACCAGTCCCGGCGTGAAAGGCATGGACCCGGAACCCGCCAATAAAGGCACGGACAGCGGCACCGGCGGCGGCATGAGCAACAAACAAGGCATGGGCGGTAGTGGCGGCGGCGGCGATGGCGGGACCGGTGGCGCGGGTGGCAACGGTGGCAGTGGCGGCAGTGGCGGCGGCAGTTAAGCGTTGAACCATCGCGGCCCCGCGTGCAACACCTGACGAACAAGCCTTTGCGGAGCATTGCATCGGCTTGTTTTGCCTTCTATCAAGCCCCGCTGAACGCGCGTTCCAGCCTCGCTATATCGAGTTTCTTCATCTGCAGGATCGCGTTCATCACCCGGTCATTCTGACTGGCGTTACCGCTGCCCATTTTTTTCAGCAACAGGCTAGGCAAAATCTGCCAGGACACGCCGTACTTATCCTTGAGCCAGCCACATTGCTGGGCATTCGGGTCGCCACCTGCCGAAAGCCGATCCCAGTAGTCATCCAGTTGCTCCTGGTTTTCACAGTACACCTGCAACGATATCGCTTCGTTGAAGGTAAAGAGCGGCCCGCCGTTAAGGGCAGTAAATAACTCCCCGCGCAACTCGAACATCACGGACATTACCGACCCGGCCGGCCGCCCATGCACCTCGAAGCCGGCCTCGCCATAGTGGGTAATACCAACAATTCGCGAATCTTCGAAAATACCGGTGTAGTACTCGGCAGCCTGCTGCGCCTGATCATCGAACCACAGGCAGGGACTGATCATTTGTTTATGGCCATGACTATTCTCCAGAGAAGCGTGACGCCCAACGCCACGTACTTCATTAATCGATTCACGATGCCCGGTTTCGACATCACTGCAATCAACGGCGGCACCCTCGATCCTTCAGCGTCTATAAACATGGAACAAGCCGTTTCAGGATTGAAACAACCAACTTCCTAAACTAGATAATAACTAACCAAACAACTTACCAATCGTCAGAAACAACCGTCCATAAGCACTTGATTTAGCCGCTCACGTGGCGATTTGATAGGTTGCTATTATGCTTGGCTTCTTGCGGGCGAACTCTGGCAGCCACGTTATTGATACGGGCACAGCAATTCAAATACCCAAAGGTAAAGCCATCATGAAAGTGATTACTATCAGTTTGATTGCCGTGGCAATTACAGCGGCGGCTATGCAATCAGCCGCCGCAGAAGCATTTGTCAGTGATCAAGGCGAAGCAAAAGGCTTCATGGAAGACGCCAAGGCCAATGTGCTATTGCGCAACTACTACTTCAATCGCGACGGTAAAAATGGCATTGGCGACCGAAGAGACTGGTCGCAGGGCGTATTGGGTAATTTCTCCTCAGGATTTACTCAAGGCACTGTCGGTTTCGGCGTGGATGCCTATGGCTGGTTCGGTCTTAAACTTGATGGCGGCGCAGGAACGTCAGGCACCGGCAACATTCCGGTAGACAGCGATGGCAGCCCGGAAAACAACTTCAGCAGTGCCGGTGGCGCACTCAAGGTGCGTTTCTCCAAGACCATGCTCAAGTGGGGCCAGATGCAGCCTACTGCACCAGTGTTCGCGGCGGGCGGCACCCGATTATTCCCCCAGACGGCGACGGGACTTTCCCTGCAAAGCAGCGAAATAACCGGACTGGATCTTGAGGCTGGCCACTTCACCGCCGCCAACGGTCCGCAACATACCGACTCCGACGGTGAAATTTTCGCGACCTACGCAGGGGTAACTGCCAACAGTGTTGATTATGTGGGTGGCAAGTATGCAATCACCGATACCCTCTCCGTTTCGCTGTACGGATCGGAGTTCGAAGACATCTGGCGTCAATACTATGCCAACGCTAACTACACCTTGGCGCTGGCCAACGATCAATCATTGATCTTCGACTTCAATATCTACCGCACTAACGATGAAGGCCAAGCCAAGGCTGGCGATATCAGCAACACTACGTGGTCGCTGTCTGGCGCCTATGCATTCCTGGCGGGCCATACTTTCACTCTCGCCTATCAACAAGTACACGGTGATGAGCCATTCGACTATGCAGGCTTTGGCGATAACGGACCTGGCTCGAGCGCGGACTCCATCTTCCTCGCCAACTCGATTCAATACTCGGACTTCAACGGCCCGGGTGAAAAGTCCTGGCAGGCACGTTACGACCTGGCTATGAGCGCCTACGGTGTTCCCGGTTTGAGCTTCATGGCGCGTTATGCCAACGGCAAAGACATCGACGGCACCAAGATGGCGCTGGACAGCCCGTATCGCGCGTACGGTTATGGTGAAGACGGCAAACATCACGAAACCAACCTGGAAGCCAAATACGTGGTCCAGCAAGGCCCGGCCAAGGATCTTTCGGTACGCCTGCGTCAGGCCTGGCATCGGGGCAACGCCGATCAGGCCGAAGGTGACCAGAATGAATTTCGGGTGATCGTCGATTATCCGATTTCGATTCTTTAACTCTTACGAAATTCGTTGGGGGCTTGCTGTAGGACCGGCTTTAGCCGGGAGGGTAATTGACGCCCTCGCGACTAAAGTCGCTCCTACGGCTGATTCGCGGGCAAGCCTCGCTCCAACGATTTGCCGCGCGATACTGTGGAAGAAATCGCTTTCATGCTGATATCCCGGTGCAACTGACTTCTTCCACCGGCACAACCTCCCACTGCACATAACACACCACCACCGGCATGCCATGCTCGGCGCAGAAATCCAGCCAGCGCAGTTGGTTGTCCTGCAAGCGGTCGCCGGGGCCTTTGACTTCGATCATGCGGTAGCGTCGCTGCTCAGGGAAAAACTGGATCAGGTCGGGCATGCCGGTGCGATTGGCCTTGATGTCCAGCAGAAGTCGCCGAAACCAATGGCGCAGATGCTCCACCGGCAAGCACAGCAAAGCCTGCTCCAGTAGTTCCGGCGTCAGCGCGCCCCAGAACACGAACGGCGATTGCAGGCCGAACTTGCTCAGGTAATGCTCGCGAATCGTCACTTTCCAGTCATCGCCATCCAGCTGTGCCAGGCACTCGTCGAACAGCGTAGCGCGGCGCTGATAGAAGTCCGGGCTGTGCAAGTCAGCAGGTCCACTGTGAAACGGATGAAAGAACGCGCCCGGCAATGGCGCAAAAATCGCCGGCCAGCACAGCAGGCCGAACAGCGAATTGATCAGGGTATTTTCCACGTAATGCACCTGGCTGCCCTCCTCGGCCAGATGCAGCTGAATCAACTGCTCGACGTGCAGATCCGGGCGCGGCGCTATGCAAAGGTCCAATCGCAGCACATCGCGAACCACGCGTCGTTGCTTACCGGCCAGGCCCAGCTTGCGTTGCAGACGCGGCAAGATGCGCAGCAAATGCTGTTTTTCCGCGTCGTTCTCCGGGGCGGTCTGCGCCTGTTCCAGCAGGGCCATGGCCTGTGCATACTCGGCGCTACGCTCCAGCACGCGAATTCGCCGGGAGCGGGCTCCGGGATATTGGCTCTGTTCATAGACGCGCAACGCCAGCGGCCAATTCTGTGCCCGCTCGGCCTGCTGCCCGATCTGAAACAGCAATTTGCCATGCCGCATGCTTAACCATGGGTTCGAGGTATTGATCCCGATGGCCGCGAGCGCCAGCTCAGTCAGATCCGCTGCATCATCCAAAGCCTGACGACACAGGTGCAGGGCGAGACAGGTGTCGACGTCCGCGCGTTCAGTGATGCCTCGGGACTCTATGGAGAATTCGACTTTCTCATAGCGATAGATGCCCAGATCAGCCAGCACAAACTCGGACCATTCCTGGTACAGGTTGCCGAAATACAACAGCCGCAGCCGGTCGCAGATGGGCATGACCGTCAGCTGAAAAACCTTGTCGTCGATCCCTGCAAACCATTCGTCCAACGCCAGCGCCGACTCATGTAATGGCTGCAACCGGGCCAGCAGCTCGGTTTTGCGTTCGACGCCTTTTATCCCGTGATTCTTGAAACACTGGCTCAGTTCCGCCTTGCGCAGCAACGCGAAGAGTTGTTCGAGGCTCAGCGCTGGCCGAGGATCGACCCAGCCAGTCTGCAACAACGGCATGACCGCCAGCTGGGTATCGCCGATTTCTTCGTAACTGAGCTTGCTGGCCCGAAACAACAGGCCCTTGCGCATGACCATGCGCACCAGCAGCCCTTGTGCAGGTTGCGGCAACGCGTCGAAGGTGGTGATGAAATGCCGTTCTTCCTCGTCGAGCAAATCGTCATAGCGCTGGGCGATCCAGGCCAGGACCTGACGAAAGTTATCGAGGTAGTAGAAAGGGTTTTCCAGTTCTAACGTAGGCACGGCCGGGTTCACGCGTGGGAAAGATCGCTCAAGGATACTGGTTATCCGTACAGATTCCAGCCTGGTTACCTGCGGCCGGATAAATGGTGGCGATACACGGTCCGGATCACGGTGAGTCATCCCCCGCGCAGGGTATAGAATCCCCCGATGCGACCGGCTCATTGGAGAACGCCATGCACATCCGCACTGCCCCGCAGATTTATCTGGCCGGCTTTGACGTGTTCCGTCAGGACGCCATCGAACACGGCAACTACCTCAAAGCCCTGTGTAGCGCCCACGGCCTGGAAGGTTTGTACCCATTCGACAACGAAGTCGTCCCTCAACTGTCGCCCGAAGCAACCGCCAGCATGATCTGCTCGATGAACATCGCGATGATCCAGCGCTGCTCGGCGGTGCTGGCCAACCTCAATGTATTTCGCGGATTCGAGCCTGACTCAGGCACGGCCTTCGAAGTGGGCATGGCGGTCGCGCTGAACAAGCCGGTGTGGGCGTATTTCGAGCCGGTGCCATCTCTGCGCGATCTGGTGCCACATGATGGCAACGGCTGCGATGCGAAAGGTTATGTGGTGGAGGATTTCGGCCTACCGCGCAACCTGATGCTGGCGTGTACCTGGGCCGGAGCCAGTTCGACTGTCGAGCTGGGCGTCGAGGCGCTGTCGCTGCATCTGGCGTCAATTCAGCGATGAAGAACCTACATCGCTGCCGAAGATCGGGTCCAGCTTGTCCGAGTCGCTGAATTCATCCAGCCCCAGTACATCCAGATCCAGATAACCTTCCGGGTCGGTATCTTCGTCGGCATCGGCGTCATTGAGGGGCGACTGATCACCACCAAAATGGTGATCGCTGCTGGCGAAAAGCGGCACCAATGCCTTATGGCTCAGCGATTGTAGGTGGCTCTGCATCGTGTCTTGCTCCTGATCGTTTTCCTCGATCGAGGGTGCCGTTCACCCCCGTATAAGCCACAGGCTAACCCAGTGCGCGCAGAAATGGAGCCACCCGCATCACGTCCAGCTCAAAAATTCCCCACTGCTGTCGCGCAACATCTGCACCATGGCGTGCGCCGCAGGCGACAGATAGCCGCCCTTGCGTACCGTGCAGCCGATGGTGCGTTTCATCGTCGTGTGTTCCAGCGCCACTTCGCGCAAGCGTTGCATATTGTTGCCGAACTCCAGGGTCTCCCTGGCGGTGAAGCTCAGCAGGCTGGTGCGCTCGATCAGGCCGGGCAACAGCGGAATGGAGTTGGCCTCGATCTGCACCACCGGCAACGGCAAGCGTTGCCTTAAAAAGGCCTCGTCCAGCCATTTGCGCGAAGAAACCCCCACCGGCGGCAGCACCCAGCGATAGCTCGCCAGGTCCTCCATGGTGTAGCGGGTCTTGAAAATCGGATGATCCTTGCTGGCGATGACCACAGCCTCATCCTTGAGGATTGCATGACTCTCGCACTGTTCGTCATCGGTGATCAGCGAGCAGATGATCATGTCCAGCTGGCCGGAACGCAGCGACTCGCGCAACAGGTCGTCCTGGCCGATGACCATTTTCAGGGTGATGTCCGGCGCCCGTTGCAGCAATGCCGAGGTCAGCTTCGGCAGCAGGTATTCGGCCATGGTCGCCGCGCAGCCCAGGCGAATGTTGCCCACCGCACCGCTGGCAAAATCCCGCACCTCGCGCTGGGTCTGGGCGATGCTCTGCTGCAGGACCTTGCCCCGCGCCTGCAACAGCTCACCTACCGGCGTCAACTTGATGCGCCGGCCGTCGCGCTGGAACAGCTTGGTACCGAATGATTCTTCCAGACGCTGGATGCTTTTGGTCAGCGCGGGCTGGCTGCGGTTGAGTTTCTGCGCAGCGCGGCCCAAGTGGCCCAGCTCGGCGATCGTTTCAAAATAGGTGAGATCGCGAAGATCCATAATTCATCAACCAAAGTTATCAATTCATGATTATTAGAAAATAGACTTGATCGGTTGCAGTGTCGATACTTGCCGGTACTGGATGCCTCGATGAGCATCTACCGTTACGGGAGCTCTCCCTTGCTGCGCGCACCACGCTTTTCCCTCCACGCCCTTCCCCCAATGCTGCAATGGTTCGGTTTGATCCTGATCGCCGGAGCGGTCGGGCAACTGTTGATGTATTGGCAAATCCCCGCTGCGCTGTTTCTCGGCCCGATGCTGGTCGCGATTGGTTTCGGCGTTTCCGGGGCCAGCATTCGCATGCCCAAGATCGCGTTTCAGCTGGGCCAGGGCACGGTAGGTGCATTGGTTGCGCACTCGATGAGCATGGCCGTGTTGGTGACTGTCGTGCAGTCCTGGTATGTGATGTTGTTCGCCACCGTGCTCATCGTGCTGCTCAGCGCTGTGGTTGGCTTGGCATTGGTGCGTTATGCGGGCATCTCTGGCAGCACGGCCGCTTGGGGCACTTCGCCAGGTGCGGCATCGGCAATGGTCGCTATGTCCGAGGATTACGGCGCCGATTCCCGCGTGGTTGCGACCATGCAATATGTGCGCGTGGTCTGCGTGGTCACTATCGGTGCGCTGGTCAGTCGCCTGATTGGCGTGGAAGGCGGCGGTACCCAGGCTCATGCACGCGATATCGCAGTGGAGGGCCTGAACCTGCTGAATTTCGCCCTGAGTCTGGGCGTGATCGTTTTCGGTATCTTTGTCGCCAAACGCATGCCGGCCGGGGCGTTGATGGGGCCGCTGTTGATTGGCGGTGCACTGCAATTGAGCGGGATGCTGCAAATCACCTTGCCGTCGTGGATGCTCGCTTTGGCTTATGGCGCTATCGGCAGTTATGTTGGCTTGCGTTTCGATCGGCCAACGATCAGTTATGTCTGGCGCCGCCTACCGGCAATGATTGCGGGCTCGTTGCTGCTGATTGTTCTGTGTGCCCTCTCCGCTTGGTTGATCGCCGTGATGCTTGGCAAGGATTTCCTCTCGGTCTATCTGGCCACCAGTCCCGGCGGGCTGGATGCTATGGCGATCATCGCCATCGATACCCACTCCGATGTTGGTTTCGTATTGGCCATGCAAACCCTGCGCTTGATCGGCGTGATCCTCACCGGCGCTTTCTTCGCTCGGCAGATCATTCGCCTGACGACACCAAAGACTGCGCAAGCCCATTGAAAACGCATTGAATCTCTTGTCCACGAACCTCTCAAATAGCTATCGGCTGCTGCACATGAGAGGAACGCCCCGTGGATCCGCTTAAAATCGCTACCTTCAACATCAACGGCATTCGCGCCCGGCTACCGATCCTGCTGGAATGGCTGGACCGCGAAGCCCCCGATATCGTCTGCCTGCAGGAGCTCAAGGCGACCGACCTGGCGTTTCCCATCGGCGATATCCGCGACGCCGGGTACGGCGCAATCTGGCACGGACAAACCTCCTGGAACGGCGTAGCGATCCTCGCCAAGGGCATGGAACCGCTGGAAATCCGCCGAGGCCTGCCGGGCAATGAAAAAGACAGTCACAGTCGCTACCTGGAGGCAGCCGCCCATGGGGTGATCGTGGGCTGTCTGTACCTGCCCAACGGCAACCCGCAGCCGGGGCCGAAGTTCGACTACAAACTGGCATGGTTCGAAAAGCTCATCGACCACGCCGCATCGCTGTACGCCAGCGGCCATCCGGTGGTGCTGGCGGGTGACTACAACGTGGTGCCGACCGATGAAGACATCTACAACACCCGTTCATGGCTCAAGGACGCGCTGCTGCAGCCGGAAAGCCGCGAGTGTTTTCAGCGCCTGCTCGACCAAGGCTGGACCGACGCCTTGCGTGCGCAGTTTCCGGACGAGAGGATTTATACGTTCTGGGACTATTTCCGCAATCACTGGAAAACCAATTCGGGGCTGCGCATCGATCATCTACTGCTCAATGCCGAAACCACTGCGCGCTTGACCAACGCTGGCGTAGACCGCTGGCCCCGCGACCTGCCCCACGCCAGCGACCATGCGCCGACCTGGGTTGAGCTGGATATGGGGGATTGATCGAACACAATCCCCGGCAGCAGCACGCGGGCGGCATTCGGACTTGTCGGCGAATCAGACGCCTCGGTGACCCAGTTCCACCGCGTCATCGTTCTTCGCGGGCAAGCCTCGCTCCAACGGGGCCGGTGTTGGCTGCTGGACGCATTGCTTGCTCCCACAAACCTGTTCTGGCTGTTGATCTGGCTTTGGCTTTGGCTTTGGCTTTGGCTTTGGCTTTGGCTTTGGCTTTTGATCTTGACCTGCCCCGTCGGGAGGCCGAGCGCAGGTTTTGCGCAGTGGGCAACCCGGCATGGATGCCGGGTTAGCCGCCCTTGGCCAGGGATGGCCGATGGCGGCGGGCCCACGGAGCAAGACCGGAGCGAGGGTATGTCGAGCCCAGGCGAGGCTCCGGACGTCAGGGGCGAGAGCGCTTGGTTACTTGGCGCTTTTCCAAGTAACCCGCCGTCAGGGCGGAACCCTAAGCTGCCGTTACCGCAGCAACGGATATGTACTCGATCAACAACCCTGTTTGGCAAACTACCCCATCGCCGCCAACCCCGTCGTCAAACTCGGCGCCAACGGCAGCACCGGCAGGACTGTCGCCTGATAAGCGTGATACAGGTCGGGTTTGCCAGCCCAGATGTCGGCGCTTGGCTGGTTTTGTGGGTTGAGTTCGTGATGCCAGCTACCCTGCTCATAGTCGATGAACAGGGTTTCGTTGAACTCCCAGAAGCGCCGATACCAGTCTTCATACTGCTTTTCGTCGGTGCGCTGTAACAAGGCAGCGGCAGCGGCGGCGGCCTCGCAATGCACCCAATGCAGACGATGACGCACCACCGGGCGATTTTGCCAGTCCAGGGTGTAGACGATCCCCGGCAAGCCATCGACTGCCCAGGCATTGCGGCAGGCGCTGGCGAACAACTGCTGCGCATCTTTCACCAGCCAGGCGGGCGTGGGCAGATGCGCCCGTTGCCGTGCCGCTTCCAGATGCAACAACAGCCGCGCCCATTCGAACGCATGGCCCGGCGTAGTGCCGAACGGGCGAAATCCGTCGGCGGGATTGTCCTGGTTATAGTCGGGCAACGGTTCCCAGCGCTGGCTGAAGTGCTCGACCACCTGAAAATCATTGGCGGCGGCGTGGCCGTGAATCACGCGTTCGACGATGCGCAGCGCACGATCCAGCCATTGCGCGTCGCCGGTCACATCGGCCAGGGCCAGAAAGGCTTCGGTGCTGTGCATATTGCTGTTGGCGCCGCGATATTGCTCTTCGCCGCTCCAGTCCCGAGCGAAGGATTCGCGCATGGTGCCTTCTGCTTCGCTCCAGAAGCGGTTCTGAATGACCCGGATCGACTCCGATAACAGCTCCTGCGCGCCCGCTCGCCCCGCCACCACAGCGGAGCTGGCCGCCAGCGCGACAAAGGCATGCAAATAGGCTTGCTTGTCAGCCTTGAGGCCGTCGTCAAGCGGCCCGCTGAACCAGCCACCGTGCTCGGCGTCGCGCAGCGGCCCGGCGAGCGCCGCAATGCCGTGATCCACCAATGCCGCGCAACCGGGTATGCCGCGCACATGGGCCATGGCGAAACTGTGGGTCATGCGGGCGGTATTCATGGTTTCGGCACGGGCGTCGGCAGCCAGTACGCCGCGTACGTCCAGATTGCCGAACCCTTGGGGCAGGCGCGAAGCCTTGGCGAAACTCAGCAGGCGGTTGCCTTCGCGAGCCAGCCATTCATGGTGGGCCGGCGCGCGCAGCCAACTGCTGAAGGTGTGATTTTTATTGTCCATGGAAGCTGTTTCGCCTCTGTCGATAGTCCGATGGCCGGGATGATCGGCCGTGGCGAATCATGCCCGGCCCGGACGGCCAGCGGCAAGCTATCCAGCACATGGACAGCTCGCCGTTACGCCTCGACAGCTGACGCCTGCTCAGACCTTGAAGCGCGCCACCACCGCGTTCAACTCCACGGCCAGACGCGACAGCTCATGGCTCGACGCACTGATCTGATTGGCGCCATGGGTCGATTGCATGGACAGATCACGGATGTTGACGATATTGCGATCAACTTCGCGCGCCACCTGCGCCTGCTCTTCAGCAGCGCTGGCGATGACCAGATTGCGCTCGGAAATCTGATTGATCGACGAGGTGATGTCGGTCAAGGATTCGCCCGCACCCTGCGCCAGCGACAGGGTCTCCCCCGCGCGCTGACTGCTGGTCTGCATCGATTCGAGCGCCTGAGCGGAACCACTGCGCATCGCCGTGACCATCTTGTCGATTTCCAGCGTCGACTGCTGGGTGCGGTGCGCCAAAGCCCGGACTTCATCGGCCACCACTGCGAAACCGCGTCCCGATTCCCCTGCCCGCGCGGCTTCGATGGCGGCGTTGAGCGCCAGAAGGTTGGTCTGCTCGGCAATCGAGCGAATCACGTCCAGTACCTTGCCGATATCCTGGGACTGATCCGCCAGGTTCTGCACCAGCTTCGAGGTTGCCTGGACGTTATCGGTCAGCGTCTGGATCGACTGCACCGTATCCACCACCCGAGCCTGCCCGGCCTGAGCCGACACGGTGGATTGATTGGACGCATCGGAGGTCGACACGGCGTTGCGTGCCACTTCTTCCACCGCCGAGGTCATTTCATTGATAGCGGTGGCCGCCTGATCGATTTCGGCGTTCTGCTGGTGCAGGCCACGGTAGCTGTCTTCGGTCACCGAATTCAGTTCAGTCGCCGCCGACGCCAGCTGGGTCGCCGAGCTGCCGATATGACGCATGGCCGAACGCAGGTTGCCCTGCATTTTTTCCAGCGCGGCGAGCAGACGCGTGACCTCGTCCTTGCCATCCACATGAATGGTTTGTGTAAGGTCGCCAGCAGCAACACCTTCAGCCGCGAGCACCGCCGTCTGTAACGGACGCACGATGCTGCGGGTCAGCCACAGCGCCAGGCCGATAGTGCCCAAGCCGGCAATGATCACGAAGATCAGCACAATGGTCTGCGACTTGCTGTATTGCGCCTCGGCTGCCTTGCCTTCGAGGTCGACCTGTTTGGCATAGAACTCGCTGAAATCGCTGAGTTGTTTGCCGGAGCCGTCGACAATCTGCTTCATGTCCACCAGCAGCAGCTTGTTCAGCGCGTCGCGGTCGTTCTGAGCCGCCAGGACGAATGAACGCTCGAGCCCTTTCTGATAGTCACCCAGCGTTATGCGGAACTGATCGTTGAGGACCTTTTCTTCCGGGGTATCGACAAAAGCGTTCAACGTATCCAGTTTTTTATTCAGGTCCTGATTGCGAACATCCAGCTGACCGCGATAGGTCGGGATGTTCTTTGGATCCGGGTCCAAAGCCATGCGCAGCGAGATAGTGCGGATACGCAGCATGTTCTCCCGAATATCGTTGACCACCCGCATACTCGGCATCCAGTTGCTTTCAACCGCCAATTCGCTCTGGCGAATGGCCGACATCTGCGCCAACGCGAACCAACCCAGCAATGCAACCAACAGGGAAATCAGGGTGAAGCCAAGGCCAGCCCGGCGGGCGATGGTCAAATTACGTAGGTTCATGGCCGTGAGCTCTTGTTATTGAACAGAAGGGTTATCAGGAAACAGGACTTGGCAGGCTTGAATTGTCCGACAACTTTAGACTCTATCGACTTGGCGACGGGGTTCTTGAGCGTTTCTTGGTAACAATTCTCTCATCTGATCAAGAATTGTCCGACGAACGAAGACACTCAATCCGATATCCGCTTGTCTAGAACCTAAGTGCCTGGAGTTTTTTATCAGCGCTCAGGCATGTCTTGAGGAGATTTCGTCATGCATCTTGAAGGTTCCTGCCATTGCGGTGAGGTCGAGTTCAGCCTGAACAGCGCCCATCCGTATCCTTATCAACGCTGCTACTGCTCGATCTGTCGCAAGACACAGGGCGGTGGCGGCTATTCGATCAACCTCAGCGGCGACGCTAAAAGCCTGAAGGTCAAAGGCCGCGCACACATCGCGATTTATCACGCCAGGATGCGTGAGGATCATCACGTGCATACCAGCAGTGCCGAGCGGCATTTCTGCAAACTGTGCGGCAGTGGCTTGTGGCTGTTCAGCCCTGAATGGCCCGAGCTGATCCATCCGTTTGCGTCAGCTATCGATACACCGCTGCCGACACCGCCGGAACACACGCATCTGCTGATCGACTCCAAGGCGTCGTGGGTGGAAGTGCAAGCCCACGAGGGCGATAAGCTGTTCGATGGCTTTCCCGAAGAATCCATTGCCGACTGGCACGAGCGCCTGGGTCTGGTCCGCTGAGGGATGTGGCTTTTACTTGCAGTGAACCTTGCACCCGGCGCCTGACTCCCAACAAAAAGCCTGTCAGGAGAACGCCATGGCCCTGCATACCGTCGCCCGCTTTGCTGATCTTGCAGAAGATCGCGGCAGCGAAATCAAGATCGGCGACCAGCCCATTGTTCTGGTGCGAATGGGTGAGCAAGTTCGCGCCTATCAAGGTAAATGTCCTCACGCAGGCGCACCATTGGCCAAAGGCGCGATTTGTAACGGCAGGTTGATTTGCCCCTGGCACAAGGCGATGTTCGAGCTAGAGGACGGCAGCCTGAGTGAACCTCCCGCGCTGGAAGGCTTGCGGCGTTATCCGGCGCAAATCCTGGACGGCATGATCGTGGTCGATGATCAGCCGATGCCTGCACCGGCTCGCGACGGCAGCGCCGATCCGCGCAGGTTTGTGCTCATCGGCGCAGGTGCTGCAGGCATCGCCGCCGCCAGTACCCTGCGGGAAAAGGGTTTTGGCGGGGCGTTGATCCTGATCGATGCAGAAGCGCAGCCCGGCTACGACCGCACCGCATTGAGCAAATTCGTGATCTCCGGGGATATGCCGCCGGATGAAACACCGCCGCTGCGGGAGGAAAGCTTCTATCGCGAACAGCACATACAACGCATCCATGCCAGGGTCGTATCCCTCGACAGCAGCACCAGGCAGGTGATTCTGGACGACGGGCAGACGCTGAACTACGACGCCGCCCTGATCGCGACCGGCGGCAAGCCCAAACCCATTGATTTACCCGGCTCGGATTTGCCTCAGGTGCTGCTGCTCCGCTCCCGCGACGATGCGCGCACTGTGCTGTACGCCGCGCAACCCGGTTCGAAGGTGGTGATCATCGGCGACAGTTTTATCGGGCTGGAGGCGGCCTCGGCCCTGCGCAAACGCGGTCTGGCAGTCACGGTACTCGCGCGTCATGAAATTCCGTTCCAGAAACAGTTCGGCGAACGTATCGGCAAAGCGCTACGCGGCTTGCATGAGCAGCATGGCGTGCTGTTCCGCACCCACGTCGAGGCCACTCATTTCGAGGGCGATGAACGCCTGGAAAGCGTGCGACTCAACAACGGGGAACATCTGCCTGCGGACCTCGTTCTGGTGGGAGTTGGCGTCAGTCCGGTGACCGATTTTGTCGAGGATATCGAACGCGAAGAAGATGGCTCGCTTCGCGTCGATAGCGGCATGCAACTCAGGGCGGGGCTTTGGGCCGCTGGCGATATTGCTACCTTCCCGCTGGCCGACAAGCCGCTGCGTATCGAGCACTGGCGCCTGGCACAACAACACGGCCGCATCGCCGCGCTCAACATGCTGGGCGGCGCTGAACACTATGCCGACGTGCCGTTCTTCTGGACCTACCACTTCGGCAAACGCATCGACTACCTCGGTCACGCCGAGCAATGGGATGACATTGTCTATACCGGCGAACCGGAAAAATTCGAGTTCGTCGCACTGCTCTGCCAGAGCGGAATTGTCGCGGCAATCGTGGCCTGTAAATACGAACGCGCTGTCGCGTTGCTGGCCGAGCGAATGAAACAGCCATTGCCGGTGCAGGAAGCATTGCAGTTAATGGAGGCGTGTCGGTGATGTGTTCCGTTGGAGCGAGGTTTGCCCGCAAATCAGGCGCCTCGGTGAGTCAGAGCCACCGCGTTATCGTTCTTCGCGGGCAAGCCTCGCTCCAACGGGGTATAAGGGCACGCCGTTCTGGCCAATTCAAACCCGCTCTGAAATCTCGATCAAATTTAGATCCGGATCACGCACATACACCGAGCGAATCGGCCCGGTAGCGCCGGTGCGCAGGATCGGGCCTTCGATGATCGACCACTGCGCCGCGTTCAAACGCTCGATGACCTGCTCCAGTGGAATCGACGCGATAAAGCACAAGTCCAGCGCGCCCGGCACCGGTACATGAGCCTTGGGCTCGAACTCATGGCCGCGAATGTGCAGATTGATTTTCTGATTGCCGAACCGAAACGCCATACGCCCGGCGCCGAAGGTTTCCAGCTGCATCCCCAGCACGCGAGTGTAGAAATCCTTGGTGGCTTCGCCATCGACGGCAGTCAGTACCAGGTGGTCCAGATGATCGATCATGGTTGGGCTCCGTTGTTTGGCGGGTTCAGCGTGGCCGCGGGAGGCTTGCCGGATAACAGGAGGCGCGCCTTGTCGGTCAAGTAGTAGGCCTGCGCGGGACTGCGCGGCGATGCAGGTTTGGTCATCTGGATGAGCCCGGCAACCAGTGCCGGGTTAAGGTAACTGTTGCGAAACGACTGGCGATGCGTAAGCCCTAGATGCTCAATCAGCTCGGCAGCACCAAGTGCCTGACCGATGCGCAAAGCGTCAAGAAGTCGCCGGACTTGGTCGGTCACTTGTGCGGCTACTTGTGCGGTAGCTTGTGCGGTCGGTTCAACACTCTGGATACTCGACGCAGCCGCTTCTGCGAGTGCCTGCTGTAGCGCGTTCAACATGAACTCTACAAACGGCGTGGCCTCAGCCAGTTGATCCGCCGCAGCCAGCGCTGCGTAGTAAGCCTCCTGCTGCTCGCGGATAACTGTCTCGACAGGAAGATAAGCCAGCATCGGTCGCCACTGGCTGAGCATGAGCGTTTGCCATAGTCGCCCCATCCGTCCATTACCATTGGCAAATGGATGAATGAATTCAAATTCGTAGTGAAAAATGCAACTGGCGATCAGTGGATGGACTTGCGCAGTTGCTACCCAACCGAGCAAATCATCTATCAAGGTCCTGACCCGATTGGCTGGCGGAGCCATGTGCAACAGTCGATTGCCACGATAGATGCCCACTCCTCCTTGCCTGAAGCAACCGGCATCATCAATCAATCCCTGCATCAGCAGGTTATGGGCAGCCAATAAATCGACACAGTTGCTCGGCCGCCATTCGGTCATCGCTTCATAGGCAGCGAACGCATTGCGTACTTCCTGAATTTCCCGAGGCAAACCCAATACCCGCTGCCCATCGAGAACCGCAGTCACTTGCTCAACACTCAAGGTGTTGTTTTCGATGGCAAGGGACGCCTGAATCGTCCGTATCCGATTACCGCGTCGCAACATCGGCGCTTGACTGACTTCACCCAGGGCCGACAGCCGCCCTAATTCTTCGCTGATGTCCGCCACCAAGGAAAGCATTCGCGGGGTCAAGGTCACGGGAGGTTGGTATTTCTTCATGCATTCGATTCCAGGATCAATTCACTGCGCAAACCGACACTATCGTCGCTCATCTGCCCGGCAGAATCACGCCCGAGACTGAACAGACGCTGCACCCCGCTTCACATGCTCAATAAACCGAGCCACGGCCGCAGCCTTTTCGTAGCGTCGGTAAATCAGCGACAGGCATGAGCGAGGCTGGCAGTCGTGGAGCGGACGGTAAAGCACGTTGGGCAGCTGGATGCGCTCGACCATCGATTGCGGCACCACGGCAACGCCCTGCCCCAATGAAACCAGGGCAACCACCGACACCAGTCCGCCGGGTTGCGGGCCCAGTTTCGGGGCGAACCCGCCTTGGGCTGCAACGTCGAAAGTGCCTGATATCTGCTCGGGCAGAATAAAGGTTTCGTTCTGCAGGTGCGATGCTTCGATCTGTTTCAGGTGGCAGAGCCAGGAACCGGCCGGCAGCGCCAGAACGAATGCTTCTTCGAGCAAATCCAGTCGGCTCAGCGACTCCCCCAACGGCATCGGCGAGCGCACGTAGCCGATATCCAGCCGCCCTTCCTCGATCAGGCGCGGCAAGGTCGGCATCAGCTGTTCGGTAATCGTGAAGCCCACATCCACATAGCGTTGTCGAAATTCGCTGACCTGATTTTGCAAAACACCCGAGAACACCGCCGAGGCGACGTAGCCCAGCTGGATATGTCCGGTTTCACCGCGCCCGGCCCGCTGTGCACTGAGCTGCGCGGATTCGAATTGGCGCAGCGTCGCCTCGGCTTCGATCTGCAAGGCACGTCCGGCTTCGGTAAGGCTCACGTCCCGTTGCGAGCGCTGCAACAGGCGCGTGCCGAGTTCGCTTTCCAGGTCCTGAATCTGCCGGGTCAAGGTCGGCGGCGCGATACCTAGCTGTTCGGCGGCGCGAACAAAACTCTTGTGCCGGGCGACCGCCAGGAAGTAGCGGAAATGACGTATTTCCATAGTTTAATTAGCTCACAGGTAATTAAGTGACGCGACGCAGGTAATAACACCAAGGGAATGCCGGGATAAGCTGCCCATTCATGCACCTTAGGAAGATCAGCGATGCGCGTCAAATCAGTTCTCGTCATGCTTTGCAGTGTGCTTGCCTTACAAATAGCCAACGCAGCCGAGCCCGCAGCGAGCATTACTCACAAAGCAACGCTGGATTTGAAAACCGCCAGCCGGTTGGTGCAGACGGCACAAGACTACGCCAGCCAGCACGGATGGCCCTGTGCGGTCGCGGTCGTTGACGACGGCGGATGGCCCATTCTGACGGCTCGCATGGGCAGCGCTCCGGTCGTGGCCGGCATCGAACTGGCCCAGGGCAAGGCGCGGACATCGGCCCTGTTCAAGCGTCCATCGGATGATCTGGAGAAAGGCATCAATGGCGGGCGCACAGCGGCCATCACTGCCGGGCTGCTGATGATGAAGGGCGGCCAGCCGATTCGCGTCGAAGGCCAGGTAGTGGGTGCCATCGGCGTCAGTGCCGACACGCCTGCCCACGATGATGAAATCGCCCTTGCCGCGCTGCAGTCCTTGCAGGTTCTTCAATCACACCAGTAATCGCAGGCCCACCATGAAAATCACCAGACCCAGCCCACGCATGACGCTCCTGACCGCTTCCGGCGTCTGCTCACTGATCGTTCTCGACACCAATATCGTCGCCGTGACGCTGCCCAGCATCGCTCGGGACCTGGGCGCCAACTTTGCCGACATCGAATGGGTGGTCAGTGCCTACATGCTGGCTTTCGCCGCGCTGTTGCTGCCGTCCGGCAGTGTGGCGGATCGTTTTGGGCGCAAGAAAATGCTGCTCTGCGGGCTGGTGCTGTTCATCGCGGCTTCGCTGGGTTGTGGCGCCGCGCCCAATATCCTGTTCCTCGACATTGCCCGCGCCCTCAAAGGCGTAGGTGCGGCCCTCCTGCTGACATCGGCACTGGCCACCATCGGCCATGCCTTTCATGACGAAACCGAACGGGCCAAAGCCTGGGCATTCTGGGGCGCCTGCATGGGCGTGGCGATGACGGCCGCGCCCACCGTGGGCGGGCTGATCGCCGAACTGTTGGGCTGGCGCTGGATTTTCTACCTGAATCTGCCCGTTGGCCTGCTGCTGATTGCCATGGTTCGCCGCAACATCGAAGAGTCGCGCAACGAACAGTCCGCGCGTCTTGATCCCTGGGGCAGCCTGACCTTCAGCGCGGCGTTGTTGTGCCTGATCTGGGGATTGATCGAAGCCAATCGTATCGGCTGGGACAGCCCGGTCACGTTTTTGCGGTTGTTCGGCGGCTTAGGTCTGCTGGCGTTGTTCGTGCTGGTCGAGCGGCTGCAACACAGGCCGATGGTGGATCTGCAGCTGTTCAAATCCCCGCGTTTCATTGGCGCATTGCTGGGCATGTTCGCTTACGCCGGATGCGCTCAGGTGATGATGACTCTGCTGCCGTTTTACCTGCAAAACGGACTGGGCTTCAGCGCCATTGCTTCAGGTCTGGGTATGCTGCCCTTTGCCCTGACCATGCTGGTTTGCCCGAAGATCGGCGCCAGGCTGGCGCGGTACTGGTCTCCGGCAACCCTGATGGCGTCGGGTTTGACGCTGGTCGGTTGCGGCAATTTGCTCAGCGCCTGGGCGGTGTCCGGCGTCGGTTATCTCGGATTTGCCTGTGCCATGGCGGTTACCGGTGCCGGTGCCGGGTTGCTGAACGGTGACACCCAGAAGAACATCATGGCGTGCGTGCCTCGTGACCGCGCCGGCATGGCCTCGGGCATGAGCACCACCATGCGCTTCAGCGCGATCATGCTGGCCATCGGCGTCTACGGTGCGTTATTGGCGAGCCACACCGAGCAAAGCCTGAAGGCCGCCATGCAGGCGCAGGCGTCGAACTGGCTGAATCAAGCCGACGGCATCGCCTCGAGGGTGGTTGCCGGCGATATGGGCGCGGCCATGGCACCCCTGACCGAGAGCGCGCGGCTGATCGTTCAACCCCTGGCGCAACAGGCCTTTGTGCAAGGCTTCGCGACATTGCTCTGGGTTGCCGGGCTGCTGGCCTTGCTTGGCGCTGCGGTGGTGGGTGCATTGATGCGCAAGCCCATTGCGCAGTTACATCTGCAATCGGCGTGAAGAGCGTTTTTTTATCCGGTTCTTTTCAGGCGAGGGAATAAAGCTCGATGAGCTTCGTCGTACAGGCTCAAGAAGTTGAACTCACCTGAACGAGATGCTCATCATGAAAACCGCACTGATTGCCTTCACTTTGCTGGCCCTGGGCAGCGTTGCTTCTGTCGCCAACGCTGGCCTCAAGCCTCAAGCCAATGTCCAGGATTACACCTACGGCACAAAACTGGACATCGCCAAAGTCGTCAGCACCCCGGAACTGAATTTCTGCGGGGTACGGCCAGTGGAAATGACTTACGTCGACCACATGGGCAAAACCCACACCCTGCGTTACGAGGTCAATGGCACCGGTTGCCTGGGTGACAATTGATCTGCGCTGATCAGCGCGCCGCCAGTTGCCAGAGGCGCGCCAGATCCCGCGCCCTGTCGTGCAACAGGGTCGGGGCGTCGCGACAGGCCTGCTCCAGTGTCATTGGTCCGCTGGCCAAGGCAAACGCCGCGCTGATGCCGTGCTCGTACAAGCTGGCGTAACCCTCGCCGAGGGTGCCGGCCAGGACAATGACCGGCACGCCAGCCCGCCGGGCGACGCGCGCCACGCCGAACGGCGTCTTGCCGCGCAAGGTTTGGGCATCGAAGCGACCTTCACCGGTAATCGCCAGATCCGCGCCTTGCAACGCCTGCGCAAGACCGGTGAGATCAGCCACCACCTCGACCCCCGGCCGGAACGACGCGTTCAAGTAGGCCTTGGCCGCAAAGCCCATACCGCCCGCCGCGCCGCAACCCGGCTCGTCACGCAGATCGTGGCCGAGAACTCCAGCCGAAAGATCGGCGAAGTGCCCAAGGGCGTCATCCAGTTGCAGAACCTGCTCTGGCGATGCGCCTTTCTGCGGGCCGAAAATGTGCGAGGCGCCGTTGAGCCCGCACAGCGGATTGTCGACATCAGCCGCCACTTCAAATTGCACGTCGCGCAAACGCGCATCCAGGTGTTGCACATCAATCCGGGCGACCTGCGCCAGTGCCAGCCCGCCCGGCGCAACCGGTCCGCCGTCGACATCAAAAAACCGTGCGCCGAGCGCCGCAAGCATGCCGCTACCCGCGTCATTGGTAGCGCTGCCGCCAATCGCCAGAATCACCCGCACGGCTCCGGCATCCAACGCCGCGAGGATCAACTCGCCGGTGCCTCGGGTGCTGGTGATGCGCGCGTCGCGCTGGTCGAGGGTCAACAATTGCAAGCCGCTGGCCATGGCCATTTCGATGATTGCGGTCTGGCTCGCGGCCAGCCAGCCCCAATGGGCAACAACCGGTTGACCCAGCGGGCCGCTGACTTCGGCGCTCATCAGCTCGCCGTCACACGCGGCGAGGACCGCTTCGATGGTGCCCTCGCCGCCATCGGCCATCGGGCATTTGATCAGCTCGGCGTCGGGCCAAACCTCGGCGAGCCCGCTGGCAATGGCATCCGCAACACCTTGAGCACTCAAGCTGTCCTTGAAGGAATCGGGGGCGATGACGATTTTCATGTTGTTGTTCTCCGTAAACGCAGTGTCGCGATGTTCTCATCCCGGAGCGGATTTGCCTCGCGCCCTGCGCACCACGCAAACGGCAGCTTATTGGTCATTTGAACAAAGCGCGGCGCGTGGCGTCATGTGCAGGCCCAGGTACAGGCGCAGCAGATCATCGGTGCGATAAGGATCGCAGCCGCTCAGTTCGGCAATTTTTTCCAGGCGATAGCGCAGGCTGTTGCGATGGATGCCCAGCACATCGGCGCAGGCCTGGCTTTCGCCGCTGTAGTCGAACCAGCTGCGCAGGGTTTCCAGCAGTTGAGCGTGGTTGTGCAAACGCGCAATCGGCTGGGCGACCTGCGCCGCCAGCCAGTCATGTCGATAGCGCCAGAACAGTACCGGCAGGCGATACGCTGCCAGGCGCAACAAACGTTGCTGCGGCTGAACCTCACGCGCGTAATCCAGCAAATCCCGGGCTGCGGCGACCGCATGACGCAAGTTAGGCAGGTCAGCTGATTGCTCCACCGTCGCCATGCGCAGCACCTGCCAGCCTTGCTCGTCGAATTGTTCCAGCAGCAACGCGTCGTCGCGGTCCTTGCCCACGGCCCGACACCAATGGATCAGCATCGGCTCGCGGGTCAGGCACCAACTGTTGGCATAACGGCCATTGAGCCAGGCCACGACTTTCGCGGCATCGGTCGCCGGCCCGGCCAGTTCGATCAACACCGCCTGTCGTGGCAAATCCGGTTGCAGCCCCAGCTGCTGGACCTCGTCCAGCAGATTCTGCGGACAGTCGGTCCGCAGCAGGCGCGCCAACAAATCCTCGCTGCGTTGATGTCGCCAGTGCTGATCGGCCTGCTGGCGGCGATGTTCCATGAGCATCTCGGCGGTCATTTTTACCAGTTCGGCGTAGACCCGCACCTGCTCCGGTTCGCCGGTGATACCGAGCACGCCCACCAGTTGCTGATCGAGCATCAACGGCAAGTTCACGCCCGGCTTCACCCCGTCCAGTTGCCGCGCCGTGCTGGCGTCGATTTCCACCACGCGGTGGTTGGCCAGCACCAATTGCGCACCTTCATGCCGGGTATACAAACGCTCGGCGTCGCCGCTGCCGATGATGATGCCCAGATAATCCATGACGTTGACGTTGCACGGCAATATGGCCATGGCCCGGTCGACGATGTCCTGCGCCAGCGAATGATCAAGGGCGAACATGGCGGGCTCCAGGCGAAGAACTAAAGATGATGTGCATACAGGTGCCGCTGGTTTTTATTTGAGCGTTGAGTCTGCCTGATTCTGGATGCGAGTGCGATTGACGTGGCAAAGTGCTGGCACTGCATGCATTTCGTTGAACCTGTCACGGCTTGCGCCGCTCTATCGATGCACCTTCTTCAGCGGAGAATCCCTTATCTTGCCCAGGCATCGACTTGCATTGCTGCTCTCTGCTCTCACCCTTCAGGCCTGTGGCTCGATGGCCAGCGACGATAAAGCGTCGGACAGCTTCGCCGCTTATCGCCAGCAGACCCTGGAATGGATGCAGCAACAGCGCAGCTTTCAGACCACGGATCACAAAGCGGAACTGCAATGGAACGCACCTCAGGAGTGGCGGCCGCAAGGTCAGCTCAAAGGTGGCATTTTGCTGGTCCATGGCTTGGGGGATTCGCCCTGGTCCTTCCATGACATCGGCGAAAAACTCGCCGCTCAAGGGTTTCTGGTGCGCACCGTGCTGCTGCCCGGTCATGGCACGAAGCCTTCGGACATGCTCGACGTGACACTCGCGCAGTGGCAGGACGTGGTCCGCCAACAGGCGAACATCCTCAGTCGTGACGTACCGAAGGTGTATCTGGGCGGGTTTTCCACGGGCGCCAATCTGGTGCTCGACTACGCCTATGATCACGATGAAATTGCCGGGCTGGTGCTGTTCTCGCCGGCGTTCCGCTCCGACAGCCCGTATGCGTGGATGACGCAATGGATCGTCTGGGCGCGGCCATGGCTGGCCAGCCCTGACGACGGCGTGCGCCCGCTGCAAACGCCGGTGCGTTACCTGAATGTGCCCACCAATGGCTTCGCCCAGTTTTATCGCAGCAGTGTTCTCGCGCAGAAACGCCTGGGCCAGCGCAGCTATGACAAGCCAGTGTTTGTCGCCATTACCGAGCATGATTCGGTGCTGGACACCGGTTATGTGCTGGACAACTTCAACCAGCGTTTCAGTAATCCGTCCAGCCGCCTCATCTGGTACGGCGACGATCCGGCTGAGTCAGCAAAAAGCGCCCGAGTGCTGGTCCGTACCGATTACCTGCCGGACTACCGGATCAGCCGCTTCTCGCACATGGGTTTGATGTTCTCCCCCGCCAACCCGCTGTATGGCGAAAATGGCAAACAGCGCATCTGCTGGAACGGCCAGAGCACCGCTGATATGCAGTTGTGCTTGAACGGGGATCAGGTCTGGTATTCAGACTGGGGTTATCGCGAGGCTGGCAAAGTGCACGCACGACTGACGTTCAACCCGTATTTCGAGTGGCAATCCGAAGTGATGTTGCAGGTGTTGGAGGCGTCCGGGTCTTTGGCAAAATAACGCGCCTGGTTCCTGAGACCTGTAGGAGGGAATTCATTCCCGAAGAGGCCGGCTGTAGCGCCGAGTAATCCGAAGCTTTACCGACGCCTTCCCGGATGAATCCGGCCCCACAAAAGCCCAACCGCCAGCATCCGCTTTCACTCCAGCGGCGCGAGCCTTTCGCGACTGTTGCTCAGGTGGGTCCACATGGCGGCGCGGGCGGCGTCCGGGTCCTGGCGGCGGATGGCGCTCAGCAGCGCTTCATGTTCCAGATTGGCCAGATAGCCATGATGCGCAAGGTTGCTGCCAGCGCGCTCACTGGCGGCGATGCGGCTGCGAGGGATGATCGCGCTGCCCAGGTGGTGCATGATTTCGGCGAAATACGGATTGCCGGTCGCTTCGGCGATCAGCATGTGAAAGCGCTTGTCCGCCTCCACGCAACTGTCTTCCTTGGCCAGCAGATCCTGATAATCATCCAGCGCCTGGCGCATGGCAGCCAGTTGCTCGTCCGTGCGGCGCAACGCCGCCAAGGCAACTGCCTGGGTCTCCAGGCCGATGCGCAGTTCGATGATGTCGCGCACGCTCGCCGCGGTTTCGACTTTCAGGCGCAGCCCGGTGTGATCGCTGCGCTCCAGGACGAACGTGCCGACACCGTGATGGGTCTCCACCAGTCCGGAAGCCTGCAATTTTGAAATCGCTTCGCGCACCACGGTGCGGCTGACCCCGTGCTCGCGGACGATTTCGCTTTCCGAAGGCAGCTTGTGGCCGGGCGGAATCTTGCCAAGAAGAATGCGCTGGCTCAGATCGGTGACCAGATCAGTGGCCAGATTATGTTGCCGACGCTTGGGAATCGGCCGGATAGGCTCTTGCATGGAAAGAGGTGTCCTGGACACGAAATCGCGGAATTGGCTTGGAAGACATAGTACTGCGCACTTGTCTGACGAGCTAGCGAAGCAAGCTGACTTGTCTATCTTGTATGACGAGTAAAAAATCACCCATCAGCTGTGAAAGCACCAATAGGCTGCCTGATAAATTTTTTTGCCGAGTCGTCAATTAACGCCTAAATCACCAGAAATACCAATTAATACAGGCATTATCCGGCAATTAAAGAGCCCCACCCGCGCCTACCCTTCCCTTGCCCGCAGAAAATAACTGACAAAACGGATCAATGCCTCCTTGCGTCATAAATCGTTACTTGTATGATGTCTATCAACACAAGCAACATAGCTTGCCCAAAACCCGCATAAAAATAACGAGTGGGAGATACACCTGTGAACACATCCAATACCAGGGTGAGTGACGGCGCGGATTCGGTTTTGCTTTCGGCGGTATCGAAAGTGAAGCGTCATGTTCTGCCACTGTTCGTCATCATGTTTATCGTCAATTACATCGACCGGGTGAACATCGGCTTTGTGCGTTCGCACATGGAGCACGATCTGGGCATCGGTGCCGCCGCCTACGGGTTTGGTGCCGGACTGTTCTTCATCGGTTACGCGCTGTTCGAAGTCCCTTCCAATATCCTCCTGCAAAAAGTCGGCGCCCGTATCTGGCTGACGCGCATCATGCTCACCTGGGGCATCGTCGCCGCCTGTATGGCGTTCATCCAGAACGAAACCCACTTCTATATCCTGCGTTTCCTGCTCGGCGTTGCCGAGGCCGGCTTCTTCCCTGGTGTGATCTATTACTTCACCCGCTGGCTTCCCGGTGTCGAGCGCGGCAAGGCCATTGCGATCTTTTTGAGCGGTTCGGCCATCGCCTCGCTGATTTCCGGCCCGCTGTCCGGCCTGTTGCTGCAAATCAACGGCTTCGGCATGCACGGCTGGCAATGGATGTACTTCATTGAAGGCATGTTCTCGGTGGGCTTGTGTGCCTTCGTCTGGTTCTGGCTGGACTCCAAACCTCACGATGCCAAATGGCTTACCCGTGAGGAACAGGACGCGCTGGTCAACGCCATCGACGAAGAACAACGGGCTCGGGAAGCCGCCAATCCGATCAAGGCGTCGTTGGGCAAGCTGCTCAAGGACCGCCAGATCATCCTGTTTTGCCTGATCTACTTCTTCATCCAGCTGACTATTTATGCCGCGACGTTCTGGCTGCCGAGCATCATCAAGAAAATGGGCGACCTGAGCGACATTCAAGTCGGCTTGTTCAACTCGATCCCCTGGTTGCTGTCGATCATCGGCATGTACGCCTTCGCTTCGTTCTCGGCGAAATGGAAGAAACAGCAGGCGTGGGTCGCAGTAGCCCTGCTGATTGCCGCCGCCGGGATGTTCATGTCAACCACCGGCAGCCCGATCTTCGCTTTCGTCGCAATCTGCTTTGCAGCGCTGGGCTTCAAGTCGGCATCGTCGCTGTTCTGGCCGATTCCCCAGGCTTATCTGGACGCCCGTATCGCCGCCGGCGTGATTGCCTTGATCAACTCGGTGGGTAACCTGGGTGGCTTCGTTGCACCAACCACCTTCGGGCTGCTGGAACAACATACCGGTTCGATTCAAGGCGGGCTTTACGGCTTGACGGCTACGTCAATCATCGCCGCCATCATCGTCTTCGCCGCCCGCAATACGCCCAAGGTTGCCAACGCCGCACCTGTGATCACTCCAGCACCGGCCTCCCACTCTTGATCGTGCGCCACGACTTTTAAGGACTCAAACATGAATACGTTGAACAACCAGACCGTCAACAAAGCGCCTGTCATCACCAGCATGCAAGTGGTTCCAGTGGCCGGTCACGATGACATGTTGCTCAATCTGAGCGGCGCCCACGGACCGTTTTTCACCCGCAATATCGTGATTCTCAAGGACAACGCCGGGCACACCGGTGTCGGCGAAGTGCCCGGCGGCGAACGCATTCGCCAGACCCTGGAAGACGCTCGGCAATTGGTGGTCGGCAGCGCCATCGGCACCTATCAGAAGATCCTCAACTCTGTACGCCAGGCATTCGCCGAGCGCGATTCCGGCGGACGCGGCCAGCAGACTTTCGATCTGCGGGTGACCATTCACGCGGTAACCGGAATCGAAGCCGCCCTGCTCGACCTGCTCGGCCAATATCTGGACGTGCCGGTCGCCGCCTTGCTGGGCGAAGGTCAGCAGCGCGACGAAGTGAAAATGCTCGGTTATCTGTTCTACGTCGGCGATCGCAACCAGACGGATCTGGCCTATCGCGGCGAGCCGGATGCCGACAACGACTGGTTCCGCCTGCGTCACGAAAAAGCCCTGACCGCCGACGCCGTGGTGCGCCTGGCCGAAGCCGCCCATCAGCGCTATGGCTTCCAGGACTTCAAACTCAAAGGCGGCGTGCTCAGTGGCGACGATGAAATCCAGGCCGTAACGGCATTGGCCGAACGTTTCCCCGAGGCGCGCATCACGCTTGATCCGAATGGCGCATGGTCGCTGAAAGAAGCGATTCGCCTGTGCCGGGATCAGCACCACGTGCTGGCTTATGCCGAAGACCCATGCGGTGCGGAAAACGGCTATTCGGGTCGTGAAGTCATGGCTGAATTCCGCCGGGCCACGGGCCTGAAGACTGCGACCAACATGATCGCCACCGACTGGCGAGAAATGGGTCATGCGATTCAGTTGCAATCGGTGGATATTCCGCTGGCCGATCCGCACTTCTGGACCATGCAGGGTTCGGTACGTGTCGCGCAGATGTGCAACGAATGGGGCCTGACCTGGGGCTCGCATTCCAACAATCACTTCGATATTTCCCTGGCGATGTTCACCCACGTGGCGGCAGCGGCACCGGGCAATATCACGGCTATCGACACCCACTGGATCTGGCAGGACGGCCAGCGCCTGACCAAAGCGCCGTTGCAGATCGTCGGCGGCTGTGTGCAGGTGCCGAAAAAACCCGGCCTGGGCGTCGAACTGGACATGGATCAGGTGCACAAGGCCCACGAACTCTATAAAGGCATGGGCCTCGGCGCACGAGACGACAGCGTGGCCATGCAATTCCTGATTCCGGACTGGAAATTCAACAACAAACAGCCGTGTCTGGTGCGTTGATTCCATAAACAAGCCCCACCCCGTTCCGTAGGAGCGAGGCTTGCCCGCGAATCAGGCGCCTCGGTGGACCAGACCCGCCGAGTTATCGTTCTTCGCGGGCAAGCCTCGCTCCTACGGGGACGGATGTTTGCCGCGCGATACCGGCGCGCCCCATTCATCATGGATTTGCCAAGCTGGCACGCGGCGCGCAACCCCCTTGCGCGCCGTTTTTTCTACCTGCGCAAAGGCCGTGCTAAGGTTTGCGAACCTTCCGTCTCGATGCCCCGCCATGTCCCATATCGCTCACACCCACCCCCGTCTGAGCATCGCCGCAGGCCTTGGCCTGATCAGCGGTTTCGCATCGGCAATCCTCACGCCGGATATTTCCCTGACCACCAAATGCCTGATTGCATGGAACGTCGGTGTGTGGATTTATCTGGGGCTGATCATGCTGCGCACCTTCCGAACCAATGCCGAAGACGTCGAACGCATTTCCCTGATCGAGGACGAAAACGCCCGCCAGGTGCTGTTTACCGTATGCATTGCCGCCTTGGCCAGCCTCGCGGCGATTACCCTGGAGCTGGCCGGCAGCAAGGAAATGACCACCGACGCCCGAGCCATGCATTACGCCTTCA
Organism: Pseudomonas syringae; assembly: GCF_001698815.1. Classification (GTDB taxonomy): domain Bacteria; phylum Pseudomonadota; class Gammaproteobacteria; order Pseudomonadales; family Pseudomonadaceae; genus Aquipseudomonas; species Aquipseudomonas syringae_A. The sequence continues at coordinate 200,687 of NZ_LGSI01000050.1, read as the reverse complement.
CCGGTTTCACCATCGTCGGTTCATGGCTGGTCACCGGGGTCATTTTCAGCCTGCATTACGCGCGGCTGTTCTACACCTGGAAAGGCAAGGAACCGGCGCTGCGTTTCGCCGACGGCGAACTGCATCCTGACTACTGGGACTTCCTGTATTTCTCCTTCACCCTCAGCGTTGCCGTGCAGACCTCCGATGTCGGCGTAGCCACCCAAGGGCTGCGCAAGACCGTCCTGGCTCAATGCCTGATCGGCTTTGTGTTCAATACCGCGATCCTCGGGTTTTCCATCAACATCGCGGCGGGACTGTTTGACTGAGGTGCAGCACTGACTCCAAATCCTGTTTCACACCGGGCTGACCAGGCGGTAAGGTAAGCGCACAATCCTAAAAACCTTTCCTTTGCTTTAGCGAGGCGATCTCCAAATGACTCAACGTTCTCCTACGAGAATTGCGGTGCTCGATGACTGGCAGTCGGTGGCCAGCGACGTCGTGGACTGGTCGGTATTGAACAGCATTGGCGAAGTCACCTTCCTCCACGAATTCCCGACCGACACCGACAGCATGGCCGCGCGCCTGCAGGCATTCGATGTCATTTGCGTGATGCGCGAACGCAGCACCTTCGATGAAGCCCTGCTCAGCCAGCTGCCGCACCTGAAATTGCTGGTCACCGGCGGTATGCGCAACGCTGCGATTGATGTGAAAGCCGCGGGCAAACTCGGTATTCAGGTGTGCGGCACCGACAGTTACAAGCACGCCGCGCCGGAACTGACCTGGGCGTTGATCATGGGCATCACCCGCAATCTGGTGGAGGAAGCCAATGCTCTGCGCAGCGGCCAATGGCAAGTCGGCCTGGGCAGCGATCTGCATGGCAAGACGCTGGGCATCCTCGGCCTGGGCAGCATCGGCAAGTGGATCGCCCGCTACGGCCAGGCGTTCGGCATGAAGGTGATTGCCTGGAGCGAAAACCTCACGGCCGAAGCGGCTGCCGAATCCGGCGTCACCTATGTCAGCAAGCAGCAATTGTTCGAACAGTCCGACGTGCTTTCGGTGCATCTGGTCCTCAGCGATCGCAGTCGCGGGCTGGTGGATGCGCAGGCCTTGAGCTGGATGAAGCCCAGCGCCTACCTGATCAACACGGCGCGCGGGCCGATTGTCGACGAGGCTGCATTGATTGAAACCCTGCAACAACGCCGCATCGCCGGCGCCGCGCTGGATGTGTTCGCTATCGAACCGCTGCCCGCCGAGCACCCGTTCCGCACCCTGGATAATGTGCTCGCCACGCCGCATATCGGCTATGTCACCGAGAATAACTACCGTACGTTCTTCAGCCAGATGATCGAGGATATCCAGGCCTGGGATGCCGGGGAGCCGATTCGGGTGTTTGCCTGATACATTCGGGGATAAATCCCCTCCTACAACGGCCTCCACTGTAGGAGGGGACTTGTCCCCGAAAAGGTCATGACCTTTACCAAAATGTTTTTGCCGCCACGGACGTCTGAATCTCTCAAATTGCGACCAAGGAGCTTCACCATGACCCAGCCTCGATTCGACCTCAACAGTGTCCTGCTGGTCATCGACATGCAATATGACTTCATGCCCGGCGGCGCGCTGGCGGTTGCCGATGGCGATGCGCTGGTGCCGCAGATCAATCGACTCGGCGAGCAATTCAGCGGCGTGGTTATCACTCAGGACTGGCACCCTGTCGGGCACATTTCATTCGCTTCCAGCCACCCCGGCCGATTGCCTTTCGAAACCACCACCCTGCCCTACGGCCCGCAAACCCTGTGGCCGGACCATTGCGTGCAGGGCAATCATGGCGCGCAATTGCACGCGAATCTCGATCTGCCTCACGCGCAATTGATCCTGCGCAAGGGCTGCAACCCGCATATCGACAGCTATTCAGCCTTCCTCGAAGCCGACCGCAGCACACCGACAGGTCTGGCAAGTTACTTGAAGGAACGCGGCGTGCAGACGGTCTTCGTGGTCGGCCTGGCCCTGGATTTTTGCGTGGCGTGGTCGGCGCTGGACGCACGGGCCGCGGGCTTTACCACGGTGGTGATTGAAGATGCCTGCCGCGCCATCGATATGAATGGTTCTCTCGACAAAGCCTGGCAGGACATGCTCGCGGCGGGTGTGACGCGGATTGATAGCAGTCAATTGCTGAATTAACGAATACCTCGTTGGAGCGAGGCTTGCCCGCGAAGAACGATAACGCGGTAAATCTGACCCAACGAGGCGCCTGATTCGCGGGCAAGCCTCGCTCCAACCGGCCGTGTTGCAACTCAACCCAACGCAAAACGCTTCAACGTCTCGCCTTCAAGGCGATAGCGCACCCATTCGTCCTGCGGCTGTGCGCCGATGGATTTATAGAAGTCGATGGCTGGCTGGTTCCAGTCCAGCACGCTCCATTCGAAGCGCCCGCAGCCGCTGTCGTAAGCGATTCTGGCCAGACGCCGCAACAACGCCTTGCCCGCACCGACGCCGCGATGCTGCGCGGAGACAAACAGATCCTCCAGATACAGCCCCTTGCGGCCCAGCCAGGTGGAGTAACTGAGGAAATACACAGCAAAGCCGATGGGTTCATCGTCCAGCAGGCAGATCAACGCCTTGGCCGGGGATGGCTCGTCGAACAGACTGCGCTCGATCTCCGCCACGCTGGTCAGCACTTCGTGCTCGGCTTTTTCGTAAATCGCCAGCTCAGTGATAAAGCCCAGAATGACCTTGGCATCGGCCCGGGTCGCTTCGCGGATTTCGAGGGTCAAAACAGTTCTCCTTTTTATGGATTGGGCATCGTTCAGGGTCGAACGATGGGCGGTGAATTGTGTCTTAACCAGCAGCCCGGCTGCAGCATTCATCTGTCTCAGCCCTCATCTGTCTGAGCCCCCATCAGTAGCAAGGAAGTCGTATGCAAGAGCACACCGAAGGCAAAACCCCGGGTCTGTCCGCTGAAGAAGAACGCGAAGTCGATAAAAACCAGCCGCCCCGCGCAGCGGTACTCCACGAGACTATCCGTATCCAGGGCGATCACGAACTGGAGCGCAGCGTTGCCGCGCTCTGGTGGTCGGCACTGGCTGCGGGCCTGACCATGGGCCTGTCGCTGATGGCCATGGGTTTGTTCAAATCCCGGCTGGCGGATGTCGAGTCCAGTCATGTGATCGCCAGCCTGGGTTATTCCGCCGGGTTCCTCGCGGTGATTCTGGCCCGTCAGCAACTGTTCACTGAAAACACCATCACTGCCGTTCTGCCGGTGATGAGCAAACCGACGCTGGCCAATTTCGGGCGCTTGCTGCGATTGTGGGGCGTGGTGCTGGTGGGCAATCTGTGCGGCACGCTGCTGGTTGCCTATGTGATGCTGCATTTGCCGATTTTCGATACCAAGACCGACGAAGCCTTTCTGGAAATCGGCCGCAAGGTCATGGAAAACGACGTCACGCACATGTTTTCCAAAGGCATCGTGTCCGGCTGGATGATCGCCACCATGGTGTGGATGATTGCTTCCATGGAGTCGGCGAAGATCTGGATCATCATCCTCATCACCTACCTGATGGCCCTGGGCGACTTCACCCACATCGTGGTGGGTTCCGCTGAAGCCGGGTATCTGGTGTTCGCCGGCGAGCTGTCCTGGCATGACTTCTGGCTGGTATTTGCCGGGCCGACTCTGGTGGGTAACATCATTGGCGGCAGCTTTATCTTCGCCCTGATCAGCCATGCGCAGATCCGCAGCGAGAACGACACCACCGCGAAAATGGAACGCGACCGCAAAGCCAGCGCCCTGGCCAAGAAGCAGCAGGATGAGCAGGATCAGGCGGCCAGCTAGAAGCGAGCCGTTGCACATGAAAATCTTTTCAGAAACCCGGCGCGCCTTTGCAGGCAGAATACGGCTTTGGCCGTAACCCTTTCAGGCAGGCAACATGACCCGAATTCTGACCATCGAAGACGACGCCGTCACGGCACAGGAAATCGTTGCCGAACTGAGCAGCCATGGACTTGACGTGGATTGGGTCGACAACGGCCGCGAAGGCCTGGCGCGGGCGGTCAGCGGTGATTATGACCTGATCACCCTGGATCGCATGCTGCCGGAAGTCGACGGCCTGGCGATTGTCACCACCTTGCGCGCTCAAGGCATCTATACCCCGATCCTGATGATCAGCGCCCTTTCCGATGTGGACGAACGGGTACGCGGCCTGCGTGCCGGTGGCGATGATTACCTGGCCAAACCCTTTGCCTCCGACGAAATGGCCGCGCGCGTTGAAGTCCTGCTGCGCAGACGTAATCCGGTAGCGGCCTCGGAAACCCTGCTGCGGGTTGGCGATCTTGAGCTGAACCTGATCAAACGCGAAGCCAGTCGCGGCAAACAGCCGCTGACGTTGCTGCCCACCGAATACAAGCTGCTGGAATTCATGATGCGCAACAGCGGGCAGATCATCACCCGGATGATGATCTTCGAAGAAGTCTGGGGTTATCACTTCGATCCGGGCACCAATCTGATCGACGTCCACATTGGTCGCTTGCGCAAGAAACTCGATCCACCCGGCATGACCCCGCTGATTCGAACCGTGCGAGGCTCGGGCTATGTCATTGCTGAACCCGTCTAACGGCTGGCGTTCATCCAGCAGCCGCTTGCTGGCGCTGTACAGTTTTCTCTTCGTGGCCTGGAGCTGCACCCTGATCGGCGTGGTGTACTGGGAAGTTACCAGCTATCTCGACAATCTCGCCCGCCACTCGCTCATGCAACGCCAACAACTGTTCGCCCGCTTCCAGGGCGAACAGCTGATCGAAGCGCTGGCCACCAGCATGACCTTCGACATGCGCGCCGTGGACGCCTACGGCCTGTTCGACGCGCGACTGCAACCATTGGCCGGACCGATCCGCACTATCCCGGCCAATCTGCCGCTGGACGGCACGATTCACGAGCTCAACAACTGCGTCGACTCCGATGACCCCGACATGCCGCGCGACAGTTGCGATGCCGTCGCCAGCCGAACCCTGGATGGCCACTGGCTGGTGCTGGTGCGCGACAACGGTTCACTGTTCGCCGTCACCACACTGATATTGCATGCCCTGCTCTGGGGTTTGTCGCTGACGATTATTCCCGGCATTGCCGGCTGGCATTTGCTGCGGCGTCGCCCGTTGCGGCGCATTCGCGGCATTCAGGCCAGCGCCGAGGCCATCGTCGCCGGGGACCTCACCCGCCGCTTGCCGGTCTCAAGCCGTCGCGACGAACTGGACATGCTGGCCGTGATTGTCAACGCGATGCTCGACCGTATCGAAAAACTGATGAACGAGGTCAAGGGCGTCTGCGACAACATCGCCCACGACCTGCGCACGCCGTTGACCCGTCTGCGTGCCCAGCTGTACCGCATTCAGCAGCAGTCGCCAGAAGACTCCCTGGTCGCCACGCAAATGGATCAAGTCATCGCCGAAGCCGACACGCTGATGGCGCGCTTTCGTGGCTTGCTGCGAATTTCCGAGCTGGAAGATCATCAACGACGCTCGGCATTCGTCGAACTGGAACCCACGGCGCTGTTGCAGGAAGTGCATGACTTCTATTTGCCATTGGCAGAAGAAGGCGGTGTCAGCCTGCATTTACAGGTGGACGACAACCTGCCGCCATTGCTGGGCGACCACGCCCTGCTGTTTGAAGCGTTGGCCAATCTGCTGAGCAACTCGATCAAGTTCACACCACCGGGCGGCAGCGTGATTCTTGGCGCACGGTCCGAAGGCGGCAGCACCTGCATCTCCGTGGAAGACTCCGGCCCCGGCATTCCTGAAGCAGAACGCAAAGCCGTATTCCGACGCTTCTATCGCAGTGAAAACGGCAATCAGCAAAGCGGCTTCGGCCTGGGCTTGTCCATCGTCGCGGCCATCGTCAACCTGCACGGCTTTACGCTGCACATCGGCACCAGCTCATTGGGTGGCGCGAGCTTGAGTCTGGATTGTCGGCAAAGCGCTACGGGGCGATTGTCGTAGGAGGGAATTCATTCCCGAAGGGATCTATCAGGCGCTGGAGATGCTTCGCCTGAGTTGACCTCTTCCCGGATGAATCCGGTCCCACAATACCGTCATCCCGTGGGACCGGATTTATCCGGGAAGGCGATGGTGTTTATTCGATCGTTTCAACCAACGGAAAATCAAACAACGCCTGCGGCGCTTCGATCAACAGCGCCCGGCGCACGCTATCCGCACAGCCTAATTCCTGCAGTTGCTGAACTACGGTATCGAAACTCACGTCCTGCTCATGCTGGGTATGCGGCCAATCGCTGCCCCAGACCAGTCGGTCCAGGCCGAAATGCTTGACCAGTAACGGCAAAGCCGCCTGGGCGAAGGTCATGTTTTGCTGGTTGCTGCCGCCGAGGCGGTAGATGGCCGAGACTTTTACCCACACTTGCCCTGTCGAACCGGTCTCCAGCAAAGCCTGGAACGCCGGATGTTCGACGCCCGACAGCGCGTCCGGACGGCCGAAGTGATCAATCACGATTTTGCAGCCGAAAGGCAACAGCCCGCTAATCACTTGCGGCAAATCGACAACGCCGCGATGCAGTTCCACGTGCCAGCCCAGATCGGCGACATGGCCTAACAGACGCTGCCACTGAGGCTCGGTAAAGTCAGGCAGCGCCTTGCCCATCAGATTCAAGCGTATGCCGACGATACCCTGCCCGGCCATCTGTTCCAGTTGCTCACGACTGGTATCGATATCCACCACGGCGACACCGCGCAGTTGCTTGGGGGCTTTTTGCAGGGCGGCCAACAGGTATCGGTTATCAGTGCCCAAAAAGCTCGGCTGCACCAATACGCCATGACTCAAACCGTGAATGCGCAATTGCGTGAGGTACGCATTCAGCGTGGCATCGTAATCGGGCGTGTAGCGTCGGCCTGACGTGAGTGTCAGCTCACGGTTGAATACATGGGCGTGGCCATCGATGCCGAGGATCGGCGAGGTAAGGGAATCAGGCATGGAACTCATCTTGGGAAAGAAAGGCGCGATGTTCGACACCGCGCCAGGGGCAAAGCGTCAGGCTTGCTGTGGGGCCTGGTTGCCTTTGGCATCGGTTTCGGTCGAAGTTGCATCGAGGCTGCGGCCACGGGTTTCCGGCAGGCAAAGCGCGGCGAGGACAGCAACGCCGTAGGCGATCCCGGCGTCGATACCAATCGCCGAACCCAGTGACATCGACTCACTCATGTGCCCGACCATGAACGGGAATACCGCTGACAGGACACGACCGAAGTTGTAGCAAAAACCAACCCCGGCGCCGCGCACGTCGGCTGGATACAGTTCGTTGAAAAACGCGCCGAGGCTGGCAGGAATACCGGCTGCGAAAAATCCCAGCGGGAAACCGAGGAACAGCATCTGCGTGTTGGTCAGCGGCAGGAATACGTAGCACTGCACGGTGACGACGCAGCACAGGGCGAACAGCAGAATATTCATGCGGCGGCCGATACGGTCGATCAAAAAGCCGCTGGCCACGCACCCGCACCAGAAGGCAAAGATGATCACCGCCAGGTAACCGCCGGAGTTCAGCACCGACAGGTTGCGTTCGGTCTTGAGGAAAGTCGGCAACCAGGTCATGACCGCGTGATAACCACCGTGCGCACCGAGGCCCAGCAGGCCGCCGAGCAAGGTGACGCGGATCAGTTCAGGGCGAAAAATACCGGCCATGGATTTGAAGAAGCTCGCCGGTTTGATCTTGGCTTTTTGCAGGCGCTGGAAGCTGTCGGGTTCTTCGACGTTACGACGCACCCAGATAATCATCAGCGACGGCAACAGACCGACCAGGAACATCACGCGCCAGGCCATGTCTTGCGGGACAAAAGAATAGATCAGCGTGAACACGCCGACCGCCAGGCCCCAGCCCACGGCCCATGCGCTCTGCACGGTGCCCATGACCTTGCCGCGATATTTCGACTGGATAGTTTCCGCCATCAGCACCGCGCCCGCTGCCCACTCGCCGCCGATACCGAAGCCTTGCAGCGCCTTGACGATCAGCAGTTGATGGAAGCCGGTGACGAACGCCGAAAGAAAGGTGAACACCGAAAACCAGAGGATCATCCATTGCAGGGTGCGCACCCGACCGTAGCGGTCCGACAGCGTGCCGCCGACCCAGCCACCCAGTGCCGAAGTGACCAGTGTCACGCCGCTGATCAGGCCTGCGTCGCCCTTGGTCAGGGCAAACGCGGCAATCAGCGCGGGAATCGCCAGGCCGAACATTTGCACTTCAAGGGCATCCAGCGACCAGCCGCCGAAGCAGGCCCAAAACGTTTTGCGCTCACGAGGAGTGACTTGGCGATACCAACTGAACATGTTTTTATCCTTATGGTTGTACGTGCTGTCAGCGGATCTCGACGCTGTAGCGGAAATGGCTGGCGTGGCCGCGTGAGCGACGCCATTCCAGAGGCTGGCCGGCGTAGTTGCGAGCCAGACGTTCGATCACCACCACCGGGCTGTTTTGCGGGATATGCAGCAATCGCGCATGCACATCGCTGGCGGCCTCGGCGGTCAGGGTTTCTTCGGCGTAGGCCACGACCTGGCCGCACAGGGTTTCGTAGATTGGGTAAAGCAACGGGCCGTGCAGCTGCAGATCGGTATCCAGCAGCGCCTGGAACAACACGCGCGGCAACCAGATTTCTTCAGCAAGCACCGGTTGTGCATCCAGCAGTCGCAGACGTACCAGGCGAATCACCGGCGCATCGGGAATCAGGCCCAGGGCCTGGCTAACGGCCGAAGGCGCAGCCATCGGTTCGATGGACAGGATCCGGCTCTCGGGAACCTGACGTTCGCCGGCAGCGGTCTGGAAGCGGAAAAAACGAAACAGCGAAGACTGAAATTGCGGCCGGCGAATGTAAGTGCCCCGCCCCTGCTGTCGTTCGAGAATGTTGTCGGCGACCAGCATGTCGATGGCCTTGCGCACCGTGCCGGTGGAGAGGCAATACTCGCTGGACAGCGCCGCTTCGGTGGGAATCGCTTCGCCTGGACGCCAGCGGTTATTGGCGATCTGCTCGGCCAGTTGGTCACGCAGGCGTTGGTAAAGCGGGAGACGTTCGTCGCTGGAGAGTCTGTTCATATTGTTATTGGTCTAGTCATCTATATGAATTTGTGCGGAAGTATTGTCTCGTTACAAATGCCCGTCAAGACCAAGACAAGCAATTCTCATAGATCCTTTTTCTATAAGATGGCTGAGTTTTGCCATCGAACTAACCCTCGGTGGTGATATTGAACCCGGCACCGAAGCGAGATGATGCAATTGACCGATATTGATGCCGAACTGGCGAACTGGAACGATCTGCAGCTCACCAGCCCGAACTGGGGCCTGCTGCTGGGTAACGGCGCGAGCCTGGCCGTGTGGAAGAATTTCGCCTATGACTCGCTGTTCGACCTGTCCCAGACCACCCGCAACAACCCCATGAGCCGTACCGAGCTGGCCGTGTTCAGCGCCATGGAAACGAGTAATTTCGAGCCGGTACTGGCCGCGCTGAAGTCGACGATGCGCGTCAACGCCGCGCTGACCATCAGCTCCTCCTCGCCGCGTAACCGTTACTTTGCGATCAAGGAAGCGCTGATTCACGCAATCCGTTCGGTGCACATTCCGTGGAAACTGATCGAAGTCAAGACCCTCGCGCGTCTGAATAGCGCGCTACAGCAGTATTCCAGCGTGTACTCAAGCAACTACGATCTGCTTGCCTATTGGGCGGTGATGCATGCGCCGGAGCACTTCGACGATCTGTTCAACGATGAAGCAACGTTCAATCTGCATGCAGCGCAGGCCAAAGCCACCCGCGTGCTTTATCTGCACGGCGGCATGCATCTGGTGAAAAACCTCGACGGCACGGTGCGCAAATTGCTCTCCTCGGAAAGCACCCTGCTGGGCAGCTTTGCCATCAACGCGCTGGACGACGTGCCGCTGTTCGTCTGCGAAGGGACCAGCGCGGAAAAAATGAAGATGATCCGGACTTCGGATTACCTGTCGTTCTGCCACGGACAACTGGCACAGCACTCCGATGCGCTATGCATCTTCGGCCACGCGCTGGGCAAACAGGACGCGCACATCCTCGCTGCAATCCGCCAGGCCAAACCGCAACGTATTGCGATCTCGGTGCTGCCGCGCAGCACTGCATTCGTTGAGTTCCAGAAGCGTCACTACCTTGAGCTGTTCGGCGATATGCAGACGCAACTGAGCTTTTTCGACGCGAAGAGTCACCCGCTGGGTAACCCGGATTTGCTGGTTGCGGCAAACCCGTCCTTGTAGGAGCAGCTGGCCTGACACGGAAAGTCGCACGCCCGTTGGAGCGAGGCTTGCCCGCGAAGGCTCCGTTTCAAGCGATAGATAAAGTCGACCGAAAATCCGGCTCCCGGACAAGTCCGGTCCTACCTGATCCGTGCAAATCTGTAGGAGGGGACTTGTCCCCGAGGCGTCAGTCAGCGGCACCCCTCCTTTGTGGGAGCAAACTTGTTCGCGAAGCGGCTTACCTGATACACCGCCTCGCCAACAAGTTGTCTCCTACAGGGATCAGCCTGCGACTTTCTTCAGCCACGCTTGCAGATCGTCAACTTCCGCTTCGCTGATGGTATGGCCGACGCCGGAATAGCTGTGGAATTCAGGCGTTATCCCTAACGTTTTCAAATAGGCTTCGGCATCTTTCGCGCCGCTGAACGACACTCGCGAATCGGCAGTGCCGTGACCGATGAACACGGCCAGGTCCTTGAGCTGCGCATCAGGCTTGGCTTTCAGGTCGGCGCGCAGTACCGGCAATAGCCGGCCGCTCAACGCCGCGATACCGCCGACCTGCTCGGGATGCCGCAGCCCGACTTCGTAACTCATCATCGCCCCCTGGCTGAAACCTACCAGGAAAACCTTGCCCGGTTGCGTGTGATATTTCTCGGTGGCCGCCTTGATGAAACGGCTCAACAGCTCGCCACTGTTTTTCAGATCCACGGTCACACCGTCGTATTCGGCGGTCTGCGGTTTTTGGGTGAACCACTGGTAGCTGCCGGGTTGCAGTTGCACCGGGGCGCGGACCGACAGGTAGTTGTAATCGGCCGCAAGCACGTCCTTGATACCGAACAGGTCTTTTTCGTTGCTGCCGTAGCCATGCATGAAGATGACCAGCGGCTTGTCCCTGGAATCAGTGCTGGCCTGGGCCAGATAACTCAAGGGCAAGTCGGTCTGGAGCGCGTCCTGCGCCTGAACCAGCCCCGAACACACCAACAGCAGTGCAGTAAAAAACTTCAGCATATCGTCATGACCTCATAAGAGCGCCGCCGGATCAGGCGGCGCGATGCGGATGTCGGGCGCCATCATACGCGGTTAATCGTCGAGGCTCTGGCGGGCTTTTTCCGGACGCAGCAACTGCATCTGCTGGCGATAATCGTCCGTCACCTGACGCGACTGGCTGCTGCTGGTGATCACACGCGGGGTGATCAGGACGATCAGCTCGGTGCGATCCTTGGTTTTCGTGGTGCTGCCGAACAGCCATTTCAGGCCGGGGATTTTCCCCAGATAAGGCACGGCGGTACCGCTGTCGCTGTTGTCCTGCTTGATCAAACCGCCGAGCAGCACGGTCTGACCACTTTGCACTGCAACCTGGGTCGAAACCGAGCGGGTCGAGATACGTGGGTTGGTCTGGGTGTCGGTGGTGGCGCCCGCATCGCTGACTTGCTGCTGGATGTCCATGTACACCAGGCCACCCGGATTGATCCGCGGCACCACATCGAGGATCACCCCGGTCTGGATGTATTCGACGCTGCTCAGCGTGGTGTCGGAGTTGGTGGTGTTGACGGTGGTCTGGCTGATGGGGATGTTGTCGCCGACCTGGATCTGTGCCGACTGGTTGTTCATCACCACCAGCGACGGTGCCGACAGCACTTGCGTGCGGCCATTGGTTTCCAGCGCGTGCAAGGCAATCTGCAAGTTGGTGCTGACGAACGAGTAGAACAGCGAATCCGTGCCCAGACCCGCGCCGCCAGCACCCAATGCGCCCTGGCTGCCCGCCGTGTTGGCGACAGTGGTGCTGGTGGAATTACCCGCTAGACGCCCGAGGTACCATTGCACGCCGAGTTCCAGGGAACCGCTGAGTTTCACTTCAAGAATGCGCGTTTCGATCTGCACTTGCAGCGGCGGATTGTCCAGGCGCTTGATCGCGACTTCAATCTCCTTCCACTGCGCCGGACGCGTACGCACCAGCAACTGGTTGCTGCTCTTTTGCGCGGTGATACGGGTGCTGGAATCGAGAGATTTTGCTGCCGTGCCAGACTCGCCGCCCTGCTCTGCACTGCTATCGGCTCCGCTGTCCTGGCTTTCGTCTTCGGTTTCGGCGTCGGGATCCTGCTCTGCCTCGGCATTGGAATTCTGGGTGTTGCCCATGCCCATGCCGCTGCTGTTGCCCATGCTGCCGGAGCTGTTCATGCCGCCGCTGCTGTTCATCCCGCCAGAGCCGCTGCTCGAATTGAGCGAAGACAGGGTCTTGGTGCGCAGGCCTGGCGCGACTTTGGCGGCTGCGTCGTCCTTGATCGCGCCATTGCCGTAGATCTGCCGCAGGTACTTGGCCAGGTCGGAGGCTTTCATGTTGCGCACGTCGTAAACGTACATTTGCGGCTCGTTGCCGCCGCCTTCATCAATGGTGTGAATCCACTCGCCGACTTCGCGCAGGTACTCGGGCTGCGATGAGATCGCCACAATCGAGTTGGTCCGCTCCACGGGCAGGAAACGCACCATGCCCGCCAATGGCATGCCGCTGTCGGGACCGAACATTTTCTGCAACTCGGGCATCAGCTCGCCGACCGACGCACGCTGCAGGCCGTACACGCCCACCGACATGCCTTTGAGCCAGTCCACATCGAAGGTGTCGATGGTTTCCTGATAGTTGGCCAGTTCGTCCGGCGTACCGGCCAGGCTCAACACATTGCGCGCCGGGTCCACCAGCAGGAAGGCGTTTTCCCGGGCGAAAGGCTTGAGCAGTTTCTGCATTTCCGTGGCCGAGATGTAGCGCAATGGAAATAGCCGCGCAGACATGCCGTTGGACGGCTGCGCCACGGCCATTTCCGGAACCAGCTTGCCGGCCACCGCCTGACTGGCAGGCAGGATCACGTAGCGATCACCCTGTTTGATCATGGCGTTGTCAGTCCAGGACAGCAGCGTTTCCAGAATCGACAGCGCCTGCTTCTTGTTCACCGGCTTGGACGTGGAAAAACTCACGTCGCCCTTCACGCCCTGGGCAATGCTGTAGTTCTCGTGCAGCAAGTCGCCCATGACGCTGTTGATCACCGCCTCAATCGGCTGATTGGTGAAGTTGAACACGATGTCGCCGCTCTCCCCCGCCCGCGCCGCAGGCGCCGCTGCCGGTTTACGCACGAATTGCTGATTGCCACGGATCAACTGCCGCGAAGGCGCGGTGGCGGCCTGCGGTTGCTGAGTATCGGCTGGCGGCAGCTCGCTGCGTGGATCCACCGGGGCCCGTTGCGCACCGGTGCCTTGCAGCGCCTCGCGCATCAGGCCGTCATCCTGATCGACAGAACTGGAAGGAGACGCGCAGCCGCCGAGGGCGACAGCGGTAGCAAGGCACAGCATGGGGGTGCGCAAGGTGGCTATGTTACGGACTCCTGGAAAAGTAGCGATCACGGGGTGGACTCACGGGGAAGAGAAATAGGGGGTGTGTTGGACGGCGGCGGCAAACGCGGAGCGCGCAGGCTCAGGGTCTGAGTGCGGCCATCGGAAGAAAAATCGGCTTGCATCGGGGTCAGTTGGTCGAGCTTCCAACCATTGGGCAGCGCCTGGCCCTGGTGAATTTTCAGTGGCGGGCCATCGGCGCGCTTGATCAGCGCCACACGCAGGTCGCCGTCGATCATCACGCCGGTCAGGGTCAGACCGGCAAGATTGGAAACCTGGGCTTGCTGGGTCGAGCGATCCGGGCTGCGGTCGGTGCTGAACAGCGGCGCTTGCCAGGTTGTCGACAGGCTTTGCAGGCTGGCGTTGGGCGCGACATGGGTTTTGCCCGCGTCATCGATCAGGTTGCGCGGTGCTCTTTCCGGCAACCAGCCAGGCGAATCAGCCACGCCGCCGAGAATGCCGGCGATCAGCAAACCCAGAACCAGCACGACGCCCAGCAGGCTCATTTCAGCAGCCCGTAATGAACCGATCATGGCGCGGTCTCCACAATGGCGGCTGGTTGCAGATATCCGCGCACCAGCAGATGCGCCACCAGCTTGCCCGCACCGCCCTTGGCTGGGGCGTTGGCGTCGCGGCGCACGCTCATTTCATCGACGAACAAAAACGGCCGCTGGTATTCCAGCTCATGCAGGATCACCGTCAGCGGCTCGATGCCGCATTCCAGGGTGAGACTGACTTTCACCTGCCGATAGGGCTCGGCGCCATCCTGTTCAGGGGTGATCGGCATGCGCTGGGTCAGGCTGCAACCGGCGCCGGTGCTGGCGTGGCGGTTGATCAGGTCGGCGATGCGTTGCATCAAGTCGGCGGCGACGGCGCTTGGGTCTTCGCCAGGCAACAGGCTGGTGCTGCTCGCCGGATCGTTGCGGGCTTGCTCCAGTTGTTGTTTCAGCGAATCGCCCTGGCGCAGCAGACCGGCATAGCGTTGCTGCTGTTCACGCAACTGCTCGGCCTGCTCGTTCATATCCCGCAGCGGTCCGGCGAACCAGCTGTCGACCAGCAGCCAGTAACCGGCGCAGAGCACCAGAGACAGCACGATCAACGCCGCGCCGCGACGTTCACGGGGTGTCAGTGGTCGGCGCATCGGCGGCCTCCTGATGCAGGTGGGCGCGCAAGGAAAAATGATCCTTGCCGGTTTGCGCGTCGGGTTGAATCACGCCCTGGAACTGCGCGTTCTCCAGGCTGTGGCAATCCTTGATCCGCGCGATCAAGGCACTGGCCTTGGCGCTCTGCCCGGAGAAAGACACTTCGGCGCTGTCATTGATTTCCAGTTGGTCGATCCAGGTGTCGCGCGGCAGGCAGGCGGTCAGCTCGTTGAGCAGCGCGGCCAGCGGCGGCTGCGCGGCTTTGCGGCGGATCAGGTAATTGGCGGCGCCACGGGTGTTGGTCAGTTGCTGACGGATTTTCTGCACTTCGGCGACCTGGGATTTCTGCGCTTGAACCGTGTTTTCCATCTCGGTTAACAGGCGCTGACGGTCGTCGAGCCACAGCAGCATGGCGGCGATCAGCAAGCCGCCGCACAGCCAGGCAAGTTTGCGTTGCAAGCCCAGACCGCTGCGGCGCTGGCGGGGACGCAGCGGAATCGGCAGCAAGTCGATGCCCATGCGCTGGTCGTCGCCACCGCCGACATCCACGGCATGCGGTTGCAACCCGAGGGCTGCGCATTCGGCGAGAATCTGATCCAGCCGCTCGCGCAAAATGGCCACCAGCGTGACCTCAATCGAACCGGCATTGCGGCGTTCCTGACGCGCCACGAAGTACAGTTGCGAAGCGTCGAACGGAGTAAAGCGGTCCAGCTCATAACCCACTACGGTGGCCAGATTGCGCGCGGCTGCCAGCGGTAGTTGCAGGGTTTGCACCAGCACCGCCGAGGGTGGCAGGAGAAGAATCTGCTGCACCTCGGCAGGCAGCACCGGCAACGCTGCGGTCAACGGCCAGGCGTGCAGCTGCTCCGGCGTGTCGTGGATCAACAACCGTTGCAGTTTCTGCGGCAGACAGGCGCGCAACTCGACCAGCCACAAGTGCCAGCCGCGTTGCAGCAGACTGCCGCGCCACTCCTGGGCGATGCGTTCGACCAGAGCCAATATCGGCGCTGGCAGCGTCGTCAGCCGCGCTGAAATAAGTCGATTCATTCTTGCCAACGCAGCACCCGATAAGGCTGTGCGCTTCCCTCCGATGGGCTCAATAAAACAGTGGTTTGCAAACGGGCCGCAAAGCCGCCCGCGCGTTGTGCCCGACTATCGATCATCAACACCTGTCCCGCATCGGCGCCAACCGCGCTCTGATTCGGCAGGTTCAACGCCCGGCGCACCAAGCCCGAAGCAAAGGCCGGATCGGGCCGATCCATCCCGCTCCACAAGGTCACTTCCGGCAGCAGGCGCAGGTAGAGCGCCTGAGTCATGCCCGGCAGCTGGCGCACTTCTTCAATCACCCTCAAGGGCGGCGAGCCATTGCCACGCCGGCCGTCCAGCGCCTGGGCCATGGCCGCGGCCTGGTCTTTACCCGCCCCGCACGCCTGCGCCACTCGCGCGATATCGCCGACCACCGCGCTGTTCAAATCCAGCTTGCCGCGCTCGCTGCGCACGCTGACCAACAGTTGCGCGTCATCGAAACGCAGGGCGATGTCCCGGCCATCGGCGATCCAACGCTTGCGCTGGGCCGGATCGGCCAGCCCCTGCACCGCCAGCGCCAAACCCGCTTCGGCCGCCAGCAGCGCCTGGGTATGCTGGCGGGCGAACAGCGCCTGACGGGTTTCCAGCTGTACCCAACCCGCCAACCCGCCCAGCAACAAACTGAGCAAGGCCAGCGCCCACAGCACCAGCAGCAAGGCAACGCCCCGTTCGTGTTTCATTGGCCGCCCGCTCCGCCGGATAGATCCAGACGCAGGGCGACTACTTCCGTCAGCCACGGCACCGGGCCATTGACCTTGGCGTCGATACGCACGGCGCGGGGCAGACGCGTCGGCCACGGCCAATCGCTGATCCAGCCTGTCGCTTCACCCTTGGGTGACACGCCGCGATAGCTGAGTTGCAGCTCTTCAACGTCATGCACCAGCACTTGCGGGTCGCCCCAGGGTTTGGCGACCGTGCCGTCGGCGCTGGACTGAACCTGGGCGAAGGCCACCTGCAGATCACGTTTGCCTTCGGCGCCGCTCAACTCCAGCGTATGCAGCTGAATGCCGCCGCCCAGAGTGCCGGGCAAGGTGGCCACGAACTGCAAACGTTGCGCCGAGCCGACAAAAAAGCCGCTGCTTTCGCTGTCGTCTTCCGAACTGTCCAACGGCAACGCCTGGCCGATGGAACTGCGCAAGAAGCGCTGCGCCGCACGCATTTCGTCCAGACTGGTGGTGTAACGCTGCGCTTTGAGCACCGCGCGATTGGCCCCCAGCAACGCGCCGCCGACCAAGGCCATCAGCACTCCCATCAGGCTCAGCACCAGGAGGATTTCCAGCAGCGTGAAACCACGCTGGCGCTGCTTCACGCGCCCGCCTTGTCAGTCGGCCCGCGCAGTTTCAGCGTGCTGAACGTCGCTTTGCGGCGGTCTTCGCTGACGGTCAGGTCCAGGCGATACACGCGCGCCTGACCGGCTTTGCCCGGCTGCTGACTGATTTCCAGCTGCCAGTTGATGTCGCCGTCGAGGACGCCGTTACGCGTACCACTTTGCAACGGCCCGGCGGCTTCCTGATCGAACACCGTGCGCGCGGCATGGCTGAGCCGATCACTGCGCGAGACCTGTTGCAACGAACGCGCGCTCTGACCGAAAGCCACCAACAGCACGCTGCTGCACACCGCCATGACGGTCAGGGCAGCAAGCATTTCCAGCAAGGTAAAACCCGTCTGGGCGCTGCGCCTCATTGCAACGCCTTGGACTGCACGCTGCCGGTCAGCCAGCCGATATCGATGCGCCAACGACGATCACCATTGGCCAGCATCACGTTGCCTCCGGTGGAACCACCATCGGGGTAAAACTCCACGGTGGAACCCATTTCGGCAGCGGTCTGCAAGGTAACCTTCAACTCCGCAGGCCACTGGCGAATCGGTTGCCCCGGCGCCTGAAAGGCCTTTTTGCGCAGATCAAATACGGTTCTGGCCGGCTGCCCGGTGACAATCGCATTGACCCGGGTTGCCCGCAGCGCATCAACCATCTGCCCGACCGCCTGACGCTCCTTCGCAGCGTGCAAGCCTTGTTGCAAGCCGAAACCCACCAGGCCAACGGCGATGCTCATCAGCACGATGACCACCAGCATTTCCATCAGCGTGAAACCACGGCTCGCAGCAGGCATTCGCATAAAACGTGTTATTCCCAGTTGCCAAGGTCGGCGCTGTAACCTTCGCCGCCCGGCTGGCCGTCCTGACCATAGAAAATCAGGTCAAAGGTGCCGTGCTGGCCGGGGAAGCGATAACCGAAGGCGTGACCGAACGGGTCTTTCAGGTCCGACGGCTTGGCATACGGGCCAGCCCAGCCAGCGGCATTGCCGGATTTTTCCACCAACTGTTGCAGACTTTTCGGCGGTGAACCGACGTCCAGGCTGTAGCTTTCGATTTTCATGCCGAGGCTGGCCAATTGCGCCTTGCCCGCGCCGTATTTGCCCTTATCGACGTTACCGCCCACCTGACGCACAACAATCGTCGCGACAATGCCCAGCAGGACAATGACCGCGAGCATTTCCAGCAGGGTGAAACCGCCTTGTTTACGGCCGGATGCAGCGTTGAATCGGGTACGGCTCATTGCGTTGAATCCTCAAGTTTTCACATTCAGATATTGCTGGTCAGGCTCATCAGCGGCAGCATGATGGCGAGCATGATCACCGCCACCATGGCGGCCATGACCACGGTTAGGGTCGGCACCAGTGCCGCGAGCATGCGGTCGATGCCGCGCTTGGCCTCGACGTCGAACACGTCGGCAACCTTGAGCAGCATGCTGTCCAGCTCACCGGCCTGTTCGCCGACTTCAATCATTTGCAGGGCCAGGTCCGGCAGCAGCGGTTGCGCACCGAAGGCGCTGGCCAGGGTGCCGCCGCCTTTGACCGATTCCGCGGCCTGCGCCACCTGCGCCTGCAACGCGCGGTTGGTGCAGACCTGTCGGGCAATCACCAGCGCTTGCAACAGCGCCACGCCGTTATGCAGCAAGGTGCCGAGGGTTCGCGCCAGACGCGCCGCTTCGATGCGCTGCAACAACGGACCGATGATGCGGATGCCCAGCAGACGCCGGTCGTTGCGCTCGCGGCGTTGTGGGTCGCGCATGCGTACGCGCAGGCCCCAGATCAAAGCAATCAGGCCGACCAGCACCGCCAGACCATACGCACTGAGGAACTGGCCGAGGGCCAGGATCACTTCGGTGATCATCGGGATCGGTACGCCCAGATCCTTGAAGATCGGCACAAACTGCGGCACGACATAGGCCAGCAGCAACGCCAGCGAACCGAGTACACCGACCACCAGAAACGCCGGATAGATCAGCGCATTGATCACTTCGCCGCGCAGCAACTGGCTGCGTTCCAGGTAATCGCTGAGCTGGCGCAGAGTGCTTTCCAGCGCGCCGCCGGCTTCACCGGCGCGGACCATGCTGATGTACAAGGCGGAGAACTGGCT
Source organism: Pseudomonas syringae (assembly GCF_001698815.1). Taxonomy (GTDB): domain Bacteria; phylum Pseudomonadota; class Gammaproteobacteria; order Pseudomonadales; family Pseudomonadaceae; genus Aquipseudomonas; species Aquipseudomonas syringae_A. The sequence goes on along the minus strand of NZ_LGSI01000050.1, from coordinate 181,450 downwards.
GCCCTCCTCTTCCAGCGCCACCGATAAGGGTTTGCCGGCTTTTACCTGTTCACGAATACGTTCGATGAGGGCGCGGGTTTGCGGCTGGCCGGGTTGCTTGAGCAGAATGCCCAGCGAGCGCTCCAGCGGCTGACCGGCGCCGAGCAAGGTCGCCAGTTGCTGGGTGAAACTGACCAGCGCCGCGCCATTCAACAGCCCGCCGCCAAACGCGTTGCGCAAACCGCCGATGCCTGCTGCTTCTATATGCAGGATCATCAGGCCGCGTTTTTGCAGTGCCGCGACCGCAGCGGCCTGATCCTTGGCATCGAGGTTGCCGTTCTGCGCAGCGCCCTGGCTGTCGAGGGCGCGGTATTTGAACAGGCTCAATTGCCTTCACCGCGAGTCACGCGCAGCACTTCTTCAAGCGAGGTCACGCCGGCAACCGCCTGGCGCAAGCCTTCTTCATGCAGGGTGCGCAAGCCGCCGCGTCGCGCAGCCTGCTCCAACGTCGCCGCGTCGGCATGGCGCATCAACAGGCTGCGCAGTTCTTCATTCATGACCAGCAATTCGGTGATCGCGCTGCGGCCGTGATAACCGCCGCCCGGCGCATCGGCGCGCGGCCGGTACAGCAGGATCGGGCGTTGGTCGGTAAAACGATCAAGCCCGTGTTCTTCAATCAATTCAGGCGGTGCTTCGAAAGACTCGCGCGTAGCTGGATCAAGGCGGCGCACCAGACGCTGGGCCAAAATCCCGTTGACGGTCGAGGCAATCAGATAGCTTTCGACGCCCATGTCCAGCAAGCGGGTGATACTCGCCGCCGCGCTGTTGGTGTGCAGGGTCGACAGCACCAGGTGACCGGTCAGCGACGATTGAATCGCGATGCGGCAGGTTTCCAGGTCGCGCATCTCGCCGATCATGATCACGTCCGGATCCTGACGCACGATGGAACGCAGCGCGCCGGCGAAGTCCAGGCCGATGGCCGGCTTGACCTGAATCTGGTTGATGCCTTCGAGCTGGTATTCCACCGGATCTTCAACGGTGATGATCTTGCGCTCGGCGGTATTGAGCCGCGACAGCGCGGTATAAAGGGTAGTGGTCTTGCCGGAGCCGGTCGGCCCGGTGACCAGCAGAATGCCGTGGGGACGTTCCAGCACTTCAAGAAACTCATCGAGGCGCTCGCCATCGAAACCCAGGCTTGGAAAGTCAAAATTGATGGTCTGCCGATCCAGCAGCCGCATCACCACGGACTCACCGAAGCTGGTGGGCACCGTGGACACTCGCAAATCCAGCTCCTTGCCCTGGATGCGCAGCATGATCCGCCCGTCCTGCGGCAAACGGCGTTCGGCGATGTCCAGCCGCGCCATGATTTTCACCCGAGAAATCACCGCAGCGGAGGAACTCGACGGTGGCGCTTCGGCTTCGTGCAGCACGCCATCGATGCGATAGCGCACCTTGAGCTGGCTTTCGAAGGGTTCGATGTGAATGTCCGAAGCGCGATTTTCCACTGCGCGCTGCATGATCAGGTTGACCAGGCGGATCACCGGCGCTTCGGACGCCATGTCTTTAAGGTGCTCGATATCCTCAAGAGCACCGCCCTCTTCGTCGAGGTTCTCGATCAAGGTGCCCATGGCCGAACGACCCTGGCCGTAGTAGCGCTCGATCAGGGTTTCCACTTCATTGCGCGGCCCGATGGACAGCCACACCGGCACGCCACAGGCATAAGCGATGGCCTGAAACGGATACAAAACGCTGGGATTGGCGGCCAATACGCGCAACCCGCCCTGACTCCAGCCCACCGGTACCAGTTGGTACTGGCGCATGAAGCGTTCGGTCAGGGTTGGCAGCGGATCCAGCAAGGGTGGTGCGGAATCGGCGAGCAGCAGCGGCGCATCCAGCAGCGCCGACCAGGCTCGAGCCAATTCGAATTCGGAAACCAGCCCCAGGCGCGTCAACAGCCCGAGCAGTTCGGTGCCATCGGATTCCTGGGCCAGACGGCGGGCGCGTTCCAGATCCACGGTTTTCAGACCGGCGTTTTCCATCAGCCAGGCGCAGACCTGCTCGGCATCGGGAATCAGCAATCGGGAAGCGTCGACGGGAACTAACGGCATGGGCACGGACATCTGTGTAAATCGAAGGAGCAGTGTTCGCAGCGCTCCCTTGAATTAATGGAGCCTGAATCAAGGGAGCCTGCGAGCAGGAATCTCAAAGCGTGATCAGTTCGGCGCTTTTTGAGTCGTGGTGGTCTTGGTGGTGCTGCTGGTCGGGCGACCGCCTTTGGTGGTTTCAGTCTTCTGCTTCTTCACGGCCTTGGCGTCGTGAGTCTGGGTCAGCACGGTGGAGTCGGTAGCACCGGACTTTGCATCGGCGTCGGTTGCATCAGCGGCCATGGCAGCACCACAAAGCGCAAAACCCAAAACAACACCTGCACCGATCAAGGGCAACTTCATAAACAATCTCCACACACAAATATAATGAATAGACATAAAGATAGCCTGAGCAACTCAGGACATTCTCATGCAACTTAATAGAACTACGGCAAAAGGCCATCAAACCAGGCGGCCTACGCTGAAAATTCTTAAACCAATCGACCAGTAGGTTTAGCGAGAGTTCAAATTTGTAAGCAAAAAATTCCAAAAACCACTCAAAAGCGATCTGAATGAGCTTTTGTTTGACTTCTTATGACAAGAATTGTCTTAATTACGCCGCCAGTGACCTGCCGGACGCCATTTTTGTGATGGCACTTCGGCACTAGGCAAGAAGTGCAACTTAGACAATTCTTATAATATTAAATCGTCGAAATTAACCAGTTATTGCAATGAGCCATCACGCTCAAAGTTGCGAAAGTGGCCAACTATTGCCTGTAGAAACGTAACACACTTTGCCGGGATACATACTTCCCGGCCATGAATTTGAATGAGCAGTTGTCGGAGATACACATGAACAAACGGAAAATGATTGGCGCCCAGTCGGCCTTGGCGCTACTGGCATTGGCGGTGTCGCAGGTATATGCGGCGACCAGTCCTGCGCTGAACGAAGGCATGGTCACGCGAGCGGAAAAAGCCGCTGACAAGACCCTGGCCAAAATGACCATGGAAGAAAAACTGGCCTATATCGGCGGCACCGGCGGCTGGGACGTCAAGCCGCTGACCCAGTACGGCGTTCCGCAGATTCACGGTGCCGACGGCGGCGTCGGTGTGCGTTACACCAGCGAAGGCAATGATCAGGGCGTGGTTTACCCATCCGGCCCGAACCTGGCCGCGACCTGGAACCCGCGCCGCGCCATCGACCTGGGCCGCGCCCTGGGTTATGACACGGCTTCCGGTGGCTACCAGTTCATCACCGGCCCTGGCGTCAACCTGTACCGCATGCCGTACAGCGGTCGTGCCTTCGAATACCTCTCCGGTGAAGATCCGTTCCTCGGCGCCAGCCTGGGCCCTGCGGTCATCAACGGCATCCAGTCCCGTGGTGTCTGGGCCAACGCCAAGCACTTCGCGGCCAATGACCAGGAAAGCAATCGCTTCCACCTGGACGAAATCATCAGCGAGCGCGTGCTGCGCGAGATGACCCTGCCGTCCTTCGAGTCTGTGTCGAAGAACAGCAAAGTGGCGATGATGATGTGCTCGTTCCAGAAAGTGAACGGCGAATACGCCTGTGAAAACCAGCACCTGATGCGCGAAATTCTCAAGACCGAATGGGGCTATCCAGGCTTCGTCCAGAGCGATTACAACGCTGTGGTCAACGGTTTGAACGCTGCTCAGGCGGGTACCGACCTGGACATGATGGGCTATCAGATGAATAGCACCATTCTCAAGCCGTTCCTGGACAGCGGCGAGCTGAGCAGCGCGACCATCGATGACAAGGTCCGTCGCATTCTCAAGCAGATCTACCTGTACAAGTTCGACAGCAAGGCGCCGTTGACCACCCACAACATGAACAGCGCCACCAGCAACCGTGTTGCCTTGAACGCTGCGCGTGAAGGCATCGTGCTGCTGAAAAACCAGGACAGCCTGCTGCCGCTGGACGTCAAGAAAGTCAAAACCATCGCGGTGGTCGGCAGCCTGGCCAAATACGCGCCACCAACCGGTTTTGGTAGCGCCAACGTCATGGCGGCCAACTACATCAGCGAGCTGAGCGGCCTGCAACAGATCGCCAAAGGCGCCAAGGTCGAATTCATTGATGGCCTGTCCCTGGACCAGACCACTTCGAACTGGACCAGCACCAACACTGACGGCAAAAGCGTCAAGGGTCTGAAAGCGGAGTTCTTCAGCAACGCCAACTGGTCCGGCGATCCGTCGGTTACCCGTACCGACACCCATGTCAATCTTGACTGGTCCGAAGGCAACTTGCCGAGCGCCGATGACGCGTACAGCACCGGCAACACCTCCACCGATTACAACGGTCAGACCAGCGGCAATATCACTGGCGATGACTCCAACACCTCGATCCGTTACAGCGGCCAGTTCACCCCGGCCGTCAGTGGCGACCAGGTGTTCAAGGTGCGTGCCGACGGGGCGATTCGCCTGTGGGTCAACGGCAAGCAAATCATCAACAACGGTGATGGCAAGCCGCTGATCAACAACAGCATCCCGCCGACCATCCCGCAGTTCGCCAAGGTCAACCTGGAAGCCGGCAAAGCCTACGACATCAAGCTGGAATACTCCCGTCGTCCGGGCTACATCTCGACAATGGGCGGCCTGGTTGGCGTGCAGATGAGCTGGGCATCGCTGGCTGCGCCGCAGGATCTGTCCAAGTACGACGCGGTATTGGTCGCAGTGGGCAACAACAACGAATACGAAGGTGAAGGTTTCGACCACAGCTTCGATCTGCCGGAGTTCCAGGGCGAGCTGATTCAGAGCATCGCCAAGGTCAACCCCAATACCGTGGTAACCATGCACGGCGGTACCGGCCTGAAGATGAGCGACTGGATCGATCAGGTTCCGGCTGCGCTGCACGCGTTCTATCCAGGTCAGAACGGTGGTCAGGCCCTGGCCGAGATTCTGTTCGGCAAGGTCAACCCGTCGGGCAAGCTGCCGATCAGTATCGAACGCAATATCGAAGACAACCCGATCTACGCGACTTTCCCGAAATTCGACAATGCGGAAACCCTCACCGAGATGAGCTACAAGGACGACTTGTTCCTGGGCTATCGCGGTTACGAGAAGAACGGCACCAAGCCGCTCTACCCATTCGGTTACGGCCTGTCGTACACCACGTTCGGCTACAGCAACATCAGCGTGACGCCAGGTGTCGCAGTGGGCAACACGCCGATCAAGGTGTCGTTCGACCTGACCAACACCGGCAAGGTGGGTGGTTCGGAAGTGGCCGAGCTGTATGTCGGTCAGCAGAATCCGAAAGTCGAGCGCGCGCTCAAGGAACTCAAGGGCTACAAGAAAGTGTTCCTGAATCCGGGCGAGAGCAAGCACGTCACCATCGAGCTCAACGATCGTTCGTTGGCCTACTACGATGTGACCAGCAAGCAATGGGTCGTGGACGCAGACAGCTTCAATCTGTCGGTAGGCGCGTCGTCGCAGGATATTCGCCTGAACGCCAAGCTGGTCAACCCGTTCCGTCAGGAACTGTCGACCACTACCAGCAACCCGCTGCCACGTTCGGCGTTGAACTCGACGCTGCGTGAACTGCCAGCGGTCAACACTGGTGGCGTTCTGAACCAGAACACCGACGATGAGATGGACACGACCGAAGACAATTGATCGGTTGATTCAGGGATAGATAAAGGCTCAGGGACGAGCTCTTATCGCTGTATCGACCCGCGCGATGTAGCTGTCGAATCGCTCCACCAGATCGAGCTGATCGGGAAACCGCAGCCACTGGATCTGCAAACCGTCCATCATTGCCAGAATCTCCTGGATCAAACCCGCAAGATCTACATCCCCGCGTACTTCCCCCATTTCCACCAGATCGGCGAACTGGCTGTACAGACGCCCGTAAATCCCCTGATAGCGATCCTGAAACCAGTGCCAGGCTGGCTGGTTCTCGACCAGGCTTTCTGCGTTGAGGATGGTGAACGCGCGCACCACGCCAGGCGCGGTGGCGTTGGAACGATTGATGGCGCGCAGGCTGCCCAACAGACCTGAAAGAGATTTTTCGGCGCGGACTTCATCGGCGATGCGTTGATTGACCTCGTCACGGCGCTGCAAAACCCCCATCAGCAGGGAAATCTTGCTCGGGAAGTGGTGCAGCAATCCGGCGACGGAGATCCCCACAATACCGGCGACCTGCGCCATGGACGCGCCGCTGTAACCTTCCAGGGAAAACACCTGCAACGCAGCATCGAGTAATTCTTCGCGACGCTTCTCGCCTTTGGGCGCACGTCGATGTTTCGGGGTGACTGGCAGATCCGCTGCGACTCCAGGCGGGATTGACTGAGTCATTTCAAGCTCCTTCTTGGGCAGCCGCGTACCCTACCCACAAAGACAAATTGTCGCAATCAGCGCCGTCCGCGAAATGGATGCCCATCGGACTGCACATTGGCACGCTATTTTCAGGGGATTCACTGTTCTGGAGTGTCGGGCCAGCAAATCCGCTGCTGACACGGATGTAGCACGCACTAATGACAGCCACTCAATGCAGTGGCGTCCATTAATAGTGCAATGAGTCGATCAACGGCTCGCAAGCCTTGCCATCGAAAAGGAGCTTCTGCTTATGTTCACTCTATCGCAGCTCAAGGAATCCTGGTTTCCACGCCGCGAGGCGAGCCCGGAGCAAACCGGACTCGACACCGAGGTTACCGGCCACGAACCCGCAGAACCGCTGATGAACATTGCCATGGCCGACGCCAGCAGCGCCCATCTGGACGATTTCGTCGATGGCGTCGAATGGGACTTGCTGCTGGTAGACCTGGCCTGCTTCACGGAAATGCCGGATTACGCCGGCTATTCCAGGCTCTAGTCAGCCGGTGTAGCTACCAGCTTTCCCCCAGACCCAGCAGGCCGAGAATCTGTTTGCGTAGATCGACCAGATAAGGGTCATCGCGATGGCGTGGATACGGGCGCTCGATGGTCAGTTGCGCCTTGATACTGGCCGGGCGGTCACTGAACACGATGACCCGATTGGCCAGCAACAACGCCTCTTCCACGTCATGGGTGACCAGCAACGCCGTGTAGCCCTGACGTTGCCACAGATCGATCAGCTCTTTCTGCATGGTGATGCGGGTCAGTGAATCCAGCTTGCCCAACGGCTCGTCGAGAATCAGCAGGCGCGGTTCGTTGACCAGCGCACGCGCCAATGCCACCCGCTGCGCCATCCCACCGGATAATTGCCGGGGATAAGCGCGGCCGAACTCACTCAAACCCACCTTGGCCAGCGCCGCATCGACTTTGGCCTGATGCGTCTTGAGCAAACCCTGAGCCTGCAAGCCCAGCGCGACGTTGTCCCAGACGCGCCGCCACGGGTACAGCGTCGGGTCCTGAAACACCACGACCCGACTCGGATCAGGCCCGGTGATTGGTGCGCCGTCGGCCAGCAGCGCGCCGGAATCAGCAGGCTCCAGCCCGGCGACCAGACGCAGCAAGGTCGACTTGCCGCAGCCGGATGGCCCCAGCAACGCGACGAACTCACCAGGCGCAACATCAATGGAGACTTTTTCCAGTACGGGTAGACGTTGGCCGTCCAGTGCAAAACCGTGGCTGAGGTGTTCAATGCGCAGGGCCAATCCGGCCGTCTGCGTTGCTGTTGTATCGAAAGCTGCCGTTACCATTTCATGGCTCCTTGCTGCCAGGCCAACAGGCGATCACGAATCAGGAACAGAGCGGAAATCAGCCCCGAACAGGCCAGCGCCATGATCAACAGCGCGGCATACATGTTGGCGTAAGCCGCCCAGCCTTGCGCCCATTGCAGATACCAGCCAATGCCGGACTTGACGCCCATCATTTCGGCCACCACCAGCGTCGAGAACGATGCGCCAAGGCCCATGAACAAACCGACGAATACATGAGGCAACGCTGCCGGAATCGCCACGTTGAAAATCAGGAAAGCCGGCTTGGCGCCCAGGGTGCGCGCGACGTCGTAGTACGCCTTATCGACGCTGGCAACGCCGGACCAGGTCAGCACCGTGACCGGAAACCAGGTGGCCAGCGCAATCAGAAACACACTGGCACTCCAACTGGTCGGGAACAGGAAGAAACACAGCGGCAGCAACGCCGTGGACGGCACCGGGCCGAGAATCCGCAGCACCGGATGCAACCAGTAGCCAATGCTGGTGGACCAACCGATGGCCACGCCAGCGACAAAGCCGGTCGCCGCGCCGAGGGCAACGCCGGTGCCGAGCAACACCGCCGAATGCAGCAGACTGTCGCCCAGCCGTGGCCAATCCTCGACATAGACATCAAGCAAGGCTTGCGGCGGCGCGAAAAAAGGCACCGGCAGCACGCCCAGCTTGGCGGTGAGCAATTCCCAAATGCCCAGCAGAATCGGCAAGGCGATCAGCCAGGCCCCGGCAGGTTTGACCCGGCGCGAAACGGCCGGCAACCAGCGCCCGACAATCCCCGCCAGCCCGACCAGCGCGGCGACCACCAGACACAAATTCGCCAAGCCTTGAGTCATCGGCCAGTTGCGCGTGGCATTGGGCATGTAGACGATCAGTGCGGCGACCGCGATCCAGGCCGCGACCGCCACGGCGCCCTGAACCCAGTTACGTGCCGGAGCACGCACGGGCGAATCGACCCGGGAAATTGCTTCAGCTGAAGACATCGGCAGTGATCTCCTTGGCGAACGCCTTGGCATCGGTGCTTTGGCGAATGACTTCAACCGTCTGCAAGTCGGTGACGTAGGTGACGATTTCCTGAGTCAAAGCCGCGCCAACCGCGTGATGGCCGTGGGTGTGGTCATGCAGAATCGCTTCGACTTCCTCGGTGGAGGTGTTCAGCGCATAGGCCTGGAAGCCTTTGGCGACCACTGCGGGATTTTTCACTGAATAGTCATGGGCCTCGAGAATCGCCTGGGTCAGTGCCGCAGCCACGCGCTTGTCTTCACGCACCAGCTTGCCGGTCACGCCGACCACGCAGCAGCTGAGGTTGGCGTATTCCTCAACCAGGTTGGTCGACAGCTCCCGAGCCTGGCCGGACTTGATCAGGCGATACATGAACGGGTCACTGCCGCTTACGGCCTGCACTTCGCCACGCTCCAGCGCGGTGCCGAGCAGATCTGCCGGGTACAGGCGCCACTCGACATCGCGCACCGGATCGACGCCGTGCTTTTTCAGCAGGATGGAGAAGAAGTTGCGATCCGGACTGGCCATGTCGGTCACACCGATGGCCTTGCCCTTGAGGTCTTCGAGCTTATTGACGGTGCCGTTGACGGCACTGAGCAGGCGCAGGCAGCCGCCGTGGGTGCCCGCCGTCAGCTTGACATCGAAACCCTGCTCCAGCGCCTTGAGCCAGCGCAACGCCATGCCAATACCGGCATCGGCCTTGCCGGTGGCGATGGCTTCGAGCAGCACTTCGGTGGAGTTGCCGAAATTGACCAGCTCTACATCGAGGTTGTGCTTTTTGAAGAAACCCTGACCGTGAGCAATGACGACTGGCGCCAGGCACACCGCATTGAGGTTGATCGCCAGCTTGAGGGCGCGCGGTTCGGCAAGCTTGATGAATTCGCCGGTTCCGGCTGGCTCGGCGCCGATGTCAGCGTGATGCCCGGCATGTTCGTCCACAGCCCAGGCGGAACGCGGCAAGGAAGCCAGCAAAGGGCTGGCCAATGCGACACTGGCCAGACCCAGCAGACGACGACGGGTCAAATGATCAAAGGCTGTCATGCGGTGTTTCCTTGAGAAGTGATGAGGTCAGGCCGTCATCTGAAAATCCTTTTAATAACTTTTCTCAAGGTTCCAGTGACTGGTTAAAACCATATCACTGGTAAAAACATTCCGAAAATGCATTTAAATTCTAAACTAATATGCAAACAGTCTATTGGTCATAGGGATCGCTGAGCGAGCCGTCGCCGAGGGCTCGCTGCATCAAAACGGTGTCGACCCAGCGCCCGTGCTTGAAGCCTACCGCTTCAAATACGCCGACCCGCCGAAAACCCATCCGTTCGTGCAAGCGAATCGAAGCAATGTTCTCGCTATTGCCAATCACCGCAACCATTTGCCGCCAGCCGCCGCGCACACAATGTTCGATGACTTCGGCCAGCAACGCCTGACCAATGCCCTGCCCGCCCATGCCGTCTTTCATATAAACCGAGTCTTCGGCGGTAAAACGATAGGCAGGTCGCGGTCGATATAAGGTGGCGTAGCCATAACCGACGACTTCTCCGCCCAGCTCCGCAATCAGATAAGGCAACCGGCGAGCCAGGATCTCGGCACGACGACGGAGCATTTCTTCCAGACTGGGTGCTTCCAGTTCGAAGCTGGCAAGGCCGGTCAGCACGTGTTGCGCATAAATAGCCTGTACGGCAGGCATGTCATCCTCACGCGCGTCGCGCAAGGTCAGGGCTGGGTTCATGGTCAGTTCTCACAAGGGAAAGGTCGCTCCAACAACGAATCGAATTCTATCTGTAGGAGGCAACTTGTAGGCGAAGTAATGTCTCCGTCTCTTTATTCTGGCGCCGCGCTTCGAATCGAGTGGCACCAACAGCATTCGCGGTGCGGCTTATTCAGGTTCCGTCCTGACGGCCGGGTCCATTTTGTTACGGCAAAATAGACGAAAACCATGTGCGCTGACGTCCGGCCCGACTTCGTCGGGTTTGGCGGTGTCGGCAAGATAGCGGCACGGAAAGCAAAAAACAAAGCACGGGGCAAGGGCTGAACGCCGATTCCGTTGGAGCGAGGCTTGCCCGCGAATCAGCCGTAGGATCGACCGTAGGAGCGACTTCAGTCGCGAGCCGCTCAATTGCCTCCCGGCTAAAGCCGGTCCTACAACGATTCGCGGGCAAGCCTCGCTCCAACAACGGGCAGAGCGTCATCACCATTACGTTGATTGCCGAGCCAGCCGCCTGGAAGTAATCTGCTTCCCTGATCCCCGTAGGACAATCCACATGCAGTTCCTGCCGTTGCTGGAAGCCTCATCACCTATCAAGGCTCAGGTGCGCAACCTGCGTAATCAGCTCGCGGTGCGCAGTTTCATGTACAGCGATCATGAAATCAGCGAATCGGAACACGCTGCCTGGCTGCGATCTCTGGAAGACAATCCGCGCCAGTCGGTATTTGTGGTGCTGATCGACGGCCTTGCCTGCGGCGTGGTGGCGTTGAATGCGATCAACGCCACCCACCGCAGCGCCGACTGGGCGTTTTATCTGGACAGCGCGCTGCAAGGCAAAGGCGTTGGCAGTCGGGTCGAGTTCTGGTTGCTGGATCATGCCTTTAATACGGCAGGCCTGGAGAAGCTCAACTGCGAAGTGCTGGCGACCAATCAGGCGGTGATCCGGCTGCACCAGAAGTTCGGTTTCATTATCGAAGGCGTGCGTCGCCAGAACGTCATCAAAAACGACGAACGTATTGATGTGGTATTGCTGGGCATCACCCGGGATGAATGGGCTGTACAGCGGCCGAAGATGCTCGATGTGATGCGCCGGCTTAAGCGCTGAACCTGACTAATGTGGGAGGGAATTTATTCCCGAAAGCGTCGGAATGGCTGATGTAGATACGTCGCCCGGACCATTGTCTTCCCGGATGAATCCGGTCCCACAAGCGTTGTGAATACGGCGCTATAGTGAACGGTCTGCGCCGAATCGTCGGTTGCGCAGTCTGGCTTCTAGTTGTACGATGACTGTCAACTTTTTCGCTTCATCTACCGTGCTGGCAGCCTGTTTATCCGGTGCAGCGCGGTCGGCAGATGTCTAAAACAGGCAACACGCCCGATTAAACCCGCAAATATTTTTGCCAAACAACTCTTTACCTATAACAACAGGAGACACAGATGCCTAATGTTCTCGGCCACAACTTCATCGCAGGTGCCCGCAGCGCCCTTGGCGAGCCGCAACACAAAAGTCTCGACGCCACCACTGGCGAAGCGCTGCCATTCAGTTTTTATCAAGCCACCGACGCGGAAATCGATGCGGCAGCCCTGGCTGCGCAAGCTGCGTTTCCTGAATACCGTCAGCTGAGCCCGGCCCGTCGCGCAGAGTTTCTTGAAGCCATCGCTGATGAGCTGGATGCGCTCGGTGATGATTTCGTTGCTATCGTTTGCCAAGAAACCGCACTGCCAGCAGGGCGTATCCAGGGCGAGCGCGGTCGCACCAGCGGCCAGATGCGTCTGTTCGCCAAAGTCCTGCGTCGCGGTGATTACCTCGGTGCGCGCATCGACCTCGCCCTGCCGGATCGCAAGCCGTTGCCACGTACCGACCTGCGTCAATACCGCATTGGTGTAGGCCCTGTTGCCGTGTTCGGCGCCAGCAACTTCCCGTTGGCCTTCTCCACCGCTGGCGGCGACACCGCTTCGGCACTGGCCGCCGGTTGCCCGGTGGTGTTCAAGGCTCACAGCGGCCACATGGCGACTGCTGACCTGGTGGGCTGCGCAATCATCCGCGCTGCCGAGAAAACCAACATGCCTAAAGGCGTGTTCAACATGATTTTCGGCAGCGGCGTCGGCGAAGGCCTGGTCAAGCATCCGGCCATTCAGGCGGTGGGCTTCACCGGTTCCCTGAGCGGCGGCAATGCGCTGTGCAAAATGGCTGCGGAACGTCCGCAACCGATTCCAGTGTTCGCGGAAATGTCCAGCATCAACCCGGTGGTTCTGCTGCCGCAAGCCCTGTCCGCTCGCGGCGAATCCGTGGCCAAGGAACTTGCCGCTTCGGTGGTCATGGGCGCAGGTCAGTTCTGCACCAACCCTGGCGTCGTGATCGGCGTCAGCTCGCCTGCCTTCACCGCGTTCCTTGAGCAGCTCAAGGAACAAATGGGCGGCCAGCCAGCGCAAACCATGCTCAATGCTGGCGGTCTGCGCAGCTACAGCAAAGGCGTCGAGCATCTGTTGTCGCACCCTGGCATTACTCACCTGGCAGGCAAGCCGCAGGAAGGTAAACAGGCTCAGGCGCAACTGTTCAAGGCTGATATCAGCCTGCTGCTCAATGGCGACGAACTGTTGCAGGAAGAAGTTTTCGGCCCAACCACGCTGGTGATTGAAGCGGCTGACGATGCCCAGCTGAAAAGCGCGCTGCAAGCCTTGCGCGGCCAGCTCACCGCTACCCTGATCGGCGAACCGGCTGATCTTGAGCAATACCAATGGCTGGTGCCGGTGCTGGAAGAGAAAGTTGGCCGTATCCTGGTCAACGGCTACCCGACTGGTGTTGAAGTCTGCGAGGCCATGGTCCATGGCGGTCCATACCCGGCGACTTCCGATGCCCGTGGCACTTCGGTCGGCACCCTGGCGATCGATCGTTTCCTGCGTCCGGTCTGCTACCAGAACTACCCGGATGCCCTGCTTCCGGCAGCGTTGCAAAACGCTAACCCTCTGGGCCTCAAGCGCCTGGTGAACAGCGAGTGGAGCGATCAGCCCATCGCTTGAATACTGACTTCGGTCAGATAAAACGGCGCGGCCCTCAAGCCGCGCCGTTTTTTTTATGCCCCGCGCAAAACCATCAGAATGGGCTTGCTGTAGGCCGCACGATAATTTCGCTGACGTCCACATCTGCGGGCTGTTCGATTGCGTAAGCAATGGCGCGGGCAATCGCCTCGGCCGGAATCGATATCTTGCGAAATTCACGCATCTCAGCACGACCACCTTCGTCGGAGATACTTTCCGCCAGTTCCGATTCCGTAACTCCCGGCGACACCAGGGTCACGCGGATATCGCCGCCCACTTCCTGTCGCAAACCTTCGGAAATCGCCCGCACCGCGTACTTGGTGGCGCAGTACACCGCTGCCGTGGGCGATACCGCGTAGGCACCAATCGACGCGATGTTGATGAACTGACCCGAACGTTGCTGCTGCATGATCGGCAACGCAGCCGCGATGCCATGCAGCACGCCACGAATATTGACGTCGATCATCTGGTTCCACTCCTGAACCTTGAGTGCTTCCAGTTTTGAAAGCGGCATGACCCCGGCGTTGTTGAGCATCACGTCCAGGCGCCCGTGACGGGCGACCGTTTGCTCAACCAGCGCCTGCACGCTCTGCAGGTCGATCACATCCAGCGAATGATATTCAGCGCTGCCGCCCGCCTCCTGGATCTCGGAACACAGGCGCTGCAGACGCTCAGTGCGGCGCGCCCCCAGCACGACATGCGCGCCGCGCTCTGCAAGCAGCCGCGCAGTTGCTTCGCCAATGCCGCTGCTGGCACCGGTAATCACCACGATTTTGTCTTGAATAGTCGACATGTCGGCACACCTGAAAATGTGGATGCTCAGGGCGAGCATCGCTGCAGGATCAGGTTAGGCGCACGACAATTATGCAGTTAGACGGATTCTCCGCAGTTCTTGCCCGATTCTGTCCGCTGCGTCTGGAAGCGGATTGAACTCACGCCAGAGCGCCTCCTCGAATCTGAGAGGCAGGCATTCGCCCTTCCCTCCTCAAGAGGTAGCGTCATGGACATGAAAAAACTTGCCACACACGTCAAAGCCGGCGAAATCCAGGAGATTCAGCTGGTGACCATGGAAGGCGGTTCGTATGTGATTCACGCAGTGATGCAGGGCACTTCGCATCCGGTGCAGGACGGCCACGGCGACACCTTTCACGTCGCCTCGGTGGACGAGGCGCGTAAATATCTGGCGGGTGTACCGGAAGTGCCGCTTTATCTGGTGCATCCGACCGTTTATGACGAGATGGTGGGACAAGCCGACAGTGACGCCGTGCCCACCCGCGAGCCGATTCCGTTTCGCTCAAGCCTGTGACGGCTGACCCAGCACGGAGCTCATGCTGACACTGGTGAGCTCGTCGCGTAACTCTTCGATAAGCGTCAGCACGGCTTCATGGCTCTTGAGCTTGTCGACGGCGATACCCGTCACGACCAGATCGACCCGGCCGCTGTCGCGATCATAAATGCGCACCATCAGTGAGCCGTCCGGGCTGACAGTGCAGTCGCACGCCATGGGCTCGAAACTGTGTTCGATCAGTTGGCGCACCTGGGCCAAGTACGTCACGAGCGGCGGCCTGCGGTGATCATGCATCTGAGCATTTGCAATGTTTTCCCCTGCGTCAGTACGAAAAAGGATCGTCAGGTTATAAACAATGCAATGAATTAAACAGACGAATTTGCACTGGTCCGACTAGTACGTTCGCACCAGCACGGATGAGCTATTTACGTTTATCAGAGGAAAACAGCGCCCGCTTGCGCGCCCAGATAATCGCCTCCGAGCGACTGTGCAGGCCCAGTTTGGAGTACATGGTAGCCACGTGATTTCGCACGGTATTGGGCGCCAGCTTGAGTCGCAAGGCGATTTCCTTGTCTGCCAGGCCTTCGCAGATCAGGCCCAGCACGTCCTTTTCCCTGGCGGTAAGGTCAACCAGCGACGTGCCCGGCAACTCGGGTCGCTTGACGCTTTTGGCGCTGGCAAGCTTGTCGATCAGCGTGCGGGTGAACCATGACGCATCCTGCATCACCTCTTCAATTGCGCTGACCAACTCGCTTTCCGAACGCTTGCGTTCAGTAATGTCCATCAGCACCAGCAAGTAGCAGGTCGCGCCCTGAATACTGACCGTGTCCGCCGAGGCAACGCAGTCGATGATGCCGCCGTCTTTTCTGCGCACCTTCAGATCCATGCCCTCGATGCGGCCGGATTTTTCCAACGCCTGCAACAGTTGGGCGCTGGTGGTTTTGCCGTCCAGAAAGTCGATTTCCTTGAGCGTTCGCCCCGTGACTTCCTCGCCAGTAAAGCCAGTGGTTTTCAGGAAGGCGTCGTTGACTTCCACCGCCTGCTGAAGGTCAGCGCTGCACACCAGGGTTGGCACCGGGCTCAGGCGAAATGCCTTGGCGAAGCGCTCTTCGCTCTGGCGCAAGGCGATTTCGATCTTGCGCCGTGGCTCCAGATCCATGAAGGAGAACAGCATGCAGTCCTCCTCATTGATATCCAGCGGCTGGCCGGCGACGATAACCAGCTTGTTGCCACCGTCAGGCAACTTCAGGTCGGCCTGCATTTGCGGGATGGTGAGGCCGTCATTGAGGCGCTGGATCGCCAGATCCTTGCGCTCGGCGTTTTCCAGCACGTCCACTTCATAGACCGAACGGCCGATCACTTGCTCACGGCTGTAACCGGTCATTTCCAGAAAGCCCTGGTTGACCTTGATATAGCGCAAGTCACTAAGGCGACAGATGACCGCAGGTGCCGGATTGGCATTGAACGTCTTTTCAAAGCGCTCCTCGGCGTTGGCCCATTCCGTGGCGTCGGTCATGATCAAGACCAGCAATTCCGGTTTGCCGGCGCTGTCGGTGAGAATCATGCTGCGCACACTGTGCACCCAGCATTTGTCTTCAAAGGCTTTGGCCCGCACCTCCACTACCATGTCACTGAACGTCTCGCCGGTTGCGACCCGGTTGATGGGATAGTGCTTTTGAGCCAGCGTCTTACTGTCGCGATAGCGCAGGGCGAACCGCGACGCGTAATCGCTGGCGTCAGTACCCAACTGCCCGACCTTGTCCACGCCGTGCATGGCCAAGGCTGCTTCGTTGGCCCAGACGATGGTCTTGTCCAGCTCGATCAGCAGCACGCCATCGGACAATCCGGAGATGATCTCCTGCAATTGTCGACGATTGGTTTCACTCTCCAGAACTGCCTGACTCATTGCTTCTCCTTGGGTATTCATCTGCGTGGCTGGCAGCCAGCCTCTGCCACGGTTGGACCGGTGTGCCCCGTCACGAATTCCACGAGACCTGCATCCCTGCGCAAAAAACCTGTGCGACCGGTGGACACTTCGAAACCGGCGCGGTCAAACCCTGCGAATGCGCAAACGACTGCATGCAGTGGTTCATCGGGCATCGGCAGCAACCATCAGGCGCACGGCGCTTCCGCAGGGGAATCACATGGACGCTCAGGGGCTACGTCGCAATAACCTGTCCCTGGACGGGTTGAATTTTTTCCTCGCCGATGTCCGTGACGGGCTCGGCCCGTACCTCGCGATTTATCTGCTGGCGGTGCACCACTGGGACCCGGCCAGCATCGGTGTGGTCATGACCGTGGCGGCAATCGCCGGGCTGATCACCCAGGCGCCAGCCGGAGCCTTGATTGACCGCACGCGAAGCAAACGCGCCGTGGTGGCAGGCGCCGCCTTGCTGGTTACGGTGAGTTGCGTGGTGCTGCCGTTTATTACTTCATTCACGCTGGTGGCCTTGACCCAGGCCGTCAGTGGCGTTGCGGCGTCAGTGTTCGCCCCGGCGATTGCCGCGATTTCATTGGGGATCACCGGCCCCAAAGCGTTTACTCGCCGCACGGGTCGCAATGAAACCTTCAACCACGCGGGCAATGCCTGCGCAGCACTGCTGGCGGGCGGCTTCGCCTGGCTGTTTGGCCCGGTGGCGGTGTTCTACCTGATGGCGGCCATGGCAGTCGCCAGCGTGATAGCGGTGAGTTGCGTGTCCGCCAAGGCCATCGACCATGACCTGGCCCGCGGCCTGGATGCCGATCATGTGCACCACAGCGACCAGCCTTCAGGGCTCAAGGTCGTGCTGGGCAACAAGACGCTGCTGCTGTTCGCCATTTGCTGTGGGCTTTTCCACCTCGCCAATGCGGCGATGCTGCCCCTGGTCAGTCAGAAACTCGCTCAGGTCAATCTGCAGATGGCGACGCCGCTGACCTCAGCATGCATCGTTGCGGCGCAACTGGTGATGGTGCCTGTGGCTCTGCTGGTAGGCACCAAGGCCGACATTTGGGGGCGCAAACCTTTGTTGCTGGCCGGGTTCCTGATCCTGCCGATCCGCGGTGTGCTGTATGTGCTGTCCGACGATCCCTATTGGCTGGTCGCGGTGCAGTTGCTCGACGGCATCGGTGCCGGGCTGTTCGGCGCTCTGTTTCCGCTGGTGGTCAAGGACCTGACCCAAGGCACAGGCCGCTTCAACGTGAGCCTTGGTGTAATCTCGACGATCTTTGGCCTGGGCGCGGCGCTGAGCAACAGCCTGGCAGGATTCGTGGTGCAGGCGGCCGGTTACAGTGCGGCATTCCTGACCCTTGCGGCGATCGCGGCAGTGGCATTTGCCTTGTTGCTGATGATGCCGGAAACCCTGGAAACGTCCGTCAGGCACATCAGCAAGCCTGTGGGAGCCACACTGCCGAGCACCTGAAATCGATTGTCTCGCCGCTGTCATCCCCTTCAAACCTGAGTAGATTCAATGCCTGCATTCGACCCGTCAACGGCCATCTGGATCGTGGCCGCCCTGGCTACCTGTGGCGTCATTTTGCGTCCGTGGCGCGTGCCGGAATTTGTCTGGGCCATGGGCGGAGCCATTCTGCTGACGGTATCAGGACTGATCCCGCCCCACGCCGCGCTGCACGCAGTCGGCGAGGGCCTGGATGTTTATCTGTTCCTGATCGGCATGATGGTGCTGGCCGAACTGGCCCGCCAACAGGGGCTGTTCGACTGGCTTGCGATGTACGCCGCGCAACATGCGCGCGGTTCAGGGCAACGCCTGTTCGACCTGGTGTTTCTGGTCGGCACGCTGGTGACGGTGTTTCTCTCCAACGACGCAACAGCGGTGGTCTTGACCCCTGCGGTGTACGCGGCGGCGCGGGCAGCCAAAGCCGAACCGTTGCCCTATCTGTTCGTCTGCGCGTTCATCGCCAACGCAGCGAGCTTCGTCCTGCCGATTTCCAATCCGGCCAATCTGGTGATCTTCGGCAGCCACATGCCGCCGTTGCTGACCTGGCTCTGGCATTTCACCTTGCCGTCGATTGCCGCCATCGGCCTGACGTATCTGGTGCTGCGTTTCACCCAGCGCGCCCATCTGCGCCAGCCGCTGGAAACCACCATCAACCTGCAACCGCTGTCCAGCGGCGCCCGCCTGACTGCGTTTGGCATCGTGTTGACCGGGATTGTGCTGCTCAGCGCGTCGGCGCTTGGCGTGCAGCTTGGATTGCCGACCTTCTGCGCCGGTATCGCCACAGCCGGCCTGATTCACATGAGCCAGCGACTGAGCCCGTTACCGGTGCTCAAAGGTGTGTCGTGGGGCGTATTGCCCTTGGTGGCCGGGTTGTTTGTGCTGGTGGAAGCGCTCGCGCAGACCGGACTGATCGATCAGCTGGCCCATGCGCTGCAAACCCTGGCGGAACGCTCCAGCGTCCAGGCCATCTGGGGCGCCGGGGTGCTGGTGGCGATTGCCAGCAACCTGATCAACAACCTGCCAGCCGGATTGATTGCCGGGTCGATGGGCCACATCGCGCACCTGCCCACGGAAGTCAGCAGCGCGTTGCTGATCGGCGTCGATCTAGGCCCCAATCTGTCGATCACTGGTTCGCTGGCGACCTTGCTCTGGCTGATCGCGGTGCGCCGTGAAGGCGAGAATGTCAGTGCCTTCACTTTTCTGCGGCTGGGTATTCTGGTGATGCCGCCGGCGCTGATCAGCGCGCTAGCGGCGTTGTCGATCACGGCGGGCTGACAGCCGGGGATGGGCTTGCCGGAGTCAAGACGGATTGAGCGACTCCACGCCCATTTCGTCCCAGACTTCTTCGGCCAGATGAAACGTGGCATTGGCCGCTGGAATGCCGCAGTAAATCGCGCTTTGCATCAGCACTTCCTTGATCTCGTCGCGGGTCACGCCGTTGTTTTTCGCCGCCTTGAGGTGCAGGCGCAGTTCACCCTCGCGGTTCATGCCGATCAACATGGCGATAGTCACCAGGCTTCGGGTATGCCGTGGCAAGCCCGGCCGGGTCCAGATATCGCCCCAGGCATGCCGGGTGATCATTTCCTGAAACTCTTCATTGAACGGCGTGAGTTTCTTCAGGCTATTGTCGACGTGGGTATCGCCCAACACCGCGCGGCGTACTTGCATGCCCGCTTCATAACGTTGTTTCTCGTCCATCCTGTCCTCCGGTTTCAAGCTTGCAGAAAGGCCAGCACGCGCTCATTGAACGCAGCGGCGGCTTCGACACTGGAAAGGTGTGCCGCATTTAACTCGGCGTATTGCGCATCGGTAATCAGCTCGACGAGATAGTGCCCGTCGGCGGGCGTGGTGACTGGATCATGGGCACCGCTGACCACCAGCACCGGCAGCGAGATCGAGCCTAGCTGAGTACGGAAATCCGCGTCGCGCACCGCCGCGCAATTGGCCGCGTAACCTTGGGGAGAGGTCTGCGCAAGCATGTTCACCAAGGCCTCGACTTGTTGTGGCTGCGCCGCGACAAATCCGGGGGTAAACCAGCGTGCGATGGTCGCTTCGCGCAGCGCCTGCATCCCCGCAACACCGTCACGCAATACGCCTTCAATGCGCGGATTCCAGATGTCCGGGCTGCCGATTTTCGCCGCGGTATTGCACAGCACAACATGCTTGAATCGTTCAGCTGCGTTGATCGCCAGCCATTGGCCAATCAGCCCGCCCATGGACAGGCCGCAGAACGAAACCTGCTCCAGTTGCAGTGCATCCAGCAGCGCCAACACGTCGCGGCCATTCTGCTCGATGCTATACGGACCTTCGGTCACCAGCGACTGGCCATGCCCGCGCGTGTCGTAACGCAATACCTGAAAATGCTCGACGAACGCCGGAATCTGCGCGTCCCACATGTGCAGATCGGTGCCCAGCGAATTGGAAAGCACCAGTATCGGCGCGCCTTGTGGACCGTCGAGCTGGTAATGCAGATCGCCGTCAGTGAGATGAATGAAAGGCATTGAGGCTCCTGAATATTTAGTGAATGACGTTTGTAGGAGCCAACTTGTTGGCGAGGCAATCCGAGCCTCGCCAACAAATTCGCTCCTTGTATGTCGCCAGCGCGCATCGTCGAAGCGACGATTCACGTTGGTAGCGCATATTGAATCGGGTCGCATCAACAGAGTTTGTGGTGTGGCTGGATCTGGTTTCGCCCTGACGGTCGACCCCTTTGTTTCGGCATAGGGGGAAACCATTTTGCGCTGACGTCCGGCCCCTACGCTCAGCCTCCCGACGCGCGTCTGGCGGTGTCTGCCAGATCACGGCACTCAAAATCGTTGGAGCGAGGCTTGCCCGCGAAGGAGGCAATTCAGCCGGCGAAAATGTCGGCCGACAGACCCATTCGCGGGCAAGCCTCGCTCCAACAGAATCTGGATAAATCCGGTCAACTGAACACCGCAAATCCACTGTAGGAGCGGACTTGTCCGCGAATCAATAAAGGACATCACCGATCCTTCAGTGCTTCATGCTCTGCCACCGCCCGCTCGACCCAATGTCCGGCCTGACCCAGGTAATTGGCGGGGTCGAGCAGATGATCCAGTTCAGCGCTGGACAGCTCGGCGCTGACTTGCGGATGTTGCCCCAGCACCTGACGCAGTTGCGTGCCCTGCTCCACCGCGCTGCGACAGCATTGTTCGATCAGGTGATGGGCGGCATCGCGACCCAGACGTTTGGCCAGCGCGATGCTCACCGCTTCGGCCAGCACCAGGCCTTTGGTCGAACCGAGGTTTTCCAGCATCCGCGCTGCGTCCACTTCCAGTTCCGGAATGACCTGCAAGGCCTGCTGCAACGAGCCGGAAACCAGACAGCACAGTTCCGGCAGGGTTTCCCATTCGGCATGCCACAGGCCCAGACTGCGTTCGTGCTCCTGGGCCATGGCGGCAAACATCGTGGCGACCAGCCCCGGCGCGCGCACCGAGGCGCTGATCATCACCGCCGCGCCGACGGGATTGCGCTTGTGCGGCATGGTCGAGGAACCGCCCTTGCCCGCCGCTGCCGGTTCGAACAGCTCACCGACTTCGGTTTGCATCAATAGGCTGATGTCCCGACCGATCTTGCCCAGGCTGCCAGCGATCATGCCCAGCAGGCTGGCGAACTCCACCAGACGGTCGCGATGGGTGTGCCAGGGTTGCTCGGGCAGCGTCAATTGCAGCTCCCGCGCCAAGGCTTCGGCCACGGCAAAACCCTCGCCGCCCAGTGCCGCAAGGGTGCCGGATGCGCCGCCAAATTGCAGGCTCAACAGACGCGGCTTGATTTCCATCAGGCGCTGGCGATGCCGCGTCACGGCACCCAGCCAACCGGCGATCTTCATGCCCAGTGTTACCGGCGTCGCCTGCTGCAACCAGGTGCGCCCGGCCAGCGGCGTTAGCGCATAGCGTCGTGCCTGTTGCGCCAGAGTGTCCGCCAATTTGCGCAGATCGACTTCCAACAGTTGCACCGCCTGGCGCAGTTGCAGGATCAAGCCGCTGTCCATGGCGTCCTGACTGGTGGCGCCCATGTGCACGTAACGTTCGGCGGTGGGATTGCGCGCGGCGATCTTCTTGCCCAGCGCCTTGACCAACGGGATTGCCGAGTTACCTGAATTGCCTACGGCAACCGCCAGCTCATTGAAGTCGAACAACTCGGTGCGGCAGGCGGCTTCGATGTCCGCAACCACATCAGCCGGGATCAATCCGATACTGGCCTCGGCCCGGGCCAGCGCTGCCTCGAAGTCGAGCATGCCCTGCAGCCGACCGTGATCGGAGAACACCTCGCGCATGGCCGGTTGCGTGAAGTACGCGTCGAAAAGCTGATTCACTTCTGTGCTCCTTCTATCAGGTGGCGTCCGAGTGACTGACCCAGCCTTTGATCAATACGGCAATCGCCGCCAGCGCCGCAGGTACCACCAACGCAGTCAGCACCTGTTCGAAATTCCAGCCCAGGCCCAGCAACGTAGCGCCGGCCCATGCGCCGAGAATTGCGCCGAAACGGCCGATGCCGAGCATCCATGAAACACCGGTGGCGCGGCCTTGTGTGGGATAGAACCGCGCCGCCAGTGAAGGCATGGCCGATTGCGCGCCGTTGATGCACATCCCGGCCAGCAGCACCAACGTTGCCAATACCGCGACATTACCCAGGCTTTGACCAACCAGCCAGGCGAAGATCCCGGCCAGAAAATAAGCCACACCAATCACTTTATGCGGATTGAATTTGTCCATGGCCCAGCCCACGCCAACCGCACTCAACACACCGCCGAACTGAAACAGCGCGCCGATAAACGCCGATTGTTCCATGCTCGCGCCGCTGTCGCGCATCAGGGTCGGCAGCCAGCTGGTCAGCAGGTAGACGATCACCAGACCCATGAAATAGGTCAGCCACAGCAGCAAGGTGCCAGCGCTGTACGTACCGGAGAACACCACTTTCAGGACGTTGCGGCTGCGTACGGTTTTCTGCTCCGGCACGCTGAAGCCCTTGGCGTTGGCGACTTCCAGCGGCGAGATCGGCGCCAGCACCTTGCGAATGCGCTCCACACCGCGATTGCGCACCACCAGGAACCGTGCCGATTCCGGCAGCCAGAACAACAGCACCACGGTCAGCAGCAGCGGCAGGATTCCGCCGAGCATCAGCAGGCTATGCCAGCCCAGAGCAGGGATCAGTTTGGCGGAGATGAACCCACCGCAGGCCATGCCCAGATTGAACCCGCAGAACATGCTGGTCACCAGCAGCGACTTGAGTCGTTCCGGGGTGTACTCCGAGAGCAGCGTCGTCGCGTTGGGCATGGCGGCCCCCAGGCCGACGCCGGTCAGCAGGCGCAGGATCAGCAATTGGTCGATGTTGCTGCTATAGGCTGACAACAGGCTGAAGACGCCGAACACAAACACCGCCACGACCAACACCACCTTGCGGCCGAAGCGGTCGGCCAATGGCCCCGAACCCAATGCGCCAAAGACCATGCCGATCAGCGCAGCACTCATCACCGGGCCCAGGCTCGCGCGATTGATGCCCCAGTCCAGGCTCAATGCGGGCGCGATAAAACCCATGGCAGCGGTGTCCAGGCCATCGAGAAAAACAATCAGAAAACACAGCGCCACCACTCGCCACTGGTAGCGGGACAAGGGTTGGGCATTGATGAAAGCCTGCACGTCGAGCGTGCCAGCCTCCGGGAAGCGAGCCGAAAGTGTCATGGTTGTTCCTTTTCTTATTATTGGGGTCGCCCGCTACAGCGGACGCCCTATATGCACGCGTTTTTCTACACAACTGGAGCCGGTTCAGAAATCGAAGAACACCGTTTCGTCCTCGCCCTGCACCCGAATATCAAAGCGATAAGCCAACTTGCCATCGACGCTGCACCGCTTGGCAATCAGCGTTTCCCGGCGCGCTGGTTGCTCGATCAGGTTCAATACCGGATCAATCGCGTTGGCCTGGGCTTCATCATCGAAGTACAGCCGGGTTTGCAGGTGGATGTTGATCCCTCGGGCAAACAGCGACACGTTGATGTGCGCGGCCATCGGGGTACCGGCTGCATTGAGCACGATGCCCGGCTTGACGGTGTTCAACAACCACTGGCCATCCTCGCCCGTGGCAGTGCGACCAAAACAGTTGAAGGGCTTTTGCGGATCATAGATCGAGTCGTAAACGCCCTGGTGATCGGCCTGCCAGAACTCCAGAAAGGCATCGCGAATCAAGTGACCGTTGCCATCGAAGACGTTGCCCAGCAGCACGATATGCTCGCCTGGCGCGTCGGCCATGGCCATTTCATGAGCGATTTCCAGATCCCGGGGCGGGTTGCCCGCGGCTTCCAGCGCCAGGCCGATATGCACATAAGGACCGGCGGTTTGCGAAGGGGTTTCAGGCAAAAGTTGAACGGGCATGCTCGTGCCTCCTCAGCGGTTTTCGAAGTGCGTGCTGCGCTGGCCGCGCAGCACGATGTCAAAGCGGTAAGCCAGGCAATCCATGGGATTGGCCATGCCCATGTCGAGCCGGGCGATCAGGCTTTGCACGGCTTCCGGGTTGGCGATGGATTTGACAATCGGGCACAGCGGGATCAGCGGATCGCCTTCGAAATACAACTGGGTGATCAATCGCGTGGCAATCGATGGGCCACTGACCGATACGTGAATATGCGCCGGGCGCCAGTCATTGGGGCCGTTGCGCCACGGATAAGGGCCAGGTTTCACGGTGCGAAAACTGTAGTTGCCGTCACGATCGGTCAGGGCGCGACCGACGCCGCCAAAGTTAGGATCAATGGGTGCCAGATAAGCATCGCGCTTGTGCCGATATCGCCCGCCGGCGTTGGCCTGCCAGATCTCCACCAAGGTGTGCGGCACGGGTTTGCCGTATTGATCGCAGACCCGACCGGCAACGATGATGCGCTCGCCAATCGGCAAGCCGCCACGGTTGAAGTTCAGCAGCAGATCGTTGTCATGCACGCCAAAATTCAGGTGGGAAAAATCAGGGCCGGTGGCCTCGGAAACGGACTGCGGAATGCTCACCAGCGCTTGTTTTGGCGAGCGCAGGATCGAGGTCTTGTAATCGGGGGTCAAGGCTTTGGGGTGCCAGTTTCGGTCACGAATGACGAAACGACTGCTGTCTGCATCAGACATTGGGTTCTCCCTGGTTTTTATGAGGAGTTTTAAGTGGCGACATGACCGCTGAGGACGATGCACCAAGCTGTAGCGCAGTGTCCCTTGCCCTGAACCAAACCGAAATTGAATAAAATGACGCGATCCATATCCAGATGGTTATGGATGCACCGGTTTGCCGTAGTCATCGCCCACTTCCCGCAACACATCCACACACCACTGCGCGGCCCGGGAAAGTGGCAGGGCCGGATTGCTGCAAATGCCCACCGAACCACCCGGTTCACGGATGCCCAGTTCCAGCTCGCTCAACTCGCCGCTGTTCAGGTCTTGCTGCACTGCATCAAACGGCGCGATCCAGATAGCATCGCTGCTTTGCACATAGCGGCGACTCAAGGTCAGCGACAAGGTTTCCAGACGCTGGCGCGGCGGGTTGATGCCGTATTGCACGAACAGGCTGTCGGCGAATTTGCGAATGGTGGTCCCCGCCAATGGCAGGACCATGGGGAAATTTTCCAGGCTTTCGCGCTTGACCACACCTTGCAGCAACGGATGATCGCGGCGCACCACCAGGGTCATGGACTCGCTGTACAAGTGCTCAAAAGTCAGGCCCTGAATCAACGGGCTGTCGGTCATGCGCCCGACCACCAGATCCAGCTCGCCAACCCGTAGCTGCGACAGCAGATAAGCGCTCGGGCCGGTCATCACGCTGACGATCAACGCCGGATGTCGGGCGTGCAGGCGACACACCACTTCCGGCACCAGTTGGCTTTCGACGGTCGATAGCACACCCAGGCGCGCGGTAACCGGTTCATGTTCGCCGGAGCGCAGGCTGTTCACCCCTTCACGCAAGGACTGCACGCTCGGCCCGGCGAATCGCAGAAAGGCCACGCCCGCCTCGGTCAACGCCGCACCACTTTTACTGCGCAGGAACAACTGGGTCGCAAGCAGGGTTTCCAGCTCCTTGAGGGTCTTGGACAGGGCTGGCTGACTGATCGCCAGTTGGTCTGAGGCCCGGGCCAGACTGCCTTGGCGGGCAACCTCGAGAAAACACACCAGATGGCGAAACTTGATTCGGGTATCGATATTCAATGCAGTATTCGCCTTCGAAAGAAAGCATCCGCTCAACGCTGGATGCGGAAGTGCTTGGGTGACTGACCGGTGCAACGCTTGAAAAAACGCGAAAAATAAGCCGGCTCGGAAAACCCCAGACGGTCGGATACCTGATTGACGGTCAACGTGGTGTAGACCAGGTCGCGCTTGGCTTCCAGCAGCAGACGCTGATTGATGATCTGCAAGGCCGATTGTTCGGTCAGTCGCCGACACAAGGCATTCAGATACGCGGCGCTGATGCCCAGTTGCTCGGCGTAACGCTCGATAGGCCAGTGCTCACGAAAGTGCACACCGACGGCGCGAGTGAATGCCTGCAAATGCTCTCGCCCGCGCTCCCGGGATCGCAGGTCCTGCGGCACATGTTCAAGACTCCGCCGACCCAGCCAGATAGACAGCATGGTGATCAGGGATCGCAGCATCGAATCGCGTCCGGGCTTGTGCTGAGAATATTCATCGATGATCGCGGCAAACAGCGTATCCAGCTGTTGCCGCTGTTCGCTGTGCACGGCATGGCAGGCAGCGACGGCCAGTACCGGAGCATCCAGCGCTGCATTCAGCTGGTCAGCCAAAGGTTGGGCGAGACTGAGAATATAGCCCTGAATGTCTGCGGAAAAACTGAAGCGGTGCACACTCAGCGCCGGGATGACCTGCAGTGCAGCCGACTCCACGTGGCGAACGACATCTTCCACATACAGCGTCGCCAGCCCGGATTGCACGTAAAGCAGCTGCACCAGATCGCTGTGGGCATGAGAGCGAATTTCCCAGTCATGCAACTTGCTGCGCTCCGGAATCGACTCGCAATGAATCAGGTCCGGTGTCGGCCAGGCGCTGGTTTCGCCATAAAGCTTGAAGACCGGTACAGCCACTACGGACGGTTTGCTCATGCCGCCTCCGCTGAAAAATGCTATGAAAAATCCATGAAAAGCAGCGAATAATGTCTTCAATCCGTACCTTTAGCCACCAAAAATACAGGACAAAAAAATAACAGCGTCTCGCAAGGACCACCCGAATGAAAACCCAAGTCGCCATTATTGGCGGCGGGCCGTCCGGCCTGCTGCTCGGACAACTGCTGCAACGTGCCGGAATCGACAACGTCATCGTCGAGCGCAAGAACCCCGATTACATTCTTTCCCGAATTCGCGCCGGGGTGCTGGAACAAGGCATGGTCGACCTGCTGCGCGAAGCCGGCGTCGCTGAACGTATGGATCAGCAGGGCATGGTTCATGAAGGTTTCCAGATAGCGTTTGCTGATCGCTGCGAACGCATCGACCTCAAACAGCTGACGGGCGGCAAAACCGTCATGGTCTACGGCCAGACCGAAGTGACCCGCGACCTGATGGACGCTCGCGCCGAATCCGGGGCCGTCACCTTCTACGACGCAGAAAACGTCCAGCCACACGGTATGCAGACCGATTCACCGTATTTGACCTTCGAGCATGACGGCCAAACCCTGCGCCTGGACTGTGATTACATTGCCGGTTGCGACGGTTTCCATGGGGTTTCCCGGCAGTCGATTCCTGCTGAGAGCCTGGAGATCTTCGAGCGGGTCTATCCCTTCGGCTGGCTCGGCGTACTCGCCGACACCCCGCCAGTCGATCACGAATTGATTTACGCGCGCCACGAACGCGGCTTCGCCTTGTGCAGCATGCGCTCGGCCACCCGAACCCGTTATTACGTGCAAGTGGATGCCGGGGAAAAAGTCGAAGACTGGTCCGACGAGCGCTTTTGGCAAGAACTCAAGCGACGCCTGCCAGCGCCCGTTGCAGAACGCTTGATCACCGGGCCATCGATTGAAAAAAGCATCGCGCCACTGCGCAGTTTTGTCGTCGAACCCATGCAATACGGACGCCTGTTTCTACTCGGCGACGCGGCGCATATCGTGCCGCCCACCGGGGCCAAAGGTCTGAACCTGGCGGCCAGCGACGTCAGTACGCTGTACCGCATCCTGCTCAAGGTCTACCGGGAAAACCGCACCGACTTGCTGGAACGCTACTCACAGATCTGTTTGCGGCGCATCTGGAAAGCCGAGCGTTTTTCCTGGTGGATGACTTCGATGCTGCACAGTTTCCCCGACCACGACGCCTTCAGTCAGCGCATTCAGCAAACCGAACTGGATTACTTCGTGGGCTCGGAAGCCGGGCGCAGGACAATTGCAGAAAATTATGTCGGCCTGCGCTATGAAGAGATCGACTGAGGTTTGGACGTAACGCTTGGTGGCTGCTACAAAACGGTATTGAAAATCAAGAAAAAAACTCAAAATTTGTGGCTGCTCATTTCCTGACCATCGCCCGAAACGCCCGGCCCGCCGGGCTTTCACATTCTTATCCACAGACATACCCCCACTTTCCGTGGACAACTTTATTCACGCGTTCAACAAAAGATTTGCGGACCCTGTCAAGGGCATTACTGCAAACGAGTGATGCCCCCCTCTTTCGAGGTAAATGCTTGACCAGGCTTATTTCAGCGCCGATCAGTCCGGGCGGCTGTACCTCAACCAGACGCCACCGCCGTCCTGCACCTCTGCCGAATCCAGCTTCAGGTAGGTCGGCTGGGTCCATGCTTCAGTACTCACTTCGAAGGATGCCGGATGCTCGCCGCGACCGTCGATCAACGGCAGGATCAGCACGCTGACCTCATCCACCAGTCCGGCGTTGACGAAGGCACCGCTGACATGTGGGCCGCCTTCGACGATCAGACGTTTACTGCCCAATTCCCGGGAGAGCGTCTCGACGACGTGGGCCAGATCGATGCCGATCTTGCCGCCAAAAATGTAGGACACCTGAATGCTTTGCAGATACGCCAGATAATCGTCGGCCACGGTTTGCGCAACCACCTCGACCACATGGGAACCCAGCGCCTGATTGCTTTTCCAGGCGACTTTGCCATGGGGATCAATGGACACGGCGTAGCTGGAAGCATTGCGATCAGCGAAATAATCGGTGCGGGGGATTGGCGACAGGTTCAGGCCACGGGGGTAATCATCGCCATGGGCGATTTCCTGCATGGTCACGCGACCGCAGATCCAGGTATCGAAGTTGAAGGTTTTCGCCAGTTCCTCATAAAGGTCGCCAGCGGCTTTTTTGAACGGGCGTTCCCAGCCGTCGGTCAGGGCGTGGCCGTCGATGGACGACATCATGTGGCAGATGACATAGGGCTTCATGGTTCAGGCTCCGTGCATTATTCAGTGATTCGCCAAACGGCGACGCTGTAATTCCGACCCGATCCCGCAACCGATAGTTCGCAGCGTTCAAGGCTGAGTGCGGCACCCCTGGTGGTCCGCCCGCAGCCAGCGCAGGAGATGCTGCGCGTCCGGCTGATTTCGACATATTGCGCTTATTTGCAGTGAATTCGAGTCCGCTTTGGTTAGGCCGATGCCAGTACATTAACGTTGCAGGGTGCCGCAGAGCGACCTGAGAACAATCAAAAAATCGCCTCCAACACCTGCCAACCACTGGGAGTCCTTTATGACAACATCTGGTACCCGCGCATTCAAACTCGCTGGCCTGGCGCTATTGACCAGCAGTGCAACCCTGGCGTTCGCCGAAGACATCACCTTCGTTTCCCAAGGCGGGGCGTATCAGGAAGCCCAAAGCAAGGCGATCCTGGAACCGGCAGCGAAGAAGCTCGGCCTGACCCTGAAACAGGACAGCTCGCCCAAGGCCTACCCGATCATCAAGACTCAGGTGGAAAGCGGCAAAGTCACCTGGGATGTCGTCGACCTGCCCACTGGCGACTGCATTCGCGGCGAGCAGGAAGGCCTGTTCGAAAAGCTCGACCTGGCGCTGATCCCCAATGCCGCGCAATTGCCTGCGGACGTGAAAGACGACTACAGCGTCGGCTACATCAGCTACTCCACAGTGCTGGCGTATCGCACCGACGCCTTCAAGGGCAAAGCGGCACCCAAGACCTGGGCGGATTTCTGGGACACGAAGAAATTCCCCGGCCAGCGCTCACTGCGCAACCTGCCGCGCCCTACGCTGGAAATCGCCTTGATGGCCGACGGCGTTGCCCCGGACAAACTGTATCCGCTGGACGTTGAGCGCGCGTTCAAGAAGCTGGAAGAAATCAAGCCGCATATCGCCACCTGGTGGACTTCCGGCGGCCAGTCGGCACAGCTGATCAGCGACGGCGAAGTGGACATGATCCAGGCGTGGAACGGCCGCATCACAGCGGTACAGGCTGATGGTGCACCGGTGGCCTTCGATTACAACCAGGGCGTGCTGGAAACCAACTCGCTCTGCGTGCTCAAGGGCTCGCCACACAAAACCGCCGCCATGAAGTTCGTCAACGAAGCCATCGACGCCAAGTTGCAGGCCGCCCTGCCGATGATCATCGATTACGGCCCGCTCAACCCGGAAGCCTTCAAGACCGGCACCATCCCCGCCGAGCGCGCCGCGAAGCTGCCATCAGCCCCGGAAAACATGTCCCGCCAGGCCCTGCTCTCGGCCAAATGGTGGGCTTCCCAGGATGGCGTGAAAGCCGAAGAACGCTGGTTGGCGTTTGTGCAGAAGAAGTAAACCACAGCGCACCCGCTCACGATTGAACTGTAGGACCGGCTTTAGCCGGGAGGGCGACGGTCCTGACGACGGACCTGCCTCGAATGGATTGACCTCCTCCCGGCTAAAGCCGGTCCTACAAAATGCATTCCAATCCGATTCCAGCCGCAAGCCCCGGTGTAGACGGCCCAACGCAGGACATGCCGTCAGCCGACCCTATTACGCAATAAAGCGCTTCGCCACCAGGGATTTGTAGCCGCTTCATCCGCCGTCATCTCGGTACATTACAGGCTGCATGGTCCCGCAGAGTGACCGAGAATCACACGCCTGCTTTCAGAATATGCCCCTTCTTCGGGAGTCCTCCACATGACAACACCCAAGCACTGCGCACTTCAGGACGGAGGCCGATATGTCCAATGCCTATCTCGCTAAAACCCTGCCTGGCTCCGATGATCAGCCGCAGCCGCCGATGACCACCACTCAGGCGCTGGCCCGGGAAGAACGCAAAGAAAACACCTCGATGCTGCTTCTGCTGGCACCCGCGCTGTTCATGGTCGTGGTGTTGCTGATCCTGCCGATGTGCTGGCTGGCATTCCAGTCAGTGCAGACCGAGGAAGGCTTCTCGCTGGCCAACTACGCGCGGATCTTTCAGGAACGCATTTACTGGGACACCTTCAGCCTGACGTTCAAGATCAGCTTCATGGTGACCATTCTCTCCATCGTCCTGGGCTTCCCCATCGCCTACGCCGCCTCCCGGTTGCATGGTTTCTGGGCCAATCTGATTCTGGTCTGCGTGATCATCCCGTTCTGGACCAGCGTGCTGGTGCGGTCCTATGCCTGGCTGGTGCTGCTGCAACGACGCGGCCTGGTCAATCAGACGCTGATGGATCTGGGCATCATCGATCAGCCGCTGAACCTGATGCACAACACCACCGGCACGGTGATCGGCACGCTGCACGTCATGCTGCCGTTCATGGTCCTGCCGCTGTACTCGGTGATGAAAAAGATCCCGCAAGACTTGCTGCAAGCCTCGGAAAGCCTCGGCGCCAAACCGTTCTACACCTTCCGCCGCGTATTCCTGCCCATGGCCGCGCCGGGCATCATGGCCGGTTCGATTCTGGTGTTCGTGATCTGCCTGGGCTTCTTCATCACCCCTGAATTGCTGGGCGGCGGTCGCACGATTCTGGTGTCGATGCTGGTGCAGCGCAACGTCGAGCTGTATCACGCCTGGGGCGCCGCCAGCGCGGTCGGTCTGGTGCTGCTGTTCGTGGTGTTCCTGATTTTCTGGGGCATCAACCGCTTCATTCCTATCGAACGCATTCTGGGAGCGCGCTAAATGAAACTCCTTGCCAACCTGCGTCATGTGCGGCTTTCCCAGGTGTTGTTCACGCTGCTGGTCGCCGCGATCCTGCTGTACCTGATCATCCCGGTATTGATCGTGGTGCCGATGTCGTTTTCCGAAGCGCGCTTCCTGCAATTCCCGCCCAAACAGTGGTCGTTCCGCTGGTATGAAGCGTTCTTCAACAGCGCCGAATGGATGTCCGCCGCCAAGGTCAGCCTGATCACCGCGACGGCGACCATGGTCGTCAGCCTGCCAGTGGGCATGGCCGCGGCCTACGCGATCAACAGTTCGAGCCTGCGGGTGATTCGCACCCTGCAGATCATTCTGCTGTTGCCGATGATGGTGCCGATTATTCTGATCGCCGCCGGGGTGTTCTTTGTGTATGCGCGAGTCGGCCTGATCAGCACGCTGACCGGGCTGGTACTGGCGCACATCATGCTCGCCCTGCCCTACGTGATCATCGCCTTGCTGGCCGGACTGCGAAACTTTGATATGTCCCAGGAAATGGTCGCCCGCAGCCTGGGCATGAATCGCTTTCGCGCGTTCATGGCCGTGACCTTGCCGCAGATCAAACCGAGCCTGGTGTCGGCCACGCTGTTCGCGTTCATCACCTCGCTGGATGAAACCGTAGTGGCGCTGTTCATTTCCGGTGGCGACAACCAGACCCTGACCAAACGCATGTTCACCGCCTTGCGCGATGAAATCGACCCGACAATTGCGGCAATCAGTTCGCTGCTGATTCTCGCTTCGCTGCTGCTGGTGGTGATTGCCGGTCGCAACAAGTCATAAACCAGGCCCGGCCAATTGTGCCGCCAACGCAACGAATTCGGCATTTGCACTTCATTCCAGCGCCCATCTCGGCATCGGGCGCTGGCTGGACATTTTTACAATGAGTCCATCGTCCGGACCTTCAAGGCATTCTGATCATGTTGAAAAGCACACTGCGTGACCCTTCCCTGCTCGTCGAACGCGCCTATGTCAACGGCACCTGGATCGAGGCCGACGATGGCGCCACCATCGCCGTGACCAATCCCGCCGATGGCAGCGTTATCGCCCATGTCCCGGCCTTGCAGGCCGCTGAAACCCGCCGCGCCATCGAAGCCGCCGAGAGCCGCTTCGTCACCTGGCGAGAAGTACCGGCCGCCGAGCGAGCGCGGTATCTGGAAACCTGGTACGCACTGATCATGGAAAACCAGGAAGACCTGGCCCTGATCATGACCGCCGAACAAGGCAAGCCATTGAGCGAATCCCGTGGCGAAATCGGCTACGGCGCCAGCTTCGTCAAATGGTTCGCCGAAGAAGCCCGGCGCATCTACGGCGACACCATTCCGGCGCCCACTGCTGATCGCCGTATCGTGGTGCTCAAACAACCGATTGGTGTCGTGGCGGCAATCACGCCGTGGAACTTCCCCAACGCCATGATCACCCGCAAATGCGCCCCGGCGTTGGCTGCGGGCTGCACCGTGCTGGTCAAACCTTCGGAAATGACTCCATTGTCAGCCCTTGCCCTGGCGGTATTGGCAGAACGCGCGGGCATTCCCGCCGGTGTGTTCAGCGTGCTGACCGGCATGCCGGCGGGTGTCGGTAGCGAAATGACCAGCAATCCGGCGGTGCGCAAACTGTCGTTCACCGGTTCGACCAAGGTCGGCAAGCTGCTCATGAGCCAGTGCGCCAGCACCATCAAGCGCCTGAGCCTGGAACTGGGCGGCAACGCGCCGTTTATCGTGTTCGACGACGCTGACCTGGATCTGGCGATTGCCGGCGTCATGGTCAGCAAGTTCCGCAACGCCGGGCAAACTTGCGTCTGCGCCAACCGCATTCTGGTGCAGGACGGCATTTACGACCGATTTGCCGAGCGCCTGAGTCAGGCGGTTGCACAACTGAAAGTCGGCGACGGCTTGTCCGAGGGCGTGACCATCGGCCCGCTGATCAATGCCGCTGCGGTAGACAAAGTCGGTCATCACATCGGCGACGCCCTGGAAAAAGGCGCGAGCATCGCCATCGGCGGCATGCCGCAAGGCGACGGTTTATACGTGCAACCAACGGTATTGCTCGACGCCACGTCGGACATGTTGCTGGCCAGCGAAGAAACCTTCGGCCCGGTCGCCCCGCTGTTCCGCTTCAAGGACGAAGCCGAAGCGCTGGCAATGGCCAATTCCACGCCTTACGGTTTGGGCGCTTATTACTTCACCCAGGATATTCGCCGCGCCTTTCGCGTTGGCGAGCGCCTGGAGTTCGGCATGGTGGGCCTCAACACCGGCATCATCTCCATGGAAGTCGCCCCGTTTGGCGGTATGAAGCAATCCGGCACGGGGCGTGAAGGCTCCAAATATGGTCTGGACGAGTTCCTTGAGGTCAAGGCCTGGCACATCGGCGGCCTTGGCTGAGAACGGTTTGAAACCTTGCACGCCTTACGACTGTGCTCACATCGCAAGCAGAAACGCCGACAGCGTCGGCGCCCTGCAAAGGAGAATGCTTCATGAATTTCACTGAAGGCTTTGAATCGGTCAGCGTCAATCAGGTCTGCAAGGACTACGGCAGCCTCAAGGCCTTGAACAACGTCAGCCTCAAGGTCGAGGCTGGCGAGTTCATGTCGCTGCTTGGCCCCTCGGGCTCGGGCAAGACCACCTTGCTGAGCATTCTCGGCGGCTTCATTCGGGTCAGTTCCGGAAGCATTTTTTTCGGTGAGCGCGACGTCACCCTGATGCCGCCGCATAAGCGCGAAATCGGCGTGGTGTTCCAGAACTACGCGCTGTTCCCGCACATGACCGTTGGCGAAAACGTCGCCTTCCCATTGCGCGCCCGAGGCGAAAACGCCAGCAAAAGCCGCGACCGGGTCAAACAGGCATTGGCCACAGTAGAACTGTCCGGCTATGAAGAGCGCTCAATTGCCGCCCTCTCCGGCGGCCAGCGCCAGCGTGTCGCCCTGGCGCGAGCCATTGTCTTCGAACCCAAACTGATTCTTATGGATGAACCGCTTTCGGCGCTGGACAAACAGCTGCGTGAAACCATGCAGATCGAACTCCGCGCCCTGCACAAACGCCTCGGCGCCACGATGATCTACGTGACCCACGATCAGCGCGAAGCCCTGACCATGAGCGACCGCATCGCGATCATGCGCGGCGGGCAGCTGGTGCAGGTCGATACCCCGCGCCGTCTGCACGATCATCCCAGTGATGATTTCGTCGCCAGCTTCATCGGCGAAAGTACCCTCGTGCCGCTGCAACGCAGCGCTGGTAACGGCCTGACGTTGGGCAGCACGCCACTGCGCACCACGCGCCCGGTCCCGGCTTCCGGCGACCTGTTCCTGGCGTTGCAATCGGAGAAACTCATGCTCGACAGCGACGCTGCCGGGCCGGAGTGGAACCGCCTGCGCGGGCGGATCTCCGACATCGTGTTCCAGGGCGAGAGCCTCAAGGTGTTCGTCGACCTGGAAGGCGGCCCGACCGTCAGCCTGCGCCAGCCGAGCCACCACGAAGGCAACCTCAGCCTGCCGCCGATTGGCGCGCTGATGTCCATGCGTCTGCACCCGGAAGACACCATCGTGGTGCCGAGGGCGGTGGTTTAGATACGCAATTCCAAGCCGTAGGACCGGCTTTAGCCGGGAGGATGTTCTCGCGGCTAAAGCCGCTCCTACGGTTCGCATTTGCCCTATCCAATTACCAACAGCGAAATATTTCGTAACCCCCCTGCAAAACAGTCGATCACAGCACTGCCTGCGCCAAGTTCAGCGCTTGTCACTCGCGATCAATCCTTATCCTGAGCACATTACTTGCCGAGCCCGGCGCACACGGAGATCGAGATGAATTCTGCACTGACTGAAAACCAACGCCTGCTGGCCCTGCGCGAACAGCACATTCCTCGCGGTATCGTCACCGCGCACCCAGTGGTCGCCGCACGCGCCCAGGGCGCTGAATTGTGGGACGTGGACGGCAAGCGTTACCTGGATTTCGTGGGCGGCATCGGCGTGCTCAACGTCGGTCATAGCCATCCGCGCGTTGTGGAAGCGGTGCGCAGCCAGGTCGGGGACATCTCCCACGCCAGCTTTCAGGTGGTCGCCTACGAAACCTATATCGAAGTGGCTGCACGCCTCAACGCCATGATCGGCGGCGACGAGCACTACAAAAGCGTGCTGTTTACCTCTGGCGCGGAAGCCGTGGAAAACGCGATCAAGATCGCTCGGGGCTACACCAATCGTACTGGCGTGATCTCCTTTCGCGGCGGATTCCACGGTCGTACCTTGCTCGGCGTCACGCTGACCGGTATGAGCCAGCCGTACAAACAGAATTTCGGCCCCTTCCCCGCCGAGATCTATCACGCCACCTACCCGAATGCCTATCGCGGCATCAGCAGCGACGATGCCCTGGCGGAACTCGATGAACTGTTCGCCACCGACGTTGCGCCGGACCGCGTAGCAGCGATCCTCATCGAGCCGGTGCAAGGCGACGGCGGCTTCCTTACCGCGCCAAAGGAATTCCTCCAGGCCCTGCGCGAGCGCTGCACCAAACACGGCATTGTGCTGATCCTCGACGAAATCCAGACCGGCTTCGGTCGTACCGGCACCATGTTCGGCTTCCAGCATGCCGACATCAAACCCGACCTGGTCACGGTCGCCAAAAGCCTGGCTGGCGGCATGCCGCTGTCCGGCGTGGTCGGGCGCGCAGAAATGATGGACGCACCCACTCCGGGCGGTCTGGGCGGGACGTATGGCGGTAACGTCGTAGCCTGCGCAGCAGCACTGGCGGTCATGAAAATTTTTGAGGAAGAAGACCTGCTGGCCAAAGGCGAAGCCCTCGGCGCGCAGCTGCACGAAGGCTTGCTGACCTTGCAGAAACGCTATCCGCGAATCGGCAACGTGCGTGGTCTGGGCTTCATGCAGGCCATCGAAATGGTCGCCGACGATGCTCGGCAAAGCCCGGATGCGGCCTTGGCGCAAACCGTCATCGACCATGCGCGCAATGCCGGTCTGTTGGTGATCAAGTGCGGCGTGCATCGCAACGTGGTGCGTTTCCTCGCGCCACTGGTGACCAGCCCCGCGCAATTGGCCGAAGCCTTGCAGATGCTCGACAGCGCACTGGCCGCCGCCGGTGCCTGACATCCTGTTCGCCCGACCTGAACGTCGGGCGTCTTGCACGTGAAGGACCGCCACGAATCACTCAGGAGCGAACCATGAAAGTTACCCAATACCAGGCGTTGGGATTTTCCTTCGGCACCCTGGTTGATCGGGAACGGGGCATTCTCGAAGGCCTGCGACCGTTGGCAGTGCAAAGCGTGACGACCACCAGCGATGATCAGTTGCTGATGGCTTATCGACACATGGCCGACGAACTGGCGGCGAGCGGTTCAGACATCAGCCCGAGCGCTTTTCAGGGGCAACTCTATCAACGTCTGGCGCATCAATTGCATGTCACTCCCGGCTGGGACGAGAGTGTTGCGTTTAGTAGCTCCTCATCCCAGTGGCCGATTTTTGAAGACGCGCCGGGAGCCTTGCAGTACCTGAGCAAGTTTTACCGGTTGATACTCATCGCCCCACCCCACGGCATTGATGTGGGCTCGCTGCTGCGCCGTTTGCCGGTGGATTTCGATGCGATCATCGAGCCACAGAGCAACGACTGGCACGCCAGCCTGGACACCGCGCTGCAAGGGTTGGGACTGGAGCGCGCACAGATGTTACCGGTGCGCAGTACCGAAACAGATGATCCGTGGAATGAACGTGTGGATTTCCCGGTGTGTACCTTGCGCCGGGATCATGGCCAGCCGTGGAACAACTCACCTCAGGCGCTGGACGGCAAGCGCTGTGAATACGCCAGCCTCGCCGACCTGATACACGCCCATCAGAAGGCCTTGCACGCCTGAGGCCACGACCCAGATTCGAAATTGCGAGGATTGAACTATGGATGCTGCCACCAAGCTTGATCGTATCGACATCAACATCCTGGTCCAGTTGCAGAAAGACGGGCGCATGACCAATGTCAGCCTCGCCGAAGCCGTGGGCCTGTCCCCCAGTCCTTGCCTGCAACGGGTCAAGCGTCTTGAGTCGGCCGGTTACATCAGCGGCTACGAAGCCCACGTCAACCTGGCCAAATTCGCCAACTCGGTGACCGTGTTCACC
Source organism: Pseudomonas syringae (assembly GCF_001698815.1). GTDB lineage: Bacteria > Pseudomonadota > Gammaproteobacteria > Pseudomonadales > Pseudomonadaceae > Aquipseudomonas > Aquipseudomonas syringae_A. The sequence continues at coordinate 143,117 of NZ_LGSI01000050.1, read as the reverse complement.
GAAGTCACCCTCTGCGATCACAAGCGCTCCGACTTCGTGAAATTCGAGTCGAGCATCCGCAACATCGACGAAGTGCTGGAATGCCATTTGATCAGCGGCGGCTACGATTATCTGGTGCGCTTCCTGTGCAGCAGCATTCAGCATTATCAGGAGTTGATGGAGTCGATCCTGGACAAGAACATCGGCATCGAGAAGTACTTCAGCTACATCGTGATCAAGTCGCCGGTGATCAAAAGCACCGTGCCGTTGCGAAGTCTGGTCAGAGCGGTTTAACCGTGGGACAACCGTAGGACCGGCTTTAGCCGGGAGGGCGTTCTCCCGGCTGAAGCTGGTCCTACGGCCGTCGTACAAAATAGCGAATCGCGCTTCAACCTAGAATGCAATACACCTTGCGCACGGTCTCTTCGCTGCTCCAGGCGTTAGTTGCCCCCGCCGGCACCACAACGACTTCCCCCGCTTTCACACGATTGGCATGCCCGCGCTCCGACGTCAGTGTGACGCTGCCTTCCAGGATGTACATCAATTCGCTGTAACCCGGCTCGACCTGTTTGCGCGCATACGGCTCGCACTGCCAAAGGCCGATGCGCAAGTTGGAGGTGCTGAACACTTCAGCGCTCCAGGCTTGCGGTGCCGGAGTCAACAGTACGTTGGCCGCTGGCGGGCTGCACGATTGCAAGGTTGAGAGCAGATCGATTTTCACCGGGCGCTTCGGCATGCCCTTGCTCGGCGCCAGGCCCGGAAACGCCATGAACACCCGACGCAACAGACCCCGATGCTGCCAACGCACCTTTATCCCACGCGGCACCACAAAGCAGTCGCCCGCCTTGAGTTCAAGATCAAAACCGTCACCGCGCAGGCTCAGCTCGCCCGCTTCGACGATGCCCAGCTCAACCCAGGGGAAGTCTTCGATCAATAGGTTGGCGCCGACACTGACGCTTTCACCCACGGCATAGTCCTGCGCTGAATCATGAAAATGCACGGTGCGCCCGGCAGCCAGCGGATCGTTGTGCAAGGCAAAAGCGGCACGGGGCAACTGTCGGCGGGTGTGGGGAATCGGGTAATGTAAAATCTCGGGCATGGGATTGCGCTCGCCACGGCTCATCGGCCGATGATGTCCAGAAATTGCTGCCAGCCGGCTGCCAGACGAACGCCCGGTGCGCGGAAAGCATGCAGTGGAATAGGGTTGAAATGATCGCCGGCCAGCAAACCCAGCTCGACTTTTTCGCCAGCGGTCATGGCTGCCAGTTGCTTACCCATCCAGGTCGACATCGCCACGCCGCCACCGTTGTAACCGATGGCATAGAAGCTGCGCTCGTCGAGCTGACCGGCATGGGGCAGATAATCCAGAGTCATGGCCACCAGGCCCGACCAGCGATAGGCAATCTTCTGCTCGCGCAACGTCGGAAAAACCACCCCCATGCTGCGTTGCAAATCATTGAAAGCGCTGTCCGAGTCACCTTTGCCAAAGGCACCACGTCCGCCGAAAATCAGCCGATCACCGATGACCCGGAACCAGCGCAGCATGCGTTTGGTATCGCCGCACACCTGGCCGCCCGGCATGATGCCAGCGAGGATATGCGCGGGCAGCGGTTCGGTGGCGATGATCGCGCTGCGAAACGGAATCAACCGGCGATGCAAGGTGTCGGTGGCCTTGGTCTGATCGGAATAGCCGTTGGTGGCGTAGATCACCTGTTTGGCGATGACCCGCCCTTGAGGTGTCTGCACCACGACGTGCTCGCCTTCCCTGCGCACCTGCTGCGCCGGGCTGTTGATGTAGAGCTTGACCCCGCGATCATGCAGGCTCTGGGCAATGCCTCGGGCGTAATTCAACGGATGGATACCGCCTGCCTTGGGCGTCAGCAAGCCACCGCTGAAGATCGTCGAGCCGGTCATTTCCCGAACTTGTTCGGCGCTGATCATCACCGACGAACTGCCGCCGGTTTCGCGCTTGATCCAGTTTGCAGTGGACTCAAGACCGACCAACGCGTGAGCATTGTGTGCCGCAGCAATGTGCCCGCCCATGTGCAATTGCGCATGGGTGAGCCCGAGGCTGTCGATCAGTTCCACCAGGCTGTCCACGGCGGCATAACCGGTGTGATACATCTGCAAGGCCGTGTCACGACCAAAGCGCTGCATCAGAGTCGAAAAACCGACCCGGAATTTCGGCGAAACCACCCCGCCGTTGCGCCCGCTGGCGCCCCAGGCCAGGGTATTGGCCTCGACGATCAAGGGTTCGCGCCCACTGAGCGCAATATGGTGCGCAGCGCTCAAACCGGTATAACCCGCGCCGATGATCACCACGTCACAACGCCGCTCTCCCTCCAGGGATTGCAGCGCGGGCGCGGGTTGGGCGGTAGCAGCCCACAAACTGTCAGGAGTCATCGCCGACCTCATGTATGACATTTTTAACCAACTAAATAGCGATACTCATCGGTAGGAGGGGACTTGTCCCCGAAAAGCAGAGGGCCAGACAACGCGTGAATCCGACCAATCCACGCTGTTCGGCCTACCGCCTTCGGGGACAAGTCCCCTCCTACCCAGACTGTGTGAAAACTACTGCGCTCGACAATACTGCGTTAAAAACAGGCGAAAAATGCTCATTTAGAACACCTAGACTCCGCTTTTTCGCCTGTTTTTGCCTTGTCTTGTCATCGCTCGTGACGTTTTCACACAGTCTGTACCGGACCTGCATCAACCCAACTCTTTCTCGACCGCATCGGCCAGTTGCGCCAGGGACGTGAAGTGGTAATGCGGTTTGGTGTGCTCGGACTCCAGCGTGCCGCCGGAGCCTTTCTGGGCAAAGCGACGCTCGATCCAGCAGGTCTGATAACCCAGGCGCATGGCTACGCCTATATCGTGATACTGGCTCTGGGCAACGTGAAGGATGTTCTCGAACAGGATGCCTTGCGTCGCGAGCACGCCACGGGTGTAAGCGAAGAACTGTGGATCAGGCTTTTCGAAGCGTACGTCGTCAACCGTGACGCGCACATCGAAGGGTTCATCCAGGGTCTTGGCCATGAAATCCAGGGCCCAGATCCGCGAGTTAGTCGTAGCAACCAGCTTGAAGTGCTTGTGCAGACGTTTCAGGGCTTCGACCGAATCCGGGAAGGCCGGGAAGTTTTTCACTGCCAGACTCAAGCCTTTGGCGTACTCGTCGTTATCCGGCAAGCCGAGTTTGGCGGCCATCAAGTGATAGCAACGTTCCAGATCGTCTGGCCACCAGCCCGAATCCGGGTTGGCTCGGGCTTCGCGATAGGCCTTGAGGAGATCGTCATCGCTGCAGGCCTTGCCGGCATCGCCCGCGACTTCACGCACATGGTTCAGGATTCCGGCTTCGAAATCGATGAGGGTACCGACGACGTCGAACGTCAGGGCTTTGAACTGCTTGAATGACATAAGGCGCTCCGCAAGATAGGTCATGAGGGTGAAGCTGTCTGGGGTCAATTATCGACCCCGCTCTCTCACGAAATATTCTGTTTTGACCTGACCTCAGGGCATAACCTACTGTTTTTTTACTCCTCGCGGCACACCTGCCCTCAATCGGTAAAATCGACCTTTTCCGCCAGACCGAGATGCGGGTAGAGCGCATCGATTCGAACCAGGTCATCGCGCATTTCTTCGACGATCCACTCGCGGACATTTTCCACCACCGGGCGCAGTGGACGGTTGCTCGGGGAGACCAGACAGCAACGGCGCGAGGCAACCCGCACGTGATCGGCAGCCGGCAACAATTCGCCCTTCACCAGGCAGTGGGAAACCACGTTCAACCAACCCAGTGCAACGCCCTGCCCGAGCAAGGCCGCCTGCACCACCACCGCGTAATCGGAAAATACCAGGGCGTTGTCACTGCGGCCGGGAGCCGCGAAGCCCTCGGCCCAACTGCGGTCCTGGTTGTCCATATTGATCAGCGTTGGCGGACATTTCTGGTTGCTGCTGTTCAGCACGTTCTTGAGGTACGAAGCGTTGCACACCGGCAGGGTGATTTCCGGGACAAGCAGGCGATCCGTGGCTTTTACGCTGCCGGCGTCCAGATAACGCATGCCCAGATCGACATCCACCAACGGCCCGCCGATGCGCCCCGACATCAACTGGTAACGCATGTCCACGGTGGGGAATCGTTCGTTGAAACGGCTCATGCGCGGCATCAGCCAGTGAGTGGTGAACGCCGTGGAAACCGACAGGGTAACGGTTTCAATACCCGTGGCGCGGGACTCGATTTCACTGATCGCCGACTCGATGGTGCTGAAGCCTTCCTGCACCCGGCGATACAAAATGCTGCCACTTTCGGTCAGCCTGGCGCCGCCGCGCACCCGCTCGAACAGCTGCACGCCAAGGTGTTCTTCCAGCCGCGCCAACATGCGACTGACCGCAGGCTGGCTGACGCACAGCTCATCCGCCGCACGAGTGAAGCTGCCACATCGAGCGGCCGCCTCGAAGACGAATAATGAGCTGGAGCTGGGGAGCTTACGGCGTAAGTTAGACATGACCTGAGTTTATGCCTGACACAACTATTAGTAAATTGCCGGAATGAAAAATACCGGCTTATTCTTGCGAGGAAACGGCTATGCTTCTTGCCTGAAAAAACTCGCTTGCCGCCCCTTTCAATTCGCCTGCAGAAGAGCACTTTCCCCATGCATAACGCGCTTAAGTTCTATATCGATGGTTGCTGGGTCGAACCGCATTCCAGCAGTCGTATGCCAGTGATCAATCCGGCCACCGAGCAACCGTTCAGCGAGATCGCCCTGGGTAATCAGGCTGACGTGGACGCCGCCGTGTCCGCTGCGAAACGCGCCTTCCCGGCGTTCGCGCGCACTTCAGTGGCGGAACGCAAAGCGCTGCTCGAGCAGATTCTGGCTTCGTTCATGAAACGCTACGACGAGATCGCCGAAGCAATCATGCTGGAAGTCGGCGCACCGAAGAGCCTCGCCCATGACTGGCAAGCCGGTATCGGCAAGCGCCATCTGCAGGAGTTGCTGCGCAGCCTGGACGGTTTCGCCTTTCAGAAAATGCGCGGCTCGACCCTGATCAATTTCGAGCCGGTGGGCGTGGTGGCATTGATCACGCCATGGAACTGGCCAATCAACCAGATCGTCTGCAAGGCCGCGCCGGCCTTGGCCGCCGGCTGCACCATGGTGCTCAAGCCCAGCGAAATCGCGCCATTGAACGCGCTGCTGTTTGCCGAAGTGATGCACGACGCGGGCGTGCCTGCGGGAGTGTTCAATCTGATCAACGGTGACGGGCCTACGGTGGGCGCGGCGCTGGCCAGTCACCCGGATGTCGACATGGTTTCGTTCACCGGCTCGACCCGCGCCGGGGTTGAAGTCGCCCGTCTGGCGGCGCCGACGGTCAAGCGCGTGCATCAGGAACTGGGCGGCAAGTCAGCAAATATCCTGCTCGACGATGCGGACCTGGAAACTGCGGTCACCGCCGGGGTCAACTCCTGCTTCGGCAACAGCGGCCAATCCTGCAACGCGCCAACCCGCATGTTGGTGCCCGCAGCCTTGCATGACCAGGCTGTGGACATCGCGCGGCGCGCGGCCAGCGCGTGTCGTCTCGGTCCGCCGGAAGATCCGCAGACCACCATGGGCCCGGTGATCAGTGAGCGGCAGTACCAGGCCATTCAACGCATGATCGCCATTGGCATTGAGGAAGGCGCGCAGTTGATATGCGGTGGATTGGGACGCCCTGAACATCTTGATCAAGGTTATTACGTGCAGCCGACGATCTTCGCCGGGGTTGCGCCGCACATGACCATTTCCCGGGATGAAATCTTCGGCCCGGTACTGTGCATCCAGCCGTATGTCGACGAACAACAGGCCATCGCCATGGCCAATGACAGCGTGTTCGGCCTCGCCGCCTATGTGCAATCGGCAAGTCTTGAGCGGGCCCGAGCCGTTGCCCTGCAGCTGCGGGCGGGCAGCGTGTCGATCAATCATCCGGCCTGGGACGCGGGCGCGCCGTTCGGCGGCTACAAGCAGTCCGGCAATGGTCGCGAATATGCAGAGTGGGGGCTGGAAGCGTTTCTTGAGGTCAAGGGCATCATCGGCTATCAGCCTTGAGGTACTGACTTTGAACTGAAAGCCCGGCAAAGCAAAAGACCGCCCTGATCAGGCGGTCTTTTGCTTTGCACTGCTGCTCATGGACTCAGCCTTGATCAGATCGGCAATACGCTCGGCGATCATGATGGTCGGCACGTTGGTATTGGCGCAAGGAATGGAAGGCATCAGTGACGCATCGCACACCCGCAGATTGCCGACACCGATCACCCGCCCATCACTCAAGGTCACCGCCGCCGGATCATCAATGTTGCCCATGCGACAGGTGCCGGAAGGATGCCAGGTGCCGCCGACGTTCTTACGCACGAATTCGGTGAGGACTACATCGTCGGCCAAGAGCTTGTCCAGGGTTACGCCCTGCGTGACCAGACCGTGAATCAACGCCTTGCGCAGCGGACCGGCGATGTCCAGCAGCAGGCTCAACAACCCGCGCTGCACACCGTTGAACAGGCCCGGCATGGCGATTTTCGCTACCCGAGGCGAGTAGCTGGACGGGAACACCACGCTGCGCACGGCGGTCATCGAAGGTGCTCGCAAGGTATTGGCCCCCAAGCGCAACGCCTGTTTGAGACGCTCCAGATCGCGCGGGTCCGAGAGCATGTCGAAATTCACTTCAGGTTCATCGAGAGGATTGTTGGAGACCAGGCGCAGCCGCCCTCGGGAATAGGATTTATTGACCCAGAAGAACATCGTCCCCAGCCGATAGCCCACCGAATGCCAGCCCGAGCGCGACAGGATTGCACCATGCATGTCGCATTCAACGGTGTTATTCAGCCCGGACGAAAAGCGCACGATGGCCTGTTCGTGATGCTCATCCTTGAATGGCGTGCGTCCGGCTTTTTCCAGCAATGCGGACACGGCTATCGAGGGATGTTCCATCAGATTGCCGCCGACGCCCGGACGATCCACCACCAGGCGAATGCCCAGATTGAGCAGCTCATTGACCGGGCCGATGCCGCTGCGCATCAGCACCGCCGGGCTGTGGATCGCCCCGGCGCAGACAATCACTTCGCGCGCCATGACCTGCTCGACCGCGCCGCCCTGCCGGAGCAGCCGCGCGCCCGTGGCCCGACCCGCTTCGATCAGTACTCGATCGACAACGGTGTCGGTGAGCAAGGTGAGATTGCGCCGCTTGCGTACTTCGTCCGTCAGATAACAGACCGACGTGGGGATGCGCTCGCCCTGTTCGCTGACACCAATGGCCCCGGCATACACGCCCTGCTCCCAAACGCCATTCTGATCAGCCTTGCGCACCAGTCCGCGTTCGGCCAGGGCATTGATCACCGCATTGACGAAAGGTGACAGCGCAGCCTCGGGCGTGCGCCGAATTCTGATGGGGCCTTGTGAACCGTGCAGCGGACCAGCGAAATCGCAGTCTGTTTCCAGCTTGCGAAAATACGGCAGCACACTTTGCCAGTTCCAGCCGTCGGCGCCCAGTTGCTGCCATTCGTCATAGTCGGCCGGAGCGCCGCGATTGGTCATCAGCGCGTTAATCGCCGAACCGCCGCCAAGAATTCGCGCCTGCTCGTAACGACGCTCCGCCTGCGGCTTGCCACCCATCCTGGCGGCCAGCCGTTTCCAGATATTACTGACGTCCAGATAGGCCCGCCCCGGATAGCGACTGCGAATTTCTGCGGGCAAATCCCCGGCAGAAATGTCACGCCCGGCTTCCACCAGGCACACCTTGTGGTCAGGGTTTTCCGAGAGCCGCGCGGCCAGCACGCAACCCGCGCTGCCGCCGCCGAGAATCAGGTAGTCGATCATGGGCTACACGCTCCTTCTGGCAAGCTGGTAGGAGGGGACTTGTCCCCGAAGCCTATGGACCTGACAACGAGCTGATCCGAAATCAACGCCACCTGAACCAGAGCTTTCGGGGACGAGTCCCCTCCTACCTGATGCTGCCCAATCTTTTACTGAACGAACTGCAACCAACGATCCTTGGCGGCAATACCGGCAGGTGACGACCACCATTCTTCGGAAAGCAGCGCCTGTTTCGCCGCGTTCTCTGGCGAACTTGGCAGTTCCTTGGCGCGTTCGGCGGTAATCTTGCCAGTGGCAAACGCCGCCGGGTTGCCTGGACCGTAGTCGATGTACAGCGGCAGATTGGCCTGCAGATCCGGCGAGACCGCTTCGTCGAGGAACTTCACCGCCGTCGCGTAATTAGGCGCGTTTTTCAGGATGCATAACTGGGTGTTCTGCAACAGACCGTCGTTGTAGGTGAAATCCACGTCGGTGTTGTCCTTGCGCACGGCGCTGGCGCGACCGTTCCAGATCATCAGCATGTCAACTTCGCCGTCATTGAGCAGTTGCGCCGACTGGCCGCCGGAACTCCACCACACGGCGATATCCGGTTTGATCTGTTGCAGGCGTTTATAGGCGCGATCCACATCCAGCGGATAAAGCTTGTCGCGGGGCACGCCGTCGGACAGCAAGGCGGCTTCGAGTGTACCCATCGGGTCGTTGCGTAAGGCGCGGGTGCCGGGGAATTCCTTGACGTTCCAGAAATCGGCCCAGCTCTGCGGCACTTTTTTCAGGGTTTTCTTGTTGTAGCCGAGTACCGACGAATAGAACTCGTAGGCAACCGACCAGGTTGTGCGGTAAGCCGCGGGCATGCCCTGCGCATTGGGCATCTTGCTCAGGTCCAGCGGCTCGATCAAACCTTCTTTGCCGCCGCGAATGCAGTTCGAGGTTGGCGTATCGATCACGTCCCACAAGGGTTTTTTCGTCTCGCCCTGGGCTTTGACCATTGGCCATGCGTCTGGAACGCTGTCCTGTTTGACGGTGATGTTCAGGCGCTTCGCAGCCGGATCAAGGATCGCCTTGGTCTGCGCCTCCTGATAAGTCCCGCCCTGGGAAACAAAGGTAATCTCGGCCGCCATGGCGGGGATCGAGCAAGCTACCGACAGACACAACAGGGATAAGACTGAACCACGGGACAAGGTTTTCATGGCAAATCATCCTGAACGTAGATTAATTCGGCAGCTTCAAAAAACCTCGACTGAATCCTGGCAATGGCTTGCGTGCTCAGGTCTGATTTTTTTGTTTTACCGAGCGGGACGGCAGGACGTTACAAGAGCTGATCCCGAGTCGACAATGAACGAATAGTCAGACATAGCATAACTTCAGGTTATAAAACAAATCTCGGGAATGCCTTACCCTTGTTGGAGCGAGGCTTGCCCGCGAATAGCTATAACGCGATGGGCCTGGTCCACCGAGGCGCCTGATTCGCGGGCAAGCCTCGCTCCAACGGGACAGGAATGCGCGGCGCTTGCAGTGACTCAATCATGCACCCACCCATCAAGTACAAACGCTCATATTTAACTCGCCAGAAAGCAGGTTCTACCGTATCGGCGCGGCGAACGGCAGACGCTTGGCCAACGCCTGGGCCAGGTAATGGGTAAACACCGAAATCCGCTGCGGCAAATGGCGACGTTGCTGGTAAACCGCGTAGATGTCGCCATTGGGTGCCTGATGATCTTCCAGCACCGCTTGCAAGCGACCGCTTTCCAGATGTTCCTGAACGTCCCAGCGTGAGCGCAGGATCAGGCCGTGACCCTCCAGCGCCAGACCGACCGTGACCTCACCGTCGTTGCTCGACAAGGTTCCGCTGACCTTGTGTGCATAGTCGACGCCGTCCTTATGGAAACGCCAGATGGCATAGTCGCTGCCGAACTGACGCAGCACGATGCAGTTGTGCCGAACCAGATCCGCCACCTGTTGCGGCGCGGACATGCTTTCCAGATAGCGCGGCGCGGCACAGAGAATGCGCGGATTTTCCAGCAGACGAATACCGATCAACCGCGAGTCAGGCGGCTCGCCCATGCCCACACCGATATCGAACTGATCGTCCAGCAGACTGACCGGCTGGTTGGTCAACTCCAGGGAAATCTCCAGCTCCGGATGCAGTCGGGCAAAGCTCGACACCACGGGCGCCAGATGCCGACGGCCGAAACCCAGCGTGCCATTGATGCGCAGGCGCCCATGCAGCGTCGGTTGGCGACTGCTCAGCGCGCTTTCCAGTTCTTCAAGCTGGCGCAGGATCGGTCGGCCACCGTCCAGATAGAGCGTGCCTTCGGGCGTCAGCGACAAGCGGCGGGTGGTGCGTTGCAGCAATTGCACGCCCAGGCGACTTTCAAGCTGGCTCAAGCGTTTGCTCACCGCCGGCAGCGACAGGCCCAGATGACGCGCCACCTCCGTCAGGCTGCCTCGCGTTGCCACCTGCTGAAAGAACGCCAGGTCGTCGATCATGCTCACCGGATTGTTTCCTTAAATTTAAGAATGGCTTTCGTTCAAGGCCAATTATTAATTCAGAAACACTGCATACACTGAGTCGCATCCACTGATCAATCCCCTGGAGTCGAACACATGAGCAAGCCCCACTACAAAATTGCAGTGATCCCCGGCGACGGTATTGGCAAGGAAGTGATGCCCGAAGGCGCCCGCGTGCTGGATGTGGTCGCGAAAAACCACAATCTGCAGCTGCAATGGGACTGGTTCGATTTCGCCAGCGCCGATTATTACCTGGCCCACGGCAAGATGATGCCCGACGATTGGTTCGAGATTCTCAAAGGCTACGACGCGATTTACTTCGGCGCGGTGGGCTGGCCGGATGTAGTGCCGGACCATATTTCCCTGTGGGATTCGCTGTTGCAGTTCCGCCGCGAGTTCGATCAATACGTCAACCTGCGCCCGTGCCGCCTGATGCCCGGCGTCAAGGCGCCGCTGGCCAATCGCGAGCCCGGCGACATCGATTTCTGGGTGGTGCGCGAGAACACTGAAGGCGAGTATTCCAGCGTTGGTGGCAAGATGTTCCCCGGCACGGAACGGGAAATCGTCCTTCAGGAAACCGTGATGACCCGGATCGGCGTCGACCGCATCCTGAAGTTCGCCTACGAGCTGGCCCAGAGCCGGCCGAAAAAGCACCTGACCTCGGCCACCAAGTCCAACGGCATCGCCATCACCATGCCGTACTGGGATGAGCGCGTCGTGGAAATGGGCAAGAAATACCCTGAGGTCAAGGTGGACAAGTACCACATTGATATCCTCACCGCGAACTTCGTCCTGCACCCGGACTGGTTCGATGTGGTGGTGGCCAGCAACCTGTTCGGCGACATCCTCTCCGACCTCGGCCCGGCCTGCACTGGCACGATTGGTATCGCGCCGTCGGCGAATATCAACCCGGAGCGGCACTTCCCGAGCCTGTTTGAACCGGTACACGGTTCCGCGCCGGACATCGCCGGCAAAGGCATCGCCAACCCTATCGGGCAGATCTGGTGCGGCGCCATGATGCTCGAACATCTGGGCCACCCGAAAGCTGGCGCCGAAGTGTTGACCGCCATCGAAGCCGTGCTGGCCATGGGTCCGGAACGCGCGCCGCTGACTGCCGATATTGGCGGCACCGGCAACACCGAATCCCTGGGCAAGGCCATCGCAGCAGCCTGCGAGCGCTGAAATAAAGCGCAATCTCCCGTTTGCCAAACGAGAAACGGGGGATTGTTGCGTTCGAATCAGGCATCTTCATGGCTCACTTCAGAGCTGTGAGAACCACCATGACCCTGCTGTTCAAGATCGATGATGCACGTGGCCAAGTCTGGAAATCCCTGTTCCAGCAACATGCGCCAGACATCGACGTGCGTCTGGAATCCGACGGTTGTGATCCGGCTGACGTGCGCTATTTCGCCTCGTGGATCGCGCCCAAGGCGCTGCACAGCACTTACCCCAATCTGCAAGTGGTGTTCGCCACCTCGGCGGGCGTCGATCAGTTCGACCTGAGCGAACTGCCGCCACACATCGACGTGGTGCGCATGCTCGACCCCGGCATAGCCCAGGGCATCATCGAATACGCCTGCTTTGCGGTATTGAGCCTGCACCGGGAGATCCCGTTGTACCTCGAGCAGCAACGCCAGCATCAATGGCAAAACCGCCCGCTGGTGTCTGCCAGTCAACGACGCGTTGGCGTGATGGGCCTGGGCAATCTGGGCGTGGCGGTGCTGCAAAGCCTGCAAGCGTTCGGCTTTGCCCTGAGCGGCTGGGCACGCTCGGCCAAAGTGATCGACGGCGTGCAGTGCTTCGCCGGACAGGACCAACTCAAGCCGTTTCTCAATCAATGCGATGTGCTGATCTGCCTGTTGCCGCTGACCGATGACACTCGGGGCATCATCAAAGCTGAGCTGCTGGCGGCCCTGCCCCATGGCGCAAAACTGATCAATCTGGGGCGCGGCGGCCATCTGGTGGAGGCAGATCTGCTCGACGCGCTGGCGTCAGGCCAGATTGATCGGGCGATTCTCGATGTGCTTAACGACGAACCACCGGCAGATGACCATCCTTACTGGCAACACCCCCGCATATGGCTGACTCCACACATTGGCGCGATGACGTCACCGCAGACGGCTTTCGAAGTCTTGCTGGGCAATATCCGCCGCCATCAACGCGGCGAATTCATGCCGGGCACCATTGACCGTAGCGAGGGATATTGAGCCGCGGCACCCAGACCATATCTAAAACGTATCGAATCACAACTTTCTATATATTTTTAATTCCCGATTGCAAGCATTAGCCTTTGGAAACCGCGCGCTGTGATGAGCAGACGCGCGGCAATAATTCTAAAAATAAAGGCAACACGCCCGGGAATAACAATGCACAAATCCCCTTCTGCTCTAGGTTTCACCACTGCTGTACTTGGTTTGTCGATGGCTGCGCCGTCCATGGCCGAGGCGGATTTTCTAGCAGACAGCAAAGCCGAACTCGAACTGCGCAATTTCTATTTCAACAGTGACTATCGTCAGGACGGCGCCGCCCAGTCCAAGCGCGACGAGTGGGCACAAGGCTTTCTTCTCAAATACGAATCGGGTTTCACCGAAGGCCCAGTCGGTTTTGGTGTCGACGCCATGGGCTTGTTCGGCCTCAAGCTGGACTCCGGACCGGATCGCCAGAACTCAGGCCTGCTGCCGGTAGGCGACGAAAAAGCGCCGGATAATTACGGCCGCAGCGGCGTGACCGGCAAGGCGCGGATATCCAAGACCGTGCTGCGCGTCGGCACCTTGATCCCCAAACTGCCCACCGTGCTGCCCAATGATGGTCGTCTGCTGCCGCAAACCTTTCGCGGCGCCCAGGTAACGTCCACCGACATCGACCGCATGACACTCAATGCCGGACAGCTGACCAGCAACACCTTGCGCAACGTCAGTGGCCATGACGATATCGAAGTGGCGGCCAAAGGCGTCAAAGGTGCCGTGCCCAGCGATCAATTCAACTTCGCCAGCGCCAGCTATGCGTGGGACAAAACCCTCACCACCAGTTACCACTACGGCGGACTGGAGAAGAACTACAAGCAACACATCTTCAATATCGTCCACACCTTGCCCATCGGCGAATCCCAGTCGTTCAAGACTGACCTGCGCTACGCCGACTCCAGCAAGGACGGCAATACCAACATTGATAACCAGGCACTCGGCGCGCGCTTCACCTATCGCATCAGCGGGCATTCGTTCGGCGCCGCTTGGCAGAGCATGAAAGGTGAAACCGGATTCCCACACCTGGACGGCACCGATTCGTACCTCGTCAACTACGTGATGATCTCGCCGGACTTCGCCAACCCCGAAGAGAAATCCTGGCAGGCGCGTTATGACTTTGACTTCGCCAGCGTCGGCATTCCCGGCCTGACCTTCATGACTCGCTACCTCAAAGGCGACAACTTCGCCCGCACCAAAACCCTGGAAGGCACCGAGTGGGAGCGCAACACCGATATCAGCTACGCGTTCCAGAGCGCGCCTTTGAAAAACCTTGAAGTGACATGGCGTAACGGCAGCTACCGCAGCAACGGCACTGGCAGCGACATCGACCAGAACCGCTTCATCGTCAGCTACACGCTACCGCTGTTGTGAGCCCGACCCACCTCTAACACGCCTGAAATCCCGGCCTGTGCCGGGAACGGAGACTTCAATGAACACCAAGAAAACCCTGATTCAACTGGCCGTGGCTTATGTCCTGAGCACCAGTTACGGCGCCTATGCCGCAAACACGGCTGATGTCCCTTGCAGCAGCACCGAACAATGCGCCGCCCAGGCCGCAAAAATCGGCGCCACGGTCGACAAATCACAGGCCAGGGGCGATAAATCCGAAAGCCAGTTTTCCTGGCTGAACCGGATCAACAAGGCTTCAATCGTGATGCTCACCGAAGAAGGCATCGTCAAGCCGGAAATGGGCCGCAAGATCGCCGGTGGCGTGCGCTTCGCTATTGATCAGGCGGACAAACCCGGTGGCAAGCAGCCCAGCGATGTGTTGCAGCTCGAACAGATCATGACCGACAAGATCGGCCCTGAAGCGTCGCTGATTCACTCCGGCCGCAGCCGCCAGGACATGCTCGCTACTTACCGCCTGGCGAAGTTGCGTTTTCAGGTGCTGGCCTACGCCGACGCGCTGAACTCTACGCGACAACGTGTGCTTGAACTGGCCGCCAAAAACGTCAACACCCTGGTCCCGGCGTACACCAACGGTGTGCAGGCCATGCCGATCAGCTACGCCCACTATCTGCTGGCGTTTGAAGCCGCTTTCGACCGGGACGGCCAACGCATCCGCGAGCTGTACACACGTCTGAATCAGAGCCCAATGGGCACGGCGGTGCTGGCGAACTCTGCTTATCCGCTGAACCGCGAACGTCTGGCGCAGCTGCTCGGCTTTGATGGCGTACGGGAAAACTCCCTGGACTCCAGCCAGGTATCGACCTACGACATTCCGCTGGAAGCGGCGAATATCGCGTCGTCCTCGGCGATTCGTGTCGGCGCCATGATCGGTGACATCCACACGCAATATCACCAGATCCGCCCTTGGCTGCTGCTCGACGAAGGTTCGACTTACACCAGCAGCGCCATGCCGCAGAAGCGCAACCCTGGCCTGTTGATGCGCGCCCGTGAATCGGCTTCGGATGTGGTCGGCCTGGCGCAAACCGTGACCTTGCGCGCGCATAACGTCACCACCGGTATGACCGACTACAAGTTCGCCTTCGATTCCCTGGGGTTGTTCACCTCGACCAAGGACATGTTCGACGGCATGAACAGCGTGCTGGACGCCTTGCAGGTCAACCCGCAACGGGCGCTGGAAGAGCTTGAATCGGAATGGACGACTTCCATGGAACTGGCCGACACCCTGGAACGCCAGCACAAGGTGCCCTTCCGCATCGGTCACAGCTTTGCGTCGCTGATCGTCACCGAGGCTCGCGAAAACGGGACGACCCCCAAGACCTTCCCGTTTGCCGATGCGCAGAAGCTCTACACCAAGGCCGCTGACAAATACAGCTGGACGCCCAACACGCTGCCGCTGGACGAAGCCGCGTTCCGCGCTGCGCTGTCGCCGGAAAACATGGTCAAGACCCGCAAAGGCACTGGCGGCCCGCAGCCACAGGAAGTGCAACGCATGCTCACCGAAGCGCGCAAAACGCTGTCCGCAGACCAAGGCTGGTTGCAGGAACGCCGCCAGAAAATCACCCAGGCTGACGGCGATCTGGACCGCGCGTTCGAGAAGTTGCTGGATTCGAAGGGCTGAGTAAATACGGTTTCGTTGATACCGTCTTGACCTTCATCGCGCAAGCGCGGTGCAAGGGCCATAAAATACTTATGTAGGAGGGGACTTGTCCCCGAAAGGCGGTAGCTCAGGCAGCGTTAACCTTCCGGATTTTCGTTGTCAGGACCATCGCTTTCGGGGACAAGTCCCCTCCTACCGGTTGTTAGATATTCAGGAGCGAACTTGTTCGCGAGGCGCCATTTCGTTTTCGCAGGTTGAATGCCTCGCCAACGAGCTGGCTCCTACAGAAACCGGATTCAACAACTCGCCAACCCTTGCCGCAACGCCGCCCGGTCGATGGACCGCTGCCAGCAACAGATGACCAGACACGCGACGCAATTGCCCAGCACGTTGGTCAGGGATCGACATTTCATCAGGCGCTCGACACCCAGCAACAGACCCACGCTTTCCAGAGGAATGACATGCAGCATGTTCAAGGTGGCGATCAGGGTAAAAAACGCCGAGCCCGCGACGCTGGTCGAACCCAATGACGTCAGCATGCAGATCAGCAGCACACCGATCAATTGCACACTGCTCAGCTCCACTCCCGCCAGATGGGCAAGAAACATCACCGAGGTGGTGACATAAATATTTGACCCGCTCAAGTTAAAGGTATACCCGGTGGTCAACACCAGCCGCACAACTTGACGATCACACCCCAACTTTTCCAGCTTGCTTATCAGCCCTGGAATTGCAGCCACCGATGCGCCAGTGAACGTCACCAGCAATAGCTCTTCCTTGATATAAGCGGTCAGGCGCCACAAACTTATCCCGACCGCACGGGCAATACTTGCCAGAATAAAAATGACAAACAGCGCGCACACCAGATACATGACCAGCACAAATTTAAACAGCGGAAGAATTGACACAACCCCAAATTTACCCACGGTAAATGCCATGGCGCCAAATGCAGCGGCGGGGGCAAATTTCAAGATCAGGCGCAATACTCGAAATAACAGACTGATCGCGACTTCCAGACGGGCCTGCAAGACTTCCCCCACCTGCCCGACCCGAGGCAACAGCAGCCCCGACATTACCGCCAACAGCATGACCTGAAGGACCAGATTCTGGGACAAAGCCTGGTAAATGCTGGACCAGACCTCTCCCACGGAGAATTCGCCGAACAGCTTGAGCGTCGGTACGGCTGGACCGGCAAGTGCAGCCGCGGCTTGGACAATACGCTCAGGAAAGATCTGCGCCGTCGTCGTATCCAGACTGAACCACAGGGCTGTGCTCATCCCCAATAACAGCGCAACAATCGACATCACCTGGAAATAAACAACTACCTTGCGCACCAGTCGCACATGTTTGCCTTGCTGGTGCAGACTCGCCACCCCGGAACATACCAACAGGAACATAATGAAGGGCATCAGCAAGCCGATCAACTTCACGAAACCATCGCTCAGCGGTTTCATGTAGACGGCCAGATCCGGACGCAGCAATCCCAACAGGACGCCACAACTAATGGCGAGCAGGATTTGCAGGGTTGCGTTCTTCAGAAGCTTGACAGGCATCGAGGCTCCGCCACAAAAAATATTATTGTTATTGTCGCAACGTCGCGGCTTCAGCCATAGTAGCCACGCGTGTAATGAACTTCGCCGTAATGTTTTGGCCGGCCCGGAATAATAAGACTTGGAACAGGATATACCAACATGGAACTTCGGCATCTGCGTTATTTCGTCATGGTGGCCGAAGAACGACATTTCACCCGTGCGGCGGCGCGCCTGAATATGCAGCAACCGCCGCTGAGCCAGCAGATCCGCGCGCTGGAACAGGAGTTGGGTTTCGAGCTGTTCAAACGCCATCCCAAGGGCGTCGATCTGACGGCGGGCGGGCTGGTATTTCTTGCGGAAGCCCAGGAAATTCTGACCCGTGTCGAGCAAGGTGCGCTCAAGGCAGCGAGAGCCGCCAACGGCATCGAGGGCACGCTGATCATCGGTTTCACCAGTTCCGCCGCCACGCATCCGCTGATCCCGCAAATCATTCGTGCCTACCGCGAACGTTATCCCGGCGTCGAAGTGGCGTTGAAGGAAGGCAGTGCCCGGGAGCTGACTGAAGAAGCCATCGAAGGCCGTCTCGATGTGGGCATTCTCCGAGCCCCAGTAGGTCAGCACCACAGCATCCAGTTTCATCGCCTGCATAACGAAGAAATGCTGCTGACCTTGCCGCTGCGCCATCCGTTGCTGGATCAGGTAGACGCGTCGACGCAGATTCCGGAAATCTCTATCAACGCACTCAGGGATGAAAAATTCATCCTGGTACGTCGCCCCGGCGCACCGGGCATGTATGCGAATCTGATCAAGGCCTGTCAGAACGCCGGTTTTAATCCGCATATTGCGTTCGAGGTGGAACGCATGCTGACCAACGTCAGCCTGGTGGCGGCTGGCGCTGGCGTGTCAATTGTCCCGGCCTCCATGAAGGACGTGCATCGCGAAAGCGTCGTGTACTGCCGGATTCTCCACGCCCGTCCGCGCCTGCTTGCGCCGTTGACGCTGGTCTGTCGCACCTTCAACCTGCCCGCACCACTGGAAAATTTCATTCAACTGGCGCGCCACTTGAGCAGAATCTATCGCAAGGTCTGAGTGTCAGCGCAACACCGAACTCAAGAACTGCCGGGTGCGTTCTTCCCGTGGCGCAGAAAATATCTGCTCCGGCGGACCTTGCTCGATGATGCGCCCGCTGTCGAAGAACACCACTCGATCCGCCACTTCCCGCGCGAAACCCATTTCATGGGTGACGACGATCATGGTCATACCTTCCTTCGCCAGCCCTTTCATGACGTTGAGCACATCGCCGACGGTCTCCGGGTCCAGCGCGGAAGTGGGCTCATCGAACAGCAACAGGCGCGGGCGCATCGCCAGGGCGCGCACAATTGCCACGCGTTGCTGCTGACCGCCGGACAGTTCCGACGGATAACCATTGGCCTTGTGGCGCAAGCCGACGCGATCGAGCAACTGCAACGCACTTTCCCGGGCCTCGGCTTTGGACATCCGCTTGAGCTTGACCGGCGCCAGGGTCATGTTGGCGAGCACGGTCATGTGCGGGAACAGCGTGTAGTCCTGAAAGACCATGCCGACTTCTTCGCGCAGTTTCGCCAGTGCCTTGCGGTCGCCTGCTTTGGTGGCTGCGCCGCCATCAATCACCACGGTGCCGCCCGAAGGCTCTTCCAGGCTGTTGAGGCAGCGAATGAAGGTCGATTTGCCCGAGCCACTCGGCCCGATGACCACCACCACTTCGCCCTCCTCCACATCGAGGTCGACGCCCTTGACCACTTCGTGTTCGCCGAAGCGTTTGCGCAAATCGCGCACTGTCAGCATTGCGCTCATAGGCCGGCCTGAAGGCGCGTTGCGGCTTGCAGACGATCATCAGCGGCGGCGAAGCGGTCGCGGCGAGCCTGATTGGCCTGACGTTCGCGGGCAATCCGCGCGTCGGCCTTGTCCAGGCTCGGCAACAGCGAAACCAGCGACGGCCCGCCCGCCGAAGCACGGGATTGCACATTGGCGGCTGGATCAAGGCATTCGCGAACCTTGTCGGCGGACAACTTCAGCGGATGGCCCAATTGCTCAACCGCGCACATATCCACCATGGTGGTATCGATCTGATGCGCCGACAGCCCGGCATCCATGGCCATGCGCACCGCCGCGCCCACCACGTGGTGTGCCTCGCGGAACGACAGGTCGGCTTCGCGCACGATGAGATCGGCCAGACCGGTTGCCGTGGAAAAATCCTCGCTGGCGCGTCGCGCGGCCAATTGCGTATTCGGCGTGGCCGTGCGCAACACCAGATCCAGCAGTTTCAGACAACGCTGCACTTCCTCGGCGGCTTCCCAGAAACCTCGGGTGCCCTCACGATTGGCATCGCCGGTGTGGGAGAAGTTGCTGCCCTTGACGGTGATGCTGGCGCCCATCAACAGGCCGACGATATGCCCGGTGCGGCCTTTGAGGTATTCGAGGACCGTCGGGTTCTTCTTCTGCGGCATGATGCTGGAGGTGGCCGCAACGCTGTCCGGGAAATCGATGAGGCTGAATTCATGGGTGCTCCAGACAAAATAATCCTGCGCCACCCGACTCCAGAACACCGACAGCAAACTCAGGTGCGACAAGCTCTCGAGAATGAAATCCCGGGAACCCACCGCGTCCAGCGCGTTGTCCAGGTAGCCGTCGAAACCCAGCAGTTCGGCGGTGCGCGCGCGATCAATGGCAAACGGCGTGCCGGCGAATGCTGCGGCGCCCAGCGGGCTCTGGTTCATGGCGTCCAGGGTTTGCGTCAAGCGCTGGGTGTCGCGCTGCAAGGCCTGCTCCACCGCAGACAGGTAATAGCCATAAGTGATGGGTTGCGCCGGTTGCAAATGGGTGTAACCCGGCATGACGACTTCGGCATACAGCCGGGCGTTGGTGAGTGCGGTCTGCCTGACCTGATGCAGTAAGTCCACAAGGTTGAGCAGCACTTCCCGGCAACGCAGGCGGTCAAGGGTCGCAAGAATGTCGTTGCGGCTGCGTCCGGTGTGCAGGCGGCCGCCGATATCGGTGCCGATCTGCTCGATCAAATGGGCTTCGTAGTTGAAATACGCGTCTTCCCGAGACGGGTCCAGGGTTACCGCGTCAGGACCGGCGGCTTCCATGTCGAGCACGCCTTTGGCCAGCACGGCGGCATGTTCATGGCGAATCAGGCCCTGTTCGGCGAGCATCACAATGTGCGCCTTGTTGACGTTGCCCAGGCTGACAAAACCTTGGGCGAAGCCTTCCAAGCGCGGCTGATAGATGTATTCGTTGACCTCTGGCGCGGTGGTTTCTTTCAAGCGACGACTGACTTTGGATTCCTGCATGATCAAACCTCTGAATGAGTTGGACGCGTCACCGGGCGACCCAGGCGACGTTCGAGATAACGACTGAGCCAGGTCAGCGCCGAACAGATAACGAAATAAACCAGCAGCACCACGCCGTAGACCGTGAACGCCGGGCTGACGCCGGTCATGACCGTGGAGCGCTCGATAATGATTTGGCCGACCTTGAGAAACTCGCCGACACCGACCAGCGCACCCAGCGAGGTAGCTTGCACGAGCATGGTCAGCAGGCCGGTGAAGGCCGGCAGAATTGCCCGCATCGATTGCGGCGCGATGATGTACAAATAGATGTGCCAAGGCCGCAGCCCCAGCGCCCAGGCGCTTTTCCACTGGTGACGGGCCACCGATTCCAGACCGCCCCGCACGATTTCGATGCCATTGGCGCTGCCCCACAACGTCAGGCCGGTGGTCACTGCCGCGAACGGGCTGAGATCGAGGCCCAGCATCGGCGCGCCGAAGAAGATGAAGAACACGTTGACGATCAGCGGAATCGAACGAAACAGCTCGACGTAGGCATGGATCGTCCAGCGCAACAGCGGGCTGCGCAGCGTCGCCAGCACGCCGAACACCGCTGAAATGACAGAGGTGAACAGCAGGATGACCAGCGCCAGACGCAAGGTCATCCACAAGCCTTTGGAGATGAACCCCCAGTTTTCGATCACAAAATTCATGAGCAACTCACTGCCGGAAAGGACGTTGCAAATGCGCCGAGAGGCGGCTGGTCAATAACGCCAGAATCGCAACCAGCCCCAGATAGATCACGCAGATCGCGCTGAACATCTCGATCGCCCGAAAATCCGTGGCGATGCGATCCACCGCGACGAACGTCAGCTCCGCCAGGCCGATGGCCTGCAGGTAAGACGAGTTCTTGATCAGCGAAATCGCGGTATTGAGCACCGCTGGCAAACAGGTCCGAAAGGCAATCGGCAAGGCCACCAGATAAAAGTACTGGCTCGGTTTCAGGCACAGCGCCTGGCTTGCTTCATGCAAACCGTGCTCTACCGTGGCCAGCCCGCCGCGAATGTTTTCCACCTGATACGCCCCGGCCCACAACGACAGGCACAGCACGCCAGACCAGAACAGCGACAACTCCATGCCCACGGCGGGAAGCCCGTAGAAGATGAAGAACAGCTGCACCAGGATCGGCGTATTGCGGATCAACTCCACGTACGCCACCACCAGATGGGACAGCACCGGCACCTTCAGGACGCGCATCGCGCCACCAAAAACGCCGATCAGCAGCGAACAGGCTATGGCGATCAGCGACACACGCAGGGTCATCAAGACGCCGTCGAGCAGCGCTGGCCATTGCGCGACCAGGTAGTTGAAATCGAAGTCCATAGCGTCGTCCGATCAGATTTTTTCAGCAGGTTTGGCTTGCTCGAACACGCTCAGGTAATAGCTGCGGATGCTCTCCGGCACGTATTGCACGACCCAGCCACGGAACAGCTTTTCTTCGTGCATGCGCGCAATCGCCGCACTCAGGTAGTCGCGCCATTGCTCGTCGTTTTTGCGCACGCCGATGGCGGCATCGGAGATCTGGAAGGGTTCGCCGATCAGTCGGGCGTTGGCATCGTTGGCCGTTACCACCACCAGTGTTGCTGCGTCGTGGGTGTAAGCGTCGGCACGGCCCTGGCGGAAAGTCTGCAAGGCATCGGCGGCGCTGTTCATGCGCAGGGTCTTGACGTTGGGCATGTGGTCTTCAAACCACTTGGCCTGCACCGAGCCCTTCAAGGTCGCCAGAGTCTTGCCATCCAGATCGGCGATCTTCTTGATCGGGCTGTCCTTGGCGACGATGACGTCGCTGGCGCCCCAGCGATACGGCGTGGTGAAGTCGATCACCCGTTGACGCTCAGGGGTGACGCCCAGGGTTGCGATCAGGAAGTCCACTTTGCGCCCCAGCAACTGTGGCACGCGGTTTTCTGCGGTGACGCAGGTAAACGTGACCTTGTCCTTGGAACCCAGCGCCCAGAGCGCAACGGTGCGCGACATCTCGACTTCGATGCCGGCGAATTCACCGTTGTTATCCTGAAAACCATACGGCGGTTGGTCGCAACGCACACCAGCACGCAGCTGACCGGCTTGTTTGATTTCATCGGGAACTGCGGGAAGTTCGGCGGCATGGACCTGCGACAGCCCGGCAAGGGCCAGACAAGAGAGTGCCACTGCATTGCCAAGGAACTTGAGCGAAAACGACATAATGCCTCCTGGTGAATTAAACATGAGGTCCACCCACCGGCGGACTCATGTAACGGATTCAAGGGCAGAACTGAGAAGGTGGGACCTGTGCAGACTGGGCCGATCTCTATGGACGGCCTCGATGTGCAGAACAGTTATAAAGCCTCTGGCTCATGCCAACAAATGCCAATACAGTAGCCATCCATACGCAATTGATATGGCCGACCATGAACTTCAAACAAGTCGAAACGTTTCGCGCGGTAATGCTCAGTGGTTCGATGACGGCAGCGGCCGAATCCCTGCACACCTCGCAACCCAATGTCAGCCGTTTGATCGCGCAACTGGAACGCAGCAGCGGCTTCAAGCTGTTCGAGCGCGTGAGTGGGCGGCTGTTGCCAACGGATGAAGGTGCAGCGCTGTTCGCCGATGTGGAGCGGGCCTTTATCGGTTTGCAAAGCATCGAGGACTCGGCGCAGAACATTCGCCGGGCAGGTACCGGCAAACTGCGCATTGCTTCAGTGCCGTCGTTATCGCTGACGGTATTGCCCCGAGTCATCCAGCGTTTTCGCCAGCAGAATCCCGATGTGGCGATTTCGATTCACACCAGCGACTCGCCCACCGCCACGCACTGGACCGCCTCGCAATACTGCGATCTGGGCCTGGCGTCCTATATTGGCGAGGAAACACCGGGGGTGAAACCGACGCTGATCTGCGACGTGCCAGGGATCTGCATCTTTCCCAAAGGGCATCGGCTGGAGGCCTTGGAAACCATCGGCCCCGAGGATTTGCGCGAAGAAGAGTTTGTCTCGCTGCTGCATAACGACGGCACCCGGGCGCGGATCGACCGCGCGTTTGCCATGCCACTGGATCGCCGCAAGCTGAGCCTGGAAACACCTTTCGCCGCGACCATTTGCTCGCTGGTCGGGCTGGGGCTGGGCGTAAGTATCGTCAGCCCGATGGTGGCGTTGGAATACCGCCACATGGGCATCGAGATACGCCCTTTCCGGCCGCAGATTCGCTTCTCGACTTACTTGCTGTTGCCAGCGGATCGCCCGCAAAGCCTGCTTTCACAACGCTTTGGCGCGCTGATCACCGAGATGCTCACCGAAGCGGCCAAGGATTGGCAGTGAGCCGCGAACCCTCTGTAGGCACGAACTTGTTCGCGAAGAGGCCGGCGTAAATTGCGCAAATCTACGTCGCCGGCACCTACACCTCGCGGATAAATCCGCTCCTACAGGGTGGCCACATTTCAACTGTGGGAGCGAGGCTTGCCCGCGAATCATGCGCCTCGGTGAATCAGACCCTCCGCGTTATCGTTCTTCGCCGGCAAGCCTCGCTCCAACGGGCCGTGGCCAATCTGGAATATCACCTTTCATCCCAAGCCCAACAAAAAGTCCTGCACGTAGGGCACCACCGAAATGCCGGCGTGAGCGACGTTGGGCACGATGTCCTGTTGCACACGAATATCGTGGGCTTGCAGGTTGCGGGCGAGCGTGGCGTTGCGCTCGACTCGGGTGCTGCCGGCGTCGTTGATGCCTTCCTTGAATTGCACTGAACCCGGAGCGTAGTGAATCTCCCAGGTTTCCAGATCGGCTGCGCCCACCAACAATTGCACGTCCACTTCACGCAGCGCAGGCAGGTTCAGATTCTTGCCGAAGATTTTCTCGATGCCACCTGTGCCAACCCACCAGTCGCGGTTGTCGTCGATCAGAGTCACCGAACCGGGCGCGCCGATGGACACCGAGCGCAGCCGTTCCGGGTGCAGGTAATAAAACCGATTGGCGAAGTGCCCGCCGCCGGAATAACCAAACAGCGAAAAACGTTCGAACCGGGTATTCAGAACCTGCGCAATTTCATCGACCATCGCCAGCAAAACCTGGTCATAACGAATATCCCCTTCGACCAGATACTTGAAGCCATGAGGATTACCGTCGCCCAGCGGCCCTACCGGAAACAGCGGCGCGAGGATCACGTATTTGTTGAAACGCCCGAATTCGGCAAAGGCATCGCGGTACTCGACCATGGTGCGCCCGGTGCCATGCACGGCGACCAGCAAGCGGTGCTCTTCGGGACATTGATCGAAACTTTGCGGCACATACAGGCAGTACGCGAACCGTGGATCCATGCGGCAGGAAAAAATTGTCGTGGCGCCACGGTAGTAAAGCTTGCGACTGCGTGCTTCCGGGCTGTCTTCAGGGTTGGCTAACATCATTAAACCTCGGCGTTTTGTGCCATTATTGGCAGCCATTATTGGCGAAGGGTCGGTGACTGAGTCGGGGCCCTCGCTGCATCAAATTTTTTCGCCCGGTATCAAGCTATGTGTGGACGTTTCCATTGAAAAAAACCGTTACTGATCGCAGCCAACTGGTGGTGCTGATCTCCAAAGACATCAACGCGGGAATCCTCCCGGCGGGCAGCTGGCTCAAACAGATTGATCTGGAGGAGCGCTACGGCAGCTCCCGCCTCGACGTGCGCCGGGCGCTAGACCAGTTGGTGGTCAAGCGCATGGTCGAACATCTCCCCAATCGGGGTTACTACGTGCATACCCCGGACCTCGCGCAGGTCTCCGACGCCCGGGAGATACGCGTTGCGCTGGAATGCGCGGCGGTCAACCAGATGATCGTCAGCGACGCCGACCTGGAGCAGCTCGACGTCCTCGCCCAACGTTTCAATACGCTGGTGCAGGAAGGCACGCTGCTGGAACGCTACAACGCAAACCTGGATTTCCATCGCACCCTCTATGAGCTGTGCAGCAACCGGCAGTTGATCGAATTCATTGAAGACATGCGCAGTCGTCCACCGTCATCTCCCGGCGGAACCTGGCGTACCCATGTGCGGGCCGAGCAATCGAGCCGGGAGCATTTCCAGATGGTCGATGCCCTGCGCAACAACGACCGTGAACGACTCAAACAACTGATTGCCGCGCATATCCGCCAGATCCCGCTGGAGCAATGACCCTCAAGGCTTGACGCTGACGCCCCAGAGGCGCGGCTTCTGGCCTATCCACGAGTTGTAACCCTCGACCTTCTGGTTCAGCGCCATGATGTCCAGCCCGTTGTACATGACGATCATCGGCACCTGATCGATGAAGCGTTCATGCAACTGGTCGAACAGCACCTGGCGCTTGCTCACGTCGCCTTCTTTCAGCGATTGCGCCAGCAGGTCGATGGCGACCGGGTCTTCCCAGCCTTTACGCGGTTCCTTGTCCTTGTTGCCGGTGACCTGTTCAAAGCTCAAGGCCGGGTCGAAACGCGCTGAGTAGGTGAACGACATGGCCTGGTAGCGACCGGTCTGGTAGCGCTCCAGTTGCGTGCCCCACTCCAGCACTTCAACCTGAACGTTCATGCCGACGGCTTGCAGCATGGCCTGGGTAATGATCGCCAGGTCGTAACTGGGCACCATCGAGCGGCGGTTGGCGACGATGGTCAGCGGTTGCCCGTGATAGCCAGCCTGTTGCAACAGCGCAGCGGCCTTTTGCGGGTCGTAGCTGAAACCGGCTTTTTCGGCGGCACCGTAATAGTTGGACGCCACGCTGACGATGGAATTGTTGGCAACACCAAAGCCATTACTGGTGGTCGCCACCAGTTGATTGACGTCGATGGCCGCCGCAATCGCCTGACGAATGCGCTTGTCCTTGAGCAGCGGATCTCGGGTCTGGAACATCAGCACGTTCATGGTGGCGCTGGGCGATGTCGAGACTTTCAGATTGGAGTGGCTCTTGATTTCCGGCAGATCGGTTTCAGTGACTTCGGCCATGTCCAGGTCGCCGGAAAACAGCGCGGCCTTGACGGTTGCCTGATCGGGGATGATGACGAAACGCACCTCATCAGCCAGCGCCTGCTTGCCGCCGGTATAACCGTCACGCGGGCCGGGCAGCGACTGATATTTGGCGAATCTGGTCAGGCTGACGTATTGCCCGCGCTTCCACTCGCCCAACTGATACGGGCCGGTCCCCACCGGTTTGACAAACTCGCCCTGGGCGTTGAGCGATGCCTTGTTCAAGATGCCAGTGCCGCCGCAGTCGGTGCGCGCCAGGGTGGCGAGGAACATGCCGCTGGGCTTTTCCAGACGCATCACTACGGTGTGCTCGTCAGGCGCCTGGATGTCGATCACCTTGGTCAAGCCACTGCCATCGAACTCGGACAGACAACGCCATTGCGTCTTGGGCTCCATGTCGCGTTTCCAGCTCCACAGCACGTCGGCGGAGGTCAGCGTGTCGCCGTTGTGAAAGATCACGCCTTTGCGCAACGTGAAGGTGTAGCTCAGGCCATCGGCAGAAATGTCGACTTTCTCGGCAAGCAAGGGTTTGACTTCGCCTTTCTCGCCGTACGCCACCAGCCCCTCGACCATATGCAGCACAACCTGATCGGTGCGGTCATCGCGGTTGACGCCGGGGTCCAGCCCGCGAACATCCGAGTTCAGTGCCAGACGCAACGGCTGGGCTTGCACGACACCGGCGCCGAGCATGGCAACCAGACCAAAGGCCAGAGCCTTCTTCACAGAGCTTTTCATCAGCGATTCCTTGGAAAAACCAACACATTCGCGCCGTCGCCCAAGCCACGGCATTCAGATAAATCACAGGGTGATGCTGTAAACACAGAACTCATGGCGCCGCACTGCTGCGCAGCTGATAGCTGCCGTCGGGCAAACGCAGCAGCGGATTGGCGGCCGCCAGCAGACGTCGGGTAAACGGGTGCTGCGGGTGATCGAAGACCTGCGCGATGCTGCCCACTTCCACCAGGCAACCGTGCTGCATGACCGCAACCCGATGCGCGATGCGCTCCACAGCCGCCAGGTCATGGGAAATGAACAGGCAGGCAAAGCCGTACTGCGCCTGCAAGCGCTCGAACAATTCGAGAATCTGTTTCTGGATGGTCATGTCCAGCGCCGAAATCGGCTCGTCGGCGATGACCAGTTTCGGATGCCGAACCAGCGCCCGACCAATCGCCACCCGCTGGCGTTGCCCGCCAGACAGCTGATGCGGAAAGCGTGTGGCAAATTGCTCGTCCAGGCCCACGTCCTTGAGGATGATGCGCACCCGCTCGGCGCACTGCGCGCGGGTCAGGCCGGGCACGTGACGCAAGGGTTCGGCGAGGATGTCAGCGATCCTCGCGCGCGGGTCCAGTGAGGAAACCGGGTCCTGAAAAATCATCTGGCACTGCAGGCGATGCTCGCGGTTGCCGCGTTTGAGAATGTCCACGCCGTCAAAAAATATTTCCCCGGCGCTTGGTGTGATCAGGCCGACCACTGAGCGGCCCAAGGTGGTTTTGCCCGAACCGCTGGCGCCCACCAGCGCCACGGTTTCCCCGGCGGCAATCGTCAGGTTGACGCCATCCACCGCGCGCTTGGCTTCGGTACGGCGCATGAACCGCTTGCGACCGGGGTGATCGATGGTCACGTTGCGAATGTCCACCAACGTCGAAGACGTCGAAGGCGGCGCCAGTTCACCCCGGGTCGGCAACGCCTCCAGCAACTGCCGTGTGTAGTCAGCCTTGGGGCCAAGCAAGATGTCCCGGGTCGGCCCGATCTCCACCGCCTTGCCGTGACGCATCACGACGACCTTGTGGGCATGGCGCACCACCAGCGACAAATCGTGGCTGATGAACAGCACGGCGGTGCCGTATTCCCGGGTCAGTTCCAGCATTAATTCGATGACGTCGGCCTGAGCCAGGGTGTCCAGCGCCGTGGTGGGTTCGTCGGCAATCAGCAAGGCCGGACGCAACAGCATCACCGAGGCAAGCATGATGCGCTGGCGCATGCCGCCGGAAAACTCATGGGGGAACGCGCTCAGGCAGCGTTCCGGGTCGTCGATGCCGATGCGGCGGAGCATTTCCAGCGACCGGGCGCGAATGGTTTTCTCGTCCTGATCGGTGTGCAGGCGCAGCCCTTCAGCCATTTGCTGGCCGATGGTCAGCGTCGGGTTCAGCGAAACCATGGGTTCCTGAAAAACCATACCGATCCGCGCGCCGCGCACCTGGCGCAGTTGCTCGTGATCGAGGGTGCACAGGTCAACGTCATCGAGCAGCAACTGCCCTGCCGAAACCCGCATGGGCGGCGGCAGCAAGCCGATAACCGCTCGCGCGGCCATGGTCTTGCCGCTGCCGGATTCGCCCACCAGGGCGACAATCTCACCCGGCGCCATATCAAAGCTCAACCGATCTACGGCAAGCGCTCCATCGACGCCGACCTGGATGCTCAGATTGCTGACGCGCAGCAATGGCTTCACGCTGACCATTAACGGTTCATCCTTGGGTCGAGGCGATCACGCAATGCATCGCCGAAGAGGTTAATGCCGATCAAGGCGATGGCGATCATCAAGCCCGGGAAGAAGCCCAGCCATGGCGCAGTGGCCAGATGCGGACGGCTGGCGGCGAGCATGTTGCCCCAGGTCGCCGCGGGCGGCGGGACGCCGAGGCCGAGGAAACTCAAGGCGCTTTCCGAAAGGATTGCCCAGCCGAACATACTGGTCGCCAGGACAATCAGCGGCGCCACGCAGTTGGGTGCGATGTGTTTCCACATGGTGTACAGCTCGGAGTTGCCGATGACTCGCGAGGCCTCGATGAACTCCCGCTCGCGCAACGACAGCACAGTGCTGCGTACCACGCGCACCACCGTCGGAATGTAGGCGATGCCCAACGCCAGCACGATGCCGTACTGACTGGCGCCGACAATTGCCAGCAAACCCAGCGCCAGCAACATGCCGGGGAACGCCAGCAACGCGTCGTTGACCATCATCAGCAAGCGGTCAGTCCAGCCGCGCAAGTAACCGGCCAACAGGCCGAACAACGTGCCGACGGTAATCGCCAGGGAAACGGTGAGCAGGCTGATCCACAGACTGGTGCGCGCGCCAATAATGATCCGGCTGAGCACGTCACGGCCGAATTCGTCAGTGCCCAGCACATGCGCCCACGACGGTGGCTGGAAGCGATGCAGCAGGTCCAGTTTCAAGGGGTCGTAAGGGGTCCAGAACACTCCGGTCAGCGCCATTGCCAGCAGCACTGCCACCAGCAGACCACCGATCAGGGCGTTGAAAGACGGCATGCGCATTCTGCGAATGGGCGCCGCAGGCGGCACGGCAAGCGGCAATGACTCGTTCAGTGTTTTCATACTTTCACCCGAGGATCGAACAGCGGATACATCAGGTCGACGACCAGATTGACCAGCACATAAACAAAGGTGATCAGCAACAGGCTGCCCTGCAGCACCGGATAGTCCCGGGCATAGATGGCGTCGACCATCAGCCGGCCAATGCCCGGAATGGTGAACACGGTTTCGATCACCGCGATGCCGCCGAGCAAGTTACCGAGGATCAGGCCGATGAGCGTCCAGGTTGGCGCGAAGGCATTGCGCAGCGTGTGGCGCCAGAGCACCGCTCGTTCCGATAAGCCTTTGGCCCTGGCGTGGGCGATGTAATCCAGACGCAGCACTTCGATAGTGCTGGCCCTGGCCATGCGAATGATCACCCCGCTCTCATGCAGCACCAGCGTGGCGATCGGCAGAATCACGTAGGTCAGCGCCTTGCCGAAGTCTTCGCCAAACGGCACATAACCCACCACTGGTAACCAGCCCAGCGCCAGGCCAAACGCATACAGCAACAGCAGGCCCATCCAGAAACCGGGGATCGACAACAGCAAGGTTGCCGCTGTAACCAGCCCGAGGTCCACCAGGCTGTTCTGCTTCCAGGCGGCGAGCATGCCCAGCGGCACGGCGATCAGCGCGGCGAGAAACACGGCGCTCAGGACGATGGTCAGGCTGACGCTGAAACGGTCCAGAACCAGCGGTAATACCGCTTGCTGACTGGTGATGGAATGAC
This sequence comes from Pseudomonas syringae, assembly GCF_001698815.1. Lineage (GTDB taxonomy): Bacteria > Pseudomonadota > Gammaproteobacteria > Pseudomonadales > Pseudomonadaceae > Aquipseudomonas > Aquipseudomonas syringae_A. The sequence goes on along the minus strand of NZ_LGSI01000050.1, from coordinate 112,669 downwards.
CCAGATCACCGCTCAGCACCGCTTTGATCCAGATCAGGTACTGAATCCACATCGGCTGATCCAGGCCCAGAGACTGACGCAGCGCGCTCAGATTGGCCGGATCCGCCATGTCGCCCAGCATCAGCAATGCCGGATCGCCGGGAATCAGGCGAATCATCGCGAACACCGCGATGGAAATCAGCAGCAACGTCGGAACCGCCATGGCCAGACGCGCAATGATCAAACGAAGCATTTATCTTCCTCGGTACTGTACTGGCCGAAATGCATTTCTGTAGGAGCGAGCTTGCTCGCGAAGAACGATAACGCGTTGGATCTGGCCCACCGAGGCGCCTGATTCGCGGGCAAGTCGGACGCCGCCCGCTGGCTCCAACAGAAAAATGAAAATCGGCCGTTGGGCAATCCCCTACCATACTGCGTAACGTGCGTAATCGGACTCCATCTCCAGTTGGTACTTGCCGAAAAGACGACTGATTGCTGGCAGCGGTGCGATTTCCATGTAGCCGCTGGCCGGGCGCATGACGATCATCGCTACGGTTGCCGACAGATTGTCTTCACCGCTGGAGCTTGGCCGCGGCGGACGGCACACGGCGAACGGCGTGCCGAAGTCATCGAAGAAAGCGGTTTTCATATGTTCCAGGGTCAGGTCACCCTGGCGCTGGCGAAGGATTTTCTCGACCCGGATGTCGCGGTAGAAACTCTCCGGCGCGCCACCGATGCCGGTATTTTTCAACTTGACCTGTGCAACCGGGCTGCGCCAATGGTTGGCATGCACCAGCAAACCGTTGTCTTCAAACAACGGGAAGACTTCATCGGGCGCGCACTCGTAGTTGATGCCGAAACCACCGGCATGGCTGAGCATCATGTTGTTGGAGCCGGACTTGGGCGTCACCGCCACGACCTTCATCGCCAAGGCGAAATGATTGGCTTCCAGCGCCTTGCGCCGAATCAACGGCAAGGGTACGCCCAAGGTCTGGTAGTCGCGGTCCGATTCGAGGTTATTGCCGGTGATTGCGGTACCGATGGAGTTGAGCCCCGCCCGGCCCAGGCCACCGGCTTCGGTAAAGGTCAGCACATCCGGGCCGTCTTCACGGCGGATGTGCAGGACCACGCCGGTTTCGGCGCACTCGGCGCGCCAGTCCCAGTTCTGCCCGTGCAGCAATTCGTTGTGCAAGGTGGCGCCGGGCAGGATGATCGCCCCGGTGCAGCCATCCAGCTCAGGCCTGTCCAGCATGTTGCGACGGCCCAGATGGATAATCTCGGTCCGTGCGTTGATCAGGACGATGGCCTCGAAATCCTGACCGCAACCCTGGGCAATGCCGCGCATTTCTTCCAGGTACTGCGGTTCAAAGGCTTCTATGTTGGGCACGAACTGATTGACCAAGCGCCGAATGCCCGCCCAGTCGTAACCCATGTCCAACAATTGCTGACTGTAGACTTCGATGCTGCGGGCAATGATCAGCGGACAGGCTTTGCCGTATTGCACGCCGCGCTCAAAGGGCGTGCCGCTGATTTCGATGCAAGGGAACAGACGACTCATGTCACCACCTCAGTTGTTTGGCGGTTACCTGAGCAAGACCCGAGCCAAAAATCCAAAAACCCTGACAATATTGGCGCCAATTTAGGTTTTTAAAAAATACGGCCGCGTTTCGCCTGATTTTGGTGCGCAAATACGAGTATTGACTGGGTAGATGTTCCACAAACGTGCAGATAAGTGACAGATCCCATTACCGGCCGATCAGGCAGTAGCACCTGATCGGCCGCTATCCATCAGCGCCGTTCTTCTCGAATGAATGGCTCACCCAAGGCACCCGGTTGGCTGCCCGAGCTGGCCGCCGAGTCGCGCTGGCCCATGGCGACCCAGATCATCACCAGCAGCGTGACCGCGTAGGGCGTCATCAGCACGAAGTATTGCGGCAGGCGCACGCCTGTGGTCGCCAGTTGCGGAATCAACGCTTCGATGCAGCCGAACAACACGGCTCCGGCCAGCGCCCGCCAGGGCGACCAGCGCGCAAAGATCACCAGGGAAACGGCAATCCAGCCGCGCCCGCCGGTCATGTCGGCAATCCACATCTTGGTGCTGAGCACGGAGATGTAACCGCCCGCCAGACCGATCAACGCCGCACCGGCCATGATCGCCGCCAACCGATAGCCCAGCACGGAGATACCGGCGGCGTCCGCAGCCTGGGGATTTTCACCCACGGCACGCAAGCGCAGGCCGTGATTGCTGCGGTTGAGGAACCAGACCACGGCGATGAAAATGATCGGCGTGAGATAAACCAAAGGGTTCTGCACGAACACTTTGCCGATCAGGAGCAATTCGGAAAACGGCCAAAGCGGCACCGCTGCCAGCCCGGTGACCGGGTGGTTGGTCCACTCCAGCAAGGTGCCGAGTAATCCGGTCAGCCCCTGGCAGAAGAACACCAGCGCCAAACCGGCGATCACCTGATTGATGCGCATCACCAGCACCATCAGCGCGAACAGCAACGAAACCACGCTGCCCGCGAGCATTGCCGCCAGTAACGAAATCAATGGCGTACTGAAACTCAGTTGCGCACCGATGGCCGCCAGCGCGCCCACCAGCATCAAACCCTCGGCGCCCAGCGCCAGCACTCCGGCGCGCTCGGTAAGGATCAGGCCCAGCGCCGCAAGGGCGAAAGGTACGGCGAAGTCGGGCGAGTTGCCCAACCAGTTGGCAATCATGTCCATCAGGATTCTCCGCTCTGCTGGCTAGCCTGAATGCGCCGCAGGCGATGGCGAATGAAAAAATCCGACGAGGCGACGCAGATCACCAGGATTGCCTGGATCAGCTGCACCATGGAAAACGGGATCTGATAGAACACCTGCAAACTGCGCCCGGCCACGAACAGCATGGCCACCAGCAAGGCCACGATGGTCGCCGCCAGCGGGTTATTGCGCGCCAGGAATGCGATGAGGATTCCGGAAAAACCGTAGCCTTGATAGAACGCCTGAGTCAGGCGCCCTTCCTGCCCCGCCGTGACGATAAAACCGGCGACGCCGGCCAGCGCGCCGGATAACAGCACCGTGCCGATGATCATCTTGCGCACCGGCACGCCGACCGCACTGGCCACACGCGGGTTGGCATCGACGAAGCGCAGATACAACCCGGCGCGGGAAATGCCCACGAACCACAGGGCAAACAGCGTTACCAGCCCGGCCAGCAGGATCGCAGCGTTGTAACCTTCGAACAGATCCGGCAACCGCTCGAAGCTGCGGAACGCCGGGGAATACGGAAAGTTGTCGCGGGGGTCCTTCCAGCTGCCATACAGCAGATGCAGAAGGAAATTGGCCGCGATGTAATTGAGCATCAGCGTCGAAATAATCTCGTTGACCTTGAGACGCAACTTGAGCAGCACCGGCGCCAGCGTCCACAGCACACCGCAGATCATCGCGGCAGCCAGCATCAGCGGCAGGCGAATGCCTGGCGGGCCCACTTCGAACAATGAAATGGCGGTCGCGCCTATACCGCCCCAGATCATCTGGCCTTCCAGGCCGAGGTTCCAGAACCGCGCGCGAAACGCCATACAGCCGGCCAGGCCCACCAAAATCATCGGCGCGGCTTGAAACAGCACGGACTTGAAGTTCTGTGGATCGAGCACCGTCAACACCACGAACTCGTTGAGCAGTTCTTCGGCTGGCACCCCGGCACCGACCAGAATCGCCGCCGAAATCCACAGGCCAACCACCAGCGCCAGCGCGATGATCAGCGCCTGCCAATACCAGGCCAGTTGCTGGCGAATTTCCAGGGCATACCGCCGTGCCAATAAAGGCTGGCGGCGTGGCATTGAGGATGGAGTGGAATGCAAAATAGCTTCAGGAATAACGTCAGTCATGACTCACCATGGCCTTGCCAATCGCCTGACGATCCGCAGGACGCTCGAATTCCGCGACAATACGGCCGCTGTTCATGACGCCGATACGGTCGGCCAGCGCCAACACTTCATCAAGGTCTTCGCTGATCACCAACACCGCCGCGCCAGCGTCGCGAGCCGCGCGCAGTCGCCCGTGTACTGCCGCCGTGGCCCGCGCATCCAGGCCGCGACTCGGGCTATGCACCAGCACCAATTGCGGGTCACGGCTGAATTCCCGGGCGATCACCAGTTTCTGCGCGTTGCCCCCAGAGAGTAATGCCGCTTTCTGTTGCAGCGAACGCACGCCCTGTACATCGAAGGCGCGAATCGCCTCAGCGGCGTCCTGCTCCAGTTTTTTGCCGCGCAGGCGCAGGAACGAGCCGTAACGGCCGCTGTGGATCTGGCCGATGCCGAAGTTTTCCGCCACCGACAGCGAGCCGGCCAGCGCCGCGCCGTAGCGGTCGGCGGGAATCGACGCGATGCGCAAGTCGCGACGGCGCTCGGGCGAGGCCAGGCGCAAGTCGCCAAACCCTTGCAGGAGCATTTCGCCCTGGGTCGGCTGCGGCAAGCCCATCAAGGCGTTGGCCAGTTCGCTCTGACCGTTGCCGCCGACACCGGCGATGCCGTAGATCTGCCCGGCGTGCAGGGTCATGTTGACTCCGGCCAACGGGCCTTGCCCGGCTACCGAGCTGAGATTCTTCACAATCAGCCGCGCTTCACCGGCAGCCGCCATCGGGTATTCCTGGGTCGGCGCGGATTCACCTACCGTGAGGCGCACCAGCTGCTCGACCGTGACGCTTTGCGGATCAAGGGTTTCCACGGTACGTCCGCCGCGCATCACCGTGACCCGGTCGGCGTAGCGTTTGACGTCGGACATCTTGTGCGTCACCAGAATCACCGCCGCGCCTTGCCGCGCAAACGACTGCACCGTGCTCAACAGCCCTTCGGCTTCCTTATCAGTGAGAACCGCTGTCGGCTCATCGAGAATCAGAATGCGCGCCCCGGCCAGCAGCACCTTGAGGATTTCCACCCGCTGCTGCTCGGCAATCGACAAGCTCTCGATGGTCCGCCGTGGATCAATGGCAAAGCCCAGTTCCCGGGCCTTGGCGCTGATTTGCTGTTCAAGGGTTTGCAGACGTCTGGTATAGCTGCCCTGCCCCGGCTCAGGCGGCAGGCCCAGCAAAATATTCTGGGCAACCGTGAACGGCCGCACCAGCTTGAAATGTTGATGCACCATGCCAATCCGGTGGCGGCTGGCGTCCTTGGGACCGTTGAGCCGCACCGGGTTGTCATCGATGAACAGCGATCCACTCTCCGGCGCGTACAAACCCGCAGCGATATTCATCAGCGACGATTTGCCGGCACCGTTTTCCCCCAGCAGCGCATGCACTTCGCCCCATTTGGCGGTGAAGTGCGCATCGCTGAGGGCCTTGAAGCCATCAAACGTCTTGCTGATACCGGTGAGTTGGATCGCGTTAGCCTGGCTCATTGCTGGGAAGCCACACCTTTGACAAACCAGTCCATTTTCCACAGATCGGCATCGGACATGGCGGTGCCGGCAGCAATACGTTCCTTGCCGTCGCGGTCGTTCATCGGGCCGCTGTAAATAATCTTCTCGCCATTCATCAAGGCTTCCCGGGCCAGCTCGATTTTCTTCTTGTTCTCTGCCGAGATGTGTTCGCCCGCAGTGAGCGTAATGTCCGTGCCGCCCTGTTCCATGGACAACAGCGCGCCATTGGGATTGGGCACCCAATTGCCGGCCATGACTTTCTTCAGCTCAGGCGCCAGGAAGCGATCCCAGACCCAGGCCGAGGAACACACGGTGGCTTTCGGCGCGAATTCGCTTAGGTCGCGATGGTGACCGGTGCCGAGTACCCCGCGTTCCTGGGCGACAATCTGCGGAGTCGGACTGTCGACGTGCTGACCGATGACGTCGGCACCGTTATCAATCAGCGCCATGGCGGCGGCGCGTTCCTTGACCGGGTCGTTCCAGGCGCCGGTATAGATCACGTTGACCGTGGCATTGGGATTGATCTGTTGCGCGCCCAACTCGAACGCATTGACGGTCCAGTTCACCTGGCCAAAGGGATTTGCAGCGACGAAGCCGAGCTTGCCGGTCTTCGATGCAGCGCCCGCTGCCATGCCGCACAGGTATTGGCTTTCGTAGGTACGGCCGTAGAACGATTCCAGGTTCGGCGCATTGGTGGTACCGGAGCCGTTGAGGAAGGCAACTTTCGGGTATTTCTTCGCCAGTTCCAGGAAGGTGTCGGAATAGCCGAACGCGGTGCCGATGATCACGTTGGCACCCCGGGAAATCAGGCGGTCCACCACCGGGGTAATCGCTGCGGCGTTCTCCGGCACGCTTTCGACGTACTGGATTTTGGTGCCCAGCTCTTTCTCCAGCTTGACCCGCGACTCATCGAACGCCTGCGTCCAGCCACCGTCATTGCGCGGGCTGATATACACCATGGCGATTTTCGCCGGTTTTTCCAGGGTCAGGCCGTCCGCCATGGCGCCATTCGCCAAGCCGAGCAGTACCGCCGCACCCAAGGTGTGCTTGAGAAATCTGTTGAGCATTTTGATCTTCCTGATGATTGGCAAACGAAAGGCAATAAGCGACTTCACAGCATGAAATTGATACGAAACACGTTCTGTTCGGGGTCGAGCAGCACCGCCTGATACCAGTTGTAATAAGTCAGGTACGGCGCCTTGACCAATGTCGCGCCGCTGGCCAGCGCCAGCGGCACCAGACGGTCGACTTCGGCTTGTTCGGACACGTCGATATTGAGCAGAAACTTCACGCCGCTGCTCCCGGCATACTCGCCGAGACCGAGCAGCTCGTAAGCTTCTGGCGCGTTGAAACCGATGCAAGATTTGCCGGTGTCCAGGCCACGAAAAATCGGTGAGCGGATCGCGTCGATTTCGCTGAAGCCGAACAGCGCAGAATAGAATCCGCTCAGGGCAACGATGTCCCGGGCAAATACGTTGACGTAGGAAAGGTTGTTCATCAGGCCACCTTGCTGCCGCCGAAGGTGGTCTGCTTGACGAATTTCGACAGCAGATGGTCGCCGGAAGTGACCGGCGCGTGGCGTGCTTGCTGACCTTCGGCGAGGCAGCCGGGCAGGCATTCGATCAAGGCGTCGTAATTGGGCTGATGGAAAAAAACGAGGGACTGGCGGCGATTGTCAGACTCGCTGTCAGCGGGCGGATTGACCACGCGGTGCAAGGTGGAGATCCAGCGGTCGTTGGTCCACAGCATCATCAAGTCGCCGATATTGACCACGAAACCGTCCTCGACATACGGCACATCGACCCACTCACCCAGCTGATTGCGCACCTGCAATCCACCCAGCGCGCTGTCCGGACGGACGATGGTCATGCTGCCGTAGTCGGTGTGCGCGCTGGCACGCATCTGCCCGGCTTCCACCTCGGCCTTGATGTCCGGGTAACTCAGGGTGCGGAACATGCTGATGTGGCGGTCGATGCGGTCGTCGAAGAAGTGCTCGTCCAGCTCCAGCGCCAGGGCGAACAGTCGCATCATCGAGCACGCCAGCTCGCTCATGGCGGCAAAGTACTCGCGATAGGCGTCCTGAAAACCCGGCAACAGGCTTTCCGGCGGCCAGACATTGGGCGCGAAGTGCGAGCCAGCAACAGCGTTGTGATAGCAGTCCTCGTCCGGCACGTCGCTGGGGCCGATGGAAAACGACTCTTTCAAATCCCCCGGCGCGCTTTCTTCCAGCGAATAAGACAGGCTTTCCTCGGCCACTGCGCTGTAACCGCGCACCATCTCCGGGCTGGGCCGATCCACCTTGCGCTTTTCGGCCAGGGGTAAATCGAAGAACTGTCGAGTCAGAGCGGACACACGCTGCACCAATTCGGCGGGGATCTGATGATGAGTGATCACCAGGAAACCGATGTCCCGACAGGCCTGATTGACGGCCCTGGCGACGGCAGCCTTGCCTTCTGCGCTGCCGGAAAAATACGGTGCAAGATCGATAATGGGGACGGATTGCAAGGTCATGCGACTAACGCCTCTCGCGACACAACATTGAAGATGCACCGGTTGCCCGGCCTGAATGTGCGAGGGAGAAAAGCAGTAACTGTGCCAGTCTTTAAATAGGGCTGTTATTCAATGAGTTAGTTATTAATGATGAATATTTCAGATCAAATGGTCCGAAGCAGAGCACTTGGTTTGTGCGCGATGGCACGAAAAGCGGGCACGGGGGTTGATTTGGGTCATTGATAAATCCGGTCCCACAGGATCGCGTCGGCAGAACTGACGCCTTCGCGGGCAAGCCTCGCTCCAACGGATCCTGCTTCAATTCGGCCGCCAGAGGTGTCGACTGGACTGACGCCTTCGCGAATAAATTCGCTCCTACAATTTCAAAATCGGCGCGATCTGGTGGGACCGGATTTATCCGGGAAGGCGTCGGTTCAGTCAGCGAAATAGTCGGAGCCTGTCCCGGCCTCTTCCCGGATAAATCCGGTCCCACAGGGATCGCGTCGGCTGAACTGACACCTTCCTACTCAGCGCGAGGCTCAGCCTTGACGGGGTTTAATCCCATTAAGGATCAACCCTTGCAGATTCTCCAGGGTCTGGGTGAAGAACGCCGGGTCTTGCAGAGAATTGCCGGTCACTGCACTGATCTGCCGGGCGAAGTCTGCGTAGTGCTGAGTGGTCGCCCACAGGGAAAAAATCAGATGGTGCGGCTCGATAGGCGCCAGCTTGCCGGCATCGATCCAGCCCTGAATCACCGCCACCTTGGCTTCGACGATATCGCGCAACGGCTGCTCAAGTTCAGCGAGCATCAGCGGTGCACCCTGAATGATTTCCAGGCAGAACAAGCGGGATTCGGCCGGGTGATCACGGGACAATTCCAGCTTGACCTGAATGTAGTCGCTGATCGCCTGGATCGGGTCCTGCTCGGCGCTGAACCCGCGCAGCGGTTTAAGCCAGACGTCCAGCAACTGACGCAGCACGCTGGTGTACAGCTCTTCCTTGCTGCTGAAGTAATAAAGCAGGTTGGTCTTGGACACGTCGGCCATGCTCGCGACCTGATCCAGACTGGTGCCGTGCAAGCCGAAACGAGAAAAAATCTCCAGCGCTGCTTCGAGAATCGCCGTGCGCTTGCCTTCTACCAAACGCGTGCGACGGTTCAGCGTGGAAGCACTGGCGGCCCGCGTCCCCTTGTCCTTTGCGACAGATTTGGCTTTGATCGCAGCGACCTTGGGCTTGACCACACGCGTGCGTTTGAGAGGTTTGGGCGGCGTGGCTGGAGTTTCGTTATTCACGTTTACGACCGATTCGATAGTGCGTACGGGGGCACTTTACCCCGCAAGACACCTCTTGGGTATTTGCAGCATCTAATATGGAGTGAACTTGTGTGGGAGCGACCGGGGTGGCGATCCACCTTGCTCGCGAATCGTTATTTCAGGCGATACAAAATATCGGCTGGACTATCGATTCGCGGGCAAGCCTCGTTCCAACAGATCGTGTTCGGCGTTTCTGCCCCATCCCCGTGCGTCGCGCACAAACCAAGTGCTCTAACCTGGACCAAATGGTCTGAAATCTTCGCAATTATTTACCAAGCTATTGTTTTAAATAGACTAAAAAAATCTGGCCTGCTTCATGCAGAAGCCAATGTGTACCGTGTACCCGACTCTCCGGGCAGCGCAATCATCGTTCGCATGCAAGAGGCCTTCTCATGGATATTGGAATCTTCATTCCCATCGGCAACAACGGCTGGCTCATTTCAAGCAATGCGCCGCAGTACATGCCGACCTTTGAATTGAACAAGGAAATCGTGCAGAAGGCCGAGCATTACGGCTTCGAATTTGCGCTGTCGATGATCAAGCTGCGCGGCTTCGGCGGCAAGACAGAGTTCTGGGAACACAACATGGAGTCGTTCACCTTGATGGCCGGGCTTGCCGCCGTCACCAGTCGAATCCATTTGTTCGCAACGGTTGCCACGCTGACGATTCCGCCCGCCATCGTTGCGCGCATGGCCTCGACCATCGATTCGATTTCCGGCGGCCGCTTCGGCGTCAATCTGGTGACCGGCTGGCAGAAGCCGGAATACGAACAAATGGGCATGTGGCCGGGGGATGAATTCTTCTCGACCCGTTACGAATACCTGGCCGAATACGCCCAAGTGCTGCGCGACTTGTGGGGCACCGGGCACAGCGACCTGAAAGGCAAGTATTTCACCATGAACGACTGCCGGGTCAGCCCCAAACCTCAAGCCGAGATGAAGCTCATCTGCGCCGGGCAAAGTGAAGCCGGCATGGCATTTTCCTCGCAATACGCCGACTACAACTTCTGCTTCGGCAAGGGCGTGAACACGCCGATGGCCTATGCGCCGACCGCCGCGAAGCTGATCGAAGCCAACGAAAAAACCGGCCGCAACGTCACGTCTTGCCCGCTGTTCATGATCATCGCCGATGACACCGATGACGCCGCCCGAGTTCGCTGGGAGCACATCAAGGCTGGCGCCGATGAAGAAGCCATCGCCTGGCTCAGCGAAAAAGGCGCTGCAGACAAGAGCCCTGGCTCGAACATGCGGCAGATGGCCGACCCGACTTCGGCAGTAAACATCAACATGGGCACGCTGGTCGGTTCGTGGGCCAGCGTCGCGCGCATGCTCGATGAAGTCGCCACGGTGCCGGGCACCCAGGGCGTGATGCTGACCTTCGATGATTTCGTCAAAGGCGTTGAAGATTTCGGGCAAAAAATTCAGCCGCTGATGACCAGCCGTCAACATATCAACCCACTGCAGGAATCCGCCTGATGAATGCACCCGCGCACACTTCCGGTTATCTGCTGCCGGAATCCACATCGCCGACCCGGCAACTGCCCGCACGTCCTGAAGCGCTGAGCATGAAGGCCAGCGAGACCGCTTTGATCGTGGTCGACATGCAGAACGCCTATTCAACACTGGGCGGTTATCTGGACCTCGCCGGTTTCGATGTCAGCAGCACCGGACCGGTCATTGCCAATATCCAGAAAGCCCTGGTGGCCGCTCGGGCCGCCGGGATGCCGGTGATCTTTTTCCAGAACGGCTGGGACCCGGATTACGTCGAAGCTGGCGGTCCTGGTTCGCCCAACTGGCATAAATCCAACGCACTGAAAACCATGCGCAAGCGTCCTGAACTGCAAGGCAAGTTGCTCGCCAAAGGTGGCTGGGATTATCAGCTGGTGGATGAATTGCAGCCGCAGCCTGGCGACATCGTGGTGCCGAAAACCCGCTACAGCGGTTTTTTCAATACCAACTTCGACAGCCTGTTGCGCAGCCGCGGCATCCGCAATCTGGTGTTCACCGGCATCGCCACCAACGTCTGCGTCGAATCGACTCTGCGTGATGGTTTCTTCCTCGAATACTTTGGCGTGGTGCTGGCCGATGCAACCCACCAGGCCGGACCTGACTTTGCCCAGCAGGCTGCGTTGTTCAACATCGAAACCTTCTTTGGCTGGGTGTCCAGCGTCGAGGATTTCTGCACCACCTTTAGCACTCAAACCGCTGCGATCTGAGGAGTTTCATCATGGCCAAGAAATCAATCATTCCCGCCGGCACCAGCAAGCCCATCGCGCCCTTCGTGCCCGGTTCCATGGCGGATGGCGTGCTGTATGTTTCCGGCACCCTGCCCTTCGACAAGGACAACAATGTGGTTCATGTCGGCGATGCAACGGCGCAGACCCGCCACGTTCTGGAGACCATAAAAAGCGTGATCGAAACAGCGGGCGGCACGATGGATGACGTGACCTTCAACATGATCATGATTCGCGACTGGGCGGATTACGCCAAGGTCAACGAGGTGTATGCCGAATACTTCGCCGGGGAAAAACCGGCGCGCTATTGCATCCAGTGCGGCCTGGTGAAACCCGACGCCTTGATCGAAATTGCCAGCATCGCGCACATCGGCTGAACCTATAACGAAGCGGACGCACGAGCGTCCGCGCTGGAGTCTTGCATGCACTACGAAATACTCGGCTGTCAGGCAGCAGATGCACCGACGCTGGTGTTGAGTTCCGGTCTGGGTGGTTCAGCACGCTTCTGGGCGCCGCAGTTGCCGGTGCTCACTGAGCAATACCGCGTCGTGGTCTACGACCAGGCCGGAACCGGGCGCAGTCCGGCCAGCCTTGCCGAAGATTATTCGATTGCGAGCATGGCCGGTGAGTTGCTGGAAATGCTCGATGAACTGGATATCCGGCAATGTCACTTCATCGGCCATGCGCTGGGTGGATTGGTTGGACTGCAAGTGGCGCTGCAACGCCCGCAACTGCTGCAAAGCATGGTGTTGATCAACGCCTGGAGCAGCCCGAATCCCCACAGTGAACGCTGCTTCGCGATCCGCAAAAATCTGCTGCGCGATACCGGCCCGGCCGCTTACGTTCAGGCCCAGGCGCTGTTTTTGTACCCCGCCGACTGGATCGCCGCGCACAGCGCACAGCTGGCCGAAGATGAAGCGCACGCCTTGGCGCACTTCCCGGAAACCGACAACCTGCTGCGGCGCATCGCCGCCTTGCAAGCCTTCAACATTGAACAGCAGCTCGACCAGATCAAAACGCCTGCCCTGCTGATCGCCAATCGCGACGACATGCTCGTGCCGTGGCAGCGTTCGCAACATCTGGCCGACAACCTCTGTAACGCGCGCCTGGCATTGCTCAACTACGGCGGTCATGCCTCCAGCGTCAGTGACGTGGAGCCTTTCAATCGCGTACTTCTTGACTATCTGGCCAGCCAGGCCTGAGCGGAGACACTGACATGCAAATAGCCAAACTCGCCGTTGCCGCGCCAGCGCCGATTGCACAGCAGGATTTTCGCGACGCCATGGCCGGCCTGGCTGCCGCCGTCAACGTCATTACCACCGATGGGCCTCACGGCCGTTTCGGTTTCACCGCCACAGCGGTGTGCAGCGTTACCGATTCGCCGCCGACCCTGCTGGTGTGCCTGAATCGCTCGGCTTCGGTGCATCCGGCGCTGACCGCCCATGCAACCTTGTGCATCAATACCCTGACCAGCGATCAGCGCGAGCTGTCCAATCTTTTCGGCGGCAAGACGCCGATGGCCGAACGCTTCGCCGCCGCACGATGGTCTGAATGGGTGACCGGTGCGCCGGTCCTGGACGGTGCTGCCGCTTCGTTTGATTGCCGGGTCAGCCAGACGATGAGTGTCGGCACACATGACATTCTGTTCTGCGAAGTATTGGCCCTGCGTCGACAGAACGACGCAGCAGCGCTGGTGTATTTTGATCGCAGTTATCATGGCCTGCCCGCCGCCGCACCTATATAGCCCTTCAAATGAATGGTTAGATTAAGCAAGCAAAATCCAGACGAATGAATGCTCAACCGGCGAAGATTGATATCGGATTGCTATCGCTTATTCCGGTAACTTAGCGCGATATGCCGATCATCGGAAGTCGCGAATTTTCTCAACTACCAGGACTCCATCTATCGACGACATCAACAACAGAGGGGATGCAGACATGCATCATTCCAGACATTACCGGATCGACTATTTATTGCACGGCAAGTACAAGAGCTTCTATGTCTGCGCTCAGGCAATGGACAATGCGTCAGCCTGGAACTGGGCAGCCGTGGATGCGGGATTTGGCCAGATACCCAAATACCGTATGGACAAAGTACCCGTTATCAGTAAACCCAAAGCCGAGCAATTCGGCTTGAGTGATGTGCAGTGGACAGAGTCATGAGTTTCATTTAAACGCCCTTTTCGTTCATTGCACGAGCGCTCTCAAACGGGCCTCAAGCGCTGTTTCGAAGAACACATGCAAGTTGTCTATTTCACTGTGACTCATCGTTCCCGAAGCCTCCAGGCCGAGCACGAACCCATCGGCACGTGCGCCAGACTTTACTGCCTGGATCATGGAGTTTGCTTGTTCTATTTGTCTGAGCAGGCGCATTACCTGGCGTTTGACGGGTTCGGTGAGGATCAGTGTTTCGATGTTCATCTCTTCTGCGTCTCGTTAATCATCTGAACAATGGCACGCAGTCGGACAGCGCCGACCGGTGCCATTGATTACGAAACAGCACTTCGTAGAAAGTTTGCCTGATCGTTGTTTAGGCGGACGAACGGCGAGCCAAAAAAGCCCCGGTGTTTACCGAGGCTACATGCGCTGATCGGAATTACGGGCGCTCCGCTCGCTGAACCCTGGCCTGATAGGCCGGCAATGAGGCTGCATAGGCCAAGGCCTCTTGTCGGGTGCCGAAAGAACCCAGTCGATCATCCTTGGTACAGACTTTCCACGGACCGTTATTAACGCTGATGACTTGATAACCATTGATTTGCATCTTCGAGAGCATGGGCGTGCTCATACAGTTACCTCCATTTCAGTTAAGAGAAAGGGATTGCCTGCCTACCTTACACCCCGGCGAAGGCGATTCGAAGGCGATTCGGGTGCCTTACGTCGCGTTACCCTCCCCCCGCAATCCCGGCAGCAAACTGCCCCCACAGAATCGCGTCCAGCGGATTTGACCTCTGACGTATGCAGAAAGATTTGCACGCTAGATATTATGGTATACCATCAGACGCAATACACACCAATAACCCTGTCTGGGAGCCACTCATGAGTTTCGAAATTCGCAAAATCGTCAGCTACGCCGAGGAAACCTTCATCGAAGGCGGTAAAGCCACCGACAAACCGGTGACCATGATTGGCCTTGCCGTGGTGATCAAAAACCCGTGGCTCGGCCGTGGTTTCGTCGAAGATCTGAAGCCGGAAATCCGCGCCAATTGCTCGGCGCTGGGTGAATTGATGGTCCAGCGCCTGACTGACGCCATCGGCGGTGCCGACAAAATCGAAGCCTATGGCAAAGCGGCGGTGGTCGGTGCCGATGGCGAGATCGAGCATGCCTCGGCAGTGATCCACACCCTGCGCTTCGGCAATCATTACCGCGAAGCCGTGAAAGCCAAGAGCTACCTGAGCTTCACCAACAAACGCGGCGGCCCCGGCACTTCGATTCAGATCCCGATGATGCACAAGGATGACGAAGGCCTGCGCTCGCACTACATCACCCTGGAAATGAAGATCGAAGATGCGCCACGCGCCGATGAAATCGTCGTGGTCCTCGGTGCCGCCAATGGCGGGCGCCTGCACCCACGCATCGGTAACCGCTATATCGATCTTGAAGACCTGGCCGCCGAGAAAGCCCAGTAAGACTCATAGCGCAGGAGCGATCCATGATTCGGCTCACCGCTGAACGCACCCCCGCCGGCACCAGTTACCTGGCGACCGGCCAAGGCCATCCCGTGGTGTTGATCCACGGCGTTGGTTTGAACAAAGAGATGTGGGGCGGCCAGGTCGTAGGTCTGGCTCCGCACTATCAGGTCATCGCGTACGACATGCTCGGTCATGGCGCCAGTCCGCGCCCGGCGGCCGACACGCAATTGCGTGGTTATGCCGAACAGCTGGAAGAATTGCTCGACCATCTGGGCCTGGCGCAGGCCACGGTCATCGGTTTTTCCATGGGCGGGCTGGTCGCGCGGGCTTTCGCCCTGCACTTCCCGCAGCGCATTTCCGGCATGGTGATTCTCAACAGCGTGTTCAATCGCTCTGCCGAGCAACGTGCCGGAGTCATTGCCCGCACCAGCCAGGCCGCCGAGCACGGGCCGGACGCCAACGCCGCCGAAGCTTTATCGCGCTGGTTCAGCCGTGAATATCAGGCGGCCAACCCGGCGCAGATCGCCGCCATTCGCCAGGTACTGGCTGATAACGATCCGCAAGGCTATCTGACGACGTACACCTTGTTCGCTACCCAGGATATGTACCGCGCCGAAGACCTGGGCCGTATTCAAGTGCCGACGCTGATCGCCACTGGCGAACTGGACCCCGGCTCCACGCCGGAAATGGCAAGGCAACTGGCCACGCATATTCCGGGTGCGCAAGTTGCGGTGCTCGCCGAACAGCGGCATATGATGCCGGTGGAGTCGCCGCGTCTGGTCAACCAGGTGTTGCTGGAGTTTCTGACCAGGGCTGACGTAAACAATCAGGCAAAGGGGATCGTTGCATGACGCTCGCGCGCTTTCAGATGTGTATTGATGGGCAATGGGTCGACGCCCTCTCCGGCAAGACATTCCAGAGCCTCAACCCGGCCCTCGCCCAACCCTGGGCCGAGTTGCCCGACGCCGACGAAGCCGATGTCGACCGTGCCGTGCAGGCCGCTCAGCGGGCGTTCGAAAACCCAGCCTGGCGCAAGCTGACCGCTACGGCGCGGGGTAAGTTGCTGCGTCGGCTCGGTGACCTGATCGCCGAAAACAAGGAACAGCTGGCTCAACTCGAAAGCCGCGATAACGGCAAGCTGATTCGTGAAACTCGAGGTCAGGTCAGCTATCTGCCCGAGTTCTTCCACTACACCGCAGGCCTGGCGGACAAGCTCGAAGGCGGCACCCTGCCGCTGGACAAGCCCGACCTGTTCGCCTACACAGTGCACGAACCCATGGGCGTGGTGGCCGGGATCATTCCCTGGAACAGCCCGCTCTATCTGACCGCCATCAAGCTCGCCCCCGCACTGGCTGCAGGCAATACCATCGTCCTCAAACCTTCGGAACATGCTTCGGCAACCGTGCTGGAACTGGCGCGCCTGGCCCTTGAGGCGGGCATCCCGCCCGGCGTGGTCAACGTCGTGACCGGTTATGGCCCAAGTACCGGCGCGGCCCTGACCCGTCACCCGCTGGTGCGCAAGATTGCTTTCACCGGTGGCGCGGCGACCGCCCGCCACGTGGTGCGCAGCAGTGCCGAGAACTTCGCCAAGTTGTCCCTGGAGCTGGGTGGTAAATCACCCAACATCATTTTTGCCGACGCCGATCTGGACAGCGCCATCAACGGCGCGATTGCCGGGATCTACGCCGCGTCCGGGCAAAGTTGTGTGTCCGGTTCGCGGTTGTTGGTGCAAGACGAAATCTATGACGAGTTCGTTGAACGCCTGGTGGAGCGCGCCAAACGTATCCGCATTGGCAATCCTCAGGAAGACGCCAGCGAAATGGGGCCAATGGCTACCGCGCAACAACTGGCGGTGGTCGAAGGTCTGGTTGCCGATGCGCTCGCCGAAGGTGCGCGCCTGCGGACTGGCGGCAAGCGACCGCCGATGGACACAGAAGGCTGGTACTACGAGCCGACGCTGTTCGAATGCGACCGCAACTCGATGAAGATCATGCAGGAAGAAGTGTTCGGCCCAGTGGCGTCGGTGATTCGCTTCAAGGACGAAGCTGAGGCGCTGGCCATCGCCAACGACTCGCAGTTCGGCCTGGCGGCAGGCATCTGGACCCGGGACCTGGGCCGCGCCCATCGTCTGGCCCGGGATGTTCGCTCCGGAATCATCTGGGTGAACACCTATCGCGCCGTGTCAGCCATGGCGCCTATCGGCGGCTTCAAGAACAGCGGCTACGGTCGCGAAAGCGGCATCGATTCGGTGCTGGCCTATACCGAGCTGAAAACGGTGTGGATCAACCTGTCGGCCGAGCCAATGCCGGATCCGTTTGTGATGCGTTGAGGCAACCAGATCAGAGTCCGTTGGAGCGAGGCTTGCCCGCGAAACCATTGGATCAGTCATCAAATCCAGTGAATATGCCACCCGCTCGCTCCAACGCTTCAAACACAAAGGAGAGTCCCGAAATGATCGAACCTGGTATTTACAAAGAAGTCATGGGCTCATTTCCGTCCGGCGTCACGGTGGTCACCACCCTGGATGCCGAGGGCGGGATCGTCGGCATAACCGCCAGCGCCTTCAGTGCGCTGTCCATCGACCCGGCGCTGGTGCTGTTCTGCCCCAACTATGCTTCGGACACCTATCCGATCCTGCGTGACAGCAAGCAGTTCGCCATTCACTTGCTGTCCGCCGACCAAACCGCCGAAGCCTATGCGTTCGCCAGCAAGGGCAAGGATAAGGCCAAGGGTATCGAATGGCATTTGAGCGAACTGGGCAATCCGCTGCTGGGCAAGGCCACCGCGATCATCGAATGCGAGCTGTGGCGCGAATACGATGGCGGCGATCACGCGATCATCGTCGGCGCGGTGCGCAATCTGATCCTGCCGAAAAACCCGGTCACGCCGATGATTTATCACCGGGGCAAGCTGGGTCCGCTGCCGGTACTGGTCTGACAGGCGCCGGTCGCGCAGTGAAGTCCGCTTCGGTTGCAGTCAGCGTGTCGCTTGCACAAGCCTGCGTGATAAACTCGCCGCTGTTTTTGGCTGCGTCACCGGCGAGATTTGCCGATTCGCGGCCATGTACCAGACTTGCAGAGCATAACGGCTCTTTTCGCTTCACCCATGACAGTCACAATCAGAGCGGGACTCCATGAAACGCCTTCCACTCGACGACAGCTTCAAGGTCAATCGCAACCCTATTACCCTGCGCGAAATCGTGCTGGACAAGCTGCGTAGCGCCATCATGAATTTCCAGCTGCTGCCCGGCGACCGCCTGGTGGAACGCGATCTGTGCGAGCGTCTGGGCGTGAGTCGCACTTCGGTTCGCGAAGCCCTGCGCCATCTGGAATCCGAGGGCCTGGTGGAGTTCGCCGACGCCAAAGGGCCGCGCGTGGCAATCATCACTCTGGAAGATGCCTGCGATATCTACGAGCTGCGCTGTGTGCTCGAAGGCCTGATCGTGCAGTTGTTTACCCTGCGCGCCAAGGCCAAGAACATCCGGGCGCTGGAAAAAGCCCTCGAAGAAAACCGCAAGGCGCTCAACGAGGGTGAGCTGCAACAGGTCATCGACTCGGTGCAGAGCTTCTACGACGTGCTGCTCGAAGGTTCGGGCAACCATGTCGCAGCCACTCAGTTGCGCCAGTTGCAGGCACGCATCAGTTACCTGCGGGCGACCTCCGTGTCCCAGGAAAACCGTCGCAGCGCCAGTAACGAAGAGATGGAACGCATCGTTGCGGCCATCAAGAGCGGTGATCCGCTCGCCGCGCATCAGGCGTCGGTGGATCACGTTCGCAGTGCCGCCAAAGTGGCGCTGGATTACCTCAAGCTGAAGCAGAACGATGGCAGCAAGGTTCGTGAAATCGTCGAGCCGGTGGCCCTCAAAGAACCGCGCATAGGCCGTTGACATGGTCACTCCGCGCTTCTGTCCGCAATGTGGGGGCGCTGACCTCGCTCAGCGCATTCCAGCGGGTGACACACACCCGCGATTGATTTGCGGCAGTTGCGCTTACGTTCATTACGTCAATCCCAAGATCATTGCCGGCTGCATCATCGAGCGGGACGGCAAGTACCTGTTGTGTCAGCGCGCCATACCGCCGCGTCCCGGCACCTGGACGCTGCCGGCGGGCTTCATGGAAAGCGGCGAAACCACCGAACAGGCCGCACTGCGCGAAGTCTGGGAGGAAACTGGCGTACGCGCCGAAATCGTTTCACCCTACTCGATCTTCAGCGTGCCGCGCATCAGCGAGGTGTACATCGTATTCCGCGCCCTCGCCCTGGAGATCACCGGCCAGTTCGGCCCGGAAACCCTCGCCTGCCGCTTCTTCGCCCCCGAAGACATTCCGTGGGACAGCATTTATTACCCGGCAATCCGACAGATCCTCGAGCGCTACATCGAAGAACGCCAGACCGGTTCATACGGGATCTACGTCGGCAACGACGATACCGGCAAGGTGCATTTCATTCGCTGAACTGCGCTAGCCTTTTTTAGCGAACTTGGTGGGAGCGAGCTTGCTCGCGAAAGGGCAAGTTCGGCCGACACATTTTCTTAGCCTTATTTAAAAGCTTCGCGAGCAAGCTCGCTCCCACAAGAGCCGCTTCTCAAACTCCTTCTACAATCACAATCTCGGCCGTCGACGCGCCCTGGCGATAGCTCAGCGCGTCCTGATATTCCGCCGAGTGATAGCAGGCCAGTGCCTGTTCATACGAATCAAATTCGATCACCACGGTGCGCTGCGCAGCCGCCTTGCCTTCCACGGCCTCGCTACGCCCTCCTCGGGCCAGAAACCTGCCGCCATACAGCTTGAACGCGGCCGGGGCGCGCTGCGTATAGCCGGAATATTGCTCCGGATCGTTGACGTCCACCTGCGCAATCCAATAAGCCTTCATCTTCACCTCCGCCCTTGAAAAATATCTGTCGCTTATGATTTATCTGTCTTATGGTATACCACAAATAAACAGCGATACGACAGCCGGAGCCAGCCCATGCCTTTCAACCGAATCGAAGAAATCATAGAGGATTACCGTCAGGGCAAGATGGTCCTGCTGGTGGATGACGAAGACCGGGAGAACGAAGGCGATCTGTTGCTCGCGGCGGACTGTTGCGATGCCCAGGCGATCAGCTTCATGGCTCGCGAGGCGCGAGGCCTGATTTGCCTGACCCTGACCGACGAGCATTGCCAGCGTCTGGGCCTGGAACAAATGGTGCCCAGCAATGGCAGCGTGTTCGCCACGGCCTTCACAGTATCCATCGAAGCGGCCAGCGGGGTCAGCACCGGTATTTCCGCTGCCGACCGGGCCCGGACAGTCGCCGCAGCGGTAGCCAGCGATGCCTGCGCCGACGACCTGGTGCAACCCGGGCATATCTTCCCGCTGCGCGCCCGGGAAGGTGGCGTGCTGACCCGCGCCGGCCATACCGAAGCCGGTTGCGACCTGGCGCGGCTGGCCGGTTTCACTCCCGCTTCGGTGATCGTCGAGGTCATGAACGACGACGGCACCATGGCCCGACGCCCGGACCTGGAAACCTTCGCCGCCCGACACGGCATCAAGATCGGCACCATCGCCGACCTGATTCACTACCGCTTGAGCACCGAGCACACGGTCCTGCGCATCGGCGAGCGGGACTTGCCGACGGTACATGGCACCTTCCGTCTGATCAGTTATGAGGATCGCATCGAAGGCGGCGTCCACATGGCAATGGTCATGGGCGACATCAAGCGCGAAGAGCCGACGCTGGTGCGGGTCCATGTCATCGATCCGCTGCGGGATCTGGTGGGTGCCGAATACACCGGGCCGAGCAACTGGACACTTTGGGCTGCCCTGCAAAAGGTCGCAGAGGTGGGCACTGGCGTGGTCGTGGTGCTGGCCAACCACGAGTCATCTCAGGCGTTGCTGGAACGTATTCCGCAACTGACCCAGGCGCCCCGGCAGTTCAGCCGTTCGCAGTCGCGGATTTATTCGGAAGTCGGCACCGGGGCGCAAATCCTGCAAGACATTGGCGTCGGCAAACTGCGTCACATGGGTGCCCCGCTTAAATACGCGGGCTTGACTGGCTACGATCTGGAAGTGGTGGAGACCCTGCCTTTCCCGGGATGAAGGTCGATAAAAACCTGTTTTTTTCAGGTATTTTTCTGTTTTAGAGGCGGTTTTTCAAGTCGGTGGCAACACGCTGAAAGCCCTGCCACAAGGGCGTTTTGTCCAATATACAAAGGGGCTAAAGGCGATCACGGAGCATAATTCCAGTGATCTTTGATGGCTAAACCCTTGCAGAAAGTTTGGAATACCATAATATGATATTCCGTAGACCGGAAGAACAGTCAGGCGCGCTCCAGCACTGGAGACAGCACAAACAACAGCCCCTGACACGGTCGCCCGTACAAAGGCCCAATGGACCTACTGCTCCCGATAAGCGGGCAACAACAGCCCGCTCAAAACACAACAAATGAGGGCGTACAAAATGGTGTTGAGTAAACGTGCAATTGCAGTCCTGACGGCCGGTGTGTTGTCCGTATCAGGCGCCGCGGCGATGGCCGCTGACAGCCTGAACTTCGTCAGCTGGGGCGGTTCGACTCAGGACGCCCAGAAGCAGGCCTGGGCGACGCCTTTCACTAAATCCAGCGGCATTGCGGTGGTGCAGGACGGGCCGACCGACTACGGCAAACTCAAGGCAATGGTTGAAAGCGGCAATGTGCAGTGGGACGTCGTGGACGTCGAGGCTGACTTCGCCCTGCGCGCCGCCAGCGAAGGCTTGCTGGAGCCGCTGGACTTCAATGTCATCAAGAAGGATCGCCTCGACCCGCGCTTCGTGTCCGACAGCGGTGTGGGTTCGTTCTTCTTCTCCTTCGTGCTCGGCTACAACGAAGGCAAGACCGGCAAGAACAAGCCTGAAGACTGGGCCGCACTGTTCGACACCAAGACGTTCCCTGGCAAACGCGCGCTGTATAAATGGCCAAGCCCTGGCGTGCTGGAACTCGCCCTGCTCGCCGATGGCGTTGCCGCCGACAAGCTTTACCCGCTGGATCTGGATCGTGCCTTCAAGAAACTCGACACCATCAAGAAGGATATCGTCTGGTGGGGTGGCGGCGCGCAATCCCAGCAATTGCTGGCTTCCGGTGAAGTCTCCATGGGCCAGTTCTGGAACGGCCGGGTCTTCGCCGTACAGCAGGATGGCGCGCCAGTGGGCGTGAGCTGGAAGCAGAATCTGGTCATGTCGGACTTCCTGGTGGTACCAAAAGGCGCCAAGAACAAGGACGCGGCCATGAAGTTCATCGCCAATGCCACTGCAGCCAAAGGCCAGGCTGACTTCTCCAATCTGACCGCCTATGCTCCGGTGAACCTGGACAGCGTGCAGCGTCTGGACTCGACCCTGGCGCCTAACCTGCCTACAGCGTATGCCAAGGACCAAATCACTCTCGACTTCGCGTACTGGGCCAAGAACGGTTCGGCCATCGCGACACGGTGGAACGAATGGCTGGTCAAATAAAAATGACGGCCGTCACGGCCCGTCAATCCAACCCGGCCGGTGGTGCTTCCAGCACCGCCGGCGCGGTACCGAGCCAGGCGGTGACAACGAAGCAGTCCGCTTCCTTGGCACAGCGCTGGCGCGGCAGCCGCAATCTACTCCCGGCCCTGATCTTTCTGGGTCTGTTCTTCTTCGCTCCACTGATCGGGCTGTTGCTGCGCGGCGTGCTGGAGCCGACACCCGGCCTGGGCAACTACGAACAACTGTTCGCTAACTCAGCCTATTCCCGCGTGCTGTTCAATACCTTTTCGGTCGCTGGTCTGGTCACGCTATTCAGCCTGCTGCTGGGTTTCCCGCTGGCCTGGGCAATCACGCTGGTGCCTCGCGGCTGGGGCCGCTGGATGCTGAACATCGTGCTGCTGTCGATGTGGACCAGTCTGTTGGCACGCACCTATTCCTGGCTGGTCTTGCTGCAGGCTTCCGGAGTAATCAACAAAGCATTGATGGCCATGGGGGTGATCGATGAACCGCTGGAGATGGTGCACAACCTGACCGGCGTGGTGATCGGCATGAGTTACATCATGATTCCGTTCATCGTGCTGCCGTTGCAGGCAACCATGCAGGCGATTGATCCGATGGTGTTGCAGGCCGGTTCGATCTGCGGCGCGAGTCCCTGGACCAACTTCTTCAAGGTGTTTTTGCCGCTGTGTCGGCCGGGGCTGTTTTCCGGCGGGCTGATGGTCTTCGTCATGTCGCTGGGTTACTACGTGACCCCGGCATTGCTGGGCGGCGCGCAGGACATGATGCTGCCGGAGTTCATCGTGCAGCAGGTGCAATCGTTCCTCAACTGGGGTCTGGCCAGCGCCGCTGCGGCATTGCTGATCGTGATTACCCTGGTGCTGTTTTACTTCTACCTGAAGCTCCAGCCGGAATCCCCGGTCGGCGCCAGCAACGCGAGGTAAGCCGACATGCTCCTGACTCCCAATGCCATGAGCCCGCAATTACGCTTCGGGCTGTACCTGACCACGGGCCTGATCGCGCTGTTCCTGATCCTGCCCATCGTGTTTATCGTGCTGCTGTCGTTCGGTTCGTCGCAGTGGCTGGTGTTTCCACCGCCGGGCTGGACGCTGAAGTGGTATCAGCAATTCTTCTCCAATCCGGAGTGGATGGCCGCCGCGTTCGCCAGCCTGAAAGTCGCGGTGCTGACCACGATCTGCGCCGTCGCCCTCGGCCTGCCCACGGCTTTTGCCCTGGTGCGTGGTCGTTTTCCGGGTCGCGACCTGCTGTACGGCATCTTTACCCTGCCGATGATCGTGCCGCTGGTGATCATTGCGGTGGCGGTCTACGCGCTGTTTCTCAAGTTGGGCTACACCGGCACGCTGTTTTCATTCGTGGTCAGCCACGTGATCGTCGCCCTGCCCTTCACCATTATCTCGATCATCAATTCGCTGAAGCTGTTCGATCAGTCCATCGAAGACGCTGCGGTGATCTGCGGCGCATCGCGTCTCCAGGCCATCGTCAAAGTGACCTTCCCCGGCATCCGGCCCGGCATGGTCGCCGGAGCCCTGTTTGCGTTTCTGGTCTCGTGGGATGAAGTAGTCCTGAGCGTGATGATGGCCAGCCCGAACCTGCAAACCCTACCTGTCAAAATGTGGACCACCTTGCGTCAGGACCTGACACCCGTGATCGCCGTCGCTTCGACGCTGCTTATCGGTCTGTCAGTCATGGTCATGGTGATCGCAGCGACGCTGCGTCGACGCAACGAAGCGAGGAGTACGTCATGAGTGCGGTGATAAAAGAAGCCGGCCAGCACGATCAGAAAACCCTGGTCAGCCTGTGCAACCTGAACAAGCACTACGGCGATTTTGCTGCCGTGGACAACATCTCGCTGGATATTCAGGACGGTGAATTCCTCACCTTCCTGGGGTCCAGCGGCTCGGGCAAAAGCACCACGCTGTCGATGCTGGCCGGGTTCGAAACCCCCAGCTCCGGGGAGATTCTGGTCAGCGGCAAATCACTGATCAATGTGCCGCCGCACAAGCGCGACATCGGCATGGTGTTCCAGCGCTACTCGCTGTTTCCGCATCTTTCGGTGCGCGACAACATCGCCTTCCCGCTGGCGATTCGCAAACTGGCCAGCGCCGAACGGGAAAAACGCGTGGATGCGATGCTCAAGCTGGTTCAGCTCGAACAGTTCGCCCATCGCCGCCCTTCGCAGCTTTCCGGTGGCCAGCAACAGCGCGTGGCAATTGCCCGGGCGTTGGTTTACGAGCCGCGCATTCTGTTGATGGACGAACCCCTCGGCGCGCTGGACAAAAAACTGCGCGAAGAATTGCAGGACGAACTGCGTCAGCTGCACCGCAGGCTGGGCATCACCATTGTCTACGTGACCCACGATCAGGAAGAAGCCATGCGCCTGTCCCAGCGCATTGCGATCTTCAGCCACGGCAGGATCGTCGGTCTGGGCAGCGGTTATGACCTGTATCAGAACCCGCCGAATGCCTTCGTCGCCTCGTTCCTGGGCAACTCCAACTTCCTCAAGCTCAAGGCCCAGGGCAACGCGGCCGCGACGTTTGAAGGACAGCCACTGTCCATCCGGCTCACTGCCAGCCTGCAGATCGGGCAGGACGTATTGCTGATGATCCGCCCGGAAAAAGCCCAGGCGCTGAGCCTCGAACAGGCCGCCAGCGAACCTTTGCTCAGTGGCTGGAACGAAGTCACCGCCAGCGTCACCGAAGTGCTGTTCCTCGGCGAAAGCCAGACCTGCTCGGTGGTCACCGCCAGCGGCACCGCCATGACCGTCAAGGCACTGTCTGCCACCGGCATGCCGATGAAACCAGGCGACAAGGTTCGCGTGCGCTGGGCTGCTGGCGATGCCTGTGTGTATACCGAATGGGCCGAAAGCGATTTGAACAAGGTGGCTGGCGCCCACTGATCCTCGGCGTGTCGGCGATGCCCTCCACTGGAGGGCATCGTCGTTTTCGACTAACCCGATGTCGTGTAAAAAGCACTTGCAACAATGGTATTACGGTATACCATAAACCAACAAATACGTTACTCACGACCAGAATGCAGCCAAGACCCGCACGCAGAGGAAACGAACATGATCGACGCAAACGCCTACAAGAACGTCATGGGCTCGTTCCCGTCCGGCGTGACGGTGATTACCACGCTCAATGACGAAGGCGAAGTGGTCGGCCTGACCGCCAGCGCCTTCAGTTCGTTGTCCATGGACCCGCCGCTGGTGCTGTTCTGCCCCAACTACAGCTCGGATTCGTATCCGACCCTGATCAAGAACAAGCGCTTTGCGATCCATTTCCTGTCCGGCACCCAGCAGAGCGAAGCCTATGCCTTCGCGCGCAAGGGCAAGGACAAGGCCGCCGGCATCGACTGGACCCTGAGTGAACTGGGCAACCCGTTGCTCGCCAACGCGACGGCGATCATCGAGTGCGAACTGTGGCGCGAATATGAAGGTGGCGACCACGCAATCATGGTCGGCGCGGTGAAAAACCTGATCGTACCCGAGCTGCCAAACAGCCCGATGGTGTATTGCCGAGGCAAGATGGGTGCGTTGCCCGCTCTGGTTTGAACCAGCGCAACCCAGGCAATTCCGAAGCTGGCTTATTCATTCGCAAAACAAAAAATTCGAGGGAAAGCGTCATGAAATTTTCGTTGTTCGTGCATATGGAACGCTGGGATGAGCAAGTCAGCCACCGGCAGTTGTTCGAAGACCTGACCGAGCTGACGCTGATGGCCGAAGCCGGTGATTTCAGCACCGTGTGGATCGGCGAACACCACGCCATGGAATACACCATTTCCCCAAGCCCGATGCCCTTGCTGGCGTATCTGGCGGCAAAAACCACGAAGATCCATCTCGGCGCCGGTACGATTATCGCGCCGTTCTGGCACCCGCTGCGGGTGGCGGGCGAATGTGCCTTGCTGGATGTGATCAGCAATGGCCGCATGGAAGTCGGCCTGGCGCGCGGTGCCTATCAGGTGGAATTCGACCGTATGGCGGGCGGCATGCCCGCCTCTTCCGGTGGCCAGGCGCTGCGGGAAATGGTCCCGGTAGTGCGCGCACTGTGGCAGGGCGACTATGCCCACGACGGCGACATCTGGAAATTCCCTACCTCCACCAGTGTGCCAAAACCGATCAAGACGCCGCCGATGTGGATCGCCGCCCGCGACCCGGATTCCCACAACTTCGCCGTCGCCAATGGCTGCAATGTCATGGTCACGCCGTTGATGAAGGGCGACGAAGAAGTCGTCGACCTGAAGAACAAATTCGAAGCGGCCCTGGCCAATAACCCGGATGTCCCGCGCCCGCAGCTCATGGTGTTGCGTCACACCCACGTGCATGCAGTGGATGATCCCGAAGGCTGGAAAGTCGGCGCAACGGCGATCTCGAAGTTCTATCGCACCTTCGATGCCTGGTTCGGCAACAAACAGACGCCGGTGAACGGTTTCCTCGCCCCGAGCCCGGAAGAGAAGTTCAAGGAACGCCCGGAGTTCGAATTGGAGAACATCCGCAAGAACACCATGATCGGCACCCCAGAAGAAATCATTACCCGGATCAAGTACTACCAGGAACTGGGCGTCGACGAATTCAGCTTCTGGTGCGACAACAGCCTGCCCCATGCCGAGAAGAAGAAGTCGCTGAAGCTGTTTATCGAACACGTGGTGCCGGCGTTTCGTTGAGCCGGGCGCAATCCTGGAGGTATCCCCAGACGCAGATGTGGTGCCCATAATGTGGGAGCTCACGAGCAGCGCGAGGCTGCGATTTCGGTCTGCCTGACACACCGCATCGCGGCCGTCGTAACCTCCGAACGCTCCCACAGGGATCATGCGTCCCACGGGGTGACCGTATTCCAACCGTAGGACCCGTAGATACTCTGTTCCCGGGCGTGGGAGTCGCACACATATCCAGTAGCCGCAGTGGAGCGAATTCACCTTTGCGCTCTCACCGCGCATTCCGGTGTTTGGCAAAGGAGGTAGGCCGTTTGCTGAACCTGTGGGAGCGATCGGGCTTTTGATCTTCGCTTTTCCGTGCCGCGATCTGACAGACGCCGCCAAAAGCGCGTCGGGAGGCTGAGTGGAGGTGTCGTGGTGGGGTGCGCTCGGCATGGATGCCGAGCGAGCGAAGTTGGCAGGCCCGTGCCTTATACCGATTTGTTTGCGCTGAAACTGCGGGTCTGGGCATCGGTCGCTCCCCGCTCGAAAATTGCCCCTTCAATACCCAACACCTCCCGATTATCCGAATAGATGCCGACGCCGGTTTCATAGACCTGTTTGATTGAGTTGTCCGCGCAACGAATCCGGTAACTGAGCTTGAACGGTTCCTGGCGGGACAAGGCATATTGAACTTCACGCCA
The DNA here is from genome assembly GCF_001698815.1 of Pseudomonas syringae. GTDB lineage: Bacteria > Pseudomonadota > Gammaproteobacteria > Pseudomonadales > Pseudomonadaceae > Aquipseudomonas > Aquipseudomonas syringae_A. The sequence goes on along the minus strand of NZ_LGSI01000050.1, from coordinate 84,812 downwards.
GACGTAGTCGGCGTCTTCGGGAAGAATCAGGCTGTTGTAGGTAAAGTCGTGATTGTCCACCAGCCGCTCCGGCGGATAGCCCGTCAGTTGCAGGCACCCGGCACTGACGAACTCCATCGTCCAGTCCCGGTTGTTGCGGCCCCGGTAAATCAGCCCCGGCATGCTGTCGAGCAGACTGACCGCACTGCGTTGACTGGCCTGGAGGGCAACCTCCCGGCGTTTATGTGCAGTTATGTCGCCAATGACCAGGTTGTAGCCCGCGCCTGCGGCTTTCAGGCTGACCTCGAACCAGCGCAGCTCCCCCGACGGGTGCACAAACCGAAGCCGCTGTTTGAAGGAAGTGTCCGGATGCCGACGCAGTTCCCGTAATGCCTGAAGCCAGAGCGAGCGATCTTCCTGGTGGACGTAATCCACGATGTCGCATTGCGCATCGGGCTTTTCCATCAGTTCAACCCAGGCCCGATTACAGCGCGCTATCCGGCCATCTTCATGCAGCTCCAGCAACGCAACAGGAAAACGGTCCAGCACTGCCAACGACTGCTCATCGCGTAACGAGTCCGGTGCGACACTTTGCAGGGTCATTCAGTGGCGCTCCTGTTGTCTGACCGAAGCAGCATTGTGCACCCAGGCCGCCAACTCCAGGCGTGAATGCAGGTTCAGTTTCTGCAACAGATTCTTGACGTAGATCTTGACCGTGCCGTCGCTGATGCCCAGCTCGCGAGCGATCTGTTTGTTGCTCATGCCGGCGGCAATCAGGGTCAGGGTTTGCCCCTCGCGCTCGGTCAGGCTGCTGGTATCGGCCATGGCAGGACCTCGCTCGGGCTCCAGCTGCCCGGCAAGCAACGACACCAGACAATCGTCCAGAACAATGGCGCCTTTGTTGCAGTTGCGCATGTAGGCCAGGAGCGCATCGGGCTCGGTTTCCTTGAGCACATAACCGTTGGCCCCAAGCCGCAACGCCGTCAGCAATTCACCGCGATCCATGGATGCGGTCAGCACCACGATTTGACACCCCAGGCTCAGCTGACGGAGCTCATCCAGAACTTGCAGGCCACTCAGGCCAGGCATATGCAAATCCAGCAACACCTGTTGCGGCGCCAGACTGACTGCCAGGTTGATTCCTTCTCTGCCGCTGGCCGCTTGCCCGACCACTTCAAAGTCGTCGCTGGCGGCAAACAATTGCGCCAGGCCCTTGCGAAACAGCGGGTGGTCATCGATCAGTAACAAGGTCGTGGCTGACATCGAAACTCCCTGATGTGTCCGCGTGAAAAGCAGATAGTCCCAGGTGCACGCGAACACCGTGGGGCCGGATTGGCTCGATGGATAGTCGAGCGCCAATAGCTGAAGCGCGCTCGCGGATGATCGCCAGGCCAAAGTGATTTTCTTCTTCTGAGGCAGGACTCAGGCCGATGCCGTCATCTTCGACCGAAATCGAAGCATCACCCTCCTGGTCCTGCCGTAATTCGATGCGCACATGCCGGGCATGGGAGTGGCGCACCGCGTTGGTCAAGGCCTCGCGAATGATCTGCAGGACTTGCAGCTCGGTTGCAGGACTCAAGGCATCGTCGGCCAGGCGGTTGTCCAATTCGAAGACGATGATGCAGCGCCGGGAAAATTCGGCGACCGAATCCGCCAGGGCCTGACGCAGCGACCGGCCGTCCATGGTCAGCCTTGCGCTGGTAATCAGCTCGCGTACCTGCCGCTGCAATTGGCTCAGGCCTGCACTCAGCTCTGTAAGGGAAGCGGCAACCACTTCAGGTTCCGACATTCGGCTCTGGATCAAGCGCGCCTGGAACGACAGATACCCCAATTGCTGGGCCACCGAATCGTGAAGCTCACGGGCCAGTGCGCCATGTTGAAACGTGGCCTGTTTGCGTTGCGACTCACGCTTGTGCCGCAGCAACTGCACCGCTACACCCAGTGAATGCGCTGCGTCTTGCAGCAGCAAGCGCAAATACCTGCCGGCCGCCCCGGTTGTATCGAGCAACACGAACCCTTTGCCCTGGGCGCCTTCGTCCGGCAGGGCACAGACCAGTCGCTGCACGCCACGCTTGCGGCATGTGGTGCAGGCCAGAGGCATCGGCCCCGGCGTGGCGGCCCGCCAGGGACAAGCCGCGTCCGTGTGGCACTCGCTGATCAGGATTTTGCGTGCTGGCCCGAAGTCCATGTCACTGAGAATCAAATTCAGCTTGCAGCCGGGCAGCAACGCGTCGAAACGGTCCAGAAACAGCGGCAGGGCACCGTCAGTGTGCACCACGCCCAACGGCAGCTCAGCCAGCAGCTTGCGTGCATGGCTATCCTGCCGGGGCTTGAGCCACTGAAACCAGCGTGCCAACCCGTGCAGTCGGTTTTGCAAACCAGAGATCCTTTTTTTATTGGCCGGCCATCTGTTTCGAACCAGCAAGTTTCATGCCCCAACCACCCGGTTTCACAGGACTACCCCCAAAGGGATACCCCTTTTTCCGGATTGATCGGACATTCCTTCTGGGAAATTATCTTGCCTGTCAGAAAACATTCCGGACCGCCAGGCTCAGTCATTCATGCCTGCCCGCCGCCATACGCTCAGCAAGGATGAAAACCCATGCTCGACAGACAATGCATTGACGACCACAGGCTGCATAACAGCCTTCCCCGCTATGCCGAACCGCAGTCAATGGCGGCGGTGACGCACTGTCTGGCGGTCACTCAATCAGCCGAAGCCTGCGCGCCCTTTGTCAGCCGGTTGGGGCAGCGGCGCATTCTCGATGCCCAGGCCGATGGTTTCGTGGAGGATCTGCGCCGGTGGCTCGCCGCCGCCAGAGTCGGCAGTCATCTGTGCATCATGGGCGACGAAGATTTTATCTGGCACGTCCACAGTCAGGCGCGGGATGCCGGGCTGCAAGACGACGAGATCGAAATGACGCTGTGCTCGGTGTCTGGCGCTCGCTCCGTCTACTGCGTGCATTGCGGGCTGACTCAGCCTGGTGATGCTGCCGCTTCCCTGCAATGCCGGGGCTGCGATGTTCTCCTGGAAATACGTGAGCATTTCTCACGACGCCTGGGCGCTTATCTGGGTGTCTGCATGGATGCCGATGCCCCCTACGCGAAGTTGCGTTCATGAGCGCCGGTCTGCAAGTCCAGGTCAGCGCAGCACGGATGCTCACGCCCATCGTGCGCGAATTCACTCTGGCTCCCTGCCGGGGAAACCTGCCCGGATTCTCGCCCGGCAGCCACGTGCAGGTGCATTTGCCCATCGGCGAGCGAAACCTGCGCAACGCCTATTCGCTGACGAGCGATCCGGCCAACAACGATCACTACCGGATCGCCGTGCGCTTGCAGGAGCGCTCCCGAGGCGGTTCCCGTTACCTGCACGACAGGGTAAAGGTGGGCGACACCCTGACCATTTCTGCGCCCGCCAATCTGTTCGCCCTGCACTCCACCGGGCAGTTGCACATTCTGATTGCCGGGGGCATCGGTATTACGCCGTTCATGGCCTACATCCAGACCCTGGAACAACGTCAGGCGAACTTCGAGCTGCATTACCTGTATCGCCCTAGCCTGACCGACGCTTATCTCGAACAACTGCGAGCACGTCTTGGCTCACGGTTGCACGGCTACGAAACCAGCAAGGATTTCGATCCGAAGGCGATTTTCAGCAATCGTCCCCTGGGCAGCCATGTCTACACCTGCGGCCCGCAATCGCTGCTCAGTGCTGTTGAAGAGCAGGCCAAGGCGCTGGGCTGGCCCGCCAGTCGCCTGCATTGCGAAGCCTTCAGCGCCCCGCAACCCGGCCAGCCATTCGAACTGGAACTTACCCGCAGCGGCAGGCGCCTCCAGGTCGGTGCCGACCAAAGCCTGCTCGAAGCCCTTGAAGACGCTGGCGTGCCAGTCCCGAACCTGTGTCGTGGCGGTGTCTGCGGCCACTGCGTAACCCGCCATCTGGGCGGCGAAATCGAACATCGGGACAACTTTCTCAGCGCTGCCGAACAGGCCGAGTTCCTCATGCCTTGTGTTTCCCGAGGCTACGGACCTTGCGTTGCGCTGGATCTTTAGTTTTCCGGATCTTTCAGGAGTCAACATCATGTCCATTCTGTTCAGCCCCAAAGAGACCTATCGCGAAAACTTCAGCTTTCGCAACAGTCCCAGCGCTATCCAGCGCTTCCCTTTCCCGTTCAACGAAGACAGCTACCTGTACTCAGTGAATATCGAGCCGGCCAACTCGAAAGATCCCGGTTCCATTTACGAACACTGGTTCGACATCGACGAACATTACCTCTCGGAAATGGCCGAGCGTGCGTTGGTGCTGGACAAGGATCCAGGCCGATATCTGGTCATGCCGCACATGCAGCCCGCCGCGTGGGATGCCCTGCAAATGCTTATGGAGAACCTTTCCCGGGATTACCCCCAGTGGTTCGAGCTGGATCAGGACGGCCAACACTGGCATTGGCGCAACAAGGCGTTGGACATCGATCAGCGGTTCATTTTCGGTGATGCCTCGACGTTGCCTTGCGAGCCACTGGAGTTCATCACCCGGCAGGTCCAGGGGGATTTCGCCCTGCTGGATCAGCGCGATAACGACTTGTTCATGGATGCCGGCATGGTTACCAGCCCCGCCGACTGGTCCCTGGCGTTCGATGCGGGCATGAGTTTCAAGCAATGGCACACGCCCGTGCCCATGGCCAATCAGATGGGCGTCTTCGATCGAGCCTTGAAGTATTTGCTCGCCATGCAGACAGGCCAGCCGGTGCGGCGTCTGAACTGGACGCTGACCATCAATCCACGTCTGGATTCATCGCCGGAAACCTTTCACGAATGGGGCTCCGATCGCGGCACCGTAACACCGGACAACGTCGGGCAGCGGGTGCATCTGCGGGTCGAGCTGCAGTTCATGGCCCGTCTGCCGCGCAGCAACGGCCTGATGTTCAGCATTCGTACCTATTTGATCAGCATGGACGAACTGGTCACGCAACCGGGCTGGGCCTGCCGCCTGCATCGCGTCCTGCGTGACCTGCCCGATCCCATAGCGGATTACAAAGGCATGACCCGCTATCGACAGACGCTGGTCGAGTGGCTAAGCCACTTTGATCCAGACGCCTGATCTCCCCGCCGACTTCTTTTCAGACAAGGACACATTTATGGCTAATTCATGGCGCATTTCTGCACTCGCTGACCGCCATCGCGCACTGGGCTCCAACCTTGAAGACTGGAACGGCATGGGCACCGCCTGGACCTACGACTCTGACCTGGCCGATCACCATGAAGCGATTCGCACCCGCGCCGGGCTGATGGACGTTTCCGGCCTCAAGAAAGTCCACTACGTCGGCCCCCATGCCGAAAACCTGTTGCAATGGGCCACGACCCGGGACATCAGCAAGCTGTACCCCGGCAAATCCGTGTATGCGTCAATGCTCGACGAGGAAGGCAAGTTCGTCGACGACTGCATCGTTTATCGCACCGGCCCCAATGCCTTCATGGTGGTTCACGGCGCAGGCACCGGACACGACATGCTGGTGCGCTCGGCTCAGGGCCGTCAGGTAGCGATCCTGTTCGACGATGACCTGCACGACTTGTCGCTACAAGGTCCGCTGGCCGTGGATTTTCTGGCCGAGCATGTATCCGGCATTCGCCAGTTGCCCTATTTCCACCACATGCAGACCCGGCTGTTCGACCGGCCGGTGATGATCTCCCGCACCGGTTACACCGGCGAACGCGGTTACGAAATTTTCTGCAAGGCCGCCGATGCTCCGGCCCTCTGGGACCGGATTCTTCAAGAAGGGGCAGGCATGGGCATCATTGCTTGCGCGTTCACGGCCCTTGACTGGCTGCGCGTTGAAAGCTCGCTGATGTTCTTCCCCTACGACAACTCCCAGATGTACCCCTTTGCCGATCAGAAAGCTGGCGACACGCTCTGGGAAATGGGGCTGGACTTCACCGTATCGCCAGAAAAACTGGAGTTTCGCGGAGCCGAAGAGCACCGGCGACTGCGTGGCAAGGAGCGATTCAGGATCGCCGGCGTATTGCTCGACGGCGCGCGGGCCGCCGAAGCGGGCGACACCCTCTGGCATGAGGGTAAGCAGGTCGGCGTGGTGACCTGCGGCATGTACTCGCGCATAACCAAACGCTCCATGGCGATTGCCCGGATGAGCGTTGCCTGTTCCGTCCCCGGCGTCGCTCTGGAGCTGCGCGGCAGCCAGCAGACCCGTGCGCTGACCCACGCCCTGCCCTTTGACGACCCGCAGAAAACCAAACGCACGGCCAAAGGCTGATCACGTCCGCCGATTTGTACAGGAGCGCTCCATGAGCACCCAAGACGAACATTACATCCTCAAGATCAATTGTCCGGCCGCCTCCGGGATCGTCGCCGCGATCACCTCGTGCCTGGCCGATCAAGAGTGCTACATCAGCGAGCTGGCGCAATTCGACGATGAATTCACCGGGCAGTTTTTCATGCGTGCGGTGTTTCGGTTCAACAAGCAGGCGGTTGCCGACATCAACGCGCTGAAACGACAATTAAGCAGCCTGGCTGGCGGCTTCGATATGCAATGGGAGCTGTTCTGCACCAGCCAGCCCACTCGCGTGCTGTTGATGGTGAGCAAGTTCGACCATTGCCTCACCGACCTGCTGTATCGCCACCGCAAAGGCGAAATGGATATGCAGATTACGGCGGTGGTCTCCAACCACCTTGATTTGCGGGCCATGGCCGAGCGTGAGGGCATCCGCTTCATTTATCTGCCCGTGACCAAAGACACCAAGGCCAGCCAGGAAGCGGAACTGATGCGCATCGTTCAGGACACCCGGACCGATCTGGTGGTGCTGGCGCGCTACATGCAGATTCTGTCCGACGATCTGTGCAAACAGCTGTCAGGGCGTGCCATCAATATCCATCACTCGTTCCTTCCCGGTTTCAAAGGCGCCAAGCCTTATCACCAGGCCTATGACCGTGGCGTGAAGCTGATTGGCGCCACCGCGCACTACGTCACCAGCGACCTGGACGAAGGTCCGATCATCGAACAGGAAATCCAGCGAGTCGACCATACCCATCTGCCGGATTCGCTGGTGGCCATCGGTCGGGACACCGAAACCGTGGCGCTTTCCAAGGCGCTGAAATATCACCTGGAACACCGGGTTTTCATCAACCGGGACAAGACCGTGATCTTTCGCTGAGCGCTCCCTTCGAACATTACGAGGCACGACCATGACCCTACGTGTGGCAATCATCGGCGCCGGCCCTTGCGGCATGGCACAACTTCGAGCGTTTCAGTCAGCCCGTGACAAGGGCGCCGTCATCCCGGAACTGGTCTGCTACGAAAAGCAGCAGGATTGGGGCGGCATGTGGAATTACACCTGGCGCACCGGGCTGGATGAAAACGGCGAGCCGGTGCACGGCAGCATGTACCGCTACCTGTGGTCCAACGGCCCGAAAGAGTGCCTGGAGTTCGCCGACTACACCTTTGAAGAGCATTTCGGTCGGCCCATTGGCTCTTACCCACCCAGGGAAGTGCTGTGGGATTACATCAAGGGCCGCGTGGAGAAAGCCGGTGTACGCGATTACATCCGCTTCAATCACGTCGTGCGTCAGGTCAGCTTCGACGAAGACAGCCAACGCTTCACTGTCAGCGCTCATGACTACACCCGTGATATCACCAGCAGCGAGGAGTTCGATTTCGTCATCAATGCCTGCGGGCATTTCTCGACGCCGAAAGTCCCCCACTTCCAGGGCTTCGAACAATTCGCCGGACGAATTCTCCACGCTCATGATTTTCGAGAGGCGCTGGAGTTCAAGGACAAGGACCTGTTGATCGTCGGCAGCAGCTATTCGGCCGAGGACATTGGCTCCCAGTGCTACAAATATGGTGCGCGCAGCATCACCAGTTGCTACCGCAGTGCGCCCATGGGCTACAAATGGCCGAGCAACTGGGAAGAAAAACCGCTGCTGCACCGCCTGGAAAACAATCGTGCCTGGTTTATCGACGGCACCAGCAAACACATTGATGCCGTCATCCTGTGCACCGGCTACAAGCATCACTTCCCGTTCCTGCCCGACGAATTGAACCTCAAGACCGATAACCGTCTTTGGCCGCGAAACCTGTACAAGGGTGTGTTCTGGGAAGCGAACCCGCGCCTGATCTACCTCGGCATGCAGGACCAGTGGTACTCGTTCAATATGTTCGACGCCCAGGCCTGGTATGCCCGTGATGTGATCCTGGGGCGTATTGCACTGCCTTCCCACGCCGACATGTTGGCGGACAGCCAGCAATGGTATGAGCGGGAACAACTGCTGGAAACCAACCAGCAGATGTTTGAATACCAAGGCGCCTACATCCAGCAACTGGTCAATGCCACGGACTACCCCGATTTCGATATCCCGGCCGTCAACGAGACCTTTCTGCACTGGAAGCATGACAAGGCCGCAGACATCATGGGCTACCGCGACAAGTCCTACCGCTCATTGATGACCGGCACCCAGTCACCACCCCATCACACGCCCTGGCTGCAAGCCTTGGACGACTCCATGGCGGCGTATTTGGGTGAGCCGGCTTCCTCTATCAAGTCGGTCGGTTGACGCGGAGCGTGAACATGAATGCTCCTCGCGTTTCCCAACCCTGGGAACCCGGTCTGTTTGCCCGCGCACCGCGAACGGAACGTTATCGCGTCGCTGCGGGCGGGCTGACACTGATCGAGCTCCACCCTGGCGACCATCTACAGGTAATCGATATCGAAGGACGGCAAACCTGCCAGATGCTGGTCATTCAGGCCAGCGGACGGAACGCGCTGGGCGCCTGGGGTTTGAGTCAGTCACCGGTCTGCCGCTTCATCAATGAACGTCTGGCGAGCGGAACATTGCAAGCGCGCCGCATCGACCAGGCCTTGCACAAGCGCGGCCTGGACTGGCGTCAGTTGCCGGGAGCAACCTCGTTGTGGGGCGATGAAACGCCCGCCGGGCACCATCGTGACTTTGTCGCCGATGAGCATCTGCTGATCATCGTCGGCGCACCGGACGGGCCGACCACAGTGGATCAGCAATACCGCCCCAGCGAACTGCGTCTGCTGGTTGAACGCGCCACTGCATCACCTCTTCTGCTGCCGACCTTGCCGGAGCCGCTGGGCGAACTGGTCGACGAATTTACTATTCAGGCCGGGACAGCCAAGGGCTACAGCGTCGCCAAAGGCCAATATATCCAGGTGCTGGACGTTGCCGGTCGCCAGTGCTCGGACTTTGTTGCTTTTGATCGACGCGCACTGGACCGGGGCCTGGAGCTGGATCTGGACCAGACCGTGACCCGCACCCTGAACGGCAGCGCTTACCCGGCACCTGGGCTGTTCGCGAAGTTTTTCGACCGACACATGCAGCCGATGCTGGAAGTGGTGCGCGATACCGTTGGCCGACATGATTCCTTCGCTCTGGCCTGCGCCGCGCGCTACTACGAAACCCATGGCTACTTCGGGCACGACAACTGCAGTGACAACCTCAGCAAGGCGCTTGCGCCATCCGGCGTCCAGACGCGCAACGGCTGGCCCGCCATCAATTTTTTCTTCAATACCGGCATTGACGCTCACCAGCACATGACCCTCGACGAGCCGTGGTCGCGCCCCGGCGACTATGTGTTGCTGCGCGCCATGAACGATCTGATCTGCGGCAGTTCTTCCTGCCCGGATGACATTGATCCGGCCAATGGCTGGGACCCGACTGATATCCATATCCGCATCTACAGCGAAAAGGAGCACTTTTCCATCGCCATGAGCACTCGAACCACTGCCGACGCCGATCCGGTTCTCACCCGGGAATCGGGGTTTCACTCGCGCACCAAAGCCCTGACGGGCAGCTTCGTCGATTACCGCAACTGGTGGTTACCGCTGCGCTATGACGGGTTCGGCGCCATCGACGAGTACATCGGTTGCCGGGAGCGGGTGGCGGTCATGGACCTGACTGCCCTGCGCAAATTCGAAATCCTCGGCCCGGACGCCGAAGCACTGTTGCAGTATTGCCTGACGCGGGATATCCGGCGTCTGGCAATCGGTCAAGTGGTGTATTCGGCCATGTGCCATGAGCATGGCGGCATGCTCGATGACGGCACCCTGCTGCGTCTGGGGCCGGACAACTTTCGCTGGATCTGCGGTGAGGATTACGCCGGTGTCTGGCTGCGCGAACAGGCGCAAAAGCTGGGCATGAAGGTGTGGATCAAGTCGGCCAGCGATCAGATTCACAACCTGTCGGTACAAGGCCCACTCAGCCGCGAACTGCTCAGCCAAATGATCTGGACGCCGTCCACTCAACCCGGCGTGGAAACACTGGGCTGGTTTCGCTTTCTGGTGGGTCGCCTGGACGGTTACGACGGCTGCCCGCTGATGATCTCCCGCACGGGTTACACCGGCGAGCTGGGTTATGAGGTCTGGTGCCAGCCACAGGATGCCGGACAGGTCTGGGATCGTCTCTGGCAACTGGGCCAGCCCTTGGGCATCGTCCCGCTGGGTCTGGAAGCGCTGGATATGCTGCGAATCGAAGCCGGACTGATCTTCGCTGGCTATGAGTTCACCGACCAGACCGATCCATTCGAAGCAGGCATCGGTTTCAGTGTGCCCCTCAAGAGCAAGACTGACGACTTCATTGGGCGCGAGGCGCTGATCCGGCGCAGCACCCATCCGGCTCACAAGCTGGTGGGGCTGCAATTGAGCGGTAACGAAGGGGCTCACCATGGTGACGCGGTGTACAGCGGTCGAGCCCGGGTCGGTGTCGTGACCAGTGCCTGCCGCTCGCCCCTGCTGGCCAGCAATATCGCGTTGTGCCGCATCGATGTGGCCTGCGCCGAGATCGGCACAGAACTTGAAATTGGCAAAATCGATGGCCTGCAGAAGCGCATCAGCGCCAGGGTCACGGCACCGATTTTCTACGACCCGGACAAGAGCCGCGTACGTAGCTGATCGGCACCAGGAGCAACTGCGCCAAAAACTTTGACTGCCCCACGATAACTCTACTCAGACATGGGAATACAAAGATGCAAGCGACTACGTTCGAGACCGTACCGCAGGCCGCGCCTTCGGTCGGCCTGCACCGCAAGATCGATTGGCGTGGGGCTTTCTGGGTGGCCAGCGGCGTGCCTGCACTGGTGCTGTTTTCCATCGGTGCAATTGCCGCCACGGTCGGCAAACCCGCGTGGATCGTCTGGATCGTTTCAATCCTGTTCGGCTTTATACAGGCCTTCACTTACGCCGAGATCGCCGGTCTGTTTCCACACAAATCCGGAGGTGCATCGGTGTATGGCGCCATCGCGTGGGTGCGCTACAGCAAGTTGATCGCTCCGGTTTCGGTGTGGTGCAACTGGCTGGCCTGGTCCCCGGTATTATCCATTGGCTCGGGACTGGCGGCAGGTTATATCCTCACCGCACTGTTCCCCGCTGACGCATTGATCAACACGTGGCAATTGACACTGCTGGATCTGGGCTGGATCAAGAGCGGGCTGTCACTGCGGATCAACGCAACCTTTGCCATTGGCCTGCTGATCCTGCTGGGCGTATTCGCGGTCCAGCACGGCGGCATTCTGCGCTCGGCGCGGCTGACTCTGGTGCTGGGCATCACCTCACTGATCCCGCTGGTATTGGTCGGTGTGGTGCCGCTGCTGACCGGGGATGCCACCCAGGCCAACTTCCTGCCACTTTACCCCCTTGCTCGCGACGCGGCCGGACAAGTCATCGACGGCGCCTGGGATATCTCCGGCTGGTCATTGATGGCCGGTGGCCTGTTCATTGCGGCATGGTCGACTTACGGCTTCGAAACCGCTGTGTGCTACACCCGGGAATTCAAAGACCCCAAGCGCGACACGTTCAAGGCAATTTTCTATTCCGGCCTGCTCTGCATCGTCGTGTTTACCCTTGTTCCGCTGGCCTTTCAGGGCAGTCTCGGTCTGGGTGAGCTGGTCACCCCCGCGGTGTTGGACGCCACAGGTGCAATCGTGACCCCGGCGGTCTACAGCGGCCTGCTCTCCCCCGGCATCTACAGCGGCATGGGTGTCGGCCAGGCCATGGCGGATAGCATCGGCGGCGGCAAAGTCGTGGCCAATATCGTGCTGATCATGCTGATTCTCGCCACGTTGCTGGCCATCATGACGTCGATGTCCGGTTCATCGCGCACCCTGTATCAGGCTTCAGTGGACGGCTGGCTGCCCAAATACCTGGGCCGCACCAACGAACACGGCGCACCCACTGCCGCCATGTGGACCGACTTGTCGTTCAATCTGCTGTTGCTGCTGATGTCTGACTACGTGTTCGTGTTGGCCGCCTCCAACGTCAGTTACATCATCTTCAACTTCCTCAACCTCAACGCCGGCTGGATCCATCGCCTGGACCGCCCGGACTGGGTTCGCCCCTACAGGGCACCGACACTGCTATTGGCGGCCGGTGGCGTGCTGAGTTTCGTCAATCTGGCCTGCATGGGCCTGGGCGCCGACATCTGGGGCGCCGGTACACTGGTGACGGGGCTGATCCTCGCGGTGCTGATCATTCCCGTCTTCTGTTTCCGCCACTATCTGCAGGATAAAGGGACGTTTCCTCAAGCGATGCTGACCGACCTGCATCTGCAGGTCGACGCGGGCGCCAGGCGCGCAGGCGTACTGCCTTATGTCACGTTGATTGCCGGTGCATTGGTGGTGTTCTTCTGCCATCGACTGGTAGCCTGACGCCCCCTTGCAAATCCTCGCGATGGATCACTGCGGCCCAGTGTCCATCGCCTCCCCCGCCATCAATACCAAGGTGACTCACCCCATGAGCGTTTCCCCTGCATTCGCCCGGGACATCGACGGCAAAGCCATCGCGGCCCAGGTCCTCAGCGAAGTCAAAGACGAAGTCGGCGCATTGGCCCGACAGCAGATCCATCCCGCGCTGGCGGTGCTGCTGATCGGCGACGACGCCGCCAGCCAGGTTTACGTGCGCAATAAACTGCTCAGGGCTGAAGAAGTGGGTATCCGCTCACTGGAATACCGCCTGCCAGCCAACACAACGCAAGCACACGTGTTGACGCTGATCGCGCAATTGAATGCCGATCCAGCGGTCAACGGTATTCTGGTGCAGCTGCCGTTGCCTTCGCAGATCCAGGAACACATCGTGATTCAAGCCATAGACCCCATCAAGGATGTGGACGGCTTTCATCGGCAAAACGTCGGTGGCCTGGTCCAAGGTGCGACAGTGCTGACGCCCTGCACGCCCAGCGGTTGCATGCGCCTGTTGTACGACACCTGCGGCGACTTGAGCGGCCTGCATGCCGTGGTGATCGGTCGTTCCAACATTGTCGGTAAACCCATGGCAACCCTGCTGCTACAGGCCAATTGCTCGGTCAGCGTGGTGCACTCACGTAGCGTCGACGTAGCGGCCTTGTGCCGGATGGCCGACATCGTGGTTGCGGCCGTCGGCCGCCCGCAAATGATAGATGCCAGTTGGCTCAAGGCCGGTGCGGTGGTCATTGATGTGGGGATCAATCGTATCGAGACGCAGACGGGCAGCCGTCTGGTAGGGGATGTGGACTATGCCAGCGCGCGAACCGTTGCCAGCGCAATTACGCCGGTGCCCGGCGGCGTCGGGCCGATGACCATCGCCTACTTGCTGAAGAACACAGTCATCGCGACCCGGTTGCAGCTGGAAGAATCCAGAACCAGAGCGCCAGAGCCACAGTTTGCGTAACGCAGCAAAAGCTTCTGTCAGATAGACACGACAACGCGGGGTCAATCATGAACCCGCGCCCCGGCAGCCAACCTTAGTGGTTATAAGCCCGCTCATTATGCTCGGCCAGATCCAGCCCCATCTCTTCCACCGACTCGTGAGCACGCAGACCGACGATTGCATTGACCACCTTGAGGATGATCCAGCTGACCACGAAGCAATAAACCGTGGTCATCAGCACGCCTTTGATTTGCGCCACAACCTGGCTGCCCATGGTCACGCCTTCGACCAGACCGCCCAGCGCTGGCACGCAGAACACGCCGGTCAGCACCGCGCCGATCATGCCGCCGATACCGTGCAGGCCGAACACATCGAGGCTGTCGTCATAACCGAAACGCTGCTTCAGGACGGTCACGCTCAGGTAGCAGAACACCCCGCAAAGCAGGCCAATCGCAAGCGCGCCGCCAACACCGACGTAAGCGCATGCTGGCGTAATCCCCACCAGACCGGCCAACGCGCCACTGGCCAGACCCAACGCACTCGGCTTGCCGACCTTGAACCACTCGGTGAACATCCAGCCCAGAATCCCGGCGCAGGCGCCCAGTTGGGTGTTGAGCATGACAATGCCCGACAAGCCACTCAGACCGCCGCCCGAGCCGATATTGAAACCGAACCAGCCGACCCAGAGCATCGCTGCGCCAACCATGGTCAGGCTCAGGTTATGCGCTGGCATCGGCGTGTTTTGATAACCCTTGCGTTTGCCGAGGATCAAACACGCCGCCAACGCCGCAACGCCTGCATTGATATGTACCGCCGTGCCACCGGCGAAATCCAGTACGCCCCAGTTGTGCATCAAGGCGCCCGCTCCGCCCCAGACCATATGCGCGACCGGCGCGTAGACCAGGGTGAACCACAAAGCCATGAACAGCAGCGCGGCGGAGAATTTCATGCGCTCGGCGAAGGCACCGGCAATCAGCGCAGGCGTAATGATCGCGAAGGTCATCTGGAAGGTCACGAACACACCTTCAGGGATATCGCCCACCAGGCTCTCAGCGGTCATGCCGGACAAGAACGCCCGGCTCAGCCCGCCGACAAAGCTGTTGAAGCTCACTTCACCTTCAACCATGTTGGTGGTGTCCACGACCATGCTGTAGCCATAGATCACCCACAACACGCCCACCAGACCGGCCACGCCGAAACACTGGGTGAACAACGACAGCATGTTCTTGGCTCGCACCAGACCGCCATAAAACAGGGCAAGGCCTGGCAGACACATGAACAACACCAGCACAGCGGCGGTGATCATCCAGGCGGTGCTGCCGGTATTGAGCGTTGGAGCGTCGGCCGCATGGGCCAACGGGCTGATGAAACTCACAGCCAGTAGAGTAAGAAGGGATTTGCCAGGTAGACGGTTAACCATTTTCGAAGCTCCTGCAAATGAATGGAAAGTGTCTGGCAGTGAGCAAAGTGAAGTGCGGCGCCGGGCCTTTGCGGCCTCTTTCAATTCAACGCAAACTCGCGCCTACGGATCAAAATCCGACGCGAGACCAACAGTGGATTGCACCCTGTCGGCCGGCACGCAGGATCCGTAGGACCGGCTTGAGCCGGGAGGGCGGAAGGTCTGACGACGCAACCGCTGCGAATGTACCGGACTCCTCCCGGCTAAAGCCGGTCCTACGGGGTGTGTGATGAGAATCAAGACGGTATCTACGGTTCTTGAGTGATCAGTAACCCGTAACCGCCCCCGGAATCCACGATGTACCGGCCAGTGGCACCCGCGCCATGGCTGCCGATTCGACCGTCAGCGCCACCAGGTCCTCAGGATCAAGGTTGTGCAGGTGCGACTTGCCGCAGGCGCGGGCCATGGTTTGCGCTTCCAGCACCAATACGCGCAGGTAATTGGCCAGGCGACGGCCACCTTCCACCGGATCAAGGCGCTTGGACAGCTCCGGGTCTTGCGTGGTGATGCCCGCCGGATCGCGGCCGTTTTGCCAGTCGTCGTAGAAGCCTGCGGCCGAACCGATTTTTTTCAGTTCTTCATCCAGACGCGGATGGTTGTCGCCCAGCGCGATCAATGCCGCCGTGCCAATCGCCACTGCGTCAGCGCCCAACGCCATGGCCTTGGCCACATCGGCGCCGTTACGAATACCGCCGGAAACGATCAGCTGAACCTTGCGGTGCATGCCCATTTCTTGCAACGCCTGAACCGCTTGCGGAATGGAGCACAGAATCGGCAGGCCGACGTGCTCGATGAACACTTCCTGTGTCGCTGCCGTGCCGCCTTGCATGCCGTCGAGCACGATGACGTCGGCGCCCGCCTTCACGGCCAGCTTGACGTCGTAATACGGGCGGCTGGCGCCGATTTTCACGTAGATCGGCTTTTCCCAATCGGTGATTTCGCGGATCTCGGCAATCTTGATCGCCAGATCGTCCGGGCCCGTCCAGTCCGGGTGACGGCAGGCCGAACGCTGATCGACGCCAATCGGCAAAGTACGCATACCGGCCACACGTTCGGTGACTTTCATGCCCAGCAACATGCCGCCGCCGCCCGGCTTGGCGCCCTGCCCCAGGACGATTTCAATGGCATCGGCTTTGCGCAAGTCATCCGGGTTCATGCCGTAACGCGATGGCAAATACTGATAAACCAGATGCTGCGACTGGCCGCGCTCTTCCGGGGTCATGCCGCCGTCGCCGGTGGTGGTGCTGGTTCCGGCGATGGTCGCGCCACGGCCGAGGGCTTCTTTGGCGTTGGCCGACAGCGCGCCGAAACTCATGCCGGCGATGGTCACCGGGATCTTCAAGTGCAGCGGCTTCTTGGCGAAACGGTTGCCGAGGATCACATCGGTGCCGCACTTCTCGCGGTAGCCTTCCAGCGGATAACGCGACACGCTGGCGCCGAGCAGCAGCAAGTCATCGAAATGCGGCAGCTTGCGCTTGGTGCCGCCGCCGCGAATGTCATAGATGCCGGTTTCGGCGGCACGCTGGATTTCCTGAATGGTCAGGCGATCGAAAGTGGCCGACTCGCGTAGAACCGGAGGTGCTGCTTTTGGAGTTGTAGGCTCGGACATGGTGGTTCTCCTGGATCAGTACGCGGACGCGTTATCGACTTTGAAGTTGTACAACTGGCGGGCAGAACCGTAGCGCTTGAAATCAGCCGCATGATGCTCGAAACCGGCGCGGTTGAGCAGCTCTTGCAGTTCTTCCAGGTGCTCGGCGCGCATCTCTTTCTCGATGCAGTCCGAGCCCAGGGATTCCACTGCGCCCTTCACGTAGATGTGGGTTTCGTACAGCGAGTCGCCCAGCGCATCACCCGCGTCGCCGCAAACCACCAGACGCCCTGCCTGGCCCATGAAGCAGCTCATGTGGCCAATGCTGCCGCCGACCACAATGTCGATGCCTTTCATGGAAATACCGCAGCGCGCCCCGGCGTCGCCTTCAATGACCAGCAAGCCGCCGTGAGCCGTCGCGCCCGCCGCCTGGGAAGCGCTGCCTTTGACGCGCACGTATCCGGACATCATGTTTTCGGCACAACCAACGCCGACATTGCCGTGCACGGTAATCGACGCTTTCTGATTCATGCCCGCGCAGTAGTAGCCGGCGTGGCCCTGGATATCGATGGACACCGCTTCGTTGACGCCAACCGCAAGGTTGTGCGCGCCGTTGGAATGAGTCACGACCCATTCGCGGTCCTGAACATTGTTGACTTGATCGTGCAGCGCCTGATTCAGCTCACGCACGGTGGAAGTGGAAAGATCGATAGTTTTCATGTGTGCGTTCCTTAAGCCGACTCGCGTTCCCAGATGTACATGGTGGCCGGGGCAGGTTCCCAGACCTTGGCGTTTTCGATGCCCGGCAGGCTCGACAGCGCCTGATATTCCGAAGCCATGGCCACGTAATCGTCGGTTTCGGCGAGGATGGCGGGCTTGCACGCAATCGGATCGCGGATCACCGCGAAGCCGTTGCGGGTGCCGATGGCGAAGGTGAAGAAGCCGTCCAGCGCTTCCAGCGAACTGTCCAGCGCAGTCTTCAGCGAGTCGCCTTGCTGCAGGCGCCAGGCCAGGTAACCGGCGGCGACTTCAGTGTCGTTTTCGGTATCGAAATTGATGCCTTCGCGGCGCAATTCCTGGCGCAGACGGAAGTGGTTGGACAGCGAGCCGTTGTGCACCAGGCACAGGTCGGCGCCGGTGGAAAACGGGTGACTGCCTTCCATGGTCACGGCGCTTTCGGTGGCCATGCGGGTGTGGCCGATGATGTGGCTGCCCTTCATGTTCCCCAGGCCGAAACGCTCGGAGATTTCCCGAGGCAAACCCATGCCCTTGAGGATTTCAATGCTCTTGCCAGCGCTCATGATTCGCACGCTCGGCGCCAGCTCGGCCAATGCGGCACGCACCACGGCTTCTTCAGCCTTGATCTTCAGCACGATGGCGCTGGCGTTCTGAAACCAGTCCAGAGACGCGCCGAGCCGACCTTCCAGTTCGCCGACCAGCGCCTGAAAATCGTAGTCATCGGTGGTGGCCTGCAAGGTCAGCTTGATCCAGCCATCACCCACTTCATCGCCATAAATCGCAAAACCGGCGCTGTCCGGGCCACGATCCGTCATGGCTTCGAGCATCGGTTCAAACAGTTTGCCGAGTTGGGATTCCAGCTTGGGGTTCTTCAGGTAGAGACCCACGATTCCACACATATCCAAAACTCCTGGGCAGAAAACGCCCTGTCATTCGCAAGGCGTCGAAAATAGTTAGGGTTGCAGGCTGATCAGAAAAACTCGGTGTAGCGTTTGATTTCCCAATCACTTACATGGCGGCTGTATTCCACCCACTCCATGCGCTTGAGCTTGATGAACTCACCGACGATTTCCTGGCCCATGACTTCGGCGAACAGCGGGTCGGCTTCCAGTGCATCGCAGGCCTCTTTTAGCGATTGCGGCAAGGTACCGATGCCGCGTGCGGCGATTTCTTCGAGGCTCAGGCTGTAGAGGTTTTCATTGCAGATCTGATCGGGTTCCAGTTGACGGTCGATGCCGTCCAGCCCGGCGGCAATGATCGCGGCGCTGACCAGATACGGATTGCAACCGGCATCCGGCAGGCGAAACTCCAGACGGCCATATGGCACGCGAACCATGGCCGAGCGGTTGTTGGCGCCAAAGGCAATAAACGCTGGCGCCCAGGTCGCGCCGGACAACGAGTTACCAACCACCAGACGCTTGTAGGAATTCACGGTCGGCGCGGCGAAGGCACACAGCGCCGGGCCATGAGCGAGCAGACCGGCAGCGAAGTGATAGGCCATTTTCGACAGGCCCATGCCGTTCTTGTCGCTGGCATCGAAGAACAGGTTCTTGCTTTCGGCACTGGCGATGGACAGGTGAAAGTGCATGCCGTTGCCAGCACGTTTCGGGTCCGGCTTGGGCATGAACGAGCAGATCATGCCCATGTCATTGGCGATCTCGCCGGCCGCCATACGGAAGAAAGTGAAACGGTCCGCCGACTCCATGGCGTCGCTGTAGGTGTAATTGATCTCGAACTGGCCGTTGGCGTCTTCGTGGTCAATTTGATAGATCTCGAAACCCACCGGCTGCAAGGCTTCGGTCAGACGTTCGAGAAACGCCCGGGAACGGGACAGGCCTTTATAGTCGTAACACGGCTTGTCGAGGTTATCGCTGGCGTCCACCAGTTGCAGCTTGCCGGCTTCGTCCCGGCGCATGAGGTTGAATTCAGGCTCAAGCCCGGTGTTCAGGGTCCAGCCCTTGTCTTTCAGGCGCTGAACCTGTTGTTGCAGGACGTAGCGGCTGTCATAAGGATGCGGCTTGCCATCGACATGACCGATGCACACCACCCGACCGTAGCCCGGCTGCCAGGGCACCGGTGTCAGGGTCGACAGATCGCCCTTGGCCATGAAGTCCGGCCCGTGGGGCTCCATGCCCATGCCGCAGATGGCGAAACCGGCGAAACCCGCACCGGCTTCAGCCACAGCTTCCAGACCGCAGATCGGCACCGACTTGGTTTTCGCGGCGCCATGGATATCAACGAATTGCGCCAGCACGTATTTGATCCCGTGTTCCTCGATCAAGCGCTGTGTTTCTGGTGGCAACATGCGAATTCACTCCTCGCGAATGGCAAGCGTTGTAGATAAGGATCGCTTTCCAACCGCCTTCTCTCGACAACTTATTCCGAGAAGGAAAGTTAGTTTCCCTTGAGGAATGCAAAGCCCTTGCCACTTTGGTATGCCAAGAGACAAATGGAGCGAGTACGGGAATTTCTGCTGTATATATGGGAAACTTGTTTTCTCCGTGGGAATAACCAAACGCCCAAGAATTCACCAGTCGGGCAATTCGCACATTACTGGTGCGAAATAAAGATTAATGAACGGAAAGTGTGCAGACCTGATGAACATGCCGAACGAACCCGAACCCAAGTTGAAACTCGAGCAGTACCTGGGCATACAGATCAAGCGCCAGCGTCAAGCGCAGGAATTGAAGCTGGCCGATGTGGCGCGGATCGCGGGCATCAGCCAAGGCATGCTGAGCAAGATCGAGAACGCGCAGGTCTCCACCAGCCTGGATAACCTCAGCCGTCTATGCGATGTGCTGGGCATGCCCATGTCCAAGCTGTTCGCCCAATACGATCAGAAAGGCAGCAGCGCCTTGTTGGTCAAGGCCGATGAAGGACTGGAAGTGGTCCGGCGCGGGACCGAGAAAGGTCACACCTATCACCTGCTCAACCACACGCGTGGGCCGAAGAAGAGTTTCGAGGCGTACATGGTGACCATGGACGACGCCAGCGAAGAGTTCCCGACCTTCTCCCATCCTGGCACCGAGTTCCTGCATTTGCTGGAGGGTGAA
Source organism: Pseudomonas syringae (assembly GCF_001698815.1). GTDB lineage: Bacteria > Pseudomonadota > Gammaproteobacteria > Pseudomonadales > Pseudomonadaceae > Aquipseudomonas > Aquipseudomonas syringae_A. The sequence goes on along the minus strand of NZ_LGSI01000050.1, from coordinate 64,348 downwards.
CTGGTGTATCGGCATGGCAATCAGCTGTACCGCATGCAGGCTGGCGATAGCCTGACTTTCGACGGCGACATTCCGCATGGTCCCGAAGAGTTGGTCAAAGTACCGATTCGCTTGCTGTCGATCATGAATTACGGGGCGCAGGGGGAGTAAGGCAAGCCCGCCCTGTAGGAGCGAATTTATTCGCGAGGCGCTCGTGGCGGCGACACAGATTTACGGCGTTAGCGCTGGCTCGCTCCCAAAAGGGAAATGTACCAATACCAATACCTATTGCGCGGAATCGCCCCTACACCTCATAAAAATTTCCTGACAGTTAAAAAACTTTCCATAAAGCTCTAGACGCGCAATTCCCTTTCGCCTATAAAACGGCATCGTGAATATTTAATTCCTGTAGAGAATTTTTCTTCACCCACGAAAACCTATTTCACCCATGAATTTTCGCCCTGCGCCGAGCTGCCGCCATTCTTCCGAGGGAAAGCCATGCAACACGAAAAGAACCATTTCATTCTCAAGATCAGCTGCCCGGCCACTTCCGGCATCGTTGCCGCCGTCACTTCCTACCTGGCGAACAACAGCTGCTACATCGGTGAAATGGCGCAGTTCGACGACGAGTTCAGCGGCAAATTCTTCATGCGCGCGGTGTTCCGCTTCAACGACGGCCATGAAGGCGACATCGCAAAGCTCAAGGCCGGTTTCGATGACGTCGCCGCTGCGTTTGCCATGCAATGGGAATTGCACGACACCCGCGAACCAATGCGCGTGTTGTTGATGGTCAGCAAGTTCGACCATTGCCTGACCGACCTGCTGTACCGCTATCACAAAGGCGAGATGGACATGACCATCACCGCCATCGTCTCCAACCACCTCGAATTGCGGCACATGGCCGAGCGCGAGGGCATCCGCTTTATCTACCTGCCGGTGACCAAGGACACCAAGGCAGCGCAGGAAGCCGAGCTGATGAAAGTGGTGGACGACACCCGCACCGAACTGGTGGTGCTGGCCCGCTACATGCAGATCCTGTCCGATGACTTGTGCAAGCAGCTTTCGGGCCGGGCGATCAATATCCACCATTCGTTCCTGCCCGGTTTCAAGGGCGCCAAGCCTTATCACCAGGCTTACGAGCGAGGCGTGAAGCTGATCGGCGCCACGGCGCATTACGTCACCAGCGACCTGGACGAAGGTCCGATCATCGAGCAGGAAGTGCAGCGTGTCGATCACGCTTACCTGCCCGCCGATCTGGTGGCCATGGGCCGCGATACAGAAACCGTGGCGCTGTCCAAGGCGGTTAAATACCACTTGGAACATCGCGTCTTCCTCAACAAGGACAGAACGGTGATTTTCCGGTGAATACCTCTAAATTGATCGACGGCAAAGCCGCAGCGGCCCGGGTTCTGACCCAGGTGAAACAAGACGTGGCGGCGCTCAAACGCGACGGCATCGAACCGGCGCTGGCAGTGATTTTGCTGGGTGAAGATCCAGCGAGTCAGGTCTATGTGCGCAACAAGATTCTGCGCGCCGAAGAGGCTGGCATTCGCTCTCTGGAATACCGCCTGAGCGCCGACACCTCGCAAGCGCAGCTGCTCAACGTGATTGCCGAACTGAACGCCGACCCCGGCGTCAACGGCATCCTCTTGCAGCTGCCATTGCCGGCGCACATTGAAGAAGCCCGCGCCTTGCAGGCGATTGATCCGCGCAAAGACGTCGACGGTTTTCACAGCGAAAACGTCGGCGGCCTGAGTCAGGGCCGCGAGGTGCTGACGCCCTGCACGCCCAGTGGCTGCATGTATCTGTTGCGCGAAGCCTGCGGCGACCTGAGCGGCAAACACGCGGTGGTCATCGGCCGTTCCAATATCGTCGGCAAACCCATGGCCGCCCTGCTCCTTCAAGCCCATTGCTCGGTGACGGTGGTGCATTCGCGCAGTACCGATGCCAAGGCGCTGTGTCAGCTGGCCGACATTGTGATTGCCGCAGTCGGCAAGCCGCGCTTGATCGACGCCAGTTGGCTCAAACCCGGCGCAGTGGTCATCGACGTTGGCATCAACCGCATCGACGACCACGGCCGCAGTCGGCTGGTGGGCGATGTGGATTTTGACAGCGTCCTGCCCCAGGTCTCGGCCATCACTCCGGTGCCCGGCGGCGTCGGCCCGATGACCATCGCCTTCCTGATGAAAAACACGGTCACCGCTGCCTTGCAGCAGGCCCAAGCGCAACGCAGCCAATCGGAGGCCGTATGCCTTTCAATCTATTGAAATACGGGCTCAGCTCGGAATACCCGGTAGACGTCGACCTGCCGCCGCCCAAGGAACTCAAATCTTCCTATGACGTGGTGATCATCGGCGGCGGCGGTCATGGCCTGGCCACCGCTTACTACCTGTCCAAGTACCACGGCATCACCAACATTGCGGTGCTGGAAAAAGGTTATCTGGGCGGCGGCAATACGGCGCGCAACACGGCGGTGATCCGCTCCAATTACCTGACCAGCGAAGGGGTGAAGTTCTACGCTGAATCAGTGCGGATGTTCGAGGGGCTGTCCAACGAATTTGACTTCAACATCATGTACTCGCACCGAGGCCAACTGACCCTGGCCCATACCGACGCGACGGTGCGCTCATTCCGTCAGCGCGCCGAAGTGAACAAGCATTTTGGCGGCCGCACCGAGATGATCGACCGTCAGCAGATTCGCGAGCTGGTGCCTTCCCTCAACCTTGATCCGGGCCACATTCCGGTACTCGCCGGGCTCTGGCACATGGACGGCGCCACCGCGCGTCATGATGCGGTGGCCTGGGGCTACGCCAAGCAAGCGGCCAAGCGCGGCGTGGAAATACATCAGCTCACTGAAGTCCAGGAGCTGATCATCGAAAACGGCACCATCACCGCCGTCAAAACCAATCGCGGCACCATCAAATGCGGCTGCGCGGTGCAGGCCGTGGCGGGCATGAGTTCGCAACTGATGAAGAAAGCCGGGATTCGCTCGCCGATCCAGACGTTCCCGCTGCAAGCCATGGTGACTCAGCCGTTCAAGCCGTTCCTCGATCCGCTGGTGAGTTCGTCTGCGCTGCACTGCTACGTGCAGCAGACCAGTCGCGGAGAAGTGGTGTTCGGCGGTGGCTCCGATCCGTACCCGCTGTTCAACACCCGTTCCACCCTGGATTTGAAGGAAAGCCTGCTGGCGCACGCCATCGAGATGTTCCCGTTCCTGGCCAACGCCAAGTTGATGCGCCAGTGGGCCGGGATCACCGACATGACCCCGGATTACAGCCCGATCATGGGACTTTCACCGGTGAAAAATTATTACCTGGACGCCGGTTGGGGCACCTGGGGCTTCAAGGCCACGCCGATTTGCGGCAAGACCATGGCCGAACTGGTCGCCAGTGGTGGCAAAACCCCGGAGCTGATCAAGCCGTTCGGCCTGGAACGGTTTTCGACCTTCCAGCAAGTCAACGAAATGGGCGCCACGGCGGCCAGTCACTGACCCGCCATTGAGTAAGGAACGCACTATGAAAGTCATGAATTGCCCGCTCAATGGGCCGCGCAACATCACCGAGTTCACCTACGGCGGCGAATTCAAAGCCATGCCGGACCCGGCCACCTGCACCGACGGCGAATGGGCCGACTACGTGTTCAATTACGAAGACACCTTGGGCGTGGTCCGCGAATGGTGGATGCATACGCCGTCCAGCTACTGGTTCCTGGTGGAACGCCACACCGGCAGCGACGAAATCCTGCGCACCTTCGACCCCAAGGAAGTGTTCACCTCGCGGGTCGAATTTTCTGCCACACCCGCCGCCCCGGCCAAGGAGATTGCCCGATGAGCACGCTCAACCGCCTGCCCGCGCCCATGGGTTTGCTGATCGATCGCAATCAGCCGCTGAGTTTCAGCTTCGACAATCAGCAGTATCAGGGCTTTGAAGGCGACAGCATCGCCAGCGCCCTGCTCGCCAACGGGCGTTTTCTGTTGTCCCGCTCGTTCAAATACCACCGGCCACGCGGCCCGCTGACCATGGCCGGGCAAGACGCCAATACGCTGATCCAGTTGCCCCATGAGCCGAATGTGCTGGCCGACTCATTTGCGCTGCAAGACGGTTTGCAAGCCAGCGGCCAGAACTTCAACGGCTCGCTGGATAACGACAAGGACGCGTACCTGGGCAAGTTTTCCAAATTCATGCCGGTGGGGTTCTATTACCGTTCGTTCTATAAGCCCAAGGGAATGTGGAAAGTCTGGGAACCGATCATCCGTAAGAAAGCCGGGCTCGGCGTGCTCGACCTGAAATTCCAGCCCGAGTATTACGACAAGGCGTACCTGTTCACCGATCTGGCAATCATCGGCGCCGGACCTGCTGGCTTGCAGGCCGCACTGACCGCCGCCAACGCTGGCGCCAAGGTGCTGCTGATCGAGCAACAACCGATTCTTGGTGGTTCGCTGACCTACGCGCGCTTTGATATCGAAGGCCAGCGCGGCGAAACCCTGCGCCGCGAACTGGTGGACGCCGTTGAAGGTCACGCCAATATTCGCGTGCTCAAGCAAGCCACCTGCAACGCCTGGTTTACCGATAACTATCTGCCGGTGATTCAGGGCAAGCGCATGTACAAGGTGCGCGCGACGCAATGCCTGATCGCCAGCGGCTCGTTCGATCAGCCGGTGATTTTCCGCAACAACGATTTGCCCGGCGTGATGCTGACCAGCGCCGCCCAGCGTTTGATAAAGCTGTACGCGGTCAAGCCGGGCAAACGCGCGGTGGTGCTGACCGGCAATGACGACGGTTATCTGGCCGCGCTGGACCTGCATGAGCAAGGCGTGGAAGTGGCGGCGTTGGTGGATATGCGCGCCAATCCAGTGGATCGTGCGCTGCTGCTGGCCCTTGAGCAACGCGGCATTCCTTGCCATCCGGGCAGCACGGTTTATGAAGCGCTGCATGAAAAAGGCATGCGCCATGTCAGTGGCGTCGACCTGCGCAAGATCACCGGCCAGGGCCAGGTCGCCGGCAGCGGCTTGATTCTGGACTGCGATTTGCTGTGCATGTCCGGCGGTTATATGCCGGTGTACCAGTTGTTGTGTCAGGCGGGCGGCAAACTCAGCTACGACGACCAACACGCTGAATTCACCCTCAGCGGTTTGCCGAAAAACCTCAGCGTCGCGGGTTCCGCCAATGGTTATCACGCCCTGGACAACGTTCTGGCCGATGCCATTCATGCCACGGCGCACATCGTCACTGCGCTGCATCTGGAACTGAACGCCAGCCCGTTGCCGTTGCGCACCGAGGCCCAGGTCAACTTCCCGTGGCCGATCTTCCCGCACCCCAAAGGCAAGGATTTCGTCGACTTCGATGAAGACCTGCAAGTGCGCGACATCATCAACGCCACCAAAATCGGCTATCGCGACATCCAGTTGGTGAAACGTTATTCGACCGTGGGCATGGGCCCGTCACAAGGCCGCCACTCGGCGTTGCCGACCGCGCGCCTGGTGGCGTCCTCGACCCAGCGCAGCGTCAGCGAAACCGGCGTCACCACTGCCCGCCCGCCTTTCGAAGCGGAAAAACTCGCCCACGTTGCCGGTCGGGCTTTCGATCCGTACCGCCAGACGCCGATGCACAAGCGTCATCTGGAAGCCGGCGCAAAAATGATGCCCGCCGGCATCTGGCAGCGCCCGGCCTACTACGGTAAAGCCAATGAGCGGGATAAATGCATGCAAGCCGAAGCGCTGCATGTACGCAACAAGGTCGGCATCATCGACGTCTCGACCCTGGGCGGCCTGGATGTACGCGGCCCGGACGCCGCCGAGCTGCTCAATCGCATGTACACCTTTGCCTTCCTCAAGCAGCCGATTGGCCGCTCGCGTTACGCGTTGATGACCAACGAACATGGCGTGGTCATCGATGACGGCGTGTGCGCGCGCTTTGCCGAGCATCACTTCTACGTCACCGCCACCACCAGCGGCGTGGATCGCATTTATCAGCAGATGCTCAAGTGGAACGCGCAATGGCGCCTCGACGTAGACATTGCCAACGTCACGGCGGCGATTGCGGCGGTGAACGTGGCCGGTCCCGATTCGCGCAAAGTGCTGGAGCAAGTCTGCACCGACCTTGATTTGTCGGCCGAAGCCTTTCCGTATCTGGGCGTTCGCTCGGGCACTGTTGCCGGGATCAAGGCGCGACTGTTGCGCGTGGGTTTTGTCGGCGAACTGGGCTACGAAATTCACGTCCCGGCGCGTCACGCCCTGCGACTCTGGGATGCGCTGACCGAAGCGGGCAAGGCGTTTGACATGCGTCCGTTCGGCGTCGAAACCCAGCGCCTGCTGCGCCTGGAAAAAGGCCACGTGATCATCAGCCAGGACACCGACGGCATGACCCATCCCGCTGAAATCGACATGGGCTGGGCGGTCAGCAGAACCAAGCCGTTCTTCGTCGGCCGCCGCTCGGTGGACATCCTCGAAGCGCAACCGATGAAACGCAAACTGGTGGGTTTCACCCTGCCCAAAGCCAGCCCGCAACCTCTGGAAGGCCATCTGGTGCTCAAGGGCCCGGACATCAGCGGCAACGTCACGTCCTGCGAGTATTCGCAAACACTGGGCAAAATCATCGGCATGGCGTACGCCGCCTTCGACCAGAGCCAGCCGGGCCAGCAGATTCCGATTCGCGTCGAAGATGGCGTGATCGTCCAGGCCACGGTGGTGCAATTGCCTTTCTTCGACCCTGAAACCAAACGCCAGGAGCTCTGAGCCATGTCCAGCCTGCAAGCCGAACGTTACATCGGGCTCAGCCCGCTTCAACCCTGCGCCTTGATCGATTTGACCGACGTGCCGCGTGTCGGTTTTCGCGGCCAGCAGAGCGCCGAATACCTCAGCGCCCGGGGTTTCTTCCTGCCGGATGAGCCGAATCATGCCGTGACTCAGGCCGACGGCAGCCATGTGGCGCGATTGTCCCAGACCGAATACCTGATTCTGGGCAGCCTTGAGGATCGCGGCCAGCGCATCGCCGACGAAGAAGCGCGCTGGGAACTGGATCACAGCGCCAACTACCTGCTGCCTCGGCAAGACAGCCATGCCTGGCTGCAACTGAGCGGGCTGCATGTGTCGGAGGTCATGGCCAAGCTCTGCGGCGTCGACCTGCGCCCGCAAGCCTTCGCCCCCGGCGCCGTGGCGCAGACGTCGGCGGCGCGGATCAATGTGATCGTGATCAACCTCGGGTCGGCAGAACTCCCGGCGTTTCAGATCCTCTGCGATCGCGCTTCCCTCGACTACTTCAAGGGCGCGCTGCTGGATGCCATGGGTGAGTTCGATGGCCAGTTGCTGGAGTTGGATGTGGCGTAGACAGCGATTGTGGTGTGGGAGCGAGCTTGCTCGCGAAGAGGCGAGCACACCCAGCCTATTTCGTCGAATGGAGCACCGCTTTCGCGAGCAAGCTCGCTCCCACATAAGCCTCGCTCCAACCAAAGCAATTGGAATCACTCATGCTCGAAACCCCGGAAAAAGACACCGACTACAGCGTCCCGGCTTTGGCCCGGGGCTTGAGCGTACTGGGCATGTTCAATGCCCGAACACGCACCCTGAGCATCAATGAAATCGCCGAACGTCTGGGCGTCAGCACCTCGGCGGTTTACCGAATTCTGTTTACCCTGACCAACATGGGGTATCTCAACAAACTCAATAGCCACTATGAGCTGGGTGCGCGAGTGATCAGCGATGGCTTCAGTTATCTGGCCAGTCGCGACATCGTCGAAGTGGCGATGCCGCACCTGAACCAGTTGCGTGATCGCACCTCGCTGTCCTGCCACCTGAGTATTCGCGAGCAGACTGATAGCCTGTATCTGTTCCGCGCCTTCGCTGCGCAACGGCTGTCGGTGAATATTCCCGTCGGCACCCGCATCGCTTGCCACTGCACGGCCATGGGCCGAATGTTGCTGACCGCCCTGGACGAAACCGCGCTGGCTCAGCTGTATCAGCATGTACGCCTGGATGATTACCCCGCCCCCGCCCCGCGCACCTTGCCGGAGCTGCAAAGTCTAATCGCCGCTGACCGCAATCGCGGCTGGGTACTGCACCGCTCCGATTACTCGACCGCAATTGCCACCTCGGTCAAGGATCACAACGGTCAGGTGGTGGCCGCCGTCAACCTTTCCGGCCCCGATGCGGTGATGGACCCGGAAGGCGCGCAAGACCATTTCCAGCGGCTGCTGCTCGAATGCAGGGCGCGAATCAGCCGCGAACTGGGTTATCCAGGCTGACGCGAACAGGTATCTCATGCCAGCCAGCGACCTGTTCCGCGAACGCCCCCTCAAGAACCCCGGAACGACGCCGATAGCGGCATACCATAATACTAATTTTGCGTCATTTGCGGCCTGCACGATCAACACCAGCGGTACTGGGGTTTTAGGTCAGCAGCTCTCTGGAGTTCGGATGAATATCAAACAGAAACTGACCTGGGCGTTCGCCGTCATCGCTTGCTTGCCGATCGTCGTGGTCGCCAGCATCGTCATCGTCAACCTGCGCAGCGACGCGGCAGATGATTTCGTCGACAGCAGCGGTCGGGAAATCCGCCAGGTCGCCAATGCCATGCAGCTGTTCTTCGAAGGTATCAGCCAGAACGTCGATTACCTGGCCAGCCATCCGCTGATTACCAATACCGGCGAAGGCATCAAGAGCTACATGAGCGCCGATGCGCCTACGCTCCCCGAGTCCGATGCCCACAAGGCAATATATGAATTCTTCGCCGGTATCGCGAAAAGCCATCCGGCCTATTCCTATGTTTCCTACGGCCTGGCCAACGGCAGCTACGCGTTCTGGCCCGGCGATCCGAAGATGGCCAGTTACGATCCGCGCCAACGCCCGTGGTACAAGACTGCCCTGGCCAACCCCGGCAAAACCCTGCGTACCGACGCGTATTACTGGGCCGGCGACGATGCGGTTCTGGTCAGCACCGTGCGCACCGTTACCAACAAGCTAGGCAGCCCTGGCGGCGTGGTCAACATCGATGTGTCGCTCAAGCAGCTGACCACCATCGTCAAACAGATCAAGCTGGGTGAAACCGGTTATCTGCTGCTGATGGAAAACAACGGCACAATTCTGGTCGACCCACGCCAGCCAGAGCACAACTTCAAGAAGCTGGCCGATCTGGGCGACGGCTATGCACAACTGGCCAAAGCCGGCACCGGCCTGAGCGAAGTGACCCTCAATGGCGAACGCTTCATGGTCAACGTCTTCCCTTCCGAGCAACTGGGCTGGAGCTTCATCGGTCTGATCAAGCAGGATGAGGTGATGAGCTCCGCGACGCGCCTGACCTGGCTGGTGGGCATTATTGCCGCAGTCATGGCGCTGATCTTTGCCCTTGTCGGCGCCAGTTTCGCCTCGCTGATAGTGCGCCCGATTCGCAGCGTGGCCAGCGGCCTTGAAGGCATTGCTCAAGGTGAAGGCGACCTGACCAAAAGTCTTGCGGTACGCGGCAACGATGAAACCGCGCAACTGGCCAACTGGTTCAATCAGTTCCTGACCGCCATTCGCAGCCTGATCCAGCATATCGGTCTGGCGGCGACGAAAATTCTCGACACCTCCACCAGCTCGACACGCGTGTCCCACGACATGGCCGAAGCTGCCGACCGACAACGCGAAGCGGTAGACATGGTGTCCACCGCGTTCCACGAAATGGTCGCCACCGCCAACGAAGTCGCCCGTTCCTGCAGCCAGGCCGCCGATTCGGCCGACAGCGGCCAACGTCAGGCACGCGAAGGTCAACGGCAGATCGACGACGCAGTCAGCAGCGTTGATCAACTGAGCGCGGAGCTGTCCCAGTCGGCCACCGCCATGGTGCAGCTGGAAAAAGACAGCAACGCCATCCAGTCGATCCTTGACACTATTCGCTCCATCGCCGAGCAAACCAACCTGCTGGCGCTCAACGCCGCCATCGAAGCCGCCCGCGCAGGCGAACAAGGCCGGGGCTTCGCGGTGGTGGCCGATGAAGTACGCGCCCTCGCCAAGCGCACCGCCGACTCCACTGCCGAAATCGATAACCTGCTAGGCACGCTGGCTCGCCGCACCTCTTCGGTGACTCAACAGATGCACGCCAGTCTCAGCGTGTCCCAGCAATCGGTGGAAAAAATCGGCCAGGCGCGCAACAGCTTCGGACAGATTCGCGAATCGGTGGACGTGATCCGCGACATGAATACCCAGATCGCCACAGCCGCCGAAGAACAGCACCATGTGGCCGAAGACATCAACCGTCACATCAGCCAGATTCATGGCGATGCGCAGCTGGTTGCCGATCTGGCCGAAGCGGCCCGCAACGACTCGAAGAGCCTCGCTGTCCTGTCGAGCGAACTGGATGCGCTGGTAAAGCGCTTCCGCACGTAATGTGGTGCGGCAGGTTGAGCGGTATGTGGCAGCGAGCTTGTTCCTACAGGAAGCGCCTAGAAATACTTCAACCAGACGATATCCTTGCGCCGCGCCTTGAAGCTGGCAAAGGCGCGTACGGCGGGGAATAATCCGACCGCCAGCAATACCGAACATAGCCACACCGCGCCAACCGAATCAAAGCCGAAATAATCGCCCTTGTTGGCGCCCCAGATTGCCGTGGCGATCAGATACAGAATCTTCAGCACATACAGATGCAGCAGGTAAAAGAACATCGGCGCTGCACCGAATACCAGCAGCGGCTTCATCCAGCCGCGCCCCGCCGCACGCTCGAACCAGACCAGCAGCAACAGACCAAGCCCCATCGTCAGGCTGAGAAATACCAGCGATGGCGGGTATTTGGTGATGTTGAAAAAGCTCATCAGCGTTTGCACGCCGGTCTCGCCGGATACCCAAGGCTTCTCGCCATAACCATTGATCAGACGCAGAACGAAGAATAGCGCAAGCGCGCCCAATCCGCAGGCGACCAGTTTGCGCTGACGCGTGCCTGCATCGGCACCCGACGCAAACCACGGTCCCGCTGCGTAACCCAAGGCAATCACTCCGATCCACGGCAGGACCGGGTAGGAAGTGCGCAGGCGCAAGCCTTCGAAAGGCTGCAGCCAGCCGCGATCATGCAAAATCGCCCAAGGCACATACAGTGCCGAATCTTTGCCGAAATGCACGGCATCCAGCAGGTTATGCCCGGCAATGATCACCAGTCCCAAGGTCACCAGCGCCCAACGCGGCAGGACAATCAGCACCGCCAGCGCGACCATGCTCAGGCCAATCGCCCAGATGACCTGCAGATAGATCGAGGTCGGCGGAAACTGGAAGGTCCAGGCGAAATTCACCAGGGTGAACTCCAGCACAATCAGGAACAGACCGCGATTGAACAGGAAGCCGGAAACTCCGGCCTTGTCGTGGCGCTCGCCATACAAGAACGCCGACAGGCCGGTGAGAAAGATGAACAGCGGCGCACATAGATGCGACAGCGTACGACTCAGGAACAACTCCGGCGGCGTGCTGGTCACGTCCATCGGGTCGGAAACCTGGAGGTGCAGGAGGAACGTTTCCCGTACGTGATCGAGGAGCATGAACAGGATAATCAGGCCACGCAATGCATCGATGGACTGCAGGCGCGTGGACACCAACGGCTTCGGAATAGGGGTCGTCATGGAGCACTCAGGGTCAGGGGATTCAGTTGCAGCGCCAGCTCGTCGCATTTGGCAAGGCACGGCTGATATCAATAAGACGAAGCGCTGCACGCGATCTTAAGAGAAGACCGATAAATGTTATGTTATATCAATAACAGAAACAATGAATCCTGCGGGTCGGAACTCGATCTGTAGGACCGGCTTTAGCCGGGAGGGCGCCCTCCCGGCTAAAGCCGGTCCTACAGATCGCCACCGCTGCCCCCAGTGAGCGCCTCAATCAATACTGCGCAGCCCGGTCAGTAGCTCATCGCGACATTTAAGCAAAGCGCTTTCGATGTTTTCCCGGGCCTGTCTGATGCGCCATGCGGGCCCTGCCACATCGATGGAATAGTAACCCTGCGGGGTTTGCAGGCTAACGGCGACCGAGGCCACGCCCACCGTATGTTCTTCGTTGCCAAAAGCCATACCCTTGCTGCGTACCTGCTCCAGCTGTTTGAGCAAATCAGGCAAAGTCAGCGTGTTGGGCGTCAGGGGTTTGATTTTCCGCCCAAGCAGTTTGATCACCGCTTCGTCATCCATCGTCGCCAGCAGCGTTTTACCGCCGCCGGTGCCGTAGATATTCAGGAAACCGCCCGGCACCGGGGAAACCCGTAGCGTCTGGCCGGAAACCACCGTATGCAGAATCAGCAGCTCGGCTCCGGTAGCACTGGCCAGCAACGTGGTTTCCCCGGTTTCAGCAGCGAGCGCTTCCAGATACGGCCGGGATCGCTGGACGATATCCACGTGACTGTGGGAAGCCAGACGCATCAACGCAGGGCCAAGACAAACGCCGCCACGACCATGAACTTCCAGCAACTCTTCCAGGGCCAGGGCATCCACCAGACGCTGGACAGTCGAACGCGGCAAGCCGCAACGCTTGGCGATTTCCCCCAGGCTCAAGCCCGCCGGCTCCCCTTCCAGACAGCGAAGAATGGCTGCCGCCCGGGAAATGACCTGCACCCCACCGCGATCTGTATCTGAAATTGTCATCATGCGCCTTGCCTTATGTATCACTGATTGGTACGGTGTACCACATTGTAGGTTTATCTCATATCACCTTAGCAGGATTTTTACGTGGCAGTGCCCTCCTCACCTCCGGTTCCCGCGCCGTTTACGACACGCCTCGCGCTAGGGCTGGTGGGCGTGCTGATCGCTGCGCTCACGTCCGGCATCAACGACCGGGTCACCGAAATTTCCCTGGCAGATATTCTCGGCATCTATGGCCTGGGTCACGACCAAGGCACCTGGATCAGCTCGGTATACTCCGCCGCCGAAGTCTCAGCGATGTTGATTGCGCCCTGGTTTGCCGTGACGTTTTCCTTGCGGCGCTTTGCCATTGTGGCGACCTTCGCCTTTACCCTGTTCGGCGCGATTATCCCTTTTGCGCCCAATCTGGAAAGTCTCGTCAGTCTGCGCGTGCTGCAAGGTTTGGCGGGCGGCGCTCTGCCGCCATTGCTGATGACCGCCGCCCTGCGTTTTCTGCCTTGGCACATAAAGCTTTATGGCCTGTCAGCCTACGCGCTGACCGCAACCTTCGGCCCTAATCTGGCGATGCCATTGGCCGCCTTGTGGGCAGAAGGTGCCGACTGGCGGATGGTGTTCTGGCAAATTATTCCTACCGGATTGCTCGGCGCGGCCTTGATCGCCTACGGTTTGCCTCAAGATCCGCTGCGTCTGGAGCGATTCCGCCAGGCGGATTGGCGCGGCATGCTACTGGGTGTGGCGGGCCTCTCAATGCTGGTGATTGCCTTGACCCAGGGCGAACGTCTGGACTGGTTGAGCTCGCCACTGATCACGACCCTGCTCCTCGGCGCGGCCATCTGCATCCCGCTGTTTCTGCTCAACGAATGGTTTCATCCGCTGCCGCTGTTCAAATTGCAGCTGCTGCAACGTCGCAACTTCGCTTACGGGCTGATCACCCTGATCCTGTTCTTGTTTGTCGCCATGGCCGGCAGCGGCATTCCCGCCTCGTACCTGACGCAGATCCAGGGCTACCGACCGCTGCAAACCATGCCGACGGCGCTGATCATTGCGCTGCCGCAACTGGTGATCGCGCCGCTGGTGGCGCTGCTGATCAATCGCAATTGGGTTGATTCGCGCTACGTGATCGCCTTCGGACTGCTGCTGCTGACCGTTGCCTGCCTGGGCGGCTCGTTGATTACCAGTGAGTGGATTCGCGATGATTTTTACCTGTTGCAGATCCTGCATACCATTGGCCAGCCCTTGGTCGTGGTGCCGTTGCTGATGAATGCCACCAGTGTGATTCAACCCGTGGAAGGCCCATTTGCCTCGTCGATGGTCAACACCTTGCGCGGCTTATCGTCGGTGATGGCCGCCTCCGCACTGGAAAACTTCGTTACCCATCGCGAGCACTTTCATTCCAATGTCCTGCTCGACGGTGTTGCTTCGCGAATGCCAACCCTTGACCCCATGCAGACCGCGCAAGCCACCTCGGTTCTGGCGCGACAGGTTCGCGAACAAGCCTATGTATTGAGTTTCAGCGATGCCTTCCTGGCAGTGCTGGCTGTCATCAGCGTTTTGCTGGTCATCCTGTTGACCCTTCCCAAACGTGCCTATCCACCGCAACCTCCGGTACCGACATGAAACAGCATAGAACCGCCCTCTCTCTGATCGGCATCACGATCCTCGTCTGCGCGGCTTATGTCGGCTATCGCCTGATAAGCGGCGGCACGGTCGAGCACACCGACGATGCCTATATCCGCGCCGACTCGGTGTTGGTGTCGCCGCGCCTTTCCGGTCAGATCGTCAAGGTTGCCGTGGAAGACAACCAGCTCGTCAAGGCGGGCCAATTGCTGGCCGAAATCGACAGCGCCGATCTGCTGGCTGCCCAAGCATCGGCAACCGCCAATGTCCAGGCGGCTTCGGCACAGATCCTCAACCTCAAGGCCAGTATCGAGCGTCAGGCAGCGGTTATTGATCAAGCGTCGGCGACCACTCGCGCGACCTCGGCATCGCTCAAGTTCGCTCAGGAAAACGCCCGGCGCTACCTGAACCTGTCCAATGCCGGCGCTGGCACGCAACAGGAACGGCAGAAAGCCGACGCCGAATTGCTCGGCTGGCAAGCGGCCCGCGATCGGGATGAAGCGTCGCGAGTGGCCGCAGCGAAAAGCCTGGATGTGCTCAAGGCACAACTCGAAGTCGCCAAGGCCGCCTTGGCCAAGGATCAGGCGGCTTTACAGCAGGCGCAGCTGAATGTGTCCTACACCCGGATTACCGCGCCACAGGACGGCATGGTCGGCCAGCGCTCCGTACGGGTCGGCGCCTATGTTTCGCAAGGGCAGGCATTGATGGCCATCGTGCCGCTGCAAGATGCTTTCGTGGTCGCCAACTTTCGCGAAACCCAGCTGGCCCACATGCTGCCGCAGCAAAAAGTCGAGCTGAACGTGGACAGCTACCCCGATCATGCTTTCACCGGCTATATCGACAGCATCGCCCCGGCCACCGGCCAGTCGTTCTCGTTGATTGCCCCGGATAACGCCACTGGCAACTTCACTAAAGTCACCCAGCGCCTGCCGGTAAAAATCCGCTTCGACGCCAATCAGCCGGATCTGGACAAGCTGCGCATCGGCATGTCGGTGATCGCCCGAATCGACACGGCCCGGGAGCATTGAGATGAAACACAGCGTGTTGTTTCTGGCGATGTTCAGCTTGGGTGCCTGCAGCGTCGGGCCGGACTTTCAGCGACCCGATGCTCAGTTGCCGACAACCTGGCACGCGTCGCCGCACTCGGGCGCGGCGCCGGGCAGCCCCGCAGACAGCCAATGGTGGCAACAGTTGGGCGACGCGCAGCTAACCTCGCTGGTGGAGCGTGCGGCGAAGGCCAATCTTGATGTGCGCGGGGCGAGTAATCGTCTTGAGCAAAGTCGCGTCATGCGCCAGGTTACCGGCAGCCAGCAATTGCCGGGCGTCAGCGCCAATGGCAGCTATCGTCGCGCGCGTAACAGCGCCGAAGGCCTCAATGATCCATCGGGGCAAGAGGGCCAGGCACCGTTCGAGTTGTGGAGCAGCACGCTGGACGCCAGTTGGGAAATCGATCTCTGGGGTCATGTGCGGCGCAACATCGAAGCCGCCGAGGCCGAAATCCAGCTGACTCAGGCCCAGCGTGACGGCGTGCTGTTGAGCATCGCCGCCGAAACCGCCACCGACTACATCCGTCTGCGCGGCGTGCAGGCGAAACTCGGCGTGGCGCGGCAAAACCTGGAAATCGCCCAGCAAAGTCGGCAGCTGACCCAAGCCCGTTTCGAGAATGGCGTCACCACCAACCTCGACACGTCCAATGCCGCCGCGCAAGTCGCGACCATTCAGGCAGTGATCCCGGCATTGGGTGCCGAACAGGACCGCTTGATCAATGCCCTGAGTTACCTGCTCGCCGAGCCGCCGCGCGCGCTGAATGCCGAACTGATCGAGCCGAAAAGCATTCCTCACCCAGCCCCGGATGTTCCGCTGGGCCTGCCTTCGGAGCTGGCGCAGCGACGTCCAGACATCCAGCAAAGCGAAGCCGCCTTGCACCGCGCCACTGCAGCAATTGGCGTGGCGCAGGCCGACTTCTATCCTCGGGTCAGCCTCGGTGCGACCTTTGGTTCGCAAGCGCTGGACGGCTCGGATCTCGGCGCCTGGAACTCGCGCCAATGGTCGTTCGGCCCAAGCCTTTACCTGCCAATTTTTCAGGGCGGTCGACTAACCGGCACCCTGGAACTGCGCAAACAACAGGAACAAGAAGCCGCGATCAACTATCAACGCGTGGTGCTTGGAGCCTGGCATGAGGTCGATAACGCCATGACCGATTACGCCGCTGAAAAACAAAGGCACACCGCGTTGCAGGAAGCCGTCAGCCAGAACAACATCGCCCTGAGCACGGCCCGGGATCGCTACACCCAAGGCGCGGCGGACTTTATCAACGTGCTTGGCGTACAACGCGCGCTGCTGGATACCGAAAGCGCGTTGGTGGACAGCGCCACCGCCGCAGCCATAGACCGGGTTCGGTTGTATCGGGCGTTGGGTGGGGGTTGGCCGAAGGGTTGAGGAGCCACGATATCGGCCCGTTGGAGCGAGGCTTGCCCGCGAAGGCAATAGGCCAAGCCGAAGAGGATTTAGTGGGTGGACCGGCCCCTTCGCGGGCAAGCCTCGCTCCAACGAAATCCTACAGAGCCAGGCATCCATAAAAAAACAGGCTGCCCTCATGCCAAAGGATCAGCCTGTAAAAACGCAGTTTTCTGTGTAGCCGTTCAAACCATCATTTGGCCGTTATCACCGACAACTTGATAATCCCGGCACGTTCAATCGAGGCCATGGCTCGCGCCACTTCGCCGTAGTTCACGCCGTCGTCGGCCTGCAACTGCACGCGCACGTCGGGGTTTTTCGCCTTGGCGCTGGCCAGGTTGATTTCCAGCAGGTTGGGCTGGATTTCATCCTTGTTGATGAACAACTTGCCCTGCCCATCGATGCTCACCACCAGCGGATCTTTCTGCTCGACCGGGGCGACCGATTCGGTCTTCGGCAGGTTGATCGGGATCGAGTTGGTCAACAGTGGCGCAGTGACGATGAACACCACCAGCAGCACCAACATCACGTCCACCAGCGGCGTGACGTTGATTTCGCTCAGCACTTCATCGCTGTCCTGGGTGGAAAAGGCCATATCAGGACGCCTCCTTCACTTTCTGCCCGGCAGCGGTTGCGCCGGACTTGTTCAGCACCGGATGCAGCAGCACGCGGAAGGAATTTTTCTGCGCCAGGCTGTAGAAGTCGTGGGCGAAGTCATCGAGGTCGGCAGCGGTCAGTTTCAGGCGACGCAGGAAGTAGTTGTAAACCAGCACCGCCGGGACGGCGACGGCGATCCCCACACCGGTGGCGACCAGTGCCGCACCAATGGGGCCGGCCACGGTTTCCAGGCTCGCCGAACCCGCAGCGCTGATGCCCTTGAGCGCGGACATGATGCCCCACACCGTACCGAACAGACCGATAAACGGCGAGGTGCTACCGATACTGGCAAGGATCGCCAGGCCGGTTTCCAGCGAGCGGCGCTCCCGTACAATCTGCTGGCGCAAGGCGCGTTCCAGACGGTCCTGATGATTGATGGCCTGGCTCAAATCGACGGCGTGCGCGTTGTCCGGCACCTGAATCGCGGCGTACCCTGCCAAGGCCACGCGGGCAGCGGCACCCGGTTGTTCATGAGCCAGTTGCGCGGCGGAATCCAGACTCGATGCGGCCCAGAATTGCTTGTGGAATTTGCGATCCTGAACTTTCAGGCGGGTGAACTGCACGCCCTTGAGCAGGGCCAGGCCCCACGTGGCGACGGAGAAAATCACCAGCAGCCAGATGACCGCGTGCTCAATGGATTCGAAGGGGGAAGCAAGTAGGTTCATGGCGAAACTCTCTCTGAACAAGGCATGTGTGGTGTAGCGACGCGCCTTTGGTTCAGGTAGCTCGCGAATTCAAACGAATAGCTGATCTAGCGGATCTTGAAATCGATGGGCACGCTGACCCAACCGTCCTGGGCGACATCGCCCTGCTTGGCCGGCACGAAACTCCAGCGTTTCACTGCGGCCAGTGCTGCGTCGTCGAGTTGATCGCGTCCGCTGCTTTTCTGAATCTGGATTTCACCGGGTTTGCCGCTGGCCAGCACGTGCACGCGCAATAACACCGTGCCTTCCCAGCCGCGCCGCATGGCCAGCGCCGGGTATTCCGGGGCCGGGTTTTTAAGGTAACCGGCGCTGGCCGAAGCCGGGGTCACCGGTTTAGCTGCGGGTGGTGCCGGAGGCGCTGGTGCGGCCACCGGTTGTGGCGGTGCGGCCGGAACGGGCGGTTGCTCGACGGGCTTGGCGACCGGTTTTGCCACAGGTTTCACCACTGGCTTAACGACCGGCTTGGGCTTGGGAATCGGCTTGGGCGGCGGCGGTTTCACAGCCAGTTCATCCTCAACTGGCGGTGGCGGCTCCTCGACCACCGGCTGCACGACCGGCTCGGGCGGAGGCGGCGGCGTTTCCACCACCGGCGGTGCTGGCTGGGAAAATTCGATAGTCATCGGCGGGATTTCCGGCGGAACCACGGGCAAAACAGCCGGCGGATTCTGGTTGACCCAGTAAATCACCGCGCCGTGCAGCACAATGGCGAATACCCCGAGCAGCACCGCTTCGCGTCGGCTCAGGATCCGTTTCGGCGTGGTGTGCAGGCGTGACAGCGCCAACGGCCCACGATAGATCCGCCCCAGATCGAGCAGCGCGCCGCCCGGTGCCGGACGCCACAGCGCTTCATGCGCAGTGGCGGTTTGGACATTGCCCATCATTTACTCCTGCAAGTCCTGGAATGAGTTTCACGACCCGGCGGAGAACGGATGGCTCTGCGACGGCGCTTGGAGTGAATAATCCACGAGACGCTTTATCTCTTAAAAGAATATTTTCGACGATAGTTATTCGGTAATCGCATATAACGCTTCAGGCTGGATCGATTTGTGGGAGCGGGTTCACTCGCGAAAGGGTGCGTCAGGCGCGACGAAGGGTGTGCCTGAGTCGGCACCTTCCCGGATAAATCCGGTCCCACAGGATCGTTCCGATTTCGAAATTGTGGGAGATGCTATGTTGGGGGTGAATTCCCAAATGTAGCGTCTAATCGGCACATCGCTACCACCCGCAGCCGTCCATCCTTGCTCAAGGAGACAAGTCATGACTTACATCGCAGCGGAAAATCGTTACGACATCATTCCTTACCGCCGCACCGGTCGCAGTGGCCTGGTCTTGCCGGCATTGTCCCTGGGGTTGTGGCACAACTTTGGCGACAGCACGCCCATCGACACGCAACGCGCCATGTTGCGCACGGCGTTTGATCTGGGCATCAATCACTTCGATCTCGCCAACAACTATGGCCCGCCGTATGGCAGCGCCGAGGTCAATTTCGGGCGTTTGTTGCGCGAGGATTTCTCCCGTTATCGCGACGAGCTGATCATCTCCACCAAAGCCGGTTGGGACATGTGGCCGGGGCCTTATGGTCAGGGCGGCGGTTCGCGCAAGTACGTACTGGCCAGCCTCGATCAAAGCCTGCAACGCCTGGGCCTGGATTACGTGGATATCTTTTATTCACATCGATTCGATCCGCATACGCCGCTGGAAGAAACCGCCAGCGCACTGGCTACGGCAGTGCAGCAAGGCAAGGCGTTGTACATCGGCCTGTCCTCCTATTCCGGCAGCAAAACCCGCGAGATGGCGGCGCTGCTCAAGGAATGGAAAGTGCCGCTGTTGATCCATCAACCGGCCTACAACCTGCTCAATCGCTGGATCGAGAAAGACCTGCTGGACGCCACCGAAGAACTCGGCGCGGGCGTGATCGCCTTCACCGCGCTGGCCCAGGGCTTGCTCACCGACAAATACCTGAACGGCATTCCCGAGAACGCGCGGATCAATCGCCCCGGCGGTGGCTCGTTGCAGGCGGCGCACTTGTCGGAGGAAAACCTTGAGCACGTGCTGGCGCTCAATGACATCGCCAAGCGTCGCGGCCAGAGTCTGGCGCAAATGGCCCTGGCCTGGACCCTGCGCGACCCGCGCGTGACCTCAGCGTTGATTGGTGCGAGTCGGCCGGAACAAATCGTCGAGAACGTCGAAGCATTGAAAAACCTCGATTTCAGCCCGGAAGAGCTGGCCGAGATCGACCGTTTTGCAGTGGAAGGCGGCATCAACCTGTGGGAAAAGCCGTCGTCGGCGCAGTGAAGGATATCGCCAACACCAATCCGTAGGACCGGCTTCAGCCGGGAGGGCGAGCGTTCGGACGCCGCCGTCACGAATGGTCCGGCCCACTCCCGGCTAAAGCCGGTCCTACGGAATGCGCTCAATCTTCAGAAGTATTTCAACAGCGAGAACAGATGAAACTCATCACCCTATTGGCCGTGGAAGGCGGCATGAACCTGTGGGAAAACGCGGTATGGAAAAAGCCTGAATAACGCGTCAGACAGGCTGCCGCAGGCCCCGACGAGTCAGGCAATTCGCTCATAAGCTAATGCGAATAAGTTATTTATTTACAGTTTCTTAGATCATTTAGTCTTTGTTTCAGCCAGTCCTCGGCCCGCCTGATTCGGAGCTTCATGATGAAACTGCACTTCTCTATTCGCCTGCTGGTGGCCCTGTCTTTGACTGGCGCTTCATATCTGGCTCAGGCGGCGGACTTCACGGTCGCCTACCAGACAACCGTCGACCCGGCCAAAGTCGCCCAGGCCGACAGCGCTTATGAAAAAGCCACCGACTCAAAAATTGCCTGGCGCAAATTCGAGAATGGCGCGGATGTGATTAGCGCCATTGCCTCGGGCGACGTACAGATTGGCTACCTCGGCTCCAGCCCGCTGACCGCCGCCGCCACGCGCAAACTCCCGGTTGAAACCTTTTTGATCGCGACCCAGATCGGCGCCGCTGAAGCGTTGGTCGCTCGCAACGGTTCGGGGATCAATTCGCCGCAAGACCTCATTGGCAAGAAAATCGCCGTGCCGTTCGTTTCCACGGGCCATTACAGCCTGCTGGCAGCGCTCAAGTATTGGAAAATCGATCCATCGAAAGTCACCATTCTCAACCTCGCGCCGCCCGCGATCGCCGCCGCCTGGAAACGCGGTGATATCGACGCGACTTACGTCTGGGACCCAGCCTTGGGCGTCGCTAAAGAGACCGGCAAAGTGCTGATCACTTCCGGCGAGCTGGCCAAGGTCGGCGCACCGACGTTTGACGCCTGGATCGTGCGCAAGGATTTCGCCGATAAGCACCCGGAAATCGTCAAGGCCTTCGCCAAGGTCACCCTGGATGCCTACGCCAGTTACCGCAAAGACCCGGCCGCCTGGCTGGCGAACACCAGTAACGTCGACAAAGTCGTGAAGCTGTCCGGCGCCAAAGCTTCGGATGTGCCCGCGCTGCTGCAAGGCAACGTGTATCCGCTGGCCGCAGATCAAGCCGCACTGCTCGGCGCGCCGACCATTGAAGCGGTGACCAAGACTGCGGTGTTCCTCAAGGAACAAGGCAAGGTTGACGCGGTATTGGCCGACTACGCGCCTTACGTCAGTGCCAAATTCATCACTCAGTAAGCACAGCCTGCAAAGGAGAACCAACGATGGCTTTGCTCAAACTGGAGCGCATCAGCGCACAGTATCCCGGTGCGACCGAACCGGTGCTGGCGGACATTTCCCTGAGCCTGGGGCCGCAGCAGCTACTGGTCGCCCTCGGCCCTTCGGGCAGCGGCAAGACCTCGTTGCTCAACCTGATCGCAGGCTTCGTCAGCCCCAGCGCCGGCCAGATCACTCTGGACGGCGTTGCCGTGAACGGCCCGAGTGCCGAGCGCGGCGTGGTGTTCCAGGACGATGCGCTGCTGCCGTGGCAGGACGTGCTGACCAACGTTGCCTTCGGCCTGGAACTGGCGGGCCTGCCCCGCACGGAGCGCGAAGCCAAAGCGCGGGAAATGCTCGCGCTGGTGGATCTCGCCGGGTTTGACCAGCGGCGGATCTGGCAGCTGTCCGGCGGCCAGAAACAGCGCGTCGGCCTGGCCCGGGCGTTGGCGGCGGATCCTCGGGTGCTGCTGATGGATGAACCTTTCGGCGCGCTGGACGCCTTCACTCGAGAACAGATGCAAGAGTTGCTGCTGCAAGTCTGGCAGCGCACCGCCAAACCGGTGTTCCTGATTACCCACGACATCGAAGAAGCGGTATTTCTCGCCACCGACCTGATCCTGCTGGCCCCCAACCCCGGACACATCGCCGAACGCCTGCAACTGGATTTCGGCCAACGGTATGCGGCGGGCGAATCGGCACGGGCGATCAAGTCCGATCCGCGCTTTATCGACACCCGGGAACATGTGCTCGCCAGCGTGTTTTCCCAACGGGGCATCACTCGGGAGCAACGCGGATGAAAAGCTATGAATTGAGCAACCCCGCGAGCAAAGCCGCCGAACCCGCTAGCGCTGCCCTGCTCTGGCAATTGAGCACCCGCTCGATCAGCGTGCTGACCCTGATTGTGTTGCTGACCGTCTGGTGGGCCGCCACTGCGAGCCAATGTATCGATCCGTTGTTTCTGCCGCCGCCTTCCGCCGTACTGGAAAAAGGCTGGTTGCTGATGACCAAAGGCTACATGGACTCAACGCTGTGGCAGCACCTGGGCGCCAGCCTGCAACGCATCGGCCTGGCATTGGGCATTGCTGTGTTGACGGCGATTCCGGTCGGTATCGCCATCGGTCATAACCGCATCGCCCGGGGCATTTTCGACCCGTTGATCGAGTTCTACCGACCGATTCCGCCCCTCGCTTATCTGCCCTTGATCGTGATCTGGTGCGGCATCGGCGAGTTCTCCAAAGTGTTGCTGATTTACCTGGCGATTTTCGCCCCTATCGCGATCTCCACCGCCACCGGCGTACGCACCGTGGACCCGACCAAACTGCGCGCCGCGCAATCCCTCGGGGCAACGCGCTGGCAACTGATTCGCCACGTGATCCTGCCCAGCGCCTTGCCGGAAATCCTCACGGGCGTGCGCATCGGCCTGGGTGTCGGCTGGTCGACGCTGGTCGCAGCCGAACTGATCGCCGCCACCAGCGGGCTGGGCTTCATGGTGCAATCGGCCGCGCAATTTCTGGTTACTGACGTGGTGGTGCTGGGCATTCTGGTGATCGCCCTCATCGCTTTCGCCATGGAAATGGGCCTGCGCGCCCTGCAACGCAAGCTGGTGCCGTGGCATGGGCAGAGTCATTGATTGCAGCGAATCCACCTCTGAATTGAAACGCTATTCAACCGTAGGACCGAATTCATCCGGGAAGAGGCCGGTACTTGCCGCCAATTTCGCAGACCAGACTGACGCCTTCCCGGATGAATCCGGTCCCACAGGAAATCCGAGTTCCAACTATGAACCTGCACATCTCCCCCATCACCCCAGCCCTCGGCGCGCAGATCAGTGGCGTCGACCTGAGCCAGGAGCTGACCGGCGACCAGCGCGACGCCATCGAGCAGGCATTGCTTGATTATCAGGTGTTGTTCTTCCGCAATCAGCCGCTGACGCCACGCCAGCACGCGGACTTTGCCGCCTGCTTCGGCGAGCTGCATATTCATCCGATTTACCCGAATGTGCCGGAACAGCCCGAGGTGCTGATCCTCGACACAGCGGTGACCGACGTGCGCGACAACGCCGTCTGGCACACCGACGTGACCTTCCTGCCGACTCCAGCGCTGGGCGCAGTGCTCAGCGCCAGGCAATTGCCGGAATATGGCGGCGACACCTTGTGGGCCAGCGGCATCGCGGCTTACGAAGCGCTGTCCAAACCCTTGCAAACGCTGTTGCAGGGTTTGACTGCCGACCCATGATTTCACCCGTTCCTTCCCGTTGGAACGCTTCGGCACCAGCGCCGAGGACATCGCGCGCTGGGAAGCCACCCGCCGCCAGCATCCGCCGCTGTCCCATCCGGTGATCCGCACGCATCCCGTCAGCGGGCGCAAATCGCTGTTCGTCAACGAAGGCTTCACCACCCGCATCAACGAACTGAGCGACGCGGAAAGCACTGCGATTCTGGCCTTGCTGTTCAGCCACACCACGCGCCCGGAGTTCACCTTGCGCTGGCGCTGGCAGGTCAATGACGTCGCGTTCTGGGACAACCGCGTCACCCAGCATTACGCGGTGGACGATTACCGCCCGCAGCGGCGAGTCATGCATCGGGCGACTATTCTGGGCGATGTCCCTGTCTGAACTGATTCAGGCCGGTAATTGAGATTCCGCCGCCATCGCGCCCGCCAAAGAACCCACTCTTGATCAATGACGAGAACCCCATGCAACTGTCCCCCGCAGTGGAAGTAAAACAGCGCTCCCGACAAACCGACGCCAGCGCTCGCCGATTGAAACCGCTGCTGCGCCTGGACGACTTTGAAGCGGCCGCTGAAAAACATCTGCCACGGCCCATCTTCGGCTATGTGGCGGGCGCGGCCGAAGACAATCTGTCGCTGGCGTGGAACCGTGAGGCCTTCAACGACTATGCATTTGTCACCCGCACGCTGGTGGATATTTCCCAACGCAGTCAGGCGACGGAGCTGTTTGGCCAGACGTTCAACTCGCCGTTCGGCATAGCGCCCATGGGCATCAGCGCGTTGTACGCCTATCGCGGCGACTTGATCCTGACCCAGGCCGCCGCCGAGGCGAATATCCCGATGATCATGAGCGGCTCGTCCTTGATCCCGCTGGAAGACGTGGTCAAAGCCAATCCGCAGGCGTGGTTCCAGGCTTATTTGCCAGGGGACGAGCCGAACATCATCGCGCTGGTACAACGGGCGCAGACGGCGGGTTTCAAGACGCTGGTGATTACCGTCGACACGCCGGTCCAGGCCAACCGCGAGAACAATCTGCGCGCCGGGTTTTCCACGCCGTTGCGGCCAGGATTCCGGCTGGCCTGGGATGGTGTCACGCATCCGCGATGGCTGTTCGGCACGTTCTTCAAAACGCTGCTCAAACACGGCATGCCGCATTTCGAAAATAATTACGCCCACCGGGGCGCACCGATCATGTCCTCGACCGTTGGCCGGACCTTTGCCAATCGCGGCCATCTGAACTGGGCGCATCTGCAGCTGGTTCGCAGCCTGTGGCCGGGCACGCTGGTGATCAAGGGGATTCTGCACAAGGACGATGCGATCAAAGCCTGCGAGTACGGTGCCGACGGGATCATCGTCTCCAACCATGGCGGCCGACAACTGGACGGCGCGGTCGCCCCGCTGCACGTGCTGCCCGGCATTGTTAAGGCGTGCCCGAATATCCCGGTGATGCTCGACAGCGGTGTGCGACGCGGCACCGATGTGCTCAAGGCCCTGGCGCTGGGCGCACGGTTTGTCTTCGTCGGTCGCCCGTTCGGCTTTGCCGGTGCCGCGGCCGGACAGCCGGGTATTGCCCACGCCATCGGCCTGCTCGCCAACGAAGTGTCCCGCGACATGGCCATGCTTGGCGTGTGCTCCGTGGCCGAGCTGGGTCCGGCGCAACTGCTGCGCAAGCCTCAATCGGGCTTCGAACCCTTATGAATGCCCAACCAATAATGCAAACTTTTTATAATTACCTTAGAAGATAATAGAATTTCACACCACGCCCTCATATCCATATGTTGTAGCCATGGATTCGGACGCTCAGGTTTTTTCATTGTCCGGACGCTGCCTTGAACCCCATTCATGAACCTGTAAGGAACGTTCTTCATGACCATCGAATTCATCGGCTACATCGCTACCCAACCGGGATCGGAGATTCACCCGCGCAGCGGCCCGACCATCCAGCCCGAATACGTTGCCAAAGTAGCTAAGGCCCACGAAGACGCCGGGTTCGACCGCGCGCTGGTGGCCTACCATTCCAACAGCCCGGACAGCGCTTTTGTCGCGGCGCATGCCTCCAGCGTCACCAGCAAACTCAAGTTCCTGATCGCCCACCGTCCCGGCTTCATCTCCCCGACCGTGGCCGCGCGGCAATTCGCGACGCTGGACGTGTTCAACGGCGGCCGCACCGCGATTCACATCATCACCGGCGGCGACGACAAGGAGCTGCGCGCCGATGGCAGTCACATCGGCAAGGACGAACGTTACGCGCGTACCGATGAATATCTGGGCATCGTGCGGCAGGAATGGACCAGCGAAAAACCTTTCGATCACCAAGGTGAGTACTACCAGTTCGAAGGCGCGCATTCGCTGGTGAAATCCCCGCAACAGCCGCATATCCCGGTGTACTTCGGTGGTTCCTCGCCAGCCGCCATCGCCGTGGCCGGCAAGCATGCCGACGTGTATGCGCTGTGGGGCGAGACTTACGATCAGGTACGTTCAGTCGTCAAACAAGTGCGTGAAGAAGCCGCCAAACACGGGCGTACCGTGCGCTTCAGCCTGTCACTGCGGCCGATCCTGGCCGATACCGAGGAAAAAGCCTGGGCGCGTGCCGACAGCATTCTGCAGAAAGCCACGGCCATTGCGCAGGCCAACGGTTTTGTACGTCGCGAGCCACCCAATGAAGGCTCACGCCGCCTGCTGGCCGCCGCCGCCCAAGGCTCGCGCCTGGACAAACGCCTGTGGACCGGCATCGCCGGCCTGCTGGGTGCGCAGGGTAATTCGACTTCACTGGTGGGCACGCCGGAACAAGTGGCCGAGGCGTTGCTGGACTATTACGACCTGGGCATCACCACGTTCCTGATCCGGGGTTTTGACCCACTGGACGACGCCATCGACTACGGCAAGAAACTCATCCCCCTGACCCGCGAACTGGTCGCCCAACGCGAACGCGAGGCGCAAGAGCGAGTGGCTTGATCACAGCACAAACAAAAAGAGCGGCTAAGGCCGCTCTCTTTATTTGTGAATGAGGCTCGCTCCAACGGCCGAGATTCAGAGCTTGGCAATCGACACTTCTGTGGATTTGACGAACGCGATGACTTCGCTGCCGATCTTCAATTCGAGGTCGTGCACCGAACGAGTCGTGATGACAGAAGTGACGATACCCGATGCAGTTTGGACGTCGATTTCCGAAACCACCTGGCCTTCGACGATGGCGCTGATGACACCTTTGAACTGGTTGCGAACGTTGATTGCCTTGATGGTCATGTGATTCTTCCTCGGGAATTGACGGGATGTTACACATAAGGTGCGCGAGACGATCAACATCCACAAGGAATGAATAGCGATGTTTTTATTCCTGAAAGATATATACAGCCTTTATTGAGGCAAACCGGCAACTGTTCGTCCAGCAACAGCCAGACAACAGATTGCACACCAGCGTACAGCTAGCGCCCCGCATTGCGCCGCTTAGCCCGTGAAACGCCTGCCTTCCAGCAAGTGGCACAGAGCCTGCATTATTCCATTTATGCAGGAAGCTGATCTGTTGACTGCGAATTTCTGAATAAGAACATCAACGCTATCGCCCTTGCCTGGCTTGCCTCTACTAGAGAACTCTCCGATGAAAAATCCTGCTCGATTCCCCTTCCCCAGCGCTCGCTATCTGCTGGGTGCCTGCGCACTTGCCATCGGCTTGCAATCCTGGGCACAGGCGGCCGAAACCACGCCCGCTGAAGTGCATCTCGACTACGCCTATTACTCGCCGGTGAGCCTGGTGCTCAAGCACTTCGGCTGGCTGGAGCAGGCGCTGCCGCAAACCAAGGTCGGCTGGGTCTTGAGTCAGGGCAGCAATCGTTCATTGGAATACCTGAACAGCGGCGGCGTCGATTTTGCATCGTCAGCAAGCCTGGCCGCAGTGTTGAACCGCGCCAACGGCAGCCCGATCAAGTCGGTGTATGTCTACAGCCGCGCGGAATGGACCGCTTTGGTGGTGCGCAAGGATTCGCCGTACAAGACCGTAGCCGATCTGAAGGGCAAGAAAATCGCCGCCACCAAGGGTACCGATCCTTACCTGTTCACCCTGCGCAGCCTGCAAAAGGCCGGCTTGAGCAAGGATGACGTGGAACTGGTGCACTTGCAGCATCCGGATGGCCGCACCGCGCTGGAAAAAGGCGATGTAGACGCCTGGGCCGGGCTTGATCCGCACATGGCCGCAAGCCAGGTGCAGGCCGGTTCGCGCTTGCTGTATCGCAACACCGACTTCAACAGCTATGGCGTAGTCAGCGTCACCGACAAGTATGCCCAGGAGCATCCGGAAACCATCGAAACCGTGTTGAGCGCCTATGAAAAAGCACGGGAATGGTCGGTCAAGCACCCGGATGAACTGGCGCAGCTGCTCGCCACTGAATCCGGCCTGCCGCTGGAAGTGGCCAAGCTGCAACTGTCGCGCACCGACTTGAGCACGCCGCAGCTGAGCAGCAAGGACATCGTCGCCTCCAAGGCCGCTGCGCCGATTCTGGTTTCGGAAGAACTGGTGCGTCGCGGGGTGAACGTCGATCAAGTGATCGATCAGTTGATCGATACCGGCTTCAGCAAAACCCTGACCGCCAGCAAGTAAACCCGGACGGCGGCTGCCGGAGAGAGCCATGAACAGCAAAACCAAAGCACTGCCAGCGGACCTTGCGCAGGGCCAATCCAGCCAGCCGCAGGTCGCTCGGCGATCAGCGTGGACCCGCCGTTTGAAAGGTCTGGCGCTGCCGTTGGCGATCATTGTCGTGCTGGAAATCGTGGTGCGCATTGGCTGGCTGCCGTCTTACCAGATGCCGGCGCCCAGCGAAATCGCCGTCACCCTTGGGGATCTGGCCGAAGGCGCGCTGTGGAAACACATCAGCGCCAGCCTGCTGCGGGTGCTGATCGGCTTTGCCATCGGCGCCAGCCTGGCCTTGATCTTCGCCGCGTGGGTGGGGTTGAGCCGGGAAGCCGAAGCGTATCTGGAGCCGACGTTCGCGGGTCTGCGTTCGATTCCGAGCCTGGCCTGGGTGCCGCTGCTGCTGTTGTGGCTGGGCATCGACGAAACGTCGAAGATTGTGCTGATTGCCATCGGCGCGTTCTTCCCGGTGTACCTCAACGGCGTCGCGGCGATCCGCGACATTGATCGCAAGCTGGTGGAAGTCGGGCAAATGTATGGCTTCAGCCGTCGTCGTCTGGTGCGGCGGATTCTGCTGCCCGCCGCCCTGCCCGGATTGTTCACCGGCTTGCGTAGCGGCATGAGCCTGGCGTGGATGTTCCTCGTCGCCGCCGAATTGATTGCCGCCACCAAAGGCTTGGGCTACCTGCTCAGCGATGGCCGGGAAACTTCGCGTCCGGACATCGTGCTGGCCGCAATTATCGTGTTGGCGGTACTAGGCAAACTCAGCGATGGGGTGCTCGCCGGGCTGGAAAAACGCTGCCTGGCGTGGCGCGACACCTTCACCGGCCAACGCGCAAAGGATTAACTCATGCCCGAAGCTCTTTTGGATATCCGCGTCGAACGCAAGACGTTCGACACCACCACTGTGCTGCACAACGTTCACCTGCAATTGCACGCCCGACAAGTCATCAGTCTGCTCGGCCCCAGCGGCTGCGGCAAAAGCACCCTGCTGCGCATCGTTGCCGGACTGGAAAAGGATTACCAGGGCGATCTGCGCAGTAGCGCCGGGGAAGTCGCGTTCATTTTCCAGGAGCCGCGACTCATGCCCTGGCTGACCGTGGAGCAAAACATCGGCTTCAGCGACGACCGTCATTACGACAAGGCGTGGGTCGCGCAGTTGATCGAGGAAGTCGGCCTGACCGGCTTTGCCCAGGCGCTGCCCAAAGCCCTGTCCGGCGGCATGGCCCAGCGGGTGGCGATTGCTCGCGGCCTGTATTCGCGGCCCAACGTGTTGTTGCTCGACGAACCGTTCAGCGCAGTGGATGCCTTCACCCGGATGAAACTTCAGGACCTGCTGCTGCAACTGGCGCACCACCACGCCATCGCGCTGCTGCTGGTCACCCATGACGTCGATGAAGCGCTGTACCTCAGCGATCGCGTGCTGGTGATGGGCAATCGGCCGAGCAGCATCCGCGAGGAATTGCCGGTCAATTTGCCCCATCCACGGGACCGCCGCGACCCGCTGCTGGCAAGCCTGAAAGCCGCCGCGTTGACCCAATTGCAGCATGCGCATGTGATTTGAAACGCGCTCTTCGTCCTGTAGGACCGGCTTCAGCCGGGAGAACGTTCTCCCGGCTGAAGCCGGTCCTACAGATCCTGACACAACCTCCTATCTCCTACCCAAACTCGAGTACGCCATGTCCAAATCCACCCCGAAAAGCCGATCCCTACCTCGCCGTCCGCTGTTGGCCGGTCTTGCCGTTGCCGTTGCCGTTGCCGTTGCATGGTCGTTGATGCTGCCCGCTCAGGCTCAGGAAACCCTGCGCATCGGTTACCAGAAATCGTCGACGCTGATTACCATCCTGAAAACCCAGGGCACGCTGGAAAAAGCCTTGGCCAAGGAAAATATCGCCGTGAGCTGGCACGAATTTCCGAGTGGTTTGCCGCTGCTGGAATCCCTGAATATCGGCAACGTCGACATCAGCGCCGATGTGGCCGATACCGTGCCGATTTTCGCCCAGGCGGCGCAGGCCAAACTGACGTACTTCGCTGAAGAAACCCCGTCGCCTTCCGCTCAGGCGATTGTCGTGCACAAGGATTCGCCGCTGCAGCAGTTAGCGGATCTCAAAGGCAAGAAAGTCGCGGTGACAAAGGCTGCTGGCAGCCACTATCTGCTGATCGCCGCGCTACAAAAGGCGGGCTTGAAATTCTCCGACATCCAGCCGGCGTACCTGACGCCCGCCGATGGCCGCGCTGCGTTCGAGAACAACAAGGTGGATGCCTGGGTGACCTGGGAACCCTTCCTGACCAGCGTGCAGCGTCAATTGCCGACACGCACCCTCGCCGACGGCACGGGTCTGGCGACCTACAAGCGCTATTACCTGACCAGCACCAGCTACGCGAAAGCGCATCCTGAGGTACTGAAACTGGTCTATGCGCAACTGCAACAAGCGGGCAGCTGGGTGAAGAACAATCCGCGCGATGCTGCGCAGTTGCTCGGCCCGCTGTGGGGCAATCTGGATGCGGCAACCGTGGAAATCGCCAACCAGCATCGCAGCTATGACGTGCAACCGGTCAAGGCTGATCAATTGGGCGAACAACAGAAAATCGCCGACGCATTCTTTGCCGCCGGCCTGCTGCCCAAGGCAGTCGATGCCAAGGATGTGGATATCTGGAAGCCCTGATTAAAGGCGCTCAAAGCTCCCAGCGCAGCAGTTCACCCTGAGGCGCTGAGAGCACAGTTTTTCAGCGCACATTGGCAAAGCGGCGCAGGTGCTCCTGCACAGGCTGCGCAACTCCAACAGCATGGCTCGCGCCGTGATCAACGCCCAGCAAGCCAAGCAAGCGCGTGCGAATCCCCTGGAATCCCGCTTGCGCGGTGCTGCGCTGTCTTGGCAGATCGATGCGTAGCTCATCGGCGATCTTGCCCTGATCGAGCACAATGACCCGATCGGCCAACAGAATGGCTTCGTCCACATCATGGGTAACCAGCAGCACCGCTGGCGTGTGTTTGCGCCACAACTCAATGATCAGTTGATGCATGCGAATGCGGGTCAAGGCATCCAGCGCGGCGAAGGGTTCGTCCAACAGCAGTAATTTCGGTTCACGCACCAGCGCACGGGCCAGGGCGACACGCTGCGCCTCGCCGCCAGACAACGTGGCGGGGAACGCGTCGACCCGATGGGTCAGCCCCACTTCGCTCAAGGCTTCCAGCGCACGATCCTTGGCGTTATCAATGTCCAGGCCCAGCACCACGTTTTTCCAGGCACTTTTCCACGGCATCAGGCGCGGTTCCTGAAACACCGCAGCGCGGGCAGTTGGCACCCGCAACTTGCCGCTGTCGATATCATCAAGACCCGCCAACGCTCGCAGCAAGGTGGTCTTGCCCGAACCGCTGGCACCCAGCAAGGCGACGAACTCACCCGGCGCGATATCCAGATCGAGCCCGTCGATCACCCGTTGCTGGCCAAATTGACGGACCACGTTGCGCAGTTGCACGGGGGCGATGTTGCCAGAAACCGGATGAAAATCAGGGTGCAGCAGGTCCAGGGCAACCATGTTCAATTCCTCACAAATGTTGGACGCCAGGCCAGCGCATAGCGCTCCAGCGTACGAATGATGGTGTCGATGACCAGCCCGAGGATGCTGTAGATCAGCAGGCAGATAACAATCACGTCAGTACGCATGAAGTCCCGCGCGTCACTGGCCAGATAGCCGATGCCCGCGGTGGTGTTGATCTGCTCGACGAACACCAGCGCCAGCCAGGAAATCCCCAGGGAGTAACGCAGACCGACGAAAAATGACGGCAGGGAACCGGGCAAGATCACGTGCCAGATCAACTGCCGGCGATTGAGTCCCAACGTATTGGCCGCCTCGATCAGCTTGGGATCGATATTGCGAATACCGGAAAACAGATTGAGGTACACCGGAAATGTAGTGCCGGTGACGATCAGCGCGACTTTGGTGAACTCGCCGATGCCAAACCAGAGGATAAACAGCGGCACCAACGCCAGCGAAGGAATGGTGCGCAGCATTTGCATCGGCGAATCGAGGATCACTTCGCCGCGCTTCGACAAACCGGTAAACAACGCGGCGACCACGCCGATGCACACGCCAATGCTCAAGCCCAGCAAGGCTCGCTGCAATGACACCCACAAGTGCGTGGCCAGCTCGCCGGACTCGATCATCGCCCACAACGTGCCACCAATCTGCGACGGCGCAGCGATCACCCGCGCAGGCAGTAGGCCGGTTTGCGACGCCAGCTCCCAGAGCAGCAATAGTGCGAGAGGACTGAGCAGGCGCAGGACGAAATCCGGCGTTTTCCAGCGCTCGCTGTTTGCCCGACGCTGCGTCGTCGAATCAAGGGGTGCAGCTTTGTCGATTGTCAGAAAGCCCGCGTCGGCGTCTCGAACATCCAGATTTTTTGCAGACATCGGCGTCTTCCAGAAAATACGATGGGCCAGGCCCATAAACGATTTGGCTGCGAAAAGTCCCGGTTACTCCTTATAAGAAGTGTCGGTACGCTCCAGCTCGCGAATCAGAGCGTTCCAGTGACGGGCAACACCCGGCCCGTGACCGTTGGAAAATACCTTGGCTTGCTCTTCAACCTTGGCGACCACTTCGGCAGGCGGATAGATCAACTCGGCGTTGCCGGCAGACTGTGCGGCGACCTGAATATTGCAGGCGTATTCCAGGCGATGCAGTTGCTGGAACGCGTGTTCGACGCTGACTCCGCCGGTGAGCAGGCCGTGATTGCGCAGGATCATCACGCTCTTGTCGCCCAGATCCGCCACCAGTCGTTCGCGCTCGTCCAGATCCAGCGCCACGCCTTCATAGCCGTGATAAGCAATGCGCCCCGAGAACCCCAGCGAGTGCTGGGAAATCGGCAGCAGCCCGCCCTTTTGCGCAGAAACCGCGATGCCATCGCGAGTGTGGGTGTGCAGAACGGCAACCAGATCGTGACGCGCCGCATGAATCGCGCTGTGGATGACGTAACCGGCGTAGTTGATGCCCAGGCCAGTAGGATCGTCGACGATGGTGCCGTCGATATCGACCTTGACCAGGTTCGAGGCGCTGATTTCGTCGAATAGCAAACCGAAGGCGTTGATCAGGAAATGCTCTTCAGCACCCGGCACACGAGCGGAAAAGTGCGTGTAGATGTGATCGGTCCAGCGTTTTTGCGCTGCCAGTCGATAAGCCGCCGCCAGCTTGACACGCACCTCCCACTCTTCCGGCGTGACACGCTCACGCAAGCTCCCGGAACCGGTAACGTTGGAATGGACAGGTAATGCGCTGACGTTGCTCATGGCGTAGCTCCAAGGGGTCAAAGACGTATTGAAGTAGCCTAAGCGCATAAGAAAACATTTAAAAAGCACATTTTAATCTAAGCTAATTATGAAATTTGTTTATTGATTATCGCGTTGGAGCGAGGCTTGCCCGCGAAGAATGATGATGCGGTGATCTGGTTCACCGAGGAGAATCATTCGCGGGCAAGTCGGAACGCCGCCCGCTCGCTCCAACGACCCGCAAATGCATTTTCGTTATAACCTAATCATTAAAAAATAGCATATTAACTACAATCATTATGCTTATATGTTTCCAACGCCGGCATCATCCATAACCGGCCTTACTCCCGCATCACCAGACTTCCCTACCCGACCCCTCTCCAGGCGGAGGTTAACCATCAATAACAAAGAGAGGTTCCATCGCCATGTCCGCAATCCTCGAAAAAAACCTTCAGTCACAGCATGATCACTTTGCTACTCCACTGCAGATTGTCCGTTCGTTGCAGGTCAACCGCCTTGAACCAACCATCGGCGCAGAAATTTCCGGGGTCGATTTAAGCCAGCCGATCACAGCCGCGCAGCGCGATGAAATCCGTGCGCTGCTGCTTGAACACAAAGTGATTTTCTTCCGCGATCAGGACATTGATTCGGCACAGCAAATCGCCTTCGCTCGTGAGTTCGGCGAACTGTATGTGCATCCCACTACGCAACAGAACGACACCAGCAAACCCTTCGCCCACCTCATCGAAGCCCAGGACGCGCGCAAGCTGTACGGGCCCAACACCACTGGCCGTTGGCACACCGACACCAGCTGGCTGTTGAAGCCGACGTTCGGCGCGATTCTGCGCGCGGTGGATTTGCCGCCAGTGGGTGGCGATACGGTCTGGGCGGATGCCGGGGCGGTGTATCGCGCCTTGCCGGAAGCCTTGCGCGAGGAAATCGACACGCTGCAAGTGGTTCATGACTTCAAGAAGTCCCTGGATGCGGTGGGTTATCACTACCCGATCCTCGCCCATCCGCTGGTGCGCACTCACCCTGAAACCGGGGAAGACAGCCTGTTTATCAACTTCTCGCAGAACCCGTCGATCATTGGCTGGGAGCCTGCGCGCAGCAAGCAGCTGATCGAGCGCCTGCATCAGGAATTCAACAAGCCGGAGCATCAGGTGCGCTTCAAATGGCGCAAGCATTCCGTCGCCTTCTGGGACAACCGCGCCACCCTGCACTACCCGATCTACAACTACGGCGACTACCCGCGTCGCATGGAACGGGTGCTGATCGCCGACGACGACATTCCCCACCGCGTGCGGCGCACTGCGCAGGACTGAACGAGACCATCCGGATTGATATCGACCCCGTTGGAGAGAGCGGGCGGCGTTCCGACTTGCCCGCGAAGTCGATGTAGCTGGGCATAGATAAGGGACAGGTGTTCTGGCCTCTTCGCGGGCAAGCCTCGCTCCAACGAGCTGAGTGCACGAAAGCGGCAATACCAGGGTTTCTCAAGGAAGTGGTTGTCATGCAAAACATCAAACCCCGAAAGACCAATGATTACATGGCCTACGCAGCGTTGAGCCTGCTGGCCAGCAGCATTCAGGTGCAGGCCGCCAGCAACGAAGGCAAGGCCAGTGACGACCAGACACTGAACACCGTGGTGGTCACCGGCAATCGCGGTGGTCAGGCGCGAACCGTGGCCGACAGTCCTTCGCCCATCGATGTGATCAGCGCCGAGCAGTTGCAGGCCAGCGGCAAGGTCGGGCTCAAGGAATTACTGTCGCGTTTGCTGCCGTCTTTCAACCTGCCAGCCATTAACGGCGGCGGCACATCGTGGTCGGTGCGCGGCGTGACCATGCGCGGATTGTCCGGCGATCAAGTGCTGGTGCTGGTCAACGGCAAGCGTCGCCACAACACTGCGCTGATCAACAACCTGGCGCGGATTGGCACGGCGGCGGTGCCGGTCAACCTCGACCTGATCCCGGTTTCCGCTGTGGACCATATCGAAGTGCTGCGCGACGGCGCGTCGGCCCAATACGGCTCCGACGCCATCGCCGGGGTGATCAATATCATCCTCAAGGAAAGCGACAACGGCGGCAGCGCCGAAACCAGTTTCGGCCGCTACGGCAGCGGCGATGGCGACACCACGCATCAGACCTTCAATTACGGCTTGCCGCTGCCCAACGACGGCTTCCTCAATCTGGCGCTGGACAGCAAAGAGCAGGAACCCTTCAGCCGCTCCGGCAGCGCCACCGGCAACTTGTATGGCTCCGCCGGTCGCCCCGACAGCCGCGACCAGACGGTTGATCGCCATGGCTGGAACCCGAGTTATGGGCTGGGCCGCGAGAAGGTCACCAACGGCAGCTATAACCTGGAAATCCCCCTGCAGGACGACCTGAAGTTCTACTCCTTCTCGACGTTCAGCTACATGGAAACCACCAAAGTCACCGGCAACTATCGGCCCAACGAAATCAACTCCCTGGCGGGCGACCCGGCCACGCCCTACCCGGATGGCATCCACGCGCAACGTCGCAACCGCACCAAGGATTTCCAGATTGCCGGTGGCTTCAAGGGTGAAGTGGGCGGCTGGAATTACGACGCCAGCTCCACTTGGGGCGAAGACGATTCGACGCTCAATGCCAACAACACCATCAACCCGTCATGGGGGCCGACCAGCCCGACCTCGTTCAATCTGGCTTCGCAGATCTTCGATCAGTGGACCAACAACCTGGACTTCAACCGCAGCTTCGACATCGGCATGAAAAACCCGCTGCAGGCGGCGTTCGGCTTCGAGCACCGCTTCGAGCGCTTTGAAATCGAAGCCGGGGATTACGCCAGCTATACGCCGGGCAATTACGTCCTGCCCAGCGGCCCTTTTGCCGGACTGACGCCCTTGCCGGGCCTTGCGTCCTATAACGGCACCAGCACCGCCGATGCCGGCAGTATCAGCCGCAACAACGTCGCCAGCTATTTCGACCTGGGCATGGACGTGACGGACAAGTGGTACCTGGGCGTGGCCGGGCGTTACGAGCATTACACCCAGGACATCGGCAGCACCTGGAGCGGCAAGTTCTCGACGCGCTATGAAATCCTGCCCGGTCTGGCCTTGCGCGGCACGGTCAATAACGGCTTTCGCGCGCCGTCGCTGGCGCAGACGATTTATGCCTCATCGACCTTCACCTCGGCGGGCGTCGTTAACGGTCAGCAAGTCTCGGTGCCGGTCAAGGTGCTGCCGGTGGACAGCGCCGAAGCCAAAGCGTTGGGCGCGGAACAACTGAAGCCGGAGAAATCCCTCAACTACAGCTTCGGCGTGACCTTCGAACCCACCGACAACTATCGCCTGACCACGGACTTTTACCAGATCGCGATTCGTGACCGCATTGTTTCCACCAGCCTGCTGGGCGGCAGCGCGGTGTCGCAAATCCTCGCCGCCAACGGCCTGTCGCCTTCGCTGTACGCGCAGTACTACACCAACGCCGTGGACACCCGCACCCGTGGCGTGGACGTGGTCAACGAGTTCCGCCAGAACCTCGGCAAATATGGTCAGGTGCGCTGGAGCGCGGCCTATAACTGGAACCAGACCAAGATCGAGAAACTCCAGGCCAACCCCGCCGCACTCACCGGCCTTGGCTCGCAATACCAGCTGTTTGATCGACGCCTGCAAAAGGACCTGACCGTTGCCACGCCGCAATCGAAACTGATTCTGGCCTCCAACTGGAAGGTCGACGACTACGACCTGAATCTGGCCGTGACCCGCTTTGGCAGCTACACCGAAGGCGACAACAACCCGGTCAACGATCGCACCTATTCGGCGAAATGGATCACTGACCTGGACGTCGCCTACGCCCTGACCAAAAGCCTGACCCTGGCACTGGGCGCGAACAATCTGTTCAACGTCTACCCGGACAAGAAAGGCATCACCGATTGGGGCGGCGCCTACAAATACGGCCAGTTCTCGCCCTTTGGTTTCGGCGGTTCGTATTACTACACGCGTCTGGCCTACAACTTCTGAAGCTGGCCAATCCGGATTGATTTACGCGGAGCATTGCCTGCATGACTTCAACTTCGACACCGCTGCTGGATCTGCACGCCGATGTGCTGGTGATTGGCGGTGGCCTGGCCGGAACCTGGGCGGCTGTCGCTGCGGCGCGGCAAGGCAGCCGGGTGATCCTGGCGGACAAGGGTTTCTGCGGCACCAGCGGCGTCACCGCCACGGCGGGCCCCGGTCATTGGTGGGTGCCGCCTGATCCGCAAACCCGCGCCTCGGCCATTGAAAAACGCCTGACCACCGCCTACGGCCTGGCCGATCCGCGCTTCAT
This sequence comes from Pseudomonas syringae, assembly GCF_001698815.1. GTDB lineage: Bacteria > Pseudomonadota > Gammaproteobacteria > Pseudomonadales > Pseudomonadaceae > Aquipseudomonas > Aquipseudomonas syringae_A. Next base: position 26,260 of record NZ_LGSI01000050.1, on the reverse strand, counting down.
GGCCCGCGCGCTGGACACCACTTGGAATAGTCTGCCGGGGATCGCTGACTACTACGCGTTCCCTCAGGACGAACACGGCGTTACCCAATACCGGGGCTTGCGCGGCCCGGAATACATGCGTGGCATGCGCCGCCTGGTGCAAGACAGCGGCGTCACCCTTCTCGACCAGAGCCCGGCTTTGCAATTACTGCGCGATGAGCATGGCGCAGTTGCCGGAGCCAGCGGATGGCGACGTCAGGCCGGCGGTAACTGGCAGGTAAAAGCCTCGGCGGTGGTGGTCGCCACCGGCGGCTGCGGTTTTCTTTCGCGCTTGTTGGGCAGCCACACCAATACCGGCGACGGCTACCTGATGGCGGTGGAAGCCGGTGCGGAGCTGTCCGGCATGGAGTTTTCCAACTATTACGGCATCGCTGCTGCGGGCAGCAGCATGAGCCGCTCGATGGTCTACACCTTTGGTGACTATTTCGACGCCAGTGACCGTCAACTGCCCATTCAGCAAGGCCCGGACTTCACCGGTCAACTGGCCCGCGCGCTGCTGGAAGGTCCGGTTTACTGCCGACTCGGGCGCGTGCCGCAAGACATTCGCCAGCAACTGCCGACCATCCAGCCGAACCTGATGCTGCCTTTTGATCGCCACGGCATCGACCCTTATCAGCAACGTTTCCCGGTTACGCTGCATGCCGAAGGCACCATTCGCGGCGTGGGAGGCTTGCGCATCGTTGACGATGATTGCCAGACCACAGTCGCCGGATTGTTCGCGGCGGGCGACGCTTCCAGTCGAGAGCCGATTGCCGGTGCCACATCTGGCGGCGGCGCGCAGAATTCAGCCTGGGCTTTATCTTCCGGGCAATGGGCCGGACGCGGCGCTGCCTTGCTGGCTCAAACTCGCACCGCTTCTCCAGGCTCGTTGCGCGGCTTTGCCAAGGTTGACGCAAAGCCGTTAAAAAGCAGTTCTGCGACTGACATCGGACAGCTCATCAAGCGTATCCAGGCTGAAGTCCACCCGCTGGACAAGAACCTGTTCCGCTCCGGCAATCAGCTGTGCAGCTCGTTGCAGGCGCTGGATTCGATCTGGGATCAACTGCGCGATGCGCCGCCAGGTACTGAAGAAAATCCGCTGCGCGCCCGGGAACTGCTGGCCATGGCTGCAACCGCACGCTGGTGTTATCACGCGGCCGAACAACGCCGGGAAAGTCGCGGTATGCACCAACGCAGCGACACCCCACAACAGAGCGCCGCCTTCGACGCGCACCTGCGAGTCGGTGGGCTCGACAGCGTCTGGTCTCGTCACGATCACCTGAAGACGCCACTCACTCACGGAGCCCTCGCATGATCGAGCTGATTTATTCGGACCTGTGCAACGGCTGCGGCAAATGCGTGGAAGTCTGCCCGACCAACGCCCTGGCGCTGACCGAGCAGGCAGTGCCTGCTATTCGCGATCAAGCGGCCTGCCAGACCTGCTTCATGTGCGAGCTGTATTGCGCCAGAGATGCGCTGTATGTCGATCCCGACTGCGAACAACCACGCCCGCTCGACCCGCAGGCGATTCGCGACAGTGGCCTACTCGGCCAATACCGCCGCGACTCCGGCTGGGACGAATGGGCCGCCGACCCACGCTACACCAACCAACACTGGCGCATGGACGGCATCTTCGCCCTCGCCCGCACCACGCCACCTCCGACAAAACCTTGAGCCTAGGAATTCCCATGAGCGAATCACTGAATCAACTACTCGCCGATCTGCACAGCGAACGCCTGACCAGCTGGGCGCCAGAAGCCTTGCAGGTCAATATAGATCAACGCCAGACGCTGGTGGATGCCGCGAAGCATGCGCGCTTCGTGCAGGTTGGTGATCAGGCACCGGACTTCACATTGCAGAATGTCGAAGGCGGCACTTTCAGCCGTGATCAGCTCACCGCTTACGGCCCTGCTGTGCTGATCTTCTTTCGCTTCGCCGGTTGCCCCGCCTGCAATATCGCCCTGCCCTATTACCAGCGTCAGTTGTTCGCCAAATTGCAGGCCCTCGGCGTGCCGTTGATTGCCGTGAGCCCGCAGGTTCCCGAGCGTCTGATCGAGATCAAACAGCGGCACGGCCTGGAGTTTGAAGTCGCTACCGACACCGACAACGTGCTGGCGCGGCAGCTGGGCATTCTCTACAGCTTCGACGAAGCCTCACGCGCGGCCTCGTTGAGCAAAGGCAACGGGATCGGCGCAGTCACCGGAACTGGAACCTGGGAATTGCCGCAACCGACGGTCGTGGTGATCGATGGCCACGGTCAGGTGATCTTTGCCGAAGTCAGCCCGGACTGGCTGGTGCGCTCCGAAGCCGAGCCGATCCTGCAAGCCGTGGCCAATGTGCTGGATGATCGGGCGGTGCAGTTGGCGGTGTGATCGTATTTTGGAGCTAACTTGAACTGCGCGAAGGGCTTCAACGATAACGCGTGCTGTCTGGAAAACCGCGGTATCCAGACCTTTTTCGCGAGCAAGCTCGGCTCCCACAGATTCATGTCGCTTTGGCTGTTGATCTTGCTTTTGATCTTGATCTGCCCCGTCGGAAGGCCGAGCGCAGGTTTTGCGAAGTGGGCAACCCGGCAGGGATGCCGGGTTAGTCGCCCCCGGCCATGGATGGCCGATGGCGGCGGGCCCACGGAGCAGAACCGGAGCGAGGGTATGTCGAGCCAAAGCGAGGCACCGGACGTCAGGGGCGAGAGCGCTTGGTTACTTGGCGCTTTTCCAAGTAACCCGCCGTAAGGGCGGAACCCTAAGTAGCCGTTACCGCAACAACGGATAGGTATGCATCTCCCTGTGGGAGCGGTCAGTAACCCCGCTGAAAATCCACCTCTTGCGTCAACGGATCGTCCTGATGGAAGCGGCGCAGGTTGTCGACGAACTGTTCGATGATGTTGCCCCACAGATCGCTCGTCGCCGGGGAAACGTGGGGGGACAACCTGACCTGTGGGTGGCTGTAGAACGGGTGATCCGCCGGGGTGGGTTCGATCTGGCTGACGTCCAGAGTTGCACTGGCGATCTGACCTTGATCCAGCGCGGCGATCAGCGCGGTTTCGTCGATCAGGCTGCCACGCGCAATGTTGATCAGGTGCAGGCCAGGTTTGGCGTGACGCAGCAGTTCGCTGTCGACCAAATGCCGGGTGTTACCGGTCGCCGGCGCAGCGAGCACCACATGGTCGGATTCGGCAAACAGCGCTTGCAGGCTCGACGCACGCTCCACGCCAGGCACATCAAAAGGCTTACCCGAACGATTCAGCGCAATCACTTTGATCCCCAGCGCCAGTGCACGGCTGGCCAGCGCGCTGCCGATCGCCCCGAAACCGACGATACCCAGCACGCTGCCGCTGACCAGTTGCAAGGTGAATCGCTGCCACTGGGAAACGTCCTTGATCCACACCTGCGGAAAGCTCTTGGCCCCAGCAAAAATCGCCGCCAAGGCAAACTCCGCCACTGCCACCGAGGAAGTGCCGCGCGCTGAAGACACCTTGGGCACCTCGAACAACCAGTCGGGATAAGTATCAATGCCCGACGATGCCAGCTGCACCCATTCAAGCTTGAAGGGCCAGCCTTCGGGCCGCACAGGTCGCTCGGTGGTGCCCGGTTTGATCAGCGGACGCGCCAGTAAGATCGTCGCTTCGGCGGGGATCGACAGCGGCAAACCAGGCCCGATGCCAATGATGGTGTATTCCGGCAAACGCTGGCGCAGCAGCCTGTTGACCTCTTCGTCGTGCTGACTGGCTATTACGGTCTGTGTCATCAATTACCTCGTGCCGATGGCTGGGCGGACAGGAATTCAGCGGCGCAATGCATCAATGCGCCACTTCGGGAGTTTGCTGGGCAACGGTGCTTTGCCTGGCCTGCTGCGCACTCGCGGTATGGCGATTGAGCGGGACCGGCAGACCAAGATGCCCGCGCAGGGTGTCGTGGCTGTATTCGCTGCGGAACAGGCCACGCTCGCGCAGGATCGGCAGCACCTTGTCGGCAAACGCGGCAAAATCGCTCGGCGCGGTGAGGCGGATATTGAAACCGTCCACCGCACCTTCGACGAACCAGCGCTCGATTTCATTGGCCACGGTCAGCGGCGAACCGACGAAGTTCGAATAACGGGTGGCGAAGCGCAGCGCCGCCTGGCGCAGGGTCAGGCCTTGTTCGCGGGAAGTGTTCTTGATGTGTTCGGCATGCCCGCGATAGCCATTGCTGCCCAGGTCGCCCAGCTCGGGAAAGGGTTCATCCAGCGGGTACTGGCTGAAGTCGTGGTAGTTGAACGGCCGGCCCAGTTCCACCAACGCCTTGTTCAAATCCAGCTCGCCATGCAAGTCACGCTCGATCTGCCGCGCTTGCTCATCGGTGTCGGCAATGATCGGCGCGATGCCAGGCAGGATCACCACGTGATCAGGGTTACGTCCCGCCGCCGCAGCGCGCTGCTTGATGTCCTGATAATAGGCCTGGGCATCTTCAAAATTGTCCACGCCAGCGAAGATCCCCTCGGCAAAATCCGCCGCCAGGGCGCGGCCCGACTCGGAAATACCGGCCTGGAAAATCACCGGCTGACCCTGCCTGGAGCGCTGGATATTCAGCGGGCCGGTGACCGAAAAGAATTCACCTTGATGGTCGAGCCGATGCTGGCGACGCTTATCCAGGAAGGTCCGGCTTTGTTTGTCGCGCGGGAAGGCATCGTCTTCGTAGCTGTCCCACAAACCTTGCACCACTTCAACGTGCTCACGGGCACGGCGATAGCGGTCAGTGTGATCGATATGCTCTTCGCGGCCGAAATTACCAGCGGCACCTTCAAGCCCGGTAGTCACCACGTTCCAACCTGCGCGGCCATTGCTGATCAGGTCGAGCGAGGCAAACTGCCGTGCGACGTTGAAAGGTTCCGTATAGGAAGTGGTCAGCGTCGCCACCAGGCCGATCTTCGACGTCGCCCCGGCGACCGCTGACAGCAGCGTCAATGGCTCCAGCCGATTGAGGTAATGCGGCGCGGATTCCGGCGTGATGTACGGGCTGTCGACGATGAATACCAGATCGAATTTCGCCGCCTCGGCCTGCTGCGCCTGACGCCGAAACCAGTCGATGTCGACGCTGGCATCACCAGGGATTTCTGGATTCAGCCATTCGTTCTGGGAGGTGCCCACGCCCGTGAGAATGGCCCCGAATTTGAGGTGTCGCTGCTTCGCCATGCTGAAAATCCCCTTGATCGTTGGCGGCTAACAAGCCGGGTTCGAGGATGAACATAAGCGCTGGAGGCGGGTCTGTGAAATGCCGAAGGGTTCTAACCTAATATTATTTTAGGTTATCAAATCATCCGTATTAATCATAATATCGCATAATCATGAAACCGATTTTTATAGCATTAGGAAGTTACAAATCAACGGAAAGGATAATTTTGGTTATAACTACAACATGATTAATTATTATATTTATGTAAATTCATAATGCTAAATTCTGATCAACACCTCGCCAAGCGTGCTACCAGACATCTGCATTGACATAGATTCAGGGCTCACCACCACCTTCCCCTCGAATGCGCACGAACTCCGTCAGGCGACCATAACCAGAAAAACCACGAACCTGCCGGACCTTGCATCCGGTGGCGCACGGAGCGATGCCTTGACTATCCATTTCGCACACAGCAACCGGGCCGCCATACCCGCGAAGAAAAACCTTGCCGCCCGACGTGCCGGTGCCCTGCTGCCCCTGACCTTGCTGGCGTTTTCGGTCAGCATCGCGGCTCAGGAAACCGACACCGAAGAAAAACGCCTGGCCACGGTGGTGTCCACCGGCGTTCGCGGTGCCGAGCGTACCGTGGCCGAAAGCCCCGCGCCCATTGACGTGATTTCCGGCGATGCGGTGCGCAAATCCGGACGCGCCGGGCTTTCCGAAGTGCTCTCTAAATTGTTGCCGTCGATGAATTTCGGCTCGAACAATGGCGGCCTCGGGCAGATCAACCGGCCCTTGACCAACCGCAGTCTGGCGCCCGCCTACACCCTGGTGCTGGTCAATGGCAAACGTCGCCACAAGACCGCCTTTCCGGCGTCCGGCTCGGTGGACAACAGCGGCGCCAACGCGGTGGACCTGGATACCATTCCGGTCAGCGCCGTGCAGCGCATTGAAGTGCTCAAGGACAGCGCCGCCGCGCAATACGGCTCGGACGCCGTGGCCGGAGTCATCAACGTGATCCTCAAGGACGCGTCCAGCGGCGGGCATATCTCGGCGCAAACCGGCCAGCTGTTCGAGGGCAATGGCGAATCAAGCCAGATCGAGGGCGACACCGGTTTCGAACTGGGCGATGGCGGCTTCCTGCACCTCAGCGCCGATGTGCGTAAACGCAATGCCACGACCTACAACAACAAGGCGACCGGCAGCAATTGGTTCGCCCTGCCCAACGGCCAGCCTGACCCGCGCGAAGCCAGCTGGGATCGCGACGGTTTGCACAACGGCGATCCGGAGCTGAAGAACTACAACCTGGGCTACAACGCCGCATTGCCAATCAGTAACGGACTGGAGCTGTATTCCAACGGCACCTACGGCGAGCAGGATGCGGTGATCGGCAACAACAAACGCCGGGCCAACGGCGACGGCAACATTCTGGAGCTGTTCCCCAACGGCTACTTCCCCACCAACGACATTCACTCCGAGGATTTCCAGGCGCTGGCTGGCATACGCGGCGACCTGGGCGAGTGGAAATGGGACATCAGCAGCAGCCTGGGGCGCAACCGCGTGGAACATGCCAGCGACTTCACCATCAACCCGTCGCTCGGGCCGACTTCGCCCACCAGCTTCAGTGATCTCGGCACCTGGCAAAACACCGAATGGACCAATAACCTCGACGTCAGTCGCGGCTACGACATTGGCCTGGCCAAACCGCTGCAGGTTTCCTGGGGTGCGGAATTCCGGCGCGAACGCTTCCAGACTTTCGCCGGGGACGAGATCGGCTATCGCAACGGCGGCTACATTTACCCTGCCCTGCAACCCAATGGCAATCCGAACCCGCTGGCAGGTCAGCCAGCGCAAGTCGGCGCTCAGGCAGCGACCATCGTACGCCCGGAATACGAAGTCGATATCGAACGTAAAAGCTACGCGACCTATCTGGATCTGGGGATTAATCCCACCGAAAAATGGTACGTCGGCCTGGCCGGGCGCTTCGAGCATTTCGACGACAGCTCGGGCAACACCTTCAACGGCAAATTCAACTCTCGCTATGACTTCACCGATACCTTTGCCATTCGCGGCACGGTGGGCAGCGGCTTCCGCGCCCCGTCCCTGACGCAGATCGCCTTCACCGACGCCAACAGCCTGACCGCGCGCAATCCCGACGGCTCCATCGTGCCGGCCTTGAACCTGCTGGCGCCGGTTGACTCGGACGTCGCCAAGGCGTTGGGCGCTGAAGACCTCAAGGCCGAGAAAACCTTTAACCTCGGTGCGGGTTTCGTCTGGCGGCCGTTGCCATCGTGGAACCTCACCGCCGATGCCTATCAGATCGATATCAAGGATCGCATCAGCCGCACCGAAGCCATGTACGGCCCGGCGCTGTCGCCGATCCTTACCGATGCCGGGCTGAACTCGGGTTATCGGGTTTCGTACTACGCCAACGCCTTCGACACCCGCACTCGCGGCGTGGATGTGGTCAGCGATTACACCTGGCGCCCGCAGGCATTGGGGCTGGTGCGCTGGACCGCGGCCTTCAACTACAACAAGACCACGATCACCGGGCGCAAGGCCGCGCCGGATGTGTTGTCGTCATTGGGCAGCAACAGCGGTGGCAGCCTGACCTGGGTGGGCCGCGCCCGTGAAGGCGATCTGACCGAGGCCACGCCGAAAACCAAATGGGTGCTCGGCGCCAACTGGCTGATCAACGACTTCGACATCAATCTGCAAACCACCCGCTACGGCAAGGTCAAGGCCCTGCAACAGCTGGAAAGTGGCGACCGCAGTTTCGGCGCCAAGTGGATCACCGACCTGGACGTCAGCTACGCGCTGACTGATGCGATCACCGTGTCGCTGGGCGGGATCAACATTTTCGACGTGCGCCCCGATGACAACGCGGTCGCCAACAACACTGGCGGCTACATCTACGGCAACCCGCCGTTCTCGCCTGCTGGCGGCTTCTGGTACACCAAACTCGCTTACGACTTCTGATCCCAATCACACAAATGGTCGGCATTGCCGATCCTAAGGTTCACCATGAAAACGTTACCCTACAGCCTTGCCTTCACTCTGGTCGCCAGCACCTTGCTGGCTGGCTGCGACAACCCGAAAGCGCTGACCCAGAGCGCTGAAACGAAAGCCACTGCCACGAAAACCGTGGATGCCAGCAAACCCGTGGCCGGCGGCGAGGTTTCATGGGGGATTACCACCGAGCCGGTGTGCTTCGATCCGCATCGTTCGGGGCAGCAAAACAGCTTCATCGTGATCCGTAACTACGTGGATTCGTTGATCGGCAAACAGGCTGACGGCAGTTTCGCGCCGTGGCTGGCCAAGAGCTGGAGCGTGTCGCCGGACGGCCTGAACTACACCTTCGTGCTGCGCGATGACGTGACCTTCACCGACGGCACGCCGTTCGACGCTGCGGCAGTAAAAGCCAATCTGGATTACACCAAAGATCCGAAAAATACCGCGCTGGCGGCGGCATTTCTTGAGTATTACGACCGCACTGAAGTGGTTTCCCCCCACGAAGTGAAGATCGTTCTGGCGCGACCGGATTCGGCGATGCTGGAGTCTCTGTCCAGCGTCAAACTGGGCTTCCTGTCGCCCAAGACCCTAACCAGCGGCGCCGACCTGTGCGCTGGCGGGCCGGGTCTGGTAGGCACCGGGCCGTTTATCTTCCAGAGTTATCAGCGCGGCCAGTCGGCGCGTTTCGTCAAGAATGCCAATTACAAGTGGGGTCCGGGCTACGCCAGGAACAAAGGCGCGCCATACCTGGACGCCGTGACCTATCGCTTCATCCCCGAATACGCGGTCCGCGCCGGGGCCTTGAGTTCCGGGCAAGTGGACCTGATCGAAGGCGTGCAACCCAGCGATATCCCGTTGTTCAAGGATGCCGAGGGCTTCCAGTATCTGGTCGGGCCATCGGCGGAGACTTCGTTCACGCTGAATATCAACTACACCCACGGCGTCGGCACCGATGTGCGCGTGCGCCAGGCCTTGCGCGATGGTTTTGATGTGGATGCAGTGGTCAAAAGCCTGTATCTGGGCACCGTGCCGCGCGCCTGGTCGAACATCGGCCCGGACAACCCGGCCTACAACAAAGCCTTGGTCGGCACCTGGGGCAACAACATCGCCAAGGCCAACGCGCTGCTGGATGAAGCGGGCTGGACCAGTCGCGACGATCAGGGTTATCGCACCAAGGATGGCCAGCGCCTGCGCATCGAAGTCGGCTTCCCGCAGCCCTACGTGCGAGACAATCGCGACCTGTTGATCCAGTCGATTCAGGCCGCCGTGAAGAAAAACATCGGCTTCGATCTCGACCTGCGCATCACCACCGGTGGCGACTGGGCCAAGACGCGCGCCGACGGCAGCTGGCACATTTACCCCAATACCCTCAACCCGTCCGACAGTGCGTTGTCGTTGCGTGATGTGCTGGGCAGCACCGGCTTTTACAGCGGCGTTCGGGAGAAAACTGACCCGATTATCGTCGGACTGATCGACAAAGCGCGTGCGACTTCTGACCTGGCAGCACGTCAGCCGATTCTCGACAGCATCCAGCAACGCGCCGTGGACCAGGCCTACATCGTGCCGCTGTTCGCCCCGAGCTATCAGATCGCAGCCAAATCCAGCCTGCATGACCTGAGCTTCGAAGCGCAGCTCGACTCGCCCTCCAACCTCTACGACGCTTGGCTCAGCCCGTCGAAATAAGGAGCTGTCATGTGGCGTCCGGTGCTTACCCGAATCTTGAGCAGCCTGATGGTGATCTGGCTCAGTGTCTCTGCGGCGTTTGTCGCCCTGCATTCATTGCCGGGCAACATCGCCGATGTGCTGGCCGGTGATGTGGAATATCCCGGCCTGCGCGAAGCCATCGCGGCGGAATGGGGCCTGGACAAGTCGTTGCCCGAACAGTATCTGGATTTTCTCGGACGTCTGGTGGAAGGCAATCTCGGCACGTCCTACATCATGCGCATGCCGGTTTCCGACATCCTCGCCTCGCAGCTTTGGCCCACGATTCAGTTGGCACTGAGCGCCGGTGCCCTGGCGATTGTGCTGTCCATCGGTATCACGCTGCTCACTGCCGGGCGCAGCCTGCGCCTGCGCAAAGTGGCGTCGCTGTTCGAACTGGTCTGCACCTCAACTCCGGTATTCTGGATCGGCATCCTGCTGTTGATGCTGTTTTCCTTCCAGCTGCGCCTGTTTCCGGTGGCTGGCGCGCAGGGCTGGCGCTCGCTGGTGCTGCCCGCCGTGACCCTGGCGCTGCCCACCGTGGGCCTGCTTTCGCAAGTGCTGCGCGAATCCATGGAGAAAGTCCTCGAACAGCCCTTCATCACCACGTTGCGCTCGCGGGGCCTGAGCGAAACCCGGCTGCGCAGCGGCCACGTATTGCGCCATGGCTTGCTGCCAATCATCACCCTCGGCGGCTGGCTGATCGGCGGTTTGCTGGGGGGTGCCGTGATTACCGAAAAAGTCTTCGGCCGACCAGGGCTGGGCACCGTCACGCTCAATGCCATCACCAGTCAGGACGTACCAGTGGTGCTCGCCGTGGTCCTGCTGGCAGCGGCCATCTACGTGTCGATCTCGACCTTGCTCGACATCGTTTATCTGTTCATTGACCCGAGGTTGAGACATTCATGACCCTCTCATCGGCACGCTCAACCGCACGTTCAACGCGGCCTCTTGAAACCCCGGCGGAAAACCCCACCGCCGTGCTGCCGGACAATCTTGCGTGGCAACCCGCGCGTCAGCCGCTGCCCTTGGGCGTCAAGCTGTCGCTGGGTTTCCTGCTGGTGCTGTTGGTGGCGCTGGCGGTGCCGCAGTTATTGACCGGCTACGACCCGCTCAGCGGCGACATCAGCCAAAGCCTGCAAGCGCCGGGCGCCGCGCATTGGTTCGGCACCGACCGGCTGGGCCGCGATGTCTTTGCCCGCGTGGTTCACGGCACCCGTTATTCGTTGTTGATCGGTATCGCCGGTATGCTGATCAGCCTGGTGTTGGGCGTGGTGCTGGGGATTATCGCTGGCATGAAAAACCGTTGGCTGGATGAAATCGCCTCGCGGATTTTCGATGTGCTGTCAGCCTTCCCCGGTGTGTTGCTGGCGTTGCTGGTGATCGCCCTGATCGGCCCTGGCATGATCAACGTCGCGATTGCCATCGGCATCGCCGGCATCCCGAAATTCGGCCGGATGGTGCGCAGCCAGACGCAGCTGGTGCGCAAGGCCGATTACGTCACTCACGCCTGTTTCTACGGCAAAAGCTGCGCTCAGGTTTTCTATAAGCATTTGCTGCCGAATGTAATGGTCGCGATTCCGATTCTGGCCACCATCGATATCGGCAGCTCGATCATGGCGGTGTCCGGGCTGAGCTTTCTCGGCCTCGGCCCGCAACCACCCACACCGGAATGGGGCGTGATGCTCGCCGAAGGTCGCGACGTGTTGCGCACTGCCTGGTGGCCCAGCGTGTTTCCCGGTGCCGCGATCACTCTGACCGTGATCGCCTTCAGCCTGATTGGCAGCCATGTCCAACGTCGTTTCGAGGGCCGTCAGCCATGAGCGTTTCCCAGTTGAATAACCTGCAACAAGCGCTGGTCGAAGTACACAACCTGAGCATCGGTTTCGCGGGTGCCAATGGCGGCAAGCCGCTGGTACGCAACGTCAGTTTCAGCATCAAGCCGGGGCAATGCGTTGCGCTGGTGGGCGAGTCGGGATCGGGCAAAAGCATCACCGCGCGCAGCGTATTGGGCTTGTCCGGCGACGGCGCGCAGATCAGCGCCGACAGCTTTCGCATCGCCGGGCGCGATGCGCTGGCGTTCAGCGAGCAAGACTGGCGCGCGTTGCGCGGCACCTTTGCCGGGCTGGTCATGCAGGATGCGCTGGTGTCCCTGGACCCGTTGCGCACTATTGGCCAGGAAACCGCCGAAGTGCTGATCCGCCACGACCTGCTCAAGGGTCGCCAGGCGCTGACCGCCAAGGTCCATGACGTGCTGCAACAAGTCGGCATTAGCGATCCCGAGTTGCGCGCCGGGCAATACGCCCATGAACTGTCTGGTGGCCTGCGCCAGCGCGGCCTGATAGCCTCGGCGATTGCCGCAGGTCCGGCGCTGATCATCGCTGACGAACCCACCACTGCGCTGGATGTGACGGTGCAGCAGCAAGTCATCAGCGTACTCGCCGAGCGCGTGAAGAACGGCGCAGGCTTGCTGTTGATCAGCCATGACCTGGCGTTGGTAGCGCAGATCGCCGACTTCGTGCACGTGCTGCATGAAGGCGAGGTAGTGGATGCCGGACCGGTGGCCGAAGTGTTGCGCAATCCGCGTCACGCTTACACCCGGCAACTGCTGGCGGCGGTGCCCTCGGCACAATCGCGGGGGCACAAGCTCAGCTCGGCGCGCATCGTCGCCGCGGTTCCCGGCGCTGAAGGCTTATCGATCCGGCGTGAAACACTGACCAAACATCAGATTGAAGATCGAACGGTGCTTGAGGTGCAGAACATCTCGAAACGCTACGGCGCAGGCGGTTGGGGTCGCAAGGCGCGGCCGTTCACCGCCCTGCACGACGCGTCATTCTCGATCCGCAAAGGCGAAGTGCTCGGCATCGTCGGCGAATCCGGTTCAGGGAAAACCACCTGCGCCAACATCGTGCTGGGCTTGCTGACACCGGACACTGGCAGCGTGAAATTGCTCGGCCAGACCTGGAGCGGCATCGGCGAACAACAACGCCGCCCGCTGCGTCGGCACATGCAGTACATTCCGCAGGACCCGCTCAGTTCGTTTGATCCACGCTACACGGTGTTGCAAGTAATCGCCGAGAACCTGCCGAACCCGGCGCTCAATTCGGCGCAACGCCAGGAACAGGTTGTGGAGCTGTTGCGTCAGGTTGGCCTCAACGAAAGCCTGCTGCAACGCCGCCCGCTGACGCTGTCCGGCGGTCAGCGCCAACGTATCGCCATCGCCCGCGCCCTGGCGGCAGCGCCTGCCCTGCTGATCTGCGACGAACCGGTCTCGGCGCTGGATGTGTACGTGCAAGCGCAGGTTCTGGACCTCATCGCCGAGTTGCAGGCGCAGTATCAGATGTCGCTGCTGTTCATCTCCCATGACCTGGGCGTGGTGCAGCACATCAGCGACCGGGTGCTGGTGTTTCATCAAGGCCATATCGTCGAGCAAGGGCCAACCGAACAACTGTTCGCCGCGCCACAGCATGCGTATACGCGGACGTTGTTGGGGGCGCTGGGAACGCAACACCAACTGTAGGAGCCAACTTGTTGGCGAAACAATGGGCCTGCGTACACAGCAATATCGCCTCGCGAACAAGTTCTCTCCTACGAGCGATTCGCGGGCAAGCCTTGCTCCAACGAGTGCGGAACGGTTCCGTGACGAGGAAATCTAACGGCCATATCGTTATTCAATATTGTTATTTAAATAATTTTTTTTATATCTATATTGTTTAAAGCTCAGATGAATTCCCCCGCAACAGCTGGAGTACGGCATGCGCAAACACCCGACATCACGTCCTCGATTCACCCGCTTGGCCACCACCATCGGGCTTGCCACCTCGTTGCTGACCGGCACGCTGGCAATGCCGAGCATGGCCCAGGCTGAAGGCCAGCTGCGGATTGCCGAGCAGTTCGGCATTGTCTATCTGTTGCTCAATGTGGTCCGCGATCAGCAGTTGATCGAGAAGCACGGCAAGCAGGACGGCGTGGACATCAAAGTGGACTGGACGCAGCTGTCCGGCGGCTCGGCGGTCAACGACGCGCTGCTGGCTGGTTCGGTGGACATCGCCGGGGCTGGCGTCGGCCCGCTGCTGACCATCTGGGATCGCACCCACGGCAAGCAGAATGTGAAAGCCGTCGCGTCCCTGGGCAACTTTCCGTATTACCTGGTGAGCAACAATCCCAAGGTGAAAACCATCGCTGACTTCACCGAGAAAGACCGCATCGCGGTGCCAGCGGTGGGTGTATCGGTGCAGTCGCGCTACCTGCAATACGCGTCGGCAAAACTGTGGGGCGATGCCGAGTACGCGCGGCTCGACAAATACACCATCAACCTGCCCCATCCCGATGCCGCTGGCAGCATCATTGCCGGTGGCACCGAGCTGACCGCGCACTTCTCCAATCCGCCGTTCCAGGAACAGGAAGTCCAGGCGCCCGGCGTGCATGTCGTGCTCAACACTTACGACCTGCTGGGGCCGAACTCGCCTACCGTGCTGTTCGCCACGGAAAAATTCCGCAACGACAATCCCAAGACCTACAAGGCCTTCATTGAAGCGCTGAGCGAAGCCGAAGACTTCATTCGCAAGGACAAGGGCGCTGCGGCGGACACTTACATTCGGGTGACCAAGGCGAAAATCGATCGGGCTGCGCTGCTGAAAATCATCGACAACCCGGAGTTCGATTTCACCATTACGCCGAAGAACACTTATCCGCTGGCGGAATTCATGCACCGGGTCGGCGCGATCAAGAACAAACCGGCTTCGTGGAAGGATTACTTCTTCCAGGACGCCAAACCGCTGCAAGGCAGTTGATCCACGACTGACCGTTAATAGCCCTCGTGCTGCCTATGTGGTGGCACGGCGGCTTTTTTGTTTGAAAAGTATTTTTTGAGAGGTCTGTTTTTGAGACCACTGAGTCAAATTCTCTGAACCCCCGCATATTTCTCCCGGTCGCAGGATCAAGCGAGTCTGTTCGTTGCCCGACAACGCATGCCTTGAACCTGATCAATCACCCTGGAGAAGACCCCTTATGAAATCCTATCCTCGCCCGCCGTTTTCCGTGGAAAAACAACCGGTGCCCGGCACCCAACACATCATGAATCCGGTGCCTGACTGCGGCGAAGAAAGCTACGTCGGCCATGGCCGGCTTGCAGGCAAGGTTGCGTTGATTACCGGTGCCGACAGTGGCATTGGCCGGGCTGTTGCCATTGCCTTTGCACGGGAAGGTGCGGACCTGGTGATTTCCTATCTGGATGAGCACGAAGACGCCAAGGCCACGGCGGAGTGGATTGAAAAGGCCGGTCGCCAGTGTCTGCTGATTCCCGGTGATATCGCCCAGAAAGAGCAGTGCCAGGCCGTGGTGGACCAGACCGTCGAACGCTTCGGCCGCATTGATGTGCTGGTCAACAACGCCGCCTTCCAGATGAGCCACGAAACCCTCGAAGAAGTCGCCGACGAAGAATGGGTGCGCACGTTCGACATCAACATCACAGCGATATTCCGGATTACCAAGGCTGCGCTCCAGCACATGCCCGAAGGCAGTTCGATCATCAATACCAGCTCGGTCAACTCCGACAAACCCAAGCCGACGCTGGTGCCGTATGCCACCACCAAAGGCGCCATCGCCAACTTCAGTGCCGGGATGGCGCAGCTACTGGGCGAGCGCAATATCCGGGTCAACAGCGTCGCACCCGGTCCGATCTGGACGCCGTTGATCGTTGCGACCATGACCGAAGACGACATCAAGAACTTCGGCTCGCAGACGCCGCTGGGCCGACCTGGCCAACCCGCTGAACTGGCGCCGCTGTATGTGCTGTTGGCGTCGGATGATGGCAGCTATATTTCTGGGGCCAGGATTGGCGTAACGGGTGGTACGCCGATTCTTTAATCTGATGCCACGCAATTGCTACGGCCGTTGGAGCGAGCGGGCGGCGTCCGACTTGCCCGCGAAGAACGATAACGCGGTGCATCTGTTCCATCGAGGCGCTTGATTCGCGGGCAAGCCTCGCTCCAACAGATCGCACCCATTAATCCTTCAATTCCTGGGTCAAGAAATCCAGGAACGCGCGGGTTTTCATCGGCACACGGCGCGCCGAGGGGTAAACCGCGTTGATGGAAATCGGCGGTGCCTGCCAGTCGCACATCACCGGCACCAGGCGCCCTTCGGCAATCGATTGTTCGACGATGAAAGTCGGCAGCAAGGCGATGCCCATTCCTGCTTCCGCAGCCTGGGCCAGCAAGTCGCCGTTGTTGGCGTGCAGCGGGCCGGTGACGTGGACTTTCTGGGTTTCCTTGCCGTTGCTCAGTTGCAGGCTGACGCCGCTTTGCAGGTAGCCGTAATTCAGGCATTGATGCGCCGCCAGATCCCGTGGCACGTGCGGCGTACCTGCGCGGGCCAGATAGGCCGGGGCCGCCACCAACACGCGGGGCGCGGGCGCCAGATGCCGCGCCACCAATGAGGAGTCTGCCAGGCTGGCAATACGGATCGTGACATCGAAGCCACCCTTGACCGGGTCGACCTGCTGATCGCTGAACACCAGCTGCAATTCCACCCTGGGATGCAATTCGTAGAACTTGGGGATCAATGGCCCGAGCCGACGCAAGCCGAAAGACATCGGCGCGTTGATCCGCAGCACACCGCGTATTTCACCAAGACCGGTGCGGGCCCGCTGCTCCGCCTCATCCACCGACGCCAGCACTTCACGACACGCTTCGTAATATTCTGCGCCCGCTTCCGTTAGATGCAGGCTGCGCGTGGTGCGTTGCAGCAACTGGACGCCGATGGCTTCTTCCAGCGCCTGAATCTGTTTGCTGACTTTGGATCGCGGCACCGCCAGCGCTCGGGCTGCAGCAGCGAAGCCGTTTTCGCCAACGGTGGTGACGAAGGTGCGCATGCACTCAATACGATCCATGACCGTCCCTGAAATGGAAACAATGAGCGGCAACTTTAATTAAATGTTTCCGAAGTTGCCATCTCGGACATACACAAAAAGCACCCGCGCGAGCCCTCCATATGAATGTATGCAAGTTGATACAGTCCGGGCGTTGGCAGATATGTCTTGGCTTCCCTCCAGCAACAAAGTAATAATAAACATTCTCATTTACATCTTTTACGGAATGAATTCAGTGCTCACCCGACCGCGTTCTTATCACTGCGCCATGCTTGCCTTAGGTTGTGTTCTGCTGCCCACGCTATCCAACGCGGACGATTCGGTAACCGAATTGGGCGCTACTGACATTCAGGCTACGGGCGAATCGCAAAATGCCGGTTACACCCGTGCGACCACCAGCACCGCGAGCAAATCCGAAGTGCCGGTCAAGGATGAAGCACAGACGGTGAATTCAGTGACTCAACAGACACTGGATGACTATCAGATCAAGTCACTGAACGACGCGATGAAGTTCGTCAGCGGCGTGTCGGAAACCAACACCCTGGGCAATAGCAAGGACGCCGTGATCAAGCGCGGCTTTGGTTCGAACGACGACGGCTCCATCCTGCGCGACGGTATTCGCTCGGTCGTGGGCCATAACGTGGGCGCCACCACTGATCACATCGAAGTGCTCAAGGGGCCGGCAGCACTGCTCTATGGTGCAGCGGAACCGGGCGGCATGATCAACATCATCAGCAAGCAGCCGCAGTTCACCCAACAAACCACTCTTTCGGGCTCGGCCTTCAGCGAAGGCGGCGGGACTTTCGGCCTGGATACGACCGGTCCTCTGGGTGATACCGGTCTGGCCTACCGGTTGGTGGCCGAGCGCGGCAATGAAGACTACTGGCGCAATTACGGCACCAATGAAAATACGCTGGTCGCCCCTTCGCTGAGCTGGGTCGGCGATCGCGCGAGCATGACCCTGGCTTATGAATACAACGATTATTCCAGCCCGTTCGACCGCGGTACGGTGTTCAGCAACGGCAGTCCGGCAGCGGGCAGCTACAGCAAACGCCTGGACGAAAGCTGGGCGAAAACCGTCGGTATCAGCGAGACCGCCACGGCGCGATTTGAGTACCAGCTCAGTGACACCTGGAAAACCCGGGCAACCTATGGCTGGAACAACGACCGTTACAGTCTCTCGATCGCCCAGCCGACCAAGCTCAGCAATGGCACGCTGACCCGCCAGGCCAATGGTGGCCACTACGACTATGAAAGCCGCTACAGCGCGCTGGACTTCATAGGGGAACAGCAGTTGTTCGGTCAGCGGCATGACCTGCTCGTGGGCATCGACAACGAAGCTTCGGACAAGTATCGCGGCAAGACCTACCGCAACACCGTCACCCAGAACATAAACATCTACGATCCGCAGTACGGCAAGCTGGCCGAACCGAGTGTAGTCAGTGCGGCGCAGAGCAATGCGCGAAACGAGCTGACGTCCACTTCGGTGTATTTCAAGGATAACTGGCACTTGAACCAGCAGTGGATTCTGGTCCTCGGCGGTCGCCAGCAGCATTACGACCAGTACGGCGATCAGGGCCTGGGCAAGTCTTACCAGCTCAACCGCGACGACAACGGCGATACGTTCATTCCATTTGCCGGACTGGTCTATCAGCCCACTGAAGCGCTGTCGCTGTATGGCAACTACAGCCGCTCCTTTGTCCCCAACGACACGGTGGACGACGTCGGCAATACCTTTGATCCAGAGGAAGGTCGCAGCTATGAAATCGGTGCCAAATACAACCCGTCACAAGCGCTGAACATCAACCTGGCGCTGTTCGACATCGTCAAGAAAAACGTCGTGACCACCTCGACGATCAATGGCGTGAGCGTTGCTGAAGCCGCAGGCAAGGTGGGATCCCGTGGGCTGGAACTGGACGTTACCGGACAAATCGCGCCGCGCTGGGACGTGATCGGTACCTACGCTTACACCCACACCGAGATTCTTGACGATCCGGACGACGAAGGTAACCGTCTCAATAACGCACCCATGCACACCGCCAGCCTGTACCTGACTCACCATCTCGCCTTCCCGGAAACCACGGGTCAGTGGCACGCCGGCAGCGGCGCCCGTTACGTGGGCAAGCGTCCGGGAGACAACGACAACAGTTTCTGGATGGACAGCTACACCGTTGCCGACGCATTCCTGCGTTGGGACCTGCCCACCCAAGGCTACAAGACGCGCCTGCAGTTCAACGTCGACAACCTGTTCGACAAACACTACTACCCGTCAAATACGGGCAGCGGCGAACTGCAAGTCAATGTCGGTGAACCGCGAACAGCACGTCTTTCGGCAAGCGTGACGTTCTAAACCGCAATGGGTCAGTCGCAAGTATCTGATGCCAGGATGCTTGCGACAGACCTCTCCCTCGCCTCTCCTCGCCTGCTTTGAAAGAGATTTGCTAAGTCCGTGAACCTTTTTGCAGTCTTCTGGTCGTGCAGCCACTAAAGTCTGGCTGCACCTGCCGATACAAGTTGTAGAGCGCGGGAATCACCCGCGCAGCTTTGATGACAGACAGGCATTCAATGGACACTATTTTTTTGCTGGTTGAGCACGGTCGCGACCAAGGTGAAGTCTACATTCATGGCTGGTTCGACGATGAACGAGCGGCGAAAGAGACCGCTGAAGCGATGGAGTGGAAGGCCTACCGCGAGGAGTCCAAGCGCCAGCACCAATGGTCTTCCCAGCCTCTGCTGGCACCCGACCAGACGCCTCATCGGCGCTTTTGGGTCAAGGGCATTGCCAAAATGGAACAGGCTTTCGCACCCGCAGCAATGATGCCAGCAGTGACCGCGTCCACCGCCGTTCACTGATCAGACGCTTCAGCGCCGCGACGTCAGCTTCACTCGGGGCCCGGCTTTTCAGACAGATCGGGGTCATGCGGATCCGCGTCGGGCAACAATGCCTCGACGGCGGCCCGGTCGACACTGCGAGAAGGCGTCATTGCCACTGATTCGGCCAGTTTGGTCGCCATCTGCCAGTGGCGCTCGTGATGGCCCTCGGGTTTACCCTCGGTTTCCCAGATCATTGTCGCCAGCTGACGTACGGTTTCTTCGTCGACGTTCATGTGCTGTGGTCTCCAGTAGGATCGTGTGGCATCGCCGGCCTTGGCGTGAGCACTCCGGCCAACGTTACGCCAGTTCACGATCGAAACAATACGCGTCACAGGCTCGATCTCCCTAACGTAAACAATTTGCCGGAGCTACCGGTCGATGGTTCGGACATCTGGGCTGTCCCAAACGATAAGTGGAAACGGTAGACCCCTGCTTTTTCTTCCGAGTTCAGTCCGGTCTGGCTAGCGGTAACGCTCTATCCACACGTCAAGGCACGCTTATTAATTCTAAATAGCTATATAAAGCTATGGATAAGTGATTATTCATGCATAACAAAGCTTGATAGGGTGCGTCTACCAGACCACTGGCCGCCACGTCATCCCGAATGCCGAGAATCTGGTCACTTGCCCTATGTGTAACTACCTCGACGCCGCACACCGCACTCGCATCCTTGAGCTGCACGCCTCCTGGACTGCCCGCAGCGACTGGCCCACCTGGCTACTGTTGCTCGGCACTTATTCGGCATGGTTCAGCCTGATTCATTACGCGCCGCTATTGGGCCAGACACTGACGCTGCTGCTGTTGATTCCGGTCATCACCTTCTGGATGTCGTTGCAGCATGAGATGCTGCATGGTCACCCTTCCCCTTGGCGCTGGCTGAATAAACTCTTGGGTTATGCGCCGCTGGCGATCTGGTATCCCTACACCCTGTATCGCGACAGCCATCTGCTGCACCATCGCGACGAAGAATTGACCCGGCCACAGATGGACCCGGAAAGTCGCTACCTTGACGCCCAGGCCTGGCAGCGCAGCGGCGTTTTGCGGCGCGCTGTGCACTGGCTGAATAAAACCTTGTACGGGCGCCTGCTGGTGGGCCCCGCCCTGGCGCTGGGCGGTCTGGTTGTCGAAGAGTCTTCAAGGCTGCGGCACGGCGTGCTGCAAGCCTGGCTAATGTGGCTCAGCCATGGCGCGTGCGTGGTCGCGGTGCTGGCGTTCGTCAACCTGCATGGCGAGCTGCCGATAGTCGGTTATCTGCTGTCCAGCGTGCTCGCTTTGGGGTTATCCATGGTGCGTTCCTACTACGAACACCGCCCCGCCCAGGCACCGGAACAACGTTCGGTGATCAACGAGGCGGGCTGGCCGTGGCGCTGGCTGTTCCTGAACCTGAACTTGCATCTGGTCCATCATGACCTGCCCGGCCTGCCCTGGTATTTGCTGCCGAAGGTCTACGCCGAGCGCCGCGAGGACTGGTTGCGCCGCAGTGGCCAGTTTCTGGTCAACGGCTATGGCGAACTGTTTCAGCGTCACGGCTTGCGACCCATCGACAGCCCGCAGCATCCCTGGCATTCAGGCTCGACAACCAATGTCATGCCGAATCGTCAGTCACTCTCGGTAGCCGGCTCGACATTGAGCACTTCGCCAATCGCATAAAAATGCCCGCCAGCGATGTAGTGCAGGCTGCGCAAGGCCGGATCGGCGTGTTCAAAGTGCCAATGCCCATCGCTGAACACGCGAGTGTCGGACCAGGCGCCAACCACTTCACCGATAAAAAGATCGTAAGCCTGCTGATTGTGCGGCTCAGGAATCAGCTTGCAGACCAGCCAGCCGGAACATCCGGCTACGCAAGGCACGTCCCGCCCCGCCAGATCAACCCACTCCACGCCTGCATGAGCCAGCTTTTGCGGATCGTCATTCAGGCTGGTGGTGCCTACTTGATGGGTCAACTGCAACTGCGCCACGGTGGGCACCTGAATAACGAACGTGCCGCTACGCTCGACAAGTTCCCGGGTCTTCGTGGCTTTATCCAGCACTACGGTCAGTTTGGGCGGCATGAAATCCAGGGCGCAGGCCCAGGCGGCGGCCATCACGTCGACACCGCCGTCGTGGGCAGCAGACACCAGAACGGTCGGGCCGTGATTGAGGAGTCGATAAGCCTTGGCGAGATCGACCGGAGCGATGTGACTGTTCAAGCAACTTCTCCTACAGGACGAGCAGACGGCGTTGAGCCGTCGAGAGTCGCCAAGCATGTCGAATGCACGGAAGGCCGACAAGGGCCACGCGACTCAGGCGGAGCGGCGGTTTCAGTTGCGCAGTTCGTCCAAGCCTAACTGTTTGCGCAACGTGGAGCCTCGTACGCTTTGCGGTACAGGCCCTTGCGTTGAAAATGCGGGATCACGCTCTCTAGTTAATTAAGCGCCTGGGTTTATCGATATTTCGGGTTCGTGGTTGACTGGGAAGTTTACCGAACGAGCAATGAAGCATTTCTCATGAGCTATTTTGTGCAGAGTCTGAGCTTTTGCGATTTCAGACCCCGGTGCGAGGATCACCTTCGGCCGCAAAACAACTGAGGTGAACTGACCAGCGCCGTCGCTCTCCTCGACCATGGTTCCTTGAGCGTTGTCCTCGTAGGCCACCACAACGATCCCGGCCTCAGCACAAAGGCCAAGATACCAAAGCTTGTGGCACGCAGATAAGGATGCCAAGAGCAATTCCTCCGGGTTCCAGCGTGTGGGGTCTCCTCGAAAAACGGGATCGGATGCCCCCTCAATGGGTACTTTTCCCTTAGCCGTGATTACGTGCGCCCGGCTGTAACCCCGATAAGACGACGTTCCTGTTCCCTCGTTGCCAACCCAAGTCACCCGGACTTCGTACGCGTGCGCTTTATCTGCCATTGCTCCCTCCCAAGAAAGTTTTTCGATTCGATAAGTCCGTTAAAAAGCGGACTCATTGAGCGGGCACCCAATATGTATCAGCGCGACTGATGCCAGCTATTGCTCGTTACTATTTCTGCAAAACCCTGAAGGCGAACAAAATCGGTGCCAGAAGCAAACGAAATGAAACGTTGCTTTCAACCATTCTTAACTTAAAGGAATACACCATGAAAACTCCACTGTTCGCCGCACTCATGATGGTCAGCGTGTTCGCCTCGGCCAAAGACAATGTCACTAACGTTTCAGCCGCCGAGGTTGAGCAGTACACCTACTCCGAACCGTTGGACATCAACAAAGTCATCAGCATAACCACCGCTGAAAACGTCAACCCGATCCGCGGCACTGTTGAGTCGCACATGGTGTACACCGATCACAAGGGTGTCATCCACAACCTCGAATACACCACTGAAGCCTACAGCGACCAGGACAGCTGATCGTGATTCACGACCCCGAGGTAGCAGCGAACCCCGCTTGTCGCTGCCTCGTCCAACTTGATAGTCACAGGCAGCCTCGCCTCCACGAGGCTGCCTGATTCGTTTATCACACCTTCAGATCAAAACGATCCAGATTCATCACCTTGTCCCAGGCAGCCACGAAGTCTTTGACGAACTTCTCTTGCGCGTCCGAGCTGGCATAGACTTCCGCCAGCGCCCGTAGCTGCGCGTGAGAACCGAAGACCAGATCTACCCGGGTGCCCGTCCATTTCACCTCACCGGTTTTGCGATCACGCCCTTCAAACTCCGCCGCGGTATCAGAAACAGGCTTCCACTCGGTGCTCATGTCCAGCAGATTGATGAAGAAGTCATTGGTCAACGCTTCGGGCCGACTGGTGAAAACCCCATGAGGGCTTTGTCGATCGTTGATGTTCAAGACTCGCAGGCCGCCAAGCAGCACGGTCATTTCCGGCGCGGTGAGCGTCAGCAGCTGGGCCTTGTCGATCAGCAATGCCTCGGCCGAAAGGCTGTAGCGGCCTTTGGCGTAGTTACGGAAGCCATCGGCAGCGGGTTCGAGGAAGCCGAACGAGTCCACATCTGTCTGCTCTTGGGAAGCGTCCATGCGCCCCGGCGCAAACGGCACGGTCAGGGTTTGCCCGGCATTTTTCGCCGCCTGTTCGATGCCCGCACAGCCGCCCAGTACGATCAGGTCGGCCAGCGAAATCTTTTTGCCGCCAGACTGCGCCTGATTGAATTCGGCCTGGATCCCTTCAAGGGTTTCCAGCACGCTCGCCAGTTGCTCAGGCTGGTTGGCCTGCCAGAACTTCTGCGGTGCCAGACGCAGCCGCCCGCCATTGGCGCCACCACGCTTGTCCGAGCCACGGAAAGTCGAAGCCGCCGCCCAGGCGGTGGAGACCAGTTGCCCAACCGACAAGCCGCTGGCTTGTAGTTTGCTTTTAAGCGCGGCGATGTCGGCTTCATTGACCAGAGCATGGTCAACCGCTGGAATCGGGTCTTGCCAGAGCAGCTCTTCAGCCGGTGTTTCCGGGCCGAGGTAGCGCGACAGCGGCCCCATGTCGCGGTGGGTCAGTTTGAACCAGGCGCGGGCGAACGCATCGCTCAACTGATCGGGGTTCTCAAGGAAGCGCCGGGAGATTTTTTCATAGATCGGATCGAAGCGCAGGGCCAGGTCCGAGGTCAGCATGGACGGTGCGCGGCGCTTGGATGGGTCATGGGCATCCGGCACGGTATCGGCACCCGCGCCATCTTTTGGTCGCCATTGATTGGCGCCGGCCGGGCTCTTGGTCAGCTCCCATTCAAAACCGAACAGGTTTTCCAGGTATTGATTGCTCCATTGGGTCGGCGTTGAAGTCCAGGTCACTTCAAGGCCGCTGGTAATGGTGTCGGGGCCTTTGCCTGTGCCGAAACTATTCTTCCAGCCCAGGCCTTGCTCTTCCAGACCAGCGGCCTCCGGTTCAGCACCGACATTGTCCGCAGGCCCGGCGCCGTGAGTCTTGCCGAAGGCGTGGCCACCGGCAATCAGCGCGACAGTTTCTTCGTCATTCATCGCCATTCGACCGAATGTTTCGCGGATATCTTTCGCCGATGCCACCGGATCCGGGTTGCCTTCCGGGCCTTCAGGGTTGACGTAGATCAGGCCCATTTGTACGGCGGCGAGAGGATTCTCCAGGTTGCGACCCTGGTTGTCGGTGCGACTTTCTTCGGTGCCATGTTTGTCCGCTTCGGCCACCAGCACGCCTTCTCCCGGCGGCTGGGCTTCCTTGCCGTACCGGGTATCACCCCCCAGCCAGGTTTTTTCCGAGCCCCAATATATGTCTTCATCAGGTTCCCAGACGTCCGGACGACCGCCCGAGAAACCGAAGGTCTTGAAACCCATGGACTCCAGCGCGACGTTGCCGGTGAGCACGATCAGGTCGGCCCAGGAAATCCTCCGCCCGTACTTTTGCTTGACCGGCCAGATCAGCCGGCGCGCCTTGTCGAGACTGACGTTATCCGGCCAGCTGTTGAGTGGCGCAAAACGCTGCTGACCGGCACCGGCACCGCCGCGACCATCACCGGTGCGATAGGTACCTGCACTGTGCCAGGCCATGCGAATGAACAGCGGCCCGTAATGACCAAAGTCCGCTGGCCACCAGTCCTGGGACTCGGTCATCAGCGCGTGGAGGTCCTGCTTGACCGCTGCCAGGTCGAGGCTCTTGAACGCCTCGGAATAGTTGAAGCTCTCGTCCATGGGATCGGACAAGGACGAGTGCTGGTGAAGAATCTTCAGGTTCAGCTGATTCGGCCACCAGTCGCGATTCGTGGTGCCACTGCCAGCCGCTTGACTGAACGGACATTTCGATTCATTTGCCATGTGCGAGCTACCTTTGGTCGTGTTCATCCAATTGCCCGGGCCGGTCTGAGCTACGGGATAGGATGAATAGAATCAATGGCACGGGACCAGCTGCTGGTTTATCTACCGTTGTGTCCACACAATAATTCTTGAGATTGGCAATCAGCTTGCCTACAGGGCGGTCCACGGTGGCAGAGCAGGCGCCTGGCTCATGCCTCTCTCCTGCTATCAGGTCAACCGATGGCCTGCGCCAACGGTAGATCAAGCCTAGTCGCCTACTGTGAAGGTTTCTAATAGACGGAGCATTAATTGTTGATAGTCATACTCTGTTAGCTGACCACGCGTTCAGGCGCCGAGAGAAGGTGCTGAAAGCGTCATTCAAGCGTTGTCATGCCCCGGCCGGGTAAACGAATACCGATCAATGTCGGTTCGCCGCTGCCAGCCCTGGCCTTGCCAATACTGCGCAGCCGCCTCATTGGTCTTGAATACATCAAGGTGACATTTAAGGACGCCCTGCGCCTCAAGACTCGAAAGACAACGCTGTACCAATGATTTGGCAATGCCTTGACGTCGATATTCGGGAAGCACCACCAGGTGCTGCAGATAACCCCGGCGACCGTCATGCCCGCACATCACGCACGCGCCAAGCACATCGCCTACTTCGGCGACGAAACTCATTTCCGGATTGCGTTGCAGGTAACGAGCGGTCGCCTCGCGAGAATCGGCGTCACGCAACGAGATACCTGGAGTCTTGCTCATGAGGTCGATGACCGCATCGTAGTCGGCCATGGTCATGACGCGGATAGTGAACATTGGGTTGAGCCTGGTCTGTGGATTTCAGGTTCGGCAGATTAGCACTCGTTGCAGCGACCGGGGTGGCGCTCCACCTTGCCCGCGAATCAGTCGCCTCGGTGAGC
>NZ_LGSI01000004.1 GCF_001698815.1 Pseudomonas syringae | reverse complement strand
CAAGTCCCCTCCTACCGGATTTGCATTTCTGCTCCTTCGGGGGGACACCGGATTTGTATTTGATGCGCGGTCGGGGATTGGGTGGCAGTTAGCAAATGAGAACGTCTTCCGTTTGGCGCATACTGCGCGGCGCGACGGATGAATGAGAACGAGGTAGCACGGGTGTTGAAGAAAGTCCTGTTTCAAGTCCATTGGTTTTTCGGAATCACGGCCGGTCTGGTGCTGGCCCTGATGGGAATCACCGGGGCGATCTATTCCTTCGAGGATGAAATCCTTGAATGGACCAGTCCCGATGCCTTATACGTCGAACAGCGTGGCGAGCAGTTGCCGCCGGTTGAGCTGGTGCGCAAGCTTGAGTCCACCACCGGGCTGATCGTCGCGATCCTGCGGGTTGAAACCGTCGGCAATAAAGCCGCGCAAGTGTATTTCACCCCGGCACCGGGCGAGCGACGTGGGCCGATGCGCAACTTCGATCCGTACACCGGCGACCTCAAGCCTGACGCCACTGGCGCGGGCTTCTTCGATTTCGTCCTCAAGCTGCACCGCTTTCTCGCGCTGGGCGAATACGGCAAGCAAGTCACTGCCGCCTGCACGCTGATTCTGGTGTTTTTCTGCTTGTCCGGCCTTTACCTGCGCTGGCCGCGCAAAGCCCTGAACTGGCGGGTCTGGTTGACCCTGGACTGGGCGAAGAAAGGTCGCAGCTTCAACTGGGACCTGCACTCGGTGTTCGGCACCTGGTGCCTGGTGTTTTACCTGTTGTTCGCGATCACCGGCCTGACTTGGTCCTATGACTGGGTAAAAGACGGCATGACCCGCTTGCTCGGCGACGCGCCTGCGGGCGAGCAGCGCAAAGGTGGCGGCGGTGGCGGTGGCCGTCCGGGTGGTAAAGGCGCGCCACAAGGCCCGTTGCCGACCGTCGATTATGTTGCGGTGTGGAACAGCATCAAGACCGCGGCCGGCCCGGATCTGGCGGGCTACAACATTCGCCTGCCAAACGTCGCAGGCCAGCAGGCGACGATTTTCTATCTGCTCAAGGACTCGCCGCACCCGCGTGCGCTGAACACCATCACCCTTGATCCGGCCAACGGCAAGGTCAGCGAAGTTTCCCGTTACGCGGAAAAAAGCCTCGGCGGCCAATTGCTGATCAGCAACTATGCGCTGCACGTCGGCAGTTACTTCGGCATCGTCGGGCGGATCATCATGACCGCTGCGGCGCTGATGATGCCGCTGTTCTTTATTACCGGCTGGCTGCTGTATCTGGATCGCCGGCGCAAGAAGAAAGAAGTGCGTAATGCGCGCGGTGCTGTTTCAGCCGCTCCGGCTGCCACTGACGCGCCTGCGTGGTTGATCGGCTTTGCCAGCCAGAGCGGCTTTGCCGAACAACTGGCCTGGCAGACTGCGGGCCAATTGCAGGCCGCAGGCATGCCGGTCAAGGTGCAGCGTTTGGCGGATGTGACTGAACGGGATTTGAGCCAGAGCCAGAATGCTTTGTTTGTGGTCAGCACGTTTGGTGATGGCGAAGCGCCGGACAGCGCGCGGGGTTTCGAGCGCAAGTTGCTCGGCAGTCAATTGGCGCTGGGCAATCTGAATTACGCGGTGCTTGGCCTGGGCGACCGGCAATATCAGCACTTCTGCGCATTTGCCCGCCGTTTGCATGACTGGCTCGCCGAGCGCGGCGGCAACACGCTGTTCGCTTCGGTTGAAGTGGACAGCGCCGATCCCGCAGCCCTGCAGCAATGGCAGCAGCAGTTGGGCAACCTGACCGGCAGCACGCCGTCCACGTTGTGGCAGGCGCCCAGCTATGACAACTGGACACTCTGCCAGCGCGAACACCTCAACCCTGGCAGCACCGGCTCGAAAGTATTCTTGCTGGGCCTGACGCCACCGCCTTCGCTGACGTGGACAGCGGGCGATCTGGTGGAAATCCTGCCGCGCAACAGTCAGGCGGCGATCCAGCAATTTCTCGCCGGTCTGGGTATCGCGGGCGATACGTCGGTCAAGGTCGGCGGTCTGGACGAAAGCATCGAGATTGCCCTGGCGAGTCGCCAATTGCCGCAACATCGTGCGCATTTGGTGGGGCTGCACGCTCAGGCGTTGATTGATGCCTTGGTGCCACTGGCCATGCGCGAATATTCCATTGCCTCGATTGCGCAAGACGGCGTGCTGGAATTGATCGTGCGTCAGGAGCTGCATCCGGATGGCAGCCTTGGTTTGGGTTCCGGCTGGCTGACCGAACATGTCGCGCTGGGTGAAGCTGTCAGCCTGCGGGTACGGCGTAACAGCAGCTTCCATCTGCCGGACGAGCCGTGCCCGGTGATTTTGCTGGGTAACGGCACTGGCCTGGCGGGGCTGCGCAGCTTGCTCAAAGGGCGCATTGCCCAAGGGCAGACGCGCAACTGGCTGCTGTTTGGCGAGCGCAATGCAGCGCATGACTTCCATTGCGGGGATCAGTTGCAAGCGTGGCTGGTATCCGGCGAGCTGACACGCCTGGATCTGGCGTTCTCCCGGGATCAGGCCGAGAAAGTCTATGTGCAGGATCGCTTGCTTGAGGCAGCGGATGAATTGCGTCTTTGGCTGGCGGACGGTGCGGCGATTTATATCTGCGGCAGCCTGGAAGGCATGGCGGCGGGCGTCGATGCGGCGTTGATCGAGATCCTCGGCGCGCAAGCGGTGGGGGATTTGATCGAGCAGGGGCGTTACAGGAGGGATGTTTACTAATAGGGAAATCCGTAGGAGCGGCTTTAGCCGCGAGAAAGCTCTCCCGGCTAAAGCCGGTCCTACGGGCTAGTGGTTTACGCCGCCACAAACTGCTCGGCGTAATGGCAGGCAACCTGGCGGTTATCTACCAGGCGCAAGGCCGGTTCGTCGGTGGCGCACAGCTCGGTCGCATACGGGCAGCGCTTGTGGAAGGCGCAGCCGGTGGGCGGGTTGAGTGGGTTGGGCAGCTCGCCGATGATCTTGATCTTGGGTTTCAGCGGATCAGGATGAATCGTCGGAGTCGCCGACAGCAGCGCCTGGGTGTACGGGTGCAGCGGCCGGTTGTAGATCTCTTCTTTCGGGCCCATTTCCGCAGGGCGGCCCAGATACATCACCAAAACCGTGTCGGCAACGTGACGCACCACTGACAGGTTGTGGGAGATGAACACGTAGGCCGTGTTGAATTCCTGCTGCAGATCCATGAACAGGTTCAGCACCTGCGCCTGAATCGACACGTCGAGCGCCGACGTCGGTTCGTCCGCCACCAATACTTTTGGCTGCAACATCATCGCCCGAGCCAGGGCGATACGCTGACGCTGACCACCGGAGAACATGTGCGGGTAGCGATGGTAATGCTCAGGGCGCAAGCCGACCTGAGCCATCATTGCCTGCACTTTGTCGCGACGCTCCTTGGCGGACAGATTGGTGTTGATCAGCAACGGCTCGCCCAGCTGATCGCCGATCTTCTGCCGAGGGTTCAACGACGCATACGGGCTTTGGAAAACCATCTGCACGTCTTTGCGCAATTGCTTGCGTTGTTCTTTGGTCGCGCCGGTGACTTCGTTGCCGGCGATTTTCAGTGAGCCGGATGAAGGCTCTTCAATCAGCGTCAGGGCGCGGGCCAGGGTCGACTTGCCGCAGCCGGATTCGCCGACCACAGCCAGCGTCTTGCCGGCCTCCAGCTCGAACGAAACGCCGTTGAGGGCGCGCACCAGCGCGTGACCCTTGAACAGGCCGCGGGACACTTCGTAGTGACGGGTAAGGTCACGGGCGGTTAAGACGACGCTCATTACGCCACCTCCTGATTCAGGGGATAGAAGCAACGGGCCAGGCTATGGGCTTTCGGGTCCAGGCCAGGGCGTTGGGTCCGGCAGTTGTCCTGCACATACGGGCAGCGCGGCGACAGCAGGCAGCCTTGCGGACGGTCGTAACGGCCGGGAACCATGCCTGGCAGAGTCGCCAGACGTTCGGCGCCCATGCTGTGTTCCGGAATCGCCGCCAGCAGTGCTTCGCTGTACGGATGCGCCGGTACATCGAACAAGCCGGGAACGTTGCCGACTTCCACCGCTTGACCGGCGTACATCACGCAGACGCGCTGGGCGGTTTCGGCGACGACTGCCAGGTCGTGGGTAATCAGCACCAGGGCCATGTCCTGCTCTTTTTGCAGGCTCAGCAACAGGTCCATGATCTGCGCCTGAATCGTCACGTCCAACGCAGTGGTCGGTTCGTCAGCGATCAGCAGTTTTGGTTCGCCGGCAATCGCCATGGCAATCGCCACGCGCTGGCTCATGCCGCCGGACAGTTGGTGCGGGTAGGCATTCAGGCGCGCGGCGGCACCGGGAATTTCCACCTTTTCCAGCAGTTCAAGGGCCCGCTGACGTGCGGCCTTGCCCGACATGTTCAAGTGTTGACGCAGAACTTCTTCGATCTGGAAACCCACGGTATAGCTGGGGTTCAGAGCGGTCATCGGGTCTTGGAACACCATCGCCATGTCTTTGCCGATGATCTTGCGACGCTGGCGTGAATTGAGCTGCAGCAGCTCCTTGCCGTCGAAGTTCAGGGAGTCGGCAGTGACCACGCCGGGGTGATCGATCAGGCCCATCAGCGCCATCATGGTCACGGATTTACCCGAACCCGATTCGCCAACAATGGCCAGGACTTCGCCTTTCTCGACGCTGATGGACAGGCCGTCGACAACCGGCACCGCCGTTGCGTCGCCGAAGCGGACGTTGAGATTCTTGATTTCTAGAAGTGACATACGAATCTCCTCAGGCGGCATTTTTGAGTTTCGGGTCCAGCGCATCGCGCAGTCCGTCGCCCATCAGGTTGATTGCCAGCACGCTGAGCAAAATGGTCAGGCCGGGCAGGCTTACCACCCACCAGGCGCGTTCGATGTAGTCCCGGGCCGAAGCGAGCATGGTGCCCCACTCAGGTGTCGGCGGTTGTACGCCCAGACCGAGGAAGCCCAGCGCCGCGGCATCGAGAATCGCCGAGGAGAAACTCAAGGTCGCCTGCACGATCAGCGGCGCCATGCAGTTGGGCAGCACGGTGATGAACATCAGGCGTGGCAGGGTTGCGCCAGCCAGACGTGCAGCGGTCACGTAGTCGCGATTCAGCTCGCCCATCACCGCCGCGCGGGTCAGACGAACATAAGAAGGCAGCGAGACGATGGCGATAGCGATCACGGTGTTGATCAGGCCAGGGCCGAGGATCGCGACGATGGCCACAGCCAGCAGCAGCGAGGGCAGGGCAAGCATGATGTCCATCAGGCGCATGATCGACGGGCCGAGAATGCGTGGGAAGAAACCCGCCAGCAGGCCCATGAAGATGCCCGGAATCAACGACATCACAACCGATGACAAACCGATCAGCAGCGACAGGCGCGAACCCTGGATCAGACGCGAAAGCAGATCGCGACCCAGTTCGTCGGTGCCCAGCAGGAACTGCCATTGGCCACCTTCGAGCCAGACCGGCGGGGTCAGCAGGAAGTCGCGGTATTGCTCGCTTGGATCATGGGGCGCGACCCACGGCGCGAACAGTGCGCAGAACACAATCAGGATCATGAACATCAGGCCGGCAACGGCGCCTTTGTTCTTGGCGAACGCTTGCCAGAATTCTTTGTACGGTGAGGGGTAGAGCAGGCTTTGATCGACTGCTACCGCTGGAGTAGTGGTGGTCATAGGAATGATCTCAGCGCTGGTGACGAATGCGTGGGTTGGCAAAGCCGTAGAGGATGTCCACCACGAAGTTGACCAGGATCACCAGGCAGGCGATCAACAGGATGCCGTTCTGCACGACGGGATAGTCCCGCGCGCCGATGGCTTCGATCAGCCACTTGCCGATACCCGGCCAGGAGAAGATCGTTTCGGTCAGTACCGCACCGGCCAGCAATGTGCCGACTTGCAGGCCGAACACCGTCAGCACCGGAATCAGCGCGTTACGCAGACCGTGCACGAATACCACGCGAGCGGGCGACAGGCCTTTGGCGCGAGCCGTACGCACGTAGTCTTCACGCAGCACTTCGAGCATCGAGGAGCGGGTCATCCGGGCAATAACGGCCAGCGGAATGGTCCCCAGCACGATGGCCGGCAGAATCAGGTGATGCAAGGCGTCGAGGAACGAGCCTTCTTCATCGCTGAGCAAGGTGTCGATCAGCATGAAGCCGGTTCTTGGCGGGATGTCATACAGCAGGTCGATACGCCCGGAAACCGGGGTCCAGCCTAAAGTGACCGAGAAGAACATGATCAGGATCAGGCCCCACCAGAAGATCGGCATCGAGTATCCCGCCAGGGAGATACCCATCACCCCATGGTCGAACAGGGACCCTCGTTTCAATGCCGCGATGACCCCGGCCAGCAAGCCGAGAATGCCCGCGAAGATCAAAGCCGCCAGCGACAGTTCCAGAGTTGCCGGGAACAGTGCGGTGAACTCGCTCCAGACGCTGGTCCGTGTACGCAACGATTCGCCGAGATCGCCTTGAGCGAGCTTGCCGACGTAATCGATGTATTGCGCATAAAGCGGCTTGTTGAGGCCAAGACGTTCCATGGCTTGGGCGTGCATTTCCGGATCGACCCGGCGTTCACCCATCATGACTTCGACCGGGTCGCCAGGAATCAGGCGAATCAGGGCGAAGGTCAGCAAGGTGATGCCGAAGAAGGTGGGTATCAGCAACCCCACTCGGCGGGCAATAAAACTAAACATCTTCTCGTGTACCTCATCGGCCGGTTAGGCGTGTTCCGGCGGGTCTCGGGTTATGAGCCCGCCGGATTATTCTTCTACTTCACCCGGGTAGTGGCGAAGTTGTTATTGGTCAGCGGGCTGATTTGGTAGCCTTCGACGTTCTTGCGCATTGCAGTAAACAGTTTCGGGTACGCCAGGCTTATCCATGGCAGGTCCTTGCGAGCGATTTGCTGCGCTTGCTCGTACAAGGCGGCGCGTTCTGCCGGATCGGTCTTCTCCCGAGCCTTGGAAATCGCTTCCTCAAATGCCTTGTTGCACCAGCGCGCGTAATTTTCACCATTACTGGCCGCAGCGCAACTCAGGTTTGGCGTCAGGAAGTTATCCGGGTCGCCGTTGTCGCCGGCCCAGCCTGCAAACACCATGTCATGTTCGCCGCCCTTGGCGCGTTTGAGCATCTCGCCCCATTCCAGCACCCGCAGATTGAGCTTGATCCCGACTTTCGCCAGATCCGCCTGCATCATTTGCGCGCCCAGGGCCGGGTTCGGGTTGGTCACCGCACCGCCATTGCGCAGGAACAGGCTGAATTCGTAGCCTTCCGGTACGCCTGCTTCTTTGAGCAATGCCCGTGCCTTTTCCAGATCATGCGGTGGATTCTGGATATCAGTGGCATAACCCAACAGTGTAGGCGGGTAAGGGTTTACGCCTTCAGTGGCCTTGCCCTCGCCAAACAGCGCCTTGATGTACGCCTTTTTATCGAAGGCCATATTGATCGCTTCACGCACCCGCACATCACTGAGGTATTTATGTGTGGTGTTGATCGCGATGTAACTGGTCATCATGGCTTCCATCTCGTCAATCTTGAGATTGGGGTCAGCCTTGATGCTGGCGATGTCGTCCGGCTTTGGATAAAGCGCGACCTGGCATTCGTTCGCCTTGAGCTTTTGCAGACGGACATTGCTGTCCAGCGTAATGGCGAAAATCAGCGCCTCGCTGGGCACCACACCCTTCCAGTAATCAGGGTTGGCTTTATATCGGACTTGGGCGTCCTTGGCATAGCGGGTCAGGATGAACGGCCCGGTGCCAATGGGCTTGCTGTTCAGTTCGGCGGTCTTGCCGGCCTTGAGCAACTGGTCGGCGTATTCGGCCGAATAAATCGAGGTGAACGGCATGGCCAGGTCGCGCAGGAATGGCGATTCCGGGCGTGCCAAGGTGAACCTGACGGTGTGGTCGTCGAGTTTCTCGATGTTTTTCAGCAGGTCATTGAAGCCCATGCTTTCAAAATACGGGAAGCCGGTGAGGGATTTTGCGTGCCATGGATGTTTGGGGTCCAGCTGGCGCTGAAAGCTCCACAACACATCGTCGGCGTTCATTTCCCGGGTCGGCTTGAAGTAATCGGTGGTCTGGAACTTGACGCCCTTGCGCAGGTGAAAGGTGTACGTCAGACCGTCTTCACTGATGTCCCAGCTTTCAGCCAGATTCGGTTCGGTGTCCGTGGTGCCGGGCTTGAACGCGACCAGTTTGTCGAAGAGGGTTTCTGCCGTGGCATCGGCGGTAACCGCTGTCGTGTACTGAACGATATCAAAGCCTTCGGGGCTGGCTTCGGTGCAGACCACCAGAGGTTTTGCCGAGACGCCGACCGCGACGCTGAACAGTGCCAGGGCAATCGAGTTGCGTAGTGATAACAGTTTCAATAGGAACCCTCCATTAAGGTAACGCCTGTGAGCCGGGCATGCGCTGGGCGCCCGCCCGGCCTTGTCGATGTTGCTTACAGGATGTTGAACGGAATGGTGGTGACCAGACGGAAC
The DNA here is from genome assembly GCF_001698815.1 of Pseudomonas syringae. Lineage (GTDB taxonomy): Bacteria > Pseudomonadota > Gammaproteobacteria > Pseudomonadales > Pseudomonadaceae > Aquipseudomonas > Aquipseudomonas syringae_A. The sequence continues at coordinate 31,954 of NZ_LGSI01000004.1, read as the reverse complement.
TCGTTCAGGCTGCCATCCGCCTGGAATTCACTGGCGCGGTGCGTGGTGTAGGTCGCACGTACAGCGGTGGCCTTGAGCGGGCCGTCTTGTACGGTATACGAAGTGCCTACGCCATATTCGTAGTGTTTTTCGCCGTCCATGCTCTTCACGTCATAGGCAGTACCTTTGTAATGCGTACCGTCGATGCCCCAGCCGCGCGCCTGGTAAACGTTGAACTTCAGCCCCGGCACGCCGTATTCGGCCATGTTTAGCACGTAGCCGATCTGCAGGGATTTCTCGTTAGGGCCGTTGAAGTCCGAGAGCAGGGAGTTGGCCAGGAAGATGGCGTTGGTTTCGTGGGCATAGTCGAAGTATTCGTCGCCTTCGACTTCCTGATACGCGAGCGTCAGGCTGTGGGCCTGGTGAGTCGCGGTAAACGACAGGCTGTAAGTGTCGTTGTCGATAGGGCCGAGCTTGCGCTGGCCGGCATCCTTGGTCTTGTAGTAGTTCAGGTTGGTGCTCAGGCCCAGTACATCGGTGTCACCCAGTTCGTGGGTGAAGGCGAAGTAGTATTGATGCCAGAAGTCTTCGACGTTCGAGGCGTAGAAGCTGGTGGTCAGGCTCTCGAACGGCTTGTAGTCAACGCCGGCCATGTCGATGCGATCGGCAAAGGCAGTGGTGCTGGCGTATTCGGAGCGGAATTTGGTCAGGCTCTGTTCGGTACGCGGCGAAACGCGGTCGAAGCTACCGGCCTGGAACGACAGGTTGTTGAACTCGTCGCTCTTGAGGGCGAAACCGTTGAAACTCGATGGCAGCGCGCGGTTGCCGATGTAGGCGATCACAGGCGTGTTCACCGACTGGCGGCCGCCGGTCAGGGTGGTGTTGGAGATCCGCGCCTTGACGTTGGCCAGGCCCATCTTGCTCCACTGACCCACGGCGTCGCCGTCGTTTTCGGTCAAGGTACGGTTCGAACCGCCAGCCATGTCCTTGCGGTCACGGTCCAGGGCGATGGCGTTGTACAGCGCCATTTCCGTGCTGAAACCGACGGTGCCCTGAGTGAAGCCCGAGGTGTAGTCGACGATGGTGCCTTGCACCCAGTTGATCCGGCGCGAGGTTGGCGTCGGCGTGTCACCGCCCTTGCGGTACGAGAAGCTGGTGTCGCGACGGGCCAGCTCGTTGGCGTACCAGTTGCGCGTGGTTCCGGTCAGGTGCTGGTCTTCGAAAAAGCCGTTGGCTTCTCCCTGTGCGCTTTTCGAGCTCAGCTCGGTGGGCACGAATGCCTGGCTGGTTGGCTCTGCCTGGACCATTGCGCTCAAGGTGGCGATGGACAAGGCGAATGCAGCTGTGTTGACTTTCTTCACGGTAACGCTCCCTTTACTGCTCTTATTAACGCCAGTTTTTTTGGTCTGGCTTGAAGGCGCCGGACTTGTGGCCCGGCTTTTTTTATCGAAAACATGAATCTCTGGAACAGCGGAGCGCGCCGCCTGCGATAAAGGCAGCGAGCTCCAGATGGATCAACGTGGTTATTCGGCGATGCTGACGCCGGAGAAGTTGTTGCGACCGAACGGACTGACGTGGAAACCCTGAACTTCAGCGCGCAATGGCTGATTGACCGTTGAGTGCGCAATCGGCGTGATCGGCACTTGCTGCTTCAGGTACTGCTGGGCCTGTTTGTACAGGTCGATGCGCTGGGTCTTGTCGGCGGTCGCAACGGCGGCCTTGACCAGGGCGTCGTATTTCTCGTCGCACCACATCGAGTAATTGTTGCCGCCAATCGATGCGCAGCTGTACAGCGTGCCGAGCCAGTTATCCGGGTCACCGTTGTCGCCGGTCCAGCCAATCAGCGAGATATCGTGTTCGCCGTTCTTGGTGCGCTTGAGGTATTCGCCCCATTCATAGCTGACGATCTTGACCTTGATGCCGACCTTGGCCCAATCGGCTTGGAGCATTTCAGCCATCAGCTTGGCGTTCGGGTTGTACGGACGCTGTACCGGCATGGCCCAGAGGGTCAGCTCGGTGCCTTCCTTGACGCCTGCGGCGCGCAGCAGCTCTTTGGCTTTTTCCGGGTTGTAGCCCGCGTCCTTGATGGTGTCGTCGTAAGACCATTGGGTCGGCGGCATGGCATTGACGGCCAGCTGGCCCGCGCCCTGGTAAACGGCGTTGATGATGGCCTGTTTGTTCACGGCCATATCCAGCGCCTGACGCACTTGCAGGTTGCCCAACGGCTCATGGCGCACGTTGTAGGAGATATAACCGAGGTTGAAACCAGCCTGTTCGATGACCTTCAGTTGCTTGTCTTCCTTGAGCGCCTGAACGTCGGCCGGACGCGGGTTGAGCGTCACCTGACATTCATTCTTCTTGAGCTTTTGCAGGCGCACCGAAGCGTCGGTATTGATTGCGAAAATCAACTGGTCGATCTTGACCCGGCTCGGATCCCAGAACTCTTTGTTGCCCTTGTAGCGGATCTGCGAATCTTTCTGATAACGCTGAAATACGAACGGACCAGTACCGATTGGCTGCTGGTTGATATCGCGCATATTGCCGGCGGCGAGCAGTTGATCGGCGTATTCGGCGGACAGAATCGACGCGAAGTTCATCGCCACGTTCTGGATAAAAGCGGCATCGACCTTGTTGAGCGTGAAGACCACGGTCAGCGGATCGGTTTTCTCGACTGACTTGATGTTCTTGTTCAGGCCCATGCTGCTGAAGTACGGAAATTCGGTCGGGTAAGCAACGCGAAATGGATGATCCGGCTTGAGCATGCGGTTGAAGGTGAACAGTACGTCGTCCGCATTGAAATCACGGCTCGGTTTGAAAGCGGTATTGCTATGGAACTTCACCCCTTCGCGCAGGTGAAAGGTGTAGACCAGACCGTCTTGCGAGACGTCCCACTTGGTCGCCAGCGCCGGAACCACGCCGGTGCCGCCTTGTTCGAATTCGGTGAGCCGGTTGTAGATCGGCTCGGCTGCATCGTTGTCTGTGCCCGAAGTGTATTGGGCAATGTCAAAACCGGCGGGGCTGCCTTCAGAGCAGAACACCAGGCTGCTGGCGGCCTGGGCGAACGGCGCGCTGGCCAGGCCAAGCCCGAACACTGACGCCATGACGATATTTTTATTCATGATGCTCCTTATCCTTCAACGAGTGAGCAACGAACGCGGGACGAACTTAATTCGTCCATCGTTAATCGCTGACAAAAGGAAAACTCCAATCCGGAAATCTTCCTGATTGTTTTTATAGGGGTGATGGCAATTACTGCCGGCGTCGAAGGTATGTCGGTCAGCCAATACAGTAAATGGAAATTATGCCGACGCAGTTCGTAGGAATGAGTCGTCTATAAAGTAGGAAATTTCCATATGGAAACAAATTGCCACTTGTCGAATAACTTTCTGCTTGCGGCTAACATATGTAATCGCGCCACAGTAGTGGCGCAATTACATCATTGTTACTTGCCGCTAACGCTTACGCCGTAGAAGGAGTTCAGACCAAACGGGCTGATCTTGAAGTCCTGAACGGAGGTACGCATTGGCTGGTAAACCGTCGAGTGCGCGATAGGCGTCATCGGTACGGCTTCCTTGAGGAGGTGTTGCGCCTGTTTGTACAGTTCGGTGCGCTTGGCCTGATCCGGTGTTTCCTTGGCCTGGTGGATCAAGGTATCGAACGGCTTGTCACACCATTTGGCAAAGTTGTTGCCGTTGACGGCATCACAGCCAAACAGGGTGCCGAGCCAGTTGTCCGGGTCACCGTTGTCGCCGCTCCAGCCAATCAGCATGGCGCCGTTTTCGCCGGCCTTGGCGCGCTTGATGTACTCGCCCCATTCATAGCTGACGATCTTGGCGTTGATACCGATCTTCTTCCAGTCGGACTGGAGCATTTCGGCCATCAACTTGGCGTTCGGGTTGTAAGGACGCTGAACCGGCATCGCCCACAGGGTGATTTCGGTGCCTTCCTTGACGCCCGCCTGCTTGAGCAGTGCCTTGGCTTTTTCGACATCAAACGGAGCATCTTTGATGGTGGTGTCGTACGACCATTGGGTCGGCGGCATGGCGTTGACGGCCAGTTGGCCTGCGCCCTGATACACGGCATCGATGATGCCCTGCTTGTTCACGGCCATGTCCAGCGCCTGGCGAACTTCCTTGATGGCCAGAGGGTTCGGTTTGTCGTCGCCCTTGATCTTGTCCATCGTGTTGTAGGCGATGTAACCCAGGTTGAAGCCTGCCTGATCCGGCATCTTCAGGTCTTTGTCAGCCTTGAGCGGCGCAAGGTCGGCTGGACGTGGGTAAGCAGTGATCTGGCATTCGCCTTTCTTCAGCTTTTGCGCACGTACCGAAGCGTCGGTGGTGATAGCGAAGATCAGGTTGTCGATCTTCACGTCTTCAGGCTTCCAGTAATCCTTGTTGCCGGTGTAGCGGATATTGGAGTCTTTCTGGTAGCTCTTGAATACGAACGGACCAGTGCCGATTGGCTTCTGGTTGATGTCCGCAGCCTTGCCTTCCTTGAGCAATTGCGCAGCGTATTCAGCGGACTGAATAGAGGCAAAGCTCATCGCCATGTTCTGGATGAACGCGGCATCCACGGTTTTCAGGACAAACTTGACCGTGAGATCGTCGACTTTTTCGATCTTGGCAATGTTGGTATCCATGGCCATGTCGGTGAAGTACGGGAATTCGGTCGGGTACGCTTTGCGGAACGGCATATCCTTGTCGATCATGCGATTGAACGTGAACAGCACGTCATCGGCATTGAACGTGCGGGTAGGCTTGAAGTACGGCGTGGTGTGGAACTTGACGCCTTCACGCAAGTGGAAGGTGTAGGTCAGCACGTCGGGAGAGATATCCCAGCTGGTTGCCAGACCTGGCACAACTGCGGTACCGCCACGTTCGAACTGGCTCAAACGGTTGAAAATGGTTTCTGCCGCTGCGTCGAAGTCAGTACCAGTGGTGTACTGGCCAGGGTCGAAACCGGCCGGGCTGCCTTCGGAGCAGAACACAAGGTTCGATGCTGCCTGGGCGAAAGGAGCTGCAGCGAGCAAACCTGCGCTGAGTAGAAACGGAATGACCGCTTGTTTGAGCATGGTGGCCTCAGTTGTTGTCATTTTTTAAGAGAGGGTATGACCTTGTGAGTCAGACCTGAATGATAGTTATGCAGGGGCCATACCCAAAGCAAGATCCTGACGTCAAAGAAGACACAATGTGTGGCACGAGCGTACACGAATGTCGCAAAAGTATAATTATTGGCGCATTTGATCGTTTGCGCGTTGCAATCTGGAATGTTTTCCGCACCAACTGCGCGCAACCGAACGTGGTGAATGCACCCGGTTAGCGCGCGAGTGTTACCAATATTTTGGATTGGTCCGCCTTATTGGCTCAGGCTGACCCCATAAAAAGGCGTCAGGCCAAAGGGGCTCAATTTGAAGTCCTGGACTTCCTTGCGCATCGGCTGGAAGACCTTGGAGTTGGCAATCGGCGTGATCGGTACCTGGGCCTTGAGAATGTGCTGGGCCTGCTGGTAAAGCTTGATTCGCTCGTCGCGATTGGTGGTCAACTTGGCCTGTTGCACCAGTTTGTCGTAGGCCGGATCACACCATTTGGCGTAGTTGCTGCCTTTTACCGCTGCACAGCTGTACAACACGCCGAGCCAGTTGTCCGGGTCGCCATTGTCACCGGTCCAGCCGTAGATCATCACGTCGTGCTCGCCCGCCTTGGCGCGCTTGATGTATTCGCCCCATTCATAACTGACGATGTTGGCCTTGATGCCGATCTTCGACCAGTCGGCCTGAATCATCTGCGCCGACATGCGCGCATTGGGGTTCGACGCGCGCTGGACGGTCATGGCCCACAAATTGATCTGGGTGCCTGGCGCGACGCCGGCTTCCTTGAGCAGCTGTTTGGCCTTGGTCGGGTCGTACGGCGCATCTTTAACGGTTGGGTCGTAGCTCCACTGGCCCGGCGGGATGGCGTTCTCGGCCAGCTGGCCGGCGCTCTGGTAAACCGCCTTGATGATCGCCGGCTTGTCGATGGCCATGTCTAGCGCCTGACGCACCTTGAGTTGATCCAGTGGCGCGTGGGTTACGTTATAGGCGAGGAAACCCAGGTTGAAACCCGGTTGGCTCAACACCTTGAGGTTAGGGTCTTTCTGCATCAGTTCGATGTCCTGCGGACGCGGGTAACCGCTGACCTGGCATTCGCCGGCCTTGAGCTTTTGCAGCCGCACGGCGGCGTCGCTGTTGATTGAGAAAATCAGGTGATCGAGTTTGACGTCCTCGGGTTTCCAGTACGCCGTGTTGGCGTCGTAGCGAATCTGCGTGTCCTTCTGATAGCGCTTGAACACGAACGGGCCGGTGCCAATCGGCTTCTGATTGATCTCTTCGGCCTTGCCCTGCTTGAGCAACTGGTCGGCGTATTCGGCGGACTGGATCGAGGCAAAGCTCATCGCCAGGTTCTGCACGAAAGCGGCGTCAATGTTGTTCAGGTTGAACGTGACGGTCTGGTCGTCGACCTTTGTCACGCTCTTGATGGTTTTGTTCATGTCCATGTCGGTGAAGTAGGGCGACTCGGACGGGTAAGCCTTGCGAAACGGCTGGTTGGCATCCAGCAGCCGATTGAAGGTGAACAGTACGTCGTCGGCGTTGAAATCCCGGCTTGGCTTGAAGTAATCGGTGGTGTGGAACTTCACGCCGGGGCGCAGGTGAAAGGTGTAAGTCAGGCCGTCGCTGGAAACATCCCAGCGGGTCGCCAGCCCCGGCTCGACTTCGGTGCCGCCGCGCTTGAATTGCGTCAGGCGATTGAACACCGTTTCGGCAGACGCGTCGAAATCGGTGCCGCTGGTGTACTGGCTCGGGTCGAAGCCGGCCGGGCTGGCTTCGGAGCAATACACAAGGGTGCTGGCGGCTTGGGCAAAGGGCGCGCAAGCCAGCAGCGCGGTAGTCAGCAACAGCGGTTTGAAGAGCGTCGGTGTCATGGAGTCCTCGCGAAGTGCGGCAATAGCCGTGCCTGAATATCGACAAACGATAGGCATCGGATAGTGCCGCACCGCGCGGGTTCCCACAAACATCTTGATCTGGCGCTGTTGCCGGGCGTTGCTACTTGCCTGTGATCAGGTTCCACACATCCTTGGCTGAATTGATGTCAAATTTATTCAGGAAAGTGCTGCTTTCGTTTTTGAAACGGTCAAGCGCCTTGCTGGCGCTTTTCTGCACATCTCTACTGATGTTATCCAGCTCGCTTTTGCTGGTTGCGCGTTTCACAAGTCCGGGGTTGTTTTTCGCCCATTCGCGCACCAGTGCATCCTGCCAGTCACTGTCCATGGGATGGGTAAAGTACTGCGCGGCTGCTTGTGTCGGGTCTTGAGCCCCGATTTTTTGCTCCCATTGCCCGAGCATTGCCTGCGCCACGTGCAGCACGGCTTTCTGCGCCAGCTGCCCGGCGAGGAAGTGCAGCGGATGTTCGGCATGGTCCTTGGCGAGTTGGGAGTGGGATGGGTTTGTCGAGCCGTTGGTGTTTGGATCTTCGCCCAAGGTGGTTTGCGCGTCGTCAACGCTGTTGCCGAACAGTGTGGTCAGGCCTTGCATGGCGGTGCCGACAGCGTTGCCAACGATCCTGCCCGGCGTACCGATGACATTGAAGATTTGTTCGACTTTGCTGGCAAACGACAGACCGGCCCACGTATCGCGAGCGCTCAAAAATGCCTCATGGGCGTCATACCATTTCGGGTCGGGATGTTCGCTGAGCAGGATCTGGATAATCTGGTCGCGCTCGTAGCGCACGCCGGGTCTGGTGACTTCGAACGGTTTGTCATCTGTGGAAAACAGGATCTTGCCCAGCGGTGCTGCCAGACTGCCGATGATATCGCTGCCGCCAAAGGTGCCGGTCACCAGGGGCAAACCATGCTTGCAGTCGGCCTTGGAGGTCCATGGCAGCACGTCGCTATAACCCATCTTTCTCAGGCTGAGTTCGACAAAGTTGGAGTGGGCGAAGAAGTCTTCCAGAACATGCAGCGCGGAACCGAAGGCCCGCAGGCCATCGGCGGATTGCGGACCCGCCTGGCGCGCAAGGTTCAGCTCGGCGGTCATGAACGCCTTGCAACGCTGCAAGTAGCGCTTCATCGACGTTTCAGGGTCGACTTGCAGTGACGCGTCATCCGGCGCGACCCAGTCTTCGAAATCCGCGTCGATGCTTTTCGGGTCAGTGGGTTTGTCGTTAGTGGGTTTGGGATTGTCGAGGTGTTCGCTGGGCCGGTAAACGCCAAGTCTTTCGGGCGTCACGATAAATTGCTGGCGATCAGTTGCCATCAGTCCGGTAAATTCCCGGACCGCCAGCACATCGACGATCTTGCTCAAGGCCTCTCGGGACAACACGTCCGGGAAGTTTTTCGGGGTGCCGACAGCGCGGACCAGTTTCGGGTCGAGCAGTTGGGAGTAATCCCTGAGCCAGTTGCCGTAATAAATGGCGCGGATCTGAAACGCGGTGAGATCGAGCTTGCCAAGCACTCCTTCGATTGCACCGTGGGTGGCTGTTACAGGATCGCCTTTGCCTGCTTCGAAGCGCAGCGCCACGGGCAGGGGTTCGACGGCTGTGTCGTTATCAATAAGTGTTTGCGAAGGATTCATCCGTGATTCCTTTAGAGTGAGCGCAAGCGTGCAGCCGCAGTCGACTGTCAGCGACCTGCGCGTAAAAATGAATGTGGGTGTAACGGGGTGTGAGTTTACGGCCTGAGAAAAATGGCGGAATCAGACAGGTCGGCAATGCATGTAGGGGAAAGGAACGCAGGTGTAGCGAGGTGTCGGCGGGACGTACAGGAAATGGCGGCAACCGTAATTGCCGCCAGGATCAATCAGGGAATGGCGACTTCGATCACGCCGTCGGCGGTGACCGTTACCTGGCTGGTGCCGGCTTCGACATCCGGGGTCGGCGCGCCGTCAGAGCGGGCGGCTTTCATCATCATGACCGGCGCGCGCAAGTACGGCTGCGGGAAGCCCGAAGTATTGAACGTCAGGTTGACCACTTTATAACCCGTGCCGCCCAGCGCTTCGGTCAGCAGTTGCGCGCGCGCCCGGAACGCCGTCACGGCATCCTTGAGCAACACATCTTCGCTGGCTTTGCGGGTTGGCTTGGCAATGGAGAAATCCATACCGCCCATTTTCATGTCACCGAGCATCTCGCCGGTGAGCTTGGACAGTGCCGCGAAATCGGCGCTTTCCAGACGCAGCTCGGCACGTTCACGCCAGCCGGTGATCTTCTGCCCTTTGTCGTCATAGACCGGATAACTGCTGCGATTGCCCTGGCGGATTGTCACGCCGTTGACCTGCCGCGCTTGCGCGAGGGCCTTGTTCAGGGTTTCGGTGATTTCAGCAGCGAGTTTGGCCGGATCGGTGTTCTGCGCCTCGCTATAGAGCGTGACGTTCATCAAGTCGCGAGCGACTTCCTGGTCCACTTCGGCACGCACGGAAATCTGGTTGTAACGGAGGTCTTCAGCCATGGCTGAAACGCTGGACAGGGCAGCAACGCCGAGGGCGAGGAGGGCGGCAGTTGGACGAAGGCTGAACATGGAAACTTCCTTTTATGGAGGTGTGGTCGAGCTGAGACGCAAAGCTATCAGACTGTGAAACCGGGGGCAGGTTCCGATCCGAAAACCATCGTTGGAGCGAGGCTTGCCCGCGAAGGCGTCAATCAAGCCAAAGGAAATGACGACTGGAATCAAGCTTCGCGGGCAAGCCTCGCTCCAACAAACATGCCTCACTTTTCGCAGTTTTCACCTGTGGCTGGTTATACTCGCTCCGATTCGCCTGGAGCACTCATCAGGAGAGCTCATGCTCGCCCCCGTTCAATTGCTGTCCGCTACTCGCCAGAACCTCTGGCGTCTGACTCTTATCCGCATGCTGGTGCTGGCCGCGCAGGCTGGATCGGTGGGTATTGCCTACCTGTTTCACTTGTTGCCGCTTCCCTGGATGCAACTGGCGATTACCCTCGGCTTTTCCATGGTCTGGTGTCTCCTGACCGCCGTTCGGCTGCGCACTTCGCTGCCGGTCACCGAACTGGAATATGCCGTGCAGCTGGCCTTCGACCTGCTGATTCATAGCGCGCTGCTGTACTACTCCGGCGGCTCGACCAACCCGTTCGTTTCTTATTACCTGGTGCCGCTGACCATTGCTGCGGTCACGCTGCCATGGCGCTTTTCGCTGATTCTGTCTGGCATTGCGCTGGCCGCCTATACCTTGCTGCTGGTGCAGTTCTATCCGTTGGACACGTTGCCCATTGCGCGGGAGAACCTGCAGATTTACGGCATGTGGCTGAGTTTCGCCCTGGCGGCTGCGGTGATCACGTTCTTCGCTGCGAAAATGGCCGAAGAGCTGCGCCGCCAGGAGCAACTGCGTGCCGAGCGCCGTGAAGAAGGCCTGCGTGACCAGCAATTGCTCGCTGTGGCGACCCAGGCGGCTGGCGCGGCGCATGAATTGGGCACGCCGTTGTCGACCATGAGCGTGCTGCTTAAAGAGATGCGCCAGGATCATCACGATCCGGCGTTGCAGGACGATCTTGCCGTGCTGCAAGAGCAGGTCAAGCAATGCAAGCTGACCTTGCAGCAACTGGTTCGCGCTTCCGAGGCCAATCGGCGTCTGGCGGTGGAAAAGCAGGCGGTGACGCACTGGCTGGATGAAGCCCTTAATCGCTGGCACCTGATGCGCCCGGAAGCCAGTTATCGTTTTGTGTTGCTGGGCACCGATACAGCGCCCATGCTTGCGCCGCCGCCGGACTTGACCCAAGCGTTGCTTAACCTGCTGAACAACGCCGCCGATGCCTGCCCGGAAGGGCTGGAAGTCAGTCTGGGCTGGGACTTCGAGGAAATCTGCATCAGTATTCGCGACCACGGCGCAGGGGTGCCGCTGGCCATTGCCGAACAAATCGGCAAACCTTTCTTTACCACCAAGGGCAAAGGCTTCGGCCTGGGCCTTTTCCTGAGCAAAGCCAGCGTGACCCGTGCGGGCGGCTCGGTAAAACTCTACAGTCATGAAGAAGGCGGCACGCTCACTGAGCTGCGTCTGCCCCGTGATGCCCGAGGAGACTTAAATGAGTGACGAAATCCAGGTTGAAGGCGAAGAGCTGCCGCATCTGTTGCTGGTTGACGATGATGCGACCTTTACCCGAGTGATGGCGCGAGCCATGAGCCGTCGCGGCTTTCGCGTGAGCACCGCAGGTTCCGCCGAAGAAGGCCTGGCCCTGGCGCAGGCGGACATTCCCGAGTTTGCCGCGCTGGACTTGAAGATGGACGGTGATTCCGGCCTGGTCCTGCTGCCCAAGCTGCTGGAACTCGACCCGGACATGCGCGTGGTGATCCTCACCGGTTATTCGAGCATCGCCACCGCCGTCGAGGCGATCAAGCGCGGCGCGTGCAATTACCTGTGCAAACCGGCAGATGCCGACGACGTGCTGGCCTCGCTGCTCTCCCAGCATTCCGATCTGGATACCCTGGTGCCGGAAAACCCGATGTCGGTGGACCGTTTGCAGTGGGAACACATTCAGCGTGTCCTGACCGAGCATGAAGGCAATATTTCGGCCACGGCCCGAGCGCTGGGCATGCATCGACGCACCTTGCAGCGCAAGTTGCAGAAGCGGCCGGTGCGTCGCTGAGTCAAAGCACAACCCCATTCAAGGATGATCGTGTCGAGCGTTCAGGTTTATCCCGGACGCTGAACTTCAATTGAAGCCGAGACATCACCCATGAGTCGCAATGCCGAATATTCAACGGTCAATGACAGCGTTGAAGGAGCTTTTTTTTCGCGAGTATGGAAGCTCACGACCCCTTATTGGCGCAGTGAAGAAAAGGGCCTGGCCTGGACTCTGCTGATTGCCGTGATTGCCCTTTCACTGTTCAGCGTGGCCATTTCGGTGGTGATCAACAGCTGGTATCGCGACTTCTATAACGCGCTGGAAAAGAAAGACCTGGAAGCCTTCACCCAGCAGATTCTGTACTTCTGCGGGATTGCTGCGGTGGGCATTCTGAGTGCGGTTTACCGGCTTTATCTCACGCAAATGCTGACCATTCGCTGGCGGCGCTGGCTGACCGAGCAGCATTTCGCCAAATGGCTCAGCCACAAGAACTACTACCAACTGGAGCAGGGCGGTTATACCGACAACCCTGACCAACGCCTGTCCCAGGATCTGGATCAGTTCACCACCAGCACCTTGTCGCTGGGTTTGGGGCTGATGCGTACGGTGGTCAGTCTGGTTTCGTTTTCCATCATCCTGTGGGGCGTTTCCGGCAGCATCGAATTGTTCGGCATCACCATCCCCGGCTATATGTTCTGGGCGGCCTTGTTGTATGCGGTAGTGGGCAGCTGGCTGACGCACCTGATCGGGCGGCGTCTGATCCTGCTCAGCAACCAGCAGGAACGCTACGAAGCCGACCTGCGTTTCGCCCTGGTTCGGGTGCGGGAAAATGCCGAAAGCATTGCGCTGTCCAACGGCGAGCCCAACGAGAATGAGCGCCTGAGTTCACGATTCGGCATGGTCTGGGGGAATTTCTGGACGATCATGAAGGTGCAAAAGCGCCTGACGTTCTTTACGGCCGGTTATTCCCAGATCGCCATCATCTTCGCCTTTGTCGTCGCCGCGCCGCGTTACTTCGCAGGCAAGATCGAGCTGGGCGGCCTGATGCAGATCAACTCGGCATTCGGCAACGTGCAGGAGAACTTCAGCTGGTTTATCGACGCGTACACTACGTTGGCGTCATGGCGCGCGACCTGTGATCGTTTGCTGAGTTTCCGTCAGGCCATGGCTCACAATGAACAACGCGAGCCGGCCTTCGATATCCGTCGCGACGGCGATGCCTTGAGCTTGAAAGGCCTGGGCTTGCAGCTCGGTGCGGGTCGGCAATTGCTGAGCAATGCCAATCTGAGTATCGCAGCGGGTGAGCACGTCATGCTCAGCGGGCGGTCCGGCAGCGGCAAAAGCACGTTGCTGCGGGCGTTGGGTGGTTTGTGGAATGATGGCCATGGCCAGTTGGTCGTGCCGGCTGAACGCTATCTGTTCTTGCCGCAGAAGCCTTATCTGCCCATCGGTACCTTGCGCGACGCGTTAAGTTATCCACAGGCCAGCGACGTTTACCCTGCCGAGCGCTTTGCCGAGATTCTGCAAACCTGCCGCTTGAACCATCTGATTCCGCGTCTGGATGAAAGCAATCACTGGCAACGCATGTTGTCACCGGGTGAGCAGCAGCGCGTGGCGTTTGCCAGGGCATTGTTGTTCGCGCCGCGCTGGTTGTATCTGGATGAGGCGACTTCGGCCATGGATGAAGAGGACGAGGCTGCGCTGTATCAGGCGCTGATCGATGAATTGCCGGGCGTAACCCTGTTAAGCATTGGCCATCGCAGCAGTCTCAAGCGTTTTCATCGTCGGCACCTGCGCATTGAGGGCGGGCAACTGCTCGAACAGCCGCATCCTGAAGCGGTTGTATAGATATGTTGCAGGTCGAGTCGTTTTTACGCATGTGATCGTACAACGCCGTGAGCTATCATTGTTCCCTTAACTGCCCTGAGATTGATGTTGGATATGGAAAATCAAAGCGCTCCGCCTCGCGCCCGCAGAAAGCACCGCAGCCTGGCGCAAGAGCTGGTCACTGAATTGTCTGAGCGAATTCGCAGCGGACAGCTCAAGCGTGGGGATAAGTTGCCTACCGAGTCGGCGATCATGGAAGAGCAGGGCGTCAGCCGCACGGTGGTGCGCGAAGCGATTTCGCGCCTGCAGGCGTCGGGTCTGGTCGAAACCCGGCATGGCATCGGCACCTTTGTGCTCGATACGCCGAGCCCGAGCGGTTTCCGTATCGACCCGGCCACTATTGTCACGTTGCGTGATGTACTGGCGATTCTCGAATTGCGGATCAGCCTGGAAGTGGAATCTGCCGGTCTGGCCGCGCAGCGTCGTACGGACGAGCAGTTGCTGGCTATGCGCAACGCGCTGGATGCATTGAACGAAAGCGCGGCACATGCCAGTGATGCCGTGGCGTCGGACTTCCAGTTCCACCTGCAAATCGCGCTGTCCACGGGTAACCGTTATTTCACCGACATCATGACCCACCTGGGTACCAGCATCATTCCGCGTACCCGCTTGAACTCGGCACGTCTGGCCCATGACGATCAACAGCACTACATGAATCGCCTCAGCCGGGAACACGAGGAGATTTACGACGCAATCGCCCGCCAGGACTCGGACGCCGCTCGCGCCGCCATGCGCCTGCACCTGACCAACAGCCGCGAACGTTTGCGCCACGCCCATGAAGAGGCTGAATCGCAGCGGGCTTGAGAAGACAAGGCGCCATGACGTAGGACCGGCTTCAGCCGGGAGCACGCTCTCCCGGCTGAAGCCGGTCCTACGAATTCTGTACCAGCCGTTCACGCATCCGAAGACGTCGTACGACTTTCGTTCTATACCAAAACCCGGCAAGGCCCATTCCTGCGGGCTTCATCCTGCCGCCATTGACCGCTGAAGCAAATATCTCCAAATGCCTGTTGAGTCATTTTATTTTCAGTTGTACGATGACTTACGACATCAGCGCAGGACTGATGATCCATTCACTTTTTTTTGCTTCTCAGGGTGTTCGAATAATGAATCCACAAGAACTGAAGTCCATCCTTTCCCACGGTCTGCTGTCCTTCCCGGTTACCGATTTCAATGCTCAGGGCGACTTCAATCGCGCTGGCTACATCAAACGTCTTGAGTGGTTGGCCCCTTACGGCGCCAGCGCTTTGTTCGCTGCCGGCGGTACAGGTGAGTTCTTCTCCCTGGCAGCCAGCGAATACTCCGAAGTGATCAAGACTGCGGTCGATACCTGCGCTACCAGCGTGCCGATTCTTGCCGGTGTCGGCGGTTCTACCCGCCAGGCTATCGAATACGCGCAAGAAGCCGAGCGTCTGGGTGCCAAGGGGCTGTTGCTGCTGCCGCACTACCTGACTGAAGCCAGCCAGGACGGCGTTGCCGCTCACGTTGAAGCTGTGTGCAAATCGGTCAAGATCGGCGTTATCGTCTACAACCGTAACGTTTGCCGCCTGACCGCTCCGCTGCTGGAGCAACTGGCCGAGCGTTGCCCGAATCTGATCGGTTACAAAGATGGCCTGGGCGATATCGAACTGATGGTTTCGATCCGCCGTCGCCTCGGCGATCGCTTCTCGTACCTGGGCGGTTTGCCGACCGCTGAAGTCTATGCCGCTGCCTACAAGGCGCTGGGCGTGCCGGTTTACTCGTCTGCGGTATTCAACTTCGTACCGAAACTGGCGATGGACTTCTACCACGCTATCGCCAAGGACGATCACGTTGCTGTTGGCAAAATGATCGACGATTTCTTCCTGCCATACCTGGACATTCGTAACCGTAAATCCGGTTATGCCGTGAGCATCGTCAAGGCTGGCGCCAAAATCGCCGGCTATGACGCAGGTCCGGTGCGGACCCCACTGACTGACCTGACTGGCGAAGAGTACGAAATGCTCGCAGCCCTGATGGACAAGCAGGGTAAGCAGTAACAAATCCACAGGTAACTAACCGCTGAGCGATCAGCGGTTTTTTGCCCTTGGGTGTTTGCCAGCAGCATGGATCGTAAGGACGCGTTTGTACTGTAGGTAGGACGATTCGCCAAGTGCGATATCGCCTAAGGGGCCGGCAGGCGTTAGCAACACGTAAAAAAAAACAGTTTCACCCGCGTAAAAAAAATAATTAGTGGGAGTTCACACACATGCTAAAAACCAAGCCGACTCACGTCCGCTATTTGATCCTGCTCATGCTGTTCCTGGTGACCACGATCAACTACGCCGACCGAGCCACCATCGCTATCGCCGGTTCCAGTCTGCAAAAAAGCCTCGGAATCGACGCCGTAACACTCGGTTTTATCTTCTCTGCGTTTGGCTGGGCTTATGTGGCCGGTCAGATCCCTGGTGGTTGGCTGCTCGACCGCTTCGGTTCGAAGAAAGTCTACGCCCTGAGTATTTTCACCTGGTCGTTGTTCACCGTGCTGCAAGGCTATGTCGGTGAGTTCGGTGTTTCTACCGCCATCGTTCTGCTGTTCCTGCTGCGTTTCATGGTGGGTCTGGCCGAAGCGCCATCCTTCCCTGGTAACGCCCGCATTGTGGCGGCCTGGTTCCCGACCGCTGAACGTGGCACGGCATCCGCCATCTTCAACTCCGCGCAATACTTTGCCACTGTGCTGTTCGCACCGCTGATGGGCTGGATCGTCTACACCTACGGCTGGCAGCATGTGTTCATCGTGATGGGTTCGATCGGCATCGTGTTCTCGATGATCTGGATGAAAGTCATCTACAGCCCGCGCGAACACCCGCGTATCAACAAGGAAGAGTTTGATCACATCGCCAACAACGGCGGCATGGTCGACATGGATCAGGACAAGGTCAAAGGCAGCAAATCGGGTCCGAAATGGGACTACATTCGTCAGCTCCTGACCAACCGCATGATGCTCGGCATCTACCTGAGCCAATACTGCATTAACGGCATCACCTACTTCTTCCTGACCTGGTTCCCGGTGTATCTGGTTCAGGAACGCGGCATGACCATTCTCAAGGCCGGCATCATCGCGTCCTTGCCGGCGATCTGCGGCTTTATCGGTGGCGTGTTGGGCGGGATCATTTCCGACTACCTGCTGCGCAAGGGCCATTCGCTGACCTTCGCCCGCAAGGCGCCGATCATTGGTGGCCTGCTGCTGTCGACTTCCATCGTCGCGTGCAACTATGTCGACATCGAATGGATGGTCGTGGGCTTCATGGCGCTGGCGTTCTTCGGTAAAGGTGTGGGCGCATTGGGCTGGGCGGTCATGTCCGATGCCTCGCCGAAACAGATTGCCGGTTTGAGCGGCGGCCTGTTCAACATGTTCGGCAACATTGCATCGATCACTACCCCAATCGTGATTGGCTACATCATCAGCTCCACTGGCTCGTTCAAATGGGCTCTGGTGTTCGTGGGTGCCAACGCTGTGGTGGCGGTGTTCAGCTACATCTTCATCGTGGGTGAGATCAAACGCGTTGAATTGAAAGAGCCTCCAACCAAGGGGCCACTGATTGGCGAAAACGCCAGCGACCTTTCTCAAGCTAAATCCTGAGGAAACCGTGATGAACCTGATTCAACATGCCGATTCGCCACGTTACATCCGGCTCCATGAGCTGGACAACGTGGTCGTGGTGGTCAACGACCAGGGTGTGCCAGCCGGCACTGAGTTCGACAATGGCCTGGTGACCATCGACAACGTACCGCAGAGCCACAAGGTCAACACTGTCGATATCGCCGAGGGCGAGCCGATTATCCGTTACGGGCATACCATTGGTTATGCCTTGCAGCCGATTCCACGGGGCAGTTGGGTCAGGGAAGATCAGCTGCGCATGCCTTCAGCGCCTGCGCTGGACAGCTTGCCGATGTCTGACGCGGTGCCGCAAAAGCAGGCGCCGCTGGAAGGTTTCACCTTTGAGGGTTATCGCAACGCCGACGGCACCGTCGGCACGCGTAACATTCTCGGCATCACTACCACCGTGCAGTGCGTGACCGGTGTGCTGGACCATGCGGTCAAGCGCATCCGTGACGAGTTGCTGCCCAAATACCCGAACGTCGATGACGTGGTGGCCCTGACGCACAGCTACGGCTGCGGCGTCGCCATTACGGCCACCGACGCGTACATCCCGATTCGTACCGTCCGTAATCTGGCGCGCAACCCGAACCTGGGCGGCGAAGCGTTGGTCATCAGCCTGGGCTGCGAGAAATTGCAGGCCGGACAGGTGATGCACGAAGGCGACAGCTCGGTGGATCTCACTGATCCATGGCTGTATCGCCTGCAGGATTCCAGTCACGGCTTCAACGAAATGATCGAGCAGATCATGGAACTGGCCGAAACCCGCCTGAAGAAACTCGACCAGCGCCGTCGCGAAACAGTGCCGGCCTCCGAGTTGATTCTGGGTATGCAGTGCGGCGGCAGCGATGCGTTTTCCGGCATTACCGCCAACCCAGCCTTGGGTTACGCCTCGGACCTGCTGCTGCGCGCCGGTGCGACGGTGATGTTTTCTGAAGTCACCGAAGTCCGTGACGCGATCTATTTGCTCACCGCCCGCGCCGAGTCGCAGGAAGTGGCCGAAGAACTGGTTCGCGAAATGGACTGGTACGACCGCTATCTGGCCAAGGGCGAAGCGGATCGCAGCGCCAACACCACGCCGGGCAACAAGAAGGGCGGGCTGTCGAATATTGTCGAGAAATCCCTGGGATCGATCGTCAAATCCGGCAGCAGCGCGATCAACGGGGTGCTTGGCCCTGGCGAGCGTTTCAAGCGCAAAGGGCTGATTTTCTGTGCAACGCCGGCGAGCGATTTCGTCTGCGGCACCTTGCAACTGGCGGCCGGGATGAACCTGCACGTGTTCACCACCGGGCGCGGCACGCCTTACGGTCTGGCCATGGCGCCGGTGGTCAAGGTTTCGACCCGTACTGAGCTCGCTCAGCGCTGGCCGGACCTGATCGATATCGACGCAGGACGCATCGCTACAGGCCGCGCCAGCATCGAAGACCTCGGTTGGGAGCTGTTCCACTTCTATCTGGACGTGGCCAGCGGCAAGAAGAAAACCTGGACCGAGCATTATCGTTTGCACAACGACATTACCCTGTTCAACCCCGCGCCGATTACCTGATCGGGTGCAATTCTGTTGGAGCGAGGCTTGCCCGCGAAGAGGACGGTACGTTCACCCCGTTCCGAAACCTGAACAAAGCCTTCGCGGGCAAGCCTCGCTCCAACGGACCTGAGTTCCTACGCCACCTTTCCCGCACAAAAATGCGCCAGGGTCAAAATGCTGCGGGTGATGGGCATTGGCACGTTGGCGCGTTCGGCCAGTTCCAGCACTGCATCGCCTATCGCGGCCAGCTCCAGCGGCAAGCCTTTTTCGAAGTCTTGCAGCATCGAAGTACGCACCGCACCCATGCTTGCGCCAAAGCGAATAAACGTCTCACGGTCCATGCTCACGCTGGCGTCATAGGTCGTGGCGACCAGCATCGCCTCCTGAAACATGCCCATTGCCAGCTCACGCATAGGCGGCAGGCCGTAGATCTGTCCCAAGGTCGCGCCCGTGATCACCGACACCGGATTGGACGTCAGGTTGGCGATGATTTTCGTCCACAGCTGATCGCGCAAACGATCCGTGCCTTGCGCCTCGATACCGGACGCTTCAATCAGCGCCCGCACGCGTTCGAGACGCGGTGTCAGTTTGTTATCCAGTTCGCCGAAAATAATTCGATAAGGGTCGTCGGCTTTGACCACGCCGGGGCTCGGACATTGAGCGGTGACGAACACCACGCAGCCGATGATCTGGTTCAGATCGAGCGCATCGGACAACAGCCCGCCAGGGTCAACGGCTTCGATCCGTTCGCCATCGAAGCGTCCGCCTTCGCCATGGAAGTACCACCACGGCACGCCATTCACCACGGGCACGATGATGGTCTGCGGGCCGATCAGAGGCCGGATTTGCGGGAGCATCCTGCTCAGCGAATGCGCCTTGGCGCAGAGAAATACCAAGTCCTGTTCGCCCAGGGCGATTGCGTCGTTGCTGGCATTGACCCGCACGTGATGCTCGCCGTGCACATCGCTCAAGTGAATGCCGTCACGCTGCAGAATGCTCAGGGTTTCGCCCCGAGCGAAGACATTGATCGCCCGGCCACTCAGGGCCATGCGGGCGGCCAGCGTGCAGCCGATAGCACCCGCACCGGCGACACAAATGCGCAGGGAAGAAGAATTCATGACAACTCCGACTGGAAAATACGTCCCGAAAGTGCTCCGGGATGTGTTCAGTATTTACCGGTCGGCAGTTGTCGCACAGCAGTTTTTACCGCCTGGCAGGGCCGCGCTATTCAGACGGTTCCCGACACCAGCCATGTCGACAGCATTGCCACATCCCGCAGGTATTCCGGAGTGAGTTGGTTGTACCAGAGCAGAATCATCTCGACCAGCGACGTCACTAGCACCAGAAGGCCTATGCCCCATGCCGCTGCGGCATAAAGAAACCCCTTGCCTTCATCCAGGCGCATGAAGGTCGTGATGCCGACGAACAACAGGTACGTCGAATACAGGCCAGCCAGGCCCAGCACGGCGATTGCCAGCCAGCGACTTGGATACAGGCCTGCCAACCCGGCAAGCATAAGCGGCGTAGCGGTATAGGCCGCGAAACCGATGCATTGATTGAGCGTCGGCCGCGCCTCGAACGTACGAGACATCCAGCGGATGAACGCACCCATGATGATCGTGCCGACCAGAATGGTCAGGTAGAGCATCACGCACAGCTGCAGCGCGCTGCTCGCGGTCAGGCGAACGTTTTCACCTTCCGCCAGGCTCCAACCCACTTGCGTCGTGCCGATGTACAGGCTGATCGCGGGTATCAACGCCAACAGCAGCAGATGCAGCAAATAGTGTCGCGGGTGCTGTTCTTCGTCCTGGCGAATGTCCCGCCATGCATGTTCGGGGTGAGTGAACAATTTAATGAAGTGTGCAGTCATGGCAAATCCCTCTTGCTCTAAGCAGCCTCCAGATTACGGCTTGCAGCCGTGTCAACTCCTTAGAGGTTAGTTGGCTGAAGGGTTCAGTGCAAAAAGCTGAACGGTGCATGAAATAACGCTGCTGCGCTGCGGGATGTAACGGTGCGGCCGCTGGTCAACTTATTGCGCCGAGGCCTGAACTTTAGTTATTCGAACGGTCTCCCTTTATTCAAGTACTTCAATTGATGATTATCAAAACGAATCACTTGTTCAGGAGAACTCCATGCGCGCACTTACCTATCACGGGGCCCATGATGTCCGGGTCGAAACTGTTCCCGATCCAGTCATTCAGGATGCGGACGACATCATTCTGAAAGTCACCGCAACGGCTATTTGTGGCTCGGATTTACACCTGTATCGCGGCAAGATTCCGGCCACCGAGCACGGCGATATTTTTGGGCATGAGTTCATGGGGGTTGTCGAGGAAGTCGGTTCTCAAGTAACAGCGGTCCAGCCGGGCGACCGCGTGGTAATCCCGTTTGTAATCGCCTGCGGCAGCTGCTTCTTCTGCCAGCTGGATCAATTCGCCGCCTGCGAAACCACCAATACCGGACGCGGCGCGATTCTGAATAAAAAGTCGATTCCACCTGGCGCTGCGCTGTTTGGCTTCAGTCACCTGTACGGCGGGATTCCGGGCGGTCAGGCCGAATATGTCCGGGTACCCAAGGGCAATACCGGGCCGTTCAAAGTGCCGGGCACGCTGTCTGACGAAAAGGTGCTGTTCCTCTCCGACATTCTGCCCACCGCCTGGCAAGCGGTGCTCAACGCCGGCATTGGCAAAGGCTCAAGCGTCGCGATTTATGGTGCCGGGCCGGTCGGGCTGCTCAGCGCGGCGTGTGCGAGGATGCTGGGTGCGGAGAAAATCTTCATGGTCGATCACCACCCGTATCGCCTCGCATATGCGCAGGCCACGTATGGCGTTATCCCGATCAACTTCGACGATGACGATGATCCGGCCGATACCATCATTCGCCAGACCGTCGGCATGCGCGGCGTTGACGGCGTGATCGATGCGGTAGGTTTCGAGGCCAAGGGCAGCACCACGGAAACCATCCTCGCTACCCTCAAGCTCGAAGGCAGCAGCGGCAAGGCGTTGCGCCAGTGCATCGCTGCGGTTCGTCGCGGCGGTACGGTGAGCGTGCCGGGTGTCTACGCAGGTTTCATCCACGGCTTCATGTTCGGCGATGCCTTCGACAAAGGCCTGACCTTCAAGATGGGCCAGACTCACGTGCAGCGCTATCTGCCGGAGCTGCTGGAACACATCGAGAGCGGCGCGCTGAATCCCGAAGCGATCATCACCCACCGGATGTCGCTGGAAGAGGCGGCTGCGGGTTATAAGATCTTCGACAAGAAAGAGGAGGATTGCCGCAAGGTGATTCTCACGCCTGGTTTCGACAGCCGTGTCGGTGAGCCGGAAGGTGTCGAAGGCGTGTTGTCTGTCAGCTAGGCCGCTTAAGTCGAAGGCCTTCGCTGAAGGCCTTCGTGACTGAAACCGGGTCGAAATACCTCAGGAATATTTCGACGAATGATGCGGGTAATCCACAAGACGTGCGCCGATTACCATTTCGCTGATCCAGTTGGTCAGCATCGAACTGTACATGCTCTGGCTGATATCACTGCTCAGCGCGTGGTCGGCGCCGTCCACCAGCCGATAGGTCAACGAGTGTGCCAGTTCGAACGCCCCGCGATAACTCATCAACGTAGCATGGGGCACGTAATCATCCTGTTCTGATTCGATGAGCAGCACATCCCCCTTGAACTCCTTGCACGCCGCCAACGCGCGATTGTCCGCTGCGGTCACGGCCGAGCGGCGGTAGTGGGCAAGCTTGTCCCGATCCAACTCTTGCTTGGGCATCTCCCAGTCGGCATCCCAATACAGCGCCGGCACCCGCAAGGCCAGCCATTTGACCGGGCGCATGCCGCTGAGGATCGTCGCCAGATACCCGCCATAACTGCTGCCGATCACGGCGATGGCGGTGTCGTCCACGGCCGGATGACTGACCAGCCTGTCATAAGCGGCGACTAAATCTTCCAGGCTGTCTTCACGAGACACGCGCGCGCGCATTTCATGGGTGCGCTCATGGCCGCGCAAATCGAATGTCAGGCATACGCAGCCCAGGCCGGTAATGTTTTTCGCCCGCGCCAGGTCGCGCTGTTGGCTACCGCCCCAGCCGTGGACGAACAGGATGCCAGGGATTTTCGCGCTAGGGGTCAGGATTGTTCCCGAGATCGACTGGTTATCTACGGCAATTTCAATGCTTTCACTGCTGACACTCATAAGGTTGAACCTGTGTGAATTTGGTAATGAATCCCACGTCCGGGTCGTCGCCCTCGTAAAGCACATTGGCCCCTGCCACAACCTTGGTAGGGCCGTAGATCTCGTGGGTCGAGGCGCAAATCGCCTGTAACTCGGGATCGGCAGCGAATGCCAGCAAAGCCTCGACTTCCGCCGCACTGGCACCGCCGATGCGCCAGGATTGCTCAAGTACGCCAGAGCAGCGCTTGCCTTGGGCGTTGGTGCCTTGGGCTATGTCGTAATTGCGCCGGGAAGCGATCAAGTCCGGAAAACACTCAAAGGCCGCCTGCTCATAACGCATCGCCTGAGTGATGGCTTGCCTGACGGATTCGTCGAGGGGTTGCCTGAGCAGCGTCTGATAATCGCCGCGCACGACCCACAGCTTTGAGCCGCCATAAACCGTTTCGCCCTGATTGTCCTGAGTCAGGCATTGGGTGCCGTGATAACTGGCGGTGATGCCGGCAATGCTGACCTGACCGACACTCAAGGTCACGACATCGGTCAGGTCTTCTTCCAGCACCAGCCCCCAGGTTTCGACTTCTTCCATGTCCTGCTGCGCGATGGCCTGGTCGAGCTCGGTTTCATCGTGCGCGACGATTTGTCCACGACCCGCCGTAGCCAGAACCGGTTTGATGCGCACCGGTCCATTGGCCAGAATCAGCCGCCCGGCGCGATCCGCGTCCTGTTGATTGAACACGGTATAACCGGCCAGCACCGCGTCTGCGGTTTGCTCGTCAAACTGCTCGGACCAGCCGGGTGGTTTGGCAGTGGCGTTGGGTATAAGCGGATGGGAGATGGCTTTGGTGGCCATGAACGGTTGCGAGATCAGCCCGCCGAACAGGTCGTTGGCGTCATCGATGTGCAGCGCGCTGTGTTCCTGCTTGCCGATCAGCGTATCGGAAGGAACGTAATAAAGGCCAGGTTGAGTATGGATGGCACTGTCATACAGGCCTTCAAATTGCGTTCCGAGCAACCCTGCGAGTTTTTCCGCGAGAGCCTGATGCACGACGACTTCGTGTGTTGCGAGCTTTTTATGGGTGGACAAGAGAACTACGGCAGCTTTTTTTATGCTCGTTCCGGATCCGCTCATTGATCAACTCCCATGGACGCGATGGCTTGCCAACACTGCGCTACGACACTTTTTTCAGCGCAGAGATCAGCTCCTGTTT
The DNA here is from genome assembly GCF_001698815.1 of Pseudomonas syringae. Lineage (GTDB taxonomy): Bacteria > Pseudomonadota > Gammaproteobacteria > Pseudomonadales > Pseudomonadaceae > Aquipseudomonas > Aquipseudomonas syringae_A. The sequence continues at coordinate 7,967 of NZ_LGSI01000004.1, read as the reverse complement.
GCTCATGCTGGACCGACCCGCGATGTTCAGGCCGCGTGCGCGTTGCATCAGGTCAACCTTGGTTTGTGACTCCAGCGGTTCGTTGCTGCGTGGCGCACCGTGTCGAGTTGCGACGGCGCGCTTGGCGGAACTCTTGCGAGCGCTGGCCTTGGCTGCTGAAGATTTCTTCTCCCCCGAGCCGTCTTTGCGCTCCCCGCCGCCCGATTGCTTGTTAACGGTAGCCCACGCCCGGGCTTCTGCTTCGCTTTTGGACACACCTTTAGCTTCGTAGCCTTCTTCTATGTGTTCAGCCTTGCGCTTCTGTTTGTCGGTGTACTTGTCTTTATTCGCCGTAGCCATCTGGGTATCTCCTGCCGGTCTGGAACATCACCAGTGAGTAGAAATAAACCTCCGGTTACACTTTTGAACGATAGGCAACAGGCGGAGTTCCACGCTTCGGATAAGCGGTGAAGCGTTGGATGTTGAGCGGGCTATATCACTTTCTAACACGACGCAAAATGCCGGATCGCGACGCGTTATTCATGCATTTTGCATGGACGGAAACTGTCAGTTATTTACTAATTAGTTGATTTTATTAGTGTTTTTAATTATCGGATTTTGGGCATGAAAGCTGCTCTGTTAGTTACTACACGATTTAAGTGTTGAGGCGGCACCAGCAACTAAAAAATCAAGGCGACGCATACAGTCGCCATCTTGCGGAGATACCTGATGAACGCTATCGAACTGTTGGAACAAGACCATGTGCGCGTCAAAGACATCCTCACTCAGCTGAGCGAGTCCACCGATCGCGCGATCAAGAAACGTACCGATTTGCTGGCCAAGCTGGAAATGGAACTCACCATCCATACCCAGCTTGAGGAAGAAATCCTGTATCCCGCTTTCAAGGAAGCCGGGAGCAAGGAGCAGGACATCATGTATTACGAAGCCAAGGAAGAACATCGCACTGTGGACTCCCTGGTCCTGCCGGATCTGAAGATTACCGATCCAGGTACGCCGGAATTCTCTGGTCGAGTGAAGGTCGTCAAGGAGCTGCTTGAGCATCACATCGAGGAAGAAGAGACCGAGATGTTCCCGCAGTGCAAGGAATTGCTCGGCAAAGAGCGTCTGGAAGAAATCGGCGCGCAGATGGAAACCTTGAAAGCCGAGCTGAAAAAACAGCTGTCGGCGGTTAGCAAAGCAGCATGACCTCGTTTTGCTAATCCGGTCCCACGGATGATCGTATTTACCCGTGGGGCCGAATTCATTCGCGAAGATTTGCCAGGCCCCGCAGATGTGTTGCTTGCAACGACGTCTTCCCGGATAAATCCGGTCCCACGGGATTGAGCAATTTATTCTGCTTTCGCCGGATCGTCCAATGTTTCACCTTCCCCCAATGCCTTGTATTCCTTACGCAGCGCCTTGAGTTCTTTCTGGTCCAGATTGTCCAGGCTCAACAGCGCGTTTTGAGCGTCCTTGGTCACGCGCAATAACTCATCGATCTTGATGTGCAGCACGTCGTTGTCACGGTTTTGCGTGTTTTGAATCAGGAACACCATCAGAAAGGTAATGATCGTCGTCGAGGTATTGATGATCAGCTGCCACGTATCGTTGTAGTGAAAATACGGCCCGCTCAAGCCCCACAATCCTATCAGCACGATTGCCGCCATGAATGTCCTGGCGCTGCCGGCCCATTTAGAAAGGCCTTGGGAGAACTTCGAAAATTTCATTTCTGGGACCATTAGTTGAAGTGATGAACTAAAGACCACGGAAATATCGCGAAATTTCTACTTACAAATTAAATTAAATTTAGAAAGTCTCACATTCCGAAATAGCGGGCCGAGCCGCCTGATTCGCGGGCAAGCCTCGCTCCAACGAATCACTGAATCTGTAGGAGCCGAGCTTGCTCGCGAAGAACGATAACGCGGTCCGTCTGGGCCACCGAGCCGCCTGATTCGCGCGCAAGCCTCGCGCCAACGAATCACTGAATCTGTAGGAGCCGAGCTTGCTCGCGAAGAACGATAACGCGGTGGATCTGCGCCACCGGGGCGGCTGATTCGCGGGCAAGCCTCGCTCCAACGAATCACTGAATCTGTACGAGCCGAGCTTGCTCGCGAAGAGCGATAACGCGGTATGTCTGGGCCACCGAGGCGGCTGATTCGCGGGCAAGCCTCGCTCCAACGAATCACTGAATCTGTAGGCGCCGAGCTTGCTCGCGAAGAGCGATAACGCGATATGTCTGGGCCACCGAGGCGGCTGATTCGCGGGCAAGCCTCGCGCCAACGAATCACTGAATCTGTAGGAGCCGAGCTTGCTCGCGAAGAGCGATAACGCGGTATGTCTGGGCCACCGAGGCGGCTGATTCGCGGGCAAGTCGGAACGCCGCCCGCTCGCTCCAACGATCCGACAAATCCCAGACAAAAAAAGACCCGCTACACGGCGGGCCAATGGGATTCAACAGGAGTGATTGCAGGTTAGGGGCGCAAACGTGAAAGGCGCGTGAAATGGATGTCGCAGAAACGCGAAGCCCGGCAATCGCCGGGCTTGATACAACGTCGAGCATGCTCAGCGAGCTTGGGCAGACGCCTGTCTTGCCGATTTGCCCTGAGCTTTCGCTGGAAAGGTATGCGGTGCGTTGAGTCTCGAAGCCATTCGGTCAGCAAACTCCTTGGCTTCAATCAAACTTCGACATTTGACCGGGTAGTTGTCCAGCTTCACGATCCAATTGGCCCCGTGAGTACCTTCTTCAATTTGGATAAGCATCGGTAAGCATCTCCATTAATAAGTCGGTGAACACCATGCCGCGCGTCAGCGGCGAGAAATCAGCGAGAAAATCCTGCGCCGATTGGGGTGGATGAGCCAGCGAAAAATTGCCTAACCGATGAAACGCCGCAACCTTTTCGGGGTCGCGGCGTTTTTTGTGGCTGAGGCTCTGTCAGTTCAGATGCGCTTTAAGTTCGGCACCGGCCTGACGCATGGCGGCTTTCACTTCCGGAATCTGATGCAGCGGGTTGAGCAGACCGTAATCGTGAACCATGCCGTTGTAACGCACCGCAGTCACATCGACCCCGGCGGCGTCGAGTTTGCGGGCATAGGCCTCGCCTTCATCGCGCAGCACATCGGCGCCGGCAGTCTGGATCAGCGCGGGCGGCAGGCCGCGCAGTTGGTCGGTGCTGGCCTGCAATGGCGAGGCATGGATTTGCGCACGTTCGCTGGCGTTGGTGGTGTAGCTGTCCCAGAACCACTGCATCATGCCTTTGGTCAGGAAGTGACCCTCGGCGAATTCGTTATACGAGCCGGTATCGAACTTCGCATCGGTCACCGGCCACAGCAACAGCTGGAAGCGCAATTTCGGGGTGTTCTGTTCCTTGGCCATCAAGCTGACCACCGCTGCCATGTTGCCGCCGACGCTGTTACCGGCCACTGCCAGGCGAGAGCCGTCGACGCCGATTTCCTTGCCATGCTCGGCAACCCATTTGGTAGCAGCGTAAGCCTGGTTGATCGCAGTCGGGTAGTGCGCTTCTGGGGACGGCGTGTAGTTGACGTAAACCGCCACGGCGCCGGAATTCACCACCAGGTCACGAATAAGGCGTTCGTGAGTCGGGTAGTCGCCCAACACCCAGCCGCCACCGTGGAAGAACATGAACACCGGCAAGTCGCCTTTGACGTTGGCGGGGCGCACGATTTTCAAACCGATGGATTCGCCCGCCACTTTGATGGAGCGGTCACTGACTTGAACTCCGGAAAGATCAACCTTCACCGACTGTTGCGCTCCGGTCAGCACTGCACGCGCGTCTTTCGGGCTCAGCTGCTCAAGAGGTTTGCCGCCACCTGCTGCCAGGGCGTTGAGAAACCCCTGGGTCTGGTGTTCGACATAAGTGCTTTCAGCGGCGAAGGCAGTGTTGATGGACAGGGCAAGTACGGTCAGGGAAGCGGCTTTCTGGATGAAGTTCATGATGATAGTCCTTGATGATCAGTGAGCAATGGTTGGGCTGTTTCAGCACCATGGACATAGATTAGTGTTCATCAAGAAAGTGATAAAGCGGCTGGTTAGCGTTTTACTGTCAACCTGAGAGAGACAGTTGCGCACGTCGCTGCAACGAACCACTCGTTGTCCTTGTCTATGCCATATCTTCTCGTTGTGGATTTTCGACATGTCGCCCAATCGTGGCCTTGTATTACTCGCTCGCGGTGGCTACGCCGCACGTGGTTTGGTGTACCTCATCATCGGTGCTTTCGCTTTGCTGGCTGCTCTGGGTTCCGGGCAGCCGACTGACAGCCACAGCAGCCTGGAAAAAGTGCTCAGCCAGCCGTTTGGGCATGTGTTGGTGGGCATCGTCGTGGTCGGGTTGATCGCCTTTGCCGCCTGGCGTCTGTTGCAGGCGACCCGCGATGTGGACCATCACGGCACGGGTTTCAAAGGCATCGCCATTCGAGCAGGCCTGCTGGCGGGTGCCGTCAGCAATGCGTTGCTGGCGTTCTTTGCCTTGAGCCTGCTGATCAGCGGCTTGAAAAGTTCCGGTGGCTCCCAAGGCGGCAAGACCGAAGACTTTCTGGCGACACTGCTGTCATGGGATCACTCGAACCTGCTGATTTATCTCGCAGCGCTGGTGCCGTTGGTGGTGGGGATCATTCACATCGTCAAAGGCTGGAAAGCGACCTTCGAGAAGTATTTCGAAGCCGACGAACAGGTCATGCGTTACGTGCGGCCCATTTCCCGTTTCGGCCTGATCGCGCGTGGCGTCGCTTTTATCGAGATCGCCGCGCTGCTGGCGATCAGCGGTTCCAGTTATGAGGCGATGCACCCACCGGGCATGAAGGACGCCATGAAAGGCCTGCAAAGCCTGCCGATGGGCTGGCTGGTACTGTCTGTGGTCGCAGTCGGCTTGATGGCGTTTGCCGTTTACAGCTTTGCCGAGGCGAGGTGGCGCAAGATCAACATGGACGTGCCGGATGCTCCCCATGCACTCAAAAAGCATGTCGGTCGGTGAAGGCTGAGATGTTCAAACGTGGAGGAGGGGCTCAGTCTCGAACACCTTTGTCTGATTACGGCCCGTTCGTTTGGCGTGATAGAGCGCTGTATCGGCCTTACCGATGATGTCAGCAATGGCCTCCTCGCCCGTGGGAATAAGCGTGTGGCAACCGAGGCTGATGGTCAGTTTGCCGAGAGGGTTGGCGCTGTGAGTGATATTCAGGTCCGCGACACGGTTGCGAATCAACTCGGCAATAACCCATGCGCCCGCGGCATCGGTACCAGGCAGCAGTACGGCAAATTCCTCGCCTCCGAATCTGACGGCCAGATCCGAAGGTCGCTGGCTGCTCTGCTGCACGGTCTCGGCCACTTGCGCCAGACAACGATCACCCGCAATGTGCCCGTAGGCATCGTTAAAGCTTTTGAAAAAATCGATATCCATCATGATCAGGCTGACAGGCTGTCGTTGGCGTGCTCCGCGTTTCAATTCCGTTTTGAACGTCGTTTCAAACAACCTGCGATTGGCGAGACCGGTCAGAGTGTCATGGGTCGCCAGAAGCTCCAGAGCGCTCTGCGCCTTGCGCAGATCCGCCTCCACCCGTATGACATTTTTAACTTGCACTATTACCAGAAAACCAAAAAGACATATCACTACAATAACGCCGCCCGTGATCAGACTGGTGCGATAAGCAGTGTTGTACCATTCATGAAGAATGGCATCCTCTGAACTGGCAGCGGCCACAACCAGCGGATACTTGGCCAGCCATTTGTAACCCACGATTCTGACTTGCCCATCGAGGGTGGATTTGATCAACGCAGTATTCGACAGGGGATTGGCGTTATGCTCGCGAAATATTTCTCCCTCAGCGATTGATACGCCAACGAGATGGCTAGTCCAGGGCCGTCTGGTGAGCAATGTTCCGTCGGCCAAAGCAAGCAACATGGCTCCATTGGCATCGATATTGAAACCTTTGAAGAAGTCATCGAAGTACGTCATGTTGAGCGCCGCAAGTACCACGCCACCAAACTCTCCCTGGGCATTATTGATCCTTCGCGATATCGGAATGATCCATTCGCCGTTTTCGCGGCTGCGAATGGGCGCGCCAATATGCGGTGACAAATCGGGATTACTTTCATGGTATTTAAAATAGGCGCGATCAGCGACAGTCGTCTCGGTAGGCATCTGCGCAAATGAACTGATCAACCAGTTACCATGGGCGTCAAAGACGAACAGACCATGCAGTTGGCTCAGCGCTTGAACCTGGCTGAGCAGCAGGTCGTGAAGACGTATTTTTTGTGGCGACTCGTGGCCGTAGGCTTGCAGCCAGCCGAGCAGATTCTGCAGAGCGAAATCCGCCTCATCGAAGGTGTCTTGGGCTTGTTGCGCCATCGCTCGTGCAATATTGGATGAAGATATCTCAGCCTGCTGCAATTCATGCCGTTTGGCCTCGACCAGATGCAGTGCAAGTAAGCCAAGCAAGGCAATGCAGACGAATCCGATGAAGAGAATCGTGAGCACTATCAGCGGAAGACGTTTTAAGCGGTCCTCAGGTACCGCAACTTCATGGGTCACTACGGGCATATGGATTCTCAAATAGAGAGTTATTAATGGATGAGAACCATGTCCTTATGGAAAGTAAGTCTATCGAGTTACGGCTTGAGTAGCAATTGGCCATTTATTCGGTTTTTCCAAAAAAATGGCGCTGGTTGTTTGGCACTTTAGACAGGCGTTGCGTTGATGTACCTCCCGGTCGCAATGGTTCTCTTTACATATAAAACCTTGATTAACTTACAGGTGTCAGGTTGATAGTTGATTCAAGGAAGTGTTTCTGTAATGCGTGAGCGTGAGTGGATGCGCCGTAAGTAACGTTGAAATATTTTGGGTCAGGTCTTTGTGATATTTCGTCATCACGTCACCGCCGATTTCGCGTCAAGCGCGATGGCAGTGCCAGTCTTCCGTTTTTCGAGGGTCGACTTCAGATTTATGCGCTGCCAGAATGGCTCCCCTTTCAATACGTCCTGTCCGCTGTTTTCCACCAAGAATTCTCCTTCATTTGAATTCGACATGGCCAAGACCGACCAGGAGCGACCCATGCAGCGTCATCCTTCAATAGATGCTCCATTGAGCCCCGAAGCCTTGCAGGCCCGGTATGAATGCGCCCGAGACCTGGCGATGGAAGCTGCGCGTCGTGCCCTTGGCCCTTACAAGGAACGGGAAAGTTTAATCGTCAATCACAAGGGCGATCAGACGCAGGATCTGGTGAGTATCGTCGATCAGGAGACCGAGGCCTTTATCAAGAAACGGCTGGCCGAATGCTTCCCGGACGACGGTTTTCTCGGCGAAGAAACCGGCGGCGCCACGCTTGATGCGCGCTGTATCTGGGTCGTCGATCCCATCGATGGCACCCGATGTTTCGTCAACGGCCTGCACGCCTGGTGCGTATCCATTGGCCTGCTGGTTGACGGCGAACCCATGGTCGGCGCAGTTGCTGACGCCATCCATGACGAGCTGTTTCATGCCTGTTCGGGGCAGGGCGCCTGGCTAAACGGGCAGCGCCTGAGCGTCAACAGCGCACCCGATATCCGCCACGGCGTGATGGGCGTCGGCACATCCCTGCGGCGCGGCAAAGAGCACTTCATTCCGTTCATTACCCAGTTGCTGGAACAAGGTGGCACCTTCATCCGCAATGGTTCGGGGGCGCTGATGGTGGCGTACGTCGCCGCAGGGCGATTGATCGGTTACTACGAAACCCACATCAACAGCTGGGATTGCCTGGCCGGACTGGTGCTGGTCAAAGAGGCCGGCGGCCTGCAAAACGACTTCCTGCGTAACCAGGGTCTGACCCAAGGCAACCCGCTACTGGTCTCCAGCCCGCAGGTTTATCGGCAAGTGGCGCAGATGATCGGATCCTCGCTGGACGAGTAAAGTGCGCAACCGGTTTTGTTAGAGCGAGGCTTGCTCGCGAATCTGGCACCTCGGTGGGCTTGACCTACCGGGCGGATGCGAAACCGGTAGGAG
>NZ_LGSI01000040.1 GCF_001698815.1 Pseudomonas syringae | reverse complement strand
CGTCGGGACTGCCAAGGAAGATCCTCAGCGCTTGCACCGGCGTCTTCGGGGACAAGTCCCCTCCTACCGGGTTGTGTGACTCGGTAGGACCGGACTTGTCCGGGAAGGCGTCGGGTTGCCAAGAGATCTTCAGCGCTTGTCGGGGACGCCTTTTCCCACAAGTTCAGCGATCACAACAACCCGCACTCCATATGCGTCGTCCGCCAGACCGGATCGTCCTCGACATCAACAACATGGAAACCCTGCCGCTGCCAGAAGCCAACCGCACCTGGCAAAAACGGATGGGTGTGCAGATACAGCACCTCGACGCCCTGCTGACGCGCATGTTCTTTCAGTTGCAAAAAAATCCGGGTCGCCAGCCCTGAGCGGCGAAATTCGGGGATGACGAACAGCCGCACGATTTCCACTACGCGCTTCTGGCCGTAGTCCAGCTGGGCAAATCGACCGTCGTAAGGCAGGTAACCGATGGCCGCGAAGATTTCCCCGTCGCGCCGGGCGATCAGGAATTTACCGCCGCCGTCTTCGATATACACTTGGGCGAAGTTCGCCAGATCCGCCGGCATGCCAGCAGCGTCGAGCTTCGGGAAGATTTCCGCGCGGGCGCGCAACACGAACTCCAGCACGGCTGCGACGTCTTGCTGTGTGGCAGGAATAATTTCCATCGATGACCTGTCTCAGTAAACCGGCGGCCATCCTACGCACAATCACAACGCCCGCGAAAGTCGCGGGCGCTGTGCATTAACGGAGGCCGCTCAAAAGCTACATGAGGAAGTACAACAGCACGATATTGGCCACCAGCATCGGCAGCGCCGTGGGGATCTGCGCCTTGATGACCGCGTATTTATCGGGCAATTCCAGTAACGCTGCCGGGACGATGTTGTAGTTGGCGGCCATGGGCGTCATCAGCGTGCCGCAATAACCGGAGAACATGCCGATGGCCGCGACCACCGCCGGATTACCGCCGTACATGCCAACCAGCACCGGTACGCCAATGCCGCCGGTCATCACCGGGAAGGCCGCGAAACCGTTGCCCATGACGATGGTGAACAGAGCCATGCCCAGCACGTAAACCGAAACCGCCACCAGACGGAAGTCCAAATTGATGTAAGCCGTCGCCAGATGCGCTACCGCCTTGCCGACCCCGGCATCGTTGAACAGCAAACCGAGCATCGCCAGCATCTGCGGCAACACCAGCGCCCAACCCAACGCTTCGGTCAGGCGACGGGATTCGCGCATGGCCTGCATCGGCGTATCGCGGGTCAACCAACACGCCAGCGCCAAAGCAAGCAGGCAACCCAGGCCCAGGGACACGAAGGTGCTGTTGGCCGGATCGAGCAAGGCGACGTCGCCAAACTTGATGTTCTTGAGAAACATCGCGCCAATCACAGTGACCAGCGGAATCGCCAGCGCCGGAATGAACAGCTTGTTGCCAAGCCGACCGGCGCTGGCGCGGCGCGCCTTGTCCGGCAGGTCTTCATGCTTGCCGAAGCCTACGCCGCCGAAACCGGCAATCGCCGCCATGACCAACACGCCCACGCCAACGATGGCTGGCGGCAACCGCTCACCCACCAGAAACGCGACGGCGAACAATGCCCAGAACAGACCGGTGCTCCAGCGCTTGGGGTTAGTGGTGTCGGTAACGGTCATCACCGCAGTGATCGCCAGAATGACGCCCGCCAGCCAATACAGGTATTGAATAGAAATGATCATTACACGCTCTCCCGCGCGGCCGCTGGCGGAGTGGACTGCGGCACAGGCTGCAACTGGCGATTGAGCAGCCGATCGAAGCGATGCAGGCGAATCGCATGGATCACAAAGGCGCAGATCGCCGTCGGGATACCCCACAGTGCGATGTGCATAGGATCGACGTCGATACCCGAACCGAGCAGGAAGGTGTGCATCAAGGCAATCGCGCCAAAGGCGACGAAGATGTCTTCGCCAAAGAACAAACCGACGTTATCCGTGGCGGCACACATGGCCAGCAGCTTGACGCGCAAGGCCTCCGGCAGTTTGCCAAAACGCGCTTCAGCGGCACCTTCGGCCATGGGCGCCAGCAACGGGCGAACCATCTGCGGATGCCCGCCGAGGCTGGTCAAACCCAACGCGGCCGTGGTCTCACGCACAAACAGGTAGGCGATCAACAGACGCCCGGCGGTGGCGCTGGTGAAGCGCGCGATCCAGTTCTGCGCGTGCAGGCGCAGACCGTGACGCTCTAGCAGGCCGATCACCGCCAGTGGCAGCAGAATGATCAGCGGCAAGGTGCGGGTCTTGATGAAGCCGGTGCCGATGGTAGCCAGAATCGTGTCCAGCGGCATGCTCGCGGCGAACCCGGTGGCGACCGCCGCAAGGGCGACCACCAGCATCGGATTGAAGCGCAGCACAAAGCCAATAATGATGACCAGCACGCCCAGTAGCGGCCAGAGATTGATAGCGGTTTGCATGATGGAAATCTCGTTCGGTGGTCCGATTTGAAGGATTCGGCGATCCGTGGCGAATCCTTACGCAGGTATCAAGCCAATCCCGGCCCTACCACAGCGGCATGGTGTAGCTGACGATCAGGCGGTTCTCATCCAGGTCGTTGCCGAAGTTGGAACGGACCGTCGCGTTACGCCATTTGACCCCAAGGTTCTTCAGTGCGCCGCTTTGAAACACATAGCCGATATCCGTGTTACGTTCCCACTCCTTGCCCTCGCCGCCCGCCGCGCGCTCCACGTTGTCGCCGGAGACATAGCGGCTCATGAAGGTCAGGCCGGGCGCGCCCAGAGACGCGAAGTCATAGTCATAGCGAACCTGCCAGGAACGCTCGTGAATATTGGCGAAATCGCCGATCTGGATAAAGTTGACCAGGAACGGATCGCTGCCGGTGATGTACGGAAACGGATCATCGCCGCTCATGCGCTGGTAACCGGCACCGAAGGCGTGGGCGTTGAGTTTGTAAGTGAACATCGAACCCAGCGCGCGGTTATCGAGGTCGCGAAAGTTGCCGTCTTCGCTGCTTTTCGAGAAACGCAGGTCCGTCTTGAAACTCTGCCCGGCGCCCAACGGCAGGACATGGATGAGGCCGCCGTAATACTGCTGATAGACGTTTTCCAGCTGCCCGTAATGGGCGCTGAGTGCCAGCTGCGGCGTGACCTGATATTCGCCGCCGCCAAAGTTGAAATCGTTGCTCAGTCCGCCGATGCGGTTGGCGCTCATCTCGGTGAAGTCAGTGGAACTGTTGGCCTTGATGCGGTCGATATGGCCGCCGGTAAACTTGAAGTTGTCGATATCCTGCGACGTCACCAGCGCGCCGCGAAAGGTCTGCGGCAGCAAGCGGGTGTCATTGGAGGACACCATCGGGCTGCGGAAAAACAGCGTGCCAGCCTTGAGTTCAGTCTTGGAAATCTTCGCCTTGGCGGTCAGGCCCAACTTGCCGTATTCATCCTGAGAGCCGCCGGAAGACAAGTCCGCCGGCAATAAACCGGTGCCGCCGCTGCCCGACCCGGAATCCAGCTTGTAACCGACCATCCCCAGCGCATCCAGACCAAAACCCACGGTCCCCGCCGTGTAGCCCGATTGCAGACGCAGGATGAAACCCTGGGCCCATTCTTCGGCTTTATCCCGGGAGCCGTCCTGGCGAAAATCGCGATTGAAGTAGAAGTTGCGGGCTTCCAGTTCCCCTTTGCTGTCAGCGAAAAACTCAGCATGGGCGCTCATCCCGAAACTCAGGGAAACGCCACCAAACAGCATTGCGCAGACGTATTTTTGATTGTTGTAGCTCATTGAAAACTCTCTCCATGAGCGCGCAGCGGTATCGACCGACTGTTGGCAGAGCGCAGTTATTGTTGGATGGCCGCAGCAAGCAACACGGCGGCCTGAAGGTTTGACGCAACGGTGTGATGAGAACAACGTTGCAAGACCTTTCTCGTTCCGGGGCAATCTTTCGGTAGCCTTGCCTCTGGCGTCCAACGGGAAAAAACCGCTATGCCTCATAAGAATTTCTGTATCGGTGCTGGCATATAACCTGCAATTTCCGGGGATATGCCTGACGCCGGCCGGTCTGAAGATTCGGACTCGGCACGCGGTCAGCACCTAAATTCCAGGCCACAATTCAGGGCCTCAATTCAAGGATCGGCGGTGAACCTCAAGTTTCTGGAAACCTTCGTCTGGGTCGCCCGGCTGAAGAGCTTTCGTCTGACGGCGGAAAAACTCTTCAGCACCCAGGCCTCTATCTCCAGCCGTATCGCGGCTCTGGAAGACGAAATGGGTGTGCGTCTGTTCGTGCGTGATTCCAAGGGGGTGTCGTTGACGCCCGAAGGCCAGCGGGTGCTGGAATATGCCGAGCACATCATGGACACCATGCAAACCATGAAGGCCGCGATCAAGGACCCGAGACAGGTGCGCGGCCGGATCCGCATCGGCGCAATGGATACGGTGATACACACCTGGCTCAGCCCTTTGGTAACACGCCTGATGAAGTGTTACCCGGCGCTGGAGATCGAACTGACCGCCGATACCGCGAGCAACCTGTGTTCGCAGCTGGAAAAAGGCTATCAGGACATTATTTTCCAGACCGACATATTGCGTTTCGACACGGTGCGCAACGCCGTGCTGACCCGTTATCCGATGCATTGGGTGGTGCCCACCGGTTCCAGCTACGACCGCAACTATGCGTCGCTGGAAGATTTGTCCCTGGAACGCATCGTCACGTTTTCGCGCAATTCCCGGCCGCATCAGGACATTCTCAACATGCTGCACAGCGCCAACATCATCACGCCGCGCATCAACTGCGTGAACTCGGCGTCGGCCATCACCCGGCTGGTGCGTGACGGCTTCGGCATCGGCGCCATGCCCGCTACGCTGGTGCGCGGCGAGCTGGCTCAGGGTGTGCTGACCCTGCTCGACGGCATTCCCCTGCCTTCGGTGATGGATATCGTCGCCAGCTGGCGCACCGGCGCCGGCATGGAACTGGTGGAAGACATCGTCAGCCTGACCCGGGAGGTGGTGGCGGAGTTTGATGCGGAATTGCCGCAGGGTTTCAGGGCGGAGGTCCTGGACGCGAGCTAAATGTCGGCGAATCGATTTCCCCATTGGAGCGAGCGGGCGGCGTTGCGACTTGCCCGCGAATCGGCCGTAGGAGCGACTGTAGGAGCGACTTCAGTCGCGAGCCGCTCATCAATTGCCCTCCCGGCTAAAGNTTGCCCGCGAATCGGCCGTAGGAGCGACTGTAGGAGCGACTTCAGTCGCGAGCCGCTCATCAATTGCCCTCCCGGCTAAAGCCGGTCCTACAGCAAGCCTCGCAGCAACAGGCCAGCGGTGCTCCCCAACAGTGCGCGAACAATACAAAAAAGCGATTCCCGCCCCCTTAATGCCCACAACAATTTCCACGTTTGCCCATCAGCTTTTCTAGTTCGACAAAGCCAGCGCGCTCGTTAAATCTGCGATCAACCCTGAGCCTGCGGGGACTTCATAAAAATGATCAGACGAGGGTTGCCGCATGGGCATCAATTTGAAATTTGGCCACAAGATTCTTCTCGGCGCGTGCGTCATCGTGGTTGCGGTGTTTCTGTCGTTTGCGCTGTTCAACGACTATCGGCAGACCGCCAGTACCCGCGACACGCTGCACAGCAATCTGCAGAACATGGGCAAGGTCCTCGGGGCCAACATCGACAGTTGGCTGGCCGGACGGATTCTGTTGATTGAAGGCCTGGCCGAAACCATCGCCACCAATCCCAACCCAGACACAATCAGCAACGCCCTGGCGCAGAACAGCATCACCTCGACGTTCGTCGCCAGCTACGTCGGCCTTGAAGACGGCCGCTTCGTGATCCGCCCGGAGCGCGTCATGCCCGACGGTTTCGATCCCCGGCAGCGCCCTTGGTACAAGGACGCGACGCGCACTCTCAAGCCGGTGCTGACCGAACCCTACATCGGCGCGGGCACCGATTATCTGGTCATGACCCAGGCGGTACCGATCAAAGTGGCTGGCCAAGCGGCTGGGGTACTGGGCGCGAATCTGAATCTGGAGACGCTGGCGAAAATCATCAACGCCGTGGACCTCAACGGCATCGGTTATGCGTTCCTGGTCAGCGCCGACGGCAAGATTCTGGTGCATCCGGACAAAACTCTGGTGACCAAGACCCTGACCGAAGCCTTCCCGTCCGGCGCGCCGGCTATTAATAGCCAGCTCAACGAGGTGCAGGAAAACGGCAAAGCCCGGATCGTGACCTTCACACCCATCAGCGGCTTGCCGTCGGTGAACTGGTCGATCGGTCTTTCAGTCGACAAGGAAAAAGCCTACGCCGCCCTGCATGAATTCCGCACCTCGGCGCTGATCGCCACGCTCATTGCAGTGCTGGTCACTGTCGGCCTGCTGGGTTTGCTGATCAACGCCTTGCTGCGGCCATTGCGCAGCATGGGCACGGCGATGCAGGCCATTGCCGAAGGTGAAGGCGATCTGACCCAACGCCTGCACAGCCTTTCCAGAGACGAATTCGGGGTGATGGCGGGCGGCTTCAACCGTTTTGTCGAGCGCATCCAACAGTCCATTGGCGCAGTGTTGCTGTCCAGTAGCCAGCTCACTGAACTGGCGGCGCGGGTCAGCCAGGCGTCGCATTCGTCGCTGAAGAGCTCCGACACACAGGCCGCCTTGACCCATAACGTCGCCACCGCGATCAACGAGCTGGGCGCCGCCGCCCAGGAAATCGCCCGCAGCGCTGCCCATGCATCAAGCCGCGCCTCTGACGCCAGGGACCAGACCCAGCAAGGACGGCAAGTGGTCGAGCGCAGCATCAGCGCCATGTCGCAGCTTTCGTCGCAAGTGGTCACCACCCGCCAGGACATCGAAAGCCTCAACGACAAGACCCTGAAGATCGGACGCATTCTCGATGTGATCAAAGGCATTTCCGATCAGACCAACCTGTTGGCCCTCAACGCCGCCATCGAAGCGGCGCGTGCCGGGGACGCCGGACGTGGGTTCGCCGTAGTCTCCGATGAAGTGCGCAGCCTCGCCCATCGCACCCAGCAATCGGCTCAGGAAATCCACAGCATGATCGAGGAGCTGCAAGTCGGTGCCAGCGGCGCAGTCAACGCCATGCTGGAAAGCCAGCGCCACAGTGACGACAACGTCAAAGCCGCCAATCTCGCCGGGGAACGGCTGGACAGCGTGCTGCTGGGCATTGGCGAAATCGACGAAATCAACCTGTCCATGGCCACCGCCACCGAAGAACAGACTTCCGTGGTGGACAATCTGGACCGGGACATCAGCCACATCAACGACTTGAATCAGGCAATGGTCGGCAACCTGCAATCCACGCTGCAGGCCTGCACCGAACTGGAAAACCAGTCCCATCGCCTGCAACAACTGGTCAACACTTTCAGGATCTGAGCCCTACCGCTCGCCGCGATGCCGGGTAAACGTTTCCAGCAGCCAGGCGCCTGCTGGCCCGAGGCTGCGCTGCCGCGACCAGATCACGTCGACGGCGGAGCTGCGCGGCCAGCCGGGAACATCCAGTTCTTTCAACTTGCCGCCCGCGTAGCCTTTGACCAGCCAGCGCGGCAACGCCGACCAGCCGAAACCGAACGCGGCCATGTCCATCAGCAACAAATAATTGGGCGCCGACCAGGGCCGATGGCCGCTGATGGGCAAGTCGTCGGTGGGCACGCTCTGATCGACCAGGGTGTTCAGGCGCAGTGCGCGATGGGCCGCGAGTTTCTGGTAATCGACCTGCTGCTCGGCGGCCAACGGATGCTTGTGGCCGACGAACAGCCCGAAATCGGCACGTTCGGCAATCGTCGCGTAGCCAACTTCCGGCGGATAACTCGGTTGTGCCGACAACAGGCCTAACGACGCGCGGCCGGACTGGATCAGGTTGATCGCATCGCCGTGCTCGGCAAAGACACATTCCAGTTCCAGCTCGGGAAAGCGCTGGTCCAGCTCGGCCATGCGCATCTCGAAGTCGGCGAATTGATTGGCGTCGGACAATACCAGCGTCAGGCGCGGCTCCATCCCTTCAGCCAGACGCCCGGCTGCCCGGCGCAACTTATCCGAAGCGGCAAGCACATCTTCAATGCGCCCGAGCATGGCCTTGCCGGCCTCGGTCAGGACGGGGTGCTTGGACGAACGGTCGAACAATTCCAGACCCAGATCTATTTCCAGACGGGAAATGGCTTCGCTGATGGTCGACTGACTCTTGCCCAGGCGCCGCGCCGCAGCGCTGAAAGACCCCAACGCGACGGTCTGGGCAAACGCCTCGAGGGCTTCGGGTGAATAGCTCATGTATCGGTTTTCCCGATGGTAACGATTTTCACTTTAACGCAATCACCGATGAGAATGCACGTCTTGAACTGCCCAGTTCCAACCCTGTGGGAGCAGAGCTTGCTCGCGAATAAGGGCGGCAATCCAACACATGCGAGCCTGAAACATCCCATTCGCGAGCAAGCTCGCTCCCACTAGACTCAGCCTCCAAGAGGTCTTCATCCCATGCAACAACCCACCAAAACCATCAAGGAACGCGCGCTGCATGCGCTGCTCTTCGAGATCATCGGCGTGCTGCTGTTTGCGCCATTGCTGGCCTGGCTGCTCGGCCATTCGCTGGGCAAGATGGGCGCCATGACGGTGATGATTTCCACCGTGGCGATGCTCTGGAACATGCTGTTCAACGCCCTGTTCGACCGGCTGCGGCACAGGTTCGGTTTCGCCCTGTCGCTGAAAGCGCGCATCGCCCATGCGCTGGGTTTCGAGGGTGGGCTGATTCTGGTGGTGGTCCCGCTCGCCGCCTGGTGGCTGTCCATCGGCTGGCTGGAAGCGTTCCTGCTGGACGCGGGCTTGCTGTTGCTGTTTCTGCCGTACACCCTGGCGTTCAACTGGCTGTACGACCAGACGCGAGAGCGAATCGTCCGGCGTCGAGTGCAGACCGCGCAGAACAGCGTCAGGCCCTGAGGCGACTGCCGCCCACCGCCACGCCGAGCAACATCACGGCGACGATCATGAACGCCAGTTCCAGGCTGCTGACGTGAGCGATGAAACCGATGCCCGCCGGGCCGATCAGAATCCCGGCATACCCCAGGGTAGTGATCGCCGGGACCGCCACGTTTTCCGGCATGCTTTTCTGTCGGCCGACTGCGCTATAGCAGACCGGGACGATATTCGAGCAGCCAGCGCCCACCAGCGCATAACCGAGCAGCGCGGCTTCCCATGAGGGAACCAGCGTGGCAATTGCCAGACCTGCCGATGCGCACAAGCCACCGAGAATGATCACCCGATTCGGCCCGACCCGCCGTACGATGGCGTCGCCGAAAAAGCGCCCGAGGGTCATGGTCAGGGCGAAAACCGCATAACCCAATCCGGCGTAGGACGTTTCAACGCCGCGCAGGGAACTGAGGAACACCGCGCTCCAGTCGAGCATCGCGCCTTCGGTGAGGAAAACCGTGAAGCACAGCAGGCCGATGAACAGCACCACGCCCCGGGGAATGGCGAACGGCGGGCCGTCGGTTTCGCTGCCGTAGGTCAGCAGATGCGGCGCGGCCTTGAACAGGCAAAGCGCGACGAACGCGACAACAATGAGCATCGATGCCAGCGGTGACGCGCCCAGGCTCAACAGCCCGGCAACACCCGCCGCACCGGCAATCCCGCCCAGGCTGAACAGGCCGTGAAAGCCGGACATCATGGTCTTGCCGCTAGCGCGCTCGACAATAATCGCCTGGATATTCACCGTGCAATCCAGCGCGCCCATGCTGGCGCCGAAGATAAATAGCGTAGCGATCAACAGTGGCAAATTGGAAAGCGTCGCCAATAACGGCAGACACAGGCAGATGATCGCGGTGGAACCGACCAACACCCGCCGACAGCCGAACCGCGCCGCCAGGGCACCGGCCAATGGCATGGCAATGATCGAACCGACACCGAGGCAGAGCAGCAACAAACCCAGCGTGCCGTCATCCAGCCCGACCCGAGCTTTGGCGTAAGGCACCAGCGGTGCCCAGGCGGCCAGGCTGAAACCAGCAATGAAAAACGCCACGCGGGTGGAAAATTGTTCCCGGCGTCCGGTCACAGCCGGTGCCGGGGTGCTGATGGAAGTCATGCAAGCTCCTTGTGAACACCCGTCCGCTCGACCGGGCAATCGCAGCAGCCTAGCAAAGGTCGGCGGTTATCCAAACGTTTCGTGGACAGGTATTACCGTTCTGGACCTATTCGTTTGAACAAGGCTTGCCCGCGAATCAGGCGCCTCGGTGGTCCAGATCCACTGCGTCATATTTGTTCGCGAGCAAGCTCGGCTCCTACAGGCCCAATTCGTTGGAGCGAGGCTTGCCCGCGAATCGGGCGCCTCGGTGGTCCAGATTCACTGCGTCATCGTTCTTCGCGAGCAAGCTCGGCTCCAACAGGCCCAATTCGTTGGAACAAGGCTTGCCCGCGAATCAGGCGCCTCGGTGGTCCAGATTCACTGCGTCATCGTTCTTCGCGAGCAAGCTCGGCTCCAACAGGCCCAACTCGTTGGAGCGAGGCTCGCCCGCGAATCTGGCGCCTCGGTGGTCCAGATCCACTGCGTGATCGTTCTTCGCGAGCAAGCTCGTCTCCAACAGCCCCAATTCGTTGGAGCGAGGCTTGCCCGCGAATCAGGCGCCTCGGTGGTCCAGATCCACTGCGTGATCGTTCTTCGCGAGCAAGCTCGCTCCCACATCCTTCCCTTCCGTTAGACTGTGCGCCGCTACGAATCAATAAAAACAAAGAGGTTGCTGTGTACAAAGGTGTAGTGCTGTCGGTATCAGCCTCGGTGTTGTTCGGGGTCATGTATTTTTATACCTCGCTGATGACGCCATTGAACGGCGAGGAGATTTTCGGTTGGCGCATGTTGCTGACTGTGCCGTGCGTCACGCTGTTCCTGTTGTCCAGTGGCGACTGGCCGCTGGTGCGCAAGATCGCCAGCCGTTTGCGGCATCAGCCCGCGCTGCTGCTCGGCATGGCTGTTTCCTCGCTATTGCTGGGCGCGCAATTGCTGATTTTCATGTGGGCGCCGCTGCATGGGCGCAGCCTGGAAGTGTCCCTGGGTTACTTTCTGCTGCCGCTGACCATGATCATCACCGGGCGCATCGTTTATGGAGAAAGGCTGTCACGCCTGCAAAAGATCGCCGCGTTTTGCGCGATGATAGGCGTCGGCAATGAACTGCTGCGCCTGGGCAGCTTTTCCTGGGAAACCCTGTTGGTTGCCTTGGGCTACCCGATCTATTTCGTGCTGCGCCGCAAACTGGCCATCGATAACCTCGGCGGGTTGTGGTTCGACATGACCTTAATGCTGCCGGTTGGCGTGTGGTTCATCGTCAGCGGCAATCCAGCGGCCATCCAGCAAGCGCCGATGCTGTATCTATTGATTCCGTTGTTGGGTGTGATCAGCGCATCGGCACTGGTGAGCTACATCGTCGCCAGCCGTTTGCTGCCGTTCAGTCTGTTCGGCCTGCTCAGTTACGTCGAACCGGTGCTGCTGGTGGGCGTCGCGCTGCTGCTCGGGGAAAGCATCAGCCGTGAGGAATGGATGACTTACCTGCCGATCTGGCTGGCGGTTCTGGTGTTGGTCTTCGAAGGCGGCAAGCACGTCCTGGTCCAGCGACGCACCTGAGGATGATCAGCCGACCACAAAACGTTCCAGTTGCATTTCCTGCAGGCGACTCAAGGTGCGGCGGAACGCGAAGGACAGATAACCTTCGGTGTACAACTCGGCCATCGACACCTGAGCCTCGACATACAGCGGCACGCGCCGGTCATAACATTCGTCGACCAGCGCGATGAAGCGCCGCACGCCATCGTCATGGGGCGACAACTGCGGCAACTCGCGATCCCCCGCCGCAACCTGCTCCACCGCGTCCTCGGTGCCACGCGCGATCCGGCCTTCGCGCTGGGGTGCGCTGAGGGCTGGGACTTCGCTGACCAGCACCGCTGAAAAGCGATCACACAGTTCGATGAAATCCATCGCCGCCAAGGGTTGCTCGCACAGCTCGGCATAGCGACACCACAGCACTGTTTCGCTGTTGCGCACGCAATTGATAGTGCGATGGCCCACGGGCACGAAATCGGTGGAGACCGTCTGGCCGACACTAAGCTCGTCGAAAATCCCACCCAACGCACTTGGCCGACCCGGTTCGGTGACCCAGTAACGCTGATGCAATTGCCCCGGATGCAGCCGATGATCCTCGCCGCCGTCCACCGTGAGCACATTCATATAGCGGTTGATCGCGGCAATCGCCGGCAAGAAACGCTCACGGTTATGCCCATTGATGTATAGCTGCTCGGGCGGCTGGTTGGACGTGCAGACCAGCACCACGCCTTCTTCGAACATCACCTGCAACAGCCCGCCGAGAATCACCGCGTCGCCGATGTCATTGACGAACAGCTCGTCGAAACACAGCACGCGCACGTCCCGCGCCAGCTCTTTGGCCAACACGTGCAACGGTTTGGCAGTGCCCATCAGTTCGAACATGCGCTTGTGCACCCAGCGCATGAAGTGATGAAAATGCTGGCGCCGTGCGGGAACCGTCAGGCTCTCGAAAAAGCGATCCATCAGCCAGGTCTTGCCGCGCCCCACCGGGCCCCACAGATAAACCCCTTTGGCACTTCGCGGATTGTTGCCCAAGGCCAGATAGCAAGCTTCCAACTCGCCGGCGGCTTGCAGCTGCGCCTCGTCCGGTTGGAAACCACGCTGCTCAACCGCCTGTTGCCAGGCTTGCAAAGGGGACACGCCAGTCATCAGGAACACCGCTCGCCAGGGTAAAGCCGGCAATCATAAGGCACGACCGAAGGTGCTGGCGACTGGTGGGCAAGCTCGCTCCCACATAAAGCCTTCCAACCCGCTGGTCGACCCGCGTCACATTCCGTAACATCCCCTCTTTTGCGTCGTTGGCCGCTGACCAGAGCGCCATGCACTTCAGGTAAATCATGAAACCAGCTCGTATGCGTGCCGATGTCCTGGCCGGACTCACCACTTCCTTTGCCTTGGTGCCGGAGTGCATCGCCTTCGCCCTCGTCGCCCATCTCAACCCGCTGATGGGCCTATATGGCGCATTCATCATCTGCACCCTGACCGCGCTGTTCGGTGGCCGGCCGGGGATGATTTCCGGTGCGGCGGGTTCGATGGCGGTAGTGATCATCGCGTTGGTGGTGCAGCACGGCGTGCAGTATTTGCTGGCCACGGTGCTGCTGGGCGGCCTGTTGATGGTGTTTTTCGGCCTGCTGCGGCTGGGCAAACTGATCCGTCTGGTGCCGTACCCGGTGATGCTCGGTTTCGTCAACGGCCTGGCAATTGTCATCGCTTTGGCGCAACTGGAGCATTTCAAGACCGGCGAAACCTGGCTCAGCGGTATGCCGCTGTATTTGATGGTCGGCCTGGTCGCGCTGACCATGGCCATCGTTTACCTGCTGCCGCGCCTGACCCGCGCCGCGCCGCCCGCTTTGGTGGCGATTCTTGGCGTTGGCCTGCTGGTTTACCTGCTCGACCTGCCAACCCGCACGCTGGGCGATATGGCGCATATCGCCGGTGGCCTGCCGAGCCTGGCCTTGCCGCAAGTGCCGTGGAACCTGGAAACGCTACGCATCATCGCGCCTTACGCGGTATTGATGGCGCTGGTGGGATTGCTGGAAACCCTGCTGACCCTCAACCTCACCGACGAGATCACTGAAAGCGCCGGCCAGCCGGATCGCGAGTGCATTGCGTTGGGCGTGGCGAACATGGCGTCCGGCGTGTGCGGCGGCATGGGCGGTTGCGCGATGATCGGCCAGACCGTCATCAACCTCAATTCCGGTGGGCGCGGACGGCTGTCCGGAATCGTCGCCGGGGTGATGATCCTGATGTTCGTGCTGTTTCTGTCGCCGCTGATCGAAGAAATCCCCTTGGCGGCGCTGGTCGGCGTGATGTTCGTGGTATCTCAGCAAACCTTCGCTTGGGCCTCGTTGCGCGTGCTGCACAAAGTGCCGGTCAACGATGTGCTGGCGATCATTGCCGTGACCATCGTGACGGTGTTTACCGATCTCGCCACAGCGGTGCTGTTCGGGATTGTCATCGCCGCGATCAACTTCGCCTGGCAGCAAGCCCGGGAACTCTATGCCGATACGCATCTGGAGCCCGATGGCAGCAAGCTATATAAGCTGCACGGCACGCTGTTCTTCGCCTCCACCACGCCTTTTCTGAACCAGTTCAACCCTGGCGACGACCCGCAACAGGTGACGCTGGACTGTCGTCATCTGAGTTTCGTCGATTACTCGGCCATCGCCGCACTCAAGACCTTGCGCGAGCGCTACAGCAAGGCTGGCAAGCATCTGCGCGTGGTGCATCTGTCGGAACGTTGCAAGCAATTGCTCAAGCGTGCTGGAATGCAGGCACATTGATGTGAAGGAAACTGCTGCCACATGCGACTGAGGGCATAGCAGCGTTGCTGCTCAGTTCCCGGCACCACTATCGAGCAGGCCCAGCATTTCATTGACCGGTTGCGCACCGCTGACAAGGCGTTGTATCGGGCCAAGCTGCATAGAAATCACGTCGAGCCGGTCGAACTGGCAGATCTCTGACCTTCTCCGAGCCTGACAAACAGCGCTCCTGCATACCGGCCAATTGTCACAAACTGACCGAATGATCAACTTTCTGGCGCGCTTATTGCTCTACGTTGCTATCCCTTAACCGTGGTTGCGTGCGCGCAGTTTTCCGTGGAGTTATCTATGCCTGTCTGGCGAAAAAGTATTCAGTGGCAATTGACCCTGAGCATGGGCGCCGCGTTGGTGATCAGCAGCCTGATCGTCATCGCGATTTATGCCTTTGCCCTTAACAAACTGACCGACCGTTATCTGCTGCAACAAGCCATGCCGGCCAGCGTCGAAGCCATCCGCAATGATCTGGAACGCCTGCTCGCCGCGCCGCTCACCGCAGCCAGTGATATCGCCGACAACACCTTGGTCGCTGAATGGCTCGGCGCCGGTGAAGAC
The DNA here is from genome assembly GCF_001698815.1 of Pseudomonas syringae. Lineage (GTDB taxonomy): Bacteria > Pseudomonadota > Gammaproteobacteria > Pseudomonadales > Pseudomonadaceae > Aquipseudomonas > Aquipseudomonas syringae_A. The sequence goes on along the minus strand of NZ_LGSI01000040.1, from coordinate 242,966 downwards.
GCTGCCCAGCAACCGGCTTTCATTCGATATCTGGCGAAGATCAAGCAACAGCACAACGCGCTGACCACCTTTATTGTCGCCAAGGATAGCGGCCATTACTTCACCAACAACGGCGTGGATCGCACCCTGCAAAGGGGCGCGGCGGAGAACGCCTGGTTCTACGGCTTTCTCGACAGCGGCAAGCAGCGCTCGCTGGAAATCGATATCGATAAAAGCACCAAGGTGCCGACGCTGTTCATCAACCAGCGCATCGAAAACAACGGCACAGTGGTCGGCGTTGCGGGGCTGGGTTTCAGCATGACCGCGCTGTCGCAGATGGTCCGCGACTTCCACTTTGGTCAGCAGGGCCAGGTGTATCTGGTCAGCGCCGACGGCAAGATCAAGGTGCATCCCAATGCCGATTTCAATGATCGGCAGACCCTTGAGCAACTGGTCGGTGCCGACTCGGCCAAGGCCTTGTTGAGCAAGGGTAGCGGGCCGAGCACGGCGCTGGAATTCCAGCGTGACGGCAAGGCTTACGTGGCGGTCGCCGAACCGGTGCAGTCCCTGGGCTGGACGCTGGTCAGCGAGGTTCCCCTGGCCGAGGTGTATGGCCCGGCGAAAGACGCGCTGACGATCATCTCGGCGATCAGCCTTGCCGTGGTGCTGGTGTTCCTCGGCTTTGTGGTGTGGATGGCGCGCGGCATCGTGCGGCCGATTCGTCAGGTCACCAACGCGCTGATCGATATTGGCGGCGGCGAAGGCGATCTGACCCGCAGCCTCGATGATCACCGGGAAAACGAACTGGGCGACCTGGCTCGCGGTTTCAATCGTTTCGTCGCCAGCATGCGCCTGTTGATCGGCGATGCGCTGCAAACCAGCGAGCAACTGCGGCACAGCGTGGTGGACGTCGCGCGGGTCGTCGACAGCACTTCGACACGTGCGATCCAGCAACAGCAGATGACCGATATGGTCGCCACCGCTGTGCATGAAATGGGCCTGACCGTGCAGGAAATCGCCCGCAATGCCGGTGCGGCGGCGGATGTTTCACGCAATACGCATCAAGAGGCGATGTCCGCCAAACAGATCGTCGGCCAGTCGATCACCCATATCCAGGGCATGTCCGACAGCGTCGGCAGCGCGGCCGGCGCCGTGGAGATCCTCGCGACGCAGATTGCCACCATCGATCAGGTGTTGACGGTGATCCGCAGCATTTCCGAGCAGACCAACCTGCTGGCGTTGAACGCCGCCATCGAAGCCGCCCGCGCCGGCGAGATGGGCCGTGGCTTTGCGGTGGTCGCCGATGAAGTGCGCACGCTGGCCGGACGCACGCAAAGCGCGACCACCGAGATCCAGCAGATGATGGGTGAACTCAAGACCGGTGCGGATCAGGCCGTCAACTCGATGCGCGCCGGCCAGGCCGCGACTGGCACCGGCGTGGAAGCCAGCCGCCGCACCGGCAATTCACTGGACGCGATTGCCGGGCACGTGGAGGAACTCACCGACCGCAACCACCAGGTCGCCGCCGCCACCGAAGAACAAAGCACCGTTACCGAAGAGATAAACCGCAACGTGCAAGGCATCGCCGACCTGGCGCAATCCACCGCTCAGGACGTGCAAAACTGCCGCGCGGACTGCCTGAAACTGTCGGAAAAAGCCGAACACCTGGCGTCGCAGATGGCGCGGTTTAAGTTGTAGCGCCAGACGGAATTGGATCACGGCCTCGTTGGAGCGACCGGGGTGGCGATCCACCTTGCCCGCGAATCAGACACCTCGGTGGGCCAGACATACCGCGTCATCGTTCATCGCGAGCAAGCTCGGCTCCTACAGGACCGGTGATTCGTTGAGGCGGTGTCAAACTTTGATATCCAGCAACGCTGCGCCCAAGGCTTTGCCGTGGGCGTCCAGCGCCAGGGAGCGGGTGACGCCGCCGCGCAGGATGCCGGGCAGGACGAAATTCAGAGCGTGCACATTGGGCAGTTCATAACGCCGCACCGGGCCAGCCGTCGGATCGAGGAGTTCGGCGAAGTGGGCGGTTACTCGTTCGACGCTCAAGGCGTCACGCAGGCGGGAAAAGTCTTCAGCGCGATAGGCGATCACCGAAATGTTCGAGGTATCGCCCTTGTCACCGGTCCGGGAATGGGCCAGTTCGCGCAGCTTGATCGGTTCGTTCATGGTGTTTGCTCCAGATGCACAGTCGGCGTAACGGCGGTGCGTGGCACGAACAGCGACGCCACCGCCACCACCTGCCGCAAACCCTTGGTCGCCCCGCCGCCGCCATACGGGCCGTTGGTGTAGAGGGTTTCCACTTCATTGCCGACGCGCACTGCTTCGGCCTTGTCGGCGCAGCGGGCGGCAACTCGCAGTCGGACTTCCCAGGGCTCGCTGGTCACACGCGAACCCAATTCGCCACCATGCAAGGCATCCACACCTATCAACTCGGCGCGTATGTCGTCGTAAACCACGCCCATGAGTTTCAGGCGCTCCAGCACCACGTCCCGCGCCAACCGGGCCCGAGCCAATGCGCCGGGACCGCCGTAGGAAATCTGCCCTTCGCCGATCCAGCCATCGAGATAGCCCACCGAGACCTTCAAGGTTTGCGGTCGTGCGCGGCCATCAGCGCCGCTGACCCTAACCTGATCCACACCCAGGACCGAGAACGATACCCCGGAAAAATCCGCGCTGACGTCCGGCGTCAAATACGCCGCCGGATCGTGAACTTCGTAGATCAGCTGCTCGGTGCAGGTCGCGGTATCGATGCGCCCGCCGGAGCCTGCCACTTTGCTGATCACTGCGGCGCCCGAGGCATCCACTTCTGCCAACGGGAAGCCCAGCCGCGCCAGATCGGGCACGTCCTTGTAGCCAGGATCGGCAAAATAGCCGCCGCTGATCTGCCCCGCGCATTCCAGTAAATGCCCGACCGCCGTGCCGCGTCCCAACAAGGTCCAGTCGTCCTCGGCCCAGCCGAATTCGAACAACTGCGGCGCGAGAAACAATGAAGGATCGGCGACCCGGCCGGTAATCACCACATCCGCATCGGCCTGCAACGCCTCGACGATACCTTCGGCGCCCAGGTAGGCGTTGGCGGAAATCAGCCGTTCGCCCAGGGATCCGAGGGATGCGCCGTTATCCAGCAATTGCTCGGGATTGGCCCGCAAGGCAGCCAGCACATCGTCCCCGGTCAAGGCCGCAACCTTCAAGCCAGGCAAGCCCAGTTCGGCGGCGATCCGTCGCACTTCCCGGGCCGCCGCCAGCGGATTGACCGCGCCCATGTTGGTGATAATCCGCAAACGACGACGCTGACCCTCGGCACCGCGCCCGACAAAGGGCAGTACCCGGCGCATGCGTTCGCTGAGCAGCGGGTCATAGCCGGATTCGGGATCGCTCAGGCGTGCCTGCTGGGCCAGAGCGATGGTGCGCTCAGCCAGGCATTCGAAGATCAGGTAATCCAGCTCGCCGTGTTCGGCCAGCTCGACGGCAGGCTCGATGCGATCGCCGGAATAGCCGGCGCCGGAGCCGATACGTAGGGTTTTCATTTAGAACACTCCCAGAAGCAGTGCGGTCAGGGTCATCAACACCGAAGCCGCGAACAGGAAAGGGATGGTGAAACGCTGGTGATCGGCCAGTTCGATTTTGCACAGGCCCACCAGCAGGAAAGTGGCCGGGGTCAGCGGACTGACCGGGAAGCCGGTGGTGTGTACGCCCAGCAGCGACGCTTGGGCGACCTGCAGCGGATCAACACCCAAGGCCTTGCCGACTTCGGCAATCACCGGCATCACGCCGAAATAAAACGAATCCGGGTCGAACAGCATGCTCAGCGGCATGGACAGGAAACCCACCACCATCGGAATCAACTTGCCGTGACCTGCGGGAATCTGCGCAACGGCTACTTCGGCCATAGCCTTGAGCATGCCGGTGCCTTGCATGATCCCGGTGAATACCCCGGCCGCCAGCAGAATACTGGCCATGGTCAGGGCGGTTTTGGCGTGAGCATCGATGCGCGCACGTTGGGCGTCGACGTTGGGGTAGTTGATGCACAGCGCCAGCACCGTACCGAGCATGAACATCACCACCGGATCGACAATCCCGGAAATCATCACGCCCATCACGGCGATGGTCAGCACCAGGTTCAGCCAGAACAAACGGGGGCGACGCAGAATTTCTTCGTGCTCGCTAAGCACCCGTTGCGGCACCACATCCACGTTGGCGCCAGCACCGAGACCGAGCCGTTTTTCTTCGCGACGGCCCAGGAACCAGACGCAGGTGAAGACAAATATCAGGCCAACGATCTGCACCGGGATCAGCGGCTGGAACAGGTCCGCCACCGGCACATGCAAAGCCGCAGAAGAGCGCAGAACCGGGCCGGTCCAGGGCAGGAAATTCACCCCGGCGGCCATCGCCGTGACGCAGGCGAGAATCCGTTTATCCATGCCCAGCCGCGTATACAAGGGCAGCATGGCCGGGATGGTCACCAGAAAGGTCACGGCCCCCGATCCGTCAAGGTGCACCAGCAGCGCCAACAGCGCGGTGCCCATCACGATGCGCGTCGGCCGCGTACCGACGGTGCGCAGGATGCGGTCGATGATCGGGTCGAGCATGCCGGCGTCGGTCATGACTCCGAAAAACAGGATCGCAAAGACGAACATGCCCACCACCGGCGCAACGTTCTTGATGCCGGTAATGATGAAGGCGCTGGTTTGCAGGCCGAATCCACCGAGCAAGGCGGCGATGATCGGCAAGGCGATGAGTGCAACAAGGGGCGAAAGGCGTTTACTCATGACGGCGGCGAGTAAACAGAGAATGGTGATGACACCGAGGGTGGCGAGCATAGGGACTTCCTGTTCGTCATCCCTGACCACTGGCGCGGCGAGATGAGCTGTTGTTGTTTTCAACGAGTATTGAAAACACAGGTAAGCTTTGTAAATTGAAATGTTCAGCGTCCTGCATTCGGAAAAACAAAATGAAGAATTCCATTCAGCACATCCGCGCCTTCCTCGCCGTAGCCCACAGCGGCAGCTTCGCCAAAGCGGCGCTGGAGCTGAACCTGTCGCCGTCGGCACTGACCGTGCAGATCCAGCAATTGGAAGAATGGCTCGGCGTAACGCTCCTGGAGCGCAGCCCGCGCCATGTCAGCCTCACGGCTGCCGGGCAGAACAATCTGCGGCCCATGGAAAAATTGCTGCTGGATCTGGACAACATTGTCGCCGGCTCTCGGGATCTGGCCGCCCTGCGGCGTGGCGTGGTGACCATTGCCGCCCTGCCCTCCTTGTGTTCCGGCGCATTGCCGCCGGTGTTGCGCCAATTTCGCGAGCAGTTTCCCGGCGTCGAAGTTCGTCTGCGGGATGTAGTTGCGCAGCGCATTGATGCGCTGGTCCGTGAGGGCGAAGTGGATTTTGGCCTCGGCGTCAAAGCCCGGATGAGTCACGGCCTGGACTTTCAGGTAGTGATGACCGATCGCCTGTGCCTGTTTGTGCCGCACGCGCATCCGCTGGCCAGACACGCGTCGATCAAACTCGCAGCGCTGGCCGGCCAGCCGATTATCCTGACCGGCCGCGACAGCAGCGTGCGCGAACGTGTGGAGCAGTTGTTCGCCGAAGAACAGCTGGAACTGGTACCGGGGCTGGAAGCCAACTACATGTCGACGGTTCTGGCACTGGTTCGCCAGGGGCTGGGCATGACGTTGCTGCCGGAGTCGGCCGATGAAGGCCGTGGCGATCTGGTCCGGGTGCCGGTGGATCATCCGGGGGTCAGCCGGGAAATAGGCTTGATCACCCGCAGCAACCAGAACCTGAGCCCGGCCGCGCAACGCTTCGTGGAACTGATGGGAAATATTTTGTGATAGAAGGTTTATTGAGCCGCCTTCGCCGGACTCAATAGGCTGCATGCCCGACTACTTCGACTCATGAACCGAGGAAACCTGGATGTCCGCGATTTACCCCTCCTGCACCCGACTGTTGATTGCGGCGTGCACCCTGGTGTTTGGCGGCGTGGCCATGGCCGCTGCCGACCCCGCCAGACTCGACACCGCAGTGAACGATGCCGCCAAGGCGGTCATGCAGCAGTACAAGATTCCCGGACTTGCAATTGCGCTCACCGTTGATGGTCAGCAGCACTTTTACAACTTTGGTGTCGCGTCGAAGGACACCCAGGCCAACGTCAGCAGCGATACGTTGTTCGAACTCGGCTCGATCAGCAAAACCCTCACCGCAACCTTGGCGACCCTCGCCCAGGTCAACGGCCAGCTGTCCCTGAACGACCATCCGGGAAAATACCTGCCCCGACTCAAAGGCAGCGCGTTCGACCAAGTGACCTTGATGAATCTGGGCACCCACACCGCTGGCGGCTTTCCGTTGCAAGTGCCGGACACCGTACAGAACACCGAACAGCTGATGGATTATTTGCAGGCCTGGCAACCGCAATACCCCGCGGGCAGCAAACGGACTTACGCCAACCCGAGCATCGGCATGCTCGGGATGATCACCGCCACGGCCATGCACCTGCCGTTTGAACAGGCGATGGAGCAGCAATTGCTGCCTAAATTGGGGCTGAGCAACACCTGGCTGAATGTGCCCGCGAGCAAAATGTCGGCGTATGCCCAGGGCTACAACAAACTGGATCAACCGGTCCGCCTGCAAGGCGGCGTGCTCGGTGCCGAAGCTTATGGCCTCAAATCCAGTGCCAGGGACATGCTGCATTTCGTCGAGGCAAATATGGCCATGACCCAGGTCGACGAGCCGATCAAACAGGCGCTGGCACAGACGCATGCGGGTTATTTCAAAGTGGGCGCGATGACTCAGGCACTGGTCTGGGAGCAATACCCTTACCCGGTGCCACTGGAAACTTTGCTGGATAGCAACTCCAACAAAATGGCTTACGAGACCCAACCCGTCCAGACGATCAGTCCGCCCATCGCCCCCCCGCCAAACGCCTGGATCAACAAGACCGGTTCAACAAATGGCTTTGGCGGTTACGTGGCGTTTGTGCCTGAGAAGAAGACCGGCATCGTGATCCTCGCCAACAGGAATTACCCCAATGAAGCGCGGGTGAAGTTGGCGTATGGGATTTTGAGCGTTTTATAAGCCCCGTTGGAGATTGCCCGCGAAGGCGTCATTTTCATACAACGAATCTGTCGGCCGAAATTCCGATTCGCGGGCAAACCTCGTTCCAACGTATCTGCGTCCGAATCCCGCCTGAACCCTTCCTGAACGAGAATGCGAAACTGATCGGAATCAAAAAAACAACTATACGCATTCAATAATGAGTATCATTATGTTACGCATTGTTTCAGACATCAGAGACTTTCTGATCCGCTGAAACGAATCAGCCTACAGCAAAAAAACCTTGGTGAAACATGCTCGTTCCTTTTTTGATCATGCTGCGCGAAGGGATTGAAGCCGCGCTTATCGTTGGCATCATCGCCAGTTATCTGAGACAGACCGGTCGCGGGGAGTGGATGCCCGCCGTGTGGATTGGGGTTTTCCTCGCTGCTGCACTGGCGCTGTTCGTCGGTGGCGGCCTGGAAATGGTCAGCGCCGAATTCCCGCAGAAACAGCAGGAATTGTTCGAAGGTGTCGTCGGTCTTGTCGCCGTAGGCATCCTCAGTTCCATGGTGTTCTGGATGCGCAAGGTCGCTCGTTCGATCAAGCACTCATTGCACATGTCCCTGGATGCCGCCCTCGCCGGTTCGAAAAACCAGACCTACGCGTTGATCGCCATGGTGTTTTTCGCCGTGGCCCGTGAAGGCCTGGAAACCGTGTTCTTCCTGCTCGCCGTCTTCCAGCAAAGCGAAGGCCCCGGCGCACCTTTGGGTGCCCTGCTCGGCCTGATCATCGCGATTGCCGTGGGTTTTGCCATCTACAGCGGCAGCATGCGCCTGAACCTCAGCCTGTTTTTCCGCTGGACCGGCTTGTTCATTCTGGTGGTTGCCGCCGGGATTCTGGCCAACTCGGTGCAAGCGCTGCATGAAGCCGGGATCTGGAATCACCTACAGACCGTGGTCTTCGACTTCAGCGCCACGCTGCCAATGGACGGACCCACCGGTTCGGTTCTGGCAGGCATGTTCGGTTATCAGGATGCGCCAACCGTCAGCACCCTCAGTGTGTATGTGATTTACCTGGTCCTCGCGCTGGTGCTGTTCTTCATGCCCAGCGCCCCGGTGGTGAGTCTGCCCACCCGGCCCGCGCATCCGCACCCCTCTTCAGCTACGAACGAATAAGGGCACACATGTCGAATCGTCCAACAGGGCTTTCAGAGAAAGCCAAGCCTCCCCGCGCCTTGCGATTGGCCGTCGCCGGCTCGGTGGTCGTCATGATCGCTGCGGGCGGGATGTTCTATTACGCCTCGCAGAACGCCATGAAAAAACGCGCCGCCAATACCAATGCGGAAACCGTGGTCACCATTCATGCTCACGCTTGCGAGCCCAATGACCTCACCGTTGCCGCGGGCAAGAACGCTTTTCGCATCGTCAACCGCTCCGAGCGGGCTGTCGAATGGGAAATCCTTGATGGCGTGCTGGTGGTCGAAGAACGGGAAAACATCGCACCGGGCCTGAGCCAGGTGATCAACGCCAACCTGCTGCCGGGTGATTACGCGATCACCTGCGGCCTGCTGAGCAACCCGCGTGGCACGCTGCACGTCACGCCGACAGCGGAATCCGACGCCAACGCCAAGGCTCGCCCATCGATGGTGGCGTTCATTGGCCCGCTGTCCGAATACCGCGTCTACCTGAGCATGCAAGGCTCGGCGCTGATCAAGGCCGTAACGGCGTTGCAGCAAGCCATCGAAGCCGGCGACCTCAGCGCCGCGCAAGCCGCTTACGCCCCGGCCCGCGCTGCTTATCAGCGTATCGCCCCGGCTGCGCAGCGCTTGTCCGAGCTGGACAACGCCATCAACGCCCGCGCCGATTACTACGAGAAACGCGAGCAGGACCCAGGTTTCAGCGGCTTCCATCGCCTGGAATACGCGCTGTTCGACAAGAAAACCGTCGACGGCCTGGCACCGATTGCGCAACGCCTGCAAGCCGACGTCACCACCCTCAAGCAGCAGTTGCTGGCGCAGAACATGGCGCCCGAGCAACTGGCGAGCATCATCACCCGCAACATGCGCAGCCTGGCCGAAATCCGCAGCAACGGCGAAGAAGAGCGTTACAGCCATCTGGACCTCAACGGCTTCGCCGCCAACCTGGAAGGCACGCGCAAGGTGGTCGATCTGATTCGTCCGCTGCTGGCGAAGAACTCCGGCGAGTTGGTGCAGAAAATCGATGGCGCCGCCGCTGTACTGGACACCGAACTCAACGGCCTGAAAACCGATGGCGGCTACCGCGCCTACGATCAGGTCAACGCCGACCAGCGCAAGCTGATCGCCGACCACGCCAAGGCATTGGCGGATGCACTCGAAGGAATCGATCCAGCACTCGGCCTGTCGGGCCTTTAATTGATGCCACTGCGGTGATTTACGAGATGCCATGGTCGCTGTAGGACCGGCTTTAGCCGGGAGAACGTCGGTACAACTGATGCGAATGCGGGATATGGAACACCGCTCTCCCGGCTAAAGCCGGTCCTACGGTCCTGGTTTCGCCTTCAGATAGCGAGCAAAGAAAACAGCCATGAACGACTCAGACAACAGCAACGCCCCACAATCCGCCCAACGTCGCCGCGTCCTGCTGGGCCTCGGCGCGGCAGGTGCGGCGCTGGCGGGCAGCAGCCTGAGCGGCAACGTCCTGGCCGCCGCCCCGGCGCAAGTAACCGAAGCGCCGAAAAGCGAAAAGACCGAAGACCGCAACCCGTTTTTCGGCGTGCATCAGACCGGTATCGTCAACCCGCGCCCGGCCTCGGGCATGCTGGTGGCTTTCGACGTGCTGGCCGCCGACCGGGAAGACCTGGAGCGCCTGTTCCGCACGCTGAACGAGCGCATCGCCTTCCTGATGACCGGCGGCCCGGTGCCTGAGGTCGATCCGAAGTTTCCGCCGGTGGACTCCGGCATCCTCGGCCCGGTCGTCACGCCGGACAACCTGACCATCACCGTTTCCGTGGGCGAATCGCTGTTCGACGAGCGTTTCGGCCTTGAAGCGGTCAAGCCCAAGCGCCTGAGCCGCATGGTTGGTTTTCCCAATGACGCACTGGAAGCTGACAGCTGCCACGGCGACCTGAGCATTCAGTTCTGCGCCAACAGCGCCGACAGCAACATTCACGCCCTGCGCGACATCGTGAAAAACCTGCCGGACTTGCTGCTGGTGCGCTGGAAGCAAGAAGGCACGGTGCCGCCGCAAGCGCCGAAAAAACCGGACCAGCCACCGGAAAGCGCACGTAATTTCCTGGGCTTCCGGGACGGTTCGGCCAACCCCGATTCCAACGATCAGAAAGCCATGAACGAGCTGGTCTGGGTGCAGCCCGGCAGTGACGAACCGAGCTGGGCCGCCAATGGCAGCTATCAGGCGGTGCGCATCATTCGCAATTTCGTCGAACGCTGGGACCGCACGCCATTGCAGGAACAGGAAGCGATTTTCGGCCGGGTCAAAACCACGGGCGCGCCCATGGACGGCAAGGTCGAAACCGACGTGCCGAACTACGTTGCCGACCCGCACGGCAAGAAGACCAAGCTCGATTCGCATATTCGCCTGGCGAATCCGCGTACCGCCGAAACCCAGCGCAACCTGATCCTGCGTCGCCCGTTCAACTACTCCAACGGCGTCAACAAGAACGGTCAGCTCGACATGGGTCTGCTGTTCATTTGTTACCAGTCCGATCTGGAAAAAGGCTTCATCACCGTGCAGACCCGCCTCAACGGCGAGCCGCTGGAGGAATACCTCAAGCCCGTCGGCGGCGGTTATTTCTTCACCTTGCCCGGCGTTATCGGCACTCAGGATTTCATTGGTCGCTCGCTACTCCAGGCGTCGGCCACTGCCACTAAAACTGCGTGAATTTTCACAAAAACTGCCCCTACCACCTCAACAGGAAGAGTCTTATGAAAAAGTTGCCTTTTGCGTTGCTGCTCACCGTTGGTTTGCTTCAGACCCCATTGTCGGCTTTCGCCGCGACCGCGCCGCTTGACCTGGTAGGGCCGGTGTCGGACTACAAAATCTACGTTACCGAGCAGATTGGCGAGCTGGTCAGCCACACCCAGAAATTCACCGACGCAGTGAAGAAAGGCGACCTGGCAACGGCCAAGAAGCTGTACGCGCCAACCCGTGTGTTCTACGAAGAAATCGAGCCGATGGCTGAGCTGTTCAGCGACCTCGACGCTTCTATCGACTCGCGCGTCGATGACCACGAGAAAGGTGTGAACGCTGAAGATTTCACCGGTTTCCATCGCCTGGAATACGCGCTGTTCTCGCAGAACACCACCAAGGACCAAGGCCCGATTGCTGACAAGCTGATGGCTGATGTGAACGACCTGGAAACCCGCGTTTCTGGCCTGACTTTCCCGCCAGAGAAAGTTGTCGGTGGTGCCGCTGCGCTGCTTGAAGAAGTTGCAGCAACGAAGATTTCCGGTGAAGAAGACCGTTACAGCCACACCGATCTGTATGACTTCCAGGGCAACATTGACGGCGCGAAGAAAATCGTCGACCTGTTCCGCCCGCAAATCGAGAAGTCCGACAAAGTCTTCGCTGCCAAGGTCGACAAGAACTTCGCCACCGTGGACAAGATCCTGGCCAAGTACAAAACCAAGGATGGCGGTTTCGAGACTTACGACAAAGTGAAGGAAAACGATCGCAAGGCGCTGGTTGGCCCGGTCAATACGCTGGCTGAAGACTTGTCCACATTGCGTGGCAAGTTGGGTTTGAACTGAGTCATCAGTCAGTGATGCAGCGCTTCTGAAAATTTTCGCGAACAAGTTTCTGCGATGAGCATGCTGGACACCCTGTAGGAGGGGACTTGTCCCCGAAAGGCGATAGTTCAGACAGCGGTAATCTTCCGGATTTTCGTTGTCAGAACCATCGCATTCGGGGACAAGTCCCCTCCTACCGGTGGTTGGATGTTCAGGAGCGAGCTTGTTCGCGAAATGCGTCACCACGAATGTCCCCGCCTTACACCCCGCTAAACCAGTTATACCCCTGATCTTCCCAATACCCGCCCGGGTTCTCGTTGGTCACGATCAGCTCGACGATGTGCTTGGGGTTCTTGAAGCCCAGTTTGGTCGGCACGCGTACGCGCAGCGGATAGCCATAGTCCGGCGGCAGCGCCACTTCACCGAAATCCAGAGCCAGCAGCGTTTGCGGGTGCAACGCCGTGGGCATGTCCAGGCTTGAGTAATAACGGTCCGCGCATTTGAAGCCGACGAATTTGGCGGTGGTGTCAGCGCCAATATGCTCAAGGAAGGTGCGCAATGGCACGCCACCCCATTGGCCGATGGCGCTCCAGCCTTCGATGCAGATCAAGCGGGTGATGTCGGTGCGCTGGGGTAGTTTGCGCAGGCTGTCCAGATTCCACGACTGCTTGTCGCGCACCAGCCCGGACACCGCCAGCTTGTAGTCGGAGATATCCAGATCCGGCACGTTGTACTCAGGATAAAACGCGTTGAACGGGAACGGATTAGTCAGCTGCGCCTTGCTGTAGGTCGGCGCGAGTTTCTGGCCGCTGAACAGCCAGGCCTGCACCCGGTCATTCCAGCGCGACATGGCCCACAGCACTTTGTCGACCTGATCGCCGTCTTGCAGATTGCAGCCGGTGAGCATCGACATGGCGCCGACGGTCAGCCCGGCGCGCAGGAACGAGCGGCGCTGGATGTTGATCAACTGCGTCTGCTGCGCAGGTTCCAGACGGATGCGTTGGCTCGGGCGTGGCTTGGGGTCATTCATGACCAGTCTCCCCGTCTTCAATGGATCGCTTACCGCCGGTAATCATCGGCAGCAAGGTGCGCGGCACAATCAGCACCAGCGCCAGATGAACGATGACAAACGCGCCAATGGCCGCCATCGCGCCAAAATGCACATACCGCGCGAAATCAAAGCCGCCAAACAGGCTGGCCAGTTCCTGAAACTGCACGGGCTTCCAGATCGCCAGCCCGGTCAGTACGACCAGCACGCCCATCAGCAGCACCAACCAATACATCAGACGCTGCACCGAGTTGTAGCGGCCGTGCTCATGAGCCAGACGCAGACGCAGGGCGTCAACCACGTCGCGCTTCACCGCGCTGGCATGCACCGGCAGCAGGTCGCGCTTGAAGTGGCGGCTGAACACGCCGTACAGCACATACGCCAGGCCGTTGATGACCAGCAACCACATCACCGCAAAATGCCAGGCAATGGAACCGCCGAGCCAACCGCCCAGGGTGAGTTGTTTGGGGAAGGTGAAACCGAACAGCGGCGACGCGTTGTAGATCGCCCAGCCGCTCATGAACATGCCGACCATGCCAAAGGCATTGATCCAGTGGGTCAGGCGCACCGGCCAGGGATGGATGCTGCGGGTTTTCATTTTTTATCTCCCGGGCGTATTGGCACTGAACCCGTAGGACCGGCTTTAGCCGGGAGGACGCCGGTACATACGCTGCATCTGCTGCCCTCCCGGCTGAAGCCGGTCCTACGGGATTTGACAAGTGAGAACAGGCCTACATCGGCGGAGTGAAACCATCCTTGCCGACCGCTACGCCACGGGCGGATTTGCCGTCATCGGCCGGGAACAGGACGATCTTCGCGCCGGCTTTCAATTCGCTGCGCTGACCCGGTTCAACATAGGCGATTGGCACGTCCTCGGGAACGACCAATTGCTTCTCTCCGCCTTTGTACAACACGGTCAGGGTGCGGCCATTGGCTTTGGACAACTTGCCAACGGTGCCATTGGTCATGGTGCCGGTGCTGCCGTCGGCGTTTTCCCAGCCGTAATGACCTTCGCCGCTGCCTTTGAGACTGGCTTCGAATACCGTGACTTCCAGCGCCTTCAACGAACCGTCGGCCTGGGGAATCGCGGCGGAACCAACGAAGCTGTCGGCCTTGATCGAATCCAGATCGGCTTTGGAGACCAGACGGATGCCGGTTTTGTCAGTGAGCGTGATGGTCTGGTGCTGACCGGCGCGAGTGGTATAGCTCAGAGTATCGGCCTGGACGCTGTCGACGGTACCGCGCATGGGTTTGACCACCGGCATGTCGGCGGCCTGGGTCATGACAGCGGCGCTGAGCAACAGCAGGCCGAACGTAGTGGACAGTGCAGTCTTCATGAGTGATTCCTTGGCAGGGTTTGAATGTGCAGATTTGAGACCGCAATCATCACCCCGCAACCGGCACTGAACCATGACCGGCGAATGACGTTTTTGTCATTCGCCACGGCAGCCGGATCAATGACAAAAATGTAACCGACAGCCCGCCAGCACTTGGTTAGACTTGCTTTCCACCCGGCGTGCTGCGCCTGAACAGGCGGAACCACCATGCACATCCTGCTCATCGAAGACGACACCAAGACCGGCGAGTACCTGAAAAAGGGCCTTGGCGAATCCGGTTATAAAGTCGACTGGACCCAGCACGGCACTGACGGCCTGCACATGGCCCTGGAAAACCCCTACGACCTGATCGTGCTGGACGTGATGCTGCCGGGCATCAATGGCTGGCAGATTATCGAAGTGTTGCGCGCGAAACAGGATGTGCCGGTGTTGTTCCTCACCGCCCGCGACCAGTTGCAGGACCGGATTCGCGGCCTGGAGCTGGGTGCCGACGACTATCTGGTCAAGCCGTTTTCCTTCACTGAATTGCTGCTGCGCATCCGCACCATCCTGCGCCGGGGCGTGGTGCGCGAGGCCGATCATTTTCATCTGGCGGATCTGGAACTGGACCTGCTGCGTCGCCGCGTCACCCGCCAGCAACAGGTGATTGTCCTGACCAACAAAGAGTTCGCCTTGCTGCACCTGCTGCTGCGCCGCGAAGGCGATGTACTGTCCAGGGCGCAAATTGCCTCGGAAGTCTGGGACATGAATTTCGACAGTGACACCAACGTCGTCGACGTGGCGATCAAACGCCTGCGCAGCAAAGTCGACCTGCCCTTCCCGGTCAAACTCATCCACACGGTGCGCGGCATCGGTTATGTCTGCGAGGTGCGGCCGTGCGGTCCCGACGCCAACCATCCCTGATCCTGCGCTCAAGCCTGGCCTTCGCGCTGGTGGCGATGTTTACCGTGAGCAGCGCGGGCTGGTATTTGTACGCCTCGATGAAACAGTCGGTGATGCAGCGCACCGACCACGCGGTACTGGCGCGCCTCGATCACTTTCGCAAACTGCTGCATTACGATCTGACCCTGGACAATCTCAAGGGTAGCCCGCAGTTGTTCGAGAACATGCTCGACAGCGAGGAAGATATTTTTGTCATTGGCGAACCGGGTAAGGCGCCGGTCATTTCCGTGAACCCGCAGCGCGCACCCTTGCCGGACCTTTCCGTGGTGCCGCAGGACATGCCGTTGCGCGACACCGATTTGCGCAGCGGCGTGAGCCAGCAAGGTGTGCCGTTGCGTGCGGCATCGGTCGCGGCGGTGTCCGGCGGGGTTGAGGTGCGCCTGACTGCCGCGCATTTGATGGTCAAAGAGATGGCCATGCTGGAAAGCTTCCGTCAGCGTATTTATGCCGCTACGACCCTGGCGTTCCTGATCACTGCCCTGCTCGGCTATGTCCTGTTGCGTCGCGGCCTGCGCCCGCTGCGGCGGATGACAGCGCACGCTTCGGACATCACCCCCGCGCGCCTGCATACGCGCCTCGACAATCAGGACACCCCGGTGGAATTGCAGCCGCTGGTGGATGCATTCAACGCCATGCTGGAACGGCTGGATGATGGCTATCAACGCCTGACGCAGTTTTCCGCCGACCTGGCCCATGAAATCCGCACGCCGGTGGGTTCCTTGATGGGCCATTGCCAGGTTGCGCTGCGCCAGTCGCGCAGCGTCGATGAATACCAGGCGCTGCTGGCGTCGAACCTTGAAGAACTGGAACGCATTTCGCGCCTGGTCGAGAGCATTCTGTTTCTCGCTCGCGCCGATGAAGCCCAGTCGGTACTTGAACGTCAGCCGCTGAGCCTGCAAGACGAATTGCAGCGGATTGCCGGATATTTCGAAGGCCTTGCCGAAGAGCGGCAGTTGAATATCCAGACGTCAGGCGATGGCAGCTTGCAGGCCGACCCGATCCTGCTGCGCCGGGCATTGAGCAATCTGGTGGCCAATGCGATTCGTTATGCCGACCCAGGCAGCGACATTCTGGTACGGGTCAAACAGCACGCTGGGCATTGGTTGATCGAAGTCGACAATCAGGGGCCACCCCTGGCCGAAGCGGCTTTGGGCAAACTGTTCGACCGTTTCTACCGGGGCGACGCCTCCCGCCATCAAAGCTCGGACTCCAACGGGCTGGGCCTGGCGATTGTCGCGGCGATCATGCATCTGCATGGCGGCCGGGTTGCAGTGGCGCAGCCGGTGGCGGGGAGGATTTGTTTTACGCTGGTTTTTCCCGGCTGAGCCTGCGATTCGTTGGAGCGAGGCTCGCCCGCGAATCAGGCGCCTCGGTGGATCAGATTCACCGCGTTATCGTTCTTCGCGGGCAAGCCTCGCTCCAACGGTGCCGGTGTTTTTCGCACCGGACCAATCACGCCTTCTTGTCGTGATTGATCGTCAGCTTGTAGAACGTCGCCGCGCCGCCTTCGGTGGCGTAGCCGGTGTTGTCCTGGGTATAAACCCCTGCCTTGAAATACAGCAGCTTGGTGCTCCAGGTCGCGTCGAGTTTGGCGTTCCAGACAAATTCCGAGGCATTGACCGTCAGATTGCCGGCCGGAGTCAGGTGGATGCTGTAGCTGAAGCGCTGATTCAAGGGGATGCCTTCGGCGATGATGACCACCTCGATTTCCGCCTCCGGGCTGCGGCGGAATTTAGCGACGATGTTGCCGGTCTGCAGTTTTTCCTTGAACTGATATTCCACCTTGAGCAGCGGCTCGGTGCTCTGGTAGCAGTGGATCTGACCGATCACGATCTTGCCCGTGGAAGGCACCTGATTGACCGTCAGCGCGGCCCTGAGGAAGTTGTCCGCCTGCGAGTACGTCCAGTTGTTGACGCTGCCGTCGGCCTTGGTTTCGCGCAACTCGGTCCTGGGATAGACCGCGTTTTCAGTGCGTGAGCCGGTGACTGGCGCCCAGAAAAACAGGGTGTTGCCCGAACGGAAATAGCCATCCTCATAACCGCCCAGCAGTTTCGGCGTATCAATCGTGGTGGCAGGTGTGCCGACCGGTACAGACAGGTTCCACATGGCGAGATCAATCATTGCGTACTCACGAGGTGCGCTGGCGCACCGACAAAGTGTCTATATCGGGCTGTTGCTGCCCATTGGCTTCGTCTCGGAGTATCGGCTGGATCTTCGGTTTAAATAGCGCCAACGACAGAGCTTTGGCGTCAATAAAACCACACACAAACTCAATGGCTATTATTTAGCCAGTATTTGAGTCGGAACTTGTACAGCTTCATTTGAATGGCAGTTGTTAGCCCACGAGGCCTCTAGGCCGGGGTCGCGCGTCAGTTTTTTGCTGTGGTAGCGTCGCTGATACATTTTCTGAGGGGTATTTTTCGCGGGAATTAAGACGAACGGTCGTATTTTTTTGCTTAAGAAAGGCACTTTTTTAACTTGTTACGGTCAGCCTGCGCACCGATGAGGCACAGGCTGACGGTTCAAGCGCTGTTCGCAGCGCTCAGTCAGCGAGGACGGGCGCTTCCAGACGCACGAAAACCGTGTACTTGCTGGCTTCCATGGCTTCAAAAGCGATCAGCTTCTGGATGAGCTGCTCGCTGAGCACTTTGCCGGCATTGAGCAACAGCATGCCGTTGTCGGCACTCAGGTTGCGTGCCAGCGCCATCCCCGCCTCCAGCTCGCGCGTGGTGAAGCCCTTGACCAACGGATCGCCCAGGGTCACGTCGCTCTGGTAGATGGCGCACACCTTGACGAAGTCCTCCAGCAAGCCTGGATCGTACAGACGCCCGCTGTATTTGCGGATGAAGGTCAGGGCTTCGTCGCTGTTCATCTGCCGTTCAAGAATCAAGCCATGCTGCAGTTCAATGAAATCCACGGCGAGCTTGAGCAGGCGCGAACCGAATGGAATGGCCTCGCCCTTGAGGTGGTCGGGGAAACCCGTCCCGTCCCAGCGCTCCTGGTGGTGAAGAATCAGCCGCGCCGCATCCTGCATCGGCTCCAGCGTCATCAGCACCGATTCGCTTTTCTTTGGATAGCTGCGATAGCGGTCGCGCTCGGTGTGATTGAGCAAGTCCGCCGGCGCACTCATCATGCTGTCAGTCCAGCTCAGCTTGCCGATATTGTGCAACGCCGCCGCCATGCTCAGGTCGCGCTGGCTGGCTTCATCCATGGGGTGGACCTGAGCGTAAGTGCGGACCAGATCGATAATCTGCCGATTGGTCTGTTTATCGTGCGGCAGGCGCTGGTTGAGCAGCACCGAGAAAACCTCAGTGCTGGTCGCGTAGCTGCGCTTGAGCTCGTCGTAAGCCAGATCGAGCATGTCGGCAGTCTGTTGCAGCTCGGAAGTACGCGCCGCAACGCGGTTTTCCAGGGTGATATTCATCGACTGCAAGGCTTCGTTCTGCACCTTGGTGAGCTTCTCAAGCCGTACCCGCTCCCGTTCCGAATGCTGATGCGCAAACAACTGGCGCAGGGTCAGCAGCATCTCTTCATCGTTCCAGGGTTTGCTGATGTAGCTGTGAATACGGCCTTCGTTGATGGCCTTGGCAATCATGTCCACGTCGGCGAAGCCGGTGAGCAGGATGCGCATGGTCGAGGGATAACGTTTGTTGATCTCGGCCAGCAACGTCGCGCCGTCCATGTTCGGCATGCGCGCATCGCTCATTACCAGATCAATACGCTGCTGCGCCATGATCTCCAGCGCCTTGGCCCCGCTATCGGCAAGGAAAAGGTTGTAGCCGTGAGAGCGAAGTAAGCGACGCAGGCTGCTGAGGATGAGTTCCTCGTCGTCTACCAGCAACACATTGGGCTTGAATTCAACCTCGGAACCAGATTGTTCGTCCATGTCGACACCTTGATTAGCATTTATTTGTGCGCGTTAAGTTCCATCGCTACTGGAGATAATGCGTTAGTCCATGAGCTTGGGGAAGGGCATTTATATTCGCCTGGCCGGCTCACTAAAATCCTGCGGCAGCCGACATACAGTTATCGGTCCGGCGCCCGGCCCGTCTGCGCCGCTTCCCGGAAGCTCTATTCCATTGGCACAGGACGCTATAGATGTCTTCATATGGATTGATTGTTGTCCTCGCCCTGAGTCTGGGCGTATCGACCGCCAGTGTCGCACTGCCCTTGAATGAGCCGCTCCAGCCGCTGCCTGATGTCGTGGTACAAGACCCGCAGCAGGTCGAACTGGGCCGCCAGTTGTTCAATGAAGTACGCCTTTCAGCCAATGGCACGCTTTCCTGCGCCAGTTGCCATCGCCTGGACCACGGCGGCGCCGACGACAAGTCGCTGTCGATTGGTTTTCAAGGCAATACGTTGTCGATCAATACGCCGACGGTGTTCAATGCGGCGCTGAATTTCAAGCAGTTCTGGAACGGTCGCGCCGATTCCCTGACGGCGCAGATCCATGAAGTGGTGCAAAGCCCGCAGGAAATGGGCAGTTCCTGGGAACACGTCAGCGCCCAGCTGTCCAGCGACACTCATTACCGGACAGCCTTTGCCGCCGCCTACACCGACGGCGTCACCATCGCCAACATCCAGCAAGCGCTGCAAAGCTATGAGCGCACCCTGATTACCCCCAACTCGCGCTTCGATCGCTACCTCAAAGGTGACACGGACATCCTCACCGTGGACGAAAAGTACGGCTATCAGCGCTTCAAGCAATACGGCTGCATTGCCTGCCATCAGGGGGTCAACATCGGTGGCAACATGTTTCAGAAGTTCGGGGTCATGGGTGATTACTTCAAAGCCAGGGGTAACGTCACGGACGCTGACCAGGGACGCTTTCTCGTGACCGGCAACGAGAGCGACCGCAACGTATTCAAGGTGCCGAGCCTGCGTAACATCGCGATCACTGCGCCTTATTTTCACGACGGATCAGCCGCTACCCTGGAACAGGCCGTCGACGTGATGTTCACCTATCAATTGGGCCGTGTCCCGACCGAGCAGGATAAATCGCTGATTGTGCAGTTTCTGAAAACCCTGACCGGTGAACTGGCAGGTAAACCCCTATGAAAATGTCCCGCCGCTCGAACGCCTCGCTGTTGGGTGCCGCAACCCTGAGCATCGCCGCGGTTCTGGTGTTTTTGTATTTCAATTCCATCTCCCATGAGACTTCCACCTACTTCGAGTCCCGGGACGTAATACGCCAGCTCAAACAGCTGGATGCCCACTGGGAAACGGAAATCCTCAAGTCGCGGATGGGCGTAACCCAGGATTACGACCTGCTGGTCGCCCCCCTTACGGAAATGAAGCGCCTGGGGGCCAGTTTCGAAACGATGCTGCACCTTGACCCCGGCCAACAAACCGACGAATGGAAAGCCCATCGCGATGTCTACCTGGCGGCTCTGGAACTCAAGACGGAGCTGGTGGAACAGTTCAAGTCCCACGATGCAGTGCTGCGCAAC
The DNA here is from genome assembly GCF_001698815.1 of Pseudomonas syringae. Classification (GTDB taxonomy): domain Bacteria; phylum Pseudomonadota; class Gammaproteobacteria; order Pseudomonadales; family Pseudomonadaceae; genus Aquipseudomonas; species Aquipseudomonas syringae_A. Next base: position 222,444 of record NZ_LGSI01000040.1, on the reverse strand, counting down.
TCCCTGGCATTTTTGCCCTCGGCAGCGGATGACATTCAGTTTCAGCTGGCACGGGTTGAAGATCCCGTCTTGCTGCAGAACACCGCGACCAATATTTATGACCTGCTGTTGACCGGTCTGGAGTTCGCCCAGTCGGCAACGTCTGACAAGTCTGCCGAGATCGAAGTGGGGATCAATCGGGTGCGTGCGGCCAGTGATCTGCTGCCGGCGCCGCTCAGCGCCTCGATCAGCATCCTGCTCAATCACATCAACCTGATCCAGCGGGAACAGCCGTTCGTCAATGAGCTTCTGGGCCGCATCGCTGCAGTGCCCGTGGCGGAACGCCTGGATGCCATTAACCAGATGCTCAACGCTCATCAACAACAAGCCGTGGAAAAAGAGCAGCAGTACCACCTGTACTTGATCATCCTTTCGGCGGTGATGGCGCTGCTGCTGTTGTATCTGGTGCATCGTCTGGTGCGCAGCTACAAAGTGATCAACGACGTCAATAAAGCCTTGCAGGAAGCCAATGCGAGCCTGGAGCGACGGGTCGAGGAGCGCACGTGCGAACTCAGGAATGCGCAGACCGAACTGATGGACACTGCGCGTCAGGCCGGGATGGCGGAGATCGCCACCAACGTTTTGCATAACGTTGGCAACGTGCTCAACAGCGTGAACATTTCCGCAGAACTGGTGACACGCCGGGTTCGCGACAGCAAGTCTCGCGGCCTGGCCAAGGCCGTGGCGATGATGAACGAGCATGCGGCAGACCTTGGCAATTTCATGGCCCTGGACGAGAAAGGCAGGCTGCTGCCCGGTTACCTGAACCAGTTGGTGATCACCCTGGACATGGAACAACAGAGCATCGCCGAGGAGCTGGAACGTCTGACCAAAAGCGTGGACCACATCAAGGAAATCGTGGCGACACAGCAGTCCTATGCGGGCGCCGCCGACCTCGTCGAAACGCTGAGCATCACCTCCTTGCTGGAGGACGCCCTGCACATGAACTCCGGCGCCTTGACCCGTCACAGTGTCGCCGTGGTACGCGAGTACGGCAGCGTGCCGGAAATAATGGGCGACAAACACCGAATCCTGCTGATCATGATCAACCTGATCAGCAACGCCAAATACGCCATGACCCAGACCGACAATGCGGCACGCAAGATAACCCTGGCGGTGAACATTGTCGGGGGTACAACGCTGCGCATCTGCGTCAAGGACGAAGGCGAAGGTATCTCGCCGGAAAACCTGCCGCGTCTGTTTGTTCACGGATTCACCACCCGCAAGGAGGGCCATGGTTTCGGACTGCATAGCTGTGCGCTGGCTGCAGTTGAGATGAACGGGCAGTTGACGGCCCATAGCGACGGCCCCGGCAAAGGTGCCTCGTTCACCCTGGATCTCCCATTCAAGCCTGCCGCAGGTGCGCAATGAAAAGTCTCACTAACCGACGCATCCTTCTGATCGACGACACACCGTCCATCCATGAAGATTTCCGCAAGATCCTCACGCCCTCTGACGTATCCAATGAGGAACTGGACCTGATGGAGGCGGCCCTGTTCGGCAACGAAATTCCGGTGGTCGGCAAGCCGTTCTCGCTGGACTCCGCTTACGGCGGCGAGGAAGGATTGGCCAAGGTCAACGAGGCGCTGGCGCAGAATCTTCCCTACGCCCTGGCTTTCGTCGACATGCGCATGCCCCAAGGCTGGGACGGCGCCAAGACCATCGAACATTTGTGGGTGGCGGACCCGCGCCTGCAAATCGTGGTGTGCACCGCTTATACCGATTATTCCTGGGACGAACTGCTGGACCGGTTGCAAGGCCATGACCGCCTGCTGATTCTGAAAAAGCCTTTCGACAACATCGAAGTCCAGCAACTGGCCAACACCCTGACCAACAAATGGGAAATGGCCGAGCGCGCTTCGGTACAGATGGACTTGCTGGAAAACCTGGTCGAACGACGCACCGTTGAACTGACCCAGACCAGCGAAGCACTGCGGCGGGAAATCGACGAGCGAAAACTGCTGGAAAGCCAACTGGTGCAATCGGAAAAACTCGCCTCACTGGGCCAGCTGGCGGCAGGTGTTGCCCATGAAATCAACAATCCCATCGGCTTTATTTCCTCCAATCTGGGCACCCTGGAAGGCTACTTCAGCAAACTCCAGGAAATGCTCGATGCCTATCGCCTGGCGGAAAAAGCGATGCCGCCGGGACCGACTGAACAACAGTTGGCAGCCCTTCGTGAACAGGTGGAACTGGATTACCTGCTGGAAGACATCCCCGTGTTGATCGCGGAGTCCAAGGAAGGCATCAGCCGCGCCGGAAAAATCGTCAAGGATCTGAAGGCGTTCTCACGGGTGGATTCCAGTGAACAATGGCAATGGGCGAACGTGCATGACGGCGTCGATTCGACCTTGAACATCGCCGCCAATGAATTGAAATACAAGGCTGACGTGATCAAGGAATACGGCGACCTTCCGGAAATCGAATGCCTGCCCTCGCAAATCAATCAGGTGGTCATGAACCTGGTGGTCAACGCCGCACAGGCGATGGGTACGCAACGCGGCAAGATCACGATCCGCAGTGGCGTGGAGGACGATCAAGTGTGGCTGGAAGTGGCTGACAACGGTTCGGGCATTGCCCCGGAATCGCTGCAACGCATTTTCGACCCGTTCTACACGACCAAACCCGTCGGCCAGGGCACCGGCCTTGGCCTGTCGCTGTCGTACGGCATCGTGAACAAACACGGCGGGCATATCACCGTGCGCAGCGAAGTGGGCGTGGGTACCGCGTTCAAGGTCATGTTGCCGATTCATCAGACCGCAACAGCCTGATAACTTATTGGCGAATCAGGCACCGCGGTGGGCCAGACCTACCGCGTCATCGTTCTTCCCGGACAGGTCCGGTCCTACCGGGCCGATGCAAAACCGGTAGGAGGGGACTTGTCCCCGAGAAGCCAGCCCCGCCATCCTCAATCCACCTGACCCGCCTTCATTACCTGCGCCGACGCGGTTGTTGTTGAAGGCTTGCCCGCGAATCGGATTTTCAGGTGGCACGGTTATCGACTGAGATAAAGCCCTGGCGGACGCCCTCAATCGAGTAGCCAAACTATAGCCTCGCGAATGAATTCGCTCCTACAGATCAACCTGCGCGATCCTCATAAAAAAATCTCCCACCCGGCACTTCGGGGTTGACTGTAACCCTTTGTTACAGGATATTAATAGTTAGCAAGCTAATAATGTCTCTACGAACAATATCAACCCCAACTATTTCAACCCGGTCCATCTCATGTCCCTTGACTCACTGCAGATGAATATCAGCAGCGGCATGGTGGCTGCGTCGCGCCAATGGCGACGGATCTGCCAGAACACGCTGGTCACCTATGGCGTGTCCGAAGCCTGCGCTGGCCCTTTGCTGATGATCCTGCGCCTGGGCGATGGCGTGAATCAGGTCACTGTGGCCCATGCTGCCGGCATGGAAAGCCCGACGCTGGTGCGCCTGCTTGACCAACTGTGCAACGCGGGCATCGTCTGTCGCACCGAAGATCCGAATGATCGCCGGGCCAAAGCCTTGAGCCTGACCGAAAGCGGCAGAACCTTATCGCTGGCCATCGAAGAAGAATTGATTCGCCTGCGCCGGGAGGTCCTGAAAAACGTCGCTCGTGAGGATCTCGACGCGACATTGCGCGTCTTCAAAGCCTTTGCCGACGCGGCGCATCCGGACACAGCGGGGCCAGTTTGAAAGATTTCTTTGCGGGCGTTCCCCCGGCACGCGACTGGTTTTACGGCGTGCGCACTTTCGGCGCTTCGATGCTGGCGTTGTACATCGCCCTGCTGATGGAGATGCCTCGACCGTATTGGGCGATGGCTACGGTGTATATCGTCTCCAGCCCGTTTGTCGGCCCGACCAGTTCCAAGGCGTTGTACCGCGCCCTGGGTACGATGGCTGGCGCCGCTGCGGCAGTGTTTCTGGTGCCGATGTTTGTGCAGACGCCGTTTCTGCTGGCCGCAGTGATTGCGCTGTGGACCGGCACTTTATTGTTCCTGTCCCTGCACCTGCGCACCGCCAACAGCTACGCCTTGATGCTGGCCGGCTACACGCTGCCGCTGATCTCCTTTCCGGTGGTGGATAACCCGCAAGCGGTGTTCGAAATCGCCGTGGCGCGCACCGAAGAAATTTTCCTCGGCATCGTTTGCGCGGCGGTAGTGGGCAGCATGTTCTGGCCACGTCGCCTGGCGCCGGTCATGCAGGGCGCGACGGACAAATGGTTCAGCGATGCTTCGGCCTACAGCGATCGCTTCCTGGCCCGCACGGTCAGCGCGGAAGAAGTCGGCGCCTTGCGCGGTTCCATGGTCGCCACCTTCAACAGCCTGGAGCTGATGATCGGTCAATTGCCCCATGAAGGCGCGCGCAGCCAGACCGTGCGCAACGCCAAGGAACTGCGCGGCCGGATGATCCACTTACTGCCGGTGATCGACGCTCTGGACGATGCCTTGTGGGCACTGGACCGTCGCACCCCGGAACTGGTCGCCAATCTTGCACCGCTGCTGATCGACACCCGCGCCTGGCTGGATAACACGGCCAGCGGTTTGCAGTTTGAGCAGTGGCAACGCTTGCACCAGGAGCTTGAGCGCCTGCAACCCACGGCCGCGCAACTGGACGACCGGCGTCAATTACTGCTGTCCAACGCGCTGTTCCGTCTGGGCGAATGGATCGATCTGTGGCAGGACTGCCGCACGCTGCAACACGCGATCAAGACCGACGACCAGACGCCATGGCGCGCGGTCTATCGCCATTGGCGGCTGGGGCGAATCACGCCGTTCCTGGATCGCGGGCTGATGTTGTATTCGGTGACGTCGACTGTGCTGGCGATCATCGTCGCCTCGGTGCTGTGGATTCTGCTGGGATGGCCCGACGGCGCAGCGGCGGTCGCACTGGCAGCGGTGTCGTGCAGTTTCTTCGCGGCCATGGACGACCCGGCGCCGCAGATCTACCGGTTCTTTTTCTGGACCATGCTCTCGGTGGTCTTCGCCAGCCTGTATCTGTTCGTGGTCCTGCCCAATCTGCATGATTTCCCGATGCTGGTGCTGGCGTTTGCGGTGCCGTTCATTTGCGTCGGCACGCTTACCGTACAGCCGCGCTTCTACCTCGGGACGCTGCTGACCATCGTCAACACCTCGTCATTCATCAGCATTCAAAGCGCCTACGACGCGGACTTCCTGAACTTCGTCAATTCCAACCTGGCCGGTCCCGTCGGGCTGTTGTTTGCTTTTGTCTGGACCCTGGTGGTGCGGCCGTTCGGCGTCGAACTGGCGGCCAAGCGTCTGACCCGTTTCAGCTGGCGCGACATCGTGGCGCTGACCGAACCGGCAACGTTGGCCGAGCACCGCGCCATGGGCGCGCAGATGCTCGACCGCCTGATGCAGCATTTGCCGCGCCTGACGATTACCGCGCAGGACACCGGCATTGCCCTGCGCGAGCTGCGTGTGGCGTTGAACCTGCTGGATCTGCTGGCCTGGTTACCGCGGGTTCATGCCGCCCAGCAAGTGCTGGTACGGCAGGTGGTGGATGAAGTGGGCGGTTATTTTCAGGCCTGCCTGGATGCCGGCGAACGACTGCCGGCTCCCAAAGGTCTGCTGATGACCATGGACCGCGCCCGTCGCGCCTTGAGCGCTGAAGACCTCGGCGACGAACCGGCTCGCCCGCACCTGCTGCACGCCTTGAGCGGCTTGCGCCTGGCATTGTTGCCCGGTGTCGAGATCGTCCACCCGGCGGCGGAAACCGAAGAACAACCTCCCTATGGCATTGACGGAGCACCTCTATGATCGGTGATCTGGACATCAGCGGGGTGTTCGTCCCCACCTTCCTGGCGCTGATGGGCATCACGTATTTGCTGTTTCTGGTGGTCCACGCTGGGTTGTCGCGTGTCCACTTTTACCGCCTGGTCTGGCACCGGGCATTGTTCAACGTAGGTCTATACGCTTTGCTCCTCGGCGCCGTGGATACTCTCAGTCGATACCTGATGAAATGAAAAAACCTCTGCTGACACTGGGCCGTGTGGTCCTGACTTTGCTCGTTGTGGTCTTCGCCGCCATCGTGGTCTGGCGCATGGTCATGTATTACATGTACGCCCCGTGGACCCGCGATGGGCATATCCGCGCCGACATCATCCAGATCGCCCCGGACGTTTCCGGGTTGATCCAGAAAGTCGATGTGAGCGATAACCAGTCGGTAACCAAGGGCCAGGTGCTGTTCACCATTGATCAGGACCGCTTCCGCCTGGCCCTGCGCCAGGCGCAGGCAACGGTCGCCGAACGCCAGGAAACCTACGAGCAGGCCCGTCGCGAAAACAAACGTAACCGTGGCCTGGGCAATCTGGTGGCCCGCGAGCAACTGGAAGAAAGCCAGTCCCGTGAAGCCCGCGCCTTGTCCGCGCTCAATGAGTCGCAAGTGGCCGTGGACGCTGCACAGCTGAACCTGGATCGCTCGGTGATCCGCAGCCCGGTTGACGGTTACCTCAACGACCGCGCACCCCGCGCCCATGAATTCGTCACCGCAGGCCGCGCCGTGCTGTCGGTGGTGGACGGCACGTCCTTTCACATCGATGGCTATTTCGAAGAAACCAAACTCGACGGCATTCATATCGGCCAAGGCGTGGATATCCGCGTGATCGGCGACAACGCCCGGCTGCGCGGCCATGTGGTGAGCATCGTCGCCGGTATCGAAGACCGCGACCGCAGCAGCGGCTCGAACCTGCTGCCTAACGTCAACCCGGCGTTCAGCTGGGTGCGGCTCGCGCAGCGGATTCCGGTGCGTATCGCCTTTGATGAAGTGCCAGCCGACTTCCGCATGATCGCCGGGCGTACCGCCACAGTGTCGATCATCGACGACGCGCAGACGCATTCCACCAGGGAGCCCGCGCAATGAAACACCTCACGCGCCTGACAACGGTCGGGCTTGGCTTGCTGTTGTCGGCGTGCCAGGTCGTCGGCCCGGATTACAAGCTGCCCGCAGACGCGGCCGTTAATCGTGCGGATTTGCAGGGCGAACTCGCGGGTAAATCGGTCAACACCATTTCCGCGCCGGTGCCCACCGATTGGTGGCGGTTGTATCAAGACCCGCGCCTCGATCAGTTAGTGCAACAGGCCATGGCCTCCAACACGGACCTGCGCATCGCCGCCGCCAACCTGCAACGCGCCCGCTATCAGACTGCCGAGGCTCAGGCCGCAGGCGGTTTCAGCAGTGGCGTGAAGATCGGTGCGGAACGTCTTCAGGAATCGGGCGAGGCCTTTCTCCTGGCGGACAAAGTGCCGGTGGGCAATGTCGGTAACGTCGGGATCACCACCTCGTATCAATTCGATCTGTTTGGCACCTTGCAACGCGGCATCGAAGCGGCGAACGCCAATGTCGACGCGACTCAGGCAGCGGCCGATACGGCGCGCATCACCCTGGTTGCCGATGTGGTGCGCGCTTATACCCAGGTGTGCGCCGCCAACGAAGAACACGACATCGCGCTGGAATCCCTGGACCTTCAGCAGCAAGGCGTGACGCTGACGCAGCGCTTGCGTGATGCCGGTCGTGGCGATGAAACCCAGGTCACCCGCTCGCAAACCCAATTCAAATCCCTGCGCGCCGAGCTTCCACGCTACGAAGCACTGCGCCAGGCCGGGCTGTTTCGCCTGTCGATGCTGCTGGCCAAGCCGCTGAACCAGCTGCCAACAGGCGTGGCGACCTGCAACGAGTTGCCGCATATCGCGCAAGTGATGCCCGTGGGCGATGGCGCCGCATTGCTCAAGCGTCGGCCCGATGTACGCCAGGCCGAACGCCGCCTTGCCGCTGCCACTGCGGAAATTGGCGTGGCAACCGGCGAGTTGTATCCGGACATCAGCATCGGCGCGACGGTTGGCACCGTGGGCCTGCTGGAAAACCTCGGCAAACCCGCCACCAATCGCTGGGGATTCGGCCCGCTGCTGAACTGGACCATCCCGTCCAACGGCTCCCGCGCGCGGATTCATCAGGCCGAAGCCTCGACCCAGGCGGCGCTGGCCCGCTTCGACGGCGTGGTGCTCAACGCCATCCGCGAAACCCAGACCGGCCTGGCGCAATACACCGCCTTGCTGGAACGCCGTGACGCCTTGGCCGATGCCGAACAATCCGCCAAACAGGCCGCCGACCAGACCCACCGCTTCTTCCAGGCCGGTCGCGAATCCTTCCTCGCCGACCTGCAAGCCACCCGCACCTACACCGACGTCCGCGCACAACTGGCGACGGCCAATACTCAAGTTGCGATGGGGCAAATCGACCTGTTCCTGGCGTTGGGCGGTGGCTGGGAGACTGCGGGCAAGGTGGCTGGGAAATAAGGCCGTATTCGGGAACCCTTTGCCCATTTCAGTGCCACACTCCTCATCATTCATCCAATTGCAGGGGTTCCCATGCGTACGCTTGAACTCGCGGGGCAGACCGTACCGGTCTTGGGTCAGGGGACGTGGCACATGGGTGAAGACCCGCGTCAGCGCTCCGTGGAAATTGCCGCGTTGTGTCAAGGCATCGAGCTGGGCATGACCCTGATCGACACCGCCGAAATGTATGCCGATGGCGCCGCCGAACAAGTGGTGGGGGAAGCCATCGCCGGGCAGCGCGACAAGGTTTTTGTGGTCAGCAAGGTCTACCCGCATAACGCCAGCCGTACGGGCGTGCCCGCTGCTTGCGCGCGCAGCCTGAAAAGACTGAAAACTGACTTTATCGATCTGTACCTGCTGCATTGGCCCGGCCAGTATCCGCTGGAGGAAACCGTCGAGGCTTTCGAACGCCTGCGTGAAGCCGGCAAGATCGGCCGTTGGGGCGTGTCCAATTTCGACGTGCCGGACATGCTGGAGCTGAACAACCCGGACTGCGCGACCAATCAAGTGCTGTACAACCCTGAAGCGCGCGGCATCGAGTTCGACCTGCTGCCTTGGGCCAAGGCCCAGCGCATGCCGACCATGGCGTATTGCCCAATCGGCCAGGCCGGGAACCTGCTGCATCACCCGGCGTTGCAGGCAGTCGCCGCGCGCCACAACGCAACGCCGGCGCAGATCAGCCTCGCGTGGGTGTTGCGCCAGGACCAGATGATCGCCATCCCCAAGGCGGTCAATCCCGAGCATCTGCGCCTCAACCTGGCCGCCGCCGAGCTGACGCTGACCCCGGAAGATATTGCCGAACTCGATCGCGCCTGGCCTGCGCCGACCCGCAAGCAGCGTCTGTCGATGGTCTGAGGAGAAACAATCGGTCACAAACCGCAACAAAACTGAAATAAACGCTTGTCATGATGCGCCCTTCGTCCATTTGTCACGGACCGGGCGTATCAAGACCTGCGAGCAGCCATGAACCAGAGCATCGTGCAGAAAAATCAGGATTCCGATCTGTTCGGCCTGCTCTATGGTTTTCGTTTTCGTCCCGGTGAAGTCGGTGAGGAGATCGGCTCGACGGCCGCCTTGAGTTGCCTGCGCACGCCCGAAAACCCGGAAGAATTTCTCTGGCTGCACCTGAATCTGGCGCATGCCGGTTGCGAGCGCTGGATGAAAACCCATCTGGAACTACCGGAAGAATTCTTCGAGGCGCTCCACGAAGGCTCGCGCTCGACACGCATCGAACACGTGGACTCGGCCCTGCTGGCGGTGGTCAACGATGTGGTCTTCGACTTCAATATGGTGTCCACGGACATCTCTACCCTGTGGGTTTGCACCCACCGACAATTGCTGATCACCGCACGCCAGTTACCGTTGCGTTCGGTGGACAAGCTGCGTTCGTCGGTCAAACGCGGCGAACAGTTTCGTTCCCCCGTGGAGTTGCTCGCGCACCTGCTTCGCGACCAGGGCGAAGTGCTGACCCAGTTTCTGCGCAAGACCAGCGTCAGCGTGGACAAAATCGAAGATCAGTTGTTGTCGCAACGCCTGAGCAATAACCGTTCGGAACTGGGCGCCATGCGCCGGGTGTTGGTTCGTTTGCAGCGGCTGCTGGCGCTGGAGCCCGGCTCATTGATGCGCCTGCTGCACCGGCCGCCGTACTGGTTGCAGGAAGACGACGTACAAGAACTGCGGCAGTCCACCGAAGAGTCGGCGCTGGTGATCAGCGACCTGACGGCGCTGGGTGAACGCATCAAGCTGTTGCAGGAAGAAATCGCCGCCAACCTTAATGAACAAAGCAGCCGCACCCTGTTCACCCTGACCGTGGTCACGGTACTGGCGCTGCCGATCAACATCGTCGCCGGTTTCTTCGGCATGAACGTCGGGGGCATTCCGCTGGCTTCCGATCCCGAGGGTTTCTGGGTGCTGGTCGCGCTGGTGGCGACCTTTACCTTGATCGCCGGGCGCTGGGCGTTTCGCAAGAATCGGGATCAGGCGTAGCGGAAACTTCGTTGGAGATTATGCCACTTCACTGTGGCAGGTTCCGCCCCGTCTTCGACGCCGCGCTGTCGCGCAGCAAACACCGGCACCCGTTGGAGCGAGGCTTGCCCGCGAAGAACGATGACGCGGTAGGGCTGGGTCACCGAGGCGTCTGATTCGCGGGCAAGTCGGAACGCCGCCCGCTCGCTCCAACGAGCATTTCAATTCAACGGTTGTGCGTGTTTGATTAAGAGAGGACTTGTCCTCGAAGCATTGGCTCAGGCAACGAAGCTCTGTCAGGCAGATTGAGGTTGGCCCGGCAGGCCTCTCGGGGACAAGTCCCCTCCTACAGAGGTATGCGCTGAGCCGGTAGGACCGGACTTGTCCGGGAAGGCGTCCTCGAGGACAAGCCTCTCCCACAAAGCCCCCTCTCACACAACCAGGCATTCCGACCATAGAATCCCCCAACGATTGATACCAAACATCCGATTAATCATCACAACCTTGATCCATGTCGCAACGCTGTAACATTTTGTAATGAACATGGGTGCCATCCCTTTCCCACAGGATTGCGCACCATGGTTTCCAGCACACTGGCCCCGCACTCAGTCAGACACGCCGACGATTCGAGGCCGCAGTTCTCCCGCAAGCCCAGCAAACTCACCATGGGCCTGTTCTTCGTCATCCTCGCCATGGGCCTGTTATTCACCGCCTACAGCCTGAAACAAGACGTCGACGACATGGGCACGGTGGTCACCACCTGGACCCCGTTCCTGCTGCTCGGCGTGGCGCTGGTCATCGCCTTGGGTTTCGAGTTCGTCAACGGTTTCCATGACACCGCCAACGCCGTGGCCACGGTGATCTATACCCATTCCCTGCCGCCAAACTTCGCAGTGGCCTGGTCGGGGCTGTTCAACTTTCTCGGCGTGCTGTTTTCCAGCGGTGCAGTGGCGTTCGGCATCATCGCGCTGCTGCCGGTGGAATTGATCCTGCAAGTCGGCTCCAGCGCCGGTTTCGCGATGATCTTCGCCCTGTTGATCGCGGCAATCATCTGGAACCTCGGCACGTGGTGGTTGGGCTTGCCGGCTTCGTCATCGCACACGTTGATCGGCTCGATCATCGGCGTAGGTGTGGCCAATGCCTTAATGCATGGCCGCGATGGCACCAGCGGCGTGGATTGGTCCCAGGCGACCAAGATCGGCTATTCGTTGCTGCTTTCGCCGCTGGTCGGCTTTGGCTGCGCGGCGTTGTTGCTGCTCGCCATGCGCCTGTTCATCAAGAATCGGGCGCTGTACAAAGCGCCAAAAGGCAATTCGCCTCCGCCGTGGTGGATTCGCGGCATGCTGATCGTCACCTGCACCGGCGTGTCATTTGCCCACGGTTCCAACGACGGACAGAAAGGCATGGGCCTGATCATGCTGATCCTGGTAGGCACCCTGCCGATGGCCTACGCCCTGAACCGCACCATGCCCGCCGACCAGTCGATTCAATTCGCTGCCGTGGCCGAAGTCACTCAGCAAGCCTTGAGCCGAAGCGTCCCCGCCCCTGCCCCGGCTGATCCACGCCAGACGTTGTCGGCCTACCTGGTCAGCAAACAGGCCACGCCCGATCTGATCCCGGCGCTGGCGGTCATGGCCGGCAAGATCGGCATTCAGGTCAAGAGCTACGGCTCGCTGGCCAAAGTCCCCGCCGAGGCTGTGGCCAACGTGCGGAACGACATGTACCTGACTTCGGAAACCATCCGCCTGATGGAGAAAAACAAGGTCGGCAGTTTCGATACCGACACTCAGGACAAGCTCAAGTTGTTCAAGGACCAGATCGACAGCGCCACCCGCTTCATTCCAACCTGGGTGAAAATCGCCGTAGCCATTGCCCTCGGCCTGGGAACCCTGGTCGGCTGGCGGCGCATCGTCATCACCGTCGGCGAAAAAATCGGCAAGACCCACATGACTTACGCCCAGGGCGCATCAGCCGAGATCGTCGCTATGCTGACCATCGGTGCCGCCGACATGTATGGCATGCCGGTCTCCACCACTCACGTACTGTCATCCGGCGTCGCGGGTTCCATGGTCGCCAATGGCTCGGGCCTGCAACTGCGTACCTTGCGCAACCTGGCGATGGCCTGGGTGCTGACGCTACCGGCAGCGATCCTGTTATCGGGGTCGTTGTATTGGGTGTTTATTCACATTTTCTAACCTGACGCCTGTGCCAGTCCTGAAATAGGTTTACACCTATTTCAGTCTCAAAACGCCTTATCAAGGACAAGTCCTCTCTTGTCACACACGCGCAACCGTTGAATTGAAATGCTCGTTGGAGCGAGGCTTGCCCGCGAATCAGACGCCTCGGTGACCCAGCGCTACCGCGTTATCGTTCTTCGCGGGCAAGCCTCGCTCCAACGGGCGCCGGTGTTTGCTGTGCGACAACGCGGCGCGAAGACGGGGCGGAACCTCCCACAGGAATACGCGTTGCTTTGGTGGGAGAGGACACTGTGCATAAAAAAGCCGGCGCTTATCACGCCGGCTTTTGTTTGCCCGTTTACCTCACGCCTTCAGGTTGAACAACGCCACTTGCGGCGCCTCGCTGATCCATTGTTCGCTCACGGTCCAGCCCGCTTGCTCGGCCAGCGCGGTGAATGCCTCGACGGTGAACTTGTGGGAGTTTTCCGTGTGCAAGCGTTCGCCGGGGCTGAAGTGGAAGGCCTGGCCGGCAACCGTCGCGGTTTGCTCGACGCGGCTGACCAGATGCATTTCCATGCGTTGGTCCTGAGCATTCCACAGGGCCAGATGATCGAAGGCGTCAACCCGGAACGTGCCGTCCAACTCGCGATTGATGCGGGTCAGCAGGTTTTTGTTGAAGCGTGCCGTGACACCTTGGGCGTCGTCATAGGCTGCAACCAGTGTGGCGGCATCCTTGACCAGATCGACACCGACGATGAAGTGGGCGTTTTCCCCCAGCAACGTCTTCGCCGAGCGCAGGAATTTCACGGCTTGCTCCGGGGTGAAGTTGCCGATGGTCGAGCCGGGAAAGAATCCTACCCTGGTCAGGCCGTCCGCAGCACGCGGTAGCTTCATGGCGCGGGTGAAGTCATCGATTTGCGGCGCCACGGTCAGGTGCGGGTATTTCTCGTGAAGCTGATGCGCAGCCTTGTTCAGGGCATTGGCGCTGATATCAATCGGCACATAGACCGCAATGTGCGGCGCAGCGTCCAGCAACAAACAGGTCTTTTCGCTGGCGCCACTGCCAAACTCGACCAATGCTGCGCCCTGTGGAATTGACGCAGCCATTTGTGCAGCCACATCGGTCAGCAGGCGGGTTTCAGCGCGGGTCGGGTAATATTCGGCAGTATGGCAAATGGCTTCGAACAACTCTGAACCGGCTGCATCGTAGAAATACTTCGGCGAGAGGTTTTTCGCGGGCGAGGACAGCCCGGCAATAACATCGCGGGCAAATTCGCTGTCATGTGGATTGACCACTCCCGGCTGACGACTGTCACGGGCCAGGCGCAGGCCGGAAACGACCCAGCGCTTTTCTGGATGAAAGAAGTTGCGATAAGTGGCCCGGGAATGGTTGGGCGAAGTGACGCTGGCGCCACCGCGCAAGACCATCTGGCTGATCATGAACTTGCCGTTGTATTCGCCCACCGCGCTGGCTGCCGGGCGGAATCCGGGATAGGCGCTGTAGGCACTTTGCGTCCACTGCCAGGCGACATCATCGACTTGTTCCAACAGCCCCGCTATCGCCGCAGCCTCCCATTCAGCCTCAGTGGGCAAGCGCGCGTCAGCCCAATGGGCATAGGCGGCAGCTTCGTAGTAACTGATATGCGTCACCGGCGCATCGCGCTCGATCGCTTCCAGCCCACGCAGACTCATGCGCCGCCAGCCGTGGGTTTCGTCGTGCAGCCAATAGAGCGGCGCGTTCCAGGCGTTTTCCTGCACCACGGTCCAGCCTTCCGACAGCCACAAGCCCGCCTGGCTGTAGCCGCCCGCCTTCATGAAAACCAGCCATTCGCCATTGGTGACCAGGCGATCGCTGATTTCGAAAGATTGCAGGTACGTGGTGTGGCGCGGGCCTTCGTTATCGAAGGCGAACTGCGCGCCTTGATGGCCGATTTCGGTCAGACCGCCCTTAAGTGGCTTGTACTGACCGCGCCGCCCGCCAGCATCCTTGGGCCAGCCGGGATCGTAAGCAGGCTTGAGTGAGGAGGTGCTGAACAGGTGCAGGATGTCCATCAACAACAATTCCTGATGTTGTTCTTCATGGGCCAGGCCCAGTTCGATCAGGCTGTTGAGTTCTTCCGGCAAGGCGCTTTGCAGCAGCGTGTTCATGTGCTGATCGACATAATTGCGATAAGCCAGCACTTGATCAATGCCGGGCCGCGTCATCAACCCCCGCTGCGGGCGCGGGTGGCGCGGACCGACGGCTTCGTAATAGGAATTGAAGAGATAGCCGAACGTCGGATCGAACGCCGAATACCCTGGGAGGTTCTCGCTAAGCAGGAAGGTTTCGAAAAACCAGGTCGTGTGCGCCATGTGCCATTTGGCCGGGCTGGCGTCCGGCATCGACTGCACCACCATGTCTTCAGCGCTGAGTGGCGCCGCCAGATTTTGCGTGCGGCTGCGTACGCTTTGATAGCGTTTGAGCAGTTCATTGGCAACAGGGGGTTGGCGTGGCTCGCGTGAGGGGCTGATCATCGGTGTTCATCTCCGGCGTGGCCGCGACCCGTTTGTTCAGGTAATGCGGCGTCGAGCGTTTCTTTATGAGCGGCGGCAGGGAGTTTGAGGTGCGATAAGCACGGAATGTTCAATCCGTATATCCGAACGGGGACGCTGCCCAAAGGGAACGTTTACCGGCACTGTGGATCGGAACACACAATCATTTGAATACTTTCCCCTTTCGACGGGCTTATTGTAGGAGCCAACTTGCTGGCCAAGCGTGAGCAAGTCGGCTCTTACCTATTCGATGTGCGACCGATCCCACAAGGCTGTGCTGATTCATGAGCAATAAGTATGCGCCCCGTGACTGGGCGCCCCATGAGCGCCCTACCCTGCCGGGTTCGCCGTCCACGCCGCTGCATTCGACCGGCAAGCGTTGGGCATTTGCGCTGGTAGGCGTCATTGTTGCGCTGACCGGCGGCCTGGGCAACGCCTTGGTGGTTGCCAATCTGCCGTATCTGCAAGGCTCACTCGCGGCGACGACTGCCGAGATTGCCTGGCTGCCCGCTGCGTACGTCATGACCAATGTGTCGATGAACCTGCTGCTGGTGAAGTTTCGTCAGCAATTCGGCCTGCGGGCCTTCACCGAAGTGTTCCTGGTGCTGTATGCCTTGGTGACATTCGGCCATCTATTCGTCAACGACATCAACTCGGCGATTGCCGTAAGGGCTGCGCACGGCATGGTTGGCGCAGCGCTTTCCACGCTGGGCCTGTATTACATGATCCAGGCGTTCCCGACCAAATGGCGATTGAAAGCCCTGGTGCTCGGGCTGGGAACGGCGCAGCTGGCAGTACCGATGGCGCGGCTGGTCTCGGAAGATCTGCTGCAAATTGCCGAGTGGCGCGGCTTGTATTTGTTTGAACTGGGCATGGCCCTGCTTTCACTGGGCTGCGTACTGCTGCTGAAATTACCGCCGGGTGATCGTTTCAAGGCGTTCGAAAAACTCGACTTCCTCACTTTTGGCCTGCTTTCCACCGGCTTCGCCTTGCTCTGCGCGGTGCTGTCGCTGGGGCGTATCGACTGGTGGCTGGAACAAACCTGGATCGGCGTTGCGTCAGCGGCCTCCATCGCGCTGATCATGGCGGGATTGGCCATTGAGCATAATCGGCGCAATCCTTTGCTGATCACCCGCTGGCTGGGCAGTGGAAAGATCCTGCGCCTGGCGCTGGCGGTCATCCTGTTTCGCGTGGTGCTGTCGGAACAGTCCATTGGCGCGGTAGGTTTTCTTCAGGCCTTGAACATGGGTTCCGAACAGTTACACACGCTCTACGCGGTGATGTTGTTCGGCAGCGTCGCGGGCCTGGCGGTCAGCGCCTGGACGATCAACCCGGCGCACCTGATCACGCCGCTGATTATTTCTCTGGCGATGATGGCGACCGGCGCGTGGATGGACAGCGGCGCGACCAACCTGACCCGTCAATCGAACATGTACGTCAGCCAGTTCCTGCTGGCGTTCGGCGGAACCTTTTTTCTCGGGCCAACGTTGGTGCTGGGGGTCAGCGGGGTCATTGCCAATCCGCGCAACATGGTGAGTTTCTCCGTGCTGTTCGGGATTACCCAGAACATTGGCGGCCTGATCGGCTCGGCCGCGCTGGGCACTTTTCAGATCGTACGGGAGAAATTTCACTCAAGTGTCCTCGTGGAGCATCTGACCCTGATCAATCCGCAGGTGCAGGCACGCCTGCAAAGCTCCAGCGCCAGCTATGCTGGCGCTATCGCCGATCCTTCGACGCGTACCAATCAAGGCATTCGCGCTATTGCGACCGCCGCCACCCGGGAAGCCAACGTACTGGCCTATAACGATGTGTTCATGCTCATCGCAGTGATTGCGGTGTTGACCATGATCTGGATCTCGATACGCGGGATCTGGCTGAAAATGACGACTCAACCGATTACACCCGCGTCTCCCACGCCGGTGGCTTCGACTTCCGTAACTTCCAGTGGCGCCACCTCTTCATGACCGAACCGACCACGCCGACGCCTGCCAACCCGGCCCCCGCGTCTTCCGCACCGCCCCCTCCAGCGCCGGCACCCGCAACCAGCCAGCCACGTTCACTGCGCACCCGAATCGTCTCCTCGGTAATTTTCGGCAGCATTGCACTGATCGGTATTCTGATTGTGCTGTACGCCTGGCAACTGCCACCGTTCGGCAGTCCGATAGAAAGCACCGAGAATGCTCTGGTGCGCGGCCAGACCACGATCATCGGTCCGCAGCTGAGCGGTTACGTCTACGAAGTGCCGGTCCAGGACTTCCAGTTCGTCAAGCAGGGCGACTTGCTGGTGCGGCTCGATGACCGAATCTATCGCCAGCATCTGGATCAGGCGGTGGCGCAGCTGGGCATCCAGAAAGCCGCACTCGCCAATAACCTGCAACAGCGCCGCAGCGCAGAAGCGACTATCGTGCAACGCAAGGCCGCACTGGAAAGCAGCATCGCGCAAGGTCGCAAGGCCTCGGCGGACCTGCGTCGCAGCCAGGCGTTGGTGACCGACGGTTCCATATCGAAAAGCGAACTGGATGTTGCCCGGGCCGCCGACGCTCAGGCGACCGCCGCAACCGCCGAGGCCAGAGCCGTCCTTGAGATCGCCCGGGAAGACCTGCAAACCGTGATCGTCAATCGCGGTTCGCTGGAGGCCTCGGTGGCCAATGCCGAAGCCGCCATTGAACTGGCGCGTATCGACCTGACCAACACGCGCATTCTCGCGCCCCGGGACGGGCAGCTTGGGCAGATTGGCGTGCGCCTGGGTGCCTATGTGAATTCTGGTGCGCAATTGATGGCGCTGGTACCGAACAGGCTGTGGATCATTGCCAACATGAAGGAAACCCAGATGGCCGACGTACGTCTCGGTCAGCCGGTGACGTTCAGTGTCGACGCCCTGAATCACCAGAAGATGAACGGTCGCGTGCAACGTATCGCCCCCGCCACCGGCTCGGAGTTCAGCCTGCTGCCGGCGGACAATGCCACGGGTAACTTCGTCAAGATTGCCCAGCGGATTCCGGTGCGCATCATCGTCGAGCCCAATCAGCCGCTTGCCGAACATCTGCGACCAGGCATGTCGGTGGTGGTCAGCATCGATACCAGCCGGGACGGTGAAGTACCGGCCGATCCGGGCACCGAAGACTGACACGCGCTATCGGCCCATGCATGAATGCCTTGGCGTCTTGCAGGAATGCCGATTGTGCTTTGCAAATTTGCACTGGTAGCATCGGCGGTCATTACTCTGACAGCCTGCGCTAAAATCTGAACCCAAAACAACAATGAACAGGGAGTTTGCAGATGACTGTACAGGTTGTAACTGGCGTACCTGACCAGCAGGATTTCCCCCAGGAGACCGTGCTGGCCGAGGCCCGCAACCATATCGGGCATCTGACCCTCAATCGCCCGGCCGGCCTCAACGCCATTGACCTGAACATGGTGCGCGGCCTGCAACGTCAGCTCGACAGCTGGGCCGAAGATGATTCGGTGTACGCCGTGGTCCTGCGTGGCGCCGGTGACAAGGCGTTCTGTGCCGGTGGCGACATTCGCTCGCTGTATGACAGTTTTAAAAGCGGTCAGACCTTGCATCAGGACTTCTTCGTTGAAGAGTACGCGCTGGATCTGACCCTTCACCATTACCCCAAACCGGTGCTGGCGCTGATGGACGGTTTCGTCCTGGGCGGCGGCATGGGCCTGGTGCAAGGCGCTGACCTGCGGGTGGTGACTGAACGCAGTCGGCTGGGTATGCCGGAAGTGGCCATCGGTTATTTTCCTGACGTGGGCGGCAGTCATTTCCTGTCGCGAATCCCTGGCGCACTGGGTACTTACCTGGGCGTCACTGGCGTACAAATCGCGGCCGCCGACGCCTTGTATTGCGGCCTGGCCGACTGGTATCTGCACAGCGATGCGCTCGCCGAACTGGATCAACAACTCGACCAGATGCCGTGGCACACCAGCGCGCTCAAGGATCTGCAGGGCGTCATGGCCGGGCTGGCGAGCCAGCTTCTGGCTGATCCGCCGTTGGAGAAGCTGCGTCCGGCCATCGATCACTTCTTCGCCCTGCCCGATATCCCGAGCATCATCGAACAACTGCGCGAAGTGACCGTCGCCGACAGTCACCCCTGGGCCTTGACCACGGCAACGCTGATGGAGACTCGCTCGCCGCTGGCCATGGCCGTGACCCTGGAAATGCTGCGCCGTGGCCGGCATCTTTCCCTGGAAAAATGCTTTGCCATGGAGTTGCACCTGGATCGCCAATGGTTTGAACGTGGCGATCTCATCGAAGGCGTCCGCGCCCTGATCATTGATAAAGACAAGAAGCCACAATGGAATCCGCCAAGCGTGCAGGCCTTGAACGCCGAGCAGGTACACGGATTCTTCAACGGCCAGGAGAACTGAGTCATGCACGATATTGAACTGAGTGAAGAACAAGTCATGATCCGCGACATGGCGCGGGACTTTGCCCGCAATGAAATCGCGCCCCATGCCCAGGCCTGGGAAAAGGCCGGCTGGATCGATGACGCGCTGGTCAGCAAACTGGGCGACCTCGGCCTGCTGGGTATGGTGGTTCCGGAAGAATGGGGCGGCACCTACATCGATTACGTGGCCTACGCCCTGGCCGTGGAGGAAATCTCTGCGGGGGATGCAGCCACCGGCACCTTGATGAGCGTGCACAGTTCGGTGGGCTGCGGCCCCGTCCTCAATTACGGCAGCGAAGAACAGAAACACACCTGGCTGGCGAAGCTGGCCAGCGGTCGCGCCATCGGCTGTTTCTGTTTGACCGAACCTCATGCAGGGTCCGAAGCCCATAACCTGCGCACCCGCGCCGAGTTGCGCGATGGCCAGTGGATTCTCAACGGTGCCAAGCAGTTCGTCAGTAACGGCAAGCGCGCACAACTGGCTATCGTCTTCGCCGTGACCGATCCAGAGCTGGGCAAGAAAGGCTTGTCGGCGTTTCTGGTACCCACCGACACCCCCGGTTTTGTGGTGGATCGCACCGAGCACAAAATGGGCATTCGTGCGTCGGATACCTGCGCCGTGACGCTGAACGACTGCCGAATTCCGGCCGCCAATCTGCTCGGCGAGCGCGGCAAGGGCCTGGCCATCGCGTTGTCGAACCTGGAAGGCGGACGCATCGGTATCGCCGCCCAAGCCTTGGGGATTGCTCGCGCCGCGTTCGAAGCTGCGCTGGAATATGCCCGGGAACGGGTGCAGTTCGACAAGCCGATCATCGAGCACCAGAGCGTGTCCAACATGCTCGCCGACATGCACACCCGCATCAACGCCACGCGCTTGTTGATCCTCCACGCGGCGCGACTGCGCAGCGCAGGCAAACCGTGCCTGTCGGAAGCTTCCCAGGCCAAGCTGTTCGCCTCGGAAATGGCCGAATGGGTCTGCTCCAAGGCGATCCAGATTCACGGCGGCTACGGCTACCTGGAAGATTACCCGGTAGAGCGTTACTACCGGGATGCGCGGATTACCCAGATTTATGAAGGATCAAGCGAAATCCAGCGCCTGGTGATCGCTCGGGAACTCAAGCATTACCTGGTTTAGAGCGATCACAAAGATGATCCGGTATGACTCGTCACAGCGATGATCCGGTAGGAGGGGACTTGTCCCCGATGACGTCGGATTGGCCAGCATCATTTATGCCTGATCCAATCCGGCGTCTGCGCCAAAGCTTCCCGGACAAGTCCGGTCCTACCGAATCTCGTCACAACGATGATTCGGTATGACGTCTCGTCACAACGGTGATCCGGTAGGAGGGGACTTGTCCCCGATGACGTCGGATTGGCCCATCATTTATGCCTGATCCAATCCCGCGTCTGCGCCAACGCTTCCCGGACATGTCCGGTCCTACCGAATCTCGTCATTTCACATCGGCGGCAATCACGTCGTGGGAGCGTTGAATCGCTCGCGCCCCAGCAAGGTGATCGAGTCGGCATTGCTCAACATGATGTCGATGCGCTTGTCAGCATCGGCATAGAAAACATCCCGGGCCTCTTCCAGTGTTTTCTTGCCGGTGATGTTCAGAATGGTGAGTTTGGCGTCTCCATCGCTGGTTTTCAGATCCCTCGGGAGTTCGTCGCTGGTCGTGTCCTTGAACAACTCCTCCCGAGGCGTATCGAACGACAGACAGCGCTGCTGATAACCCTCAAAGCGCTTCTTCGCGCTTTGGTAATAGTCACCAATGTCGAAGATCAGATCCAGATACGGCGCAGTGGCTTCCACATAAGCGATGTCATGGCTGTCGTTGGCGATATGCGACAGTTCGTGGAGCAGCGTGGTGGCCCGAAAGTGCGCCTGAACGTCGAATCCATTCTGACCGCTGGGCGGAGGCTTGAGGCGGTAGGTCTTGCCGCGAAAGTACCGTTCGGTGAGAAAGATTCGTTTATGCACGTCCGCGCTGTAGGTGAACGCAGTAGCGTCCTGATGCCCCCGCTTGTTGGTGCCGACGACAAACCGCTCGGAGGAGAACGGCGAGAGCGACTGATCCAGCAACACCTCCTGAAGTTCAGTAATTTTCAGGATGATCAAGGCGATCAGCCGATCGCTGGGGGTCTTCACCGCAAAGAAATCGGCCACTATCTTTTGGGTTGCCGAGGGGATTTTCCCGGTGGAAAACTTCGGCAACAGATTGCTGCGCGCAGTCTGCAATAAATGCCGGACCCCCTGATGAGCCTCGGCTATTCGTCTGGCTCTGTCTGGAAATAGCCGCCTGATTTCCGGTAAACCACGGGCCTCTACAATCATGACCTCATTCAGTTGATCTTCAAGGGGCAACACTTCAACCCGGGACAGCACACCGCCGCCACCCTTGAGCCCACCGCGCAGATCAAGTGTCCAGTTGCGGTCCTTGTCGGTTCGTATCCACGGACCCAGGATCTGGTCCTTGACGATACGGTAGCCACCCGCAGTGAAACGTATCTGATAAACCTTGCCGTCGACTGCCGCATACTCATTGGGCGTATTGCGACTGCGGTACACGTTGAACAGCTCATCTTTCGTCAACTCGCTCAGGGCAATGTTTTGTGCCTCAAGGCGCCGGAGCCGATTGCGCAGCTCAGGGGTCAGCTTGTGATTGCCCCAGGAAAAATCCACAAAGGACGAAGACGGTGTCTGGATAACAGGTTCCTCGACAGCTGGCTCCTCAACCGCCTGTTCCTCTCGGTCTTTCGGATCCTGGCGCGACGCAATCAAAAGGGCCAAGGCGGTGGAAAATTCGGAAAGCGCCTTGCCCCAATGACGCTCGGTCAGGTCTCCCGCAGAGGCTTTGAGCCATGACTGGCTTTGCCAGGCCCCGATCAGCATGCCAAGCCGACCCGGCAACAGAGCCAGAGTCTGCTCGCTGCCCAGGGTCATCAGAAACCGATACGCCTGCTGGTTGTATTGCACCGTAGTAAGGCTCGTCTGCCGCGCGGTGAGAATCAGCACCGCCTTCAAGCCTTCGAACAAACAGTTCAAAGCGTTGCCGCGTACCGGCTCAAGCAGAATGCGCGGCGCTGCCGGAGCAAATATCGGCGTATCCATGAACCCTTCCGTACTCCAGGGCAGGTGCGGCTCGATGAATCCGCCATTGTCATAAACTTGCCTGACCTGTGGATCGAGACGTCCCAGTATCAACGATTGCAAATCGCTGGAGTGCTGGATGGCAGCCAGTAACGCAGCTTCGCTGGCGTACTCCGAAAACTGCACGTTGTTCACCAGAACCGAATACAGGATCCACGGCCCGCCCGGCGCAGTGATTATATACAGGCCGGTCACCACATCCGGTGCGCCCCCCGGCTCTGCGACCAGTTGCAGGGGGCTGAGTAAAATCTGCTTACCTTTCACGGGCAGCCGCGCCAGGCCATCGGGCATTTCCACAATCGCGTGAACAAAGCCTAGCGCTTCCTCGGAAAAAACCTTCTGCAGCTTGAGTTCAAAGGCCGCCAGGATCAGCAATGACGGCATGCAAACCGCGAATAAATTCACACGCTTGAGATACTCCGGATCGTGCACGTTGAGTTTCTGGTGCAGCAGCGCCTGATAGCTGGCGCCGACATCAAGGTCTTTTACCAGCTCCCTCACGTAAGCGGCGTCAGGTATTTGCGACACCGTATACCCCTCTTCCGGGGCGACGCTCAGTGTTGCGTTCTGTGCGCCGCCGAAACGGGTGATCGCAAAATTGGTGAGCGTTTGCGTGTGGACCTGAGTGGCCGCAGGCACCGAGGACGGAATCTCGCCGAGCAGCGATGGCGCGATGAGGTAATGGGTCAGGCTGATCAGAATCCGGTTCGGATCGAGGGACTGCCCGGCGAAATCCTTCTCCAGCCGAGCGCTTAGCAGCTCATAGGCATGTGTCTCCAGACTCGGGATATCAAACATGAAGTCCTGATCGGCGCCTTGCACTATGTAAGCACTGACCAACAGCGTACTGAGCGTTAAAAGATCCTCGACACTGGCGCGGTTTATCCAGTTTGGCAAAACTGCCGTGAACAGCGAGACCTCAACGGCATATGCCAGCGCGTCCTTCAACCCGCGCAGCTGGTCACTGGCATTTGCCGTGCGGATCAGCGCGCCTGTCAGAGCAGCGTCCGCCTGCCAGCGCACGGCATCGTCACAGGCGGCTTCGACTTCCTTGATCTGCCGGTCCAGCTCTGCATCCTGGAGATGCTCGATAAAGTGTTCGTCAATGCGCTCCAGTCCGACGGTGATCGGCAAGGATTGCTGCAAATGAGCCTGGAGCCGCTGCCTGGCCGGTGAACTGAAGCAGTCCAGCCACTCCGAGCGGGTCGCGGGATCAGCCAGTCTCTGCTGGATCAGCGCTTCCAGATCGGATCGCGTTGGGTGCTCTCGCAAGCCGACAGGCGGCGAGCACAGCAGCAGTTTGCCCTCAGCGTCCAGTGGCTGACGCAGGACGAACGCGTTGGTCATGACGGCTGTGCGCGCCTCCGGTTGATACCCGACATGCAGCGTGTACACCTCGGCAATGGCGTCGCCCCAGTGGGCGCGCAGGCTCAAGGTCGGTCGGTCCAGAACCTGCTCGAACATGCCCAACGATCTGGCACTCAAGTCGCCAAAGCGTTTTTCCACGCGCAAGGCAAGGCGCAGCAGGTTACCGCGCATTCTGCTGCCCGCTTGGCTGGGCAGCAACCGGGTGTCCAGATCGCGCAGCTGGCCATTGCGAGCGTGTCGCGCCTGCCAGGTCAGAGCTTGCCGAAACCCGATATCGGCCAGATCCAGAATGTGCGCCAGTATGCCGGCTGTCAGTGCCGTCTGCGGGAGTTGTTCTGCGGCTGCAGAAGCTGCGCTGAATACCTGGCAATGGTCCGGCAATTGCCCAGTGAAATGGCCGGTTACTTTCTCCAGCAGCAGATTCAGCATGTTTACCGGAGGTTCACCGACGGGCTGTACCCAGAGATCACGAGCGTCAGGTTTCAGCGTGGTAAAGATCGACAGATAACGGTTCAGAACATGGCGTGCGCAATCAGCAGCACCGGGATATAGGCCGCCGGTTCGATCGATTTGCTGCTCAACGGCATTGAGATAGTTCTGCCAGGTGTCCACAGCCACGGCACCACCAATAGCGTCCGGTCCGAAGGAGTCGGCGCGCACCGCAACCGGTTGGCTCGCGTGTCCGGGAGCAATTGCTTTGTCGCCCCAGCGGCCGGAACTATCTGGGGAAACAAGCCCTGGATTGAGCAAGTGACGAACATCCAACGCATCGTCGATCACCACCGCAGCCTTGTTGGCCTGACTGCAAGGCAGGTCGATGGCGTACGCCAGATTGCGTTTCTGCCAGGCGATGATCGAGTCCATTGCATCGCTGAACAGCCGTCGCTCAATCGGGTCCAGGCGCAGTTGCAATTGGCCCTGCGCGTGCAGCAATGCGTGGTCATTGAGCGATGTATATTGCAGCATCTCCGTCCGGCCAGCCGTCGATGTCAAATGCTCGATTACCTGCCCGAGGCCAGCGAAACGGCGCAGCCCATGCCTGGCTGAAAACAACAGCAGGCCGGACAATCCCTCCGCAGTCACATCGATCAGGATTACGCCCGCCAGCTTCACCGGCTCCGCGCCTGCAATCGATACGGAAAGTCTGGCCGTCGCAGGTTGTTCTGCGCTCCCGTCGGTGCCGGACTCGGGATGCAATCGGCGCAAGTGAACCCATTCATCCCTGGAAATACTCCCGGCCTGCAGACTGCTCAACAAATGATGGCGAAAACTGTCCGCCAACAGTCGCGTCCCGAAGTCGCGCCGGGTACCGCCACCGCTAACCGGGCTGAGCCAGAAGTTCTCCAGCAGTTCCTCGAAACAATCCTTGGTCGCCCCGCGAACCTCTGTAAGCGCATCCACAAACGGCTGCGCCTCAAGCGTGGTCAGCACCCGACCCATGGTGTCCAGGAATCGTCTCTGCACAGCAGGCTCGGCAGGTTTCTGGACATACGCATCCATTGCAGCCTCGGCCAGGGACTGCGTCCCCAATACCAGAGGATGGGTAGCAACACCGGAGAGCCCTGCAACCTGAACGATTTGCAGCAGATGGTTGAACACATTCACTGTCGTGTCCGGCAGCGCGCGCTCAAGGCAATCCTGCAACGCGCAGCCCACCGCCACATGCAGCGAAGGCAGCATCACCAGGTGGGTCGCGAAAACCTCCAGGCTTTGTCCGTGCTGGTGGATGATGGCGTGCATGCGCCGCTCAAAAGGATCACCTTCGACCGATTCATATTCCCATGGGAGTACAGCCGTATGTGGCAACCTGAAACGAGCATTGAGCATTCGGACCAACTGCTCGCGGCTGGGGAACCGCTCCAGTCCGTTGAGCTGGGTGTGCAGGAATAGGGTGTGGTCGCGGGACGTGTGGTCACTCAACAGCAGCGTGGCCGCCAGCTCCGCAGCAGGAACTGCGCCGTTATCGATGACCAATCGATCGACGCGTGGACCGTCAACGCTTTGAGCGGGTTGCGCAGGTTCGGCCAGCCTGCCGAGCCATTGATGCTGCCGTGAATCGATTTGCGCCAGAGCCAGCGCGCGGTCCAGATCTGCGACGTAGTTCGCCCGGAGCGCGTCGCTGGAGAAATAGTTGATGGATGCCAATGGCATGACAAGCTCCTTATGAAAAGACCCTGCGCCCTTGGCAGCGCAGGGTCTGAACAAAAAACAGGAAGTTTATCCATGCCCCCCGGCAGACGTTCCATACATAAAGCAGTGCGGGTAAGCGCAAGCCGGGAGCAACGGAGGGACGTTTTCAGCTAAAACGTCTGCGCCCAAGGTTCATGACTAGCCAGGTCACCGAGTCGGCGTTGTTGAGGATGATCTCGCTGCGCTTCTGGGCATCATTGAGGAATACGTTGCGCGCCTGCTCCAGTGTCTCTTTCCCGGTTATGCGCAGCACAGCCTGTTTACCAGCGCCGTCCCAGTCGTTGAGATCACGCCAGAGTGATCTGTCATACCTGACAAACAAGTGCACGGGATCAGCCAGATGCGACAAGGTCCGCGTCCGAAGAAACTCAAGGTCTTCCCTGAATGTGTCCTCCGGCGAGAGCGGGTCGGCGAGCAAATCAACGAAGGGCGCGCTTGATTCGACGTAGGCGATGTCATGCGTATCGTTGACCAGGTGCGACACCTCATGGAGCAACGAGGCTGCTCGATAATGGGCGCCAACATTGAAACTTCCATGCATCCCTCCCTGGGGTTTAAGTCGAAACGGCGGCGTCTCGAAAAAACGCTCGGTCAGGTAGATACGGCGCAGCGGATCGCTTCTGAAAATAAACGCCTGGGTTGACTCGACCCCTGGCTTGTTGGACCCCGTGACGTAGCGGATGGACGAAAACGTGGACAGCGAGGCGTCACTGATGCCCAGGTAGAGATCAGTCACAATCGTGTGTATCGCTGCGAGCAACTCCGGGCTGGGGCTTTGCACCCCAAAGAAATCCATGATCATCTGCCGCACTTCAACCCTCAGGTCTCCCTCAGGCTGGACCGGCGTGAGGTTCAAGAGGCAATCCTCGGCATACCGAATGGCATGGCGACGGGCCTCATCGATCATCACCACCCGATTGCGATAGAGGCGGCGAATTTCCTTGATCCCGCGGGCTTCGATGACGATGGCTTCATCGACGACGAAATCCGTCCTGATGACCTTCAGGCTCGTCAGCATGCTGCCGCCGCCGCGCAAGCCCCAGTCGATATCGAGCTCCCATTGCTGGCGCTCGTTGAGCTTGATCCTGGGTCCGTTGCCCTGTTCCCCGACGATAAACCACGCGTTCGAGTCGGTTTCGACCTGATAGACCTGACCCGCGACCGCCGCATACAGCTTCCCGGTAACCGGATGCCGGTACAGATTGTACAACGGGTCTTTTGGCAGCTCCTCCAGCACGATGTCTCGCGCCTCGAACGCTTGCAAGCGGGCCAGCAGCTCGGGAGTCAGCCGGGAATTACGCCACGTGAATTCCGGAAACGCCGGAGCGTTGGGCGCCGGATCGCTGTCGATGATGTCCTCGGTCTGGACCTCCTCCAGCGAATGCCGAGACGAGACCAACATGCCCAATGCCGCAGAAAACTCGGATGCCGCCTTGCCCCAATTGCGCTCGTAGACCGCCTCCACAGAGCCTTTGAACAACAACTGGCTTTGCCAGGCGGCGACCATGAAGCCAATCTTGCCAGGCACAAACGACAGCAACTGGTCCGCAGCAAGGGACATGAGGTGAACAAATGAGCGCCAGTCGGCCTGAGCAGTTGTCACCGACTGCTTCTTGCTGATGTCTTTGATGCTCCAGAGAGTCTCCTCGAACAGGAACCGCAGCACGTTACCGCTTTGCGGCATATCCGCCAGTTCCACTGGCCCCCTGCCCTCGAACGGCACAGCAAACAATCCCTCGGTATCAAAGGGAATGTGCGCTTCGCTAAAGCCGCCGTTGTCGTAACGAGTGCGCAATTGCGGACCGACCCGATTCAGCACCAGCTCCTGTAACGCCGACGACTGTCGCAAATCCGTCAACAATGCCGATTGATCGGCGTACTCCTTGAACGCGTAAGGATCACTGAATAACGCGTGCAGGATAATCGGGCCCTGAGTGACGTCCCGAGGGCCAATCAGAAACATCCCGGCCGCCGCATCCGCCGGCATATCGGCTGCAGGAATCAACAGCAGCGGCCGCAAGATAATGTCCTGCCCATGGACGGGTTGCCGGGCAACGCTGTCCGGCATGTCCAACAGGCTTTTCAGATAGTCATAAGCCGTGTCGCTCAGTTGCCCGCTCAGCTTCATCACCAGTGCCGCCACGAGCATGCGCGACGGCGCTTGTGCGATGAAACGCTGTCGACGAAGCGCATATTCTTCGTTGTTCTGGTCCAGAGTACTTGCGAGCAGCGCCTGATACTGCTCGCCGACGTCGAGATCGCGCACCAGCGTCTGGAAATAGCCGGCGGTCAGCCGATCGGCAGGAGCGATAGCCGCCGGTAAAACCACCGAAAGCGTCGCGCTTTGTATTTGCGAGAAATGATTGAGCGCGTACTCGGTCAGTGTTTCCCGGTTGACGATCGTGGCTGCGGCTAGCGACGACGGCGTTTCCCCCAGTGGCACCAGTGCCGGCACGTACTGGGTGACAGTGATAGAGATGTTGTCCGGGTCGAGGTTTTGTTCAGGGAAGTCAGCTTTGAGCCGGTGACGCAGTGATTCGTGGGCGAACGCACTGAGTGCGGGGATACCCGCCAGGAAATCTTTTGCCGGATCACTGTTTCGGGCATCACGCCGCAGCATATTACCCAAGGCAAGCATGTCGGAATCAGTTGCGTTTTTGAGCCACTCAGGCAGCTGAGCCTGAAACAGTATGACCTGCACAGTTATGGTCAGCGAATCAAGGGTCGGCAACCTGCGCTGATCCGCTTGGATCCGGTCTAGAAAACTGATCAGTAGCGAAGCCGGCATTCGAGATTTTTTCGCGTTTTGCCAACCCTGGCTGACATCGCTTTGCAGGCGATCAAGTCTGCGTTGCTGCAAGGCTCGAAGGAAATGGCCATCCACTGGATTGAGTTTCAGGGTTAACGGTGATTTCAGCGGCCGTTGCAAATAGCCCCGAATCAGCGCCCTGTCTTTTTCGGCAAATAGCCCGAGCCACTTTTCCCGTGTTTCGGCTCTTGCCAGACCGAGATTAAGTCTCGATTCGACGAGGGCAGCAGTCGCTCCTTTTCGCAATCCCCCGATAGCAGACCAGAACACCACACCTTCCTCGGGACGGGCCGGCCGCCGCAACAGGAAGGCGTCAGCCATCGCCACTGCAGGCAGTGCCGGGTCATGGTGCAACGACATCAAATAGATTTGCGTCTGCGCATCGCCGAACTGGTCACGCAATGAGCGCTCCGGGTAATTCAGAACCTGTTGCAGCATCGTCAACTGCGGCTGAGTGAGTCCGTCCAGACGATCTTCAACATCGCCACTCAAGCGCAAGAGATGCCAGTAGATCCGGTCCGCCAGCGCGCGGGTATCGAACTGCTGGCCAGCCCTGCGCACGGATCGAGAGTCCAGGTCGCTGAGGCGTTGCAGGTAACCGTCGATGAAGCCGGTTTCGATGCGTTCGAGCACATGGTTGATAATTGCCGGACACAATTGATCCAGTGAATCCGGCTGCCCCTGGATGAGTTCGACAAGCGCCACGCTGCTGTCGGGCAACGGCGCTGGCCGGCGCCCGCTCAGTCGTTCCAGCAAAAGATCAGTCAGCTTGAAACGCTGGAGCGTCGAAGTTGCCACGTTCGATCCGATGGCGGCACCGGCTGCCGGTCCGCCCGCCCATTGCACCCAGACATGTGCAGCGTCGACAGGCGCTGCGAGCAGTACCGCCAGATATTCGTTCAAGGCCTGACGAACACAGGTTTCGATATCAGGATCAAGGTCAGCCAACAGCTGCACCTGATTTTCCAGCGCACCCAACTGTTCAAGCCAGGTAGCGGCGACAGGCGTCTCAGTGACCGTTGTCTCGACTGTTGCCGGAACGGGAACAAGTGCAGGGAGATTCGGGACGGTATGAGCAGGAAAGATCGACGGCCACTTGTCGACGAAGGCCGAATCGTCGTCGGACCATCGTCCGCCAGCCTCGGCGCGCAGCAATCGACAGTCGATCAACTGACGGATGTCCAGCGCATCGTCGATCATTGCATCGGCTTCGAGAATATCCGGCAATGGTTTACTCAGGACAAACCTCAGATTCCGTTGCTGCAAAGCGAGGACCGCGTCGACTCGCTCGTCTGCAAAGGCGTGCTCCATAGGGTAAGCCTGCAAGCGCAACGGACCTCTGGCGGACAGCAGGACAAGGTCGTCCAGAGACAGGTAACGCCGCAGTTCAGCGCGGCCTTGATCGGTGGAAAAATGATCGCTGATTGCCCCTAGCGTCGAAAAACGACGCAGCCCCTTGAGCGGTGAGTAGAGCATGAGGTTCGGCGGCCCTTCGGCACCGAAATCAACCAGCAGTGGGCTGACCAGCTTCAGCAGGGACTGATCGGTCCCGACAACGCAAAGCTTTTGCACCCGCGGCGTATTGTCGGTTTCTGAACGCTTCGCGCTCGGGTGCAGCAGCGCTGCCAACGGGCGAAATTCGTCAATGCTCAGTGAGCCGTCCTGCCGCTGGGCCAACAGGTGCTGACGCAAGGTTTCAGCCAGCGCACCTGCGATACGCTCCCTGGCGGTCAAGCCTTCAACGCGCGACTTGCGCATGTAGTTGCCGAACAATGCTTCGTAGCTGTCTTTCAAATTCCGCGCGGCATCCGCTATCGCCTTTTCATAGAGCAACGCATGCGCCGCCTCAACAGGCTGGCCGCTGGAATCAAGGAATGCCCTGCTCTGTCCGGCTGGCAACGTATGGCCGGTCAACACTTGCGTCATCACATCCAGTAGGATTTGCACGTTGACGACAGTGGGAGTTGAGACACCGTCGGTGCGGTGCGCTCCCATCTTGATGACCTGCACCAGCGTGTTGCTCGTTGCGCTGATCGACGTCCCGGCAAACGCGTCGGCGAGCTGTTGCTCCAGCGCGTGACGCATCGAGGTACGCAAACAGGGAATCTGCCGCAGGTGTCGAGTTAATGATCGAAGGTGATCGGCCTGCTGATCAATGATTGCCAGCATTCGCGGGTTGAACAACATGTCATCGACCCGCTGGTACTCATACGCCGGTCGACTGTCTGCCAGAGCGGAAAACAGTTCGCCTAAACGACTCTGCAGCTGCCTGCGATTATCAAATCGCTCAAGGCCATACAGTAAAGTGCTGAGGTAAACCCGTTGATCATTCCCGGACCTGTGGCTGATCAGCAATGCGCCGGTCATCTCGGCCGTCGTCGGCACCCCGTCTTCGGTTATCAACTGATCCAGACGGGGGAAATCCAGGACTGACGCGCCCTCGACAACCAGGGATGGGCTGAACAGTCTCTCCAGCCAGCGGTGCTCCTGGACATCGATCCGTTCGTTGAGGAAAGCGTCCGAAACGTCGCGAGCGAATCTCGCCCTGAGTGGGCCGGGATGAAAATAAGGCGCGGGTAAAGCTGACATGATAAGTCTCCTTGTCTGAAACCGGCCTGTGCCATTTCTGACCAGGCACAGGCTGAAACAAAGGAGCTTATCGGCAAGATTCAGGTGGGCTGCGCTACATAAAGCAGCGGTCTATCGTGCGGCAGCGCAACTGGATTTCAGGCTTTTTTGTTCTGCTCAACCCATGCCGCGTAGGCATTGATGAAGGTTTGCAGGAAGGGTTTGGTCTGCTCGGACAGCGTTCCGGCCGCGTCGAAAAACGTGCCCGCGTTGCCCAGGTAGGCTTCCGGCTGTTGCAGGCAAGGAACGTTGAGGAACACCAGGGACTGGCGCAAGTGGTGGTTGGCACCAAAACCGCCGATAGCGCCTGGCGAAGCGCTGATGACAGCACCTGGCTTGCCACTCCAGGCGCTCTTGCCGTACGGCCGGGAGCCGACGTCGATAGCGTTTTTCAAGACGCCGGGCACCGAGCGGTTGTATTCCGGCGTGACGAACAGGACCGCATCGGCCGCGGCGATCTGCTGGCGGAACGCAGCGTAAGACTCAGGCGTGGACGTCGCAGTATCGATGTCTTCGTTGTACAGCGGCAGATCGCCGATCTCGACAATCTTCAACTGCAGATTCGCCGGAGCCAGCGCAGCGAGCGCCAGCGCAACTTTTCGGTTAATGGAGTCCGCACGCAAACTGCCCACCACAACGGCGACCGAATAAACCTGACTCATGGAGATTTCCTTTTGCGAATTCAAAGAGCCATTAGTTATAGATGAAGTCAGGGATTAAAACCGGCTTTAACTTGTTTGGATGTGCCAATATTTTTTGCCAGATGGCGGCGCATCCCGGGAAACCGCCGCTGGAAATATTTTTTTTCAGCAGGAAAACTCCCTGCTAAAACAGCGGTCTACAAGGCTCGAGTGCCAACGCTATAAACCTTTCTTGCGACTCGGCTTACAAGCCAGCGCAGATTATCGGCGCGCGGTGTTAGCATGCAGCAGTAAATGAGCGGTTATCTTCAGAGGTTACAAAGCAAATGGCTTCAGTTCTCGTCGGACAATTTCATGCAAGGGACGCCGAAGGCCGCGTCTACTCCGTGCATGAGTTCCAGGAATCACAGCCCTCCGCGGCTGACGGCACGGAGCCTGTATCAACCTATCGCCTGGCAATCGGTGATCGGGTCAAACATTTGGGCGGAGATGTCTTCCAGTTGCTTCAGTCCGGTGTAGAGATGACCCGTACCAAGTAATACTCGGCCTGGGGTCGCTTGATCGCTTCGTCTTATCGTGAGCGCAAGCGGCTGTTCAGGCTGAACGCGGCTTGTTTTTGTTAACAGCCTCGTCGAACAGCAAGTACCAGAATATCGCTGCTTCCCGGGTGTGCGGGTCAATGCCGCGATAACGCATGTGATCGACCCCGCCGACAACGAACCCGCAGCGTTCGTACAACTTGCAGGCAGCCAGATTGTTGTTCTGGGTTTCCAGCATGATCCCCGGCAAATCCTGTTTGCGACTCCAGAACTGCGCGACATCCAGCAGCGCCCGGGCAACCCCGTTACGACGTGCGGACGCATCAACCGCCAGTTCGTCTATATGGGCAAAGCCGTTCCAGTGCGTGCTCAGCACCACATGCCCTACCGCTCGATCATCCAGCCACGCAACCAACACGGTGCTGTCCGCTGCGTCTCGATAATCGCAGAACTCCTGGGAATCAATGCCGTAATTCTTGGAATAAGGCTCGACCGGTTCAATCTCCCAGCGCTCGACGCTCTGCCCTACCTGCGCCAACGCAAAACCGCTGACGGTGAAGGTGAATTCGCTGTTGAGGATGTAATCCTCGAAGCATTCGTCTGCCACCCGAATGCTCAGTGCGGAGTTTGGCAAGGTCATCACATCGCTACGCTGGATGAAAGAATCACGCTGACGCCTGGTCCCGAGCTTCCTGCAACTGCACCCATAACGCCGGCGCGCCGGCCGATTTGGCGATAGCCGCCATGCGCACATCGTGCTCGGCCAGTTCGCTTTCGCTGGCGCGGATGACGCGGCAACGCGCGCGATCGGCCGGCAAACGACGAATCTCGCTGGCGTTATTGCCCGAACCTTCGCCGGAGCCATTACCGTCCGTGGCATTGCCGGCCAGCGACAGGCTGGTCTGGCCGCCGGTCATGGTCAGGTAGACGTCAGCCAGAATCTCGGAGTCGAGCAAGGCGCCGTGCAATTCACGACCGGAGTTGTCGACGCCATAGCGTTTGCACAAGGCGTCCAGGCTGTTGCGCTGGCCTGGATGGCGTTCACGGGCCATCAGCAGGGTGTCAAGCACCGTGCAATGCTGGGTGATATCGGCCTTGTCGGTCTGACCGATCAGGGCGAATTCATTGTTGATGAAACCGATGTCAAACGCGGCGTTGTGGATGATCAGCTGCGCGCCCTTGATGAATTCAAAGAACTCATCGGCCACTTCGCCGAAACGCGGCTTGCCCACCAGAAACTCATTGGTGATGCCGTGGACGCCGATCGCGCCTTCGTCGCTTTCGCGATCCGGTTGCAGGTAAACGTGGAAATGCCTGCCAGTCAGACGACGGCCAATCAGTTCGACGCAACCGATCTCGATAACCCGGTGACCATCGGTCACCGGCATGCCGGTGGTTTCGGTGTCGAGTACAACACTACGCATGTTTGATGCCTCTCACTTCGTCGACGCCACGATTGGCCAGCTGGTCGGCACGCTCGTTGCCGTAATGGCCAATGTGTCCGCGCACCCATTGCCAGGTCACTGTGTGTCGATTGACTTGTTCATCGAGTAATTTCCAGAGGTCGGCGTTTTTCACCGGCTCCTTGGCTGCGGTCTTCCAGCCGCGCTTCTTCCAGTTGACCATCCACTCGGTAATGCCTTTCATGACGTACTGCGAGTCGGTCACCAGGGTCACGTCGCAGGAGCGCTTGAGTTCCTCGAGGCCGCGAATCGCGCCCGTCAGTTCCATGCGGTTATTGGTGGTGTTGGCTTCGCCGCCCCACAGCTCCTTTTCGACGCCCTTGCACACCAGCAGTGCGCCCCAGCCACCGGGGCCGGGATTACCTTTGCAGGCACCATCGGTGAAGATCTCAACGCTTTCGCTCATTACAACTTTATCCGGAAAATAGTGGGCTTCAGCACAGCCTAGGGTTCGGTACTGCGACGATTCACTTTCGCCATGGGCAGCGGAATGAGCTTGCCCAAGGGTTCACGGCGGGTCTGGCGCACGGGCCGCAGCCCCACCACCATCTTTCGCGCCACTAATAAATAGAAGCCGCCGCCGGGGCTTTGCCATCCGCCGCCAAGCCGTTCAAGGCCAGACAAACGTGCTTGCCAGGCTGCCGAAGCAAGCGGCGGACGATAGCATCCGAAGCGGCGTTTCTCCAGTGCGAAGCCCAGCAGATTAAGCCAGTCGGCGACTCGCGACGGGGAAATGCAACGCGCCTTGCGCAGTGCATCCTGGGCGAACGCGTGGCGCAATCCCCAGGCGCTCCAGGGGTTGATGCCGATAATCAGCAGATGACCGCCGGGGCGCACACTGCTGGCGGCTTCGCGCAACAGGCCATGGGGCGACAGACAGAAATCCAGGCCGTGCTGCAACACCACCACGTCAGCCGCATGCTCGCTGAGCGGCCAGGCCTGCTCTTCACACACGATCTCGACTCCCGGCAGTGGCGCGCCAAGGCGAACGTTGCGCTGCACCTGCTCGGCAGCGGGCGGCGTCTCGGCAGACGGCCCGTAATGCACCAGATAGCCGCCAAAATAACGCCCCAACTCGTCTTCGAGTACGCGACGCTCTTCCTGCAGCAACAATTGGCCCAACGGCCCGGACAACCACTCACGCGCCGAACTGATCAGCGCCAGCCACTCAGGATCAGCCTGGGCGAAAGCTTCATCGGTCATTTCAGTTCTCCTGAGGGGATGCTCGCCTCGAACGTAATCAGACTCTAAGATGCACCATTGTTTCCCGCTAAGCGAACTGCGCCATGATACAGATCGATGCCCTGCCCGCTTTCACTGACAACTACATCTGGTTGTTACAAGATCCTTCCAGCAAACGCTGTGCCGTGGTCGATCCGGGCGATGCGGCGCCGGTACTGAGCTGGCTGGAACAGCATCCCGACTGGCAACTCACTGACATTCTGGTCACCCACCATCACCACGACCACGTAGGTGGCGTTGCCCAGCTCAAGCAGGTCACCGGAGCCAGAGTCCTTGGCCCTGCGGCGGAAAACATCCCGGCACGCGACGTGGCGCTTGTCGATAACGATCGGATAGACGTCCTCGGACTGGACTTCGATGTCTATGCGGTGCCTGGCCATACCCTCGGCCACATTGCCTTCTACCATGGGCAGACTCCAGCGCCTCTGCTGTTCTGCGGTGACACGTTGTTCGCGGCGGGCTGCGGACGGTTGTTCGAAGGCACGCCGGAACAAATGCATCACTCCCTTGACCGCCTGACCGAACTCCCGGACAGCACGCTGGTGTACTGCACTCACGAATACACCTTGAGCAATCTGCGCTTTGCCCAGGCCGTGGAACCGCACAACACCGACATCGCCGAGCGGCTTGCCCAGGTCAGCCAGTGGCGTAGCGAGAACCGCATCAGCCTGCCTTCAAATCTAGCCCTGGAACGCCTGACCAACCCCTTTATCCGCACCCATGAAACATCTGTTAAAGAAAAAGCGGACGAACGGACCGGCGCCTCTAATCCGTCGCCGAGCGCGGTTTTTGCTGCATTGCGCGCTTGGAAAGATAAGTTCTAAACAACCCGCAAATCAGTAACAAAATTCTGAATGGTTGACCATTGGCAGGGCTGTTCCTAGAATCGCCCGACATTTTCGCCTGGAACTACCCCCCAGCCAATGTCGTCACCTATAAGCAGAACCCTCAATTCAGACGCATTGACCCGGTTGGCTCAGGCTATCGCTGTTGCCGTGAGCGCTACGCTTGCGGGCTGTCAAACCACCAGCCATATCGAGCCCAGCAGTACCCATCGCGCGCCGACCCTGGCCGCGGGGATCAAGCCAAAACCGATTTTTCTCAGCCACAAACCAACGCCACTTGCGCCAGCGCAAGACGTCTGGGAGCGGATGCGTCAGGGCTTTCAGTTGCAACAGGGCAACGACCTGAACCCGCGAATCGATCAACAGCGCCTCTGGTTTGCCAACAACCCATCGTTCCTCGAGAACGCCGGCGAGCGCGGCAGCCTGTACATGCACTACATCGTCGAGCGCCTTGAAGAGCGCAACATGCCGCTGGAACTGGCCCTGCTGCCAGTGATCGAAAGCGCCTACAACCCGATGGCCGTGTCCCGCAGCAGTGCGGTCGGCCTGTGGCAGTTCATCCCGTCCACCGGTCGTTATTTCAACCTGCGTCAGACCAGCTTTTACGATGGCCGCCGTGATGTTCAGGCTTCGACCGTTGCAGCACTGGATTACCTGAGCAAGCTGCACGATATGTTCAACGGCGACTGGCTGCTGGCCCTGGCTGCCTACAACGCTGGCGAAGGCACGGTCAGCCGCGCCATCGAACGCAACGACAAACTGAACCTGCCAACGGATTACTGGAACCTGCCCCTGCCGCAGGAAACCAAGGATTACGTGCCCAAGCTGCTGGCGCTGTCCCAGGTTGTTCTGGCACCTGAAGCTTACGGCGTGAACCTGAACCCGATTGCCAATCGCCCCTATTTTGAAGTCGTTGAACTGAACCAGCGCATGGACCTGTCCAAGGTCGCCGCGCTGGCCAACATCGACGAAGACGAATTGTTCCAGCTCAACCCGGCCTTCAAGAAGCGCATGACCGTTGACGGCCCGCAGCACTTGCTGGTGCCGACTTCCAAGGCGCAGCTGTTGACCGCCAGCCTGTCGACCATGAAGCCTCAGGAACTGGTCGACTGGCAGCAATACCGCGTGCGTCCCGGCGATACCCTCGCCAGTCTCGCCAGCCGTTATCAGGTTTCGGTCAGTTCGTTGAAGAGCAGCAACAAGATTGCCGGCAACAACCTGCGCGTCGGTCAGGCCCTGACGATTCCGACCCAGCCCGGCATGAGCCCTGCGCAACCGGTTTTCGAAGAAGTGGCCCGCAACGACAAGCCGCTTCGCAGCCGCAGCTATAAGGTCAAACCCGGCGAAAACCTGACCATGATCGCCAAGGCGAACAAGGTCGACGTCAAGGATTTGCAGCACTGGAACAAGCTATCCGGCCAAGGTCTGAAAG
Organism: Pseudomonas syringae; assembly: GCF_001698815.1. Classification (GTDB taxonomy): domain Bacteria; phylum Pseudomonadota; class Gammaproteobacteria; order Pseudomonadales; family Pseudomonadaceae; genus Aquipseudomonas; species Aquipseudomonas syringae_A. The sequence continues at coordinate 184,690 of NZ_LGSI01000040.1, read as the reverse complement.
TCGGTCAGACGCTGGTCATGGAAGACAAGACCAAAGCCAGAAGCACGGTAGTCGCCAGCGCCAACACCAAGGTCAAGCCCGATGCCAAGGAAGCTGACAAAAAATCCATGCAATACAAAATCCAGAAAGGCGACTCGATGTACCTGGTTGCCAAGCGCTTTAACGTCGAGATGCAACATCTCAAGCGCTGGAACCCCCGCACCGGTGCAGCACTCAAGCCCGGCCAGACCCTGACGGTTTATCTGCCGCATTGAGATTCGCCGTCCATGCCTCGCTGGAGCGAGGCTTGCCCGCAAATCAGACGCCTCGGTGAGCCAGATACACCGCGTTTTGGTTCTTCGCGGGCAAGCCTCGCTCCAACGAATCCAGTTTCCAGTTCAAATGGTTGGTTTTTGTTTGTTGAGAGCGACAGGCGTGGGATCCCACGCTTTCCGCCGCAGTCTTTTTCCTGCCGATACAAGCTGTTACTGTTACCGACCTAAAGCCCAAGCCGTCTGGATCGTGATACGTCCCTTCCTGCTACTTATTAGTCTGGCCTTGAGCTTTCCCGTCTGCGCAGCCATCAGCGAAAGCCACGGCTATGCGCAATTCGGCGTGCTCAAGTATCCGGCCAGCTTCACGCATTTCGACTGGGTAAATCCCGAGGCGCCGAAAGGTGGCACCTTGCGAATGATGGCTTTTGGCACGTTCGATACGCTCAATCCTTATACCTTCAAGGGCAGCAGCCCGATTTCCACCGGTAACTTCCTGCAATACGGCGTCAGTGAGCTGAACGAACCGCTGATGGTCGGCACCGGCCAGTACGATCCGTCCGGGGATGAGCCGACCTCAAGTTATGGCTTGATCGCGCAGAGTGTGGAGTACAGCGAAGATCGCAGCTGGGTGGTGTTCAACTTGCGCCCACAGGCGCGCTTTCATGACGGCAAGCCGATTACCGCCTACGACGTGGCGTTTTCTTATCGCACGCTGCTGAAGGATGGCCATCCGCAATACCGCACGGCGCTGCAGGAAGTGCAGCGGGTCGACATTCTCAATCGACATCGCATTCGCTTCGTCTTCAAGCGCGCGGGGAATCCGCTGCTGATTCTGCGTCTGGGCGAGCTGCCTGTACTGCCGCAGCACTATTGGAAAGACCGCGACTTCAAGGCCACCACCTATGAGCCGCCACTGGGCAGCGGGCCGTATCGCATCACGCGCGTGCATCCCGGTCGCCAGTTGGTGTTCGAACGGGTCAAGGATTACTGGGGCAAGGACTTGCCGGTCAATCGCGGCAAGTACAATTTTGATCGGGTCGAAGTCGAGTTCTATCGCGACAGCGATGTCGCGTTCGAAGCCTTCAAGGCGGGTGAATTCGACATTTATATCGAGCATCAGGCCAAGAATTGGGCCACCGGTTACAACTTCCCGGCCGTGGCTAATGGCGATGTGATCAAGGCGCAAATCCCGCACAAAATCCCAACCCAGACCCAGGGTTTGTTCATGAACACCCGGCGCGCCACCTTCGCCGACGTCAAAACCCGCGAAGCCTTGGGCTTGATGTTCAACTTCGAGTGGACCAATCGCACGCTGTTCAGCGACGCCTACAAGCGTTCGACCAGCTACTACCCCAACAGCGAGTTCTCAGCTACCGGTCTGCCGACGGGCGCGGAATGGCTGCTGCTGTCGCCGTATCGCGAGCAACTGCCGCCAAGCCTGTTCACGCACCCCTTTGCCGTATCGAAAACCGATGGCGGCGGCATCCCACGGGAAACCTTGCGCAAGGCATTGGGGCTGTTCGGCGAAGCGGGCTGGAAGCTGGCGGATCAACGTTTGATGAATCGTGATGGTCAGCCGTTGCGCTTCGAGATCCTGCTGGTCAACCCGAATCTCGAACGCATTCTGCAACCCTATATCGAAGACCTGCGACGCATCGGCATCGACGCGCGGCTGCGCACGGTGGATCGCGCCCAGTACAAACAGCGCCTGGATCAGTTCGATTTCGACATGATTCTCATGACGCTCAACCAGACCCTCAGCCCTGGCCTGGAGCAATGGCAATACTTCCATTCCAGCCAGGCGGCGATTACCGGCAGCAAGAATTACGCCGGTGTCGCCAATCCGGTGGTCGACAGCCTGCTCAATCAGTTGCTCGCCGCGCAAACTCGCGACACCCAAGTTGCCGCCGCCCGCGCACTGGACCGGGTCCTGCTTTCGCAGCATTACAGCATTCCGAACTGGTACCTCAACAATCATCGCCTGGCGTACCGCAACCGGTTCGCCATGGTCACCACCCCGCCCTATACGTTGGGGTTGCGCGCGTGGTGGCTCAAGCCCCTGGAGAAGACTCAATGACCGTTTTGCGTTCCCTGCTGATGCAGGCTGGCGGCCTCTTCCTCGCCGGCGTGGCCTGCACAGCTCAGGCAGTGCCTCTGCACGCCGTGACCATGTACGACGAAGCGCCAAAGTATCCGGCCAACTTCACGCACTTCGATTACGTCAACCCCGATGCACCCAAGGGCGGGCTCTTCCGCCAGGCGGGTTTCGGCAGCTTCGACAGCCTCAACCCGTTCATCAACAAGGGCACGGCCGCCGATGACGTCGGCATGATCTACGACACATTGGCCCGCTCCAGCCTGGACGAGCCGATGACCGAGTACGGCCTGATTGCCAGCAAGATCGAAAAGGCTCCGGATAACAGCTGGGTGCGCTTTTACCTGCGTCCGCAAGCACGCTTCCATGACGGCCACCCGATCCGCGCCGAAGACGTGGAGTTTTCCTTCAATACCCTGATCAAGGATGGCACCCCGATGTACCGCGCGTATTACGCCGGCGTCGACAAGGTGGTGGTCGAGGATCCGCTGCGGGTGCTTTTCAAGTTCAAGGACAACCAAAGCCGGGAGTTGCCGTTGATCCTCGGCCAGTTGCCCGTGCTTCCCAAACATTTCTGGGCCACCCGCGAGTTCACCAAGGGCAACCTCGAATTTCCGCTGGGCAGCGGCCCCTACAAGGTCGCCGAGGTTAACGCCGGCCGCTCCGTGCGTTACGAGCGAGTCAAGGACTATTGGGCCAAGGACCTGCCAGTCAACCGCGGGCAGTTCAACTTCGATGTGATGAGCTACGACTATTACCGGGACATGGATGTGGCGCTCCAGGCCGGCAAGGCCGGACAGTTCGACTATTGGCTGGAAACCAGCGCGAAGAACTGGGCAACCGCCTACGACACGCCCGCAGTGCGCGAAGGCCGACTCATCAAGGAAGAACTGCCCAACGGCAACCCTCAAGGCATGCAGGGCTTTGTCATGAACCTGCGTCGCCCGCTGTTCCAGGATCCAAAGGTGCGTGAGGCGCTGACCCTGCTGCTCGACTTCGAATGGACCAACAAACAAATGTTCAATGGTTCGTACAGCCGGACCAAGAGCTATTTCGACAACTCGGAAATGGCCGCCAGCGGCCTGCCGTCCGCCGAGGAACTGAAAATCCTCGACCCCTGGCGCGGCAAGATCCCCGAGCGAGTGTTCAGCGAACCTTTCCAACTGCCGGTCAACGACGGCAGCGGCATGATTCGTCCGCAATTGCGGCGTGCCTTCCAGTTATTGCAGGAGGCTGGCTGGACCATCAAGAACGACAAGATGAGCGATGCCGAGGGCAACCCGATGAAACTGGAGTTTCTTCTGGCCCAGACCCAATTCGAACGCATCCTACTGCCCTACAAACGCAACCTCAGCGACCTGGGCATTGAACTGACCATCCGCAGGGTCGACGCATCGGAATACATCAACCGCCTGCGCTCGCGGGACTACGACATGATTGTCAGCAGCTTTCCCCAGTCCAGCTCGCCGGGTAATGAACAACGCGAGTACTTTCACTCAGTCAGCGCCGACCGGACCGGCAGCCGCAACTTCATGGGCCTCAAAGACCCGGCGGTGGACAGCCTGGTGGACGGCCTGATCAATGCCAACTCCCGACAGAGTCTGGTCGACCACGCCCGGGCTCTGGATCGGGTGCTGCTATGGGGTTTCTACGTGCTGCCGAACTGGCACATCAAGACCTGGCGCGTCGCGTATTGGGATCACATCGCCCATCCCGGCGTAAAAGCGCTATCGGACATCGGTACCAACACTTGGTGGTACAAACCTGACGCCCATCCGACGGCGCCCCAACAACCAGGCAATGCGCCTGCCAGTACGGAGCGCTGAGATGCTGGCTTATATCTTTCGGCGCCTGCTGCTGATCATTCCGACCCTGTTCGGCATCCTGCTCATCAACTTCGTGATCATCCAGGCCGCGCCCGGCGGGCCGGTGGAACAGATGATCGCTAAACTCGAAGGCTTCGAGGGCGCGACCAGCCGCATCGCTGGTGGCGGTGCCGAGGTTTCGGTAGCGGGCTCGACCTATCGCGGCGCACAAGGCCTCGACCCCGGTCTGGTCAAGGAAATCGAGCGCATGTACGGCTTCGACAAGTCGGCCCCGGAACGCCTGTGGATCATGGTCAAGAACTACGCGCACCTGGATTTTGGCGACAGCTTCTTTCGGGATGCCAAGGTCATCGACCTGATCATAGAGAAAATGCCCGTGTCCATTTCCCTGGGGTTATGGAGCACGCTGATCATGTACCTGGTGTCGATCCCGCTGGGCATCGCCAAGGCAACCCGCCACGGCAGTCATTTCGACGTGTGGACCAGCTCGCTGATCATCGTCGGTTACGCAATTCCGGCGTTCCTCTTCGCCATCCTGCTGATCGTGGTGTTTGCGGGCGGCAGTTATCTGGACTGGTTCCCGTTGCGCGGCCTGACCTCGAACAACTTCGACGAACTGAGCACCGGCGGCAAGATTCTCGACTACTTCTGGCATCTGGTGCTGCCCGTCACCGCTCTGGTGATCGGCAACTTTGCCACCATGACCCTGCTGACCAAAAACAGCTTCCTCGATGAAATCGGCAAGCAATACGTGATCACCGCCAAGGCCAAGGGCTTGAGCAACCATCGCGTGCTGTACGGACATGTGTTCCGCAACGCCATGTTGCTGGTGATCGCCGGCTTCCCTTCGGCGTTCATCGGCATCTTCTTCACGGGCTCGCTGCTGGTGGAGGTGATTTTTTCTCTGGACGGCCTGGGCCTGATGAGCTTCGAAGCCGCCATCAACCGTGATTACCCGGTGGTTTTCGGCACGCTGTTCATCTTCACCTTGCTGGGTTTGGTGGTGAAGCTGATCGGCGATATCACCTACACGCTGGTAGACCCGCGCATCGACTTTGAAAGCAGGAAACATTGATATGAAGTTGTCTCCTCTCAATCGTCGCCGCTTCGAACGTTTCAAGGCCAACAAGCGGGGCTGGTGGTCGTTATGGCTATTTTTGATCCTGTTCGGCCTGAGCCTGGGCGCGGAACTGATCGCCAACGACAAGCCCTTGGCCGTGCGCTATGACGGCAGCTGGTATTTCCCGGTGCTTGAGCGCTACCCGGAAACCACATTCGGCGGGGAATTCCCGCTGGAAGCCAACTACAAAAGCCCTTACATCAAGGAACTGCTGGCCGCCAAAAACGGCTGGGTGTTGTGGGCGCCGATTCCGTTCAGCTACCAGAGCATCAATTACGACCTGAAAGTCCCGGCGCCCGCGCCGCCGTCCGCGGAAAATCTGTTTGGCACCGATGACCAGGGCCGCGACGTGTTGGCCCGAGTCATCTATGGCTTCCGGGTTTCGGTGCTGTTTGCCCTGACCCTGACCATCCTCAGTTCGATCATCGGCGTGATTGCCGGTGCCTTGCAGGGCTTCTATGGCGGCTGGGTGGACCTGCTCGGGCAGCGCTTCCTGGAAATCTGGTCGGGACTGCCGGTGCTGTATCTGCTGATCATTCTCGCCAGCTTCGTCCAGCCCAACTTCTGGTGGCTGCTGGGCATCATGCTGCTGTTTTCCTGGATGAGCCTGGTGGACGTGGTGCGCGCCGAATTCCTGCGCGGGCGCAATCTGGAATACGTGCGCGCCGCCCGGGCGCTGGGCATGGAGAACGGCGCAATCATGTTCCGCCACATCCTGCCCAACGCCATGGTTTCGACCATGACGTTCATGCCGTTCATCCTCACCGGCGCTATCGGCACCCTGACGGCGCTGGATTTCCTCGGCTTTGGTCTTCCGGCTGGCTCGCCATCGCTGGGCGAACTGGTGGCACAGGGCAAATCCAACCTGCAGGCACCGTGGCTCGGCATCAGTGCCTTCGCTGTACTGGCCTTGATGCTCAGCCTGCTGGTGTTTATCGGTGAATCCGCCCGCGACGCTTTCGACCCAAGGAAATGAGATGAACAATGACAATCTGATCGAGATTCGCGATCTGGCCGTCGAGTTCGTGGCGGGCGAAGGCTGTCAGCGCGTGGTCGAAGGCATCAACTTTGATATCCGCCGTGGCGAAACCCTCGCGCTGGTGGGTGAAAGTGGCTCCGGCAAATCAGTGACGGCGCATTCGATCCTGCGCCTGCTGCCCTACCCGCTCGCCCGTCACCCAAGCGGCACGATTCATTATGCCGGCCAGGATTTGTTGACCCTGAGCGAGAAAAAACTGCGGGCGATCCGTGGCAATAAAATCGCCATGATCTTTCAAGAGCCAATGACCTCGCTGAACCCGCTGCAATCCATCGAAAAGCAGATCAACGAAGTGCTCGGCCTGCACAAAGGTCTGATGGGCAAGGCCGCCACACACCGCACCCTGGAGCTGCTGGAGCTGGTAGGCATACCCGAGCCGCAAAAAAGACTCAAAGCCCTGCCACACGAGCTCTCAGGCGGCCAGCGCCAGCGTGTGATGATTGCCATGGCCTTGGCCAACGAGCCCGAGCTGTTGATCGCCGACGAACCGACCACCGCGCTGGACGTTACGGTGCAGCTGAAAATCCTCGAATTGCTCAAGGAATTGCAGGCGCGCCTGGGCATGGCGCTGCTGCTGATCAGCCATGACCTGAACGTGGTCAAGCAAATAGCCAATCGTGTATGTGTCATGCAGCGCGGTTGCATCGTCGAACAAGCATCCTGTGAGGAGCTGTTCCGTTCTCCTCAGCATCCGTACACGAAAATCTTGCTGAGCGCGGAGCCCAGCGGCGGTCCGGCGGACAATCCGGCCGGTGCGCCATTGCTGGAAGTGGAGGACCTGCGAGTCTGGTTTCCGATCAAGAAAGGTCTGCTCAAACGGACCGTGGATCATGTCAAGGCGGTGGACGGCGTTCAGTTCAGTCTGCCTCAAGGGCAAACGCTGGGGATTGTCGGCGAAAGCGGCTCGGGCAAATCGACCATGGGCCTGGCTATTCTTCGGCTGATCGGTAGCCAGGGCGTCATACGGTTTCAGGGCAAGACGCTAGACTGCCTGTCGCAGCAGGAGATTCGTCCGCTGCGCCGACAGATGCAGGTGGTGTTCCAGGACCCGTTCGGCAGCTTGAGTCCGCGTATGTCAGTGGGTGAAATCGTCGGCGAAGGCCTGCGTATCCATCGCCTGGGCACCGCTGCCGAGCAGGAGATGGCGATCATCGCGGCGCTCAGGGAAGTAGGTCTGGATCCGGAAACCCGGCACCGCTACCCCCACGAGTTTTCCGGCGGGCAGCGGCAGAGAATCGCCATTGCCCGGGCATTAGTGTTAAAACCGGCGCTGATTTTGCTGGACGAGCCCACTTCGGCGCTCGACCGGACAGTTCAGCGTCAGGTAGTGGAGCTGCTGCGGTCACTGCAAACCAAGTACAACCTGACGTATTTGTTTATCAGCCATGACCTGGCGGTCGTCAAAGCGCTTAGCCACCAATTGATGGTGGTCAAGCAGGGCCAAGTGGTCGAACAGGGTGACGCGCAAGCTATCTTTGCCGCACCGCAACATCCTTATACACAGCAGCTGCTGGAAGCCGCCTTTTTGGCGCCGGTAGCTGTCGATTAACCTGAAGAGGAACAACACATGGGTTTTCTCGCCGGTAAGCGCGTCCTGATCGTCGGTGTCGCTAGCAAACTGTCCATCGCATCCGGCATCGCTGCCGCCATGCATCGCGAGGGTGCAGAGCTTGCCTTCACCTATCAGAACGACAAACTCAAAGGTCGTGTCGAAGAATTCGCCGCAGGCTGGGGCTCCAACCCAGAACTGTGCTTCCCTTGCGACGTCGCCAGCGACGAAGAGATCGCCAAGGTCTTCGAAGAACTGAGCAAGAAGTGGGACGGCCTGGACGTGATCGTTCACTCCGTAGGCTTCGCACCGGGCGACCAGCTCGACGGCGACTTCACCCAAGCCACCACCCGCGAAGGTTTCCGCATCGCGCACGACATCAGCGCCTACAGCTTCGTGGCCCTGGCCAAGGCCGGACGCGAAATGATGAAAGGCCGCAATGGCAGCCTACTGACCCTGTCGTACCTGGGCGCAGAGCGCACCATGCCTAACTACAACGTGATGGGCATGGCCAAGGCCAGCCTGGAAGCGGGCGTACGTTATCTGGCCGGCAGCCTTGGCCCGGAAGGCACGCGCGTTAACGCAGTATCGGCTGGCCCGATCCGCACCCTCGCCGCTTCCGGGATCAAGAACTTCCGCAAGATGCTGGCAGCCAACGAAGCGCAGACCCCACTGCGTCGCAACGTGACCATCGATGAAGTCGGCAACGCCGGCGCGTTCCTGTGCTCGGACCTGGCGTCCGGCATCAGCGGCGAAATCATGTACGTCGACGGCGGCTTCAACACCACCGCGATGGGTAACCTCGAAGAGTAATCTTCACAGCGCTACCCAAGCCCGCAGCTCGCAAGAGTTGCGGGCTTTTTCGTGGGTGAAATCTGTTGGAATGAAGCTTGCTCGCGAATGGATGACGGGTATACCGCATTGCCCCACAAGCTCTCCATCGATAACAAAAAAAAGCCGCTCAATGAGCGGCCTTCCTTTTGTCGTCAGATCAGAGCATCAGAACCGCTCGATCTTCGCCTTGCTTTCCAGTTGCGCACGGTAAGCAGCGAAATCCTGCTGGCCGGCACGGGATGCCAGGAAACGACGGTATTGCGTTTTTTCTTCTTCAGACGGCGCAGCCGCTTGATTGACGCCGTTGAGGCGCACAACCACATAGCTGCCGTCAGCCAGTGTCAGGCTGGTGAAAGCAGGTTTGTCCTTGCCTTCAGGCTTGGGCATACGGAACAGCGCTTGCAACACGGCTGGCTCAACGCCTTCCTGACTGCGAGTCACTGCTTCCATGACCTTCCAGTTCTGCCCATCCTGCTTGGCAGCGACCGGAACCTTGCCATCGCGCAAGCCGGTCAGCAGCGCATCGCCCTTGGCCTTGACTGCGGCGCTGGCGTGCTCCTTGATCAACTGAGCGCGAATGACACTGGCAACGCTCTCCAGAGGCAGCTGTTCAGGCTGGCGGTGCTCCTTGGAGCGCACGACCACTACCGTTTCCGGATCCAGTTCCAGCGCGTTGCTGTTGGAACCTTCTTCCAGTACTTCCGGGCTGAACGCAGCTTGCAGCACCGCGCGGTTAGCCGTCAGACCTTCGCCGCCTTCACGACCAAACGGTGCGGTAGTCTGGACTTTCAGACCCAGATCCTGAGCTGGCTGCACCAGATCGGACGATTCGAACGCCGAATCTTCAAGCTGCTTGGTCGCTTCCACGAAGCGTTGCTCAACCTGCTGGGATTTCAGGTCGTTGGTGAGCTTGCCCTTCAGGCTGGCAAACGTAGGCACCGACGGCGCTTCCACACCCAACAACTTGATCAAATGCCAACCGTAGGAACTTTGCACCGGCGTCGAAACCTGGTCTTTGTTCAAGGCATACAACGCATCTTCAAAGGCCGGGTCGTAAACACCCTTGCCTGCGTAACCCAGATCACCGCCTTTGGAAGCCGAGCCCGGATCCTGGGAGAATTCCTTGGCCAGAGCCGCGAAATCTTCGCCTTTAGCCAGACGCTGCTGAATTTCTTCAATCTTCGCCTTGGCCTGCGCTTCGTTCAGCTTGTCATTCACTTCGATCAGGATGTGTGCAGCGCGACGCTGCTCAGCCAGATTGGAGATTTCTTTCTGATAAGCCGCCTGGAGATCTTCGTCCTTGACCTGCACCTTGTCGAAGAAGGAAGACTTCTTCAGCTCGACGTAATCAAGCACAACCTGTTCCGGACTCAAGAACTCTTTGGCGTGTTCGTCGTAATGCGCCTTGATCTCGTCGTCGGTGACCTTGACTGCTGCGGTATTGGCAGCCAGCGTCAGCGTTGCGAAATCCCGGGTCTGTTTTTCCAGACGGGCAAAAGCCTCAACTTGAGCGTCGGTCACAAAAGCACTGCCAGCGACGCCGGCACGCACCTGACCAATCAACATTTCCTGAGCGAGCATCTGGCGGAACTGCAACCGGGTAAAGCCCAGCTGACGAATCACCTGATCGAAACGATCGGCGTTGAATTTGCCGTCCACCTGAAACTCGGGTGTTTGCAGGATCTGTTGATCCAGTGCAGCTTCCGAGAAGGAAAACTTCGCCTTGGCGGCACCTTGCAACAGCAGCTTGCGGTCAACCAGACCCTTCAAGGCGGCATCGTGCAGCATTTTCTCGTCGAGCAGAGCAGGATCGAAATCCTTGCCCAACTGCTGCATGAGCTGGCGGCGTTGCATGTCGATTGCCTGGCTCAGCTCGGTCTTGGTGATTTCATCACCATTGACCTTGGCGGCGTCCTGCTTGGTGCTGGTCGCCGAAAAAAGGGCGTCGAATCCCGTCAAAGCCATCAAGGCAATGATGACCCCGATGATGGTCTTGGCAATCCAGCCCTGTGAATTGTCCCTGATGTTCTGCAGCATGCGTCCCCCAAAACGGTTGTACTGACTATCCAACCGCGGAGCGTGGGTAGAAAGCGGATAGAAGAAAGGCGCATCCGAGGATGCGCCTTCTCGTAACTGGCGAAGCGGACGGGGTAGCTACTTGCGACCCCGGTGTGTCAGGCCGGATTGAAACCGACCACACTACCGCTCCGCAGCCGATGCAGAATGTTTCTGCTTCGGTTGGGCAAAGGCTTTGAGAACTTAGTTGACAGCTTCTTTCAGTGCTTTACCGGCTTTGAAACCTGGTTTTTTAGCTGCAGCGATTTCCAGTGTCTTACCGGTCTGAGGGTTACGACCGATACGTGCTGGACGATCAGTCACGGAGAATGTTCCGAAACCCACCAGTACAACGGAGTCGCCAGCCTTCAGAGCGCCAGTGACGGATTCGATTACTGCGTCCAGCGCACGGCCGGCAGCAGCTTTCGGGATATCAGCAGATGCAGCGATAGCATCAATCAGTTCCGACTTGTTCACTCTAAGTCCCCTTATGTCTATATTGAGTATGTTTCTAAGTTTTTTGGTAAAGCCAAACGAACGCTGAACGGCTTGCAGATGCTTAAAAGAGCCGCTTTATAACAAGGGCTCTAAAAAGCTGTCAAGGAAGGCCGCCCAGACTAATGCGTGCTAATCCTTTCCTTAGAGTCAGACTCGCGCTTTTCATCCTTCGCAACCATCTCCGGAGCCACATCCGGCAAGGGCTCCGGCGCGTATTGCAGCGCAATTTGCAGGACTTCGTCAATCCATTTAACCGGCTTGATCTGCAGGTCACGCTTGATGTTGTCCGGAATCTCTTTCAAGTCGCGGACGTTTTCTTCCGGAATGATCACCGTTTTGATACCACCACGGTGCGCAGCCAGGAGTTTTTCCTTGAGCCCGCCAATCGCCAGAACCTGACCGCGAAGGGTGATTTCGCCAGTCATCGCCACGTCCGCACGCACAGGGATCTGTGTCAGCGCCGAAACAAGGGCCGTGCACATGCCTACGCCTGCGCTAGGGCCATCTTTGGGCGTCGCGCCTTCTGGCATATGGATGTGCGTGTCGCGCTTCTCGTGGAAGTCCACAGGAATCCCCAGACTTTTCGCGCGACTGCGCACCACGGTCAGTGCGGCCGTAATGGATTCAACCATCACATCACCCAGCGAACCGGTCTTGATCAACTGACCTTTGCCCGGCACAACCGCCGCTTCGATGGTCAGCAATTCGCCACCCACTTGCGTCCACGCCAAACCGGTAACCTGCCCGATCTGGTCCTGCTGCTCAGCCAGGCCGTAGCGGAATTTGCGTACGCCGAGGAAATGCTCAAGCATTTCAGCCGTGACACGAATTGCAAAACGTTTTTCCAGCGCGTGCTCTTTGACCGCCTTACGGCAGACCTTGGCAATCTGGCGCTCAAGGCTACGCACGCCCGCTTCACGGGTGTAGTAACGAATGATGTCGCGGATCGCTTCCTCGTCGAATTCCACTTCGCCCTTCTTCAAGCCATTGGCCTGAATCTGCTTGGGCGAAAGGTATTTGACGGCAATGTTGATCTTCTCGTCTTCGGTGTAGCCAGGCAGACGGATGACTTCCATCCGGTCCAGCAACGCTGCAGGAATGTTCATCGAGTTCGCGGTGCACAGGAACATTACGTCGGACAGGTCGTAGTCGACTTCCAGGTAATGGTCGTTGAAGTTGTGGTTTTGTTCCGGATCGAGAACCTCAAGCAATGCCGAAGCCGGGTCGCCGCGCATGTCACTGCCCATCTTGTCGATTTCATCAAGCAGGAACAGTGGATTGCGAACGCCAACCTTTGTCATCTTTTGAATCAATCTTCCTGGCATCGAACCGATATACGTCCGGCGATGACCACGAATTTCCGCTTCATCACGCACGCCACCCAAGGCCATGCGCACGAATTTGCGGTTGGTTGCGTGCGCAATCGACTCGGCCAGGGAGGTTTTACCCACACCAGGCGGGCCAACCAGACACAGCACCGGGCCACGAATTTTCTTTACGCGTTTTTGCACGGCGAGGTATTCGAGAATACGTTCTTTTACTTCATCAAGACCGTAGTGGTCAGCGTCGAGGATGTCTTCAGCGCGGGCCAGATCCAGGCGAACCTTGCTCTGCGCCTTCCACGGCACCTGAACCAGCCAGTCGATATACGAGCGAACTACGGTGGCTTCTGCGGACATCGGCGACATCTGCTTGAGCTTGTTCAGCTCGGAAGTCGCCTTGGTCAGAGCATCTTTTGGCAGGCCAGCGGCATCGATACGCTTTTTCAGGTCTTCGATTTCGTTGTGACCTTCCTCGCTGTCGCCGAGCTCTTTCTGAATGGCCTTCATCTGCTCGTTCAGGTAGTACTCGCGCTGACTGCGCTCCATCTGCTTCTTGACCCGACCGCGGATGCGCTTCTCGACCTGCAGCAGGTCAATCTCGGCATCCAGCAGCGCCAGCACGTGCTCGACACGGGCCGGCAGATCAATAATTTCGAGAATCTCCTGCTTCTGCTCGATCTTCAGCGCCATGTGCGCCGCCATGGTATCCACCAGGCGACCCGGCTCATCGATGCTGTTAAGCGAGGAAAGCACTTCAGCCGGGACTTTCTTGCCCAACTGAACATATTGTTCGAACTGCGCCAACAGGCTGCGCACAAAAACTTCGGACTCGCGGTCAGGCGCTTCCGTTTCTTCGATCAGCGCGACTTCTGCGCGGCAGTGACCGTCGACTTCCATGAAGCGTTCGACCGAGCCGCGCTGCTCGCCTTCGACCAACACCTTGACGGTACCATCGGGCAATTTGAGCAGCTGCAATACGGTTGCAATGGTGCCGACGCTATAAAGAGCTTCTTCACCAGGATCATCATCAGCAGGATTTCTTTGCGCGAGCAACAGGATCTGTTTGTCGCCGGTCATCGCAGCCTCAAGGGCTTCGATAGACTTCTCGCGCCCCACGAACAGCGGGATAACCATGTGCGGATAAACCACAACATCACGCAATGGCAAGAGAGGCAATTCAATGGTCGTTTTCATGATTTCGCCTCTACGGCGGCCAAGTGGCCGTGACAGGTTGAATGAGCTTGAATTCAAGATGGGGGTAGATCCTGAAAAAAACAAGCTCTGAAGCAGGAAATGCAAAAGGGGCCCGAAGGCCCCTTCTTTATTCATGCAGCAGTGTCACTCACGCGTCCGGAGCAACCTTGGCAGGCGGCTCGCTGTTTTCATATATCAACAGCGGCTTGGACGTGCCATCGATGACGCTCTCGTCGATCACCACCTTGCTCACCTCGGATTGTGAGGGGATCTCGTACATGGTGTCGAGCAGAACGCCTTCGAGAATGGAGCGCAGACCACGGGCACCGGTTTTGCGCTCAAGCGCGCGACGGGCAACCGATTTCAACGCGTCGGCACGGAACTCGAGGTCCACACCTTCCATTTCGAACAACTTGGCATACTGCTTGGTCAGGGCGTTTTTCGGCTCGGTGAGAATCTGCATCAACGCAGCCTCATCCAGCTCATCCAACGTTGCCAGAACCGGCAGGCGACCCACGAACTCTGGAATCAGACCGAACTTGACCAGATCGTCAGGCTCGACTTCACGCAGGGACTCACCGACTTTCTTGCCTTCTTCCTTGCTGCGGACTTCGGCGTTGAAACCGATGCCACCGCGAGTCGAACGGCTTTGAATGACCTTTTCCAGCCCCGAGAACGCACCACCACAGATAAACAGGATGTTGCGTGTGTCCACTTGCAGGAATTCCTGCTGCGGATGCTTGCGACCACCTTGCGGAGGAACGGAAGCCACGGTGCCTTCGATCAGTTTCAGCAGGGCTTGTTGCACGCCTTCACCGGAAACGTCACGAGTAATGGAAGGGTTGTCGGATTTGCGGGAAATCTTGTCGATTTCATCGATGTAGACAATACCCATCTGGGCTTTTTCTACGTCGTAATCGCATTTCTGCAACAGCTTCTGAATAATGTTTTCCACATCCTCACCGACGTAACCCGCTTCGGTCAGGGTAGTAGCATCGGCGATGGTGAACGGAACATTGAGCAGACGCGCCAATGTTTCAGCGAGCAATGTCTTGCCGGAGCCCGTAGGGCCGATCAGCAGGATGTTACTTTTGCCGAGTTCAACATCATCGTTTTTCTTGTCACGCTGGTTCAGACGCTTGTAGTGGTTATACACCGCTACTGCGAGAACCTTCTTGGCACGTTCCTGACCGATAACGTATTGGTCAAGGATGCCGCTGATTTCTTTTGGCGATGGCAATTTATGCGCGCTGCTTTCAGCCTGGGCTTCCTGCACCTCCTCTCGGATGATGTCATTGCACAGGTCGACGCACTCGTCGCATATAAAGACCGAGGGGCCGGCAATCAATTTGCGCACTTCATGCTGGCTTTTGCCACAGAAGGAGCAATAGAGCAATTTGCCGTTGTCCTCGCCGTTGCGGGTGTCAGTCATTCGATCGATCCAATCCGGTAGGCTTGCAACACAAGATGAAGGCAATTGCGGGCTTTTTCAAGTCCGCAGGTGGCCGGTATGAGCAACCACCCACGATTGAGCTGCTTAAGCAGTCATTTGACGCTGAGTCAGAACCTGATCGATCAGACCATATTCAGCAGCGCGCTCGGCGCTCATGAAATTGTCCCGATTGGTGTCTTGCTCAATGGTCTCAAGCGTTTGCCCGGTGTGGTGCGCCAGAATTTCATTAAGGCGGGCACGAATGGACAGGATTTCCTTTGCATGGATATCAATGTCCGACGCCTGCCCCTGGAAACCGCCCAGTGGCTGGTGAATCATCATGCGCGAGTTAGGCAGGCAGTAACGCTTCTTCGCGGCGCCGCCAGCCAGCAGCAAGGCACCCATGCTGCAGGCCTGGCCGATGCAGATAGTCGAAACGTCTGGCTTGATGAATTGCATGGTGTCGTAGATCGACATGCCTGCAGTCACCGAACCGCCTGGTGAGTTGATGTAAAGATGGATGTCCTTGTCCGGGTTCTCGGCTTCAAGGAACAACAGCTGCGCCGCGATCAGGTTGGCCATGTAGTCTTCTACCGGGCCGACCAGAAAGATCACGCGCTCCTTGAGCAAACGCGAATAGATGTCATAGGCGCGTTCGCCACGGGCGGACTGCTCGATAACCATCGGGACCAGGCCGCCAGCGGCTTGGATGTCAGAGTTCTGCTGAATATAAGAATTGCGGGACATGTCCTGCATTCACTCCCAAATAGTCATTTCTTGAATACGCACAAGCCAGCGCGAAGGCTGGCTTGTAGGTGTTTTCGAACGAGAGAAAAAATCAGTCGGCTTGTGGAGCTTCTACCGGCTTGACTGCTTCTTCGTAGGAGACCGACTTGTCGGTCACGCTAGCTTTCTGCAAAACAGTATCCACAACTTGCTCTTCAAGCACAACAGAACGCACTTCGTTCATTTGCTGCTCGTTCTTGTAGTACCAGGCCACAACCTGCTCTGGCTCCTGGTAAGCGGATGCCATTTCCTGGATCAGCTCGCGAACACGAGTGTCGTCAGGCTTGAGGTCGAACTGCTTGACGACTTCAGCAACGATCAGGCCCAGCTCCACACGGCGCTTGGCTTGCTCTTCGAACAGCTCTGCCGGCAGTTGATCAGGCTTGATGTTGCCGCCGAACTGCTGAACAGCCTGCACGCGCAGACGGTTTACTTCGTTTTCCAGCAACGATTTAGGCACTTCGATCGGGTTGGCGGCCAGCAAGCCGTCCATTACCTGATTCTTGACCTTGGACTTGATCGCCTGACGCAGCTCGCGCTCCATGTTCTTGCGAACTTCGGTGCGGAAGCCGTCGATGCCGGTTTCCTTGATGCCGAACTGCTTGAAGAACTCTTCGTTCAGCTCAGGCAGTTTAGGCTCGGAAACAGTGTTGACCGTCACGGTGAACTCGGCGGCTTTACCAGCCAGTTCCAGGTTCTGATAGTCTTCCGGGAAGGTCAGATTCAGAACACGCTCTTCGCCGGCTTTAGCGCCAACCAGACCGTCTTCGAAGCCAGGGATCATGCGACCGGAACCCAATACCAACTGGGTGCCAGTGGCCGAACCGCCAGCGAACGCTTCGCCGTCAACCTTGCCAACGAAATCGATATTCAGCTGGTCTTCGTTCTGGGCAGCACGATCGGCCACTTCGAAACGAACGTTCTGCTTGCGCAGGATTTCCAGCATGTTGTCGAGATCGGCATCAGCTACGTCGGCAGCCAGACGCTCAACAGCGATGGATTCGAAACCTGCAACCGTGAACTCGGGGAACACTTCGAAGGTAGCGACGTATTCCAGATCCTTGCCCTTTTCGAAGGACTTAGGCTCTACAGAAGGAGCGCCAGCCGGGTTCAGCTTCTGCTCAACCACTGCTTCGTAAAAGGTCGCCTGGATCAGGTCGCCCAGAGCTTCCTGACGCGCGCCATCTTCATAACGCTGGCGGATCACGCTCATAGGCACTTTGCCTGGGCGGAAGCCCGGGATCTTGGCTTTACGTGCGGTCTGCTGCAGACGCTTGTTGACTTCAGTCTCGATGCGTTCGGCAGGCACGCCAATGGTCATGCGGCGCTCAAGAGCGGAAGTATTTTCAACAGAAACTTGCATGGATATTCCTCGTTGCACAGACGTTAGCCGGCCGTTTCCGACCCCAGAATCAAGGGCATGCATTCTAGTGGGTCAAACTCAAGAAGTCACCCTACGGAAAAAGGGCAAATGAAGAGGACGGATTCAGCGAGCCCGCAGGTGACAACCATGATGGGTCGCCACCGACCAAAACGCGTCTGGCACGGCCTTATAGAAGGCATTGCGTGCACCTGCTCGTCGCCGATTCCATCCCCAAAGCACGCTTTACGCGACCGACGGCAGCCGGGCTGAGCGATCGAGCAAAACGACAAAACCATAATCCTGAAACAAAAAAAGCCGCACTAGGCGGCTTTCTTTAGTCGTTAGTGCTGAACCAGCAACAACGTTTGTATCCTGGTGCGGACGGAGAGACTCGAACTCTCACACCTTGCGGCGCTGGAACCTAAATCCAGTGTGTCTACCAATTCCACCACATCCGCATTCAATCTTTAAAGCAAAGGCGCCAGATTATGAGTCTGGCGCCTCTCTGAATATGGGGTGGACGAAGGGGATCGAACCCTCGACAACGGGAGTCACAATCCCGTGCTCTACCAACTGAGCTACGCCCACCATATTGCGTTGTAACCGTGACATCTTACTTGTGCCAAAGCTGCCTTTAATGGCGCACCCGGCAGGACTCGAACCTGCGACCATCCGCTTAGAAGGCGGATGCTCTATCCAGCTGAGCTACGGGCACTTATATAATCTGTATTCTTTGACGATCACAAATTAAAAGGCTTTCAATCACACCGAGCCAATTTGCAACTCTGCCTGACCAAATCAACCAGTGCTAGCTTAACCAGTGCTGGGCTGTGCCCGACAAGTGCGACGAATCTTATAGACGGTCCCCAGGGTCGTCAACTCTTTTTTCGAAAAAATTCAGTTAGATAAAGGAGTTAGCTGAATTCGCGGACCAAGCGCCTTTGCCCATGCGTCATGACATGCGAGAATGCGCGCTCTTTTCCAATCCCTCTCGATGGTTAATCACGCGTAATGACTGCAAAACTTATCGACGGCAAAGCGATCGCAGCCAGCCTGCGCCAGCAGATCGCCAAACGTGTCGCCGAACGTCGCGATCAAGGCCTGCGCACACCCGGCCTCGCGGTGATTCTGGTGGGCAGCGACCCCGCCTCTCAGGTTTATGTCTCGCACAAGCGTAAAGACTGCGAGGAAGTCGGCTTCATTTCGCAAGCTTATGATCTTCCTGCCGAAACCACCCAGACTGCGCTGACCGACTTGATCGATCGCCTGAACGACGACCCGACTATCGACGGCGTGCTGCTGCAATTGCCGCTGCCCGCGCATCTGGATTCATCGTTGCTGCTGGAGCGTATTCGCCCGGACAAGGACGTGGATGGCTTCCATCCTTACAACGTCGGTCGTCTGGCCCAGCGGATTCCGTTGCTGCGTCCCTGCACCCCGAAAGGCATCATGACCCTGCTGGAAAGCACTGGCGTTGATCTCTACGGGATGGACGCTGTGGTTGTCGGGGCCTCGAACATCGTTGGTCGCCCAATGGCAATGGAACTGCTGCTGGCTGGCTGCACCGTGACCGTCACGCACCGCTTCACTCAGGATCTGGCCGGCCACGTGGGCCGCGCTGATCTGGTGGTGGTCGCGGCGGGCAAGCCGGGGCTGGTCAAGGGCGAATGGATCAAGCCGGGCGCGATCGTCATCGACGTCGGCATCAATCGCCAGGAAGACGGCAAGCTGGTTGGCGACGTCGTTTACGAAACCGCCCTGCCCCGCGCGGGCTGGATCACACCGGTTCCGGGCGGCGTTGGCCCGATGACCCGTGCCTGCCTGCTGGAAAACACCTTGTATGCGGCAGAAACCTTGCACGGCTGATCAAGACGGCAATTCGCAGCACAAAAAAAAGCACCCAGACGGGTGCTTTTTTTATTCACACCTGTTGTAGCTTACTTCTTGGCGCTTTCCCAGCTTTTGAGCAGTTCCGAATAAGCGATGGTTTCGCCTTTAGGCTTCTCGTTGGCCAGTTTGCGCTGAGGAGCAGCCCAGCCGTCCGGCGATGCTTCGCCTTTCTTGTACCAGGCTTCGGCCGTGGTTTCCGGGTTCATCTTCGGTGCACAGCCGCTGGCTTCCTGGACCTTGGAGCGCTCGATGCGGGTCATGATCGCATCCTGATCCTTGGCCAGACCGTCCAGCGCCACTTGCGCAGTCTTCTCGCCGGTTACCGCTTCAGCCACATGACTCCACCACAGCTGTGCCAGTTTCGGGTAATCCGGTACGTTGGTGCCGGTCGGCGACCATTGCACGCGCGCCGGGCTGCGGTAGAACTCCACCAGGCCACCGAGTTTCGGCGCCAGCGCGGTCATTTCCTTGGAGTTGATGTCCGATTCGCGAATCGGCGTCAGGCCAACAATGGTTTTCTTCAGGGAAACGCTTTTCGAGGTCACGAACTGGGCATAGAGCCACGCCGCCAGACGGCGTTTCTCGTCGGAGGCTTTCAGGAAGGTCCAGGAACCCACGTCCTGGTAACCCAGTTTCATGCCTTCTTTCCAGTACGGACCTTTAGGCGACGGCGCCATCCGCCATTTCGGCGTGCCATCGGCGTTCATCACCGGCAGGCCTGGCTTGGTCATGTCCGCAGTAAAGGCGGTGTACCAGAAAATCTGTTGCGCGACGTTACCTTGCGCTGGCACTGGCCCGGATTCGGAGAAGGTCATGCCTGCCGCTTCAGGCGGCGCATAAGCCTTGAGCCAGTCGATGTATTTCTGCGTTGCGAAAACCGCAGCAGGCCCGTTGGTATCGCCGCCGCGAGTGATGCTCGAACCGACCGGATGGCAGTCTTCCACGCGAATACCCCACTCATCCACCGGCAAACCGTTGGGCAAGCCCTTGTCGCCACTGCCGGCCATGGAGAACCAGGCATCGGTGAAACGCCAACCCAGCGACGGGTCTTTCTTGCCGTAATCCATGTGGCCATAAACTCGCTTGCCGTCGATTTCCTTGACGTCTTCGCTGAAGAATTTGGCGATGTCTTCATAGGCCGACCAGTTGACCGGCACACCCAGCTCGTAACCGTACTTGTCCTTGAATTTCTTTTTCAGGTCGGCACGTTCGAACCAGTCGGCGCGGAACCAATAAAGGTTGGCGAACTGCTGGTCAGGCAGCTGATACAGCTTGCCGTCAGGCGCGGTCGTAAACGACGTGCCAATGAAGTCTTTGATATCCAGGGTAGGCGATGTGGCCTTCATCCCTTCCGGACTGGCCATCATTTCTGTAATCGACAGCGCCTTGCCATAGCGGAAGTGAGTGCCAATCAAGTCGGAATCGTTTACCCAGCCGTCATAAATGCTTTTGTCGGACTGCATGGCGGTTTGCAGCTTCTCGATCACGTCGCCTTCCTGCAGCAAGTCATGGGTGACCTTGATGCCGGTGATTTCGGTAAACGCCTTGGCCAGGGTTTTCGACTCGTACTCATGGGTGGTCAAGGTTTCCGAAACCACCTTGATATCCATGCCACGGAACGGCTCGGCAGCCTTGATGAACCACTTCAGTTCCTCCAGTTGCTGCTCGGGGCTGAGGGTCGACGGCCTGAATTCACTGCCGGCCCATTTCTTTGCCGCGTCTTCGTACTGATCCGCCCACGCCGCCATGCTCAAGCCGCTGATGGTCAGCATCGTGGCGATTGTCACGCTATGTCGCAGCTTGTTTTTGTTATTGAACATAGACACCTCCAGTGTTGATTCTTATTTGGTCCACTCAAAAACCCGCAGCGGATCGCTTGGGCAAACGCGATCCAGCCACCGCCTAACCCCAACGCATTACTACCAACAGCCAAACCAGGGAAATCCCCGAAGCAACCCAGATACTCCAGTCAGTCGCACCAATGACCAAAAGGTGAAGGTAGGCGCTGCCGAGAAGCCCGATGAACAACCGATCACCACGGGTGGTGGCAATCGGTAAGAACCCCCTGCGTTCGATGCTCGCCGAGCGCAACTCCCATACCGTCATCCCCGCCAGGATCAGGGCGATGCCAGCGAAAAATGCGGCAGTCGGTAAAGTCCAGGACATCCACTCCATTTTTCGACTCCTCAGACCCGGCCGAGGGCAAAGCCCTTGACCACGTGATTACGAACAAACCAGATCACCAGCATGCCCGGCAGGATAGTCAGTACTCCCGCCGCCGCCAGGACGCCCCAGTCAATCCCCGACGCCGAGACGGTGCGGGTCATGACCGCCGCAATCGGCTTGGCGTTGACCGACGTCAACGTGCGCGCCAGCAACAGCTCGACCCACGAGAACATGAAGCAGAAGAACGCCGTCACGCCAATCCCCGAACCAATCAGCGGGACGAATATTTTCACAAAAAACTTCGGAAAGCTGTAACCGTCGATGTAGGCCGTTTCATCGATTTCCTTGGGAACGCCCGACATGAAGCCTTCGAGAATCCACACCGCCAGCGGAACGTTGAACAGGCAATGCGCCAGCGCTACGGCGATGTGCGTGTCGAACAACCCGATGGACGAGTACAGCTGGAAAAACGGCAGCAGAAAAACGGCCGGTGGCGCCATGCGGTTGGTCAGCAGCCAGAAGAACAGGTGCTTGTCGCCGAGAAAACGATAGCGTGAAAAAGCGTAGGCTGCTGGCAACGCGACACTCAGCGATATCACGGTATTCAGACAAACGTAGTACAGCGAATTGATATAGCCGCTGTACCAGCTCTCGTCGGTGAAAATCACCTTGTAATTGGCGAAGGTGAAATCCTGTGGGAACAGCGTCAGACCGCCGAGGATTTCCGTGTTGGTCTTGAACGACATATTGATCAGCCAGTAGATCGGCACCAGCAGAAACAGCAGGTAGATCCACAACGGCACTAGTTTGCGCAGGTTCATGGCCACTCCTCAGTTCTTTTCGCCGTGGGTCATGGCGGTGTAGAACACCCACGACACCAACAGAATGATCAGGAAGTACACCAGCGAGAATGCGGCCGCCGGCCCGAGGTCGAATTGGCCCAAGGCCATGGTGGTCAGTGTCTGGCTGAGGAACGTGGTCGAATTGCCCGGTCCGCCGCCGGTCAGCACGAAAGGTTCGGTATAGATCATGAAGCTGTCCATGAAGCGCAACATCACCGCGATCAGCAGCACGCTCTTCATTTTCGGCAGCTGGATATGTCGGAAAACCGCCCAGCCGGATGCACGATCAATCCGCGCCGCCTGGTAGTAAACATCCGGAATGGCACGCAGGCCGGAATAGCACAGCAGCGCCACCAGCGACGTCCAGTGCCAGACATCGATGACCAGCACCGTCACCCAGGCATCCGAGGCGTTGGCCGCATAGTTGTAGCTGATGCCGATCTTGTTCAGTGCATAGCCCATCAGCCCGATGTCGGCGCGGCCGAAGATCTGCCAGATGGTGCCCACCACGTTAAAGGGGATCAGCAGCGGAATGGTCATGACGATCAGGCACAACGAAGACCAGCGGCCTTTGGTCGGCATGGTCAGCGCGATGGCGATACCCAGCGGAATTTCGATCAGCAGCACGCAGCCCGAATAGATGAACTGGCGCAGCAGCGAGTCATGCAGACGCGGGTCCTGCAGCACCTGCTTGAACCAGTCGGTACCGACAAAATAGCGACTGGACTGGTCGAAGATGTCCTGCACCGAGTAATTGACCACGGTCATCATCGGGATGATGGCGCTGAACGCCACCAGCAGGAACACCGGCAGCACCAGCCACCAGGCCTTGTTGTTCTGCACCTTACGCATGGGGCACCTCGCTTTCGGAATCGGCCTGAAGCAGATACTCGTCGGCGTACAGCATCAGCCATTGCCCCGGAAAGCTGATCCACGCCTGGCCTTGCGGCACGGGTTTGTCTTCCTGCAAGCGCACTTTCAGCGACTGGCCAGCCAGATTCAGGGTCAGGATCTTGTAGGTGCCGAGATCTTCGACGTAGGTCACATCGGCGCACATCGCGTCGTCATACGGCCCTTCCCACACATGCACGAATTCCGGGCGGATGCCGATTTTCAAACTGCTCCACTGCGTATTGGCGAGCTTTTGTTGCAGCCCTTCGGACAGCGGCAGATGAATGTCACCGAAGCCGACGCCGCCGGCTTGCGGGGTGACGTCAATCAGGTTCATCCCAGGGCTGCCGATGAAATAGCCGACAAAGGTGTGGGAAGGTTTCTCGAACAGCTCGCGCGGCGTACCGAACTGCACGATCTGCCCGCCATACATCACCGCGATCTTGTCGGCGAAGGTCGAAGCCTCCAGCTGATCGTGAGTGACGTAGACCATGGTGATGTTGAATTGCTCGTGAATCTGCTTGAGCTTGCGCCGCAGCTTCCACTTCAAGTGTGGGTCGATGACCGTCAGCGGCTCATCGAAGAGGATCGCCGACACGTCATCACGCACCAGGCCGCGCCCCATGGAGACTTTCTGTTTTTCGTCGGCAGTGAGGTTCTTGGCCTTGTTTTTCAGCAATGGCTGGAGGTCCAGCACGTCGGCGATTTCCTGGACCTTGGCCTGAATGCGCTTTTCGTCCATGCCTTGATTCCGCAGCGGGAACGCCAGGTTGTCGTACACCGTCATGGTGTCGTAGACCACCGGAAACTGAAAAACCTGAGCGATGTTGCGCTTCTCGGGGGTCAGGTCGTTGACCACTTTCGAGTCAAACATCACCTGGCCTTCCGAAGGGCTGAGCAGGCCGGAAATAATATTGAGCAAGGTCGATTTGCCACAGCCCGAAGGCCCCAACAGGGCGTAGGCACCGCCCTGCTCCCAGATATGACTCATCTCGCGAATCGCATAGTCATCAGGGCCAGACGGCGCGCTGCTGTAACTGTGGGCGAGGTTCTGCAAACGAATTTCGGCCATCAGGCAACCCTCGCCATTCGCAAGCCAGGCGCCTGGATCAGGCGGCCCTGCTCATCGAAAACAAATAATTTGTGGGTCGGGATATACACCCGAATCGAGGCATCGACGTCGTAGGCGTGCACGCCGGGCAAATGCAGGACCAGCGAGAAGTGTTCGTTGCGCACGTGCAGAAAAGTCTCAGAGCCGCTGATTTCCGCCAGCTCCACGGTGACTGCCAGCTCAAGATCGTCATCATTGGACGGCACCAGACTCAAATGGCTGGGCCGCACGCCAAAACGATACTGGCCATCACCGACTTTGCGCAGGTCCACATTCAGCGGGAAATGTACGAAATTGGCGAAGCTGACTTCGTTGCCATCAATGCGCCCTGGCATCAGGTTGATCGGCGGTTCGGAAAACAATTCCGCGGCCAGCACGGTCTTGGGCTGGTGATACACCTCAGGCGTCTTGCCACTCTGCACAATCCGCCCTTCGTGCAAAACCGTCGTCGTGCCGCCCAGCGCCAGGGCTTCATTGGGTTCGGTGGTGGCGTAGATGGCGATGGTATGGCGCGCTTCGAACAGCTCACGCATTTCCTGGCGCAGCTCTTCCCGGAGTTTGTAGTCGAGGTTGACCAACGGCTCGTCAAACAGAATCAGCTCGGCATCCTTGACCAGCGCCCGGGCCATGGCCGTGCGCTGCTGTTGCCCGCCGGACAGTTCCAGCGGATAGCGCTGCAAAAAACGCTCGATGCGCAGCATCTTTGCGGTTTCGTGGACTTTGCTGTGGATAACTTCCTTGGATTCACCGGCCTGACGCAATGGCGAAGCGATGTTTTCAAACACCGTCATGCTCGGGTAGTTGATGAACTGCTGATAGACCATCGACACGTTGCGATGCCGAACCGCAGTCTGCGTGACGTCCTTGCCGTTCATCAGGATTCGTCCGCTGTCGGGTTTGTCCAGTCCCGCCATCAGGCGCATCAGGCTGGTTTTGCCTGACAGGGTGCGGCCCAGCAGAACGTTGAAAGAGCCGGGTTCGAAGCTCAAGGATGCATCGTCGATCCAGGTTTGGCCGTCGACAGCGCGGCTGACGTGCTCGAGCGTGAGTGACATGGCGTGCCCTTTATTGTTGGTTCTTATCAGGGGTGTTGCATGCAGTCGAAATCTGCATCGAAATCTTTTTCGAATGTTTGTGGCTATTTCCAAGAGCATTGCGACAAGCGTGCCAAGTGAGCGCTGCCGAAGTCGACAGAAGCAAAGCTGCGGATTAGAGCCTTCGCCTGGAATCAGCTGCGCAAAGAGGTTTCAGTGCTGAACAAAAATGAACAGCAAACGCTGAACACTTGAACAATCCGAAGGTTGACTTTGAACAATATTGAACAACACTGGATAAACGTTTCGAGCCAAGGCTCGTGCAGGTCGCACAACAAAAACAATAAAAGTACTCGCAGGATTCCCTCTCATGTCCACACCCAGTGCATCCCTCGCTCACGACATCATCGTTCAGGATTCATGGGCCCGTTGTCGGGAGTTCGGCCTGAGCCATCAGTCCAACCCCTCATTCGGTCAGTTGCCAGGTGCGCAAGTGATTGAGCTGCTGGAACGGCATGACTCGCTGGTGCAGACCACCCATCAGGAAGTGCTGCCGTTCTACGAGAACATCCTCGCCAACTCCAATTGCCTGATTCTGCTGGCCGATAATCAGGGCCAACTGCTCAAGTCCTGGGGTGCCCAGCGCTTTATCGAACCCTCGCGCACGCAAGGCTTCAAGGCCGGTGCCAGTTGGGTTGAGCGCGGCACCGGGACCAATGCCATTGGCACCGCGCTGGCCTGTGAACAGGCCGTGCACATCGAACACGACGAGCATTTCCTCAAGGCCAACCGCTTCATGACCGGTTCGGCCGCGCCTATCTTCGATGCCGGCCGGCGCATCATTGGCGTGCTCGATGTGTCCAGCGACAGCTTCCTGCCACCCTCCCACACGCTGGGCATGGTGAAAATGATGAGCCAGTCGGTGGAGAACCGGCTGATCCTTGACCAGTTTCAGGACACGTATTTCCAGCTGACCTTCAATACCGGGCTGAATAACCTGGACAGCCAATGGGCCGGGCTGTTGATCTTCGATGAAGCCGGGAACATCGTCAGCGCCAACCGCCGCGCCGATAATCTGCTGGGCGTCAGCTTGCTGCGGGCCAATATCGAAAATCTGTTCAAAAGCCCGGTCGCGCGCTTGCTGGATGAGCCCGAGGGGCAACCTTTTGCGCTGCAGGCGTCAGGACATAACCGCTTCCATGGTTTGCTCAGACGCCCGAAACGCAAACCGATGCATCTTCATGCCGTGCCGCCGCCAGCCAAAATACTCCCGAGCGATGTATTGCCGTTGGCAGCCGTGGGCTTGGGCGATGCAAAGGTCGAGAAAGCCGTGCGCCAGGCCGAACGGCTTCTGGAAAAGGACATTCCGCTGCTGATCCATGGCGAAACCGGGGTTGGCAAAGAGGTATTTGTCAAAGCCCTGCACCAGGCCAGCTCCCGCGCCGCCCGGCCGCTGATCGCGGTGAATTGCGCGGCAATACCCGCTGAGCTGGTGGAGTCCGAGCTGTTTGGCTATGAGAAAGGCGCGTTCACCGGTGCGCATAACAAAGGCAGCATCGGCCTGATCCGCAAGGCGGACAAAGGCACGCTGTTTCTCGATGAAATCGGCGACATGCCCTTGGCCGTTCAGGCCCGTCTGTTGCGGGTTTTGCAGGAGCGCTGCGTGCAGCCACTGGGCAGCAGCGAGCAGTATCCGGTTGACATTCGGCTGGTGTCCGCGACCAATCGGAATTTGCGCGAGCAGGTGCAAACCGGGCATTTCCGCCAGGATTTGTATTACCGGATCAGCGGACTGAATCTGGAGCTGCCGCCGTTACGGCAGCGCACGGACAAGGCCGCACTGATCCAGCGCCTCTGGGAACAGCATCGCGAAGCTCAGCAACATGTGGGGTTCGAACCGAAAGTCCTGGCGCTGTTCGAGGAGCATCCATGGCCCGGCAACCTGCGCCAGCTCAGCAACGTGATTCAGGTCGCGCTGGCCCTTGCCGACGACCAGCCCATCGGCCTTGAGCACCTGCCGGATGATTTTTTTGCCGACCTGGAACGGGCAAACCCCGTTGGAGCGACTTTAGTCGCGAAGGCGTCAATTGCTCTCCCGGCTAAAGCCGGTCCTACAGAAAGCCTCGCTCCAACAGATTTGAATGACTTGTTGCAAGCCACGGGCGGCAACATTTCCCAACTGGCAAAACGGCTCGGAGTGAGCCGCAATACGCTGTACAAGCGGTTGCGGGAACGGGGGATTTGAAGAGGCCAATGGCCCGTAGGACCGGCTTAAGCCGGGAGGCACTTCGCGGATAATCCGCTCCTACAGAACGGTGGTGTCCAGTAGGACCGGATTTATCCGGGAAGACGCCAGTACAGACGATAGATAAGCATCGAATGTACTGGCCTGTCCGGGAATGAATTCCCTCCCACAAAAACTCAGCCGCAGGTTATCAATCCGCCAATCGCCAGGTCGTTGCGCCTTTGCCGTCTTCCAGCACTACGCCCATGGCGGTGAGCTGGTCGCGGATGCGGTCGGATTCGCCCCAGTTCTTGGCGGCACGGGCTGCCAGACGCGCTTCGATCAAGGCTTCGACTTCAGCGGCATCAACCCGACCTTCAGCGCCAGCACGCAAAAAGTCATCGGACTCCAGTTGCAGGACGCCCAGCACGCTGGCCAATTCCTTCAAGCGTGCCGCCAGCCCAGCCGCAGCGGGCAGATCGGTATCACGCAGGCGGTTGATCTCGCGCACCATTTCGAACAGCACGGCGCACGCTTCCGGCGTACCGAAGTCCTCGTTCATGGCAGCCGAGAAACGCTCGATAAACACCTCGCCACCCGAAGGTTCGGCAACCGGCAAGCCGCGCAGCGCGTGATAGAAACGTTCCAGCGCGCTCTTGGACTCTTTCAGGCTGTCTTCGGAGTAGTTGATGGCGCTGCGGTAATGGCTCGAAACCAGCAGGTAACGCACCACTTCCGGATGATATTTCTCCAGCACGTCGCGAATGGTGAAGAAGTTGTTCAAGGACTTGGACATCTTCTCGCCATTGATGCGAATCATGCCGCAGTGCATCCAGGCATTGGCGTAGGTCTTGCCGGTCGCGGCTTCGCTCTGGGCGATTTCGTTTTCATGGTGCGGAAACTCAAGATCGCTGCCGCCGCCATGAATATCGAAGGTCTCGCCCAGGCAGCAGGTGGACATCACCGAGCATTCGATGTGCCAGCCCGGACGCCCGGCGCCCCATGGTGATTCCCAGCTCGGCTCGCCCGGCTTGACGCCTTTCCAGAGCACGAAATCCAGCGGATCGTCCTTGGACTCATCCACTTCGATACGCGCGCCGATGCGCAGGTCTTCGATCTTCTTGCGCGACAGCTTGCCGTAACCGAGGAACTTGCCGACGCGGTAATACACGTCGCCATTACCCGGCGCGTAAGCGTAACCCTTGTCGATCAAGGTCTGGATCATGGCGTGCATGCCGGCGATATGATCGGTGGCACGCGGTTCCATGTCCGGCGGCAGAATGTTCAGCCGCGCCTCGTCCTCATGCATCGCATCAATCATGCGCGCGGTCAGGGCATCGAACGTTTCGCCATTGTCACGGGCACGGTTGATGATCTTGTCGTCAATATCGGTGATGTTGCGCACGTACGTCAGGTCATAGCCGCTGAAACGCAGCCAGCGCGTGACGAGGTCGAACGCCACCATGCTGCGGCCGTGGCCAAGGTGGCAGTAGTCGTAAACGGTCATCCCGCAGACGTACATGCGCACCTTGTTGCCATCCAGCGGCTTGAAGACTTCTTTGCTCTTGGTGAGCGTGTTGTAGATGGAAAGCACGTGGTGTCCCTTAAGTCCAGGAGTCCCGCAGCGTTACCGTGCGGTTGAATACTGGTTGACCTGGTTTCGAGTCCTTGATGTCCGCGCAGAAATAACCTTCGCGTTCGAACTGGAAACGGTCTTCCGGTTGCGCATTGGCCAAAGAAGGTTCGGCACGACAACCGGTGAGGACCTGCAGCGAATCAGGATTGATGTTGTCCAGGAAGCTGGCACCGTCTTCGGCCTTTTCCGGGTTCGGCGAGCGGAACAGACGATCATACAGACGCACTTCGCATTCAACGCTGGCCGCGGCCGGCACCCAGTGCACCACGCCTTTGACCTTGCGGCCTTCAGGATTCTTGCCCAGGGTTTGCGGGTCATACGAGCAACGCAGCTCGACGATGTTGCCGTCGGCATCCTTGATCGCTTCGTCGGCACGGATCACGTAGCTGCCGCGCAGACGCACTTCGCCGTTGGGTTCCAGGCGCTTGTAACCCTTTGGCGGCTCTTCCATGTAATCGTCGCGGTCAATGTAGATCTCGCGGGCGAACGGCAACTCGCGCACGCCGAGGTCTTCTTTCGGGTGACGCGGCAGTTCCAGCTTCTCGACCTGGCCTTCCGGATAGTTGGTGATCACGACTTTCAGCGGACGCAGCACGCACATGGCACGCGGCGCGCTGTGGTCCAGATCGTCACGGATGCTGAATTCGAGCATGGCGAAATCCACTACGCCATCAGAGCGATTGGTGCCGATCATCTCGCAGAAGTTGCGGATCGACGCTGGCGTGTAGCCACGACGACGGAAACCCGAAATGGTCGACATACGCGGATCATCCCAGCCGGACACGTGCTGCTCGTCGACCAGTTGCTTGAGTTTGCGCTTGCTGGTGACGGTGTAGCTCAGGTTCAGACGCGAGAATTCGTACTGACGCGGATGGCAAGGTACTGGCAGATTCTCCAGGAACCAGTCATACAGCGGACGATGGCCTTCAAACTCCAGGGTGCAGATCGAGTGCGTGATGCCTTCGATGGCATCGGACTGACCGTGGGTGAAGTCATAGTTCGGGTAGATGCACCATTTGTCGCCGGTCTGGTGATGATGTGCGTGACGGATGCGATACAGGATCGGGTCGCGCAGGTTCATGTTCGGCGAGGCCATGTCGATCTTGGCGCGCAGCACGCGTGCGCCGTCCGGGAACTCACCGGCCTTCATGCGGGCGAACAGGTCCAGGCTTTCCTCGACGCTGCGCTCACGGAACGGGCTGTTCTTGCCCGGCTCGGTCAGGCTGCCGCGATATTCGCGGGCCTGCTCGGGGGTAAGATCGTCGACATAGGCCTTGCCCGACTTGATCAGCTCGACTGCCCAGTCGTGCAATTGGTCGAAATACTGCGAGGCATAGCGCACTTCGCCGGACCATTCGAAGCCCAGCCACTTGATGTCATTTTCGATGGCGTCGATGTATTCCTGGTCTTCCTTGGCCGGGTTTGTGTCATCGAAGCGCAGATGCGTTTCGCCGCCAAATTCCTTGGCGAGCCCGAAGTTCACGCAAATCGACTTGGCATGACCGATGTGCAGATAGCCGTTGGGCTCAGGCGGGAAGCGCGTGACGATCTTCGTGTGCTTGCCGGCATCCAGGTCAGCCTGGACGATCGGGCGCAGGAAATTGGTCGGGACGGCAGGGCCTGCCTTGGAATTCGCAACGGGGTCTTGAGTGGGCTTGCTCATAGGATCCTTGGACAATACAAGTGCGCGGCCAGGGTAGGCCGACTAAATCAAAGCGCCTATCATAGCCGATGCCGTCAAGAGGCTGACAGCACACTCTGCGAAAACACGCGAGTTAAAAACTCGACCGAATTATGTAACCACCTCTGTAAACTGCGCGTCAGGGTTATATCGCGCCCCATCCATGAATCAAAAAGAGCGACTTTTCCATGTCCAAAGTAAA
This sequence comes from Pseudomonas syringae, assembly GCF_001698815.1. GTDB lineage: Bacteria > Pseudomonadota > Gammaproteobacteria > Pseudomonadales > Pseudomonadaceae > Aquipseudomonas > Aquipseudomonas syringae_A. The sequence goes on along the minus strand of NZ_LGSI01000040.1, from coordinate 153,646 downwards.
ATTGACCACCAATCACGGCGACATCGTATTGGAACTCAACGCTGAAAAAGCGCCACTGACCGTTGCCAACTTCATCGAATATGTCAACGCCGGCCACTACGAAAACACCGTTTTCCACCGTGTCATCGGCAACTTCATGATCCAGGGCGGCGGTTTTGAGCCAGGCATGAAAGAAAAGAAAGACAAGCGCCCAAGTATCCAGAACGAAGCTGACAACGGTTTGCCAAACGAGAAGTACACCGTGGCCATGGCTCGCACCATGGAGCCGCATTCGGCTTCCGCGCAGTTCTTCATCAACGTCGGCGACAACGCGTTCCTGAACCACAGCGCCAAGACCACTCAGGGCTGGGGCTACGCAGTATTCGCCAAAGTCGTTAAAGGCACCGAAGTAGTCGACAAGATCAAAGGTGTTTCCACCACCAGCAAATCCGGCCACCAAGATGTACCGGCTGAAGACGTGATCATCGAGAAAGCCGAGATCATTGAGTGATATTGCTGATCTCCGATCTGCATCTTGAGGAGGAGCGCCCGGACATTACCCGGGCGTTTCTGGATCTGCTCGCCGGCCGCGCCCGCGCTGCCGAGTCGCTGTATATCCTCGGGGATTTTTTCGAAGCCTGGATCGGTGATGACGCCATGTCGCCGTTCCAGCGCTCGATCTGCGAAGCCCTGCGCCAATTGAGCGACAGCGGCACGCACATTTTTCTGATGCACGGCAATCGTGACTTCATGATTGGCCGCGCATTTTGCAGGGCGGCAGGCTGCACACTGCTGCGCGACCCCAGCGTCGTCCAGATGAATGGTGAGCCGGTGCTGTTGATGCACGGCGACAGCCTGTGTACCCGGGATGAAGCCTACATCCGCATGCGTCGTATCCTGCGCAACCCGCTGACCTTATGGGTGTTGCGCAATCTGCCCAAAAGTACGCGCTACAAGCTGGCGCGCAAGCTGCGCAGCGAAAGCCGGGCGCAGACCCGCATGAAAACCAACGACATCGTTGACGTCACGCCCGAGGAAGTCCCAAAGGTGATGGCCCAATACGGTGTCCGAACCCTGATCCACGGCCACACCCATCGGCCTGCGATCCACAAGCTGCAAATCGGCGCTGACGCCGCCCGCCGCATCGTGCTCGGCGACTGGGACAAACAAGGCTGGGCCTTGCAGGTCGACGAACAGGGTTTTGCCTTGAGTGCGTTTGATTTTGTGGCGCAGCCAGTGCTGGCCCGCCCACCGGTTTGATGATCCGTTGGAGCGAGGCTTGCTGTAGGACCGGCTTTAGCCGGGAGAGCAGTTGACGCCTTCGCTGATTCGCGGGCAAGCCTCGCGCCAACAAGCATTATCAATGCCCGCCCCCCGCCGCAGGTCCGGCCTTGGCGGCAAACGGCGGCTTGGCCAGCCACACCAGCAAGATCAGCCCCATGAACACCCAACCCAGCAAGTAGAAATAATCCACCGTGGACATCATGTACGCCTGACTGTTGAGCGTCTGCTCCAGCTGCGCGTAAGCCTGTGGACTGGCGCCGCCCAGGCTGTTCAGTGCGTCACGCGTCGCGGGATCATAAGTGCTGAGGTTCTCGCTCAGATACGCATGATGCTGATCCGCCCGACGAATCCAGATCCAGGTGGTCAATGACGCGGCAAAGCTGCCGCCCAGCGTGCGCAGGAACGTCGCCAGCCCGGAACCGTCGGCGATCTGACTGGGCGGCAGGTCGGACAACAAAATACTCAAGGTTGGCATGAAGAACAGCGCTACACCTGCGCCCATGAACAGCTGCACCAGGGCGATGTGCTCGAAATCCACCTGATTGGTAAACCCGGCGCGCATGAAGCAGCTGGTGCCGATTGCCAGGAAAGCCAGGCCAGCCAGCAAGCGCAGGTCGAACTTGTGCGCGTACTTGCCGACAAACGGCGACATCAGCACCGGCAGGATACCGATGGGGGCCACCGCCAGCCCCGCGTAGGTCGCGGTATAGCCCATCTGGGTCTGCAACCATTGAGGCAACAGCAGATTGATGCCGAAGAACCCCGCGTAACCGCCGACCAGCACCATGGTGCCGATGCGGAAGTTGCGGAACGCGAACAGACGCAGATTGACGATAGGATGCTTGTCGGTCATTTCCCAAATGATGAACACCGACAAGGCAATCGCCGAAATCACGGTGCCGATCACAATGAAATTCGATTCGAACCAGTCCAGGTCGTTGCCCTTGTCGAGCACGATCTGCAACGCCCCCACGCCAATGATCAAGGTCAGCAGGCCCACGTAATCCATAGGCTGATAACTGGTCACCACCGGACGCTTGGCCATCTGCATGCGCACCACCAGCACCGCGAACAGACCAATCGGGATATTAATGAAGAAAATCCACGGCCAGCTGTAACTGTCGGTGATCCAGCCGCCGAGTATCGGCCCGGCAATGGGCGCGACCACCGTGACCATCGCCAGCAATGCCAGGGCCATCCCCCGCTTGGCCGGAGGATAGACTGCAATCAGCAAGGTCTGCGTCATCGGGTACAACGGCCCGGCGACCACGCCTTGCAACACGCGAAAGCCCACCAGCTCGGGCATCGACTGGGAAATCCCGCACAGGAACGAGGCAACCACGAACAGAATCGTCGCCCACAAAAACAGTTTCACTTCGCCAAACCGGCGGCTCAGCCAGCCGGTCAGCGGCAAGGCAATGGCGTTGCTGACGGCGAACGAGGTGATGACCCAGGTGCCCTGCTCCGAACTGACCCCGAGGTTACCCGAGATGGTCGGCAAGGCGACGTTGGCGATGGTGGTGTCCAGCACCTGCATGAACGTCGCCAGAGACAGGCCGATGGTGCATAACAGGAGGCTGGGCGGCGTAAATGAAGCGGGGGCGTTGGCGCTCATCGCGAATCCCTGAAAACTCTGGCGGCACCCCGACCTCGCAGGCCGGGGCTACGGATTGGCGGTTCAGCGCTGGGCAGTCTTGCCGGTCGCGGCGCTGTTTTCGTGAACCAGGCGCGCGATCAAGGCATCGGCCTCAGCCAATTGCTGTTCATACACCTTGGTGGTGAACGAGGCTTTTTTCGGCGGTTGCTGGGCCAGCACCGGGCCGCTTTGGTCGTGCAGATTGACATCGACAACCGTGGACAGGCCGATGCGCAACGGATGCTCGGCCAGTTCGTCGGCATTGATGTGAATCCGCACAGGCACGCGCTGGACGATCTTGATCCAGTTACCGGTGGCGTTCTGCGCAGGCAACAACGCGAATGCGCTACCGGTGCCGGCGCCCAGGCTGTCGATGGTGCCGCTGTACTTCACGTCGCTGCCATACAGATCAGACTCGATTTCCACCGGCTGGCCGATGCGCATCTTGCCCAGTTGGGTTTCCTTGAAGTTGGCGTCGATCCACAACTGATCCAGCGGGATCACCGCCATCATGGCCGTGCCCGGCTGCACGCGCTGCCCCAACTGCACGGTGCGTTTCGCCACATAACCAGTCACCGGAGCGATCAGGGTGCTGCGGGCATCAGCCAGATAAGCCTGACGCAATTGCGCGGCGGCGGCTTTGACGTCGGGATGCGACGAGACTTCGGTGTCATCCACCAAGGCCACGCTGCTGGCCAGTTGTTGTTGCAGATTGTTCAAGGCACTTTGCGCGCTGGTCAGATCGTCCTGCGCGTGAGAAAGCTCTTCCTGGGAAATCGCCCCGCCAGCGGCGAGATTCTTCCGGCGGCTGTAATTATCCTGCGCCCTCTTCACTTCCGCGCGCTGCGCCGCCAACTGAGCTTTCATGCCGTCGACATTGCTGTACAAGCCGCGCACCTGACGCACGGTCTTGGCCAGATTGGCCTCGGCGCTTTGCAGGCCGACTTCCGCGTCACTCGGGTCGAAGCGCAGCAACACCTGACCTTCGCGGACCAGATCGCCATCGTCAGCACCAATGCTGATCACGGTGCCGTTGATCAGCGGGGTGATTTCCACCACGTTGCCGTTCACATAAGCGTCGTCGGTGCTCTCGCTCCAGCGCCCATAAAGCTCGTGCCAGGCCAAAATGCCCAGCCCACCCAGAATCACGATCAATAACAAACCCAGCAGGAGGAATTTACGCTTGCCCGGATTGCTGTCTTTTTTGCCTTGCTGAGCCTTGGCGTTATCAGCCTGGTCTTTGGGTGCGGATGTATTTTCGCTAGCGGCAGTGGCCATGACAATTACCTTGAGTTAGTCAGCGAAGCAGTTGGCGAAGTGGCCGGATCGGTAGATTCCGAAGGACCTTGCCCCTCGAAACCACCGCCCAGGGCCTGCATCAACTGGATCGACAAATCGATTCGTTCGGCGTTGAGATCAGCCAGTTGGCGTTGCGATTGCAGCAATTGCTGTTCGATGGTCAGCACATCCAGGTAATTGCCGATACCCGAGCCGTAACGCTGGGTTACGGTGTCGAACGACTGCTGGATGACATCGGTGGCGTGCTGCCGCGCCTGGATCTGGCCATCCATGGCGCGCAGCTGACCAATGTTGTCGCTGACGTCGCCCAAGGCCCGAATCAGGCTTTTGTTGTATTGCGCCACGGCCAGGTCGTAATCGGCATCCCGCGCATCGAGGTCGGCGCGCAGTCGGCCGCCGTCGAACAGCGGCAGGGAAATGGTCGGGGCAATATTAAAGAAGCGACTGGCCGAGCCGAACAGCGCATCACCCAGCAACGACTCGGTGCCCGCCGCAGCGCTGAGGTTGAGGTTCGGGTAGAAATTGGTCTTGCCGGCCACGATGTTCTTGCTCGCCGCTTCGACTCGCCAACGCGCGGCAACGATGTCCGGGCGACGGCCCAACAGTTCAGCGGGCAACGACGACGGCAACGCCACCACAGCAGGCTTGAGCACCTTGGGCCGAAAGAGATCCTCGCCACGGTCCGGGCCTTTGCCGAGCAACACCGCCAGGGCGATTTTCGCGCTGCGCAGACGCTTGTCGGCGTCGATCAGCTGTTCCTGGGAGTTCGCCTCCAGGCTTTCGGTCTGCTGGTATTGATACTGGCTGTCGATCCCGGATTGCAGGCGCCGGCTGCCCAGATCGAGCAGCTGCCGGGTGCGTTTGAGGTCTTCGCTGGCCAGATCGCGAACCACGTAAGCCTGACCCAGATCGCTGTAGGCGCGCGCCACATCGGCGGCCAACGTCAGCTGCGCAGCCTGCTGATCGACTTCGGCTGCTCGGGCCTGACCCAGCGCCGCTTCCCAAGCGGCACGCTGGCCGCCCCAAAGGTCGAAGTTGTAATTGAAATTGATCGCCATGCTGCGCAACGTGCTGTAGCGCCCTCCCACACCGCTCGGGTCCTGATCCTTGGCCAGGCGCGAACGGCTGATGCTGGCGTCGGCATCAACGGTCGGCATGCGCGCGGCATCGGCGGCATAAGCAGTGGCCATCGCCTGATGAGTGCGCGCGCTGGCGACCTGCATGTCCGGGCTGTCGCGCAGGGCTTCGCTGATCAAGCCGTCAAGTTGCGGATCGCCGAGGTTTTTCCACCAATCGCGCTTGGGCCATGCAGCGGGTGAGAGGGTGATGTCTTGCAGATTGCGTTCGCTGTGCAGGGTCTTGGCGTCGAGGCTTTTACCCTCGGTCACCAGACCGCTGTAATTGGCGCAGCCGGCAAGGCTCAGGGCAAGCAACAACAGGCTATGGCGCGCCTGCAAAATCGTGCGACTCATGTTGCACCTGTGTCTTTAAAACTCAGACGAGTAATGGTGGTGTGATCATCAGCGCTCACCAGGATCTTGGTCAGAATGCGCTCCAGGCTGGCGACCTCCTCGGCCTCCAGTACACCGAGCAGGTCATTCAGGGCGTCGGCGCCGATCTGCGGCAAACGATCGGAAAGCGCCTGACCTTCAGCGGTCAACGCCAGATGCACCTGGCGCCGATCAGTCGCCGAACGGCTGCGAACCAGCAATGATTTCTGCTCCAGGCGGTCGAGCATGCGGGTCATTGAGCCGCTGTCCAGCGACAGGCAGCGAGACAATTCCGCCGGGGTATCAAAGCCGCCACGGGCGACGATGATCAACACCTTGAACTGCGAAGACGTCACGCCGTAGGGCGTCAGATGCTTGTCGAGCAAACGATCCTTAACCGAATTGGTTCGGCCGATCAGCATGCCCATGATTGAGGAATGCAGATCAGCAGGACTGAAATGTTTCATGAATCCACCAAAGTAGCTGCCTAGGCAGAGAGTTACATGATATTACTGCTTAGGCAGCAATTGGCCAAGCCTTTATTAGCAGGCTTACTATTTGGGCGAAAAAAAAAGGCGTCCGAAGACGCCTTCTATATAGAGAAAAGAATCAAGCCAGCGCAGGCACGCCGCTATGGAAGCGAAACTCTTCATCAGGGCTTTCGATCAACTCGCGTTCGGCGAGCAGAATTTCCTGGATCTTGGCCTCCACATCCATCTTGTCGCCGTAGGTATGCGCCAACTTCAGATAATCCTGAAAATGCCGTGCCTCGGATTTCAGCAGGCTGGAATAGAACTTGGCAAGATCCTCATCCAGATGCGGGACCAACGCTGCAAAGCGCTCGCAGGAACGCGCTTCGACAATCGCGCCGACAATCAGCGCATCCGTCAGGCGGTACGGATTGTGATTGCGTACCAGCTTGCGCAACGAACCGGCGTAACGGGCGGAGCTGATATTGACCAGCGGGATCGCGCGTTTGCGGATGATGGCGATGACTTGCTCGAAGTGGCGCAGTTCTTCGCGGGCCAGCCGGGACATTTTGCTCAGCAGGTCGAATTTGTCGTTGTACTGGAACATGAACTGAAATGCCGCCCCGGCAGCCTTCTTTTCATTGTTCGCATGATCGATCAACAGGATGTCCAGATTGCGCAAAGCGGCCTGGACCCAGCTGTCGGGGGTGCGGCAAAGCAGGAAGGCTTCTATTTCAGGGATCGGATACATGAGTTCACGGATGGCTGGATGGGCAAAGCCCGGCATTATACGAGGCCGGTCGAACTCCCGCGATATAAATGAAATTGACTTGAATCAACGCCCGATTCCGGGCAGCGCAACTATAGTTACCGGGTGCTTATGCAGCCGGGAGATCCAATTCATGCAAGCCATTCGCAGCATTCTAGTGGTCATCGAACCCGATCATCCTGACAGCCTGGCGCTCAAACGAGCGCGGCTGATCGCGGGCGTCACCCAGGCGCATCTGCATTTACTGATCTGCGACAGGAAAAACCATCCGCATAGTGCCCGGCTGGTCGAACTCAAACGGCGCCTGCATGACGAAGGCTTCACCGCAACCGCAGAACAGGCGTGGAATGAGAGCCTGCACAAAACCATCATTGAGGTGCAGCAGGCTGAAGGCTGCGGGCTGGTGATCAAACAGCACTTTCCCGACAATCCATTGAAGAAAGCGCTGCTCACGCCTGAGGACTGGAAGCTGCTGCGTCAGTGCCCGAGCCCGGTATTGATGGTCAAGACCGACAGGTCATGGGTGAACGGCGTGATCCTGGCGGCGGTTGACGTGGGTAACGCTGACGGCGAGCATCGCGCCCTGCACTTCGACATCATTGATCGCGGCTATGACATCGCGGCCCTGGCCAAGGCCCAGCTGCACGTGATCGCCGCACATCCGTCGCCGATGCTGTCGGCGGCCGACCCGGTATTCCAGCTCAAGGAAACCATCGAAGCGCGCTATCGCGAACAATGTCAGGCGTTCCAGACCGAGTTCGACATCGACGACAGTCATCTGCACATCGCCGAAGGGCCGGCCGACGTCCTGATCCCGTTCACCGCCCGTCAGTTGGGTGCAAGCGTGACCATCATCGGCACCGTCGCCCGCAGCGGGATTTCCGGGGCACTGATCGGCAACACCGCCGAAGTGGTACTGGATTCACTGGAAAGCGACGTGTTGGTGCTCAAGACCGAGGAAATCGTCAGCCATCTGGAAGAGGTCTGGGTGAAGGGTTGAAGCGTGGGTCAACCTGTTGGAGGCTTGCCCGCGAAGACTGCGTATCAGGCGCTATAGATGTCGCATCAAAAAACCGATTCGCGGGCAAGCCTCGCTCCAACGAGCATCACCCACCAAACGCATCCTTCAGAAACCCCGGCGCGATGTATCGCTCGTAGTGGGCTTCGGAAAGCAGAAAAAACTCCCGATCGATTGCGTCGCGCAGATCCGGCAGCGGCCAGTCGCGGAATTCCGGCAATAGCGCCAGGCCATAGGCTTCTATATTGGAGATCACCCGCGCGCCGCGTGCGATCAGCTGGTACGCCCAGCAATACTCGGACTGGTTGGGCACGAAGCGAATCTTGCGCTGCACCAGCTGCAAGCGCAGTTTTTCGGCGTCGAACACTTCGAGCTTGGCGGTCATGACCTGTACCAGCAACTGCTCCAGACGCAGCCACACCGCACGTTTTTCAGCCTCGTTATAGCCGTTCCAGTTGATCACTTCATGATGAAAACGCTTGCAGCCACGACAGACCAGATCCCCGTAAACGGTGGAGCAGAGGCCTACGCAGGGCGTTTTGATGATTTGATTGGGCATGGCGGACAGGACGGCGACAGGCGAAACAAGCCCGCATGTTAGCCCTTTGTCTAACAGGGGTCACCCCCGAAGGTGTAGGGCTTAACTTACCTTTAGCAAAGTTTTCCCGTAGAATCAGCGAGCCTTTTAAGGCGCCAATGTCCGTTGGAAGCTGTTTTCAAAGCGTCACGAGCACAGTCAAGTTAACCCCGCAGTCGGTGTTGACGCAGGTTTCGCGCCTTCGTCAACACTCATCAGCCGTCCTGCAGGCGTAAAACTTTGAAAACAGCTTCTGTAAGGAATTGCCGATTTACCCTGACCAAGGAACTCAAAAAGTTTCGTCGTGCAGGTATCGGGTAATTCCTGGATGAGCGTCCCGGACACCCATTTGGGACCACTGATGAGGGTAATACTGTGCTTGAAGCCTACCGTAAACACATCGAAGAGCGTGCCGCCCAGGGTATCGTGCCCCAGCCGCTTAACGCCGAACAAACTGCAGGCCTGATCGAGCTGCTGAAGAATCCCCCAGCTGGCGAAGAAGCTTTCCTTGTCGACCTGATCACCAATCGCGTTCCACCTGGCGTTGACGAAGCTGCCTACGTCAAGGCCGGTTTCCTGTCTGCCCTGGCCAAGGGTGAAGCCACTTCGCCGTTGATCGACAAAAAACGCGCTGTCGAATTGCTCGGCACCATGCAGGGCGGCTACAACATCGTCACGCTGGTCGACCTGCTGGACGACGCTACCCTCGCACCGGTTGCCGCCAAAGAACTCAAGCACACGCTGCTGATGTTCGATGCGTTCCATGACGTCGCTGAAAAAGCCAAGAACGGTAACGTTCAAGCCAAGGAAGTCCTGCAATCCTGGGCTGATGGCGAGTGGTTCCAGAAGCGTCCGACCCTGGCCGACAAGATCAGCCTGCGCGTCTTCAAGGTGACCGGCGAAACCAACACCGACGACCTGTCCCCGGCACCAGATGCATGGTCTCGTCCTGACATCCCGCTGCACGCCCTCGCCATGCTGAAAATGGCCCGCGACGGTATCGTGCCGGATGTTCAAGGCTCCATCGGTCCGATGAAGCAGATCGAAGAAATGCGCGGCCAGGGCTTCCCGATTGCCTATGTTGGCGACGTGGTCGGTACCGGTTCTTCGCGTAAATCCGCGACCAACTCGGTGCTGTGGTTCTTCGGCGACGACGTTCCTTACGTGCCGAACAAGCGTGCTGGCGGTTTCTGCTTCGGCAGCAAGATCGCTCCGATCTTCTACAACACCATGGAAGATGCTGGCGCACTGCCAATCGAATTCGACGTTACCAACATGAACATGGGCGACGTGATCGACCTGTACCCGCATGCTGGCAAAGTCTGCAAACACGGCACCGATGAAGTCCTGACCACCTTCGAAATGAAGACGCCGGTCCTGTTGGACGAAGTTCGTGCCGGCGGTCGTATCCCGCTGATCATCGGCCGTGGCCTGACCGAAAAAGCCCGTACCGAACTGGGTCTGCCACCATCGACACTGTTCAAGCTGCCTGAGCCTCCGGCTGAAAGCGACAAGGGTTACACCCTGGCGCAGAAAATGGTCGGCAAGGCATGCGGTCTGCCGGAAGGCAAAGGCGTTCGTCCAGGCACGTACTGCGAACCGAAGATGACCACCGTCGGTTCCCAGGACACCACTGGTCCGATGACCCGCGACGAACTGAAAGACCTGGCGTGCCTGGGTTTCTCTACCGATCTGGTCATGCAGTCGTTTTGCCACACCGCTGCCTATCCAAAACCGATCGACGTCACCACGCACCACACGCTGCCTGACTTCATCATGACCCGCGGCGGCGTTTCCCTGCGTCCGGGCGACGGCATCATCCACAGCTGGCTGAACCGCATGCTGCTGCCGGACACCGTCGGTACCGGTGGTGACTCCCACACCCGTTTCCCGATGGGCATTTCGTTCCCGGCCGGTTCCGGTCTGGTTGCGTTTGCCGCTGCCACTGGTGTCATGCCGCTGGACATGCCGGAATCGATCCTGGTGCGCTTCAAAGGCAAGATGCAACCTGGCATCACCTTGCGCGACCTGGTTCACGCCATTCCTTACTTCGCGATTCAGGCTGGCCTGTTGACCGTCGAGAAGAAAGGCAAGAAGAACGCCTTCTCCGGCCGCATCCTGGAAATCGAAGGCCTGGACGATCTGAGCATCGAGCAGGCATTTGAACTGTCCGATGCCTCGGCCGAACGCTCCGCTGCCGGTTGCACCATCAAGCTGTCGAAAGAATCCATCAGCGAATACCTGAAATCCAACATCACCCTGCTGCGCTGGATGATCGGCGAAGGCTACGGCGATGCACGGACTCTGGAACGTCGCGCACAAGCGATGGAAGCCTGGGTTGCCAATCCGGAACTGATGGTTGCCGATGCCGACGCGGAATACGCCGAAATCATCGAAATCGACCTGGCTGACGTGAAAGAGCCTGTGCTCTGCGCGCCGAACGACCCGGACGACGCCCGTCTGCTGTCCAGCGTTGCTGGCGAGAAGATTGACGAAGTGTTCATCGGTTCCTGCATGACCAACATTGGCCACTTCCGCGCTGCGGGCAAGTTGCTGGATCAGGTCAAAGGGCAACTGCCGACCCGTCTGTGGCTGTCGCCGCCGACCAAGATGGACGCTCACCAGCTGACCGAAGAAGGCTATTACGGCATCTACGGCAAGGCTGGCGCGCGCATGGAAATGCCGGGCTGCTCGTTGTGCATGGGTAACCAGGCACGGGTAGAGCCGAATTCGACCGTAGTGTCGACGTCGACCCGTAACTTCCCGAACCGTCTGGGCGACGGCGCGAATGTCTTCCTGGCCTCGGCCGAGCTGGCGTCCGTTGCTTCAATCCTGGGTCGCCTGCCGACCGTCGAAGAGTACATGGGCTACGCGAACCAGATCGACACCATGGCAGCGGACGTATACCGCTACCTGAGCTTCGATCAGATCGCCGAGTTCCGCGAAGCCGCAGCGAATGCCAAGATTCCGGTCATTCAAGCGTAAGAGCGAAACCCAGCGTTAAAAAAACCCCGTCCTGGTGACGGGGTTTTTATTGGGCCTGATTGAGTACATATCCAGCATTTTTGTGCTCTGAAACTATGGTTCCGCTCTTACGGCAGGTCACTTGACGGTTTTTTATGAGGGCATATCCGTTGCTCCGGTAACGGCCACTTAGGGTTGCGCTTTTACAGCGCCTCACTTTTGAACAGCCCAAAAGTAAGCAAAAGGCTCTTGCCCCACCACTTGGTGCCTCGCTTTGGCTCGGCATGCCCGTAATCCGACATTGATTTGGAGGGTCGCCGCAAAGGGCCATCCCTGGCCCAGTGCGGCTAAACCGGCGTCCTGCCGGTTTACCCTCCAAATCAACATCGAATTCCGGCCAGCGTGGTTTTACGGGGCGCTTAAGATCAAGATCAAGATCAAGATCAAAAACAAAGCCAGAGCCAAAGCCAAAGCCAAAGCCAAAGCCAAAGCGCCGCACAGTGTCAGATACACAACGTCATCGCTGTCGGTTACAGCCGGAAAAACCAACGCATACCGCGCGGTAAGTTCGCAAAAAACAGGCCGGCTTTCAGGCCGCCTCGCTTTTGATCTTGGGCGCCCCGTTAAACCACGCTGGCGGAACGCAGGCCTTGAGCCGTGGGCAACCCGGCAGGACGCCGGGTTAGCCGCACTGGGCCAGGGATGGCCTATTGCGGCGGCCCACGGAGCAAGGTCTGCGTTCCGGCACACCGAGCCAAGGCGAGGTGCCGAGTGGTGGGGCAAAAGCGCTTTGGTTACTTTCGCGCTTTTCGAAAGTGACCCGCCGTAAGGGCGGAACCCTAAGTAGCCATTACCGCAGCAACGGATATACCCCCTATTCGCAACAATAAAAAAACCCCGCATCTCTCGATGCAGGGTTTTTCGTTACTACCTGATCAAACCATCAAGCCGCGACGGTTTGTCCGCTCATGGCCAGGTCCAGCAGCTCACGGTTGGCGACTGCATACATGGCGTAATCCGTGCCGCTTGCCGCACGAATATCCACCAGCATCGCGCGCCAGCGGTCGACCATAGACACGTGCTGCTCCAGCCACACAGTCAGACGCTCTTCCACATCTTCTGGGCCGTCCGGCATTTGCAGGACCGAAACCGTGATCGCCCGCTGTTGCCAGTCGATGTCGTCACGGAAAGCTTCACGGGCCAGCGCCTGCCAGTTGTTTTCCACCGGCAGGTTGCTGATCTGTTGCAGGTACCAGGTCACGTCCAGCGCACTGCCCACAGCGAAGTAAACCTTGGCCACATCGGCAGCGTTCTGGCCGGTGACGTCGGAGGCTTCGATGATCGGCAACAAGGTATACAAGTGGCTAGTACCGGCCACCATCCGCGCCAGCAGCTCCGGCACACCAGCTTCGACGTAAGCCTGATAACGGATCTGCCAGACTTCCCGAGTCGGGCCTTCCAGCAGTTCGTCGAGTTTCAGACCCAGCGCCGCGATATGCGGACCGAAGTGCGCCACGTCACGACCGGCATCCAGTTCATTGCGACGGCTGCGCAGGAACCAGCGAGTGGCACGGCGACCCAGACGCATCAGCTCGTCCATCAAAGCCAGCTGGATTTCAGCAGGAACCTTGTAGTCCAGCGCTTCGATCTGACGGAACCAGTGCGGCAGGTGGAAGATGTCCCGCACGATCACGTAAGCGCCCGCCACGTTGGCCGCACTCATGCCAGTGGACTCTTTGAGTCGCTGCACGAAGGTGATGCCCATGTGGTTGACCAGGTCGTTGGCGATCTGGGTGCTGACGATCTCGCGCTTCAGGCGATGCTGACGCATGGAATCCGAGAACTTCGCCGCCAGAGACGGCGGGAACGCGGTTTCCATATCGCAAGCCAGGTAATCGTCGTCCGGAACACGGGATTCCAGCAACGCTTCCTTGAGATCGATCTTGCTGTAGGAAATCAATACCGACAGCTCCGGACGGGTCAGACCCTTGCCATCCGCAACGCGTTCGGCGATCTGATCCTCGGCAGGCAGGAACTCGATGGCGCGATCCAGCTTGCCACGGGCTTCCAGATCGCTCATCAGGCGCTTGTATTCTGCGATGCGCTCGTAGGCGCGACGTGTCGCCAGCGACAATGCCTGAGTCTGTTTGTAGTTGTTGCCCAACACCAGATGGCCGACTTCATCGGTCATGCTTTCCAGCAGCTGATTGCGCTGCTTCTCGGTCATGTCACCGGCCTGCACCACTTCGTTGAGCAGGATCTTGATGTTCACTTCGTGGTCAGAGCAGTCAACGCCACCGGCGTTATCAATGAAGTCGGTGTTGGAACCGCCGCCATTGAGGCCGAACTCGACACGACCCAGCTGCGTCATGCCCAGGTTACCGCCCTCGCCCACGACCTTGCAGCGCAACTCGTTGCCGTTGACCCGCAATGCGTCGTTGGCCTTGTCGCCCACGTCGGTGTGGGTTTCGAAGCTGGATTTGACGTAAGTACCGATGCCGCCGTTCCACAGCAGATCAACCGGCGCCTTGAGCAAGGCGTTGAGCAGCTCGGTTGGCGTCAGCTTGTCGGCCTTGATGTCGAAGCGCTCTTTCATCTCGGGACTGATGGCGATGCTTTTCAGGCTACGCGGAAAGATACCGCCGCCAGCGGACATGATGCTGGTGTCGTAATCGGTCCAGGCCGAACGCGGCAGGTCAAACAGACGCTGACGCTCAGCGAAGCTGCTGGCCGGTTCCGGGTTTGGATCGATGAAGATATGCAAATGGTTGAACGCGGCCACCAGTTGCAATTTATCCGACATCAGCAAACCGTTGCCGAACACGTCACCGGCCATGTCGCCGATGCCGATCACGCTGATATTGTCTTGCTGGACGTTGATGCCGCGCTCGCGGAAGTGGCGCTGCACGCCGACCCACGCGCCCTTGGCAGTGATGCCCATTTTCTTGTGGTCATAACCGGCCGAGCCGCCGGAAGCGAATGCATCGCCCAACCAGAAGCCGTAATCGATGGCGATGCCGTTGGCGATGTCGGAGAACGTCGCCGTGCCTTTGTCGGCCGCCACCACGAGGTACGGGTCATCATCGTCATGACGCACGACGTTGACCGGTGGCACCAGGGTGCCTTCCTTGAGGTTGTCGGTGATATCGAGCAAACCGGAGATGAAGATGCGATAGCAGGCGATACCTTCGGCCTGGATTTCGTCGCGACCGCCGCCCAGTGGCAGACGGCGCGGCAGGAAACCGCCCTTGGCGCCAACCGGCACGATCACCGAGTTTTTTACTTGCTGGGCTTTTACCAGGCCCAGCACTTCGGTGCGGTAGTCTTCTTCACGGTCGGACCAGCGCAGGCCGCCACGCGCAACGTTACCGAAGCGCAGATGCACGCCTTCAACACGCGGCGAATAGACGAAAATCTCGAACTTGGGCACCGGTTTCGGCAGTTCGGGAATCTGCCGTGGGTTGAACTTGAAGCTGAAGTAGCTCTTGTTCTGGCCATTCGCGTCGGTCTGGTAGAAGTTGGTGCGCTGGGTCGCCTTGATCAGGTCCAGGTAACGACGCAGGATGCGGTCTTCGTTGAGCACCTGAACGTCGTCCAGAGCAGACAGAATCGCTTGTTCCAGACGTTGCTGCTTGTCGTCCAGATCGTCGGCGGCCAGCTTGCGCGCCAGATAGAAGCGGGTCTTGAACAGCCGCGTCAGTTCACGGGCGATATCCGTGTGGTTGTTCAGGGTCGCCGCGATATAACCCAGGTCGAAGCCCAGGCGAATCTGTTTCAGATAACGGGCATAAGCGCGCAGCAACGCCACGTCACGCCATGGCAAACCAGCGGTGAGCACCAGGCGGTTGAACGCATCGTTCTCGGCTTCGCCACGCACGATGTGGACGAAAGCGTCCTGCAAGGTGTCGTTGAGCTGCTGGATATCCAGGTTCAGACCTTCACCATAGGTAAAGGCGAAATCATGAATCCAGAACTCGCGGCCATTGCTGTGATGCAGGCGATACGGGAACTCACCCAATACACGCAAGCCCAGGTTTTCCAGGATCGGCAGCACGTCGGACAGCGCCAGCGGCGTATCGGCGTGATACAGCTTGCAGTGCAGCTGCTGTTTACCACCGGTCAGCGGCTGATAGAAGCTCATCACCAGCGGATTGGTTTCGTTCAGGCTCAACAGGTGCTGCATGTCGACCACAGCCGAATGCGCCGCGAAACGCTCGCGATAACCCGCCGGAAAACCTTTCGGGAAGTCCGCCAGAACATTGGTGCCGTGGGCTTCGCCGAAGCTTTCCACGACCAGGCTGGCGTAATCGTCTTTCCACGAACGGCAGGCCTGAATCACTTCGTTTTCCAGCTGCACCGGATCGATGTTCAGATTGACCTTCGGGTCTACCCGCAGGATCAATTGCACACGCGCCAGCACGGATTCGGAGAAGAAGGTCCAGAATTCGCAGTCGCTTGCCTTCAGGCGATCCATCAGCACTTGCTGGATTTTCTGGCGGACTTCGGTGGAGTACACGTCACGCGGTACGTAAGCCAGGCAATAGCAGAAGCGGCCGTACGGGTCCTTGCGCAGGAACACACGAATCTTGTTGCGCTCCTGGATCTGCACGATGGACATCACGGTGGTGAACAATTCATCCACCGGTGTCTGGAACAGATCGTCACGCGGCAGTACTTCGACCACCTGAGCCAGTTCCTTGCCCAGATGCGCCTTGGCATCGAAGCCGGAACGGCGTTCAACTTCTGCGACCTTGCGGCGGATGTACGGGATTTCCCGAACGCTCTCGCCATACACCGATGAGGTGTAGAGGCCCATGAAGCGGCATTCCTTGATGACCTTGCCGGACGCATCAATCTGCCGGATCGACACATAATCCGGGTAAGCAGGACGATGCACACGGCTCGGATGGGCAGCCTTGGCGAACGACAGCAGCGTCGGCTCATGCAGGTAGTTCACTGCATAGCCTTCGATGTGCAGATCGTCTTCGGTCAGGCCGGCGCGCAGGCGCTTGGTCAGGCCCAGGAACGAAGATTCGTCATAGATCAACTGGCCACCATCGGCCTCGCCACGTACCTGGAATTCTTCGTAGCCCAGGAACGTGAAGTGGTTGTTCACCAGCCACTGCAGAAACGCCTTGATCTCGGACTTTTCACCTTCATCAACGCCGTACTGCACATCATCGATGCCTGCCAGCAGCTCGTGGAGCTTGGCTTTCATCGGTTCGAAATCTTCTACCGCAACCCGCACTTCACCCAGCACTTGTTCCAGCTCACGGGCCAGCACATTCAGCTCGCTGGTGTTGGCGCAGCGATCGATCTCCAGATACATCAGCGATTCTTGCAGCACGTTTTCGCCGGTCGTGCCCTTGGGCAGCAACTCCAGCAATTCACCTTTGCTGCCACGACGCACACTCAACACCGTGGTCTGCAGGGTGTGAATGCTGTAGCCGCGACGGTTCAGCTCGGTACGCACCGAGTCCACCAGAAATGGCAGATCGTGATGCAGCACTTCGACGGCGGTATGTGTCGATTGCCAGCCATGCCGTTCGTAATCGGGGTTATAGACCCGCACCAGCGGCTGGGCATGCTCGAAGCGCTCGAGCAGACGCCACGCTGACAGGGTGCAACCGACGAGGTCGGACAACCGACGCTGGGTCAGTTCATCCAGGGAAATGATGCCGAAGAATTGCTCGGCAAACAGCGCCACTTGTGGCAGTGCCTGTTCGCTGATGTGCTGCGCCAGTGCCGCTTGCAGTTGATGCTGGAAGTCGGGCTTGCTGGCTGCGGTGAAGAACGCCATCTGTGGTACTCCGCTTTGGCTTTTATAAGGAGGAAGCTGGATGGTTAGGTCGCGGACCATGCTCTGCCGTGGGTAACGGGCAGAACAGCAAAGCATGGCTGAGTGTAAAGCTAAAGAACTAACGCTTACGGTGCGCGACTCGTCACATCGAAATGCCGAAAATCGCTGTCAGAAAAGTCCACCCGTTGCGCAGGACCTTTCCACCGCCGTTCATATGACCTCCAGCTTAACGACAGCGGGCGGGCGACTGCTTGCGAGGCTGCGACATATTCAGTCATCGGCTCGTAGCGCTGTGGGCGATGATGACTCAGGAAGAGGACGGGAATTGCCGCCAGTCAGGCAGAAGTTACGGCCTCGAGATCCAGGCTTCCTGCCAGTGACTGCCAATTCCCGGTTCGAACTGAGTGTTGCTGCTGCTCCATTGAATGCAATAGCCGCTGTACGGGAACGGCTTACACTCGTAAACGCGCTGATTTTTTGGCTGAAGCACTTTCGTCCCCGCCTTGTAACCCGCCACGCCTTCCGGAAAGGCATGATCATGACTACCAGCGTCCTTGAGCTGGAGACTCTGGACTTTCATATAGCTTTTCGAGGGCTCGCCCCTGATAGTCACAGTCGCAATCATGGTCAGCGGCCCAACCCAACTGTCCGCCGCGCGCACGTCAAAAAATGGCGCATACGTCCCACTCACTATGTCCTGCTTCAACGCTACACGCTCGTCAGTCCCGGTATCGAAGATACTCACAGCCACGTTTCGAGTTTCTGTACCGCCACCGCCGCCAACCTGGAAGGTGAAGTTATCGCCTTTCTTCACGATGGACGGTGCGTCAAAAATTATAGATCCGCCATCATCCGCCGGTTGTGTGGTTACCCCGCCGCCCACAGGGTGGACCTCACTGATTGCGCGGGAATACCTGTCTGGAGCGACCGCGTAGAAATAGCGCGTTACCACGCCCCAGCCATAATTTTCCAGACCGCCATGGTGCACATTGGGATTGCCGGGGACCACGCCGATATTTGCTGTTTGTATCTGGTCCAGCAGGCGCAATGCCCAGCGATTACTGCCTTTATCGTCCTCGCTCACCGTTGAAGAGAAGGTATGCAGTTCTTCGTTCGCGGGTGAGAAAAAACGGACTTTGACGACGTCACCGGGTTGCCGTGGAGCATACATATCGAGCCCGCCCAGGAACTTCCAGGTCTTCCAGACTGAAAGTGGTATTACATCGTCGCTGGTCTCAATCGTGGGCGAGGCGCCAGCAAACTGTCCCGCCATAACGGCAATGACCATGCTCAACATCATCGCGGCTCTGCTGACCTTTCTTCCCTGAATGCAATGTTTCATTGAAGACCTCCCTGGTCTTGTCAGTTGCTGGATAACTCGATGCGGCCCGCCATTCCACGTTCAGGTCGCATACTTTATCCAAGGTAGACGCCTTATGAATTTACGATTCAGTGAAGATTTTCCAAAGATTGCAGCCGTGTGGGATGCCCGCCGCAATTACCCAGCAAAAATCAGGCAACACTGGCAAAATCGCTGGATTCACGCTCAGCTCAGGAACCCATCATGCAAATCACCACCGCCAGCCTCATCGTCAACCCGTGCGACGACGAATATGACGATATGGCGCTGCTCTGCTGCCACAGTGAAGACGGCGAGCTGTTTTCCCTGACCCGTTTCCCGGATGAAAACGAGGTGGAAATCACTATTCGTGACGACAAGACGCACACCGTTTCCAGCCTGAAGGTGACCTTCAGTGCCGAACGCCTGCTGGTGGAAATCGATCCGGCAGACGGCAACGAGCTGGATGGTCACAAGGTATTTGAAATCCACCACTCCACTTCAGCCGATGAGCTGCGGGATGTGGAAGAGACGTTGCAGATAATTCTGGAAAATGTCGGTACATATGTCAGCGAGATCGCTTAAGTCGATGTGAGTAAATAGGGCGCTCTCAGTACACGGACCGGAGCCGTCATGACCCAGCCGATTTTCGACGCCCATTGCCACATCATTGACCCGCGTTTTCCCCTCAAGGCCAATGACGGCTATGTGCCCAAGCCGTTTTGCGTTGCTAATTATCAGGCGTTGGCCGCTCCGTTAGGGGTGGTTGGCGGCGCAGTAGTGTCGGGCTCGTTTCAGGGCTTTGATCAGGGGTATCTGCTTGAAGCGCTGCGCCGACTGGGCGCAGGCTTTGTTGGCGTGACCCAGGTACCCGCCAACATCACCAACGCCGAACTGGAAACCCTCAACGGATTTGGCGTGCGCGCAGTGCGCTTCAACCTCAGGCGCGGCGGCTCGGAGCAACTGGATCAGCTGGAGTTCCTGGCCAGACGAGTGTTTGAACGAGTGGGTTGGCATACCGAGTTGTACGTGGACTCCAGCGAATTGCCAGAGATCGAAAGCCGTCTGCTGCAACTGCCGAAAGTCAGCATCGATCATCTGGGCCTGAGCGCAGAAGGCCTGCCCAGCGTGGTCCGACTCGCCGAAGGTGGCGTACATATCAAGGCCAGCGGTTTCGGTCGGGTGGACTTTCCGGTTGCCGTTGTCCTGAAGGCGATCTTCGCCGCCAATCCCCACGCACTGATGTTCGGCACCGATCTTCCCTCGACCCGCGCACCTCGGCCATTTCGAACCAGCGATATCGACATGATCAAGGACGCCATTGGCGAGCGCGATGCGCAGATGGTGCTTTGGGAGAACGCGTCGATGTTTTATCGGGCGCGATTTGTGTAAAGCGCGGCCAATAACCGGAGCCACGTCAACAGATTCCCGCTTGGCGCCTCAATTCCTACAAACCTTCAACATATGAAGTAGGACAATTCGGAGCTGTTTGTAATCTTCTGCCCGGAATGCCAGAAAAAACCCGTAGCCGTTAGTCGGAACACCCCTCTATGGATTAAAGTAACGCCCCCAGCTTCGGTGTCACCTGACGCCGCTGATTACCTGCCAGGAACAGTCATCGATGGAACATCGTGAAGCGCTGATTGCGCTGCGAACATTTCTTTCTACGCAGATTCTCGGCCAGGAAAAACTGATCGAACGCTTGTTGATCGCCCTGCTCGCCGACGGCCACATGCTGGTCGAAGGTGCGCCCGGCCTGGCCAAGACCAAAGCGATCAAGGAACTGGCTGAAGGCATCGAAGCGCAATTCCATCGCATCCAGTTCACCCCTGACCTGCTGCCTGCCGACATCACCGGCACCGAGATCTATCGTCCGGAAACGGGAAGCTTCGTCTTCCAACAGGGGCCGATCTTCCACAATCTGGTGCTTGCCGACGAAATCAACCGTGCCCCGGCCAAAGTGCAGTCGGCCTTGCTCGAAGCCATGGCCGAGCGGCAAGTCAGCGTCGGGCGCAGCACTTACGAGCTGTCCCCGCTGTTCCTGGTGATGGCGACTCAGAACCCGATTGAACAGGAAGGCACTTACCCGCTGCCGGAAGCACAGCTCGACCGGTTCCTGATGCACGTCAAGATCGGGTTCCCGGACGCCGCTGTGGAGCGCAAGATTCTGCAACAGGCCCGTGGCGAAGCGCTCAATGGCGAGACCAAACCCGAGCGCCGGGTCAGCCAGCAAGCGATTTTTGCAGCCCGCAAGGAAATTCTTAACCTCTACATGGCCGATGCCGTAGAGGAATATCTGGTGCAACTGGTCATGGCCACGCGCACGCCAGGCAAGTTCGATCCGGAAATGGCCGAGTGGATTTCCTACGGCGCCAGCCCGCGCGGCTCCATTGCCCTGGATCGCTGCTCACGGGCCCACGCGTGGCTGGCCGGGCGCGACTTCGTCAGCCCCGAAGATATTCAGGCTGTGCTGTTCGACGTCCTGCGTCATCGGATCATCCTGTCGTTCGAAGCGGAAGCGGCCGGCATCGATCAGGACCGGGTCATCCAGCGCATTCTTGATGTCGTGGCAGTCGCGTGAAACCATGCAACCCTATCTGATTCCCCAGCCAGGTATTCGCGTCAGCCTCGCCGAACTGATCGAAATGCGCCATCGCGTTCGCGAAGTGCAGCTGTTCTCCACCCCGAGTCGGCGCAGCCCGCTGATCGGCCTGCATCACTCCAAGCTGCGCGGCCGTGGCGTCGATTTCGATCAGGTCCGGGTTTATCAGGCCGGCGATGACGTGCGCAGCATCGACTGGCGCGTCACGGCCCGCACTCAGGAACCGCACACCAAGCTGTTCCATGAGGAACGCGAGCGGCCGATTTTCATCCTGGTCGAACAAAGCCGCCGGCTGTTCTTCGGTTCCGGCCTGATGTTCAAATCGGTGCTGGCAGCCCAGGCTGCGGCCCTGATTGGCTGGGCGGCGCTGATCCACAATGATCGGGTGGGCGGGCTGGTGTTCGGTGACAACGAGCATTACGAAATCAAACCCCGGCGCAGCAAGCAAAGCCTGTTGCAATTGCTCAACCGTCTGGTGCGGATCAATCAATCGCTGCACACCGAAATCGCCGCCGACCGCGACGCGTTCGGTATCGCCTTGCGCCGGGCGCGGGAGGTCTTGCGTCCGGGCAGTCTGGTCGTCGTGCTGTGCGATGAACGAGCGCTCTCGGACGCCGCCGAACAACAGCTGAGTCTGTTGTCGCGACATTGTGATCTGCTGCTGCTGCCTTTATCCGACCCGCTGGACCACGCCCTGCCCGCAGCAGGCCTGCTGCGTTTTGCTGAACGTGGCGCGCAACTGGAGCTGGACACCCTCGATCCTCAGCTGCGTCAGACCTACCGAACCCAAGGCGAAGAACGTGCCGCGCGCTGGGAATTGCTCGCGCAGAAACTTCGGGTGTTGCTGATGCCTTTGAGCACGCAACGGGAGATGGTGGAACAACTGCGCGAATACCTGAACGCCCAGCGTCCGGTAAAACACAAATGAACCCGCTGGATCAACTTCAGCCGCTGATCGCGCCGCAAGCCATCGGCTTCTGGCCACCTGCGCCAGGTTGGTGGCTGCTGCTGTTGTTGATCCCGATTGCGGGCTGGGGACTGTGGCGTGTACGGCATGTGATCCCGGTCAAAGCCGGCATCCGCCGCGCCGAGCAGCCATTGGACCCGGTCCGCATTGCCGCGCTGCTGGAACTGGCGCAGATGCCCAAACCCTATGACAGCGCTCCGGCCGGGGCCTGGTTGCAGCAAATCAACGGGCTGCTCAAACGTCTTTGCCGCAATCACTACCCGTACAGCCAGAGCCACACGCTAAACGGCCGAAAATGGTTGGCCTTCCTCGATAACCGTTGCCCGGCTGCTGGCCTGACGCGCTGGATGGTGCTGGTCGAAGGCGCGTATAAACCGGAATGCAAACTGGACGACAAAGCCATTTCCGGCTTGACCCAGGCGGTTGAAACCTGGATTCGCAAACATGTTTGAGTTCGCCTGGCCGTGGGTCTTCGCCCTGCTGCCCCTGCCCTGGGTGATGCGTATATTGCTGCCCGCAGCGGACAGCGGCGAGGCGGCGCTGAAAGTCAGTTTCCTCAGTGATCTGGAAGGTCTGGTGGGCCGTCGCGCCAAGGCCAACCTGCCGGCATGGCGCCAGCAGTTGCCGTTCATTCTGTTGTGGCTGCTGCTGTTGGTCGCCACCGCACGCCCGCAATGGTTGGGTGAGCCGCTGCCCGTCGCGTCCAGCGGACGGGATTTGCTGGTGGCAGTGGATGTGTCCGGTTCCATGGACTATCCCGACATGCAGTGGAAAGCCGACGAAGTCAGTCGGCTGGTGCTGGTCCAGCATCTGTTGGGGGATTTTCTTGAAGGCCGTCAGGGGGATCGCGTCGGGCTGATCCTGTTCGGCAGCCAGGCGTTCGTTCAGGCGCCGCTGACCTTTGATCGCCACACCGTGCGCGTCTGGCTCGATGAAGCGCGAATCGGCATTGCCGGTAAAAATACGGCCATTGGCGACGCCATTGGCCTGGCCCTCAAGCGCTTGCGTCTGCGTCCGGCACAAAGCCGGATTCTGGTGCTGGTCACCGATGGCGCCAACAATGGCGGCCAGATCGACCCCGTAACCGCCGCCCGCCTTGCCGCTGAAGAAGGCGTGAAAATTTACCCTATCGGCATCGGTGCGGACCCGGAAAAAGCCGGTTCGCTGGGCATGCTCGGGCTCAATCCGAGCCTGGATCTCGACGAACCTACCCTCAAGCAAATTGCCGAAATCAGCGGCGGCCAGTATTTCCGGGCCCGCGACGGCGATCAGCTGGAGAATATCCGCAAAAGTCTCGACGCGCTGGAACCGGTCGCGCAACAACCGACCCAGGCGCGCGCGGCGCTGGCGCTTTATCAGTGGCCGCTGGCTGGCGCCATGCTGCTGAGCCTGATCCTCGTGGTGCATGAGCGTTGGCCGAACAATCCGCTGCAACGCCTGCTCAACCGGCAACGTTTCATGCGCGACGGGCGACAATGGCGCGAGCGAATCAAGCGACTGCGGAGGCGCGCATGATCAGCCTCTGGCCGCACTGGTTTCGTCCCTGGTGGCTGCTTTTATTGCCGCTGCTGGTCTGGCTGCTCTGGCGGCTCTGGCATCGTCAGAAACGCGCCGGGCGCTGGCAGATGATTTTGCCGGTCGCCTTCCATTCGGTGCTGCTCAACGGTGGCAAGGGGCGCGACAATAAAACTCCGTGGATTTTCCTTGGGGTCGCGTGGATGCTGGCGATGCTTGCCTTGCTCGGTCCTGGCTGGCAGCGCGTGGAACAATTCAGCCAGAAACCGGTAGACCCGCTGGTAATTTTGCTGGAGGTCACTCCGGAAATGCTCGCCACTGACAGCCCGCCAACCCGGCTGGAGCAGGCCAAACGCAAACTGCAGGATCTGTTGCAGGCCCGCAGCGATTCGCAAACCGCCATCATTGTTTATGCGGGCAGTGCCCACACGCTGGTGCCCCTGTCGGACGATCTGGCCACCATCCGCAATCTTCTGGATGCGGTCAAACCTTCGATCATGCCGCAGGCCGGGCACCGCGCGGACCTTGCCATGCATCAGGCATTGGGTCTGCTCAAGCAAGCGGCGCTGGGCCGTGGTCGAGTCCTGCTGATCGGTTCGTCGTTGAGCGAACAGGAGCGCCAGGGTATTCGTCAGGCATTGGTGGGCCAGAGCCCGCCGCTGCTGATCCTGGGCGTCGGCACGGCCGAAGGTGCGCCGGTACTTCAGGAAAAAGGCGGGTTGCTTAAGGACAGCCAGGGAGCAATTTTGCTGCCGCGTCTGGACAGTGCCAGCCTGGCGGACTTCGCCGGCCAGCTCGGCGGCCAATACCGACAAGTGCGAGTGGATGACGACGACCTGCGCGAGCTTGGCTTGCTGGATGGGCCAAAAGCCCTGCGCAGCGACGGGCAACTGATCCAGCTGGACAGCTGGGCCGACCAGGGGCACTGGTTTCTGCTGCCGCTGCTGTTGCTGGCGGCTTGCGCCGGTCGTCGCGGCTGGTTGCTGTGCCTGCCGCTGCTGCTGATGCTGCCGCAGAACAGCTATGCGTTCGATTTTCAGGACTTGTGGCTGCGTCCCGATCAGCAGGGCCAGCGGTTGCTGGAGCAGCATCGCCCCGCCGAAGCGGCCCGACAGTTCGAAAACCCGCAATGGAAAGGTATCGCGCTCTACGAAGCAGGCGACTATGCCAGTGCCGCCCAGCGCTTCGCCGAAGGTAACACTGCGGCGGACCACTACAATCGCGGCAACGCGCTGGCGCGCAGCGGCGAACTGGAGGCAGCGCTGGACGCCTACGAACAAGCGCTGGAGCGGCAACCGGATCTGCAAGCGGCAGTGACGAACAAGGCGCTGGTCGAGCAGATCCTTGAGCAGAACAAGCAATCCAAAGCAGCGGAACCCGGCGAGACCAAGCCAAGCGACGGTGACGACGACGGCGACAATGCCCAAAGCCAGACGGCGACCGCGCAACAACCTCAAGACAAGGACAAGGAGCCCACCGAGCCCGGCGAGGAAAACAGTCCCGGCACTGAACCCCCGCCGCGTAATGGTGGCAATCCGGCGCCCGGCTCGCCTCTGGACGATAACGAAACCACCCAACCGCCGATCCGGCCTCCGGACCGTCCGATGGATGGCGAACGTCGACAAGCGCTGGAGCAATGGCTGCGCCAGATTCCGGATGATCCAGGGGAATTGCTGCGACGCAAATTCTGGTACCAACAGCAACAGCGTCAGGAAAAAACCCGATGAGTCGCGTGTACACCTTATTGATCAGCCTGCTGCTCTGTCTGGTCGCCCTGCCCAACCAGGCGGCGGAACTGACCGCGAGCGTGGATCGCGCCCGGCTCAACTCCGGGGAAACCGTCGAACTGACCCTGGAAACCAGCGACGTCACCCAATTCGGCAAACCTGACCTTAGCTCTCTGGAGCGCGACTTCGACGTGCGCGGCACGCGGCAGGTCAATCGCCTCAATACGCTGGACGGTGGCAATCAGGCGACTACGCGCTGGATCATCACCTTGCTGCCGAGGCAAACCGGGTCGGTAATCATCCCGGCGCTGGAGCTGGGGGAGCTGAAGAGCGAGCCGATCACCCTGCAAGTGATCCAGAGCGACGAGCAGAATCAACCCGGCAAACTGGCGCCGGTATTCTTCGACGCCAGCCTCGATCAGGACAGCGTTTACGTGCAGGCGCAGGCGGTGCTGAACCTGCGCATCTATCACTCGGTTGCGCTTTTCGACGACAGCAACCTCACGCCCCTTGAAGTGCCCGACGCGCGCATCGAAAAACTCGGCGAATCGAAGACCTACGAGAAACTCATCAACGGCATCCGACATGGCGTGATCGAGATGCGTTATGCCATTTATCCACAGCACAGCGGCACCCTGGTGATTCCGCCGCAGGTGTTTAGCGCCACGCTGGTCCAGCCCGCGGCGGAAAACGCCCAGACCAGCGATCCGGTCAATCCATTCGGCCCGCAGCCGGGCAAGGTGGTGCGGGTCAATTCGGCACCGCTGCCGCTGACCGTCAAGGCCAAGCCTGCCGACTACCCGGCCGATGCGCCCTGGCTGCCGGCCCGCAGCGTTATTCTGAGCGAAAGCTGGAGCCCGGAACCGGGACACAGCCAGGTGGGTGAATCCTTGACGCGGATCCTGACGCTCAAGGTCGAGGGCCTTTCCAGCGCCCAACTGCCGCCCTTGCCGGCCACCGACCTCAGCAGCCTGCGGCGCTATCCCGACCAGCCGCAACTGGCCAATCTGGCCAGCGAGCGCGGCATCATTGGCACTCGTGAAGAACGCGAAGCCCTGGTGCCGAACCGGGTCGGCTCCATCGACTTGCCCGCCGTCGATATTGTCTGGTGGAACACCCGCGAAGACCACCTGGAACATACCTCGCTGGCCGCACGCACCTTGCAGATCAGCAGCAACCCAAGCCTGGAAGTGGACACTCCGGTGAATAACGATCCGGGCGGTGTCACAGTGATTGGCCCGCCTGTCTGGCCGTGGCAGATGAGCACGTTGTTCTTTGCCTTTACCACGCTGATCGGGGTGATTCTCTGGTGGCGGGCGCGCTGGCAACCGGCGGTGGCGCGGGTGGCCCAGGCCGGGCCGAGTCCGCGCACGCTGCTGGATGATCTCAAACGCGCCAGCCTGGCTAACGATCCTCATGCGACCCGTCAGGCGCTGGACGCCTGGGCACGTCAGCAACCGGAAACCCTGGCCGACATGGCGGCACGTTTTGTCCCGCTGTCCGACGCCCTCGATGGCCTGAACGGCGCGCTGTACAGTGAAACCGGCCAACTGTGGCTGGGCGAAGACCTCTGGCGCGCGATCCGCACGCTGCCCGCCTCGGAACATGTTCCGGATGCGGCGACCGACCAGAGTCTGCCGCCGTTGTATCCAAAGTAGAGGGCTTTGCGCTGGAATTGAACGCTGTTGGAGCGAGCGGGCGGCGTTCCGACTTGCCCGCAAATCAGGCGCCGCGGTGGAACAGGCCCACCGCGTTACAGTTCTTCGCGGGCAAGCCTCGCTCCAACGAATATTTACGCGTCGCCAAGCCTCACGACACACAATTTAGAATTGAGAAAAACACATGCGATTGTTCCACACCTCCGACTGGCACCTCGGCCAGAACCTTCATGGCCAGGAGCGGGACTTTGAACACGCCAGCTTCCTGACCTGGCTGCTGGCCCGTCTGGCCGAGCGTCAGCCTGATGTGCTGCTGATTGCCGGGGACATCTTTGACACGGTCAATCCGCCGGTCAAAGCCCAGGAGCGGCTCTACGACTTTATCGTCAATGCTCACGAGCAGCAGCCGAAGCTGACCATCGTGATGATCGCTGGCAACCATGATTCGGGTTCACGCATCGAATTGCCCGCGCCGCTCATGCGCCGCCTGCGCACCCACGCGCTGGGCCGGGTGTTGTGGCTCGACGACGGAACCCTGGATGTCGAGCGCCTGCTGTTGCCACTGCCCGATGCCGAAGGCGAAGTCGGCGCCTGGTGCCTGGCCCTGCCCTTTCTGCGTCCGGCCGAAGTCACCGGCGCGACCCTGGGCGACAATTATTTGCGCGGCATCGGTCGGGTCCATGAACTGCTGATCGAAGCGGCCAATCTCAAGCGCCAGCCGGGGCAAGCCCTGATTGCCATCAGCCACGCGCACATGGCCGGTGGCTCAGTCTCGGAAGACTCCGAGCGCAGCCTGATCATCGGCAACGCCGAAGCCCTGCCCGCCAGCCTGTTCGGCCCGAGCATCACTTATGTCGCCCTCGGCCACTTGCACAAACCCCAGCGGGTCAATGGCGAAGAACGTATTCGCTACAGCGGATCGCCTATTCCGCTGTCATTTTCGGAAATCGGCTACGCGCATCAGATCCTGGAAATCACCTGCGAAGGCGACCAGCTGCACAGCGTCGAAACCCTGCTGATTCCCCGCGCAGTCAATCTGCAACGGATCGGCCCCGCGCCGCTCGCCGAATTACTGGTGCAGCTCAAGGACTTGCCGGACATCGATCTGCTCGCTGATATCGAACGCCAGCCGTGGCTGGAAGTCCGTGTACGCCTGGACGAGCCGCAACCGGACCTGCGCAACCAGATCGAAGGCGCACTGCAAGGCAAGGCCGTGCGGCTGGTGCGCATTGCCGCTGAATATGCCGGCAGCGGCCGTGGCGACGGCAGCGATGACGGCGAAGGCCTGATCGAACTCGATCAGCTCAACCCGCTGGAACTGTTCAGTCGCGCCTGGCAGGAGAATTACGGCAGCGAGGTCGACGAGCAAACCCTGACCGACTTCGCCACGCTGTTGCAGGAAGTCCAGCTGGAGAGCGAACAACCATGAAAATCCTCGCCATCCGCCTGAAAAACCTCGCGTCTCTGGCTGGCCCCTTTGAACTGGATTTCACCGCCGAACCCCTGGCCAGCGCCGGGCTGTTCGCCATCACGGGTCCAACCGGCGCGGGCAAAAGCACACTGCTTGATGCCTTGTGTCTGGCGCTGTTTGGGGCCATTCCGCGCCTGAGCAATATCGGCCAATCGAAAGTCCCGGAAATCGACGGCGACATCAGCACCAACGACCCGCGCACCCTGTTGCGGCGCGGCACCGGCAGCGGCTTCGCCGAGGTGGATTTCGTCGGCATCGACAGCCGTCGTTATCGCGCCCGCTGGGAAACCAACCGCGCGCGCGACAACGCCAGCAAGAAACTTCAGGCCAGTCGCCAGACGCTCACCGATCTGGACAGCGAGCAAATCCTCAGCAGCCAGAACAAGACTGAGTACAAAACCCTGCTCGAAGCGCGTCTGGGTCTCAACTTCGAACAGTTCACCCGCGCCGTCATGCTGGCCCAGAGTGAGTTCAGCGCCTTTCTCAAGGCCGACGACCGGGAACGCAGCGAGCTGCTGGAAAAACTCACCGACACGGCGATCTACAGCCAGTTGGGACGCCGCGCCTTCAGCAAGAGCCAGGAAGCGAAAAAGGCCCACGACGATCTCCAGGCCTTGGCAACCGGGGTCACGCCCATGGAGCCGGATGCCCGTGCCGAGCTGGACCAGCGTTTCGAAACCGCCCAACTGGCGCTCAAGACCCAGCAAAGCGAACTGCGCCAGCTTGAACTGCAACAGCAATGGCACAAAGTCCTGCTGCAACTTCAGCAAGAGCAGCAAAGCGCCGCCGAACAGTTGCAACAGGCGCAGCTACATTGGCAAAGCCAGAGCGGCGAACGGCTGAATCTGGCGCGCCTGGAACAACTGGCACCGCAGCGTCACCAGTTCCTGCGCCAAACCGAATTGACCGCGCAACTGACCCCGCTGACGAATCAGATCCAGCAACACATCGGGCAGCAGAACGAACTGCACACTCGCCAGACTCAGCTGCAACAGGCGTGCGTCGAAGCACAGGCCGCATCGCTCAAGGCGCAACAGCAGCACAGCGATGCCGCGCCATTGCTGCGTCAAGCCTTCGACATCCAGAGCAACGTGGCCCGATTGGCGGACGAATTGCGTCAGGCCGATGAGCACAGGCAACAGGCTGAGCACAGCTACACCCAAGGACAAAGCGCCTTGCAAAACCTGCTTGAGCAACAGGCTCAGGTTGCCGAGCGACTGCAACGGATTGCCGGACAGCTGGAACTCAGCCAGGCGCTGGCCCCGCTTGGCGAAGCCTGGAACGCCTATCGCGACCGCTTGAAACAACTGATGCAGATCGGCGCGCGCCTCAAACAGGGCCAGACCGAACTGCCGAGCCTGGAACAGCGCGCCGCCACTGCCAGCCAGCAAACAACCGAACTGCGCAACGCGCTGGATCTGCTGTATCGCGAAGCCGGCGCTGAAGCCGAAGCGGTGGGCGAGCAGATTCAAATTCTCGGCAGCTTGCTGCAGGACAATCGCAAACAGCAGCGGGCCTTTGAAGAACTGGCGCGGCTTTGGGCCAGCCTGCAGGAACTCGACAGCCGCGCGCTGGAGCTGACGGAAAAACAGCAACAGGTCCAGCAACAGCGCGATCAGCTCAACAGCCAAGGCCTGCAAGCGAAAAACCAACTGCAAGTCGCCGAACAAACCCTGAGCGTGACCCGCCAGTTACTGGAACGCCAGCGCCTGGCCCGCAGCGCCAGTGTTGAAGAACTGCGTCTGCAGTTGCAGGATGAGCAGCCATGTCCGGTGTGCGGCAGCAACGAGCATCCGTGGCATGAGCCGCAAGTCCTGCTGCAAAGCCTCACCCAGCATGACGAAAACGAAGAGAACAACGCGCAAAAAGCCGTAGATGCCCTGAAGGAAACACTGGCCGAGTTGCGCACCACAGTTGGCGGACTGATTGCCCAGCAGAAGGAGTTTCTGCACCAACAGGAACAACTCGCCACCCGCCAGCAGGCACTCGCGCCAGCCTTTGATGCGCATCCGTTGGGCAAGCGCTTGCTGGAACAGGACGCCGCCAAACGCGATAGCTGGTTGAACCAGCAACTGACGCAATTGACGCAAAACATCACTCAGGACGAACAGCGCCAGAACGCCCTGCTCACCCTGCAAAAAGACGCGGCGCGTCTGCAACAGCAACTCTTGAGCGCCAACGAAGCCAGTCAGGCCGCCACGCAACTACTGGCCGAACAGCAACGCGCACTGAACAGCGACCGTGAACGTCTTGAGGAAGAACTGACCGCCTTCGCGCCGCTGTTAAGCGCCGAGCAGCTGGAGGGCCTGCGCCATGACGCTGCTGCCACGGTCATGCAACTGGACCAGCAGGTCACCCAGCGCCTCGATCAGCTGGAACAGCAGCGCGACGAACTGCTGGAACAACGGGAACGCCAGCAGAAAATCGAGCTGGAACAGTCCCAACAGCAAACCCGTACCCGGCAACAGAGCGAACTGCAACAACGTTGCACCGTCCTTGGCGACCAGCAAACCACCGGCCAGCAGGCCTTGGCGCAACTGCTTGGCGAGCACGCCAATGCCGAGCAATGGCAGCAACGACTGGAATCCGCCGTGGAACAGTCGCGACACGCCGAAAGCTCGGCGAGTCAGGCCTTGCAGGATGTCAGCAGCCAGTTGATTCAACTGGCCGCCGAACTTCAGGCGCGCCAGGAACGCTTGCACGGCATGCAGCAGGAAAGCGCCGAACTGGGCGCACGGATTGCAGAATGGCGCAGTCGGCATAGCGAACTGGATGACAGCGGCCTGCAACAATTGCTCGGCGTTGACGATGAGCAAGTGAGCGAACTGCGCCGTCAACTGCAAGCCAGCGAAAAAGCCGTCGAGCAGTTCAAGGTGTTGCTGCAAGAACGCGAACAGCGCTTGAACAGCCATCAAGCGCAACAGGTCGGCAGCGTCGATGCCGAACATCTGCAAAGTGCGCTGACCGAACTGCACGGCTTGATTGCCGCAGGTGAACAACAGTGCGCCGACTTGCGCGCCCAGCAAGCCGACGACCAGCGCCGTCAGGACGCCAATCAGGCGTTGGCGCAGCGCATCAGCCAGGCTTATGACGAATGGCAACGCTGGGCGCGACTCAATGCGTTGATCGGCTCGGCCACCGGCGACACCTTCCGCAAGATTGCCCAGGCTTACAACCTCGACCTGCTGGTGCATCACGCCAACGCGCAACTCAAGCAACTGGTGCGACGTTATCGGCTGAAACGTGGCGGCAGCATGCTGGGTCTGTTGGTCATGGACACGGAAATGGGCGACGAACTGCGCTCGGTGCATTCGTTGTCCGGCGGCGAAACCTTCCTGGTTTCGCTGGCCTTGGCGTTGGGCCTGGCCTCGATGGCTTCCAGCACGCTGAAAATCGAATCGCTGTTCATCGACGAAGGCTTCGGCAGCCTCGATCCGGAATCCCTGCAACTGGCCATGGATGCGCTGGACGGGCTTCAGGCACAAGGCCGCAAGGTAGGGGTTATCTCTCACGTTCAGGAAATGCACGAACGCATTCCGGTGCAGATCCAGGTCCGCCGCCAAGGCAATGGCTTGAGCACTATCGAGGTCAGCAGTTGATGCCGATTCTGTATTCATTTCGACGTTGCCCATACGCCATGCGTGCGCGCATGGCCGTGCACTACGCCGGCTGCGAGGTGCGCACTCAGGAAGTCAGTCTCAAGGCCAAGCCGCCGGAAATGCTGGAGCGCTCACCTAAAGGCACGGTGCCGGTCTTGGTCCTTGGTGACCAGGTGCTGGAACAGAGCCTGGACATCATGCATTGGGCGCTGGCGCAGAACGACCCGGACAACTGGCTGATGATCAATGACGGCGATGCGCGACGTCAGATTCAGGTGTTCATCGAAGAAAACGATCAGGTGTTCAAAGTCCATCTGGATCGCTATAAGTATTTTGTCCGTCACCCTGAATATCCTCAGCAGCATTACCGGCAATTAGCTGAGGTATTTCTGCAACAACTGGAAGATCGGCTGCTACAGCGGGACTTTCTGGTCAGTGATCATCTGACGTTGGCGGATATCGCACTGGCGCCTTTTATCCGGCAATTCAGCGCGGTGGATCCTGAGTGGTTTACCGACAGCCCTTATCCGAAGTTGCGTGGCTGGTTGCAGCGGTTTGTCGAGTCGGCGTTGTTCAAGGCGGTGATGGTTAAGTAAGTACAAAGCCCGTGGGCAAGCTTGCTTGCGAAGTCTGTCTTTAAGACCAGTAAATTTTTCGAATGTAATGTCGCTTTCGCGAGCAAGCTCGCTCCCACCAGTTGCGCGTCAACCAAGTTCGCCCGCCCTTTCCGGCCGATTCCCCGCCACCATGTTCTGTGCCCTTGACCGCTCAATGGCATGGGCGATCTCGTGTCGGCATTCGATACTGCGCGCCAATCCGCCCACCGAACCCTGGCCAACGCCCAGCAATGAACTGCCATTGATCAATACCGCAAGTCCTGCTGTTACCCACAACTTCCCGCCACTCACGACGCACGCTCCTGGGCATTAACCGCAGTACGCTCAACCAGGGTTTGAGCCGAGGGTGTTGTAAGTTGTGGATTCATGCTGGTAACAGTGACCACGGCGATGAAAACAACATAAAGCGAAATGGCGATATAAGCGCCTTGTTTGATTGAATGAAGAATGGCAGCGGCCATGGTTGTAACTCCGTGATGTGTTTCCAGGCCGACAGGATCGTGGAAAAGCGCACTATTGAAAAACGATGGCTGGGCATAGCGGATATCAGTTGGGTTGATGATCAAACAGGACCACTCACGCGCCTGAACGATTAATTTCCCGTGAACGACGGACCCAAGGAGCCACGCCTGTAGTCCAATTCTGATTAACACGAAATCTAATCATTATCATTTGACCCTGATTTTCTACCCGATAATCTCCGCGTGCTCTCTCGAAGTCGCCCAGAGGATCAGGACTTGGAACACGCGCTCTACGATCAAAACCAGCAATTGCTCGCTCGCTGGAGCGAAGCGCTTCGAAGCCCTGCTTTCAAGTCGCACACCGTCACCCTCCATTCGCTCAGCACACACCTGAACCTTGCCATTGAGCGCAGCCTGCAACGACTCATACAGTCGTTGTTTCGCGAAAGTCTTCTCGATCCCCGAACTTGCGTGCATGACCAACAGCACGGTTGCTGGCTACCTTTGGCAGATGACAGCGGACTGCGCTTCGATTATTTGCGCCAGGGCCGCATGAACAGCTGGGACCTTCGTGGCGCAGTCACCTTTCATGAGGTGGGTAAACCGGCCGTTGAGATAACCTTTCCATCGCAGTTGCTGACGCTTGTCCGCGACAGGCTAAATCCTGTGCCGGCGGAACATGTCATCCAGCGATTGAATGAGGAACTCGACGACAGCCTGAGCAACGACACGCTATCCCTGGGCTTTCATCGGCAATGGACGCGGCAACTGATCGAAACAGTTGAACCGCAGTACAACGGCAATCTGCTGGCGTGGCTAAGCCATGGCAACGCCGTTGCCAATCCGACTGCGCTACTTGAGCAATGGGGCACGCTCGGGCATCCGTGGCACCCGAACTACAAGACCAAGCTGGGCTTGAATGTTGCTCAAGTCATCGACTTTTCTCCGGAGTTCGAAGCCCGTATCCCAATACTGCTGTGCGCGCTGCATCGTCAATTTGCCCATGTCGAAGCGATGGTCGGGACCGGCGATTACCGCGGCTGGTGGCAAGCCGGTTTCCCGGAAGCCGCCGGACAACTGGACGACGAACTGCAGCGTCAGGGACTTAACGCTGCCGATTATCTGCCGCTGCCCGTCCACCCCTGGCAAGCCGCGCACCAGCTGCCACTGACCTTCGCCAACGAAATCAGTGATCACTTATTGGTGCTGACCAAAGTGGTGGCGTTCATCGCGCTCCCGACCATGTCGTTTCGCACCGTGCTCCCTGAAGCACGCCCCGACGCGCCAATGGTAAAACTGCCTGTCGCACTGAGTCTTACCAGCGCACAACGCACCGTGTCACCGCGTGCTGTGCGCATGGGCCCACGCATCAGTCATTTGCTTCAGACAATCATTGATCAAGAGCCGCAGATCCGCGCAGTCCTGGACATTCTGCCAGAGCGGATCGGCGTGCACTTCTCGCCGCCAACCGCCAATGACGAGCGTTCTCGGCAGGCGGCTGTGCTGTATCGCGACAATCCACTGAGCCGCTTGCAGCCGGGCGAACTGGCCATACCGGTTGGCAGCCTGTTCACGCTGGACGCTGCCGGTCAGCCGCTGCTGCGTCACTGGATCGCATTGGCCGAAGGTCGGGATGATGCGCACGCCATGCAGACGTTCCTGCGCAAGTATCTGGCCATCAGCGTGCAGGGTTTGCTGGGCATGTATCTGCGCTACGGGATTGCCTTCGAAGCTCACCAACAGAACAGCTTCATGATCATGACTGCGGACAGCCAGCAGGATCGCCTGCTGGTCCGGGATTTTGGTGATATCAGGATCGAACGCAAAGTGCTGCGCGCGCGCGGTCTGGATATTGAACTGCACGACCCGAACATGACGCTGTATGACGATGCGGCCCATGTTCGCCATAAGCTGCTGCATGCAGTGTTCATGTGCCATCTGGGCGAGCTGATTCTGTTGTGCGCCCGGTATTGGGAGGCGCCAGCCTCGACTTTATGGAATGAACTGGCATGTCAGATCGCCCTTTGCTTCGACACACAGCGCCCGCATATCGAACCACAGCGCTGGGACACCGAACGCAGGGCCTTGCTTGAAGAAGACTGGCCAGCCAAATCGCTGCTGCGCATGCGCCTGCTCGACAGCCATGTCGATGTTGTGGGACGCCTGAAAAATCCTTTGCTCGGCTGTGTCTGTGACCACTGACGGCGCAGCGTTGCGCTTGCTGGTGCTCATTCAACTGATCTCCATGGCCGCCATGGAAATGAGCGGACCGTTCTGGCCGCTGCAAATCCGCATCCTGCTCGGCGCCGACAACGCTGCGTATCTTGGAATGTTGTACGCACTGGTCTACGCCGGCCCCATGCTCGCGGCAATGATTCTCACGCCACTGTGGGGCCGACTGGGCGATCGGACCGGGCACAAGCCGATGATCATTCGCGCGCTGCTGGCGCTTGGCATTTGCCAGGCGCTGGCCGCCGTCACGATTGATGCCGAATGCCTGGTCGCAATACGCATGCTGCAAGGCGCGCTGGCGGGATTCATCGCCACCGCTCAAGCCTATGCGATGGCCTGCTGTAAAACCGACGAACGCGGACGAACCCTGACACGCCTGCAATCGGCGACGGCGGTCGGCTCGCTGCTCGGTCCGCTGTTCGGCGGATGGCTGATGGATGCATCCGGCTTCAGCCTGCTGTGCATCAGCGCCGCGCTGATATGCCTGATCTGTGCAGCCATCGCATTGTTCCTGCCCAGCGACCGCCGGGCAGCCAAACCTTCTCGCCAAATGCCACCCCAGCCACTGCCCGGAAGATGGCTGAGCGCGCTGCTCGTCATCATTATTCTGATCCAGGCGGCGAAGATGATGCCGCAGCCCTTCTACGCGTTGTACGTGGTGGATGTCCTGCATGCGCCGGGTTGGTTGATCGGCGCCAGCTATGCAGCAAGCGCAGTGACATTGCTGCTGACGGCGCCGCTCTGGGGACGCTTGTTTGACCGCTGGCAACCGGAGCAAACCCTGCTGTTGATCGAATGGGTTTGCTGGGCCTGCACCTTGACGCTGGCGCTCTCCGCTTTGGCCAGCGAATGGACCGGCTTCTTGATATCCCGACTGCTATGGGGTGTCTGGCAAGGTGCGCTGTTACCTGTGGCTTACGCGTTGATCGCCAACACCGTTTCGACCAGCCAGCAAGGTTTTGCCCTTGGTCTGGGCAACAGCGCCGCCAAGGCAGGCGCCCTTTGCGGGGTCATCATCGGTGGCATCGGCATGCAATTCGTCGGACTTTCCAACGCTTTCTGGATGGTTGCATTCACCTACGCACTTGCTGCGTCGGGCATTCGGCTAATCCGCGCCCATGCACTACCACTCATTCCCTCCACCGTTTCCCCCCTTCTTCTGCCACTGAAAAGATAGAACCATGACCGCGACTCGATTTCCCGTTCTGCTACCCCTGCTTGGCCTGCTGAATGCTCCCGCCTGGGCTGAACAAACCGCTCCGGACGACAAGCCCGGCACTTTGGACCTGCCTGACGTGGTGATTTCCGCCACCCGCAGCGAAGCGAGCATCGCCTCGATTCCGGGCTCAGTGCAGGTCATCGACCAACAGCAGATTCAACAACAAGCCGGTGCCGGACAACGGGTCGCGGATATTCTCGGCAAGCTGGTGCCGGGGTTGGGACCGTCCAGCGGCGGCAT
Source organism: Pseudomonas syringae (assembly GCF_001698815.1). GTDB lineage: Bacteria > Pseudomonadota > Gammaproteobacteria > Pseudomonadales > Pseudomonadaceae > Aquipseudomonas > Aquipseudomonas syringae_A. The sequence goes on along the minus strand of NZ_LGSI01000040.1, from coordinate 116,713 downwards.
GAGCAACTTCGGCCAAAGCCTGCGCGGCCGTAACATGTTGGTGCTGATCGACGGCGTATCGCAGAACGCTACTCGCGACAGCTACCGGCAGTTGAACAGCATTTCGCCGCAAAGCATCGAGCGCATCGAAGTCGTGTCGGGCGCCAGCAGCCTCTACGGTGCCGGTGCTTCGGGCGGCATCATCAATATCATTACCAAACGCAATCAGGGCGATAAGCTCGCATTCAGCAGTCGGCTGGGCGTGACCAGCGGCAACAATTTGAACGCCAGCGGATTTGCCTACGAAGCGTTTCAAAGCGTATCTGGACGCGAAGATGCCCTGGATTGGTATGTCTCGGCTGCCACCACCCAACGCAACGACCAATTTGACGGCAACCGCCAGCGCATCCCTCAGGACATATCCCAGGGAAGCAACATGGACACCTTGACCTATGACCTGCAAGGCAGATTCGGCTACGCGTTGGATGCCGACAAGAAAGTCAGCCTGTCGCTGCAAGACTACAAGGACCAACAGGACACCGACTACGCCAAAGACCCACGCAATACCCGCGAAGCCGTGGCGATCAAAGGTCTGCAACTCAGCGACCAGCCATTCACCCATAACCAGGCCGTCAACCTTAATTACCGGGACAGCGATTTCTACAGTCAGAACTTGCAGGTCGAAACCTATTGGCGTCGAGCCGATGCCTTGTTTGCTCCCGCCGTGTCACGGGGTAAAGCGGGAATATCGGACAACAACAGCGTGCAGAACGTCTACGGGTTTCGTCTGGCTATCGAGAGTGATATGCCGAACATTAGCTCGGCCACCGGCAGCCTGGTGTGGGGCACCGATTATGACAACGAACGCTCCTCGCAGCGTGCCGATCAATATGCGGTCAATGGCCTGAACTACACCAAGACTGGAACGACCTACGAATTGGGACCAGACATCGAAACCACAACCCGTGCGATTTTTGGCCAGCTGTCCTATGACATCGAAGATTGGACACTACGTGGCGGGATACGACGCGAGTGGATCCAAAGCGATATATCCGATAGCGTCGCCTATGGCGAAATCGTGCAGACCGGCAAGCACGCCATCCTGCCGGGCGGCACCCTCAAGTACGACGCCACGCTGTATAACCTCGGGGCGGTTTATCACCTGAATGACACTCAGGATGTATTCGCCAACTTTAGCCAAGGGTTTTCATTGCCGGATATCCAACGCTTCCTGCGCGATGTGCGTAGCACGTACGACGTCCGCGGGCTCAATGCCCAGTCCATCAAGGTCGACAGCTATGAACTGGGCTGGCGCGGCAACTGGGACAAATGGCAAGCCAACCTCACCGTTTACGAAAACACCTCGGACGTGACCCAGTTCTACGATGCCGCCGAACGCGCTCTGCGCCTGATCAGCCAGAAAGAGCGTGTCAGAGGTGTAGAAAGTCTTTTGACCTTTCACATGAACGAGCAATGGTCCATCGGCGGAACTTATGCGCGAGCCAAAGGCGAAACCCGACAGAACGGCAAATGGATTGACCTGCCAGCAACCCGGGTTTCCCCAGCCAAGACCACCGTATTTGTCGGATATGAGCAGAGCGATTACACCTTGCGTCTGCAGGCTATGCGCCTGGCCAACTATGACGCTGCCGCAAAAGACAACAATGGACGCTATGTTCAGGGCTATACCCTGTTCGACTTGCTCGGCTCCTTGAACTTACCGGTAGGCCGACTGGAGGGCGGCGTGCGTAATGTGACCAATCGCACGTACCAGAACATGTTTGCCCAGGCCAATTCTCCCGCCCCTTATGCAAATGCCGAAGGCCGGACGTTCAGCATGAGTTATTCAGTGGATTGGTAACGGACAAAAAAAGCCCGCGACTTAACAGGCGCGGGCCAAGGGGAATTCATCTGACGCTTTCGCGAGCAGGCTCACCGGGCAGAATTTGCAGGGTCTGATACACAATGATCAGTGGTCGCAAAAACCTGAGTAAGCGAACATGCTCGCGAAAGCGGCGGCTGTTACATACAACTTTGATTGCGAATCCATTCCCCGGTATTGAACCGCTCATTAACGGGGAATGGATTCACTTTTTAAATAGGTTCATTGTTGAGTCTTGTGATCCAGTGCAGCGTAGAACTTGGCGCTTTGTTGCAGATACTTGGGGGAGTAAGTCTGGGTAGAGTGTGCTTTTTTGTCGGCAACTTCGACACTGGCGTGAGCTGGCAGCGCAACAGTGGCGGAGATAGCGGACGCGGCGATGATGGAGAAGATATTGAAGTTCATGGCGGTAACCCTCGGATGTTCTGTAAAAGCTTCGTTTCAAGTCTTGACCGTCTTGGCCGTGACTCAAACTTACCCCCGAGGGCCGATCATTCGAAATGTTTTGTAGCACTAGCTCATATCAGCCGGATTAATACACACGCCAGCCCGCGTATCTGGCGGGCTGACGTCGATCCACAGCTACTTGCGCGTCAGGAAACGGAAGTCCGAAGGCGAATCGAAGTCGACCTTTTGCACGGTCTCGCCGAGCAGTCCGGTTTTCGGATCGACTTTGACGGTAACGATCTGATTGCTTTTCTGGTTGGCGATCAGCATGAAGTGGCCGCTCGGGTCAAAACTGAACTCCCGGGGTTCGGTGCCTTCCACGGAGCGTCGCTGAATTTCCTTGAGCTGGCCTTTGCCGTCGATTGCAAATACCAGCACCTGATTGGCTTCACCGCGATTGGCCACGTACAGGAACTTGCCGTCCGCCGAGGTGTGCAAACCACCCGCGCCGACTTTCTGCTGCACGCCTTTATTCTTCAGGTCCACCCGTTGTGTCTGCTTGAATGCACCGTCGTGATAATCGAACACCGCAACCTGGGCGAGCATTTCCAGCGTCAGCCAGGCGTGCTTGCCGTCCTTGCTGAACAACAGATGCCGAGGACCACTGCCCGGCGCCAACTCTACGGTCGGGTGCCTGGCGGGCTGCAACGGCTGGGTTTTCTGGCCGTCGTAGCTGAACACGAACAGCTTGTCGGCGCCCAGATCGCTGGCCACCAAATACTTGCCGTCCGGCGTTGGCACCGCTGAGTGCACGTGGGAAGACGCCTGGCGTTCCGCATTGACCTTGCTGGCGCCATGATTGTTGCTGACCTGCGCAACATCAGACAGCTTGCCGTCCTTGCCCACCGGAATGACTGCCAAGGCGCCGCCCGGATCGGGATGCACCGCGTAGTTGGAGACAAACAGGAAACGCTCATCCGGGCTCAGGCTCGAATGGGTCGGCTCGTCGCCACGGCTCACCACTTGATTGATCGGGGTTATCTCATGGCTTTTGGGGTCAATGGCAAAACTGCTGACCTTGCCCACCACATCGCTGCCGCCGGGGCCGTTTTCGTTGACTGCGAACAGATGACGCTGATCTTTGGACAGCGTCAGCCAGGACGGATTTTCGCTTTTGATCACTTGCAGCGGCTTGGCGTCGAGCTTGCCGGTCTGGCTGTCGAAACGATAACGGTAGATGCCTTCGCTGGCACCCTGGGTATATGAACCAATCAGTACATCGTAGTCGGTCATGCTTTGAGCCTGTAGCGGCAGAGCGCTCATTGCGCTGACCAGCGTCAGCAACGGCAGGAGTTTACGAGTCATGGGCATATCTCTTGTGGATTGTTATCGGGCGCCATCGATGCGAGAGTCACCTCTATGACACTGCCTGCCCCGGATTGGTTTTATACGGATCCGTCCTCTTCAAGCTCGTCCACGTCATTACTCGGAGTGAACGCATCCAGGCATTTCAGACTGTGATCGCTGGTGCCGTCGTTGATCGTCCAGCTTTGCAGCGCTGCGTCGAACGTCGCCGCGTGAATCTGCTCAAGACTGAAACGCCAGGTCTTGCGGTCGCGACCGTCCATGCATTCCAGAGTCAGGAAGTCGCCCAGGAAGAAATCCCAGGCGTGCAGGCCGTCGATTTCCAGCATGGTCGCGGTCTTCAGGGATTCGTGCAGGGTGGCAGGAGCGTCGGTCATTTCATTCGCCTTCATGAAAAAGGCGAATGATAGGCCAAAATGCCCTGTTCGGTCAGGCCGGGGCTTGTACCGGTGATGCAATCGGCTTGTCGTGAATGGTCTCACACACGTAATAGCGATTCGGTATGCCCCAGATAATCAACGCCGTAGCCAGCACGCAGACGGCGCACAGCACATAAAGCGCAGGCGTGGCGACACCGGTCAGGTCCTTGATCCGGCCGACCATGAACGGCGCGATGATCCCGCCGAGCTGACCAATGGAGTTGATCAGCGCGATCCCCGCAGCCGCCGCCAGACCGCTGAGAAAACGCGGCGGAATGGTCCAGAAGATCGGCATCCAGGCGATGATTCCGGTCATGATCATAGTCATGCCGACCATCAACGGCACCAGCTGTCCAGGGAAGCTGGCGCAGACCAGATAACCCGCAGCGGTCAGTGAGGCGCAACCGGCCATGTGCCAGCGACGCTCGCCATGGCGGTCCGAGCTGGCACCGATCAACAGGTTGCCGACGACGGCGCCCAGATACGGAATGACCGTCAACAGCCCAATGTTCATGGTGTCGGCCACGCCTGCGGTCTTGATCAGCTGCGGCATCCAGAACAGCAGGCCGGTCAGCGCCATCACCAGGCACAGATAAATCACCGACATCACGTAAGTGGTCGGGTGTTTCCAGATGTCCTTGAAGGTCTGGGGAATCTCCGGCTGCACTTCCTTGGCCATCCGCGCCAACACGACTTTCTTCTCCCGGTCATTCAACCACGGCGCATCTTCGATCCGGTCGCAGACGAACCAGAACACCACGATGCCGAGCAGCACCGAAGGGATGCCCTCCAGCAGGAACAACCAGCGCCAACCGGGCATGCCCAGCACGCCATCAAAATGACCAAGAATCAATCCGGCAATCGGACCGCCGACAATACCGCACAGGCAGATCGAACTCTTGAAGTAGGAATTGACCCGCGCCCGACGATTACCCGGGTACCACTGGGTAAAGAAATACAGCACACCGGGGACGAAGCCCGCTTCCATCACGCCGATCAGGAACCGCAAGGTGTAGAACCAGAATTCGTTCTGCACAAACATCATGCAGGCCGAGGTAATGCCCCAGGTCACCATGATTCGCGCGATCCACACCCGCGCGCCGATCTTGTGCAGCAGCATGTTGCTGGGCACTTCGAACAGGAAATAGCCGACGAAAAACAGGCTGGCGCCGAGGCCATAAACCGTTTCGCTGAAACCCAGATCGCTCTGCATCTGCAACTTGGCGAAACTGATATTGACCCGATCCAGATAGGCGAACAGGAAACAGGCGATGAACAACGGGATGATCCGCCAGTTCACCTTGCGATATATCCTGTCCTCGAAAGCGTCCTCGTCGAAGGCTTCGACGGGCACAGTAGTGTTGGTCATGTGCACACCTCGTTATTTTTATTGGATGTTTACGTCACGACGTGAAAAACGGTGGCAATCATTGTGGGAGGGGGTTTATCCCCGAAGAGGCCAGGGCGACCGCCTTCGGGGATAAATCCCCTCCCACAGATGTGTACCTGGCCCCGCGTTAAAGCCTGCCAATCCCACCCGGCTGAAACGCGGCTTCAGTGGTGGCGATCCCGTTGACCAGTGGCTTGCCGAATTCGGCCTGGCTGATTTCAAACTGATCGCCTGGCTGGGTACGAATGCCGTCGGCGAACGACAGGGTCGCGGTGCCGAAGAAATGCACATGCACGTCGCCCGGACGCAGGAACTGCGCGTATTTGAAGTGGTGGTATTCGAGGTTTTCCAGGCTGTGGCACATGTTGGCCTCGCCGCTGAGGAACTCCTTCTCCCACAGCACGGCGCCATCGCGAATGACCCGACTGGTGCCGGCCAGATTCTGCGGCAGCTCGCCAACCCGCAACTCAGGCCCGAACGAACAGGCGCGCAGTTTGGAATGGGCCAGATACAGGTAGTTTCTGCGCTCCATGATGTGATCGGAGTATTCGTTGCCGATGGCGAAACCCAGGCGATACGGCTTACCGTCGTTGCCGATCACGTACAGGCCGCTGAGTTCCGGCTCTTCGCCGCCGTCTTCGGCAAAAGGTGGCAAAGGAAACGCCGCGCCAGGGCGCACGACGATGCCGCCATCGCCTTTGTAGAACCACTCAGGTTGCACACCCGCCTGACCGGCCTCGGGCTTGCCGCCCTCCACGCCCCATTTGAAGATGCGCATGGTGTCGGTCATCGACGCTTCGTCGCCCGCCTGCTGGTGCATCTTGTCCCGCGCCGAGGCGCTGCCCAAGTGCGTCAAACCTGTACCGCTGACCAGCAAGTGCGCTGGATCGGGATGGTCCAGCGGCGGCAGAATGCGCTGTTCGCTGAGCAATTGCGCATAATCGTGGCTGTCACCGAGACCTTGGCTGTCGACCTGCCGAGCCAGATCGATGCCCGCATCAATGGCTGACAACGCCAGTTCTCGCACACTCTGTGCGCCCTGCACTTCGCGGATCAGATCGCCGTCCACCAGGCCAACACGACGCTGGCCGTTGCTCAATTCAAATTGCACTAAGTTCATATCTAATGTCCTCCAGAGAGTTGGATCAGGCTTGGCGGCTGCGCGCACTCGCCGCGAAATCGCTGGCGGGCAAGACGTGTTTGCGCTCCAGCAGGCGATACACCACGCCGGTCAGCACCAGGCCGAAGACCATCACACCAGACAGGAAATACAGGCCGGACGCGAGATTGCCGGTGTATTCCTTGAGCGCGCCGATCACGAACGGACCGATGTAACCGCCCAGGTTGCCCACCGAGTTGATCAAGGCGATCCCGGCTGCGGCGCTGGCACCGGCAAAGAAACGTCCCGGCAGCGTCCAGAACACGGCGGTGCAGGAGAACAGCGAGAAAGCCACCAGACACAATGCCGCCAGTTGCGCGACCGGAATGGTCAGCCAGGCACTGAGGAACAGGCCGATGGCGCCCAGCACATAAAGCACTGCCAGATGTCCGTAACGGTCATTCAGGCGGTCAGAACTGCGCGGCACGATCAGCAGGCCGATGATGCCGAAGATGTAGGGCACTGAAGACACGAAGCCGGTCACCAGATCAGTGCCGCCGAACTGCTTGATCAGCGTCGGCAACCACAGGCCCAGACCATAGATGCTCAGCGTCACTGGCAGATAGAACAGCGCCAGCAGCAACACGCGTTTGTCTTTCAGGGCGTGCAGCGGATTGCCGTGGCGGGTCTGGCCGTATTCTTCGAGGTCTTTTTTCAGTTCACCGGTGAGCCAGTCTTTCTCGGCCTGATCCATCCATTTGACTTGTTTTGGACCGTCCGGCAACCAGCGCAGGACCGGCCAGGTCAGCAGAATCGCTGGCGTACCGATCACGATGAACAGCCACTGCCAGCCGTGCAAGCCAAGTACGCCGTCCATGCCCAGCAGACCGCCGGACACAGGCCCGGTGATCATCATGGCGATGGGCTGGGAAAGGATGAACAGGCCGAGGATCTTGCCGCGATGACGAACCGGGAACCACTGGGTGATGTAGTACAGCACGCCAGGGAAGAAGCCGGCTTCCGCCGCGCCCAGCAGGAAACGCATCACATAAAAGCTGTGCGCACCCTGAACGAACGCCATGCCGATGGTGATTGCACCCCAAGTGATCATGATCCGGGCGAACCAGCGGCGCGCACCGAAACGCTCAAGCATCAGGTTGCTGGGGATTTCCAGGAGGAAATAGCCGATGAAGAACAAACCGGCACCCAGGCCATAAGCCGCATCACCGATGCCGATGTCTGCGCTCATGTGCAGCTTGGCGAAGCCGACGGCGGACCGGTCAACGTAGGCGATCAGGTAGAGCAGGATCAGAAAGGGGATCAATTTCAGGGTGATGCGGCGAATAAGCCTGAGTTCCTGGCTCATGAAAGCGGTCTCCAATTGTTTTTGTTATGGAACCTCTGGGGCCGCCTCTGGCTTCAAGCATGCGCTTTTGCCAGGGTCATTCCCTCATTGAAAACCGACTATATAGTATTACTATTTAGCTCACAACTCTTCCAATGAGCCGAATTTACGCTTACTTTAACCATCAGAAACGCCATTAAGTCTTACAATAAGAGAGCCGATCATGTCTGATTCCGATAAAAAACCCACCCTGCGTTCTGCCCAATGGTTTGGTACTGCCGACAAGAACGGCTTTATGTACCGCAGCTGGATGAAGAATCAGGGCATCGCCGATCATCAATTTCAGGGCAAGCCGATTATTGGCATCTGCAACACATGGTCCGAGCTGACGCCCTGCAACGCGCACTTCCGGCAGATCGCCGAGCACGTCAAGCGCGGCGTGATCGAGGCCGGTGGCTGGCCGGTGGAATTCCCGGTGTTCTCCAACGGCGAATCCAACCTGCGCCCCACCGCGATGTTCACCCGCAACCTGACCAGCATGGACGTCGAAGAAGCGATTCGCGGCAATCCCATTGATGGCGTGGTGTTGCTCACCGGCTGCGACAAAACCACTCCGGCGTTGCTGATGGGCGCGGCCAGCTGCGACGTTCCGGCCATCGTCGTTACTGGCGGACCGATGCTCAACGGCAAGCACAAAGGCAAGGACATCGGCTCCGGCACCGTGGTCTGGCAAATGCACGAAGCCTATAAAGGCGGGCAGATTACCCTCGATGACTTCCTCGCGGCGGAAGGTGACATGTCGCGCTCGGCCGGCACCTGCAACACCATGGGCACGGCGTCGACCATGGCTTGCATGGCCGAAGCATTGGGCACTTCCCTGCCCCACAACGCCGCGATCCCGGCTGTGGATTCACGTCGTTATGTGCTGGCGCATATGTCGGGCATGCGCGCCGTGGAAATGGTCCGCGAAGACCTGCGGCTGTCGAAGATCCTCACTAAAGAGGCATTTGAAAACGCGATTCGGGTCAACGCTGCCATCGGCGGTTCGACCAACGCCGTCATCCACCTCAAAGCCATCGCCGGGCGCATTGGCGTGGATCTGGAGCTGGACGACTGGACACGCATCGGCCGAGGCATGCCGACCATCGTCGACTTGCAGCCGTCCGGACGTTTCCTGATGGAAGAGTTTTACTACGCAGGCGGCTTGCCCGCCGTGCTGCGCCGCATGGATGAGGCCAAGTTGCTGCCCAATCCTGACGCGTTGACGGTCAACGGCAAATCCATCCGCGAAAACACCCGGAACGCGCCGATCTACGGTGAAGACGAAGTGATCCGCGCCCTGGACAACCCGATCCGCGCCGATGGCGGCATCTGTGTGCTGCGCGGCAACCTTGCGCCATTGGGCGCAGTGCTCAAACCGTCCGCTGCCACCGCGTCACTGATGCAGCACCGGGGCCGCGCAGTGGTCTTCGAGAATTTCGACATGTACAAGGCGCGGATCAATGATCCTGATCTGGACATCGACGCCAACTCGGTCATGGTCATGAAAAACTGCGGCCCCAAGGGTTATCCAGGCATGGCCGAGGTCGGCAACATGGGCCTGCCCGCCAAGCTGCTCGCCCAAGGAGTGACTGACATGGTGCGGATTTCCGATGCGCGCATGAGCGGCACCGCTTATGGCACCGTGGTTTTGCACGTAGCGCCGGAAGCTGCTGCGGGCGGACCGCTGGCGGTGGTGCAGGAAGGTGACTGGATCGAACTCGACTGCGCAACGGGCCGCCTGCATCTGGACATCTCCGACGCCGAGCTGGCCGCACGCCTGGCCGACTGGCAAGCCCCACCGAAACTGCTGGTCGGCGGTTATCGTGAGTTGTATGTCGAGCACGTGTTGCAGGCGGACCAGGGTTGCGATTTTGACTTCCTGGTGGGCTGCCGCGGGGCCGAGGTGCCGCGTCATTCGCATTGATTGACAGCTTTGGAGGCTTGCACTGTAGGACCGGCTTTAGCCGGGAGGACGCTCTCCCGGCTAAAGCCGGTCCTACGCAAGCGCGCAATCTCCTGCAATCGTGCGCCAATGCTATGATGCGCCGCATTCATCGCTCAGGATCGACTTGCGTTCCCATGGATTACCGAAAGCCTTCCGACCGTAAAAGCATGCACGCCCGCATCGTCCAGGAACTTGGCATGCAGATCGTCTCCGGGCGTTTCAAACCTGACGAAAAGCTGCCCGCCGAAGCCTTGCTGTGCGAAGAATATGCGGTCAGTCGGCCGGTCCTGCGTGAGGCAACTCGGGTTCTGGTTGCCAAGGGCCTGGTTTATTCCCGCCCGCGCGTAGGGACTGTCGTCAAAGCGCGTAAGGAATGGCACTTGCTAGATCCGGACGTGCTGCATTGGGTCATGCAGAGCACCCCGCAAAACGAATTCTTCAACCTGCTCACCAGCGTTCGGGCGGTCATCGAGCCGGCAGTTGCCGCGCTGGCCGCCCAGTACGCAACCGATGAAGAAATCGCCTCCATCGACGAAGCCTACCAACGCATGGAAGCCGCGCCGACGCCGGAAGCGTTGTTGCAGCCGGACCTGGACTTTCACAGCCGCATCGCCGACGCCACCCACAACGACTTGCTCTCGCACCTGTGCAACATGCTGTCGCTGGCGCTGCGTGAAGCCCTCAAGCATTCCAATCGACGGCCCAACCTGCACGAGCTGGCGCTGCCGCGTCACAAGGCGATCCTCACCGCCATCCAGAACCGCGACGCCCTAGGCGCCCGACACGCGACGCTGGTGCAGCTCGACGATGCCAGGAATGCGTTGAGTGTGGTGTTGGGGCAAAGTTCGGGGCTGTAGCGCAACGCACCAACCCCTGGTAACCCGTAGGACCGGCTTCAGCCGGGAGAGCGTCGCTCGCGGCTGAAGCCGCTCCTACGGATGAACACGTCAATGGGAAAACAACGAATTCCCCACCTTGCCCGCCATTTTCTCCGGTTTGATCAGGAACCGAGCCAGTGCTGGCAATAGCCACAACGCGCCGAACATGTTCCAGAGCAGCATGAAGGTCAGCATCAGGCCCATGTCCGCCTGGAACTTGATCGCCGAGAAAATCCAGGTGCACACGCCAATGGCCAGGCACAAACCGGTGAATAACACCGCCTTGCCGGTGGACTTCAAGGTTTCGTAATAGGCTTCCTGCAACGGCAGGCCAGCGCGCAGGAAGCTTTCCAGGCGACTGTAGACATAAATGCCGTAATCAACCCCAATCCCCACGCCCAAGGCAATTACCGGCAAGGTCGCGACCTTGACGCCGATCCCCATGAACGCCATCAAGGCGTTACCCAGCACCGACGTCAGCACCAGCGGCAAGACGATACACAAGGTCGCCGCCCAGGAGCGGAAGGTGATCATGCACATGGTTGCGACGCAGATATAGACCAGAATCAGAATGGTCATTTCGGTCTGTTTGATCACTTCGTTGGTGGCGGCTTCAATGCCGGCGTTACCCGCGGCAAGCAGGAATTCCAGGCCTTCGCGGTTATTTTCCTTGGCGAAGTCCTGCACCGCATGCACGGCGCGATCCAGGGTTTCGGCCTTGTGGTCGTTGAGGAAGATCAACAGTGGGGCCAGCGAGCAATCGTTGTTGTACAGGCCATCGGCCCGGGCAATGGAGCTGTTGAGCACGTCCTTGTTGCGCGACAGGGATTCCCATTTCAGGTTGCCCTCGTTCATGCCCTTGATCATTTGCTTGGACACGGTCACCAGGGAAATCGCCGATTGCACCCCCGGCGTGTTCTCCATCTTCCAGGTCAATTCGTTGATCGCCGACAGGGTTGGGTACGCCGAGCACCCTTCCCGTGGCGTCTTGACCATGACCACCAGCACGTCGGAACTGGTGGAGTAATTGTTGATGATGAAGCTGTTGTCCTTGTTGTAACGCGAATCCGGGCGCAGTTCCGGAGCGCCTTGGTCAAGGTCGCCGATCTTCAGGTTCTGGCTGTACCAAAGCCCGCCACCAAAGGCCAGCAACGCCAGCGCGATGGACACCGGCGCGACCTTGGCGCTGGCGAAGTTCGACAACAAGCGCCAGAACGGATGCTCGCAGACTGAATCCTTCTTGCTGCGGCTGACCGCTTTTTTGCTGATGCCGACGTAGGAAATCGCCACGGGCAACAGAATCAGGTTGGTGAACACGATTACCGCGACACCAATCGAGGCGCCAATCGCCAGCTCGCGGATCACGCCGATGTCGATGATCAGCAGCGTGATGAACCCCACCGCATCGGCCAGAATCGCGATCATCCCCGGCAGGAACAGCTGGCGGAAGGTGCGCCGCGCTGCGGTCAGGGCGTTATCGGCGTCACTGGATTGCAGGGCGATACCGTTGATTTTCTGCACGCCGTGGGAAATACCAATGGCGAAAATCAGGAACGGCACCAGCATCGAATATGGGTCCAGCCCGAAACCCACCACATGCATCAGGCCCAGTTGCCAGACCACGGCAATCAACGTGGTGCTCAATACCGCGACCGTGCTGCGAATACAGCGGGTAAACCAGATCAGCAGCACCAGGGTAATCAGGAACGCCACGCCAAAGAACAGCACCACCATCAACAGGCCGTCGATGAGGTCGCCGACTTTCTTGGCGAAACCGACGATGTGAATCTTGATGTTGGGGTTTTGCGCCTGGTACTTGTCGCGAATCTTTTCTTCCAGTTGATGGGAGAACTGCTGGTAGTCCAGCTTGACCAGCTTGCCCTGGTCTTCAGGGTCCGGGTAGGACTCCAGCAGCGGCACATCGACGATGCTCGACTTGAAGTCGTTGGACACCAGTCGGCCGACCTGACCGGACTTGAGCACGTTGTTGCGCAGCAGATCCAGGCTGTCATCCGAACCGTTGTAGCTCTGTGGGATCACCTCGCCACCGGCGAAGCCCTCCTCGGTCACTTCGGTCCAGCGCACGCTGGGGCTCCACAACGACTTGAGCCCGGAACGGTCGACGCCGGGGATGTAAAACACCTCGTCGTTGATTTCGCGCAGGGTTTCCATGTACTGCTTGGAAAAGATGTCGCCATCTACCGCCTCGACCGAAATCCGCACCGTATTGCCCAGGTTGGCGAGGTCGTTACGGTGCTCCATCATCTTTTGAATGAACGGATGCTCCAGCGGGATCATCTTCTCGAAACTGGTGGAGGGTCGAACCAGCGTGGCCTGCCAGAACAGAAAGGCGCTGACCAGCAGACAGATGACGATCACTGCCGGACGATTGTTGAAAATCAGCCGCTCAAGAAATGTGGCCTTGTCGTTGTTGTGCTGCTGAGTGTGATGAAGATTACTCATGCCGGATGTCCCGCCTTGATATTTCTTATTGTTGGGTCGACTCGGCGCCGGTCGGTGAGGTAACGCGAACGCCACCCTGCCCGACCAGAATCAGATTGCCCTGTGCGTCACCCGCCACGCCGGACAACGAAATCCGGTCCGGACGGTTATAAACCTGAAACGTCAGGCCATCGTCGGTACTGCGCATGACGCTGCCGCCGTTGCCCACGAGCACCAGTGAGCCGTCAGTGAGCAGGGTGGCGTTGGACAAGCCGAATTCCAGCGGCCCACGCGCAGCCTTCAATTCGATGGGACTCCAGGTATCGCCAAAATCCGTCGAGCGATACAGATTGCCGCGCAGTCCGTAGACCAGCAGCGTGCCGGGCTGCCCCGTGCCGATGGCACCAAACAGCGAGCCTTGATAAGGGCCTTCGAGTTTTTCCCAGGTTTGCCCGTCGTCAGCCGAGCGGAACATGGCGCCCGCCTCGCCGACGATGAACAAGCCTGCGTCTGCGACCTGAGCAATCCCGTTAAGGTGATATTGGTCTTCGTTGTCGAGGCGGTCGCTGGCATCTTGCCAATGCTGGCCGCCATCAGTCGTGGTCATCAACGAACCATAGGCGCCGACTGCAAAACCTGTGCTGAGATCCTTGAACCAGACGTCCAGCAGCGGTGCTTCGCGCTTGAGGTCTTCGAACTGTTTGCCCCAGTTCGCGCCGCCGTCGCTGCTGGCAAGAATCTGCGCATCATGGCCAACCGCCCAGCCGTGTTTTTCATCGACGAAATACACCGCGGTGAGCAGCTGCCGGGTTGGCACCTTGGCCTGGGTCCAGGTCTTGCCTTGATCATCGGAATACAGGATGTGGCCGCGATCACCCACCACCACCAGCCTTGCGCCGGCGTGGGTTACGTCCAGCAACAGCCCGCGTGCGGATTTGGCGGATTCGATGGAATAAAGCGCAGCAGGATCACCGCCAGCGCTGCTCGGCGCACTGTCGGTTGCAGCCATGGAGGTAGTGATGAAACCCGCCAGCATCAATGCAGCGAGAAGCGAGCAGGATTTAGCCAGGGGCTTGCCTGTGCGTAGTGTCGGTGAACGGCCAATGGCCGCGTCCGCACTGGACTGGGTGCGCCGATCTGCAGGCTCACTCATGGAGCGTTCCCCTTTTATTGTTATTAGGTCTACCGAAGACTGACCAGCCTTTGCAGAACCGCTGCAAGCGCTCTAGCCCTAGCCTTTTGGAAGCAGACCTATCCTATCCAGCTTTGGAAACCCGTGACAATCGACAAGACGTTATCTTTTGTTAAGCGCCCTTGGTGTGATTGTTTGGGTATCAGTAAAGCTGATGTGGCAGGAGTGCAGCTCCTCGTAGATACCGTCTTGATCCCCCATCACACAACCCTTTGAAGTTCCGTAGGACCGGCTTTAGCCGGGAGGACGCCGGGACATTCGCAGCAGTTGCGTCGTCAGACCTTCCGCCCTCCCGGCTAAAGCCGGTCCTACGACCCCTGTGTGCTGGCCGATATCGGCAATCGAGTTCAGAACCGGTAGGCCACCGCCAATGTGGACACCGTGGTTCTGCTGGCCTGAGCGCTGGAATCGTTGCCGAATCGCTGACTGTCGCCGGTTATTGCGTTCTTGCGCAGCGTAGAACCTTTGGCTTCAGCGTAGACCTGATGATCAACCCCCGCCTTCACCGAGAACTGCGGATTGAAGTTGTACGTCAGCCCCAGAGCCATCGATTGCATACGGCCTGTGTTGCCGTGATTGCCGGCAAACGTCAGATCGCGCATGTGATGCGTGTCGAAATCCCTGGCCTTGACCCACTGGCTGTGCTTGAACCGACCTTCAAGTGTCAAGTTCTGGAGGGTGTAGATGCCGACAAGGCCGAGGAACGGCGTGTCGTAAGTCTGCTGGTAACTGATGGCCTTGGCTCCGGCGGGAAACTCGCCGGTCCGGTCACGATATTCGTCTTTAGACGAATAGATGTAACTGCCGCCACGGGATTCCCAATCGAACTGGCTGCGCTGATAGCCGGCCATCACCCCAAGGGCAAGGTCTTCACGCTTGAGCGCCCAGGCTGTGGCAGCGAACTCGGCCTGCCAGGCATTCTTGAGACGGGTATCCGGGTGATCGGAACGATGGGTCCAACCGGCCTCATCGCCGTCGAGCCAGTCGTAATCGCGCATGTGACTGTTGCCTGCGCTCATGCGCGTCCAACCGCGCACGTCCAGGGTAAGCCAGTCCAGTGCGTGGTAGGTCAGGCCCAGATGCAAGGTGGGTACCTGTTTGATGTCCCAGTTCAGCTGACTGAGCTTTTCGCCACTGTCGTAGACTTTTTCCTCGGACTTCCCGTTCAACAGCCCGACACCGAGATTCAACTCGACACTGCCCACCTGCAACTGCTGTTCCCTGGTCACCTGCGCATTAGCCGCAGCCTCTTGCCCAAGTGCAACCAACCCCAGCATTACCAGCGTATTCCGTCCATTCATCAACAAAGTCCATACCTCAATCGGGATGATGTGCGCGACGATCAGGGTCAACGCAGCACGAAACGAAAGGATGAACTTTGTCACAGGAAATCTCTGCCAGCCGAGTCCGCACGGGTCTGTATGAAACCTCCATGGCTACCTCTGGAAAGCCCCTACATGGACACCCCTTTTACGAACAGCGCGCGCATGAAAAAGGGCCTCTCCGCTTACGCGTCAGGCCCTTTTTTACCAACCGCTGAAGTTACTCGGCCAGGCTTTTGCTCACCACTTCGTACACGTCACTGGACAGCTCACCCGAATCACGGATGCGCACCAGTTCGGCCTTCATCAACGCCTGACGGGCGCTGTCGTATTTGCGCCAGCGGGTCAGCGGCGCCAGTTGACGCGACGCGATTTGCGGGTTGAACGCGTTGAGTTCGATGACCAGATCCGCCAGGAAGCGATAGCCGGAGCCGTCCGCCGCATGGAAGTTGATCAGGTTCTGGCCCGCGAACGCACCGATCAGGGCGCGGACCTTGTTCGGGTTCTTGATGTTGAATGCCGGATGCTGCATCAGCGCCTTGACCCGATCCAGACCGCCCGGCAAGGTGCTGCCAGCCTGCACGCTGAACCATTGGTCCATAACCAGCGGGTTGTCCTTGAAGTTTTCCGCGAACACCGTCAGCGCTTTGTCCTTCTCGGCGGTGAATGGCGAATTGACCAGCACGGCCAGCGCGGTGAGGCGTTCGGTCATGTTGTCGCTGGTGTCGAACTGCTCGATGGTGGCGGCCAGAACTTCCGGCTTGCCACTGAGCATCAGGTACGACAAGGCAATGTTTTGCAGGGCGCGACGGGCAAAATGCTCGGCTTCGGCCACATAAGGCGTGGCTTTCGACACCTCGCGGTTGCTGGTGTAGCGCGACCACAAGGCCTCGAACAGGCTGTTCGCCAGTTGCTTGCGGACGAATTCGCGAGCGGCGTGGATCGCATCCACATCAGCCACTTCGCTGATCTCGGTCAGATAAGCTTCGCCCGGCAACGACAACATCTCGGCGATCATTGCCTGATCCAGCGTGGTGTCCGCCAGAACCGTGCCCAGCGCGGTAACCAGACGCTGATCAAGGACCATGTCCTGACCTTGCTGATACTGGCCGATCAATTCCTGCAGGACTTGCACAGACAGCTGCTGCCCGGCATCCCAACGATTGAAGCCGTCGCTGTCATGCTGCATGAGGAACATCAGCTGATCGCGGTTGTACGGGAAGCTCAGTTTCACCGGGGCCGAGAAACCGCGCAGCAGCGACGGCAATGGCTGTTCGGCAACATCAACGAAGGTAAAGGTCTGCTCGGCTTCGGTGACGGAAATCACCCGAGTAGTACCCGACGCAGCCGCTTCGCCTTGCAGATGCAAAGCCACTTCGCCGCCTTGTTTGTCCAGCAGGCCCAGGGCAACAGGGATCACGAAAGGCTTTTTCGCATCGCCAGGCTGGCCCGGCGTGGTTGGACAGCTTTGGCGGAAGGTCAGGCTGTAGGTATTCGCGGCGCTGTCGTAGGACTCGCTCACCGTAAGACGCGGCGTGCCAGCCTGGCTGTACCAGCGCTTGAACTGGGTCAGGTCGACACCATTGGCGTCTTCCATGGCCTTGATGAAGTCATCGCAGGTCACGGCCTGGCCGTCGTGGCGTTCGAAGTACAGGTCGCTGCCTTTGCGGAAGCCTTCGGCACCCAACAAGGTATGGATCATGCCGACCACTTCCGAGCCCTTTTCGTACACGGTCAACGTATAGAAATTGGAAATCTCGATGAAGCTGTCCGGGCGCACGGCGTGGGCCATGGGGCCGGCGTCTTCGGCGAACTGGTGGGTGCGCAGGTAAGCCACATCCTGAATGCGCTTGACCGTGGCCGAGTTCATGTCCGCCGAGAAACCGGAATCGCGATAAACCGTGAAGCCTTCCTTGAGAGACAGCTGGAACCAGTCGCGGCAGGTCACGCGGTTGCCCGACCAGTTGTGGAAGTATTCGTGGGCCACGATGGCCTCGACCCGCTGGTGCGCGGCATCGGTGGCGGTTTCGGCACGGGCCAGCACGGCGCTGGAGTTGAAGATGTTGAGGCCCTTGTTCTCCATGG
This sequence comes from Pseudomonas syringae, assembly GCF_001698815.1. Taxonomy (GTDB): domain Bacteria; phylum Pseudomonadota; class Gammaproteobacteria; order Pseudomonadales; family Pseudomonadaceae; genus Aquipseudomonas; species Aquipseudomonas syringae_A. The sequence continues at coordinate 98,941 of NZ_LGSI01000040.1, read as the reverse complement.
CGCCCATGTTGAAGTCGTTGACCGCAACGATCATGAAGATGTCCAGGTCGTACTCGCGACCGTAGGTTTCTTCGTCCCAGCGCATGGATTTCTTCAGGCTGGTCATGGCGTGCTGGCACTTGTCGATATTTTCCGGCTCGACATAGATGCGCAGGGTCACTTCCCGGTCGCTCATGGTGGTGAACTTGTCTTCCACGCACCACAGATCACCGGCCACCAGCGCGAACAGGTACGCCGGTTTCATGAACGGGTCTTCCCAGGTCGCCCAATGCCGACCGTCATCTTCCGGCCCGCTGGCAATCGGATTGCCATTGGAGAGCAGGACCGGAAAAGCGTGTTTGTCGGCGCTCAGGGTCGTGGTGAACTTGCTCATCACGTCCGGGCGGTCGAGGTAATAGGTGATCTTGCGAAAACCTTCGGCCTCGCACTGGGTGCAGAACATGCCGCTGGATTTATACAGGCCTTCCAGGGCGGTGTTGGTTTCCGGGTGAATTCGCACGCTGCTGTCGACCACGAAGGATTCAGCCTTCGGGTGCAGCGTCAGGTGGTCCGGGGTCAGCTGGTAATCGGTGTTGGTCAGTTCGACATCGTCGAGCTTGACCGACAGCAGTTCCAGCAACTGACCATCCAGCACCAACGGCGGCAGACCCGCGCCACGGGCCGGGTTGCGGCGCATGACCAGCTGGGTGTGCACCAGCGAATGGTCGTCGAACAATTCGAAGGTCAGGTGCGTCTCGTCGATGAGGTACTCGGGCGCCTGGTAGTCCTTCAGGTAGATCATTTTCGGTTGATCGGTGCGCATGATGGAGTCCTTTTTACTGATGCACGGCCAGTTGATAGGCCGTGTATTTGCGAATATTGATCACGCCGGTATCGAAAATCAGGTACTGGCCCTTGATCCCCAGCAACGTGCCTTCGGCGATCGGATTCTTGTCCAGGTTGAAGCTGACAATCTTGGTCGGGTACGCCTCGACGGGGTAGCGGATCTCGATTGGCTCGACGTCATGTAGCAATTGGATAGCCTGCAGGCCGAATCGTTCTTGCAGTCCTGCCAGCCCCTCGGCGCAACTGTCGAACAATTGCTGGCGCACGGCGGCAAGGTCCACAGGCACCGCGTCGCCCTTGAGCAGCGCGCGCCAGTTGGTGCGGTCGGCAACCTGGCTACGCAGCAGGTCTTCGACAAAACCGGACTGCTGGCGAGTGGCTACGCGAATAATCGGCAACGCCTGGCTTGCACCCTGGTCGAGCCAGCGTGTCGGCAGCTGGGTCGCGCGGGTGATGCCGACTTTGACGCCCGACGAATTGGCCAGGTACACCACGTGATCGGTCATGCAGAACTGCTCGCCCCACGCCGGATCGCGGCAAGTGCCGTGTTCGTGATGGCATTTTTCCGGGCTCATGATGCAGATGTCGCACTGCGCCAGCTTGAGCATGCACGGGTAGCAATAGCCTTGACTGTAGCTGGACTTGGTCTTGCGCCCGCAATGACTGCAATGAATCGCGCCGAGGAATTCCAGGCGCACGGTCTTGCCAATCAGCGGGTTGACCGGAATCTCGTTGTCACCCAGACGAAAGCTGTATTGCACCAGCGGTTCATCAAGGCGGGCTGACATTTTGTTGACTGCGCCGCGACCAATCTCGATCAATGGATGGCATCCGACTTGAACAGGATGTTAGGCACCGTCGTGGATTTGGAGGCGCATTCCTGCGGCCCCATGTAGCCGATGCGCTGGTCTTCCGGCAGATTCTGCACTTCCCAGGCGATCAGCGCCTGCAAGGACAATTCACGCTGTTCCTGGGTCAGCTTGCGGCCGTCCGACCATTTCCCGATTTCCACGGCCAGCTTCAGGCTCTCGTAGATGTCCGGGGTGATGTTTTCGATCATTTCAACAAAAGAGGACATAGAACGCTCCACAACACTCAATAAAAACAAGCGGGAAATTTTAGACGCTGCGGCGGGCCAGAGCACCGCCCAACAGACCTGTAACACAACCGATGATCAGACCGCCCACATGCGCGCCGTTGGCGATTTCGCCGAAGCCGAGCATGCTCACCAGCCCCGACAGGCACAACGCCAGCCAGACCAGCATCATCACCAGAACCCCGCGCGGTAAACGATAGATGGGGTTCGGTGCGAGCATTTGAAAGATCCAGCAATGACCGAGCAAGCCATACAGCACGCCGGACAAGCCGCCAAACAGGCTCGGTCCACCGAACTGGTATTGAACGTAGTTGGAAACCGCGCTGAACAACAGGGTCAGGCCGAGCAAATACCCACTGCCTTGACGCAATTCGATGCGCCGCCCCAGCTCCCAGTACCACATGGCGTTCATGGCCAAGTGCAGGATGCCGAAGTGAATCAGCATGGGCGTGACGATACGCCACCATTGACCCGCTGCCAGAGTATCGGCAAGTGGCCTGAAACTCGCGTAATCGCCATGAATGCGGAAATCGAGGAAGGTCAGCCAGCTCACCGCCTGCAGGTTGTCGCCCAGCAGCGTGATGCCGGCCACGATCAGACAGGCCAGCAGAATCAGCGACGTGACCGGGCTGTCCTTGAGCTGCCGGACAAAACCCGAGCGCGGCAGGCTGCCGGACTGTTGGCCAGGGGGCAGCTGGTAGTTTTCGTCGCCTTCCGGGTATTGCTGATACAGGGTGCGCACATCTTCGGCGAGCTGCGGGGTGTCCGGCACCCACAACACTTGCTCGCCCGCCTCTTCACTGACGCGATGGGGCACCCGCAAGCGGTTCAACAGGCTGACAAAGCCACTCAGATCAGTGGTCAGCGGCAGACGCAATACAGCAACAGGACTCATTACACAGCCTCGGGGCGTTTGACATCGATCCAGACGAATTTGTCAGGATCGATACGGGTTTCCTGGTCAAGCCGATAGGCGACCAACTTGCCGTAAAGCACGGCGCTGTAATCCAGGCAAGCCAGGTTTGGCCGAATGGGAGCAGGCACGCCGCTGCGCCAGTAATGGCCGACGAACAGCAAGGGTTCGTCGATGCCATAGCGCAACAGGGCGTTTTTTTCAGTGGTGGTCAACGGCGTCTTGGCCACGCCTTCCGGCAAGGCGTCGGGCTGAAAGACCACGTCGCCATAGGTTTGCGGATCGTCTTCCCAGAATTTGGTGCGAAAGAACGCCCGCGTCAGGCCGTCGCCACCGGTAAACGTCATGCCATGGGGCAAACGCATGTCGGTGCCGCGCAACAGGCGATCGAATACCGCGCTGGCAAAACTGCCGGGCACCGCCGACGCCTGGACAAAATGCTTGTCGATGCAACCGTTGCCATGCAAACCCAGCAAGGGTCCGATCAGACTGGAGTCCCAGCACGCATGCACCACGCGAAAACGCTCGGCGTCGATGAACAGCGGCAGTTCGTAGAACCAGTTGACGAAGTCGTTCCACTCGTCCGGATATTGCTCGAACTGCGCCAGGGTTTCGCCAATCAGGCGCGCGTGCCGTGGCGAATGCTCGCGCACGAACAGCTTGCCGCTTTCGGACAAGGCCGGTGTCACCCAACCCAGCGCATTGAACTCGTGATTACCCATGATGCACACCGCATGCCCGGCCACGACCATGTCGCGCACGATATGCAGGGCTTCGCGGATCAAGGGCCCGCGGTCGATGATGTCGCCGAGGAACACCGCGATGCGCTCCGGGTGACGCCAGACGCCGGCCTGAAAACGGTAGCCCAGCACGCTGAGCAATTGCTCCAGCGTATGGGCACATCCATGCACGTCACCGATCAGATCGTAGCTACGCGCGGGATCGAGCATCAATCGCCTCCACCACCAAGCCGGCTGCCCCAGCCAAGCTTGGTGCGGCACACTTCGTAATAGTTGTGATCCAGCGGATGGATCAGGCGCAGTTTCTGCGGCTTCTTGCTCACGGTAATGGTATCGCCGGGTGCGCAAGTGAAATGGTTCTGCCCGTCACAGGAGACCTGTGGATAAATCGTCATGTCCTTGGAGACGACGATTTTCAGTTCACTATTGCCGTCCACCACAATAGGCCGGCCGGACAAGGTGTGCGGGTACATCGGCACGATGACGATGGCATCAAGCTTGGGATGCATGATCGGCCCGCCCGCCGACAGCGCATACGCAGTCGAACCGGTTGGCGTGGCGACGATCAGGCCATCGGCCTTCTGACTGCAGACGAACTGGCCGTCGATGTACAGCTCGAATTCGATCATGCGCGTCGACTTGCCGGGGTGCAGCACTACGTCGTTCAGAGCATCGCCCTGACCAATGGCTTCGCCGTGACGACGGACTTCGGCCTGCAACAGGAAGCGGTTTTCCACCAGATAGTGGCCGTCCAGCACTTCGGCGCACTTCACTTCCAGCTCGTCGGGACGAATATCAGTGAGAAATCCCAGGCTGCCGCGGTTGATCCCCAGCACCGGCACATTGTGCTTGGCCAGCGCTCGCGCCGCGCCGAGCAGGCTGCCATCGCCGCCAACGACGATCACCATGTCGCACACTTCCCCGAGCATCTTGCGCGACGAGGTTTGCAGGCCATGGCCCGGCAACACTTCAGCAATGGTGTCTTCGAGAATGACGTGCAGGTGCCGTCCCAGCAGAAACTTCTTGAGTCGGCGAACGGTATCGAGCACCTGCACACTGCCGAGGCGACCGATGATGCCGATATTGCGAAATTGCTCCATGGGGCTCCTGCGGGGGTTCGATGCGGCTTAAAGAAGGGGATTATGGGTGAAAGGCCGGGGTAGCGGCAATTGCCGATGTTGTGGGGGTCAACTTGTTGGCGAGGCGTTGATCCTGGGTAGAACGGAATAACGCCTCGCGAAGAAGTTCGCTCCCACCATGTCTCCGGTCCGTACACCGAAACAAAGGGGGTCGACCGTCAGGGCGAAACCTGATTAAGCCGCGCCGCAAATGCTGTTGGTGCAACTCGACTCAAGACGCTCGCAAGTGTTTCACCGCCGACAAGTGCATTGGCTGACGTGACGTCATCGCGGGCAAGCCTCGCTCCAACGGATTTAGCGTTTGCCGCGCGACAGGCTGCGCCGTACGCCCTCCCGCAAGTTCCGCTATCCTCGGACCATGAGCCTATTCCCGAGCCTGACTCACCTGCCCCGCCAATTACGCAACTCGCCAGTGCGTGATCTTGCCTGGGTCATCCTGGCGCCTCCGATGCTTGGGCAGACCCCGTGGCCGCAGCGCCATCCATTGTCGGCCAGCGACTGGGTACACCAGCCGCACCAATTGGCCGACTTCCTGCTCCAGCTGGATCAGGACAGCCACAAACTCGATCACTGGCTGGCGCTGGGTGCAACGCGACGCCTGGGTTTGTATTACGAACGCCTGTGGCAATTCGCTGTGCATCATGCGCCGGGCGTCGAGATGATCGCCGCCAACCTGCCGATCCGCGTGGGCGGGCATACGCTGGGGGAACTGGATATGCTGCTGCGCGATGCAGATGGCGTGCACCACGTGGAACTGGCGATCAAGCTGTATCTGGGTCCGCAAAACGGTGATGGCAGCGATCCGGCACAATGGCTGGGGCCAGGCTGCCATGACCGGTTGGATCGCAAACTGGCTCACCTTAGTCAGCATCAACTGCCGATTTCAGCGCGTCCGGAAAGTCGCGAAACCCTTGCGGCGCTGAATATCGAGCATTTCAACGCCGAACTTTGGCTGGGCGGTTACCTGCTGTATCCCTGGCCCGGTCAGGCGCAAGCTCCCGAAGGCGCGCATCCCCAGCATTTGCGCGGCAGTTGGCTGCATCAGCGTGATTGGGACGAATTTGCCAGCCAGCGCCCCAAAGGTCGCTGGCAATTGCTGCCGCGTCACGCCTGGCTGGCACCGGCGCATTACGCGCAACCGTGGAGCCACGAACAACTTGATGACTGGCTGGCAGAGCTGGACCCACGGGCGCCGGCACAACTTCTGGTACGCCTGACGGAAAATCCTGACGGCGAATGGGAAGAAGCCGAGCGAATATTTCTCGTCGCTGATATCTGGCCCAATCTGGGTGACACCAGCAACGCTACGCCGATCCTCGCCCAGCCCGTCGCTCCGGTTTAAACGATCAGGCAGACTTTCTGGAGCGCGGCAGGAAAATCGCCAGGATGCCCAGCAGCGGCAGGAACGAACACAGCGTATAGACGAACAAAATGCCGTGGCTGTCCGCCAGATAACCGAGCAACGCCGCACCGATGCCGCCGAAACCGAACATCAGGCCGAAGAAAATCCCCGCGATCATGCCGACGTTGCCCGGCACCAGTTCCTGGGCGTACACGACAATGGCGGAGAATGCCGAAGCCAGGATGAAACCGATGATCACGCTCAAAACGCTGGTCCAGAACAGGTCCGCGTAAGGCAATGCCAACGTGAAGGGTGCCGCGCCGAGAATCGAAAACCAGATCACCGCCTTGCGGCCGATCTTGTCGCCAATCGGCCCGCCAAAGAAGGTGCCCGCCGCCACCGCGCCGAGAAACAGGAACAGCTGCAACTGCGAAGCCGCCACCGACAGATCAAACTTTTCTATCAGGTAAAAGGTGAAGTAGCTGGTAATGCTCGACATATAGAAGAACTTGGAAAACACCAGAAACGCCAGGATCGCCAACGCCATGGTTACACGGCCTTTCGACAATCCGTGCGTCGCGGCCTGGCCTTGCTTGAGCTTGAACAGACTCAAGTGCGAGCGATACCAACGGCTGATGGCGTACAGCAAACCTAAGGAAAACAGCGCAAACAGCCCGAACCAGGCCACGTGCCCCTGGCCGAACGGAATGATGATCGCCGCCGCCAGCAGCGGGCCGAATGCCGAGCCGGTGTTGCCGCCTACCTGAAAGGTCGACTGCGCCAAGCCAAAACGCCCACCCGATGCCAGCCGCGCGATACGCGAAGCTTCCGGGTGAAAGGTCGAGGAACCGATGCCGATCAGCGCCGAAGCCAGGAGGATCAGCGGAAAACTGCCGACCATGGACAGCATCAGAATGCCAATCAGGGTGCAGATCGAACCCAGCGGCAAGACCAGCGGATTGGGGTGGCGGTCAGTGTAATAACCCACCCAGGGCTGCAGCAGCGAAGCGGTGATCTGGAATGTCAGCGTAATCAGGCCAACCTGGGTGAAGCTCAGCCCGTAGTTTTCCTTGAGCATCGGGTAGATCGACGGCAGCACAGCCTGGATCAGGTCATTGATCAAATGCGCCAGCGCCACCGCGCCAATGATGCGCATCACCAGTGGACTGGTCGTGCTGGAGGGTGAGGCTGGAATTGCGTTTGAAGCAGGGTTGCTGACGGCCATGAAGTTCATCCGTGGAGCGTTTGGATGTGCCCTGACAGCTCATTGCAAAATGTGTCGACGGCACGCGGGGCCGCCAATGTGCCATTTTTTGGGGCGCTATCGCCACAATTTGTTGCAGAAATAAACAGTCAGTGGGAGCGAGGCGCCTGATTCGCGGGCAAGCCTCGCTCCAACAATTTCACGTCGCGACAGTAACCACTGCAGCCTTGTTCTCAGTGGGAACATCATGCAGGGAAATCCGCGAAGTTTCCCGCAAGGCCATCCCGCCCGCCAACGCCAGCAAGGCGACAGCGATCAGGTAAAACGCCGGCGAAAGGTTGCTGCCCGTCGTCGTGATCAACCAGGTCGCCATCAAGGGCGCGGTGCCACCAAAGATGGTGTAGGCCATGTTGTAGGTGATCGCCGATGCGGTATAGCGGGTGCGGGTTGGAAAGGTTTCCGAAAGCAACGCCGCCGTAACCACACCGCACAACACCGCGCCAACGGCCAGCAGCATGACGCCGACAATGGACGCCGCGAACGAGCCGGAGCTGGCCATCAGGAAGGATGGATAAACCACAATGATCAACAACGCGCAGGCGCTCATGATCGTGACGCGGCGCCCGACGCGATCCGAATAGAGCCCGGCCAGCGGACAGATTGCTGCGGCGAAGATCAATGCGATCAATGACACCAGCAGCGCCGTGGCACGACTCAGGCCGCCGGCCACTTGCAGGTAGGTGGCGAAATAAGTGGTGAACATATAGAACGACAAGGCCGTCAGGGAAACGAAAGCGCCAAGACAGCAGATCGCCGCACCGTGGTTGCGCAGGGTTTCCTTGAGTGGCGAGTGGGCAACCGCGTGCTCCTCTTTGACAGCCTGAAACGCCGGGGTTTCGTCCAGTTTCCAGCGCAGGTAAAGCCCGACGAGCCCCAATGGCGCGGCGATCAGGAACGGCAGGCGCCAGCCCCAGCTGCCCATGGCCTCGGCAGACAGCGATGCTTCCAGTGCATAAGCCACCACCGCTGCGGCAGCGAAGGCGGAAAAGGTCGAAACGGGAATGAAGCTGCCATACCAGGCACGCTTGTCGTTGGGCGCATGCTCCATCAGATAAGCGCAGGCCCCGGCGTACTCACCGCCCGCCGAGAAACCTTGCGCGCAGCGGATGAGCGTCAACAGAATCGGCGCCATCACTCCGATGGCGGCATAGGTCGGTAACACGCCGATCAGGGTCGTGGCGCCAGCCATCAGCAAAATGGTCATCGCCAGAGTTCGCTTACGTCCGATCCGGTCGCCCAGCATGCCGAAGAAAATCCCGCCCAAAGGCCGAAATGCGAAGGCCACGGCGAACACCGCGAAGGTTTTCAACAAGGCGGCACTGGCATCGCCGCTGGGAAAAAACTGTTGGGCAATGGTGGTGGCCAGGAAGCCGTAGACCGCGAAGTCGAACCATTCGACGAAGTTGCCGATGGCGGCGGCAACAATGACTTTTCTCAAAGTGGCGGGACTGACCTGCCCTGCAGTTGCACTGGTCATGCTGAACCTCGACGTTGCATCAGGAAGCTATCGATTATCGGGACAGCGGCTGAAAGGGTTCACTCTGAAAGTGTCATCCACGTATTCAGGGCCGACCCGTCATGACCAGAGTGGCGCAGGATTCGTGCCAAAGGCAGGAATCGGCCGCCTAGAGGCCCATCGCTCGCCGACCTTGCAGGCCTCCGGTGTGAATGAAGATCAAACGCGTGCTCGCCACGAAACGCCCAGCCGAAACTTCATCGCGCAGCATCAGCAGGGCTTTGCCTGTGTACAGCGGTTCGAAGGGAATGCCACTCTGGTTTTCGCTGGCAGCGATGAAATCGAGCAGCAGCGGATCGGTTTTGGCGAAGCCGCCGCGACTGGCGTCGAGCAGATGAAACAGGGAATCTGCGGCAGGAGACAACTTGTTGTCGGGACTGAGTGTCAGCCTGCTTCGCGAGCAAGCTCGCTCCCACTCAAGTTCGCTCCTACACGCTTGCGCAGTTCCCGCATGGAGGACCGCCGCCACATTCTCCTGCACCCCATGCCCATCCGGCACCGCCATGGCGCCATACACTGGATGCGCCCCCGCTTCAGCCAGCACCAGCCCGGCCAGCGTCGTGCCCGTTCCGGCGGCCAGCCACCAGCCGTGATAATCGTCCCAACTTAAATTACCCAGCTGGCCACGGGCCATGCTCAATAACTCGGCGCATCCCGAAGCACCGGCCAAACCGCCACCGCCTTCCGGGATCGGATAAAAGTCCGGATAGCGCGCCAGCCAGGGCAGCCAGAAATCAGGCTCGTGCCGCGCCCGATAGCCGCCATAACCGAGCCAATGCAACTGCATGCCAAATGCCTGCAGATCCCGCGTGGTCGGGGTTTCCTGCGCATGACCGCGCAATAAGCCTACGGTGGGGAAATCGAAACGTTTGCCTGCCGCCGCCAAAGCATGCAAATGATTGGAATGCGCACCGCCCAGACTGATCACGCCCTGGGCATTGGCCTCGCTGGCGGCCGCAAGGTGATGATCAAGCTTGAACCATTTATTGCCGCTGATCAGGGCGTCGATCAGGTCCAGACGCAACACTGCCACCTCGACGCAGGCATGGTCTAGCCAGGGCAGTTTCAGCGGTTGCAGAGGGGCATGGGGTTGCCAGTTGATGGGGTTGAGTGACACGTCGTCTGGCCCGCATTGAGAGAGGCGCAGTCTAACACTCACGCACATTCAGCTGGTCTGGCGCAGATTCGTGGGAGCGGATTTATCCGCGAAAGCGCCTGTTCAGGCGACGGATCTTCACCGCCTGTTCAAATGCCTTCGGGAATAAATTCCCTCCTACAGGGATACATCGGTTTACAAACCCGCCGCCAACCTTGAGCCTTGATCAATCGCCCGCTTGGCATCCAGCTCCGCCGCCACGTCCGCGCCGCCGATCAGGTGCACCTGCTGGCCCGTGTCCACCAGCCCGTCGTACAACTCCCGCAGCGGGTCCTGGCCGGCGCAGATCACGATGTTATCCACCGGCAGCAATTTCTCTTCGCCTTCGCCGATGCGGATGTGCAGGCCGGCGTCGTCGATCCGCAGGTATTCAACGCTGTTGAGCATCTGCACCTGTTTGTTTTTCAGACCGGTGCGATGAATCCAGCCGGTGGTTTTGCCCAGACCGTCGCCGACCTTGGAAGCCTTGCGCTGCAACAGAAACACCTGACGCGCCGGTGCATGGGGCTCGGGTTTGATGCCCGCCACGCCACCCCGGGCTTGCAGGGCGGTGTCGATGCCCCATTCCTTCCAGAACGCCTCGCGATCCAGGCTCGTCGAAACACCTTGATGGACCAGGAATTCCGACACATCGAAACCGATGCCGCCCGCGCCAATTACTGCAACGTTATGCCCTACAGGCTTACGCGCAAGGATCACGTCCAGATAGCTCAGCACCTTGGGGTTGTCGATGCCGGGAATGGCTGGAGTGCGCGGCGCGATACCGGTGGCGAGGATGATGTCGTCATAACCCGCGTTGACCAGATCCGCCACGGCAACCCGTTCGTTCAGGCGGACTTCAACACCGGTGGTCTGCAACTTGCGAGCGAAATACCGCAAGGTTTCGAAAAACTCTTCCTTGCCCGGCACGCGCTTGGCGATGTTGAACTGGCCGCCGATCTCGCTCGCGGAATCGAACAGCGTGACCTTATGTCCACGCTCGGCGGCCACCGTGGCCGCTGCCAGACCCGCAGGACCGGCGCCGATCACCGCAATGCGCTTGATCTGCCGGGTGGGTACATAGTTGAGTTCGGTTTCGTGACAGGCGCGAGGGTTGACCAGACAGGTAGTCAGCTTGCCGCCGAAGGTGTGGTCCAGGCACGCCTGGTTGCAGCCAATACACGTATTGATTTCATCGGCGCGACCGGCAGCGGCTTTGTTGACGAACTCTGGATCGGCGAGGAACGGTCGGGCCATGGAGACCATGTCGGCGTCGCCTTCGCTGAGGATCTGCTCGGCGATTTCCGGGGTATTGATCCGGTTAGTGGTGATCAGCGGAATGCTCACCGAGCCGCGCAGCTTGGCCGTCACTTTGCTGAACGCCGCACGCGGCACTTTGGTGGCAATGGTCGGAATCCGCGCTTCATGCCAGCCGATCCCGGTGTTGATGAGGGTCGCGCCAGCCTGCTCAATGGCCTTGGCCAGCTGAACGATTTCTTCCCAGCTGCTGCCGCCTTCGATCAGATCCAGCATCGACAGACGGAAAATGATGATGAACTGCGGGCCGACCGCTTCGCGTACCCGACGCACGATGTCTACCGCCAGACGCATGCGATTTTCGTAGCTGCCACCCCAGCGATCAGTGCGATGGTTGGTATGGGCGGCGAGGAACTGGTTAATGAAGTAGCCTTCCGAACCCATGATTTCGACGCCGTCGTAGGCGGCGCTCTGGGCCAGGGTCGAGCAGGTCACGAAATCCTGAATCTGTTTCTCGATGCCTTCTTCGTCCAGCTCCCGGGGTGTGAACGGGTTGATCGGCGCTTTGATTGCGCTCGGCGCGACTTGTTTGGGGCTGTAGGCATAGCGCCCGGCATGCAGGATTTGCAGGCAGATCTTGCCGCCCGCTTCATGCACGGCTTGGGTGACGATGCGATGCTGTTCCGCTTCCCCGGTATTGGTCAGCTTCGCGGCGCCGGAATACACACCCCCTTCATCGTTGGGCGCGATACCGCCGGTCACCATCAGGCCGACGCCGCCACGGGCACGCTCGGCAAAGTACGCCGCCATGCGCTCGAATCCACCGGGTTTCTCTTCCAGACCGGTGTGCATGGAGCCCATCAATGTGCGGTTGCGCAGCGTGGTGAAACCCAGATCCAGCGGGGCCAACAGGTGCGGGTAGTGAGCGGCGGCCATAAAGACTCCATCAAGCGTGATCACGGGACGCGGATGCCTTGGGCAACCGTCAATTATTCAAGCCCTCGGGGCCTGTTCATGGCGCAACAGTAAAGGCCGCACCCAACACGCTCAATGACTGAAAGTGACAAGTTATTGATCCAAACGTGCAGCAAGGGTTGGCAAGCGCGATGGCGCGCCCTACCCTAGGCGGCAAACCAGTACCCGGCAGCCCTTTTCCTTCTTATGCGTACATTTTTTGCTGTTTTCATTGCCGCGCTGCTGCTGATCGCCCTGACCAGTTACGGGGTCTGGACCGAGCAGCGCCCGGTGGGCCATTACTTGTCCGACCTGCGCATCCAACTGGCAGTCGATGACGGTCAGCCCAGCGAGCGCGGCAACTTGCTGGGCGTGCAGGCGGAGCTGTTTCCCGCCGACTACCAAAGCATCGACCGCCTGCACCGCAAATTGGCGGCTTATCTGCAGCAAGCCCGTGACAAAGGTCTGATCAACAGCAAGACCATCGTTGTGCTGCCCGAACATGTGGGTACCTGGCTGTTTGCCAGCGGCGAAAAGAATCAGGTGTATCAAGCCACCACTATTGATGAAGCGATGACCTGGCTGGCTGTCAGTAACCCGCTGAAGTTCGTGGGTGCCATGCTCAGCGCCACCGGCGAGAACCGTTTGAACGACGCCCACTTGCGCATGAAAGCCAGCAGCATGGCCAACGATTACCAGACAGTGTTCGGCGGGCTGGCGAAAGAATTCGGCGTGACGCTGGTCGCCGGTTCCATCGTGCTGCCCGAACCCCACGTGGTGAACGGTAAACTGGAAGTCGGCAGCGGCCCTTTGTTCAACAGCAGCCTGGCATTCGGCAGCGATGGCCTGCCTCTTGGCCAGCCACAGCGACAGTTGTATCCGGCCAGTTATCAGCGCGGTTATATCCAGTCCGCCGCCGACGCACCGCTCAACGTAATCGATACCCCGGCGGGACGATTGGGCATCCTGATCGGCATCGACAGCTGGTATCCGCGCAACTACAGCCGCTTGAACGACAGCGGCGCGGAGTTGATCGCCGTACCCGCATTCGTGGTCGGCAACGGCGGCTGGCTCAAACCCTGGCGCGGCGAGCAAAGCGCCGACCTCACCCCTTCCGTCGATCTGGCGGCTGGCAGCCTCAGCGAAGGCGAAGCCTGGCAGCGCCTGACCCTGACCAGCAAGCTGCCAGACAGCTCGGCCCGCGCCGGAGTCAGCGTGTTCATGCGTGGTCAGTTCTGGGATCAGGGCAGCGCGGGGCACAGTTTCGCCAGTCGTAACGGCCTGAAGATCGTCGAGCCTTCGCTGGACGACAAGACCGGCCACGGCGCGCGCCTGATCAACGTCTGGCTCTGACCATGAATCCGTCGCCGATGCGTCTGGGAGATCTGTCCGTCGGGTTTGTTCACAGCCTGAGTGATGCGGTGCGCAGCTTCGGTTGCGATCCTGCCCCGCTGCTGGAGCAATACGGCCTGGACGCCGCACGCCTGGGTGAAGCCTGCGCCCGCCTGTCGATTCCGCGCTACATGCGCCTGGGCCATGCCGCCATCCAGCTCACCGGTCAGCCGGGATTGGGTTTGCGCATGGGCCGGTTAAGCCGGATCAGCCAATGCGGCCTGGCGGGCGTGACCGCCGCACAAGCGCCGACGGTGCGTGAGGCAGTGCGCACGCTGATCCGTTTTGAAGCGCTGTACGGCTCCAATTACCGAGGCCATTCGAGTTTTCATGAAGACGCTCAAGGCGCATGGCTGCGTTTTTACTCCATCAGCCCGTACAACGCTTACAACCGCTTCGTGGTGGATTCGATATTCGCCGGTTGGGTGCAGCAACTCTCGACGCTGGCCGGGACATCGATTCGTGCGCAGCGCATTGAAATCGAATTCGACGCGCCGCAGTACGCCGCTGACTATGCAACGCTGAGTGAAAATCCGGTGACGTTTGCTGCGGATTCTAATCAATTGCTGCTGGATCAAGACGTGCTGGCATTGCGCAATCCCGAGCATTGCCCGAGCACCTGGCGGCACTTGCTGCAACTGTGTGAAAAGGAACTGGAGCAACTGACCCGCACCCGCAGTTTGCGTGAACGCATCACGCGTTTGCTCGGGCCGTTGTTGAATGGCGGCAGGGAACCGGACCTGGAAGAGGTTGCCGCACGGTTGAAGCTGCCGACCTGGACATTGCGCCGCAAGCTGGCTGAAGAAGGCACGCGGTTTCGCACCATTCTCAATGACACACGTCGCGATCTGGCCATGACTTACATACGCGATACTGAACTTGCGTTCGGTGAAATCGCCTATCTGCTGGGTTTCGCTTCGGCCGAAGCGTTCCAGCGCGCCTTTAAGCGCTGGAACGGCCAGACTCCTGGGGAGTTCCGCCGCAGCCAACGCCACATTGCCTGAAACCTTAAGTGACGCTTACAGCTCGGTAGCGTCGTCCGCAGGTTCCGGTGGATCCAGTTCAAACGCTTTGTATTCGAGTATTTCTTCCAGATAGTCGTCCATAACGCATGCCCTCTTGGCTGTTCTTTAATGACTGCACTCACTGACCATGACCTCCACCTTAAAGTGCCGAGGTGAAGGAAAAATGTCAGTGCCATTAAAGATACGCGGCGCATTGGCGGGAATTTAGCCAACACCGCCTTGACTTGGCCCGCACAACCGAAATAGTCTTCAGGCCATGAACGTAACCAAGCATTTCTTCGGCCAGATTATTATTACCGCCATTCCAGTCATGGCGGGTTAGCCGACGCTTGCACCCAACCCGCCCTAGAGGCGGGTTTTTTCTGTCTCCAGGGCCAACCACTCAGGAGTCAGACATGATCATTTGCCCAACCCCGCTCGCCCTCTTCATCTCGCAGGACCTGCGCGCTTTCAATACCAGTGAAGGACGGACGCGATGACCGGCCTGCTCAATCATTACGCCCGGAAAATCCTCACCTCCCGCGTCTACGACGTGGCCGTGGAAACTCCGCTGCATGGCGCTCGCCAGCTGTCCGAACGGCTGGGCAATCAGGNGAAAATCCTCACCTCCCGCGTCTACGACGTGGCCGTGGAAACTCCGCTGCATGGCGCTCGCCAGCTGTCCGAACGGCTGGGCAATCAGGTGCTGCTCAAGCGCGAAGACTTGCAGCCGGTGTTCTCGTTTAAGATTCGCGGCGCGTACAACAAGCTGGCGCAGTTGAGCCCGGAAGAGCTGGCGCGCGGCGTGGTCACCGCGTCGGCGGGCAATCACGCGCAAGGCCTGGCGCTGGCGGCCAAGACGCTGGGCGTGGAAGCGACCATCGTCATGCCCAAGACCACCCCGGAAATCAAGGTTGAAGGCGTGCGTTCCCGTGGCGGCAAAGTGCTGCTGCACGGCGATTCGTTCCCCGAAGCGCTGGCCTACTCGCTGAAACTGGTCGAGGAAATGGGCTTCGTCTACATCCATCCGTACGACGACCCCGATACGATTGCCGGGCAAGGCACCGTGGCGATGGAAATTCTCCGTCAGCAACCGGGCCAGCTCGACGCGATTTTCGTCCCGGTGGGCGGCGGCGGGCTGATTGCCGGTATCGCGGCCTACGTGAAATACCTGCGCCCGGACATCAAGGTAATCGGCGTCGAGCCGGACGATTCCAACTGCCTGCAACAGGCCATGGCCTACGGCGAGCGCGTGGTGTTGCAGCAGGTCGGCTTGTTCGCCGATGGCGTGGCAGTGGCGCAGATCGGCAAGCACACCTTCGACATCTGCAAGGATTACGTCGACGAAGTGATCACGGTCAGCACCGACGAAATCTGCGCGGCGATCAAGGACATCTACGACGACACCCGTTCGATCACCGAACCTGCCGGCGCCTTGGGTGTGGCCGGGATCAAGAAGTACGTCGAGCATTACGGCGTCAGCGGCCAGACCCTGGTGGCCATTGATTCCGGCGCCAACGTCAATTTCGACCGCCTGCGCCATGTAGCCGAGCGCGCCGAGCTGGGCGAAGGCCGCGAAGCCATCATCGCCGTGACCATTCCCGAGCAGCCCGGCAGCTTCAAGGCCTTCTGCGAAGCGATCGGCAAACGGCAGATCACCGAATTCAACTACCGCTACCACGCCGACCGCGAAGCGCACATCTTCGTCGGCGTGCAGACCCATCCCGACACCGACCCGCGTGCGGCCTTGGTGGCCAGCCTGACCGAACAGGGTTTTCCGGTGCTGGACCTTACCGACAACGAACTGGCCAAGCTGCACATCCGGCACATGGTCGGCGGCCATGCCGAGCGAGTCAGCGATGAAGTGGTGTTCCGCTTCGAATTCCCGGAACGGCCGGGGGCGCTGTTCAACTTCCTCAACAAGCTGGGCGGCCAGTGGACGATTTCAATGTTCCACTACCGCAACCACGGCGCGGCAGATGGCCGGGTCGTGGCCGGGCTGGTGGTGCCCGAAGGCGAGCGGCATCTGGTTCCGGCGGCGCTGGCCGAGATTGGCTATCCGTATTGGGATGAGAGCGAGAATCCAGCTTATAAGCTGTTTTTGGGGTGAAGCCCTGTAGGAGCGGCTTTAGCCGCGAGAGGCATTCTCCCGGCTGAAGCCGGTCCTACAGTCGATTAGCGAGCAAATCGGAACGCCGCTCGCTCCAACGGTTCAGGGCGTTGTCGTGGTTTCCGGCGTGGCTGGCGCAGCCTCAACCGGCGCGGGCTCGGCCTGGAAGGAATCAGCGGCGCCAGGAGCTGGCACCGGCTGACTGGTTTCCACAGCGGGCGCTGCGGCTGGCTCAGCCTTCGGTGCTTCTTCGGCAGGCTCGGTTTCAGCAGGCTTGGGCTCGGTGAGGGCAGCAGGTTTGGCAGTTGGCTCAGGCACGCCAAGGTCGGCCTTCGGCTTTTCCTTGATATGCGCGGCTTTCTTCGCTTCCGGGGGCAGGAAATTCTCCACCAGAATGAAGAAACGCTCGTAGAACTTGTCCGACGCCACGGTCTCGCTGGCGACCTTGACCATCGAATCATCGGTAGAGCCAATCGGCATCGACACCGAACCCAGCACACCGACACCCAGGCTGGCAGAGTTGTTGGTCTTTTTCAGCGCGTAGCGGTCCTGCAAGGCATTGGCGAACATGGTCGAACCGTTTTCAGCGGTGCCATCAGCGGCGCAGACCACATTGAAGCTGATCTCCATATGGGTTTCGCCGGTTTGCTGGAAGCTTTTGTGCCCGCTGATCATCTTCGGGTCACTGCTGGTGATGATGTAGCCCTGACTGAGCAAGGCACGGCGCGCCGCTTCACAGGAAGCGGAGTCAGTCACGGGGTAGGCTCTGGAAAAAGTCCCCGCATCGTCAAAGTTTTCATGCTCATACATGGCGGTCTTCTTTGCCGAACAGCCTGCGGCAGCCAGCAGGGCAACTGCCCAGCACGCGGTACGAAAGCTAAATAATTTTGGCATCAAGAATCCTGGAGGAGATAACGGTCAGCAGTACTGCGGACTTGGAGAACATCGGCAAGTCTGCAACAAGGCAGGCGCGGGATCAACGCGGACATTGAAAGGATGCGGATACAAATGACGAAATGGCGGTGCCAACACTGAAATCAGCGCAAAAAAAAGCGACCTGTTAAGGTCGCTTTCTTTCGCTTCAAGGAGTTCAAGGGCCTCGAAGCTATGTATGGCGCAGCGGACGGGACTCGAACCCGCGACCCCCGGCGTGACAGGCCGGTATTCTAACCGACTGAACTACCGCTGCGTATCGCTCGGACTTGCATCCGTTTGAACCTGTTGAAACAGATTTTCGAGAATCTGTTTCGTTGTAACCCTGACTAATCGGCCTTGAGGCTTTTCAATCGCAGACCGGGCTGACCCGATCCGTAAAATATGGCGCAGCGGACGGGACTCGAACCCGCGACCCCCGGCGTGACAGGCCGGTATTCTAACCGACTGAACTACCGCTGCTTGTCGGTGGACTTGCGTCCGGTGCTGCTATCAAACCTTGTAGCTTGAAACTCACGAAGTGGTGGGTGATGACGGGATCGAACCGCCGACCCGCTGCTTGTAAGGCAGCTGCTCTCCCAGCTGAGCTAATCACCCTTTGCTTCGTTGAGGCCGCGAAATTTACGCACCTAACGAACCTAAGTCAATAGCCTGCTTGAAGTTTTTTTCAAATGGGCTAAAAAAGCAGTGGCGAGCCTCAGGCTTCAAGCCGCACGCCAGAAACGAAAAAAGGCGCAATCTCTTGCGCCTTTGCCAACTCCGTACAGATCACAGCGCCAATGGCACCTTCACTCCACGTAAACCATTTTGCGGGTCATGCCGCCGTCGACCACAAACTCCTGCCCGGTAATGAAACCGGCATTGCGCGACAGCAGCCAGGCCACCATTGCCGCCACGTCCTCTACGTTGCCTACCCTACCCGCCGGATGCTGCGCATGATCGGCCTCAGACAGCGGCTCAGCGCGTCGCACGGAGGGGTCGCGGACGTCGATCCAGCCTGGACTCACCGCATTGACCCTGATTTCCGGACCAAGGCTGATCGCCAGGGCGTGGGTCAGCGCCAACAGCCCACCCTTGCTGGCCGCGTAAGCCTCTGTATCGGGTTCTGATTGTCGGGCGCGAGTCGAGGTCAGGTTGACGATACTGCCGCAGTGAGCGCGCAGATACGGCGCACAGTGCTTGGCCAGCAGCATCGGACCATTGAGATTGACCGCCAGCACACGATTCCAGTGCGCCAGGCTCAAGCTTTCGAGAGTGGTGTTGCGCGGATCAGCCACCGCGGCGTTGCAGACCAGTGCATCCAGGCGACCGAAGCGTCCAATTACCTCAGCGACGCCGACGGTAACCTGCTCTTCACTGGCCACGTCCATGGCAATGAACAACGCATTCTCACCGAGCGCCTCGGCGACCCGCGAACCACGGGGGCGATCAACGTCGGCGAGGACGACCTGCCAGCCCTCGGTAATCAACCAGGCAGCGATGCCCAGGCCGATCCCGCGTGCTGCACCGGTGACCAAGGCCACCCGGCCATTACTGGAGCTGGCGGCCTGCATCACCCAATCGCTCACAATGCCGCCAGACCACGCGCCAGATCGGCTTTGAGGTCAGCAACATCTTCCAGACCGACCGCGACGCGAATCAGACTGTCACGAATGCCCGCCGCTTCCCGCTCCTGAGGCGCCAGACGCCCATGAGACGTGGTGCTTGGGTGGGTGATGGTGGTTTTGCTGTCACCCAGGTTGGCCGTGATGGAGATCAGGCGGGTAGCGTCGATGAAACGCCACGCGCCGTCCTTGCCGCCCTTGACTTCAAAACTGACCACTGCACCAAAGCCTTTCTGCTGGCGTTGAGCCAAAGCATGCTGCGGATGGCTTTTGAGACCGGCGTAATGCACCTTCTCGATGCCGTCCTGCTGCTCCAGCCACTCGGCCAACTCAAGAGCACTGGCGCAATGAGCGCGCATGCGCAGGTTGAGGGTTTCAAGACCCTTGAGAAAAATCCAGGCATTGAACGGGCTCAGTGTCGGCCCGGCCGTGCGCAGGAAGCCTACGACTTCCTTCATTTGCTCGCTGCGCCCGGCAACCACACCGCCCATGCAACGACCCTGGCCGTCGATGAACTTGGTGGCCGAATGCACAACCACATCGGCACCCAGCAGCAACGGCTGTTGCAGCGCAGGCGTACAGAAGCAGTTATCCACCACTAACATGGCGCCCTTGGCGTGGGCGATTTCGGCCAAGGCTGCGATATCCACCAATTCAGCCAATGGATTGGACGGCGACTCGACGAACAGCAATTTAGTGTTCGATTTGATGGCCGCATCCCAGCCGGCCAGTTCAGCCAGCGGCACATAGTCAACTTCGACACCAAAGCGCTTGAAGTACTTCTCGAACAGGCTGATGGTCGAACCGAACACACTACGCGATACCAGTACATGGTCGCCCGCGCTGCACAGACTCATGACCGTGGCCAGGATCGCCGCCATACCCGTCGCCGTCGCTACCGCTTGCTCCGCGCCTTCGAGGGCGGCGATGCGCTCTTCGAAGGAGCGCACGGTCGGGTTGGTGTAGCGCGAGTAAACGTTGCCCGGCACTTCACCGGCGAAACGCGCAGCCGCGTCGGCGGCCGTGCGGAACACGTAACTGGAGGTGAAGAACATCGGGTCGCCGTGCTCGCCTTCCGGCGTGCGGTGTTGACCTGCCCGTACGGCGAGGGTGTCGAAACCCACGCCTTCAAGATCGCTGTCCAGCCGACCGGCATCCCATTCCTGAGTCATGCCGCGCCCTCCCTGATAATTAGTTGTTGTACAGATCGATGATCGCGCTCACGGCCTGAGTCTTGACCTTGGAGGCGTCATTGCGCGCCTGCTCGATCTTGTTCAGGTAATGCTCGTCGATATCACCGGTCACGTACTTGCCGTCAAAGACCGAGCAATCGAAGTTATCGATCTTGATCTTTTTGCTGCCGCTGACCGCTTCGATCAGGTCACTCAAATCCTGATAGATCAACCAGTCGGCGCCGATCAGATCAGCGACGTCCTGAGTGGTACGGTTGTGGGCGATCAGCTCGTGAGCGCTCGGCATGTCGATGCCATACACGTTCGGATAGCGAACTGCCGGTGCAGCGGAACAGAAATAAACGTTCTTGGCGCCAGCTTCACGAGCCATCTGGATGATCTGCTTGCAAGTGGTGCCGCGCACGATGGAGTCGTCCACCAGCATCACGTTCTTGCCGCGGAATTCCAGCTCGATGGCATTGAGCTTCTGGCGTACGGATTTTTTCCGTGCGGCCTGGCCGGGCATGATGAACGTGCGGCCGATGTAACGGTTCTTGACGAAGCCTTCGCGAAACTTGACGCCCAGGTGATTCGCCAGCTCAAGAGCGGCGGTACGGCTGGTGTCGGGAATCGGGATAACCACGTCGATGTCGTGGTCCGGACGCTCGCGCAGGATCTTGTCGGCCAGCTTCTCGCCCATGCGCAGACGCGCCTTATAGACCGAGATGCCGTCGATGATCGAGTCCGGACGCGCCAGATAGACGTGTTCGAAGATGCACGGGGCGTACTTCGGATTCGCAGCACATTGACGGGTGTGGAGCTTGCCGTCTTCGGTGATGTAAACCGCTTCACCCGGCGCCAGGTCACGGATCAGCGTGAAGCCGAGAACGTCAAGGGAAACGCTTTCCGAGGCGATCATGTACTCGACGCCTTCGTCGGTATGACGCTGGCCGAACACGATCGGGCGAATGGCGTCTGGATCACGGAAACCAACGATGCCATAACCGGTGATCATCGCGACGACGGCATAGCCGCCACGGCAACGATTGTGCACGTCGGACACTGCCGCGAAGACGTCTTCTTCGGTGGGCTGCAACTTGCCGCGCCGGGCCAGCTCATGGGCGAAGACGTTGAGCAGCACTTCCGAATCGGAATTGGTGTTGACGTGGCGCAGGTCGGATTCGTAAATCTCCTTGGCCAGTTGCTCAACGTTGGTCAGGTTGCCGTTGTGGGCCAACGTGATGCCATACGGCGAGTTGACGTAGAACGGCTGGGCCTCGGCCGAGGTCGAGCTGCCCGCTGTTGGATAACGCACATGGCCAATGCCCATATGTCCGACCAGACGCTGCATATGGCGCTGATGGAATACGTCACGAACCAAACCATTGTCCTTGCGCAGGAATAACCGGCCATCATGACTGGTTACGATACCGGCAGCGTCCTGGCCGCGGTGCTGGAGGACGGTTAGCGCGTCATACAGCGCCTGATTGACATTCGACTTACCAACGATACCGACGATGCCACACATGCGACACAACCCCTACTTAGTGGAACTGGATTTACCGAGCACTTCCTGCGGCATTGTAGGCGGCAGAAGGTGATCCTTGAACGGCAGATCAGCAGGTACGCTGATGCCGCTGGCGAGCCACTTGCTGGACATCCCGAGAATCAGGTTTTTCGACCAGTCAGCGACCATGAGAAATTGTGGCAACAATCTGGACTGCTGCCACCATTGATCCTGTTGTACCGGCCCCAGGCTTAACAGCCCAACCGCCACTACGACAAGCAAGCCCCCGCGCGCTGCGCCGAAGACCATGCCGAGAAAACGATCGGTCCCGGAAAGCCCGGTGACTCGAATCAGTTCTCCGATGAGAAAGTTGATCATTGCGCCGACCAGCAAGGTGGCGACAAATAGAATAGTACAGGCTGCGATCACCCTGAACGAGGGTGTCTCGATATAACTGACCAGATACTGCGAAAGCCCCGCACCGAACATCCAGGCAACGACGCCTGCAATGATCCAGGTCACCAGCGACAGAGCTTCCTTGACGAAGCCGCGCTTGAGACTGATCAGAGCAGAAATGACGACAATCCCGAGGATCGCCCAGTCGACCGGGGTAAATGGCACGTTTGAGCCTGCGAACAGATAAGGCGGCGCATTTTAGCAGAGCGCCAGCCTGCCGGTAAGCGGGGATTACCGGCAGGCCTCACATTCGCCGAAAAAGCCTCAGCCGCGCTCGGGCTGGAAGCGTACGACGATGCCCTTGAGCTTCTGCTGCTTGTCGAGCTGATCGCGCAGCCGGTCGGCTTCGGCACGCTCGATCAGCGGACCGACAAACACCCGATTCACACCGTCGGCGGTGCGGATATAGGCGTTATAGCCTTGGGTACGCAGGGTTTTCTGCAGGTTGTCTGCATTGGCTCGATTCGACAGGCTTGCCAGTTGCACCGACCAGCTGACCGACAGACCGTTGGCATCAACGCCGCTTGGCGTGGCCGGTTTGGCCGCCGCTTGCGCGGGCGCAGTGGCCGGCGCGGCTGGAGCCGGTGCGGGCGCAGCAGGCTTGGGCGCCGGCTTTGCAACAGGCGCAACAGGCGCAGGGGTTGACTTGGCCGCGGGCGGCGCAGGTGCGATTGGCGTCGAAGGTGCCTGGGCAATCTGGCCAATTTCGTCGTCAGCCGGTACTGGCTCCTGAGGCAGGGTCTGAGGTTCGGGAACCGGAACCGGCTCGATCCGCACCTGAGGCGTGGGCGGTGTCTGCGGAGCAGCTGGCGCGTCGACCAATACCCGATGCGACTCGTCCTGTCGCGTGAACAGCATTGGCAGGAAAATCACCGCCACGGCAATAAGCACCAGTGCGCCGACCATTCGCTGTTTGAATACGTTATCCAGCAGTGCCATTTGCAGCTTCCTCTTTGGCGTGCCGGGTCAACCATTCCAGGGCCTCGGCAACACAGTAAAAAGACCCGAACAGCAAAATTTCGTCATCGGCCGTGGCGTGCGCGCACTGAGCTTCCAGCGCCAACGCAACACTCTGATAGGACGTCACTTTTGCTCCAAGGTTCTGTAGTGCTACCTGAAGATCGGACGCCGGACGACTGCGAGAGGTTGGCAACGGCGCAACAGCCCATTCGGCAATACTGCCAACCAGCTCGGCAACCACACCTTCGAGCTCCTTGTCAGCCAGCAACCCAAACACCGCAAGGCGCTTGCCGACGACCGGACGCTGCGCCATACGGCGGGCGAGAAACTGCGCAGCATGGGGGTTATGGCCCACATCCAACAGTAAATGCAGGTGCTTGCCATGCCAGTTGAACGAGCGGCGATCCAGGCGACCGATAATCCGCGTGCCGACCAATGCCGCACGAATAACCTCCGGTTGCCAGGCAATATCCAGCAATAAATAGGCCTGCAACGCCAGCGCGGCGTTCTCCATGGGCAAATCAAGCAGCGGCAGGTCGCGTAGTTCAACCAACTGCCCTGCCCCGTCGCGACCCAGCCAGTTCCAGTTGTGGTCGGTAATCGACAGATCGAACTCTCGACCGCGCAACCACAGCGGGCAATTGAGTGCCGCAGCCTGGGCCAGCAAAGGCGCCGGAGGGTCCAGATCGCCACAAAGCGCAGGATGGCCCTCGCGGAAAATGCCCGCCTTTTCGAAGGCGACAGATTCACGGGTATCGCCCAACCAGTCGGCATGATCGATGCCGATGCTGGTGACCAGCGCCAGATCCGCATCGATCAGGTTGACTGCGTCCAGCCGGCCGCCGAGGCCGACTTCAAGCACGGCAACATCCAGCCCGGCCCGCTCGAACAGCCAGAAAGCCGCCAAAGTGCCCATCTCGAAATAAGTCAGCGTGACATCACCCCGCGCCGCCTCCACAGCGGCAAAGGCGTCGCACAGCTCCACATCAGTGGCTTCGACGCCCTGCACCTGCACCCGCTCGTTGTATCGCAGCAGATGAGGCGAACTGTAGACGCCGACTTTCAAGCCTTGCGCCTGCAGCAATGCTGCGAGGAATGCACAGGTCGAACCCTTGCCGTTGGTTCCGGTGACGGTAATCACCTTGGGCGCAGGCCGGGTCAGACCCAATTGCCGGGCAACCTGTTGCGAACGCTCCAGCCCCATATCAATGGCCGAAGGGTGCAACTGCTCCAGATAGGCGAGCCAGTCGCCCAGCGATCCTGGGGTCATACGTTCGCCGGAACCGGCGGAACGACGATAGGTTCCAGGACCGGCGGTACGAATTTAGGGGTAGGCAGGTTCATGAATTGCGCGAGCAGATTGCCCAGGCGCGGACGCAGCTCCTGACGATGGACGATCAAATCGATAGCGCCATGATCCAGCAGGAACTCGCTGCGCTGGAAGCCTTCAGGCAGCTTTTCGCGCACGGTCTGCTCGATGACGCGAGGACCGGCGAAACCGATCAGCGCCTTGGGCTCTGCAACAATCACATCACCCAGCATTGCCAGACTCGCGGAAACACCGCCGTAGACCGGGTCGGTGAGTACCGAGATAAATGGCAGGCCTTCTTCACGCAGACGGGCCAGCACGGCCGAAGTCTTGGCCATCTGCATCAGGGAAATCAGGGCTTCCTGCATGCGCGCGCCGCCGGAGGCAGCGAAGCAGATCATCGGGCAACGTTTTTCCAGCGCGTAGTTGGCGGCCTGTACGAAACGCTCGCCAACGATAGCCCCCATCGAACCACCCATGAAGGAGAACTCGAATGCGCAAGCGACCACCGGCATGCCCAGCAAGGAACCGCTCATGGAAATCAGTGCATCCTTTTCCCCGGTCTGCTTCTGCGCACCGGTGAGACGATCCTTGTATTTCTTGCTGTCGCGAAACTTCAGGCGATCCACTGGCTCCAGATCAGCGCCGATCTCGGCACGACCATCGGTGTCCAGAAAGATGTTCAGACGTGCCCGGGCGCCAATACGCATGTGGTGGTTGCACTTGGGGCAGACGTCCAGGGTCTTTTCCAGTTCTGGACGATAAAGCACCGCTTCGCAAGAAGGGCACTTATGCCAAAGACCTTCGGGAACCGAGCTTTTCTTGACCTCGGAACGCATGATTGAAGGGATCAGCTTATCTACCAACCAGTTGCTCATGCTTTATTTCTCCAGTACCGGTGGCTCGAACGCAGACGAATCGACGTCTGCGCATGCCCTTGAGCTAAATTCTTGGATGATCTGACAACCCGGCGTCAGCGGTCGGCAATTGGCCTGACCTGCATGACAACAACGTCGTCAGTCGTGGAACTGCAACAGCTTCGGCGCGGCGTACCGACACCTGCGCACTCTCAATTCGACCTGTGCGCCAATCGCGCAGCCAGGGTTATGGACGGCGGACAATCATTAGCCGTCACATCTATAGCAGCTGGCTATCAAGCGCCATGCACCGCACTCATGAATGCGCGGATCTTGTCATGGTCCTTGATGCCCCCACTTTTTTCGACCCCTCCGCTGACATCCACCGCATACGGCCGGACCTGAGCAATGGCCTGCGCCACATTGGCGGAAGTCAGACCGCCCGCCAGAATGATCGGTTTACTCAGACCGCTCGGGATCAAGGCCCAGTCAAAGGTTTCGCCGGTTCCGCCAGGAACGCCGGCAACATAGGTATCCAGCAGAATACCGCTGGCTCCGGAATACGCACGGCAACTGGCGGCAATATCATCACCGGCCTGTACCCGCAACGCCTTGATCCAGGGGCGATGATAGCCTTCACATTGCTCTGGCGTTTCGTCGCCATGAAACTGCAAGAGATCCAGCGGCACGGCGTCCAGCGTCTCGTTGAGTTCGCAGGCACTGGCATTGACGAAAAGCCCGACGGTACTGACAAACGGCGGCAGCGCAGCGATGATCGCCCGCGCTTGCTGCACGGTCACCGCGCGCGGGCTCTTGGCATAAAACACCAGCCCAATAGCATCAGCCCCGGCTTCGACAGCAGCCAAAGCGTCTTCTATGCGGGTAATGCCGCAGATCTTGCTGCGAACGGCTGACATGTAGAGAACCCCAAGCCTTTCTGTAAAGTTCGGGATGGTAGCAAATGCTTTTCCGGACGTCAGCCGTCAAGTTCCGAGAACCCTGTCAGAAAGTGCGGGCCGACATAGCGTTCCGGCAACGGAAACTCATCGCGATACTCAACCTGAACCAGATACAACCCATAAGGGTGTGCCGTTACGCCGCCGGTCCTGCGCACCTTGCTCTCCAGAACATCCCGCGCCCATTCGATCGGGCGCTCGCCCGTGCCGATCGTCATCAACACGCCCGCGATATTGCGCACCATGTGATGCAGAAAGGCATTGGCGCGTACATCAATGACAATCATCTTGCCGTGCCGCGAAACGCGCAGATGGTGCAGCTGTTTGATCGGCGACTTGGCCTGGCACTGCCCGGCCCGGAACGCGCTGAAATCATGAGTACCGACCAGATGCTGCGCGGCCTGCGCCATGCGTTCGGCGTCCAGCGGGCGGTGGTTCCAGGTAATTTCCTGGCCGAGATGAGCTGGCCGAATCTGGTCGTTATAGATGACATAACGATAGCGTCGGGCGATTGCCTTGAAGCGCGCATGGAAATCGGCCGGCATCACTTTGGCCCACGTCACGCTGACGTCATGGGGCAGATTGATATTGGCACCCATGACCCAGGCCTTCATGGAGCGTTCGGCCTGAGTATCGAAATGCACCACCTGGCCGCAGGCATGCACGCCCGCGTCGGTGCGCCCGGCGCACAATAGCGACACCGGCGAATCCGCGACTTTGGACAGCGCATTTTCCAGGGTTTCCTGAACGGTCAGCACACCGGAAGCCTGACGCTGCCAGCCGCAATAGCGAGAGCCTTTGTACTCGACACCGAGCGCGATTCTGGAAAAACCAGCGGCGACCATTTCGGCCGCCGCGTTATCTATATTCGCCAAGAAGTGACAGCCTGTTGAATTACGAAATGGCGGCCATTATAAGGCCACGAAAAAAAGACGCCATGTGCCCCGCCCGCAAATGCAAACGGCCGCAAAAGCGGCCGTTGCAGTCCATCGAACAAATCACACCAGACGGCTGAGCATTTCCCGTGCCTCGGTTTTCTGACCGTCATCACCTTCGGTGACCACCTCGTCAAGAATGTCCCGCGCGCCGTCGCTGTCACCCATCTCAATGTAGGCGCGAGCCAGATCGAGCTTGGTGGCGGCCTCATCGGTACCTGACAGGAAGTCGAATTCCGGCTCGTCATCGTCGAGTGCAGCGGCGTCTTCGGCAGTAAAGCTCGGCGCTTCGAACGGCTTGGCCATGGGCGGCTGCTCAAGATTCTGCGACAGGCGCTCCAGCTCGGCATTCACATCCTCGATCTCGGAGGCGAACGCTTGAGTTGCCTGATCAGTCTCGATTTCGTCGGCCAGCGACAGATCGAAATCATCCGGCAGGTCCAGGTCGTCGGCAGGCTGAGGCGGCACTGATTCACCCAGATTCAACGGCGGCTCGTCGAGACTGAGCAGGAAATCATCCTCGGCACTTAGCGCAGGCTCGTCTTCGGTGCTATTCAGATCAAAGTCAGCCAGATCAAAATCAGCCGGGTCGTTCGGCGTGCTCGCCGCCTTGGCTTCGTTTTGCTGCTTCAAGACCGACTCGAAACTCAGCTCGTCATCGTCATCGTCATTGATGGCCGGCAAAGCAGGTGCATCCAGCTCCAGATCATACAAATCGGTTGGATTGGTCACCTGCGTAGGCGAGGCCTCTTCAAGGTCGTCCAGACTCAAATCGAAATCATGATCGAACTCATCGAGTTCATCCGCTTGAGCGACCGGTTCTGGCGTTTCCGGCACAGGTGTTTGCGCCACAACGACTGGTTCAGGTTCAGGTTCAGGCTGAGGCTCCGGCTCGGGCTCCGCCGGCTCGTCGAGCAACAATTCCTCGACATACTTCGCATCCAGTTCAGAGGCCACCGCAGCAGCGGTCGCCGTTGCTGCCGCCGCTACGACGGCAGCGGTGATCATGGCCGGGTAACGACTCTTGAGCTGCTCGACCTCAGCGTGGTGCTTTCCCCCAGCCACCATCTTCCGTTCATGAATCGCGAACGCCTTGCTATTACCTTGCTCAGCGTAGATTTCCATGAGTTTGAGGCGAATATCATCCCGGGCCGGATCTTCCTTCAACGACTCTTCCAGCAGCTCGACAGCCTGATTCATGCGCCCGTAAGCAATATGGATCTCAGCCTGAACCAGCGCATCGGCTGGACGCTCACGAGCAGGATCGGCACTCGCACCGCCCATCGGCGCCATTTTCACGTTAGGCGCGGCAACGACCAGCCCGTCGAAGCTGGCCTGCGGCACGTCCATGTCCATGTCGGAAACGAACTCAGATTCTTCAGCCAGCGCACGAGCCATCCGACGGTGCTTCTCGGCTTCGGCCTTGGCATTGCGGCGGCGGGCCAGAAACAGCATCAACAGCAGCAGAAGCAGCACGACCGCGCCGCCGATCAAGCCGAGGACGATCGGGTTACCTAGCAGTTGCTTGAACGCCTTGTCCGAATCGGCTTCCTGATCCACGACCGGTTCGACGGCCAAAGGCTGGTCCGCGGCCGGTGCGCTGACTTGCGCCGCACCCGCTGGCAGAGCATCTTCGGGTGCAATTTCGCCCGGCGGCTTGGCGGCAGCCCCGGGTGCTGCAACCAATGCTGCCGGCAAAGCCGGGTCGGCAGGCACCGGTGGAACCGTGGCACCCGAGGCCTGCATCTTGGCCAGTTGATCGCTCTTGAGCTGAATCAGGCGCTGCATCTTGTCTAGCTGACTCTGCAAGTCGTTCATGCGACTTTTCAGTTCGGCGTTGTCACGACGCGCGGTATCCAGATTTTCCTCGGCCACCGCCAGTTTGTTACTCAAGTCCTTGTCGCCTGCCGCACCCTTGGCAGAAGGGTTGGAGCCTGCGGCGACCAGACTCAGGCTGTCGCTTGGAGCAACTCTGGATGGTGCGGCACCGGCGCGATCACGGCGAGTCGCATCGACCTGACGCGTGCCGGACGGCAAACGACGACCCTGGCGCCAGGCCTGATTCTGTTCGGCAACCTTGGCCACGGCTTGAGGCTGAGGCACGGTGGTGGTTTGTTGCGGATTAGGCAGGCGCAATACCTGGCCTTTTTTCAGGCGATTGATATTGCCACCGATGAACGCATCAGGGTTCAACGCCTGAATGGCCAGCATGGTTTGCTGGACGGTGCCGCCATTACGCACTTTCTCGGCAATTTCCCAGAGCGTGTCGTTGTTCGTGGTGGTGTATTGCGCAGGCTTGGCCTCGGCAGCGGGTGCAGCTTCCGGAACCGGAGTCGGTGCGGGCGGCGCTACTTCTGGAGTCGCCGGCGCCTGGGCTGGCTGTGGCGCAGTCGCTGGCAATTGCGGCGCCGCAGCGGCAGCCGCTGCAGCTTCAGGGGAAAACTTCGGTGGGTCCAGCAACAGGCTGTATTCGCGCAGCAGGCGGCCATTGGGCCAGAGCACTTGCACGAGGAATTTCACAAAGGGTTCACGCACCGGCTTGCTGGAAGTAATGCGCAATACGCTTTTACCGCTGGCATTGAGTACCGGAGTAAACGTCAGGTCGTTGAGAAACGCCTGTCGGGCAACGCCCGCCTGAGCGAAATCAGCAGTGGTCGCCAGGCTTGGCACCACTTGCGCAGCGCTCAGGCCTTGGGCCTGTGTCAATTCGATCTCGGCTACAAGGGGTTGATTCAGGGTCGACTTGACCGACAATTCCCCGAGTCCCAGCGCGTGCGCCATGCCTGATGACAACGCCGATGCGGCAGCAATTGCCAATACCAGTTTGCGAACCTGAACCATAGCCCATCCCTTGTTTAAAAACTCCCCGGCACCCGGGAAGGTAAAGCATGCATTGGGTGTCTAAGCAGACATCTCAGGAGATCGATGACACACACGGCTAGAAAGTTTTTTCAAATTGAAGGCAAGTATCTTTTACACATAGTCTTTTATCAACAATTGCGCGACCTGCACAGCGTTGAGCGCAGCGCCTTTGCGCACATTGTCAGACGTCACCCACAGATTCAGCTCACAGGGATCGTCTATGCCACTGCGCACGCGTCCTACATAAACAACATCCTGGCCTACGGCATCTCCTACAGCCGTCGGGTAATCCCCGGCGTCCACCAGCTCGATCCCCGGCGCGGCTTCCAGCGCGGCATTGACCGCTTGCAGATCCACCGGCCGCGCGGTTTGCAGCGACACGGTAAAGCTGTCGCCAAAAAACACCGGAGCTTGCACGCACGTTGCGGCGACCTTGAGTAAAGGCAATGCCAGCAACTCGCGCAACTCTGCAACCAGTCGAACTTCCAGCGGCGCATGACCTTGTGCGTCCGGCACGCCGACCTGGGCGAGCAGGTTGAAGGCCATCTGCCGGTCAAAAAAGCGCGGTTCGAGGGGGCGAATATTCAGCAGCTCGGTGGTTTGACGCGCCAGTTCCGCAACACCTTCGCGGCCCTGGCTGGAGACTGCCAGGCATGCAGTGACATTGACGCGCAGGATTTCCAGCACACCAAGCAACGGAGCAAGGGTCAGCGCGATGGCCGTGCCGGAAGCGCTCGGACTGGAAACCTGATAAGGCTTGCCGTGGGACTCAATTGACTGGGCGTTGATTTCCGGCACCACGCCGGGAGCGTCTGCAGCGGGCAAGCCGCCCGACAAATCAATCACCGAACAGCCCGCGTCCAAGGCGCGCGCAGCGTAGCTGCGGGTAATGGCCGGACCGGCGGCAAAGAATGCGACCTGCGCCTTGTTGAAATCGAATTCGTCGACTTCCTTGACCCGCACGTTCTTGCCCCTGAACGGCACGGAATGCCCCGCCGACTCGATGCTGGCCAGCAAGTGCAGCTGCCCGACCGGGAAGTCGAGCTCTTCAAGAATCTGGACGATGGTTTCGCCGACAGTACCGGTGGCGCCGATCACGGCGATGTCAAAGGACTGGCTCATGCAAAAACCTCAGGAAAAACGCGGAGCGGCACTTTAACCGTCGCGCCGGGAGCAGGCAATTGATGGGACATCATCCGAGGAACTCGTTACTCAGGGTTCAAGGCCGATTGGAAAGAACAACCCGCCACTCCAGACGCCCAGCCAGCGCTGCCCGTCGATATCACGCGGCACGGCCAGCTCGACCAGTTGATAGAAGACGTTGCGATGAATCAGCGCTTCAAGATTGACCCGCACATTGATGTAGGGCGCCGGTTCGTCGGTTTCGGGATCGATCAGCACCCGCAACGGATGCTCTGGACCTGCTTCGGTCACGTCATCGACATTGGTGGTAAAACGCAGCACCTGACGCTCGCCCTCGCCTTCGACTTCCAGGCTGACCGCCACGAATGGCGCGTCATCAACCTTGATGCGCACTTTCTCCACCGGAGTGATCAGGAAATAGTCATCGCCGTCACGGCGCATGATGGTAGAGAACAAGCGAACCATGGGTTTGCGGCCGATAGGCGTACCCAGGTAATACCAGGTGCCATCGCGGGCGATGCGCATGTCGATATCGCCGCAGAAATCCGGGTTCCATAAATGAACAGGCGGCAACCCTTTGGATTTGGGGATCTGCGCGAACAGATCATTGGCCTTGCCTGTATCACTCATGACTTTCTCCTTAACGGCTTATGCCCAACAGACTGCGAGCGTAATCCTCCAGAGGCGGGCCAAGCAAATCTTGTGGCTTGGTGTCGTGCAGTGTCAGCAATCCGCCACGGCTGCGAATGCGCGCACTGTCGATGAGGTAGCGGGTGCTGGTTTCGATCAACATCAGCTGGATGACGCCGCTGTCGATGCCGAGCCGATCCAACGCTTCTTGATCAGACCACTCGTCGGTGTTGCCGATGCGGTCATCGGCCTTGGCAAAGCGGGTATAGAGCAGATAATGCGCACCCGCCGAACGAGCCTCAGTCATTGCCTCATCCAGACCTAGCGGCCCGCGCGCGCGACGAACCATCGGGAAATACTCGATGAAGCCGTTGAAGGCTTCTTCGGCCACGACGTTAGGTCTTGGGTAGGCGCTGCCCGGCGGTGCAAACGCACCTTGAGCGATATAGATGAAGGAATCCGGCTGCAAGCGCCAGTTGCTGATGCGTCGGGTTTCACTGTGATCCAGCAATCCGGCGTCACTGAATTGATCATGAGCGCCCTGGCCCAGATCACTGACACTCATACAACCATTCAACGCCAACAGCGCCAGTAGCAAAACCAGGCTACGCATCACTTCCTCCCAAGTGCCGGTGACGGAAAACCGGCGAATGGTCGTCGGATGCAGCTTCCGCGCCATCATGGGCAAAGCAGGCCATTAATGCGTGCAGGTCCTGAAAAGGCTCAACCGCCAGTGGTGTTGGGGTTCAGATCAACAATTGTCTCGGGATCGCGCTTGCGCTTGTTGCCCATGCGTACGCCGATATCCATCAGGAACTGGAAAAAACCTTCCTGATCTTCGAGGACATTGCTCCAGAACGGCGAGTGGTAAAGCGCCACTGCGCCATGGACCAACGCCCACGCGGCGCAATAGTGGAAGTAAGGCGGGACGTCTTCGAGTTTGCCTTCGTTGATTCGACCTTTGATCAGCAGCGTCAGGCGCTCGAAATTCGAGGCGCGAATCTTGTGCAGCTCCTCGACCAGCTCCGGCACCTGATTGCCCTTGACGACTTTCTCTTCAAGCCGATCAAACAACCGGTAACGCTGGGGATCGCGCATGCGGAACTCGAAGTAGGCGCGGGACAGCGCTTCCTTGTCCTTGTCGACATCCGCCGAATGCAGCAGCTCGTTCAAATCACGCTCGTAGTCGAGCATCAGGCGCAGGTAGATCTCCGCCTTGGATTTGAAATGCTTATAGATCGTGCCTTTGCCGATACCCACGGCATCAGCAATCATCTCGACGGTGACGCTGTCTTCACCTTGATCGAGGAACAGCTTGAGCGCGGTGTCGAGAATTTCTTGCTCGCGGCGTCGAAATTCACGGACCTTTCGGGGTTCTTTCTGCATAAGAAGGTCTGTAGGGGTCAAAATCGAAGCCGGGTATTATGCCTAACTTGCGCGAAATTGCACGGATCATCCGACCATGGCGCGGTTTGTTGGCCTAAATGGCCAAATTAGCGTCTTGACCGACAAATGCGTGGCCGGGTATGCACGATGTGTGAAATGCGGACTCAGCAGCCGCCCGGCTATTCCAAATCTGTTTAAAAAATGATCAGAACCAACTGGACGCCCTGCAATCATGACCAATACTTAAGGCGTTGGCGTTGCATATCCCCCAAATGACACGCCAGTAAAGGTGCCGACGGATGGCGCACCTTTGTTTTACTCCTAATGGTCTTAACCCGGATTCACCCCCCAGAACCCGGGTTTTTTTTGCCCGGGATTCTGTACGGGAACGTTCATTCGACATCTAGCGCTTGAGGTGCGCCAAAGGGAACAGGCGCGCGAAGTTGTCGGTGGTCATTTCGGCAAAGCGCTCGTAGGACTCGCCACGCAGCATTGCCAGAAACTCAGCGACTTCGCGTACGTACTGGGGCAGGTTTGGTTTGCCCCGATACGGAATCGGCGCCAGATAAGGAGAGTCCGTTTCAACCAGCAGGCGATCTGCGGGAACCTGGCGCGCTACGTCGCGCAACGCATCGGCATTGCGGAACGTGACAATGCCGGACAGGGAAATGTAAAAGCCCAGGTCCAGAGCCGCCTTGGCCATGTCCCAGTCCTCGGTAAAACAATGCAGCACACCGCCTTGCGGCAAGGCAGCTTCGCGCAACAGGTTCAGCGTGTCGGCGCGCGCGCCACGGGTATGCACGATGACCGGCTTGCCGGTGACGTTGGCGGCTTGCAGATGCAGACGAAATGACGCCTGTTGCAGTTCGGCGGCTTCAGGCTCGTAGTGGTAATCCAGGCCGGTTTCGCCAATGGCGACCACGCGCGGGTGGTTCAACTCGCCCAACAACCATTCCAGCGCAGGCGCCTCACCCGGCTTCAAGTCCAGCGGATGAATGCCGACCGAGCAATCCACGTCGTCATAGCGTTCTGCCAGGGCTTTTACCGCACCCGCATTGTCAGAGCTGACGCCGATACAGAGAAAATGCCCAACCCCTCTGCCCCGTGCTGCTTCAAGGGCAGCGTCAAGAGAGCCGGCATGTTCAGCGAGATCGAGGCGGTCAAGGTGGCAATGGGAATCTACGAGCATGGCAATGGTTATCTACATCGTGTGAGTTGGACGGTCGGACTTCAAAGCACCGGCCAGATAGGTTTCGATCATGTTGCGGGCGGTATTGTCGCCGTCATTGAATTGCACGCCGACACCCGCGGCCCGATTGCCCTGCGCGCCTTTGGGGGTAATCCAGGTGACTTTGCCAGCGACCGGAACCTTCTCCGGCTCGTCCATCAGATTGAGCAGCATGAACACTTCATCGCCGAGTTTGTAGCTCTTGCTGGTCGGAATGAACAACCCGCCGTTCCTGATGAACGGCATGTAAGCGGCGTAAAGCACGGACTTGTCCTTGATGGTCAGGGACAAAATACCGTTACGGGGACCGGAATTCAGCGGCAAACTCATCACAACTCCTCAGGATTCCAATGAATACAGCCTAACGTTGCAGCGGCAATCCAGCCCACTGTACCAATAAAGCTTCGAGCAGCAGCACGCGGTTCAGATTGGCCTTGGACATGACCTTTTGTCGCTGGGCCAGGATCCAGTCCTGAATGTCGAGAACCTTACCCTGATTGGACTTCTGCGCCATGTACTGCAGCACTTTACGCATATCCGCCAAACCGAGGCCTTCTTCGTCCTCGGTGAGTTGATAGCGCAAGATCAGATGCGACCAGTCGCAGAACCAGTCGAACAGCAGCAACAACGGAATATCTTTCCAGCCTTCGGCCAGTTGCGTCGGCGATTGCTGCTGCTTGAGCAGCTTCTTCACCCCGTCGACCACCAGCGCACGCTGCTCGCGAACGCCCTGAGCCTGAAGACCGACAGCGGCCAACGGCGAACCTGCGGCGAGAATCAGCAATTCGTTACGCTCGTCCTGCGTGCAGTCGGGCAACGCATCGGCCAGCCACGCCAGACTCATGGCTTCGCTCGGCAGCGGGCAAGCCTGCTGCACACAACGGCTTCTGACCGTCGGCAGCAATCGGCTTGGTTGATGGCTCACCAACAACAGCACCGTGTTGCCTGAAGGCTCTTCAAGACTTTTCAGCAGGGCATTGGCGGCGTTGATGTTCATCGACTCCACCGGCTCGATCAATACCACCTTGCGCCCGCCCATCTGCGCGGTCTGCACAACGAAGCTGACCAGATCGCGCACTTGATCGACCTTGATTGCTTTGTCGGCCTCTTCCGGCTCCAGCACGTAGTTATCCGGATGACTGCCGGCAACCAGCAGCATGCAGGATTTACAGGTCCCGCAGGCATCCAGACCTTCGGGACGCTGGCACAGTAAACTGGCCATCAGCCGTTCGGCCAAGGCCCGCTTGCCGATTCCGGCCGGGCCGTGCAGCAGGTAAGCGTGCGCGTGCTGAGGACGTCCGGCCATTTGCTGCCAGAGCGCTTCCTGCCAGGGATAGGCCTCAGCCACGGTAAAGCTCCAGCATTTCCGGGACCAGCGCATCAAGGGAGTGCTGGACTTGCGGCAGGGACAACGCCGCATCAACCAGACGATATCGTGCAGGCTCGGCACTGGCGCGGTGCAGATAAGTACTGCGCACGGCATCGAAGAAGGTCCGCCCTTCCTGCTCGAACCGATCCAGCCGACCACGCGCAGAAGCGCGGGCCAGGCCGACTTCAACCGGCAAATCGAAGATCAGGGTCAGGTCCGGGCGCAAATCACCCTGGACAAAGTTTTCCAGCGCGGTAATCCGCTCGTGGCTCAAGCCACGGCCGCCGCCCTGATAGGCGTAGGTTGCGTCGGTAAAACGATCACACAAAACGATCTCGCCACGCGCCAGCGCCGGGCGAATCACTTGCGCCAGATGCTGTGCGCGTGCGGCAAATACCAGCAGCAGCTCGGTATCGGCATGCATGGACTCATCGCTGGGCGCCAGCAACAGCTCACGAATCCGCTCGGCCAACGGCGTGCCACCGGGTTCGCGAGTGAGTAATACAGCGATCCCTTCGGCGCGCAGTCTGGCGGCCAGGTATTCGCGGTTGGTGCTTTTCCCAGCGCCTTCCGGACCTTCCAGGGTAATAAACAGGCCAGTCACAGGCAGTCCTCGTTCATCTTCATTTCGGGCTTGGCTCGCTCTGGTTGGCATCTGGCTCCGAAGCTGGCTCCGGGACGGGCGCGGTTTCCGGCGCCGTCGCTGCATCAGGAACGGGTGCCGCCGGGACTGGCGCCACCGGATTCGTTTCGGCCGGGATGACTGGAACAACGGTCGGAGCAGCAGGCGCCGGACTGGAGCGATAATCGGCACGTCGCTTGAGCTGGTACTCACGAACGGCTGCGTTATGCGCGTCCAGATCCGCCGAGAACACGTGACTGCCGTCGCCGCGTGCGACGAAATACAAACTGTTGCCTGAAACCGGATTCAGTGCGGCATGAATAGCTTCACGCCCCACCAGGGAAATCGGCGTCGGTGGCAGGCCGGCGATGACGTAAGTGTTATACGGCGTCGCTTCCTTGAGGTGCGCACGGGTCAACTTGCCGTTGTAACGCTCGCCGAGGCCGTAGATAACCGTCGGATCGGTCTGCAGCAACATGCCCAGACGCAAGCGTCTGACAAACACCCCGGCAATCTGCCCGCGCTCCTGAGGAACGCCAGTCTCTTTTTCCACCAGCGACGCCATGATCAAGGCTTGATACGGGTCGACGTAGGGAACATCCGCAGCGCGCCTGGACCATTCTTCATCCAGCACTTCATCCAGACGGTTGTAAGCCTGCTTGAGCAACTCGACGTCGGTCATGCCCCGCACATAGCGGTAGGTGTCAGGAAAGAAGCGGCCTTCGGGATAGACATCGGGATGACCCAGTTTGGCCATCAGCTCGTTGTCGCTCAAGCCTGTCAGGGTCTGCTCAAGCTTGGGCTGCTTCGCCAAAGCGGCACGCACCTGACGGAAATTCCAGCCTTCGACCAGGGTCAGGCTGTATTGAACCACTTCGCCACGCTGCCACAAGGTCAGCAACGACTGAGCGTCCATACCGGGCGTCATGCGGTATTCGCCACTGTGCAGCGACTGCCCGGAAAGATTGAAGCGCCAATACAGCCGCAGCCAGAAAGCATCCTTGACCACGCCGTCGGCTTCCAGACGATTGAGTACGCCCGTTGGCGTGGAGCCTGCCGGAACATCCAGCAACTGCTCCTGCGTCACCTTCAAAGGCTGATGCAGCGCTTCGTTCTGCTGCCAAAACGCAACGCCCAGCGCCAGGCCTGCCAGCACTACGCCTGTTTCCAGCAAGACCAATAATTTTCGAATCACTAAGCAATATCCAGAAGCGCGAGAACGGTGCGCTGCAGTTTACGGGTGAGCGGCCCAACCGGCCAGCTCAGCTGCATGAAGCCGCGAACGGGCCACACGCCATAGACACTGTTGCAGACAAAGACTTCGTCAGCCTGCTGCAAGTCAGACATTTGCAGGTCGCGGACTTCTACCGGAATACCCAGCGCGGGAGCCTGCTCCAGCAATTCGGCACGCATCACCCCGGCGACGCCGCACCGCGCCAGACCAGCGGTGAGCAGAACCCCGCCGCTGACCAGGAACAGATTGCTGTAGACCCCTTCGATGATGCGCCCGGACATATCGAGCATCAGCCCCTCGGCGTGGTCGCTGTCCTGCCATTCCGAGCGAGCGAGCACCTGCTCCAACCGATTCAGATGCTTGAGCCCGGCCAGCAGCGGTTGTTCAGCCAGACGAGTCTGACAGGGAAAGAGACGTACGCCCTGCTCGGCATGAGCGCTCGGGTACAGCGGCGGCGGGCCGCCTTGCAGGATTCGTCGAGGTTGGGAATTCGGTGCGGGGGCATAACCGCGCAGGCTGTCGCCCCGAGTGACAATCAACTTCATCACGCCGTCGCCAAGCTGCGTGGCAAACGCCAGCAGCTCGCGGTGAATCAAATCCAGGTCGGCGGCAATACCCAGACGAGCACAGCCGCCTTCAAGACGTTGCAGGTGGCGCTCAAGAAGCAATGGCCGTCCGTGCTTGACGGCGATGGTCTCAAACAGCCCATCGCCATACGCCAGCCCCCTGTCCTTGATGGACAGCAGATCGGCGGGACAGCCATCGATCCAGCTGAGCATCACTCGCTGAACCGGCGGAACACCAGTGAGCCGTTGGTCCCGCCAAACCCGAACGAGTTGGACAGCACCACGTTGATCGGCATGCTTTGCGCTTCATGGGGTACAAAATTCAGATCGCAGCCTTCGCCCGGTTCATCCAGGTTGATGGTCGGCGGCGCAACCTGACCGTTGATGGCCAGAATACTGAAAATCGCTTCCACGGCGCCCGCCGCACCCAGCAAGTGGCCGGTCATGGATTTGGTGGAACTGACCGCCAGCTTGTAGGCGTGATCGCCGAACACCGACTTGATCGCCCGAGCTTCAGCCAGGTCGCCGGCCAGCGTCGAAGTGCCGTGAGCATTGATGTACTGCACGTCATCGGCATTGACCTTGGCATCGCGCAGCGCATTGACGATGCAACGCGCAGCACCTGCGCCGTCATCCGGTGGCGAGGTCATGTGGTACGCGTCGCCGCTCATGCCGAAGCCGATCAGCTCGGCATAGATCGTCGCACCGCGCGCCTTGGCGTGTTCCAGCTCTTCAAGCACCAACGCTCCGGAACCGTCAGACAGGACGAAACCGTCACGGCCTTTGTCCCACGGACGGCTGGCGCGCGTCGGATCGTCGTTACGGGTCGACAACGCACGGGACGCACCGAAACCGCCCATACCGAGACCGCAGGCCGCCATTTCGGCGCCGCCGGCAATCATCACGTCGGCCTCGCCATAAGCGATGTTGCGTGCAGCCATGCCGATGCAATGCGTACCGGTCGTACAGGCCGTCGCGATTGCATAGTTAGGCCCCTGTGCACCCAGATGGATCGACAGGAACCCGGAAATCATGTTGATGATCGAGCCCGGCACAAAGAACGGGGAAATCCGTCCCGGCCCTTGCTCATGCAACGAACGGCTGTTGTTTTCGATATTGGTCAGGCCGCCGATACCGGAACCCATGGCAACGCCAATACGATCACGGTTGGCGTCGGTGACTTCAAGGCCGGAATTGCGCACAGCCTGAAAACTGGCCGCCAGACCATATTGAATGAAGAGATCCAGCCGGCGAGCCTCTTTGGGCGCCAGGTACTCTTCAACGTTGAATCCTTTGATCGAACCGCCAAAGCGGGTCGTGTAAGCCGAAAGGTCCGTGTGCTCGATAAGGCCAATGCCACTGCGGCCAGCCAGAATGCCTTGCCAACTGCTCGGCACATCCGTACCCAATGGCGACAGCATGCCCATACCGGTGACCACGACGCGTCTACGCGACACAGGACTCTCCTTTTCTCTTATTGACGATACAGGGTATCGTTTTTAAAGAAAAAACCGCACGCCGGCAGGCAGTGCGGTTTTCCCATGACAGCAACGACGATTACAGCGTGTTACGCCTGGTGGGCGGTAACGTAATCGATAGCAGCTTGAACAGTAGTGATTTTCTCAGCTTCTTCGTCAGGGATTTCAGTCTCGAATTCCTCTTCCAGAGCCATCACCAGCTCAACGGTATCAAGGGAGTCGGCACCCAGGTCTTCAACGAAAGAAGCAGTGTTAACTACCTCCTCCGATTTGACGCCAAGCTGCTCGGTAACGATTTTCTTGACGCGCTCTTCGATGGTGCTCATACCTAGTTTTAACTCCT
Source organism: Pseudomonas syringae (assembly GCF_001698815.1). GTDB lineage: Bacteria > Pseudomonadota > Gammaproteobacteria > Pseudomonadales > Pseudomonadaceae > Aquipseudomonas > Aquipseudomonas syringae_A. The sequence continues at coordinate 58,704 of NZ_LGSI01000040.1, read as the reverse complement.
AGTGGACAAATTCAGGCGGCTGGCCGGTGGGTAAGTGTATAGAAGAGGTTTTGCGCATTTCAAGCTCAATGCTAACCCCGCTGACCTCACCGACCTGACGCCCATTAATAGATTGCAGCTTTATAACGGATTTTGGACGCAACGTATGACATTTTTTTACCGCAGTCCGTTACTTTCAACTCATGTACATGCCGCCATTCACGGGGATTGTAGCCCCGGTAACGTAGCCTGCACCTTCCGAAGCAAGAAAAGCGACCACGTGCGCGATCTCTTCAGCCTGCCCCAGACGACCCAGTGGAATCTGGGAAATCAGCGACTCACGCTGAGCTTCCGGTAGCTCGCGCGTCATATCGGTATCGATAAAACCCGGTGCAACCGAGTTTACCGTGACCGCGCGCGAACCCACTTCACGAGCCAAGGCCCGGCTGAAACCTTCCAGACCGGCCTTCGCGGCCGCATAGTTTACTTGGCCTGCGTTGCCCATGGCACCCACAACGGAACCAATACTGATAATTCGACCCCAGCGCGCCTTGGTCATGCCCCGCAAAACACCCTTGGACAAGCGAAACAGGCTGTTCAGATTGGTATCGACGACATCATGCCATTCGTCATCTTTCATCCGCATCATCAGGTTGTCACGGGTGATGCCGGCGTTATTGACGAGGATCAACGGCGCGCCAACACGTTCCTGGATCAACGCCAAGGTGGCGCTCACGGACTCGGAATCGGTGACATTGAGCATCAGACCGAAGCCTTCGATGCCCCGCTCCTTGAACGTTGCGCTGATGCGCTCTGCACCGCTCTCGGAAGTCGCGGTACCCACGACCACAGCACCATTGCGCCCCAATTCCAGGGCAATGGCTTGACCAATTCCACGACTGGCACCGGTAACCAGTGCAACTTTACCTTGCAGGCTCATGCAAGCTCTCCTTATCAGGCCAGTGCCGCGCGAGCGGCGACAAAGGCGTCTGGGGTGTTGAGGTTGTGAGTCGTCACGCCGTCGGCGCAACGCTTATTGAGGCCAGCCAGCACTTTACCCGGCCCGCATTCGACCAGCTCGACAGCTCCATTGGCGGCCAGCGCCTGGATCGACTCGACCCAACGGACCGGCTTGTAGAGCTGCTGCAACAGATCGGACTTCAGCGTATCGAGGTCGGATACAACGGCAGCGCTGACATTCTGCACCAGAGGAATCTGCGGAGCCTGCCAATTGATCGCTTCAACCGACTCGGCAAAGCGCTCGGCAGCCGGACGCATCAATTCGCAATGCGACGGCACGCTCACCGGCAACGGCAGGGCGCGCTTGGCGCCACGCGCCTTGCACAGCTCCATGGCGCGTTGCACCGCAGCGGTCGAACCAGCAATGACAACCTGGCCTGGCGAGTTGAAATTCACCGCACTGACCACATCGCCTTGAGCTGCTTCGGAGCAGGCCGCCAACACGTCAGCGTCTTCCAGGCCAAGAATCGCCGCCATGGCGCCCTGCCCGGCAGGAACCGCTTCCTGCATCAACTGGCCGCGGCGCTCCACAAGTTTCACCGCATCGCCCAGCGACAGACTGCCAGCGGCAACCAGCGCACTGTACTCACCAAGGCTGTGCCCGGCGACGAAAGCAGGTCGAGCACCGCCTTCAGCCAGCCAGAGACGCCACAACGCGATGGAAGCGGTCAGGATGGCGGGCTGGGTTTTGTCGGTTTGATTAAGTTCGGTTTCCGGCCCTTGCTGGGTCAGGACCCAAAGGTCGTAGCCCAGCGCCTGGGACGCTTCTGCGAAAGTTTCCTGGATCAACGGGTATTGCGCAGCCAGCTCGGCAAGCATGCCCAGCGACTGCGAACCTTGACCCGGAAAGACGAATGCGAGGGATGCAAACATTTAACAAGCCTCTGAATTGTTGTCGCCGAAATTGACGCCCGGCCGTTTTGCCGTGCGCGAGAAGTCGAATGTTAAAGACTGATCGTTTGGATGACTGCACGGTCAGCAGCGTCACATTTTCGGGAATTCCGTCCCGACGGCATACTAAAGCAACTCTTCAAGACGTCCATGCAAGCGTTGCGGAAGATTTTCGTGGATCTCGATCAACGCCCGCTGAATCGCACTTTGAAAGCCCTGAACACCCGCCGAACCGTGGCTTTTCACAACAATCCCCTGCAAACCCAGAAAGCTTGCACCGTTATGCCTGGCCGGCGCCAGATCCGCCTGCATGCGCTTCATTAGAGGCAACGCCAAGACTCCAACGGCTTTGGTGAGCAGATTCTGACTGAACAACGCCTGCACCCGGGCCGAAATCATCGTAGCCAGGCCTTCGCTGGACTTGAGCAGGATATTGCCGACAAAACCATCACAGACCACCACGTCAGCTTCACCGCGATACAGACCGTCGCCTTCGATGAAGCCGGAATAATTAAGCCCTGGAGCCGCCTGCAAGAGACTGGCAGCCAGCTTGACCTGCTGATTGCCCTTGATATCTTCGGTGCCCACATTGAGCAACGCCACTTTGGGGCGAGAAACACCCAACGCTTCGGCGGCAACCGAGCCCATCACGGCAAACTGATACAGATTCTCGGCACTGCAATCGACATTCGCCCCCAAGTCCAGCAACTGACAATAGCCGCGCTGGGTCGGGATCGCCGCAACCATCGCCGGACGGTCGATACCCGGCAAGGTCTTGAGCACAAATCGTGACAACGCCATCAGCGCGCCAGTATTACCCGCACTGACACAGGCCTGTGCCTGCCCCCCGGCGACCAAACCTAAAGCCACTCGCATGGACGAGTCAGGCTTGCCGCGCAGCGCCTGGGATGGGCGTTCATCCATAGCGATCACTTCGGTAGCGTTTACAATGTGCAGGCGAGAGCGATCCACACCGGATTGGCGGGCAACGAGGGCTTCAATAAGGGGGGCTTGACCCACAAGGATCAGATGCAGCGAGGGCGTAGCAATCAGGCACGCGAGGCTTGCCTGAACAATGTTGCGGGGACCGAAGTCCCCGCCCATTGCGTCGATCGCGATGATCGGAGCGGACAAGAAATTACTCGTCAGCGCCCTTGTCGATCACTTTACGACCACGGTAAACACCTTCCGGCGAAACGTGGTGACGCAGGTGAATTTCACCAGTTGTCTTTTCTACCGACAGAGTGCTTGCCTCAAGCGCGTCGTGGGAACGACGCATGTCACGGGCAGAGCGGGATTTTTTGTTCTGCTGAACAGCCATAATTGATTAACTCCTAAACGTTTGGGTCACGCTTTAACTGCGCCAATACACTGAACGGGTTGGACCGCGTTACCTCGTCCACGCTCGGTTCGGGCTCATCGAGACCCGCCGGCTGCTGGCATTCTTCCGGATGATGAGCCGGCACAATGGGCAAGGCGAGCAGAAGCTCTTCCTCGATCAAAGCCAGCAGATCCAATGGATCTTCGCCCAGTTCCAGCACGTCATAACCTTTCGGTAACGACTGGGTATTCGCACCCTCCTTCATCACCGCGTAACTGCATTCGCTGTGAATCGGCAGGGTGACCAGCTCAAGACAACGCTGGCAAACCATTTTGACTTCGACGTCGATAGAGCTGTGAATTACCACAGATCTGCGTTCGTCACGCTCAAAAACGAATTTCGCCTGCACCGTACCGAGGTTATCGGAAAGCGGGTCGCAGAGTCTCTCCAAATTGGCCAGCAGCACTTCACCTTGAAGGGTAGTGCCACGATCAGCCAATTTGCGCGGGTCAACGTGAGGTGGAATCGGGTCATTCAACATAGGCGCAGCATTCTAGGGACGACCCCCAGGCATGTCAAAGGAAATTCAGGCCTGTTATCCACTAGCAGACTGATTAGAATCAACTTTCACCTGATGGAGAACCGCATGTTGCCCTTGTTGCTTGCTTCCAGCTCACCTTATCGCCGGGAATTGCTGGCCCGATTGCGCCTGCCGTTCGTCTGCAGCTCGCCTGAAATCGACGAGAGCCATCGTGCCGATGAAAGCGCCATCGAGCTGGTGCAAAGGCTGGCCGAGGAGAAAGCCAGGGCCTTGGCCAACGATTATCCCGACCACCTGATCATCGGTTCGGATCAGGTCGCGGTACTCGACGGCAGGATCCTCGGCAAACCCCACACCTTCGAACGCGCCCTGGAACAGCTGACTGCTGCCAGCGGCCGCAGCGTGAGCTTCCTGACAGGCCTGGCACTGCTGAACAGTGCAACGGGCGAGTGCCAGGTCGACCACGTGGCGTTCACCGTGCATATGCGCATCCTGGACCCGGCTCGTATCGAGCGTTACCTGCGCGCAGAGGAGCCCTACGACTGCGCTGGCAGCTTTAAGGCCGAAGGGTTGGGGGTAAGTCTGTTTCGCGCCACCGAAGGCAGCGACGCCACCAGTCTGATCGGCCTGCCGCTGATTCGACTGGTCGACATGCTCAGCAACGAGGGCGTCATCGTACCCTGAGGCCACAAACAAAAAACCCGACCAACGGTCGGGCTTCTTTATAAGCAGAACGATCAGCGCAACGACGGTCCGTTAAAACCCGCCCACATGGCTATCTGCTGAGCGACGCTGGCGCCGAGCTTCTTCGAGAACCGATCGAAAGGCGACTCCTTGACGGTGTAGTCAACCATCTCCTTCTCGCCGATAACGTCACGCGCAACGTAACTGGCACTGCCCAGCCCATCGATCAAGCCCAACGGCAAAGCCTGCTCACCGGTCCAGACCAGCCCCGAGAACAGCTCAGGATGTTCTTTATCCTTGAGGCGGTCGCCACGGCCAAGCTTGACGCTGGCGATGAACTGCCGATGCGTGGTATCCAGAACGCCCTGCCAGAAAGCCGTTTCATCAGCTTTTTGCGGCTGGAACGGATCAAGAAAGGCCTTGTGCTCGCCCGACGTGTAAGTCCGTCGATCGACGCCCAGCTTGTCCATGATGCCGACGAAACCGAAGCCTGCAGCCGTGACACCAATCGAGCCCACCAGACTGGCCTTGTCGGCATAGATCTGGTCAGCGGCGCTGGCGATGTAATAGGCACCCGAAGCGCCCAGGTCGGTAATGACGGCATACACCTTGATCGCAGGCTTCTCAGCGCGCAGGCGGCGTATTTCGTCGGCGATATAGCCGGACTGCACCGGACTGCCACCCGGGCTGTTGATCCGCAGGATCACCCCCTTGGTCTTGCTGTCCTCGAAGGCCGCACGCAGGCTGCCGACGATGTTATCGGCACTCGCCGGCTCGTTGTCGGCAATCATGCCCTGCACTTCGATCAGCGCAGTATGGTTCTCGCTGCGCGACGCGCCTTTGTCAAAGCTCATCAGTGGCGTGAACAGGAACAACGCAGTAATCAGGTACAAAAAAGTCAGGGATTTGAAGAAGATCCCCCAGCGCCGCGAGCGCCGCTGCTCCTGAACGCCAGCCAGCAGGGTTTTTTCCAGCAACTTCCAGCTCTTGGCGTCAGCCTTGCTGTCTGCGACTTCGTCTGCATCTCTGGAGACTGGCGCTTTCCATTCGTCCGACATTTCTCAATCACCCCAACAACGAAGATTCAGCACTGGGCGCACCCAACCAGGTGCGCAGCTCGGAAAAACTGTCGACGGCCAAACGCGGTTCGTATTCAAGCAACGAGGACAGCGACTGCGCGCCATACCCCACCGCGACCGAATCCATGCCAGCGTTACGCGCCATCAACAGATCAAAAGACGAATCACCGACCATCAGCGCCCGCTCGGGCGCAACGCCGCAATGCTCAAGGATCTCGTTGAGCATCAGCGGATCCGGCTTGCTGGCAGTTTCGTCAGCAGCGCGAGTGATGTCGAAGAAATCCAGCCAGTCGTGCGCCTTGAGCACTCGATCCAGGCCGCGACGGGCCTTGCCGGTGGCCACTGCCAACTGATAACCATCTGCGCGAAAGGCTTCGATCACGTCCCGCACCCCGGCGAACAGTGGCGAAGGGACAGTGTTATCCAGAGCCATATAACTGTCGGCATAGCGTTGGCGGAAGTCGATCAGATCGTTGGCGCTGATGTCCGGATAAAGCGTGCGAATGGCTTCCGGCAAACCCAGGCCAATGATGCCCTTGATAGCAAAATCATCACGCACCTCACGGTCGCTCAGGGCCGCAGCGACCTGCATTGCCTCGACAATGCGACCGATGGAGTCAGCCAGGGTGCCATCCCAATCGAAAATCAACAGCTCATAGCTTGACGGTTTAAAATCAGGGCGCACTCAATCGCTCCACGGTCTTGGCCCACATGTCATCCACGGGAGCCTGTAACTTCAACTCGCCACCATCGGGCAGCGGCACGGTCAACATATAGGCATGCAGAAACAGACGCTTGCCGCCCAGATCACGAATTTCGCGACTGAAATCTTCGTCGCCGTACTTGGTGTCGCCGGCGATGGCGTGCCCGGCATGTAATGTATGCACGCGAATCTGGTGCGTGCGGCCGGTCACCGGTTTGGCCTCGACCATAGTGGCGAAGTCACCGAAGCGACGCAGTACCTTGAAGATCGTCAGTGCTTCCTTGCCTTCGTCATTAACCTCGACCATGCGCTCGCCGGAACGCAAGTTGCTCTTGAGCAATGGCGCATTGACGCGTTTCTGCGAAGTGTCCCAATGCCCGCGAACCAGGGCCATGTAACGTTTGTCGACACCATCGCCGCGCAAGGCTTCGTGCAGGTGCCGCAGCATGCTGCGTTTCTTGGCGATCATCAGCAGACCGGAGGTGTCGCGATCAAGGCGATGCACCAGCTCCAGCTCCTTGGCGTCCGGGCGCATCTGACGGAAGGCTTCGATCACACCGAAGTTCAGGCCGCTGCCGCCATGCACGGCGATACCGGCGGGCTTGTTCAGCACGATCAGCGCCTTGTCTTCGAAGACAATGGCGGCCTCAAGGCGCTGCAACAGGCCCTGCGCCACAGGCACGGGTGCATCCCGCTCAGGCACGCGCACAGGCGGAACACGAATGATGTCGCCCGCCTGTAACTTATACTCGGGCTTGATTCGACCCTTGTTCACTCGCACTTCGCCTTTGCGCAAAATGCGGTAGATCAAGGTCTTAGGCACGCCTTTGAGGAAAGTGACAAGAAAATTATCGATACGTTGACCGGCATATTCCGGCGCAACCTCTACCAGCTGGACGCTGGGGGTTGGAGGGGTGATGTTCGTCATGCCGCAAATCATAACAATTTTTTATGGATTTGAAGCACTTAATGATTGCTGCTATAGTCGCGAACGCCGCCAAAAGCGGCCTGGACAGCGGACAAACGGTCTAACCACCGGCCCTGCCCAACGCAATTCACGAGGACGCGAGGCCGTCCTACGGGGCTTTCGGTGACAACGAACAGCCTGGAGATGTAACAAGCGCAGGTGACATGAGGCCTGAAACAAGCCAGATCGCAGAGTTATCACTCGCCTTCAGAGCTCAAAATTCACGGCCAGTTCACAAAGTGCAGTCATCTACAGACATTTCGTGCGAATACTTCGGAAACAACGCCTTAAGCCATGATGCGCGGCCCTCCTGAAGAAGGTCGCGGTAAATGCCAACACGCTGCGGATTCTGCGCGCGGCAGCACCCGAATTATCAGGGATACGTGTAGGGTGGAGACGCACAACCATCGGACTGTGTAGCACTAGGCTTATTCAAGACGCTTCATCTCGTCCGCTACCGATGGTCGATTCCTCCTCCTGACAAAGCTATTGCTGACAGGGTGGCTTTATGTCACCCCAGCAAGCAGGAAACGTCGTCGCGACCCCGGCCCCTTTGGCCGGTTCCCCGCTAGACACTGGAGTGTTTAAACACTCTTGACGTGCCCTGACACCGACCGTGAGAAGTCGTGTGTGCCGAACGCCGTTTCCGGCAGCCCGGAAACCGACGGTACTACATGAAAAGAATGCTGATTAACGCAACTCAACCCGAAGAGTTGCGTGTTGCACTGGTAGATGGCCAACGCCTCTATGACCTGGACATCGAGTCGGGTGCACGCGAGCAGAAGAAAGCCAACATCTATAAAGGCCGAATCACTCGCATCGAACCAAGCCTGGAGGCTGCCTTTGTCGATTTTGGCTCTGAGCGCCATGGCTTCCTGCCCCTCAAGGAAATCTCCCGCGAGTACTTCAAAAAGGCTCCTGAAGGCCGCGTCAACATCAAGGACGTCCTGAGCGAAGGCCAGGAAGTCATCGTTCAGGTCGAGAAAGAAGAACGTGGCAACAAAGGCGCAGCCTTGACCACCTTCATCAGCCTCGCCGGTCGTTATCTGGTCCTGATGCCGAACAACCCGCGTGCCGGCGGTATTTCCCGTCGCATTGAAGGTGAAGAACGCAATGAACTGCGTGAAGCACTCAACGGCCTGATCGCTCCGGCCGACATGGGTCTGATCGTGCGCACTGCCGGCCTGGGCCGCAGCAGCGAAGAAATGCAGTGGGACCTCGATTACCTGCTGCAACTCTGGACCGCTATCAAGGAAGCATCCCTGGATCGCTCCGCACCTTTCCTGATCTACCAGGAAAGCAACGTGATCATCCGCGCCATCCGCGACTATCTGCGTCAGGACATCGGCGAAGTGCTGATCGACAGCGTCGAAGCCCAGGAAGAAGCCTTGACGTTCATCCGTCAGGTGATGCCGCAGTACGCCAGCAAGATCAAGCTTTACGAAGACAGCGTTCCGCTGTTCAACCGTTTCCAGATCGAAAGCCAGATCGAGACCGCTTTCCAGCGCGTCGTTGAACTGCCTTCCGGCGGCTCTATCGTTATCGACCCGACCGAAGCCCTGGTGTCCATCGACATCAACTCGGCCCGCGCCACCAAAGGCAGCGATATCGAAGAAACCGCGCTGCAGACCAACCTTGAAGCGGCTGAAGAAATCGCCCGTCAATTGCGCCTGCGTGATATCGGCGGCCTGATCGTCATCGACTTCATCGACATGACGCCAGCCAAGAACCAGCGCGCCGTGGAAGAAAAAGTCCGCGAAAGCCTGGAAGCCGACCGCGCCCGCGTTCAGGTCGGCCGCATCTCGCGCTTCGGCCTGCTGGAAATGTCCCGTCAGCGCCTGCGCCCTTCCCTGGGTGAAAGCAGCGGCATCGTCTGCCCGCGTTGCAACGGCACCGGCATCATTCGTGACGTTGAATCGCTGTCGCTGGCAATTCTGCGCCTGATCGAAGAAGAAGCCCTGAAGGACCGTACTGCCGAAGTCCGCGCCCAGGTGCCGATCCCGGTTGCCGCGTTCCTGCTCAACGAAAAACGCAACTCGATCACCAAGATCGAACTGCGCACCCGCGCCCGCATCATCATCCTGCCGAACGATCATCTCGAAACGCCACACTTCGAAGTGCAGCGTCTGCGTGATGACAGCCCGGAAGCGCACACCAATCAGTCCAGCTACGAAATCGCCGCTGCCGCTGCCGAAGTGGAAGAAGTCGCGCCGCCTGCCGCTGCGACCCGCACCCTGGTTCGCCAGGAAGCCGCAGTCAAGACCGCGCCGCCACGTGCCAACGCACCGGTTCCGGTTGAAGCTGCTGCTCCCGCCCCTGCTCCGGTTGTTCATGAACCAAGCCTGTTCAAGGGTCTGGTGAAATCCCTGGTCAGCCTGTTCGCCGCCAAGGAAGAGCCTGCCGCACCGGTCGTCGTTGAAAAACCGGCTGCCGAGCGTCCGGCTCGCAACGAGGAACGCCGCAACGGTCGTCAACAGAGCCGTGGTCGCACCAATCGTCGTGACGAAGAGCGCAAGCCCCGCGAAGAACGCGCCCCGCGTGAAGAGCGTGCAGAACGCGCTCCTCGCGAAGAGCGTGCGCCACGTGAAGAGCGCGCACCGCGCGAGCCGCGTGAAGTTCGCGACGAAACCACTCCTGTTGCCGCAGCCCCACGCGAAGAGCGTCCGGCCCGCGCGCCACGTGAAGAACGCGCACCGCGTGCTCCGCGTGAAGACCGTAAGTCCCGCGAAGACCGTCCGGTCCGCGAACTGCGTGAGCCACTGGATGCTGCCCCGGCAGTCAACCTGGCCCGCGAAGAGCGCCCTGAACGTGCTCCACGTGAAGAACGCCAGCCTCGCCAGCCTCGCGAAGAGCGCCAGCCACGTGCCGAACAGGCCGTAGCAGCGGTCAGTGAAGACGAAGTGTTGCTCAACGAAGAGCTGATCGCCGACGATAATCAGGACGGCGCCGAAGGCGATCGCCCTCGTCGTCGCTCACGTGGTCAGCGTCGTCGCAGCAACCGTCGCGAGCGTCAACGTGATGCCAATGGCAATGTGATCGAAGGCTCCGAAGGCGCTGAAGGTGCCGAAGAAGACGCCGAGCAAGCCAGCAGCGCCGATGTCGCCGCAGGGCTGGCAGTGACAGCCGCTGTCGCCAGCACTGTAATCAGCGCCCCGGCCGAAGCTCAGGCCAATCGTCAGGCAGAACGTGCGACTGCATCCGTCGAAGCGTCGGATTCGTCCTTCGCCCAATCGACCGAGGTGCAAACCCCGTCGATCCAGACGCCAGCGTTTGAAGCACCAGAAGTTGAAGCTGCGAAAACTGAAGTTGCCGAAACCGCAGCTTTTGCAATCGAAGCACCGGCAATCGAAGCTCCAGTCGCCGAGCAGGCGCCTAAAGCCGAGCCAGCGCCGGATGTAGAAGTACAGCCTGCGTTCGAAGCTCCGGTCGAAGCACCAGCAATGGCCGCCCAGACCGAACTGTTCGACGCACCGCACGCCGAGCGCGTCGTACCGTTCAAGCCAACGCCAGAGCCAACCACCCAAGCACCACAGGCAGAAGAAGCAGCTCCATCCCGTGAAGAGGCTTCGGTTACTGAACCGGCGGTCACTGAATCGGCTGAGCTGCCAACACCTGCACCTGTGGTTGCCGAAGCGACTGCGCCTTATGCAGCTCCGGAAATCGTCGCTACGCCACCTGCGGCAGAAGCTGCAGTAGCTGTCGCCGAAGTCGAGGCCGAAGTTGCACCCCAGGCCCCAGCCGCTCCGGTGAGCAGCACTGGCCGCGCGCCAAACGACCCGCGTGAAGTGCGTCGTCGCAAGCGTGAAGCTGAACGTCTGCAAAAAGAAGCTGAAGAAGCTGCCGCCAACGCTCCAGTCGTGACTGAAGCTGCGCCGGTTGCACCTGAGGCCGAGCCGACTCAACCTTCGCCGGTCGTCGACGAAAACCTGCAATCGGTTGAAGAAGTCGTGCAGCAACACCCGAAAGCGCTGGAAGAAAGCAACGAGCCTAAACCGCTCGCCTAAGCTCTTCGCTTACACAGCGCTGAATAAAAAGCCCCACCTGTGAAAGCAGGTGGGGCTTTTTTATGGCCTTTTTTTGCAGCCGTTTATGGCTTGAAGATCAGGGCTTCGGGCGTATCTACGTCCCACAGCACACCGGGATCATCTACTTCGATAAGCTGCACCCGCGACGTCTTGAACAGACGCTTGGCGCCTTGATCTCCGGTCAGGGTCATCAGCGCAGGGCCGAGCTCGCGCCCAAAACCCACCGGATGGCCGCGCACACCTTGATGAAGGGGCACGCTGATGCAATCCTCCCGCAAAGACGCAACCACGTTACTCAAGGTCTCCGGCAGGATAAACGGCATATCGCCCAGCACTACCAACCAGCCGCGACAATCGGGCTCAACAGCGACCGCAGCAGCGATGCTGTCGCCCATGCCGGGTGAATCCAGCAGCACCACTTCACAGCCGTAATACAGGCCAAGCCGGGAGATTTCCGGGCAATCCGTGCGAGTTATCAACAGGCACTTATCCACAACGCCGCTCAGCCCGATCAGAACCTGCTCCAGCACGGGGCGCACAACCCCGTCCAAACCCAGGCAATGCGCCAAGAGCTTATGCTGATCATTCCCGGCCACGGCCCGATAACGACTGCCCTGCCCTGCGGCCAACACAATGGCGCAGACCTCATTGCTCAATGCGCGGTCTCGGCGATCAACGGTTTTTTCTGTTGCAGCGCAATGCCGTTCTTGATGGAGACGATTTCGGCCATCAACGAAAGCGCGATCTCAGCCGGGGTATGACTGCCGATATGTAGGCCGATCGGGCCGTGCAAGCGGGCGATGGCCGTCTCACTCAAACCCAGGAGCGCGAGGTTTCCCCGGCGTTTCTGACTATTGACCCGCGAGCCCAGCGCCCCGACGTAAAATGCCGGAGAGTTCAATGCCGTGAGCAGCGCCATGTCATCCAGGCGTGGATCATGGGTCAGAGCGACCACGGCGGTGCGCTCATCGGTCTCGATGGCCAGCACCGCATCGTCGGGCATTCCCGGCACAAAGCGGGCTTGCTGATCTTCCCAGCCGAAGGAGAACTCCGTGCGCGGATCGCAGATCAGCACGTCGAAATCCAGCAAATGGGCCATTTCCGCGACATAGCGGGACAGTTGCCCGGCGCCAATCAACAGCAAACGCCAGCGCGGGCCGTAAATGGTACGCAAGGTATTGCCATCAAAACTCACCACATCGTCGCGTTGCGCGCTGTGCAGGCTGACTTCGCCGGTGTGCAGATTGAGTTCACGGGCAACGATTTGATGGTCTTCGCAACGCTGCAAGAGTTCTGCGACCCACTGTTCATCGCCGACCCACTCTTGCGTCAGGCGCAGAGTGCCACCGCAAGGCAGGCCGAAACGCGCCGCTTCATCCAGGGTGACGCCATAAGTGATCAATTCGATGCCCTGCCCGCCACGCTGCAAGCGCCCGTCCTGCAGGCGGGCAATCAAGTCGTCCTCGATACAGCCACCGGAAACCGAGCCGATGACCACGCCGTCTTCGCGCAATGCGAGCATCGCGCCGGGTGGACGAGGCGCGCTGCCCCAGGTCTGAACCACGCTATACAACACCACACGTTGCCCTGCGAGACGCCATTCCAGAACGCTGCGCAGGACATTCAAGTCGACGCTATCCATCGGGTTGATCCTCATTGAAGGCATTCAGCCCAGAGACATGAATCTGTAGAAGGGAGTCAGTAAAGATTAGGTTCCATTTCCAGCGGCACATCGAAGCGCTCGACGATGTCGGCCTGGATACGCCGTGCCAGAGCCAACAGTTGTGCGCCAGTGGCCCGACCATAGTTGACCAGCACCAGCGACTGCAAGCGATGCACACCCGCATCCCCTTCACGATAGCCCTTCCATCCGGCTTGTTCGATCAGCCAGCCAGCGGCAAGCTTCACCTGCCCGTCAGCCTGTGGATAACCCACAAGCCCCGGATAACTGACTTTGATGCGCGCCGCCAGTTCAGCGGAAATCAGCGGGTTTTTGAAGAAGCTGCCCGCGTTGCCGAGTTCGGCGGGATCAGGAAGCTTTTCACTGCGGATCGCGCAGATTGCCTGGCTGACATCACGCGGGGTTGGATGCTTGATACCGAGCGTGTCCAGACGCTGCCGCACCGGGCCGTAATCCAGATGCAGGCGCGCGACGCGGCTCAGAACAAAACGTACGCGCAAGATCACCCAGCGTCCGGTGTCATGCTTGAACAGGCTGTCGCGATAACCGAATGCGCATTCTTCCAGGGAGAATTCGCGCAATTCGCCCGTCTGCCGGTCGAGGGCGGTCAGGCTATGAAAAACGTCTTTGATCTCGACACCGTAAGCGCCAATGTTTTGCATCGGTGCAGCGCCGACCGTACCGGGAATCAGGCTCAGGTTTTCCAGGCCGCACAGGCCGAGTTCCAGACATGACTGCACGAACGGGTGCCACGGCTCACCCGCTTCGGCCTCGACGATGGCCTCCAGGCAGTCTTCGCGAACAATGCGAATACCACGGCTGGCCATGCGCAGTACCAAAGCCTTGACGTCGCCGGTCAGCAACAGGTTGCTGCCACCGCCGATGACCATCAGCGGCAGCGTGTGCGCTGCACAATAGGCCAGCGCCGCGCGCACGTCGTCATCGTTATGGGCTTCGGCAAACAGCTGCGCCTGCACATCGACGCCGAAGGTGTTGAACGGTTTGAGAGAAACGGCGGATTGCAGCTGCAACGTCAACCCTCCAGCAAGCGGCGGACTCGTTCGAGGTCTTCAGCGGTGTCCACGCCGGCAGGCGGCGCTTCAACAGCGTCGGCCACGTGAATACGCACGCCATGCCAAAGCGCCCGCAATTGCTCCAGGTTTTCAGTGTCTTCGAGCCAGCAAGGGCCCCACCTGACGAAATCCTGAAGAAACCCTGCGCGATAGGCGTAAATGCCGATGTGACGACGGTACGGAACACCCGCGGGCAATTGATCGCGATTCCTGGCCAGCGCATCACGCGCCCAAGGCAAGGGCGCACGGCTGAAGGTCAGCGCCAGACCGTTGATATCGGCAACGACCTTGACCACGTTCGGATTGAACAGCGCAGCAACGTCGTCGATGGGCTCGGCCAGGGTCGACATAAGTGCTTCCGGATGCGCCGCCAGGTTGTCCGCGACCTGATCGATCACCGCTGGCGGGATCATCGGCTCGTCGCCCTGAACGTTGACCACGATGGCATCGGTGGCCAACCCAAGCTGGGTAGCCACTTCGGCAAGACGGTCGGTGCCGGAATTATGGTCGTCACGGGTCAGCAAAACCTCGGCGCCAAAAACGCGACAGGCTTCAACGATACGCGGGTCATCGGTGGCAACCACGACCCGCGCGGCGCTGCTTTTACGCGCCTGCTCCCAGACATGCTGGATCATCGGCTTGCCGGCGATCTCTTGCAGCGGCTTGCCGGGAAAGCGGCTGGAACCGTAGCGGGCCGGAATGACAACCGTGAAAACCGCGGTCATTTATCCAGACGCTCGTCGGTCGTCAGGGTGCGCGCTTCGCTTTCCAGCATCACCGGAATGCCGTCGCGGATCGGATAGGCCAGGCCTGCGCCCTTGCTGATCAGTTCGGTTTTATCGGCGCTGAGCTTGAGCGGACCTTTGCAGATCGGGCAAGCGAGGATGTCGAGCAATTTGGTGTCCATAAGAAATCCTGAGCGAATCATGGCAAAAGACGTGATAACTGCGAGTCGAACCAACTGACAAAAGCGGCCGAAGGCACTGCATCCACGGCCAGATACCACCAGTCATCCGCCGCGAAGAGCCGGCATTTCACGGCGTCCTTTTCGGTCATGACCACGGGCAGCGAAGGCGTGAACGTCAGCGTCTGCGCGCTGTAGGCGGCATGGTCGGCGAACGCGTGAGCGACAGGCCGCCAGTGTAGCCCTTCGAGGGTATTGAAGAAACGTTGCGGATTGCCGATCCCCGCCACAGCGTGAACGGCTTGCCCCGGCGCGAAGAACTCCACCGGCTGACGCTCGCCGCTGCGCAGATTGACCAGCGCGGCGGGCTTTAGCTGGAAAGCGTAACCATCGTCACGATCAGCGCTGGCGCCGTTGTAGAGCAGCGCATCGACGCTGTTCAGGCGCTCGACGGGTTCGCGCAGAGGACCGGCGGGCAGGCAGCGTCGATTGCCCAGGCCGCGGGCCGCATCGATCAGCACCAGTTCCAGATCCCGGGCCAGGCGGTAATGTTGCAGGCCATCGTCAGACAGAATCAGGTCCAGCGGCTCGCTGTCCAGCAAGGCACGCACCGCGCGGCTGCGATCAGGATCGATCATCAACGGCACGCCGGTGCGCTGCACAATTAAAAGAGGTTCGTCACCCGCCTGCGCCGCGCTTTGTTCGGCGGTCACGCGCCACGGCAGGCTCGGTGGCGTAGCGCCATAACCTCGGCTGACCACGCCAACGCGCAGGCCACGGTTGCGACAATGCTCAATCATCCACAGGATCAGCGGCGTCTTGCCGGTGCCGCCGACCGTGATATTGCCGACGACGATGACCGGAATCGGCGCCTTGTAGATTTCACCCTGCCCGGCCAGGAAGCGCGCACGCTTGCCGTCGACGACACGGCGATACAGGCATTCCAGCGGTCGTAACAGCGCCAGAGCCGGATGCCCGGCATACCAGGCGGCAAGCAAGCGGTCTGAGAGTGCCATCAGTTAGCCGATGTCGCCTCGACGGTGGTCATGCGCAAATGACTGAAACCCAGTTTGCCAGCAGCGTCCATGGCGGTAATCACCGATTGATGGGGGGTTTTGCCATCGGCGCTGATCGTCAGCGGCAAACTGGTATCGCCGGCCGATTCACGCTGCAAGGCGTCAATCAGCGTGGCCAGATCGTTTTTCGGCAGCAATTGGTTGTTCAGGGAAAAAACCCCGTCGGCATTGATGGCGATGTCCAGATGCTTGCGATCGGCGTCGGTGTCCGGCGTACCGGTGACCGCCTGCGGCAGATCGACCCGCAATTGGGTTTCGCGAGTGAAGGTCGTGGTCACGATAAAGAACAGCAGCAGGATGAACACCACATCGATCAACGACACGAGGTTGATGTCGATGTTCTCCCTGACCTTGCGCCGACGAAATTTCACTTCTTGCGGCCCTCACCCCGGGCCTGAGCCTTGAGCTGGATACTCGGATCGTTGACGTCGACGTCACGGTCGCCCTGTACCACTTCCACCAGTTTGATGGCTTCCTGCTCCATCCCGACCACCAGTTCATCGACCCGGCTTTGCAGGAACCGATGAAAGAAAATCGCCGGAATGGCCACGATCAGCCCCGATGCGGTACAGATCAGCGCCTTGGAAATACCGCCCGCCAGCACGGCGGCATTGGCCGTGTTACCGGTGGCATTGAAAGAGCCAAAGATATCGATCATGCCCAGCACGGTACCCAGCAAACCCAGCAACGGCGCCATGGCAGCAATCGAACCCAGGGCACTCAAGTAGCGCTCCAGATCATGAATGACCCGTGCGGCGGCTTCTTCGATGCATTCCTTCATGATCTCGCGACCATGTCTGGAGTTGGCCAGGCCTGCGGCGAGGATTTCACCCAGCGGCGAATCGGCGCGCAGCTCCTTGAGCTTTTCGTTGTCGAGTTTCTTGTCCTGGATCCAGCGCCAGACCTGCCCCAGCAAATGCGGCGGGGTGATGCGGCTGGCACGCAAGGTCCAGAGACGCTCGATGATGATGCCGACCGCGGCGATGGAACTCAGAATGATCGGCAGCATCATCCAGCCACCTGATTTGACCAGTTCCCACACAGTGACGACCCCCAGAAAAAAGTGGCGCCACTCTAACATAGGCTCGCCAGCTGGCCGAAGCCTGTGATCAATATCCGCCAGATGAGTCACGCCAGAAACGCTGGAGGCCCCGCTCGACCTGGGGTTGACCGAAGGTGCCCAATTGCAGGCTGATCGCACCCAGCTCGGCGCTGTCGTAGGTGCGAATGCCATACCAGTGATAGCGCGACATGACCAACGGATGGGGATGACCGAAGCCATTGTTGCGGCCCCGGGAGATCAAAACGCCCTGCGGGTCGACAGCACGCAGAAATGGCTTGGACGATGAGGTGCGACTGCCGTGATGCGGCGCTTGCAGCCAATGGGCGCGCACATCGAAGTCGCTGCGCAGCGCCGCTTCTTCGGCATCGGCGTCGATATCACCGGTCAGCAACAGCCGCTCGCCATTGGCTTCGACCATCAGCACGCAAGACGCCTGGTTGCCTTCGTTCGCCAGCTCCCAGCGCCAGGTCTTGAACGTCACACCATCCCATTCCCAGGATTCGTCGACCTGACACAACTGCGCGTTGAGTTGCGGCGCGAGCCGTTCCAGCTCGCCACCCAGAACCCGGGCAACCGGCAAGCCTTGCTGGATCGCCAAGGCGCCACCGGCATGATCGGCGTCGGCATGGCTGAGCAGCATCAGGTCCAGCTTGCGCACCCCGACTTTGCGCATGACTGGCAGCACGATCCGCTCGCCGATATCGAACTCGCCAAAGCGCGGCCCCGCATCGAACAACAGGGTGTGCTGCCGCGTACGCAGCAGGATCGCCAGGCCTTGGCCGACATCCAGTTGCAACACCTGCACTTGCCCGTGGGGCACGGATTTCAACGGCGGGAACACGCACAACAACACCAGTGGCCAGCCCAGGGGCCGTAACGGCACACCGCTGGGCAGCAATAACAGCAGCGCGCCCAACAGGCTCAGCGCCCAGACCCAGAACGGCATCGCGCCGGGGATCCAGACCGGTACCATGCCCGCCACCCAGCCAAGAAACCAGAACAACCCATTCAGCGCACCACCGGCCAGCCACAACAAGCTTTCGCCGAGGACCGGAACCGGCAGCAACAAAGTGCCCAGCAGCGCGGGCGGCAACGCAACGAAGCTGACCCAGGGCACGGCAATTAAATTGGCCAAAGGCCCGCTCAGACTGATGGGCAGATTCAACGCCAGCAAGACCGGCAACAAACCCAGGGCAATCAGCCACTGCGCCCGTGTCCAGCTGCGTATCCAGCTCCAGGCGCCCAATCGCCCACTGAAAATCAGCAGCAGAATCCCCACTGCAAGGAACGACAGCCAGAATCCCGGCTGCAAACTGGCCAGTGGTTCAAAGATCAACACAGCATTGAGCGACAACAGCAACGGCCAGATCACGCCCAGATGCCGAAAGCGCAGACGCCAGAGCAGCACCATGCCGACCATCACGCAGGCCCGACGCACCGGCACTTCGAATCCGGCGAGCAAGCCGTAGCCCAGCGCAGCGGTAAACGCCAGGCCACAGGCCCACGGCAACCAGGGCAGAGCCCGAGGCCATAAACCCCAGCGCGCCAGCCCGGCGATCAACGCGTAGATCACACCCGCCAACAAGCCAATGTGCTGGCCGGAAATCACCAATAAATGCACAGTCCCGGTGTTTTTCAGGATTTGCCAGTCCGTCGTGCTCAAGCCCGAACCATCGCCGAGCACCAGCGCTGCCAACTCACCCTCGCGCCCTTGCGCGTCAACCGCCAGCAATCGCTGCCGTAGCGCGTCACGCCAGCCAAAACTCGCAGCGGAGAGCAGTTGTCCATCGACAACGGTGCCGGTTGCCCCGATTCGCTGCGCCAGCAACCAGGCCTCGTAATCAAATGCATGAGGGTTGACCAGCCCGCCGGGCTGCTTGAGCTTGACGGCCAGACGCCAGCGTTCGCCACTGCGCACGCCCGGTCCGTCATACCAGGAAACACGGATGTGTTCAGGCAATAGAGCGCGACGGGACTTGGCACCTTCAAGCTCGAAACGCACCACGCCTTCGGCAAGACTGGGCAAGCCGACCACCTTGCCTTGCAGCCAGAGCGTCTGGCCATCGAGCCGTGGCGGCAGCCGATCATTCAGCGCCGATTGCGCCGACGCGCAGGCCCAAGTCAGGCCGAACAGAAAAAACGCCAGTGGATACGTGCGAAACGGCAGCAACATCAAGGCCACGACCGGCATCACCAGCAACAGCCAGGTCGGCGGCAGTTGCGGCAGAAAACGTAATAGCAGCATCCCTAAAGCCAGCGCGAACATCCCTGTGCGCATACACGTCCATCCCGGTTACTGCAAAAGTCCCCTAATGCTTTAGCTCAGGCAGGCCCAAGGCGTCGGGATCAATTGTCACAAGGTCTGAAGCGGACTTTTGTTACAGATCGAGCAGGAGGCGGTTTCATACTCAACCTTGGCTGGAAAGACGAGCGGTGCCGGCCAAGTCGCGAGCGCTTTTCGATCACCACGCTGATTTTGTTAAAAACTCTATGGATAAAACTAGCCGATACGTTTGCCGTTGATGAAGGAATCCGAGTTGGGGAACAGGAATCTGAATATATGTAGGATATTAAATCATTCAAGCCTCAGAATAAAAATCAATTATGAACCAAAGAAACTTAATAAATTTCATGAATACATTCTGCCAACAACGCCAACCCTATACAGCCTGTTGCACTTCGCAACCACAAATGCTAGGGTTAGTTGAATTTGTTGAAAATCAGGATGCTGCAATGAATTTTTCAGCTTCTTTTAACGACGCGCAGCTAACTTCGAATAACCTCCAACAGACATTAGCTGCAACAAAAAGCCATACTGGCTTAAGCCTAAATACAGCTCAGCTAGTAGACTTGGCGACTCCAACGTCTTTTTTATCCTCCGACAAAATCGTGTCTGCGGACTTTAATGGCGCACAATTATCAGCAAGCACCCTAGCGCAAGCTGTAAATGCAGCAAGTACAAATACTTCAATCAGCATCAATACTGCGCAAGCAATTCCCATTGCAGCCCTTGTACAAGCTTTAAGTTCCAATAAAAAAGCCTCAGTGAATTTTAATGAGGAGCAGTTATCGGCTTCAGTCTTTCAACAGGCTGTTAACACTGCAAACGCAAACGCATCCATAAGCATTAATACGGCGCAAGCTTTTGACATAACATCACTCAAGGCGGCTCTTTCGTCGGGAAAAATGGTAGCAGCTGAATTTAACGGAACTCAGCTTACTGCAGACAACCTGCAGCAAGCCGTCGCTGTGGCGGGCACAAATGCAACAATCAGCATCACGACTGCACATTCAGCTAATATTTCAGTGCTTAACACAATATTGGCTTCGGGAAAAAAGTTTCGGCTGGATTTAACGGAAGCCAGCTCGTTAGCAATCATATTGAACAAGCAGTCAGTTCAGCCACTGAAAACGCTTCAGTTAGCGTAGATACAGCTCAAGCCGTACCTATTCAAGTTCTTTTAACGCTCATTAATAAAGCCAACTAATATGAAAAAACTTCGGCCCTTTAAATACTGCAGCTTGGGCGTCGCTGTGGGTGTGACTCTGTTAAGCATCCATAACTTGGCATCTGCCGACATGCGGTGTGGGACAGGGCTGATTTCTGAGGGCGATTCTACTTACGAAGTACAGGAAAAGTGCGGTCCGCCTTCTCATCGGGAAGTCATACCTGCGGAGCCTGGCTTCAACAAGTCGCGAAAAAACCATGCAGTGACCGTAGAAAACTGGGTGTACGGGCCTCAAAACGGTGCCTATTATCGACTAAAATTTCTGGACGGTAAGCTCGTGAGTATTGATTTTTCGCGTTGATTTGGGCTGGAGTTTTTGTGTACAAGCTATTGGTCCCAACGGAGTAACTTCTATAAATACTTAACTAGTTAGAACACGCGAGGCCGCAGACCTCGTGCTCGATCAGGGCTACAGCCATATTGAAGCCTGCCGCTCGGTCGGGCATTACTCCGCGCCTTCCCGGATAAATCCGGTCCCACAGGTTCTCCTACAGGCTCCTCACAGCAGAAAAAAAAAACGCCAATCTCTCGATTGGCGTTTCTTGTTACATCACCGTATTACTGCGGCTTGCGGCGACCGAAGCCTGGGCGTTGGCCGGAGCCCGACGGCGGGCCACGGCGCTTGCCGGATGGCGCGTCGTCGACCAGCGTGATGCCTGGACGCTTGTGCGCAGGTTTGGCTGGACGCTTGTTGACGTCGTTCGGACGCTCGGCCACTGGCGTGCCACGGCTGTTGTCGGTACGACCGTTGGCCGGGCGCGGAGTACGCGGCGACGGCTTGCTCGGATCGTTACGCGAACCGGCAGGACGTTGGCCACGGCCGGATTCTGAACGTGGACCGGACGGACGCTGGGTCGAATCGCCACGCGGACGGTCGCGTTCGCTGCCGGTCACTTGTGGCTGACGCGGCGCACGATCTGCAGTCGGAGCCGCTGCACCCGCAGCCGGACGCAAGGTGCGAACAACCCGCTCGCCTTTGCCCAATGGACGCGACGACTGGCGCTGCAAGCGCTCCATCTTGTCCTTGGTCTTGGCGTTCATCTGCGGCTGGGCAACCGGCTCAAGGCCGACTTCAGCGCTGAGCACGTCGACTTCGTACTGGCTCATTTCGCGCCAGCGGCCCATCGGCAGGTCGGAGTTGAGGAACACCGGTCCGTAACGCACGCGCTTCAGACGGCTGACCACCAGACCCTGGGATTCCCACAGACGACGGACTTCGCGGTTGCGACCTTCCATCACCACGCAGTGATACCAATGGTTGAAGCCTTCGCCGCCCGGCGCCTGCTTGATGTCGGTGAAACGCGCAGGACCGTCTTCAAGGACTACACCGGCTTTCAGACGCGCCAGCATGTCATCATCGACTTCGCCACGTACGCGCACTGCGTATTCGCGGTCCATTTCGAAGGACGGGTGCATCAGGCGGTTGGCCAGCTCACCGTCGGTGGTGAACATCAGCAAACCGGTGGTGTTGATGTCCAGGCGACCGATGTTGACCCAACGGCCTTCTTTTGGACGCGGCAGGCGATCGAACACCGTCGGGCGACCTTCAGGGTCGTCGCGGGTGCAGATTTCACCGTCCGGCTTGTTGTACATGATGACGCGGCGAACCGTTTCGGCGGCCTCTTCGCGCTTGATCACGCGACCATCTACGGTGATGGCGTCATGCATGTCGACGCGTTGACCGAGGGTCGCGTCCTTGCCATTGACCTTGATCCGGCCCTGGCTGATCCAGGCTTCGACGTCACGTCGCGAACCTACACCAATGCGCGCAAGAACCTTCTGCAGTTTTTCACCTGCGGGTCCGATTTCCTGGCTGTCCTGCTTGTCTTTGATACTCATCTGGGCACCTCCCGGTGTGTCGATTCAGGGGACGCCGAGGACCGGCGTGACCTGCTGCCTCCGGCTGTGGATAGCCGCGAAGCGAAAATTCTAAAAGCCTGTGGCGAGTATGAATCGCCAAAAGGTCGCGAATCATACGCTCAAGGCGCACGTTGCGCATCACAGGCTAGTCGAAATATTGCCGCTCACTTCTTTTTCCGCCGACCGGCGCCTTTCAGTTTAGCCAGACGCAGTGCGGATTCAGCCAACACCGCACGCCGCTCGCCCTTGTCCATCTTCTTCCAGCTTTTGATTTCTTTCTTGCTGCGGCCGCACCCGAGGCAAATGTCATCGTCGAATTTGCAGAGGCTGATGCAGGGGTTTTTGCTGCTCATGGAGTGCCGCCGAAATAAAGGTTAATGGCGAGATCGCATTCCGTAGGACCGGCTTCAGCCGGGAGGCGGCCTGGGAATTCCCAACAGCTGCGTCGTCAGATCTGTCGCTCTCCCGGCTGAAGCCGGTCCTACGGATGCCAGCGATTTGTCAGGCACCCGGATTCTTGTCGTCTTCAGGGTCATCTGCCAATTCAGACTCTGTATCAGGCTCATTGATCAATAAATCGTCGAAATCGATTTTCAGCCCCTGCTCCATGGAATCGAGTTCCACCAGCAAGCTGCGGAAGCTGGTTTCATCCCGTGGCGGCTCGGGTTCGGCGTCCGGGTCGAGGCTGGCGTCGGCCAGCGCCTGCAAGTGCGCCGGCACCGGGGCGTCTTCGAAGTCTAGGATCGGATCAGGCTCCAGCTCACGCAGGTCGGCCAGCGGCGGCAAATCGTCGAGGTTTTTCAGGTTGAAGTGATCGAGAAAGCCCTTGGTGGTGGCGAACATCGCAGGCTTGCCCGGTACATCGCGATAACCCACGACCCGGATCCACTCGCGTTCCAGCAAGGTCTTGACGATATGACTGTTGACCGCAACGCCCCGCACGTCTTCGATTTCGCCACGGGTAATCGGCTGGCGATAGGCAATCAGCGCCATGGTTTCCAGCATGGCCCGGGAATAGCGCTGCGGGCGTTCTTCCCACAGTCGACCGACCCAGGGCGAAAACTTCTCGCGGATCTGCAAGCGGTAGCCCGAGGCAACTTCCTTGAGCTCGAACGCCCGACCATCGCAGGACTTGCGCAGCAATTCCAGGGCTTTCTTGAACACCGGTGGTTCGGGGCGTTCGCCTTCTTCAAAGAGTTCGAAAAGGCGTTCCAGCGATTGCGGTTTGCCCGAGGCCAATAGAAAAGCTTCCAGCAGCGGTGCCAGCTCGCGGGGTTCGTTGAGGTTCATTGCTCTGCTCTTATTCGGCTCGCGCCCGGACATGGATCGCCGCAAAGGGCTCGTTCTGCACCAATTCCACCAAGGATTCCTTGACCAGCTCAAGCACCGCCATGAAGGTCACGACCACGCCAAGCCGCCCTTCTTCGGCAGTGAACAGCTCGGCAAACGGCACGAAACCGCCGCCTTTGAGACGCTCCAGCACGTCACTCATGCGCTCGCGGGTGGAGAGCGCTTCACGGCTGACCTGATGGCTTTCAAACATATCGCCCCGGCGCAGTACTTCGGCCATGGACATCAATAGCTCGTCCAGACTGACATCCGGCAACAGCTTGCGAGCCCTGGCTTCCGGCGCATCCAGCCGGGGCACGCTGACATCGCGGCCCACTCGGGTCAGGCGGTCGATGCCTTCGGCGGCAGCCTTGAAGCGTTCGTACTCTTGCAGACGACGAATCAGCTCGGCGCGGGGGTCGTCTTCTTCCTCCTCAATAGCCGCCGAACGCGGCAGGAGCATGCGCGACTTGATCTCGGCGAGCATGGCGGCCATCACCAGATACTCGGCGGCCAGTTCCAGGCGTACGGTTTTCATCAGCTCGACGTAACCCATGTACTGCTTGGTAATCTCGGCCACCGGGATGTCGAGGATGTCGATGTTCTGTTTGCGGATCAGGTAGAGCAGCAGATCCAGCGGGCCTTCGAAGGCTTCGAGAAAGACTTCAAGGGCATCCGGCGGAATATACAGGTCCACCGGCATCTGCATGACCGCCTGGCCATAGACCATGGCGAATGGCAGTTCCTGCTGGGCGCCGGCCTGGCTGTCTACCGTTTCCGCCAGGGTCATTACGCTTCCACACCGAACGGGGTTGGATCGCCGCAGCCGACGCGGATCACCTGAGGCTCGCCGTCGGCCAGATTGATGACCGTTGATGCGGAAATCCCGCCGATGCCACCATCAATGATCAGGTCCACCTGGCGTTCCAGGAGCTGACGCATTTCGTAGGGATCGCTCATGGGCACACTGTCCCCCGGCATGATCAGGCTGACGCTCATCAGCGGTTCGCCCAGTTCTTCAAGCAGCGCCTGCGCAATGGGATGACCCGGCACGCGCAGACCGATGGTCCGGCGCTTGGGATGTAGCACCAGTCGCGGCACTTCCCGGGTAGCGTTGAGAATGAAGGTGTATGGCCCCGGCGTATGCGCCTTGAGCGCACGAAACGCGCCGGTATCAACTTTGGCGAACAGCCCCAGCTGCGACAGATCGCAGCACATCAGGGTGAAGTTGTGCTTGTCGTCCAGTTGGCGCAGGCGGCGGATTCGCTCGATGGCGCTCTTGTCGCCGATCTGACAACCCAATGCATAGGAGGAATCAGTGGGATAGACCACCAGCCCGCCGGCCTTGATGATTTCTGCGGCCTGTTTGATCAGGCGCGGCTGCGGGTTTTCCGGGTGGACCTGGAAAAATTGACTCACGGTATCTTCCTGTTCAGACGGCGGCAGTAGGCTGGTCATGTTTGAATCGACACCAAAGTGGCGGCAGATCTTCGGGCAACGGTCGATAAATACCGATCTCGGACCAGGCGCCAGGAGCGTGGAAGTCACTGCCGGCGCTTACCAGCAGACCGAATTCACGAGCCAGGATGGCCAATGTCCCGACCTGCTCGGCAGGTTGCAGACCATTGACCACTTCTATGGCATGGCCGCCAGCCTGAAGAAACTCGGCGACCAGTTTACGACGTTTGCTGCGAGTGAAATCGTAGTGCGCGGGGTGCGCAAGGCTGACCCAGGCTCCAGAAGCGCGCAACATCGCGACAGTATCCTCCAGAGTAGGCCAGTGCAGCTTGACGTCACCCAGCTTTCCGGCACCCAGCCATTTACGAAACGCTTCCGCGCGATCCTTGACGAAACCTTCACGCACCATGAAGTCGGCGAAGTGCGGACGGGCTGGCGCATTACCGCTGTCGCCGAGTTCCTGCTGGATCGCTCGGGCACCTTCCAGCGCTCCGGGCATACCTTTGATCGCCAATTTACGACTTATTTCTTCGGCACGCAGCCAGCGTCCAGTGTGCAAACGGGCAATTGCCTCGACCAGAAGCGGCGCATTGACGTCGAAACCATAGCCCAGAATGTGGATGGTCGCACCGCCCCAGGTGCAGGATAATTCGACCCCGTTGACCAGCTGCATACCCAGCGCATGCGCCGCAGTCCGGGCTTCTTCGAGGCCTTCGAGGGTGTCGTGATCGGTCAGGGACAAGACGCGCACGCCGTTTTCATAAGCACGCGCAACCAGATCCGCAGGCGCCATGGCGCCATCGGAAGCAGTGCTGTGGCAGTGCAGGTCAACATTCATAGGTGGCGCTTTCGCTGTCATTGATGTTTGTTATTATGCCGCCACATCCTGCTTCTGGCTGCCATTGTGAAACAATTCATCGACTTCATCCCGCTGTTGCTGTTTTTCATCGTTTATAAAATCGAGCCTCGCGCCGTCGACATCCTGGGTCACAGCGTCATGGTAGGTGGCATATTCAGTGCGACCGCCATGTTGATCATCAGTTCTGTGGTGGTCTACGGCATTCTGTTCGTCAAGCAAGGCAAGCTGGAAAAAAGCCAATGGCTGACGCTGGTCGCCTGTCTGGTGTTCGGTAGCCTGACGCTAGCGTTTCACAGCGAGACCTTCCTGAAATGGAAAGCTCCAGTGGTGAACTGGTTGTTCGCCCTGGCATTTGCCGGTAGCCACTTCATCGGCGACCGCCCGTTGATCCAGCGCATCATGGGCCATGCCCTGACCTTGCCGCAGGCCATCTGGACCAAGCTGAACATCGCCTGGATTATCTTCTTCCTGTTCTGCGGCGCGGCCAACCTGTACGTGGCGTTTACCTATCAGGAATTCTGGGTCGACTTCAAAGTCTTCGGCAGCTTGGGCATGACGCTATTGTTCCTGGTCGGCCAGGGCCTGTTCCTTGCCCGCCACATGCATGATCCCGAAACACCTCCACCTTCAACAAAAACCGAGGACTGACATGCTCTACGCAATCGTTGCCACAGACGTTGAAAACTCCCTGGAAAAACGCCTGAGCGTTCGTCCCGCCCATTTAGAGCGCTTGAACGCGCTCAAGGATGAAGGCCGTCTGATCCTGGCCGGCCCGAACCCGGCGGTGGACAGCAATGATCCAGGCGCGGCCGGTTTCACTGGTAGCCTGATCGTTGCCGAGTTCGACTCACTCAGTGCGGCCAAGGCCTGGGCCGAAGCCGACCCGTACGTCAAAGCTGGCGTCTACGAACATGTCGTGGTCAAGCCGTTCAAACTTGTCCTGCCTTAAATAGCCGTCAACCGTCGCGATTGTTGCTCGACCGGAGCAACAATCGCACAATCCCCGCTCGTCATTAATCATTCTTATCCCCCTGCCGACAACCTTCTGAATGTTCTATAAAAACACTGCTTGAAAACAGGGGTTCAGATGCGTTCAGGTCCGCGATGTCTGTTAGTGATGGTATTGGTCATGGGCGCGACACTCGCCCAGGCCGAGGAAACAAGTGGTTTCGCCGCGCACGTTCAGCCGGAGCCGGTTGCGCAGAGCCAGCTCAATGAGCTGCAACTGCGCCTGCGCGACAGCGAGCGGCAGCGCGAAGAGCTGATCAAACAACTGCAAAACACCAGCGCCGAACGCGAAAGCGCGCAACTGAGTCGTCTTCGCCAGGAGAACCAAAAGCTCAAGTTGCAGCTCAAAGAGTCACAATCCGTCGAGCCCCAACGCATCCTGACGGAGCAACAACAATGGTTCGTCGCGGGGGGCGGCGTTGCGATGATCGCCCTTTTGTGCGGTATTTTTGCCAGCGGTTGGCGTAGACAGCGCCGACAGTGGCTAAATTGAGTGAGACATGAGCGAGCTGCTACTTATAGATGATGACCAGGAGCTGTGTGAGCTTCTGAGCAGTTGGTTAAGCCAGGAAGGCTTTGTGGTGCGCGCCTGTCACGACGGCAACAGCGCCCGGCGAGCCCTTGCCGAATCGGCACCGGCTGCGGTTGTCCTGGATGTGATGCTGCCCGATGGCAGCGGCCTGGAACTGCTCAAGCAATTGCGCAACGACCACCCGGACCTGCCGGTGCTGATGCTCTCGGCACGCGGCGAACCCCTGGACCGGATTCTCGGCCTCGAACTGGGTGCCGACGATTATCTGGCCAAACCCTGCGATCCTCGCGAGCTGACTGCCCGTCTGCGCGCAGTGCTGCGGCGCAGTCATCCGACCGCGGTGTCGACCCAGCTGGAATTGGGCGACCTGTGCTTCAGCCCGATGCGCGGCGTGGTCATCATCGACGAGAAGGAGTTGACGCTCACCGTTTCGGAAAGCCGCCTGCTCGAAGCGCTGCTGCGCCAACCCGGCGAACCACTGGACAAGCAGGAACTGGCGCAACTGGCACTGGGCCGCAAACTGACGCTGTATGACCGCAGTCTGGACATGCACGTCAGCAACCTGCGCAAGAAAATCGGCCCCCACCCGGACGGCCGCCCGCGCATCATGGCGCTGCGTAGTCGCGGGTATTATTACGCCGTCTAGCGATGGGGTCGTAGGAGCGGATTTATCCGCGAGGTGCCAGGGCAGGCGCGCAACCACGGCAAGAAAGACCGCCGCCTCCCGGCTAAAGCCGGTCCTACGCAAAACCTCTTTACCGAAGCTTTACGCTAGCCTGACCGCCCTTGACCTTGATCTCCCTAAACTGGGCTCAACCGGCAACGAGCCGGATTCGAGACAAGGAGATACACCATGCGCAAGACTCTAATCGCTTTGATGTTTGCTGCTGCTCTGCCTACCGTCGCCATGGCGATGCCACCGGCTGATGGCCCTGATCGGGATGGTGTTGGCCACGAAGGTCCACGCATGGGCATGATGCATCATGATCGCGGTCCTTTCGACAAGCTGGACCTGAGCAAGGAACAGCGTCAGCAGATCGGCAAATTGATGGGCGCACAGATGCACGACCGCAAGGAAGTCGCTGAGAAGTACCTGGCCAAACTGCCTGCCGCAGACCAGAAAGCCATGAAGGACGAACTGGACGCAAAACGGACCAAGACCCAAGCCGACATCCGCGCATTGCTCAAGCCGGATCAGCAGAAGGAATTCGACGAAATGCAGAAAGAGCGTGCGCAACACAGGGCTGATCGCGCAGAGTTCGAAGCCTGGAAAGCGCAAAAGGCTCAAAAAGCCCAGTAATCCATCGATCCACCTGAACCCGACACTCCCCAAGCGTGTCGGGTTTTCTCTATTTGGGGGTTTCACGTGCGTTCATTGTTCTGGCGAATCCTGGCCAGTTTCTGGCTGGCTATTGCCCTGGTTGCAGGCCTGTCGATTCTGCTGGGCCACATGCTCAATCAGGACGCGTGGATCCTCAGTCGTCATCCAGGCCTGCACAAATTGCCGCAGACCTGGACCAAGCTGTACGAAAGTCAGGGCGAAGACGCCGCGCAGGACTACCTGCAAAACCTCAAGCGTAAGTACCACATTGACGTTCAGGTCCTCAATGAGAGCGGCGACCCGGTTGTACGCGGGACTTTCTCGCCCCGCGCAGCCGCCCTCGAAGCGCGCCAGGGTGACGACTCGCGCCAGCTGCCATGGCGGCGCCTGACGTCGGAATACACCAGTGAGAAAACCGGCGAAAACTATCTGCTGATCTATCGCATTCCCCATCCGGAACTGGACGCCTGGCATCGAGACAGCCTGATGTGGCCGCTCAGCGCGCTGGGCATCGCGCTGGTGGTGCTGACGTTGTTCAGTTTGCTGGTCACGCTGTCGATCACCCGCCCGCTCAGCCGCCTGCGCGGTGCGGTCCATGATCTGGGGCAGACCACCTATCAGCAGAACAGCCTGGCGCAGCTGGCCAATCGTCGCGATGAATTCGGCGTCTTGGCGAACGACTTCAACCGCATGGGCGCACGCCTGCAAAGCCTCATCAGCAGCCAGCGTCAGCTATTGCGCGATGTGTCCCATGAACTGCGCTCGCCACTGGCACGACTACGCATCGCCCTGGCCTTGGCCGAACGCGCGGAACCGGCCGAACGCGACAAGCTGTGGCCACGTCTGAACCGTGAATGTGATCGCCTGGAAGCGTTGATCAGCGAAATTCTTGCGTTGGCGCGTCTGGATGCGGATTTTGGCAGTGCCGAACCGGTGGATTTGAACCACTTGTTGTTACGCCTGAAAAACGACGCGAAGCTCGACGGTGGCGATCAACAGATTCAGGTAAGCGTGCAGGAGGATCTGCAACTGCAAGGCTGGCCGGACATGCTGGAGCGGGCGCTGGACAACCTGCTGCGCAACGCCTTGCGCTTCAACCCGACCGGCGAGCCCATCGAAATGCAGGCCTTGCGTGTCGGTGATCGATTGCAGCTGAGCGTGCGCGACCACGGGCCGGGCGTGGCCGATGAACATCTGACGCAACTGGGTGAACCCTTCTATCGGGCGCCCGGCCAGACTGCGCCGGGGCACGGCCTTGGGCTGGCCATCGCCAAACGCGCCGCCCAGCGCCACGGTGGCGATCTGGTGCTGGCAAACCATCCGCAAGGTGGGTTTGTTGCCACGCTGGATTTGCCGGTGGAGTTGGTGGTAGCCGCCTAAATAGCTGTTCCTGCGAAATACCTGTGGGAGCGAGCTTGCTCGCGAAGAGGCCAGTGTGCCCGACAGATCTTTGCGGCCCGACCTTTCGTCTTCGCAAGCAAGCTAGCTCCCACAGAGGCAGGAAGCTTCACCCCTGCCACTCGCTGACAAAATCCACCAGATCCACTTTGCCCGCAACGCGCGGCGGGTTTTGCGGGGTGCCCAGGTACAGGAACGCGATGACTTGCTCATCGGCGGCCAGGCCAAGCCCCTTGGCGACAGTCGGCGAATAGGAAAGCTCGCCGGTGCGCCAGACCGCGCCGACGCCCAATGCATAAGCGGCCAGCAACACGCTGTGGGCTGCGCAACCTGCGGTGATCAGTTGCTCCTGCTTCGGCACCTTGAAGTGATCCGTCAAGCGCGCGATCACCACCACGACCAGAGGTGCGCGCAACGGGCCGAGGCGCGCCTTGTCCAGCGCCTGGGGCGTGGCGTCTGCGCCACTTTTGCGCAGAGCTTCGGCCAACAGATCGCCCATGCGTTCACGGGCCGGACCTTCGACGGTCAGAAAACGAAACGGCCGCAACTGACCATGATCGGGGGCGCGCATCGCCGCGCTGAAAAGGATTTCTCGCTGCGCGGCATCCGGCGCGGGGTCGAGCAACCGCGGAACGGAAACACGGTTGAGCAAAACGTCGAGCGCCTCCATGGGCTACCTCCTTGAAAAATGAATGAGCATTCTAGACTCAGATAACGAACCCTGGCGGCGATTACTTACAGCCATTGACTGAAGCGTCCCGGTTTACTTGCCGTGGGCCGCAGGTAGAATGGCGCCTCTCCCCACTTTAGTCAGAGCGACTGCATGGCGTTGCCGACCCTTCGTATCATCGGTTTCATAATCGGCATCTTCCTGATCACTCTGGCTATCGCCATGATCGTGCCCATGGCGACGCTGGTCATCTTCGACCGCATCGAAGACCTGCGCTCCTTCCTCTGGGCCAGCCTTCTGACGTTCATCGCCGGCCTTGCCCTGGTGATTCCCGGTCGCCCGGAGCATGTGCACCTGCGTCCGAGGGACATGTACCTGCTCACGGTTTCCAGCTGGATCGTGGTGTGTATCTTTGCCGCTCTGCCGTTTCTGCTGACGCAACATATCAGCTACACCGACTCGTTTTTCGAAAGCATGTCCGGGATCACCGCCACCGGTTCTACGGTACTCAGCGGCCTGGACACCATGTCGCCGGGGATTCTGATCTGGCGCTCGATGCTGCACTGGCTCGGCGGGATCGGCTTCATCGGCATGGCTGTGGCGATTCTGCCGCTGCTGCGCATCGGTGGCATGCGGCTGTTCCAGACCGAATCGTCGGACCGCTCGGAAAAGGTCATGCCGCGCTCGCACATGGTTGCCAAGTTCATCGTGCTGGCCTATGTCGGCTTCACCGCGCTGGGCAGCATTGCCTTCTGGCTGGCGGGCATGAGCCTGTTCGATGCGATCAATCACGCGATGTCGGCGATTTCCACGGGTGGGTTCTCTACCTCGGACCTGTCCCTGGCCAAATGGCACCAGCCAGCGGTGCATTGGGTGGCCATCGTCGTAATGATCCTCGGCAGCCTGCCCTTCACACTGTATGTCGCAACACTGCGCGGCAACCGTGGCGCGCTGTTCCGGGATGAGCAGGTTCGCGGGTTGTTGGGGCTGCTATTGACCACCTGGCTGGTCATGGGCACCTGGTACTGGGCGACCACCGACCTGCCTTGGTACGACGCGTTGCGCCATGTGGCGTTGAATGTCACATCCGTGGTGACCACGACGGGGTTTGCCCTTGGGGATTACAGCCTGTGGGGCAATTTCGCACTGATGTTCTTCTTCTATCTGGGTTTCATCGGCGGCTGTTCAGGCTCGACAGCGGGCGGCGTGAAGATCTTCCGCTTCCAGGTCGCCTACATCCTGCTCAAGGCCAACCTGCACCAGTTGATCCATCCACGGGCGGTGATCAAGCAAAAGTACAACGGGCATCGTCTCGACGACGAAATCGTGCGCTCGATTCTGACTTTCTCGTTCTTCTTTACCATCACCATCTGCCTGATTGCGCTGGCGCTCTCGTTGCTGGGGCTGGACTGGATGACAGCGCTGACCGGTGCCGCGAGTACAGTGTCCGGGGTCGGGCCGGGACTGGGCGAAACCATCGGTCCTGCGGGTAACTTTGCCAGCCTGCCGGATGCCGCAAAATGGATTCTGTCCCTGGGCATGCTGCTCGGCAGGCTGGAGATCATCACGGTGCTGGTGCTGTGCATCCCGGCATTCTGGCGCCATTGAGGTCCGGTTCGAAGGCTATTGCCGTGGCGCGGGAAAAGGCGTTTATTGTCACTGTTAACCGACAGGAGAAGATTCATCGCCTGCACGGGCGGCTTCCCGGACAAGTCCGGTCCTACCGGGTTCCGAAACAGGTAGGAGGGGACTTGTCCCCGATCCCAACAAAATCAGGACCGTCAGTCATGGAAAACACGAAACAGTTCACCCGTTTTGCCGATTTCTATCCGTACTATTTGCTTGAGCACCGCGACAGTACTTGCCGTCGCCTGCACTTCATCGGCACCAGCCTGGTGATTTTCCTGCTGGCGTTCGCCGTGGGCGGCGGTCATTGGGGCTTATTGTGGCTGGTGCCTGTCGCCGGTTACGGATTCGCCTGGGCAGGTCACTTTTTCTTCGAGAAGAACCGCCCGGCCACCTTCCAGCATCCCTTCTACAGTCTGCTGGGAGATTTCGTCATGTACCGGGACATGGTGCTCGGCAAGGTGCCCTTCTAATCGAAGACGCCGTTTTAATCGAAAGCTTTAAACAACGGGTTCGCTGGCCGGAACCTGTTGGTCGGTCGGCAGCACCTTTGCCGGCAGGTGTGCATCGGCCAGGCGGAACAATTCGATCGAGCCGTCCAGATGCTCGATCAACGCCGAACACGATTCAACCCAATCCCCGCAGTTCATGTATTCCACACCACCCACCTGGCGAATTTCCGCGTGATGGATATGCCCGCAGACTACACCGTCCAGCCCGCGCCTGACGCACTCGTGGGCGATGGCTTCTTCGAAATCGCTGATGAAGCTGACGGCAGTCTTGACCTTGTGCTTGAGGTACGCCGACAGAGACCAGTAGCCATAACCGTATTTCGCCCGCCAGTGATTGAGCCAGCGGTTGAGGGTCAGGGTGAATTCATAGGCGGAATCGCCAAGAAATGCCAACCAGCGGTGATAGCGGGTGATGACGTCGAACTGATCACCATGAATCACCAGCAACCGGCGACCATCGGCAGTGACATGCTCGGCTTCATCCACCAACTGTATATTGCCCAGGATCAGCTTCGAGTAGCGGCGCAGGAATTCGTCGTGGTTGCCGGTGACGTAAATGACTTCGGTGCCGCGCTTGCTCATGGTCAACAGGCGGCGGATCACATTGGTGTGCGCCTGAGGCCAATACATGCCGCTGCGCAGCTTCCAGCCATCGATGATATCGCCCACCAGATAGACTTTGTCGGCCTGATAGCGCTTGAGAAACGCCGACAAATGTTCGGCCTGGCAATCGCGCGTGCCCAGATGCACGTCGGAAATCCACAAGGTGCGGACGCGTTGCTTACGGCTGGGTTTAGCAAGCTGAGCGCTGCTCATGGTTAACCTCCGGCAGGGTTTTCAGGATCATGCGCCGGCTGGGTTAATCGATTGTGACTGCATCGTGGCAGTGTTGTGACAGCGCAAGCCCCTCATTACCCGAGGGTCTTGCGGCTCATGAAATGACCGGGCTGCCCGGCTTGTCGTTGTGACCGAGATCGCGTTGCGGGTCGATCTGGTCACGTACCCGCTGCTTGAGAATCTTCGCTTCCGGAAAGCCGCCGTCAGCCTTGCGTTCCCAGATCTGCACCTCATCGCAGGTAATCCGGAATACCCCGCCAGTACCCGGTTTCAAAGACACCTTACCGAGATCGTCGGAGAACGTGCTGAGTAACTCCTGAGCAAGCCAGGCAGCACGCAGCAGCCATTGGCATTGGGTGCAGTAGGTAATGACAACTTCAGGTTTGACGGCTGACATGAAGCAAACTCCCGAACGTCGTTAGGTTTTCGCGAAGCTGAAATCAGCCACTGCGTTGCCGCAGCCCCGATTTCAACTGATGCTGGTCAACAACTCCCGGGCCATTTGTTGATGCTCCTCGTCGGCATCTTCCATGACTTCCAGCAACAGTTCCCTGGCGGATTCGAAGTCGCCGTCGTCGATCAGCACCTGCGCCTGGTTGATCTTGCTCAACGGGGCTTCGTCCATGTCGAGCAAATCAAACTCCGACGAGTCGTCCATGAAGCCATCCAGGAAGGCATCATCCAGCGAATCGTTGTTGGACTGCACGATAGGTTCAGGATCGGAAAAATCACTGAGGAACTGATCGTCCTGTATTTCGAATACTTCCGGCAATTCGGTGAGGTTGGACGAGAACGCCAGATCCTCCTGAATGACCGGTTCCTCGACCTCGGGTTTGCCGCGCAAGGGTTTCGGGCTGTCGAACGGATCCACCAGATCCCATTCGGCATCCATGGACAAGTCGTCAAGGTTCAGCTGGAATTCGTCGCCAGACTCCGGATTCAGCGCCGCAGCGGCGGTTTCGTCCAGTTGCGCGAGCTCAGGTTCAGCCAGCTGGGTAGCTGCCAAAGCTGCCGGTACGACCAGCGGTGCAGCAGACGTTTCCACGGGTTTGAGCTGTGGATAACGTTTACGCAGGTCGGCCAGGGTTTGCGGATCGACGCCGTGCTCCAGCGCGTTTTGCTCTTCACTGGCGAAACCTGGCGCATCGCCCTGCTCCGCCAATAGCTCAAGGATCTTGAGGCGAATATCGGTGCGCTGTGGATCTCGCTGCAGAGCGCCGCGCAAAATCCCCAGGGCTTCGGCAAATCGACCATAAGCAATGTAGATGCTCACACCATCCAGCGCATCGGGAGCCGCGTTGGCCTTGGGCGCAGCGGCAATCGGCCGAGGGGCGTTCATGGACGTTTCCGGCTGGACAACTCGCGAGGCCATTACTGGAGCTTCATAAACCGAAGCTTCTGCGGCTTGCGCGGGTTTGATCAGCGGTGAGTCTGCCGGGATTGCGCCCGCCAAATGTTGCTGCTTTCGACGATTGCGGCGTACCGAATAAGCCAGGGCCAGCAACAACAGCAGCACCAGGATCGCCCCCGGCAGCAACAGCGACGACAGCAATGAATCCTCGCGCGGCTCGACCACCACAGGCGGCGTAGCGCTTGCGGGTAAAGGCACGATGACCGGGGCGCTTGGCACCGGCGCCGGGGTTTTCTCGGAGAGCTGGGTCTGCAGACCGACGATCTGCCGATCCTTGCCCGTCATTTGCTCTTGCAGGACCGCAATCTGGCCTTTCAAGTCATCCAGATTTTTGTTCAATTGTTGATTTTCAACGGCAGCGGTAGCCAGTTGTTCAGCGCTGCGTTGCACATCGGCAGGCATTGCGGCGGCCTTGGGTGACGCGGCGGAAACGGGTGTCGGCGCTGCATTGCGAGCGCTGGGCACCACAGCAGCGTCAGGCAGTAACAGGTTTTGCCCGACCTTCAGGACGCTGCCCTTACCGCTGGCGAACGCTTGCGGGTTCAATGCCTGGATGCCATCGGCCATTCGGGCGGCCGAAGCATTGGCACCATTGCCCTGCACGCGGCGGGCAATCGAGTCCAGCGTATCGCCGCTGGCAACTGCATAACGCTTGTCCTGAGACGTCGCGGGCGGCGCGATGGGCATACGTGATTCAGCCGTTGCCTGCACCGAAGCGTCCCTGTTCCGGCCACTTGTCGCTGCCATACCTGCCGGCGAGGTCGCCGGGTCTAGCAGCACGGTGTACTCGTGCAGCAGGTTGCCGTTTGGACGGACGACTTGCACGAGGAAATTCAGATAGGGTTCGGTGACCGGCTTGGTCGAAACCACGCGTATCACGCCGCGATTACCCTTGATGATCGGGGTAAAGCGCAGATCGTTATAGAAGAAAACCCGCTCGACACCGGCCTTGGCGAAATCGTCCACCGAGCCCAGCCTTGCAACGATGTCCTCGGCGCTCAACCCGCCGGTTTCGACCAGTTCAATGTCGGCATTCAACGGCTGATTCAGCGCGGAATGAAGGGTGATGTCGCCCATTCCCAATGCCGACGCGATGGAAGCATGCAGCATCGAGACCGATGAAATGGCCGCCAGCAAGGCTGTTCGGCGCAGTGTCTTGCCCATGTGACTGGAGTGGCGACGATAGCCCAGCGCAGCAGCCTGAAAACTCTTCAGCATACAGACCCTTATGGAAACCAAAGCAGGCTTCTCGGCATGTTCAATATAAAGCGCAGACTTCATCGCCTGAGAGCACAAGTATGAGTGAGAAGCCGCTCGCCTGCCTCAGGATCTTTCGAGGTTAGCCCGAATTTGCGCATGAACACGCATGCAAGTGCGCAGATCTTCCTCGTCGATACCCTCGAACACTTCGATACGCAGCGCCGTGGCGATGGCTTCGATTTTTTCAATCAGAGGCAGGGCGGTGTCGCAGAGGACGATTTTCTTCGCGCGTCGATCTTCCAGGACCGCCTGACGTTGCACCAGCCCCTGGGTTTCCAGGCTGTCGAGCAAACGCGCCAGGGTCGGGCCTTCAACCGCAACGCTTTGTGCCAGCTCGCGCTGGGTCGGTGGTTCCGTGAAGCGGGCCAGATGCAGTAACACCAGCCAACGGGCCTGGGACAGCCCCATGTCAGCCAATCGTCGATCAAGCTCGGCTCGCCACCCGCGGGTGATTTGCGCAAGTTGCATACCGAAACGATGTTCATCAGTCATTGGCATAGAAAACTCATGGTCGAAACTAATTATTAGTCAGCTAACCATGGACCCCGGACCGTGGCAAGTTTCCTGCTGTGGCCTTTGGTCGCAGCACTGTCAACGCCTGGACTGCAGCGAATGTCAGACTTCGAATTCGGACTGCAACGCAGCGCGCACACAATACAGCACACCTTCGGGAACGCGCCCGCTGAATTGCTCGGCAATGGCCGCTACCGGCGGCAGTTCGCCTTCGCCATCAAGGAAAGCGTCCTGGACTTCACCCAGCAGGTCTTCCGGCAGATCAAGGGCCTGTTCAAGCGACAACTGCTGCTTACCGATGGCCTCGGCCAGCATGGTGTAGACGTTTTTCTCCGAACATTGCAGCTGACCGGCAATCTGCATCGGGGTCATCCCGGCGCGGGCCAGACTGATCAGTTCATGACGCACATCGGCAACGACTTTCGGCGCCTCGGCGGTGCCGCTCAGCACCTCAAGGAACGCCTGACCATAGCGCTCCAGCTTGCGCGCGCCAACGCCGCTGACCTGGGCCATGTCGGACAAGGTGTCGGGTTTGCTGCGCAGCATTTCCAGCAAGGTGGAATCCGGGAAAATCACATAAGGCGGCACGCCGTGCTCTTCGGCCAGCTTGCGACGCAGGGCGCGCAAGGCTTCCCACTGTTCGCGCTCTTCGCCACGCACCAGTTGGCTGGCCGGACTGGAGCCGCCTTTGGCGGTGGTTTGCGGTTTCAGGTCGCGGCGCAATTCAAGACTGACTTCGCCGCGCAATAAAGGCCGGCACGTATCACTCAAGCGCAAGCCGCCGTAGCCTTCCAGATCGATATCCGCCAGGCCGCGCGCCACCAATTGGCGGAACAGCGAACGCCATTCGCCTTCGGAGCGGTCTTTGCCGACCCCGAACACGGCAAGGTGCTGATGGCCGAAGCTTTGCACCTTATCGTTGGATTTGCCCAGCAGGACGTCGACCAGATGACCGACGCCATAGCGCTGCCCGGTGCGATAGATCGCTGAAAGCGCCTGTCGTGCGGGTTCGGTGGCGTCCCAGGTTTGCACGCCATCGACGCAGTTATCGCAATGCCCGCAAGGTTCGGGCATGTCTTCGTCGAAATAGGCCAGCAGCGTCTGACGACGGCAACGGGTTTCTTCGCACAAAGCCAGCATGGCATCGAGCTTGTGTTGCTCCAGACGCTTGTGCCGTTCATCGCCTTCGGAGTTTTGCAGCATCTGCTTGAGCATCACCACGTCTTGCAGGCCGTAGGTCATCCAGGCATCGGCCGGCAAACCGTCACGACCGGCGCGGCCGGTTTCCTGGTAATACGCTTCCAGGGATTTGGGCAAATCCATGTGCGCGACAAAGCGCACGTTGGGTTTATCGATGCCCATGCCGAAGGCGATGGTCGCAACCATGATCAAGCCTTCCTCATTGAGGAAGCGTTTCTGGTTGGCAGAGCGGGTTTCCGAGGGCAAGCCAGCGTGATACGGCAGCGCCGGGTATTTGTTGTCGCAAAGAAACGCGGCAACCTCGTCGACTTTCTTGCGCGACAGGCAATAGACGATGCCCGCATCGCTGCGGCGCTCGGAGAGAAACGCCAGCAACTGCTTGCGCTGCTGCTCCTTGGGCACGATGCGATAAAAAATATTCGGCCGGTCGAAACTGGACAGAAAGCGCTCGGCATTCTGCAAATGCAGGCGCGTGACGATCTCTTCACGGGTCCGTTTGTCGGCCGTGGCCGTCAGGGCAATGCGCGGCACGTCGGGGAACAGCTCGGCCAACTGGCCCAGTTTCAGGTATTCCGGACGGAAATCATGACCCCATTGGGATACGCAGTGGGCTTCATCGATGGCGAACAGGCCGATCTGCAGATTTTGCAGAAACGCCAACATGCGCGGCTGGACCAGACGTTCCGGGGCCAGATAGAGCATTTTGACCTCGCCCAGACGAATCCGGTTGGCCAGATCACGTTGCTGTTCGGCGCTGAGGGTGGAGTTCAACGCTGCGGCGGACACACCCAATTCCTCAAGCGTCGCCACCTGATCGTCCATCAAGGCGATCAACGGTGATACCACCACCGTCAGGCCGTCGCGCAACAGTCCCGGAACCTGGAAGCATAAGGACTTGCCGCCGCCGGTGGGCATCAGCACCAAGGCGTCGCCGCCATTGGCCACGCGTTCAATAATGGCACCCTGGCGACCACGAAAACTGTCGTAGCCAAAGATGTCTTTAAGTACGCGTTGTGCCTGTTCGAGCATAAAAACCCCAGATTGTCCTGCTGCACTGCAAAGCGCGGCAGTATACCCGACCGCTTAAAGGCAAAGGACAGCAGCGACACGAGTGGTCGAAAATTAACCTCAAACCGCCTCGCCGCTGGCGCCCACGGCTCTCAGAGCCTAGAATTCAGCATCGTTTATTTCCAAGGTAGTCTTTCAATGTCCTTCGCTGAGCAACTAAACCGCCTGCAAGCCTTCCTCGATGCCGATGAGCTGCATGACGAGGCGCTGGACTACGTGGCCGCTCACGGCTACATGACCGCCCTGTCCATCTGTGCCGAAACCGTTCCCGAGCGTGAATGGATCGATGCTTTGTTCTCCGAGCCGCCGCATTACGAAAGTGATGCCCAGCGCGAAGAAATCGAAGCCACGTTGATCCAGCTGCAGGCGCACATCGCCCGCCAGTTGGCATCCGACGAAGAATTCGAGCTGCCATGCGATCTCGATCTGGGCGACGAGCCTGACGATTCCGATCTGCGCGGCTGGTGCATCGGCTTCATGGAAGGCGTGTTCCTGCGTGAAAACGCCTGGTTCGAAAGTGCCGAAGAAGAAGTCAGCGAAATGCTGTTGCCGATCATGGTCGGTTCGGGCCTGTTCGACGAGCAGCCTGAGTTCGCGGATATCGCCCAGGATGCCAATCTGATGGACGACATGATCGTGCAGATCCCGGAAGCCCTGACCGCGCTGTACCTGCTGTGCCAGGCTCCGGACGAGAAACCGGCGATCCTCAAGCCCCGCCACCACTGAGTCAGCGCCTATGGCGCAAGATTCACCCCGCACGAGTCGTAACCGGCTCGTGCGTTATGCCCTTCAAGCCGTTGGCTGGGTGAGCGTGACGCTGGGTGTGATCGGCATTTTCCTGCCAATCCTGCCCACCACGCCGTTTCTGCTGCTGGCCGCCGCGTGCTTCGCCCGAAGCTCGCCGCGCTTTTATCACTGGCTGGTCAATCACAAACGACTCGGCCCGTGGATTCGCGATTATCTCGAAGGCAACGGCATTCCGCTCAGAGGCAAGGTCTACGCCATCGGCTTGATGTGGATCAGCATCGGTTTTTCCTGCTACCTGATCCCCCTGCCCTGGGCACGCGGCTTCATGCTGACCAGCGCGGTGCTGGTGACGATTTATATCCTGCGGCAGAAGACCCGGGAATAAAAAACAGTGATCTGCAGTATTTCGGTAAGGCCGGTTTTTCGCCAAATCCCGTTGGAGCGAGCGGGCGGCGTTCCGACTTGCCCGCGAATGGGTCTATCGGCCAACGTTTTAGCTGACTGAATCAACGCCTTCGCGGGCAAGCCTCGCTCCTGCAACTGCGCTGGCGCACGCGTTAAACCGTATCCGTCTTCATCGAATGATCCCCCAGCATGCCGGTAATGATCGACGCGGTATCTGCGCCGCCAGCAACCATGCCGCCGGAGCCCGGCGTCACGCCGTAGTGGGTTGCCAGATCGACGCCCGCCAGATCAATGGTCTGAGTCGGCGCCGCACCTGATCCTGGGCCCACTTCGATGCTCGACACCAGATCCGCGCCGCTGCCAGTCACCTTGAAATGCAGGTAGTCCTCCAGTGAATCCCCGGTAGCGTTTATACCCTGCAGCAATTGCGAGAGGTCCAGCGTGTCGGTGCCGATGGAGAAGTCCGTGACCTGATCATGGCCACTTTCGCCCGCCAGCCATTGAAAGGTGTCGGCACCCAGCCCGCCGGTCAGCGTGTCGTCACCGGCAGCGCCGATTAACACGTCGTTACCCTGCCCGCCGTTGATCACGTTGGCTTCCCAGTCGCCGGTCAAATGATCGTCATAGTTCGACCCGATGAGGTTCTGGATGTTGATCAACCTGTCGGTGCCTGCGCCCCCCGTGTCTTGCGGCTCTGTCGAGGCGCTGGTGACGGTGACGCCGGAAGTCGCCAATGCATAGCTGGCCGTGTTGTTGCCCGCGCCGCCATCCATGACATCGTTGCCCGGCCCACTGAACAGCACGTCGTTACCGTTATCGCCGTACAGGTCGTTATTACCGGCACCGCCGTAGAGCACATCGTTACCATCGCCGCCCGACACGCTGTCATCCCCCGCGCCACCGATCAGTACGTCATCACCCTGGGTGCCCTGCAGGGTGCAGCCTTCCTGATAATCAATGCTTACGGCCGCCGAGTCGCTGCCGCCGTGCGCATCGTTGACGGTGTAAAGGCTTTCATAAGTGGGCGTGGTATCAACGGCGCTGTAGTCGATGGACAGGTTCAGCGTGTAGTGCTCACCGGTGTCGCTGACACCGGGATCGGGTTGGTTGACCAGCAGGATTCGGTAAACGCCGTCTTCAGTGGCCGTGAATGTGCCCTCGGCATCCAGCGACTGAAACGCTCCCTGGTCCAGCTGCCAAAGCACGCCAATCGAATCGTTGGCGTTGTGCACGGCGACCGATACGGTTTCCCCCGCTTTCAACTCGACGCTGTACTGATCGTGAGCATTGGCCGGGGCACCGCTGAACGCGCCGAGGTATCCGGTCAGGACGACCATGGCGGTAATCGCGCTGTTGCTGAAAAAATCGCTGCGCTCCAGGGTTTTCAGCTGGTTGCTGACCTTGTCGCGGGTGCCATCGAAATCGATGGTCTTCAGGTGACTGGCGGAGAAATCTTCACCCCGTGCCTGCCAGCCGGTGTTGAACACCGTCGGCGTGGCGCTCAAAGGATCGCCGTTGGCCGAGACGTCATTGACCAGCAGCAGCGCCGCCGGCACTTCGATGTTCGATGACAGCACGTTAGTGATGATGTGGTCGGCAACGGCTGTCGGGTCTTCATCCGCAACGGGGCCGCCGGGAACATGAATCAGCAGATTGGCACCGGACAGATCGCCGTCGTTATCGCTGATCACGTAGCTGATCTGTTCCGTCAGCGCCGCACTGCCCACCTCGCTTGCCGGGGTGTAAGTGAACGCGCCGCTAAGCACATTGACCACCAGCGTCCCGCCGTGATCGCTGACGACGGTGAGGTTGCCGGTCGTGGCGTTGAAACTGCCGTGATCCGTCCCTTGTACGGTGACAGCGCCGGTTTTCGGATCGTAGGAATAGACGGTCTGGTCGACGGTGATGGACTGGATAAACCCACCGTCGGCACCGAATGTGCCACCGCTCAGCAGGCTGCCGCTGGTGCCACCTTGCACAGTACCGGTGAGCACCGCGCTCAACTGGCCGAGATCGGTAACGATCACCGCACTGCCACTGCCCTGGGCATTGTTGTTATGGGCGATAGGGTCAAGATAAGTCCCGCTGATATCGGTGCCTAGGCCAATGGCGTAGGCATCAATGCCATGGCTGTCAAGAAAGCTCACCCACGCGTCATGCTCACCGGGGTCAATGCCGTCGCCCTGTTGCGGGTTGGGCTGACTATTGGGGTTGGTATGGGTTGGCGACAAGGTTGGATTGCCGTCCGAGAAGAAGTAGGCAAGGTTCTGGGCTCCGGCCAGGCTGCCCTCGGTGACAAACGCGGCTTGCGCACCCGCCAACGCCGCATCGTAGTTGGTGCCATTGCCTGCATCCAACGCGTTGATCAGGCTCTTCGCCGTGGCGACATCAACCCAGACATCACTCAACACTCCGGCCTGGCTGTTGAACGAGACGATCTGCACTTTCACGTCGCCCATGGCAGCGTAGTTGTCCAGCAACTCACTGATGGCCTGCTTGGCCAGCTCCAGGCGAGACAAGCCGTTCACCCCGGACGGGTCTTTCATGCTCTCGGAATTGTCGATAATCAGCAGCAGGTTGGTGCAGACCGGCTCGGTGGTGACGGCAACTTCAATGTTCGCGGCCTGCGGCAGGTCATCGACGATGGTGATGTCCAGCGTGCTGGTCGCCGAGTCGTTATCAACGTCGGTGGCAATCACGGTAATCTGCTCGCCGGTGGTGTTGGCGCCCTCTCCGTCGGGATGTGGCGTCGAGCCGTTCAGGGTGTAGCTATAACGCACCTCTCCCGTGTCCGGGTCATAACCGGTGACGCTGAAGGTATTGCCCAGGCCGGTGGTGACGGGTTGCGAAAAATCAGCGACCACACCGCCGCTGACCACGACAATGCCGCCCACGGTCAGGTTCTGCAGCCCATCCACGGCCGTCACCTTGAAACTGCCGGTCTGCGTCAGAGCATCGCCATCACTGGCCGAGCCCGACGGCAGGTTCGCTTCATTGAGGGTCAGAGCGCCGCCGGATAGCTCGACGCCGTGATTGGCTGGCGGCTCTACCGGGGGTTCAACCGGTGGTTCACCGGGCGGGGTAACCGGCGGCTCTGTTGGCGGTTCAACCGGCGGCTCGGTCGGGGGCGTCACTACGGGCGGTTCGATGGGCGGTTCTACCGGCGGTTGCTCAGGAGGTTGAGCAGGCGGCTCGATGATCGGCGGCACGACAACCGGCGGCGCATC
This sequence comes from Pseudomonas syringae, assembly GCF_001698815.1. Lineage (GTDB taxonomy): Bacteria > Pseudomonadota > Gammaproteobacteria > Pseudomonadales > Pseudomonadaceae > Aquipseudomonas > Aquipseudomonas syringae_A. Next base: position 14,947 of record NZ_LGSI01000040.1, on the reverse strand, counting down.
GGGCGAAGCGTTGCGAAAGCCCTCGATCCGCCCTTCGGGAAACTCCGGCACGTCGGTGAATCCGGCCGTCGGGAAGCCGATCACCGGGGTCACCACGCCACCGGCTTCCGTCAGCAGCACAATCGAATGGCCACCACCCAATGCGCCGGGAGCACCGCCGGGATTGTCGGGACCGGTAGCCGGCGCGTCGCTGACCTGCGTCGGATCGGCACCGGCGGCAATCGCTTGCTGCAACTGCTGGACTTCGGTGAGCTGGGCGATGGTCGGCGTTATCGGGTCCGCTGTGTCGACATGGGTGGCGTGATTGGCAAGGATTTGCGCCGTGAGCGGCAGCTTGCTGTCGCGCCCGAGCGTCAGTTCGCCACCGGCTGCCAGATGCACGGCCACCGCGCCATTAGCGCCGGTCTGCAGTTGCTCTCCCGCAAACAGCCGATCACCTGGCTGCAAGGCGCGTCGCGTGCCGTCCCCCGAGACTGCAAAAACTTCCCCTACCACTTGTCGCACCGTACCGATGAGCCTGGCCATATTCCCTCCATTAATCACAACAATCAGGTCCGCAAACCTTACAAATTCGCTTGAAAATGCTTCTGGCGCGTTACGCAGACCCGCTGAATTTTCAGATACGACAAAATACTGACACTCAGAAAATCGAGATATTTGCTTTAAAAATCAGCCAATTCCAGCCAGTCAAAATATCGCCATAAAGCCAACTAAAGCTATTCAGACGCCTTAACCACCTGTATTTATTCGATCAAGCCAACCAACAATCGCTGCTGTTTGAAAAAACGCATAAGTTTTTTTTGGCATAAGGGTTATGAAAAAAACGTCTTGGTAACGCCCAAAGTTGTTCTTAGCTGTGATGTTACAAACCTGATACGGTTTCCATCGCTGAAAACGCCATTTTTATGGCGAACTGAACATTACTACTTAGGGAGAAGTACTCATGCGCGATTTGACCCCGCTCTACAGTGCAGTCGTGTTGGCGGTGGCCTGTGCCCAAGCGCAAGCCATGTCCTTGACCGATGCGATTCAAAGCACCATCGACAATCACCCGGAAATCCACGCCAGCAAGAACAATCGACTGTCCGCAGACGAGGATGTGAACGTCGCCAAGGGCGGGTACTTGCCCACCGTGGATCTGATCGCCGCTTATGGCCGGCAGCGCGTAGACAGTCCAACGACTCGCGCGCTCTACGGCCACGACGACAACTCCCTGAACTACACCCAGTCGGAGCTGCGCCTGCGCCAGTTGTTGTTCGATGGTTTCAATACCCCTAATGAAGTCGGGCGCACCAAGGCGGTGGTCAACTCCCGCGCCTATTACGTGCAAGGCACTTCGGAAAGCCTCGCCTTGCGGGCTATCGAGGTCTATCTGGAAGTCCTCAAGCGCCGGGAGCTGCTGACCCTGGCCAAGAACAACCTGCAAGCCCACTTGCGCATCAACGATCAGATCGGCTTGCGCAGCGAACGTGGCGTAGGCAGCACCGCCGACCGCGACCAGTCACGGGCCCGTCGGGCATTGGCCGAAAACAATTTCTATACCGCGCAAGTCGACCTCGCCGACGCCGAAGCGAACTTCTTCAGTGCCGTGGGACGCATGCCGGACGAGCTGGAATCCCCACCGTCGATCAAGGGTGAAGTGCCGCTGAGCCTGAGCGATGCGCAGAAAAGCATGCTGGCCAACAACCCGTACCTGAAGTCGGCCCAGGCCGATGTGCAGGCCGCCGAGAAACAGTACGAAATCGCCAAGTCGCCGTTCTACCCGCGCTTCGACGCCGAACTGGCAGTCGGCGCCAACGACAATCTGCAAGGCGAGGAAGGCCACGACAACGAATGGCGAGCCGCCGTGGTGATGAATTACAACCTGTTCAACGGCAACCGCGACAAGGCGCGCCTGCGTTCGGATTCCTACAAGACCGGCCAGGCCATGGATATCCGCAATAACGCCCTGCGCATGCTCAACGAGAACATGTCCCTGGCCTGGAACGCCATGAACAACGCCCGCCAACAAACCCCGGTAGCCCGTGAATACGCTGAGACCACCACTCGGGTGCGCGCTGCTTATCAGGATCAGTTCGGCCTCGGGCAACGCACCTTGCTTGACCTGCTGGACAGTGAGAACGAGCTGTACAACGCCAGCCGTCGTTATACCGAAGTGCGCTACACCGAAGAGTTCGCCATGTACCGGGTGCTGGCTACCGAAGGCGAATTACTGCGCAAGCAGCGTGTAGTGCTGCCCGCCGAAGCGCTGGCGCTGACGGAAGTCAAAAGCGAAGCCCGCCTGCCCGAACTGAAATAGTGCATCCGCCCAGGGAGTACGCCCGTGACAAGCATGGAATTGCCTCTACCTCTCGACCCTCGTTCAAGCTTTGACGATCCGTTGCTCGACGGTTTGTTGATCCTTTGCAAGCTGCACGACCGCACGGCCAGTCGTTCCAGCCTCAGCGCCGGCCTGCCGCTGGCGCAACAGCGTCTGAGCGCGGATTTACTCCCGCGCGCCGCTGCCCGCGCCGGTTTGCAAGCCCGCTGGTTGCGCCGCGAGCTGAACGCCATCGATACCTTGAGCCTGCCGGTCCTGTTGTTGCTCGAAGGGCAGAGTTGCGCGGTATTGCGCTGCTGGGGCGAAGACGGCCGTGCGTTGATCCTGCCTTGCGAAAGCGATGGCGGTGAACAATGGGTCACTCGTGACGAACTAAGCCAACGCTACAGTGGCCAGGCGCTGTTCGCCCGCCCGCGCCATGAGCTGGAAGACCTGCGCGCGCCGCTGGTGCCACGGGTCAAAGCCTGGTTTCGCGACACTCTGAAATTGTCCCGCTGGCTGTACAGCGATGCGATTCTCGCCAGCCTGTTGATTAACGTACTGGGCTTGATGGTGCCGCTGTTTGTCATGCAAACCTATGACCGCGTGGTGCCCAATCAGGCATTGTCGACGCTGTGGGTGCTGGCCATCGGCTTGCTGGTCGGCACGCTGTTCGAGCTGGCGTTGCGTTTGATCCGCGCGCATTTGCTGGATCAGGCGGGCCGCAAAACCGACGTAATTCTTTCCGCAACACTGTTCGAACGCATCACCGGCATGGCCATGAAGGCGCGTCCGGCCACGGTCGGCGGCTTCGCCCAAAGCATTCACGACTTTCAAGGTCTGCGGGAGTTTCTCACCGCCGTCACCTTGACCAGCATGATCGACCTGCCCTTCGCCGCCTTGATGCTGGCAGTGATCGGTCTGCTCGGCGGCTGGCTGGTGGTGATTCCACTGCTGGCCTTTCCATTGACGATTCTGTTCGCCTGGCTGATCCAGATTCGCCTGCGCGATACCGTGCAAAAAAGCCTGAGCCTGGGTGCCGAACGCCAGGCTTTGCTGATCGAAACCCTCGGCGGTCTGGAAACCCTCAAGGCCTGCGGCGCCGAAAGCCAGCGCCAGCATCAGTGGGAAACCACCCACGGCGCGCTCACCCAACTGGACAGCCACGCCCGCAATCTCGCTGCGCTGGCCAGCAATGGCACGCTGTTCGTGCAGCAGTTTTCCGGCATGGCGACCATCGTCGCCGGGGTGTACAGCATCGTCGCCGGCAATCTCAGCGTCGGTGCGCTGGTGGCGACTTATATGCTCGGCAGCCGGGTCCTAGCGCCGCTGGGGCAGATCGCCGGTTTGATCACCCGCTACCAGCAAGCGCAGCTGACCATGAAAAGCACCGACGCGTTGATGTCCTTGCCCCAGGAACGTGATGCTGCCCAGCGATCCCTGGAGCGCACGCCGCTGTTGGGCGCCATCAGTTTCAGCCAGGTGAGTTTCCGTTATGGCAAGCAAGGGGCGGAAGCGCTGTCAGGCATCAACTTCAAGGTCCGGTCTGGCGAACGTATCGGCATCATCGGCCGCAGCGGTTCGGGGAAAAGCACCCTGGCGCGGCTGATGATGGGCTTCTATGAGCCAGACGAAGGCCAGTTGCTGCTCGACAATCTGGACCTGCGCCAACTGGACATCGCTGACCTGCGCCAACAGATCGGCTATGTCGCCCACGATCTGCCGCTGCTGGCCGGTAGCCTGCGGGACAACCTGACGCTGGGCGCGCGCTACATCAGCGATACACGAATGCTGGAAGTCGCACGCATCACCGGCGTCGATGAGCTGGCTCTGCGTCACCCGCAAGGTTTCGACCGGCCGGTGGGCGAGCGCGGCCAGCTGCTTTCCGGTGGTCAGCGGCAGGCCGTGTTGCTGGCCCGCGCCCTGCTGCTTGACCCGCCAATCATGCTGCTCGACGAACCCACCAGCCACATGGACAACGGCAGCGAAGACGTCCTGCGCCAGCATCTGTATGAACTGATGCCCGGCAAAACCCTGCTATTGGTCACTCACCGCATGTCGATGCTGACCCTGGTCGACCGGCTGGTGGTCATGGACAGCGGCAGGATCGTCGCCGATGGCCCCAAGGACGCGGTCATCGAAGCATTGCGCAAAGGCCAGATCGGCTCAGCCTCGGTTTAAGGAGCAACACTTATGGCAACCACTCAAACTCCGCGTTATTTCAACCCGCGCCTGCGCGACGACCTTGAATTCATCCCTTACCGGGCCGGCGCCTTGAACCAGGATGCATCGCGGACTTCACGGGCGACCGTCTGGGTCATTGGCGCCCTGATCGTCACCGCGCTGGTCTGGGCAAAGTTCGCCGTCCTCGAAGAAGTGACCATGGGCGAAGGCAAGGCGATTCCGTCGAGCAAGATTCAGGTCATCCAGAACCTGGAAGGCGGCATCGTCACCGAGATTTTTGTCCGCGAAGGGCAGATGGTCAACAAGGGCGAAACCCTGCTGCGCCTGGATGACACGCGCTTTCGCTCGAACAAGGGTGAAAGCGAGGTGGACCGCTACACCTTGACCGCCCAGGTTGAACGCCTGTCCGCCGAGGCTGAGGGACGACCTTTCAAGCTTTCCGATGAAGTCATCGCCAAGGCGCCGCAGGTGGCGGCGGACGAATTGGCGCTGTATCAATCCCGGCAACGCCGCCTGGCCAGCGAGCAACGCACGCTCAACGAACAGCTGCGGCAGAAAACCCAGGAACTGGCGGAGTTTCGTTCCAAGCAGGATCAATACCGCAACAGCCTCGGTCTGGTTCAGCAGGAGTTGAACATGTCCACGCCGCTGGTGGGGTCTGGTGCGGTTTCGCCGGTGGAAATCCTGCGCCTGAAACGCAGCGCCGTTGAAATTCGCGGCTCCATGAACGCCACGACCCTGGCGATTCCACGCGCTGAATCGGCGATCAACGAGATCAAGAGCAAGGTTCAGGAATCGGAATTCGCGTTCCGTTCCGATGCGTCGAAGGAGCTCAATGAAAAACGCTCGGACTTGTCCAAGATCAGCGCCAACAGCATCGCCATCGACGATCGCGTGACCCGCACCACGGTGGTCTCTCCAGTGCACGGGATCGTCAAGATGCTCAAGGTCAACACCATCGGCGGCGTGGTCCAGCCGGGCAGCGATCTGGTGGAAATCGTGCCGCTGGAAGACAACCTGCTGATTGAAGCCAAGGTCCGCCCGCAAGATGTGGCGTTCCTGCACCCCGGCCAGAAAGCCATGGTCAAGTTCAGCGCCTACGACTACACCATTTATGGCGGCCTGCCCGCCAAACTGGAACTGATCGGCGCCGACACCATCACCGACGACAAGGGCAACAGCTTCTACCTGATCCAGGTGCGCACCGATCGCAATCACCTGGGCAACGACGCCAAACCCCTGCTGATCATCCCCGGCATGATCGCCACCGTGGACATCATCACCGGCGAAAAAAGCGTGATGGACTACCTGCTAAAACCGGTGCTGAAAGCCCGCACCGAGGCACTGCGGGAGCGGTGATGGCTCGATCTCCACGACGGAATCGTTGGAGCGAGCCTTGCCCGCGAAGAACGATAACGCGGCGTGTCTGGTCCACCGAGGCACCTGATTCGCGGGCAAGCCTCGCTCCAACGGGGCCGATGCTTGGAACGATATGGAAGCGCCGCCCTTGTAGGAGCGAATTTATTCGCGAAAGATTCTCAGGCGCCGCGGAGATCTTGCCCGAGCCGCTTTTCCCGGACTGATCCGGTCACACGAGCATCAAGGCGTTCCGTTGGAGCGAGGCTTGCCCGCGAAGAAGGATCACGCGGCGTGTCTGGTCCACCGAGGCGCCCGATTCGCGGGCAAGCCTCGCTCCAACGAATTCAGCGCGCTTGTGGGTGCGAATTTGTGGGAGCGAGCTTGCTCGCGAAGGGGTTTTCAGACGCCGCAGATGGGGCGCCCGAGCCGACGCCCTCCCGGATGAATCCGGTCCTACGGGATCGCAGCCTGCTCTGGTTATTTCTTCTTGTCCCGCGCAAACGCCGCTTCCAGCGCTTCGTTGAGGGTGCGCAAAACCTTGACCCGGGCCCAGCGTTTGTCGTTGGCTTCGATCAGCGTCCAGGGGGCGATTTCGGTGCTGGTGCGGTCGACCATGTCACAGACGGCGTCGCGGTATTGCGGCCATTTCTTGCGATTGCGCCAGTCGTCGTCGGTGATCTTGTAACGTTTGAAGGGGATTTTCTCCCTGGCCTGGAAACGCTCAAGCTGGGTTTTCTCGTCAATGGCCAGCCAGAATTTGACCACGACAATTCCGGCGTCGGTGAGCTGCTCTTCGAAGTCGTTGATTTCTCCGTAAGCCCGCAGCCAGTCCGCTTCGCTGCAAAAGCCCTCGACCCGCTCGACCAACACCCGGCCATACCAGGAGCGGTCAAAAATGGTGAACTTTGACTTTGCCGGGATCTGCCGCCAGAAACGCCATAGATACGGCTGCGCCAGTTCGTCCTCGGTCGGAGCCGCAATGGGCACGATGTTGTATTGGCGCGGATCAAGCGCGGCGGCGACCCGGCGAATCGCGCCGCCCTTGCCCGCTGCGTCGTTTCCCTCGAATACGGCCACCAGCGCATGTTTGCGCATGCGTTTGTCACGGATGTTGCCGGACAAGCGCGCCTGCTCGGTGATCAACTGTTCTTCGTAGTCGTCCTTGCCCAGGTTCAAGGTCATATCGAGGTTGCTCAACAGCGTGACGTCGCCATGACCTGGGGGTATTGGCGCTACGGTGACCACGTTTGACTCGGCTTGCGGCGTTTTCAACGCGGCCTGCAAACCTTCGAGCAACAAGCGGCCGACCGTCAGGCTGCGGTAATAAGGGTCGACGCCCTCGATCACATGCCAAGGCGCGTAGTCGCGGCTGGTGCGACGCAGCACCCGCTCACCGAAGCGCACGAATTTGTCGTAGGTTTTTGATTGCTGCCAGTCCAGCGGGCTGATGCGCCAGCTGTGCAGCGGATCGTCCTTGAGCTGCTTGAGGCGCGACTTCATCTGTTTCTTGGACAGATGAAACCAGAACTTGAAAATCACCGCACCTTCATCGCAAAGCATTTTTTCCAGACGTTCAGAGCCATTGATCGCCTGATCGAGCACCGCGTCCTTGAACAGGCCATGCACCCGGCCCTGAAGCATCTGGCTGTACCAGTTGCCGAAGAAAATCCCCATGCGACCCTTGGCAGGCAATTGCCGCCAATACCGCCAGGCCGTGGGATGCGCCAGTTCTTCATCGGTTTGCTGATCAAAGGTACGCACTTCGATAAAACGCGGGTCCATCCATTCATTCAACAGCTTGACCGTTTCACCCTTCCCCGCGCCTTCGATGCCATTGATCAGCACGATAATCTGGCGACCTGCCTGCTCGTGGAGTTCAAACTGAGCGTCCAGCAACGCTTCACGCAAGGCGGGTACTTCGGCGTCATAGGTTTCTTTGGCGATGACGTGACCGATTTCAGCGGATTCGAACATGAGTGGCTCTCTTCAGATGTCTGCGGCTAATGTAGACCAGCTGAATGTCCTGGCGATCCTCGTGGATCAATTAAAAGGCCCGCCGGTTTCAATGGCGGGCCTTTTATGCAGCAAAGGCCGGGCGGCGCAGCGCTTACCAGTCTTGACGCAGAGTGTCGGTCAATTGCTCCAGCAAGGCTTTTTCCGCAGCGGCCAGCCTGGCCATCAATTCCCGGCCCTGACGGTCGAATTCATCGTTATCCACAGGCGGGTTGGCGTTCAGCTCTGCCAGGTCCCGGTCAGCGGCAACCAGCGCGGCAGGATCGTTCGCCGCATGGGCGTCATTCAGACGCTCGTAAATGGCGCCATGGCGACGAAGGTTTTCTACCATATCGACCGGCGGATGCTCCAGCAATGCATCCTGCTCCGCCCGAACCGATGCCGTAACGCGCTCCAGATCCGCTTGATACTCACCACGCAGGCGCTCGGTCCAGCGTCGATCCGCCAAGGCGTATTCGAGAAACGCCGGTCCGGCTTCGCGCTGCCTGATGACACGCCCGGCCTCGAGAATGCTCCGGTGTTCCACGGCAGCGATTCGATCCCAGACCATACTGACAGGTTGCCCCGGCAGGTTCAGTTCATTGGCCAGACCGATGCGGTAGGCCATGCGGACTTCGGCGTGATCGATACGCGCACCAAGCGCTTCCCGGGCAGCGATCTCGACATCGGCGATGACCTGAGCTTCATTCAGGCGAAACAGGCTGCGAATCACGCCCAACAACACTTCGGTCTGTTGGCCCTCAGGGACGTCCTGCAATGCAGCCTCGGCGTACACCGCGACCTGAATATCGCTGAAGATCAACCGCGCGCCGTCCTGACAGGTCTGGTCAGCACCGAACAGCCGATCATTGGCCATGATTTCCAGCTCAGCCCGCAGCCCGGCATTCTCCGCTGCGGCCTCAAGTACCCGCATGACATCACTGGCCAGTTCTTCATGGACCCGAGTGAAGTCCCGGCTTTCCCTTAGCCTTTGCAGCAGCACCAGCAAATTCGGCGCGTCACCGGCCTGCTCTACAACGTTCCAGGCCGCGCAGATTCTGGAGTTGAGTTCCGTGCGCCCCTCCACGATCCAGATGTCCACCGAAGCCGTCGGTGCTGAATGAGAGGATTGGCTAACGGAGTGGCTGTGCGAGGGGCTGTCATCGTCCGACGAATAGTCATCGGTGTCCGCTTCCGAGGTCGGCGGTGTGCGCGCCAGGTCGCGAATACTGTCAGGGTAATCGTATTCCAGTTCATAGATATTGCTGTTGCGCTGGTTCAACCAGCATTCAAGCAGCTCATCATGATCGAAGGGGTTGTCAGTGCCATAAACCGTCATCTGAAACATGGGGCCCTGCTCGTTATCGATCAGGAACTGGGGCAAATGCACGATCTGGTTCCCGCTGACATCCAGCACATTCAGCGCAAGATCGTTAGTCCACTCCGGCCACTGGGTCAATTGCATGTTCGCCATGTACAGCCTTCTGACCTGCAGGCGACTGGTATCCGTCAGCTCGCCCAGCGTATTGCCTGACAGGTCCAGCATGCCAAGTTCAGGCAGATTCATGAACTGGTTCATGGCTGCCTGATCGATGATCAGCCCCGTGTCCTCGAAGGACAGGCCAGTCAATCGGGATAACACGCCCAGCCCTTCGGGAACGCGGCTGAGTCCGGGACCGAGGATTTCCAGGCGCGTCAGCTGTCGAAAACGCTGCAGGAACCGGCTCATCTGATCGCCAGTCGTGGTGATGTTATCGAGGGTGATTCTTCTGATTACGCTGAAATGCTCGGGCAATTCCGGCAAATCTTCCAGCAGGGAGAAATCAACCGCTGCCAGCACCAGCCCACGATCACTGAGCGGCGAGTGCAGGTGACTGGAGCGCCAGCCATGGCTGATGGCCTCGGCGATGGAACGTCGTGCGGCCATCTGCGTTGCCTCGCCGACCTCGACCCAGCCTTCCAGCGTGGAACGAAGCTCGTCAAATGCCTGCTGATTTTCCAGGGTGGTGTTCAGCAAGGCTTGCACATCGTTGCCGTTGCTCACCAGGCTGCGGAACAGGTAACCCTCAATATCAGGTGCTTCCGGGTACAACCTGCGCAACGTAGCGACTAACTCGCGTCTGGTAACGGCGTATCCATCCAATCGCTGAGCCTCCGGGTTCAGCTGCCCCCTGCCACTCAATTTGTAGCCAATTCGTCCGTCGGCCAGTCGTTCAGGCCAGCGCACACGGGGCTTGAGCGCCCACTGACGGAGGGTTTTCGAAACGCGACGGCGATCGTTGAATGCGGCATCGATAATGCGCATGCGCAACGCCGGAGCATCTGCCCTGGCGTCCGGCAAACCGATGGCCTGTCGCGACGCCTCGGGCAACGCGTGCAACACGGCAGAAAAGAAATTGTCCTGTTCACCGATGGCGGGGCCCGGTTCAGTGCCCGGACCGTCAACTGCCTGAAACGCCAGGCCTCGCTTGATCAGCACCCGGCGCTGCAGCGCGTTAGGTTTGCCAAGGCTCTCGATCACTTCACCGCTCCAGGCGCCATCACGAACCTCAAGACGCAGATCGTTCGGCCAGCCCGGCAAATCGCCCAGCAACGCCAAAGACACCTTGAGCGTGTCGGGGTTATCCGCCTTGGACGCCAGGCAAAAACCTTCCAGCGCACGATCAATGCGGATCTGCCGAACATAACCACGGGCCTTGCCTGCGATTTCCAAAGGCACGCGCCGGGTGGCGGTCATGCCAGCGATCTGTTCAGCAGAGGCGCGGGACAGCAGTTCCCGGGCGTCCGTTACCGGCAGTGAAGGAAAGTCGCGTTTGATCAGGTTGACCAGCGGATCGCTGCTCACCTCCCGGCGCTGGTACAGCCGGTCAAACAGCCACGCAGAGCGACCCTCGGCGAAGCGGGCAATGTGCGCCGCCAGATTCTCCGGCGTGCGGGGCGTCGAGCGACCAAAGACGCGGTTTTGCCCACCCTCGCCCAACCCTTCGATTACTGCTTGCAGGAGCTGGCCTTCGGCGATCCGGGTTTGCCGCACCTGCAACGGTTCAAGGCTCGGCACCCGGTTGGGATGAGCCGACGGCAAGGCTCCCGAGCCAAATTCAGCGATTTTCAGGCCTTGGGCATCAAGCACATGAATAGGCCGCCCGACAGGCCAGCCTGGCAATGCCACCAATAACTCCATCTGCAATTGCGCATCGGCCGAGGTAAAGCCGGCGACGTCATTGATCTGCCGGTGGAACCTGTGGATTTCCTGGTCCAGCGCTGAACGTTGCACAACATCGGCCGCGCCCGGCAACGCTGGGTCGGCCAGATGAGTATCCTGGGCGAAGGGCGTCAGATCCGGGGACGCTAAACGCATCTCGCCGCCAGGCAGTCTGGTCGGGACCATCTTGTCGATAAAAGGCGAACGCTTGAGCGGCGGCATCTCTGGCGCTTGGCCTGCCTTGACCAGCGCACCAAACGCGGCCATGAACGCGAGGTTTTCCGCGACGCTGCCCAAATGTTCAAGGGCCTCATCCATGTCAGAGTGAGTCCAGGCGTCGACCCCCTGAAACGTCTCTGTCAGCAATTGCGCACCGGCTACCACCATCATCGCCTCGCCCAGCAATGGCACGAACAGCGCGGCAAGGTTCACCACGTTCAGGCCCAGCGAGATGTATCCGGACAATCGAGCCCGACGCGATGCTTCATCTTCGTCGCCGGTGGGCACTGCCAGCACTCGGGCATCGTCCTTGATGCGCAGCATTTTCTGGAAGTGAAAATGGCCGAACAGGTCGTAAGGAATGTCATCGAGTTCAATCTCCAGATCGAAGTCCGCGTCTACCTCGCGCACATGGATCAAGCGCGGAATAACCGCGTGGTCCTCGGGATCGAAACGCAAGCGGGCCGGGGCGATGCGATTGGCCACCTTGGCGTAAAAAGCTGCCTTGCTGCGTTGCGCGATAAAGCGGTTCAGGAACGCCTTGCAATAGGTCGGCGTGAACTGGTGGTTCAACAGCTGCTTGAGTTGCTCGAAAGAACTGAACTCTTTCATGCCCTGCCCCGGTTCGCCAGGGACGTAGATCACACAGGCTTTTTCACCCTTGAGGGTGAACACCATAATGTCGCGCACGCTGAAGTCGCAGATTTTCAGGCAGCCGTAATCCAGCGTGCGGCTCCGCGAACGCTCCGGCAGGGCCAGCAGATGGGTGTAGAACGTTTCGGAAATATCCTTGCGCATATAGGCGATGTGCGCCTGAACCTTCAGCGCATTGTGTTCGTTGCGGCCGATCAGATCGGTGATCTGCGCGGCGCTCACAGCCGGTTCGCCGCTGGACGACCCGAACACAGTGTCCAGGTGCCGCTGATATTGGCCACCCAGATCCAGCTCGCGACAAACCCGCATGAACCTGCCCGGATCGATATTCATGGGATGACGCGGGTACTCGTCGTAACTGCCGTAACGTTGGTCCGTGACATGCCTGATTTCGACGATCCGCACGCGTCCCGATTTATGCGGCTCATCGACCTCTTCCTGGTGGAAATTCTGCAGCGCAGCATGCAACAGGGTTTGCAGGCAAACGTCAGGGGACGCGAGTTGCAACTGACCAAAAGCACCGCGCTGGTAAATGTCCTTGAAGACGTAGGTGTTGTCGACGTCCAGACCTGGGCCGAACTCATTGTCCAGTGCCTTGATCAGCAGCGGCCTGGCAAACTCGTCCAGCGCGTTGATCCGCGCCAGCGTTTCGCCCCACTGTTGGCGCAGTTGCTGGCCTCGGACCATGTCGCCATTCAATGCTTGCCGGTGTTGCGCCGTGGTCTCTACGTACCACGCAGGCAGCGTATCGCTGATCAGTTGCTGGTGGGGCTGGGCGGATATCGCGGTCATGCTCACTGTCCTTATCAAGAAGAAAAGAAGCGAGAGCTGATCAGCTATTGCGCGGCGCCAAGGTATAAATAGTTAATAGCCGTTAAGATGCTGCCCCCGCGCACAGGCCCGACCGACATGACCGTTACCCGCCACGCCCAAATCGACTGGGATGAACAAGGCAATCCCCATTCACGGGAATTTTCCGATGTGTATTTCTCCACCGAATCCGGCTTGGCGGAGACACGGCATGTGTTTCTGGTGCAGAACGATCTGCGCAATCGATTTACTGCGTTGCCCGAACACGACCGTTTGGTCATTGGCGAAACCGGATTCGGCACGGGGCTGAATTTTCTCTGCGCCTGGCAGTTGTTCGAGGAATGCGCCACGGCCAGCGCCCGCCTGCATTTCATCAGCGTCGAGAAATTCCCCCTGAGCCTTGCCGACCTGCAACGCTCACTGGCGCTCTGGCCGGAACTGGCAGGATTTGCCGAGCAGTTGCTCGCGCAATACGTGGCGGTGCATGAAGGCTTCCAGCGGTTTGTGTTCGACGGCGGACGCGTGACACTGACGTTGCTGATCGGCGACGCGCTGGAAATGCTGCCGCAGCTGGACGGGCAGATAGACGCGTGGTTTCTCGACGGTTTTGCCCCAGCAAAAAACCCGGAAATGTGGACGCCGGAACTGTTCGCCGAACTGGCACGGCTGGCGGCTCCGGATTCAACCCTCGGGACGTTCACCAGCACCGGCTGGGTACGCCGTGCCTTGAACGCTGCAGGTTTCAAGATGAAACGCGTGCCGGGCATCGGGCATAAATGGGAAGTGTTGCGCGGCGTATTTGTCGGCTGGCCCGCAGAGGCCCCGGCTATTGCTGCCGCGAAACCCTGGTTCGCCCGGCCGGTGAACCACACAGGTGAACGCAAGGCGCTGGTGATCGGCGCCGGAATGGCCGGTTGCACGACCGCCGCCAGCCTTGCCGCGCGGGGTTGGCAGGTCAGCTTGCTGGAGCGGCATGCCGAGGTGGCCCAGGAAGCGTCGGGCATGCCGCAGGGCGTGCTGTATCTGAAGCTTTCCGCGCACGGCACGGCACTGTCGCAATTGATCCTCAGCGGTTTCGGCTACACGCGCCGCGCCATCGAGCGTCTGCAACGCGGCGTCGACTGGGATGGCTGCGGCGTGCTGCAACTGGCGTTCAACGACAAGGAAGCCCAGCGCCAGGCGCAGTTGGCCGAGGCGTTCAGCCCCGAACTGTTGCTGCTTGTGGATAAGTCCGACGCACAAGCCCGTAGCGGTATCACGCTCAACAGCGGCGGGCTGTTTTTCCCGGAGGGCGGCTGGGTTCATCCGCCAGCGCTGTGCCGTGCCCACGCGACGCACCCGAACATTCAGCTGCAACTGCATCGAGAAATCGTCGAACTGCGCCGAGACGGCGATCAATGGCAAGCCTGGGATGGCGAGGTGCTGCTGGACAGCGCGCCGGTGGTGATTCTGGCAGGGGCGGCCGATATCAAGCGCTTCCCGGCCAGCGCTGATTTGCCACTCAAACGCATTCGCGGGCAAATCACCCGTTTGCCGCAGACCGAGGCCAGCCAGGCGTTGCGCACGGTGGTTTGCGCCGAAGGTTACGTTGCCCCGCCGCGTCTGGGCGAACACACGCTGGGCGCCAGTTTTGACTTCAAGAATGAAGACCTGAGCACCACCACTGCCGATCACTTGGGCAACCTGCACTATATGCAGGAGATATCCGATGATCTGGTCGAGCGACTTGCCGCAAACAGCCTGACGCCAGAAGACTTGCAAGGCCGCGCGGCCTTTCGCTGCACCAGCCCGGATTACCTGCCCATCGTCGGACCACTGGCAGACAAGGACGCGTTTACCCAGACTTACACGGCGCTGAGCAAAGACGCTCGTCAAGTGCCGGATGCGCCCTGCCCTTGGCTGGATGGCTTGTACATCAACAGCGGCCACGGCTCACGAGGCCTGATCACCGCGCCGTTGTGCGCCGAGCTGCTCGCCGCCTGGCTCAGCGACGAACCCCTGCCGCTGCCCCGCAGCGTCGCCGAAGCCTGCCACCCGAATCGGTTCATGTTGCGGGAGTTAATTCGGGGGACGTGAAAAGTGCCACGGGTTGGAGGGGACTTGTCCCCGAAGGCGTTAGCACAAGCGGCGTTAATTTCAGCTTCTCTCGCTGTCCGACCAACCGCCTTCGGGGACAAGTCCCCTCCGGATCCGGCAAAGCCGCTATCCTGCCCCTTCAATCCCGTCCT
>NZ_LGSI01000026.1 GCF_001698815.1 Pseudomonas syringae | reverse complement strand
GCTTGCCCGCGAATCACGCGCCTCGGCGGACCAGACCCACCGCGTTATCGTTCTTCCCGGACAAGTCCGGTCCTACCGGGCCGATGCAAAACCGGTAGGAGGGGACTTGTCCCCGAGACGCCAGCCCCGCCCACCTCAATCCACCTGACCCACCTTCATTGCCCGCGCCAACGGGGTTTTGTTGGAGGCTTGCCCGCGAATCACGCGCCTCGGCGGACCAGACCCACCGCGTTATCGTTCTTC
>NZ_LGSI01000027.1 GCF_001698815.1 Pseudomonas syringae | reverse complement strand
TAGGAGGGGACTTGTCCCCGAATGCGATTGGACGGTCAGCGAAATTATCCAGACGTTATCGTCGCCTGAGGCTCTGCCTTCGGGGACAAGTCCCCTCCTGCAAGTTCCTTGTTGCGCTGTGTCAATGAAGGGGTTGAGCGTTACTCTTTCGGCTTGGCATGCGCCGCCAACCGCTCCAGCGCTGCGCGCAGTTTCGGATCGGCGATGCCGTCGGCGGTGGCCTGGATGCTTTCAGCGGCCACGGTGGACAAATCCATCGTATGCCCCGCAGCACCTTGAGGAACGGTCGGCGGCTGGACCTTGAACAAAATGCGCGTGAGGCTGGCGAACTCGTCGAATGCGACCAGTTGTCGCTGCAGGCGTTTTTGTTGATAACGCAGACGAGTGGCCCAATGACCGTCGGTGACGATCAGTAACAGGCTGCCTTCACGCCACGACGCAACATGGCAATGCTCGCGCGCAGCGGGTTGCAACTGGCTTTCCAGCAGCCGTTGCAGGTGACCGAGACGCTGAGCGTGATGAAAAATGGCTTTGAGCGGTTTCGCTTCGCGCAGCAAGACAGCCGGTGCCCGAGCCGTGAGGGGACGAAATGCCATGGTGATGCAACCTTGGGTGACAAGGCCGCCATGTTAGCAGAAATGCTTCTTCCCACCGCGTTCAGGGCGCTTTCGCAGCTTTTATATGCAAAATCAACAAGTAACTTCTGCCTTTGGTGGGTTGAAGTCCGGGAAAAAGCCCCTATCTAGAAACAGCCCCGTCACAGCGCTGTGCCAGCATCGTGGAATAACGCCACTTTCCTCACCACCGTTTCCGGGTAGAATGCTCGTTCGCATGCGGCCATAAGGGCTGCACGGGCGACTCACGGGGCCGCCCTCCATCCCTATGTGTGGAAGATCCTGTCGATATGTTTGCGCCTTTGTTAAAAAAACTTTTTGGAAGCAAGAACGAGCGTGAAGTAAAACGCATGCTCAAGACGGTGCAACTCGTCAATGCCTTCGAAGAGCAAATGGTGGCCCTTTCGGACGAGCAATTGCGTGCCAAGACCGAAGAGTTCAAGGCCCGCTTAGCCAAAGGTGAGACCCTCGATAAGCTCCTTCCTGAAGCTTTCGCAGTGGCTCGCGAAGCCGGCAAGCGCGTCATGGGCATGCGCCACTTCGATGTGCAGCTCATCGGTGGCATGACCCTGCACGAAGGCATGATTGCCGAAATGCGTACCGGTGAAGGCAAGACCTTGGTGGGTACGCTGGCGGTCTACCTCAATGCGCTGTCCGGCAAGGGCGTGCATGTGGTTACCGTGAACGACTACCTGGCACGTCGAGATGCCAACTGGATGCGTCCGCTGTACGAATTCCTCGGTCTGAGCGTAGGCATCGTCACGCCTTTCCAGCCGCCTGAAGAGAAGCGCGCCGCTTACGCAGCCGACATCACTTACGGCACCAACAACGAATTCGGTTTCGATTACCTGCGCGACAACATGGCGTTCAGCATGGAAGACAAGTTCCAGCGCGAGCTGAACTTCTCCGTCATCGACGAAGTGGACTCGATCCTCATCGACGAAGCCCGCACGCCGCTGATCATCTCCGGCCAGGCCGAAGACAGCTCCAAGCTGTACACCGAAATCAACCGTCTGATCCCGCAGCTCGAGCAACACATCGAGGAAGTGGAAGGCGAAGTCACTAAAGCTGGCCACTACACCGTTGACGAGAAAACCCGTCAGGTCGAGCTTAACGAAGCCGGTCACCAGTTCATCGAAGAAATGCTTACCGAAGTCGGCTTGCTGGCCGTCGGCGAAAGCCTGTACTCGGCGCACAACCTGGGTCTGCTGACTCACGTTTACGCCGGTCTTCGTGCGCACAAACTGTTCCATCGCAACGTGGAATACATCGTCCAGGACGGTCAGATCCTGCTGGTTGACGAGCACACCGGCCGCACCATGCCGGGTCGTCGTTTGTCCGAAGGCCTGCACCAGGCCATCGAAGCCAAGGAAAACCTGAACATTCAGGCCGAAAGCCAGACCCTGGCGTCGACCACGTTCCAGAACTACTTCCGTCTGTACAACAAACTGTCCGGCATGACCGGTACAGCCGACACCGAAGCGTTCGAATTCCACCAGATCTACACCTTGTCCGTCGTGGTCATCCCGCCGAACAAGCCGTTGGCGCGTAAAGACTTCAACGACCTGGTCTACCTGACCGCGGAAGAGAAGTACGCCGCTATCGTTACCGACATCAAGGCCTGCATGGCTGAGAATCGTCCGGTGCTGGTAGGTACTGCGACCATCGAAACTTCCGAACACATGTCGAGCCTGCTCAACAAGGAAGGCATCGAGCACAAGGTTCTGAACGCCAAGTTCCACGAAAAAGAAGCCGAGATCATTGCGCAAGCCGGTCGTCCGGGCGCGCTGACCATCGCCACCAACATGGCCGGTCGCGGTACCGACATCCTGTTGGGCGGTAACTGGGAAGTGGAAGTCGCTGCCCTGGAAGATCCAAGTCCGGAGCAGATCGCGCAGATCAAGGCCGATTGGCAGAAACGCCATCAGCAAGTGATCGAAGCCGGCGGTCTGCACGTGATTGCTTCCGAGCGCCACGAATCGCGTCGTATCGACAACCAGTTGCGTGGTCGTGCCGGTCGCCAGGGTGACACCGGTTCCAGCCGTTTCTACCTGTCCCTGGAAGACAGCCTGATGCGCATCTTCGCCTCTGATCGGGTGAAGAACTTCATGAAGGCTTTGGGCATGCAGTCCGGCGAAGCGATCGAGCACCGCATGGTGACCAACGCGATCGAAAAGGCGCAGCGCAAGGTTGAAGGTCGCAACTTCGATATTCGTAAGCAACTGCTTGAGTTCGACGACGTTTCCAACGAGCAGCGTAAAGTGATCTACCACATGCGTAACAGCCTGCTGGCTGCGACGAACATTGGTGACACCATCGCCGACTTCCGTCAGGACGTCCTCAACAGCCTGATCAGCCAGCACATTCCGCCGCAATCCCTGCCTGAACAGTGGGATGTCGCCGGTCTGGAAGCTGCACTGGACACCGATTTCGGCGTGAAACTGCCGATTCAGCAATGGCTTGACGAAGACGATCACCT
The DNA here is from genome assembly GCF_001698815.1 of Pseudomonas syringae. Lineage (GTDB taxonomy): Bacteria > Pseudomonadota > Gammaproteobacteria > Pseudomonadales > Pseudomonadaceae > Aquipseudomonas > Aquipseudomonas syringae_A. Next base: position 21,208 of record NZ_LGSI01000027.1, on the reverse strand, counting down.
GCACGAAGAAACCCTGCGCGAGAAGATGCTCGAAGAGTTGCTCTCTGCCTACAACGAGAAAGAAGAGCAGGCCAGTGCCGAAGCGCTGCGCTCCTTCGAGAAGCAGATTCTGCTGCGCGTTGTAGACGACTTGTGGAAAGACCACCTGTCGACCATGGATCACCTGCGTCACGGCATCCACTTGCGCGGCTACGCCCAGAAAAACCCGAAACAGGAATACAAGCGCGAGTCGTTTACCCTGTTCCAGGAACTGCTGGACTCGATCAAGCGCGACACCATTCGTGTGCTGTCCCACGTACAGGTTCGTCGCGAAGATCCGGAAGAAGAAGAGGCCCGCCTGCGTCGCGATGCCGAAGAACTGGCGCAACGCATGCAGTTCGAACACGCCGAGGCACCTGGGCTAGATCAGCCGGAAGCACTGGCTGAAGAGGGCGCAGATGTCGCCGTCGCCGCCGTGCCGGTTCGCAACGACCAGAAGCAGGGTCGTAACGAGTTGTGCTGGTGTGGTTCGGGCAAGAAGTTCAAACACTGTCACGGCCAGATCAACTGATTCCAGTCATCTGAACCCGTAATGCCAACGCCGCGACCGGCTCAGCCGTCGCGGCGTTTTTCAATCGATTGCCGTACCGATGCGGGCGGCGCAGAACTCTTTCAAGGAGCGCACCTCATGGCTGTTGGTCTTGGTCCTTTGCCGACATTGCACCCGGTTCCAGGTTTTGAACTGGGTATTTCCTCGGCCGGCATCAAGCGTCCGGGGCGTAAGGATGTCGTGGTCATGCGCTGTGCCGAAGGCTCCAGCGTTGCAGGCGTTTTTACCCTCAATGCGTTTTGTGCAGCTCCGGTCATTCTCGCCAAGCAGCGCGCTCAGGGCACTGTCCGTTATCTGTTGACCAACACCGGCAACGCCAACGCCGGTACCGGCGAGCCAGGCTTGGTCAATGCGGCTCGCACCTGCGCCAAGCTTGCCGAGCTGACCGGTGTCGATGCCAGCGCTGTGCTGCCGTTCTCCACCGGTGTGATCGGTGAGCCGTTGCCAGTGGAAAAAATCGAAGGCGCGCTGCAAGCCGCCCTCGATGACCTGTCTGTTGATAATTGGGCCGCTGCCGCGACCGGCATCATGACCACCGACACGCTGCCCAAGGGCGCGAGCCGTCAGTTCCAGATCGATGGCGTGACCATCACTGTGACCGGCATCAGCAAGGGCGCGGGCATGATTCGGCCGAACATGGCGACCATGCTGGGTTACATCGCCACCGACGCCAAAGTCGCGCAAAGCGTATTGCAGGACTTGATCCGCGACGGCGCCAACAAGTCGTTCAACCGCATCACCATCGATGGCGATACCTCGACCAACGACTGCTGCATGTTGATCGCTACCGGTCAGGTTGATTTGCCAGAAGTCACCGAAGCCAAGGGCCCGCTGTTCGATGCGCTGAAAAAAGCCGTCTTCGACGTGTGCATGGAAGTCGCCCAGGCCATCGTGCGTGACGGCGAAGGCGCGACCAAGTTCGTGACCGTTGAAGTCAACGGCGGCGGCAATCATCAGGAGTGTCTGGATGTTGGTTACGCAGTGGCCCACTCGCCGCTGATCAAGACCGCGCTGTTCGCCTCCGACCCGAACTGGGGCCGCATTCTGGCTGCAGTGGGCCGCGCTGGCGTGCCGGATCTGGATGTCAGCAAGATCGACGTGTTCCTCGGTTCGGTGTGCATCGCCAGCAAGGGCTGCCGCGCTACCACTTACACTGAAGAACAAGGTTCGGCGGTGATGGCTGAGGCGGAGATCACCATTCGTATCGAGCTGGGTCGCGGTCAGTGCAGCGAAACCATCTGGACCACCGACCTGTCCCACGAATACGTAAAAATCAACGCGGAATACCGCACCTGATCTGACAGATTGTGGACGCAAATTGTGGGAGCGAATTCATTCGCGAAATGGCCAGTACATTCCCTGGATCTCTGTGGTCAGGGACGCCGCCTTCCCGGGTAAATCCGGTCCCACAGTTTCGCGTCTGCAGTGCGACAACGGATTTGCTTACAGAAACCTGATCAGATCGCTCCCTTTATGGAGAACTCCGAACATGACTTTGCACCTGATCATCGGCGACAAACGCTATTCCTCCTGGTCGCTGCGGCCGGCATTGGCGCTGTACATGACCGGAGCGCCTTACACCGAGCAGGTCATTCGGCTCAATCAGCCGAACACGCGGCAACTCATCCTTGAGCATTCGCCCACCGGCAAAGTGCCGATCCTCAAAACCGAACACGGTTCTATCGTCGATTCCCTGGCGATTATCGAATACCTCGCTGAACAATTTCCGGCTGCCGGTCTGTGGCCCGCTGACACCGCCGCGCGTGCGCAGGCGCGATCAGCTTGTGCGCAAATGCACAGCGGTTTCCCGGGGCTGCGCTCGACCATGCCGATGGATCTGCGCCGCGATGAAGCGCTGGAAGTCATTCCGGTTGATACCCAGGCCGATATCGAGCGCATGTGTGCGCTGTGGGCTGAGTGCCGCGTTGCGGCGGTCGAAAACGGGCCGTTCCTGTTCGGCAAGGCCAGCGCTGCCGACGCGTTCTTCGCGCCCGTGGTGATCCGCATGCGTACCTATCAGGTGCAATTGCCAGCTGAAGCTCAGGCCTACGTCGAGACAATCTACCAATGGCCGGTCTTCCAGCGCTGGCAGCAGGCCGCTCTGGAGGAAGTTGAACCGTGAAACGTGTACATGTGGCTGCGGCGGTCATTCGTGGCGCCGACGGCAAGATCCTCATCGCGCGCCGTGCGGACACTCAGCATCAAGGCGGTTTGTGGGAGTTTCCTGGCGGCAAGGTCGAGCCCGATGAAACGGTGGAAACTGCGCTGGCTCGCGAGCTGCAGGAAGAGCTGGGCATTGTCGTCACTCAGGCACGTCCGCTGATCAAGATTCAGCACGATTACCCGGACAAGCAAGTGTTGCTGGATGTCTGGGAAGTTTCCGCGTTCAGCGGTGAGCCGCAGGGTGTCGAAGGTCAGCCATTGGCCTGGGTGTCGAATCGCGAATTGGCTCAGTATGAGTTTCCTGCGGCCAATCAACCTATCGTCGCCGCCGCGCGCCTGCCGGGCGAATATTTGATCACGCCGGGCGAGCTGGAAACACCGGAGCTGCTGCGCGGCCTGCGCAAGGCCATTGCTGGCGGCATCAAGCTGGTTCAACTGCGCGCACCCAACGGCTACGACCCGCAGTATCGCGATCTCGCCGTAGATGCCGTGGGTTTGTGTGCCGGCAAGGCGCAACTGATGCTCAAAGGACCTCTGGAGTGGCTGGGCGACTTTCCTTCCGCTGGCTGGCACCTGACGTCGGCGCAGCTGCGCAAACTGGCCAGTCGCGGCCGTCCGTTCCCCAAGGAGCGCTGGCTGGCGGCTTCCTGCCATAACGCCGAGGAATTGACCCTGGCCGAGCAGATGGACGTCGATTTCGTCACCTTGTCACCGGTGCAGCCTACTCAAACGCATCCGGATGCAGAGCCTCTTGGTTGGGAGCAGGCAAGCCAGTTGATTGCCGGTTTCAGCAAACCGGTTTACCTGCTGGGCGGCGTCGGTCCCGATGAGCGGCAACGTGCATGGGACAGCGGCGCGCAAGGTGTGGCGGGAATCAGGGCGTTTTGGCCGGAGGAATGATCTGCTTTTCCCGTAGGACCGGCTTTAGCCGGGAGGGGCGCGCAATGGCCTGCGTATTGCCATTGTCGGACATGCCGCACTCCCGGCTGAAGCCGGTCCTACAGGTTCTCACTCATGTCGGATCTACGGCTTCTTCGCTGCCTCCCACAATATCTCCGCAATCCCCTGCCGTTTGGCGATCATTCGTGCCGCGACGAACAGCAGGTCTGACAGCCGGTTGATATACGCCAGCCCAACACCCGCCAACGGTTCCACTGCATTGAGATGCTGACAGCGGCGTTCGGCACTGCGCGCTACGCTGCGGCAGACGTGGGCCTGAGCGATGAGCGCCGAGCCGCCGGGCAGGATGAAGTTTTCCAGCGGACCGAGTTCTTCGTTCCAAAGATCAATGGCGGCTTCCAGCTTGTCGATCTCTGCCTGATTCAGCGCCTGATAAGCCGGCATCGCCAGCTCCCCGCCAAGGTCGAACAGTCGATGCTGGCAAGGTGTGAGCACTTCGATCACTTCATTCAAGTCAGGCTTTACCAGCGCTTCCTCGATCAGCCAGGCCAGCAGCAAACCCAACTGGCTGTTGAGCGTGTCGACCTCGCCGATGGCCTCGATCCGCGGGTGATCCTTCGGCACGCGGCGGCCGTCGCCCAAACCGGTTTCGCCTGTATCGCCGGTGCGTGTGTAAATCTTCGATAAACGAAAGCCCATGCTTGTTACTCCTTTATAGCGGCGAAATCACCGCTTCCGGCACGCTGACCTGACTGCCCTGCAAGGGCAGCCGCAAGGTAAAGCACGTACCGTTGCCGACCGAGGAGTGCACCTCCATCTGGCCTTTGTGATTGTTGGTGATGATGAAATACGACACCGACAGCCCGAGCCCGGTGCCCTGACCGATCTCCTTGGTGGTGAAGAACGGCTCGAAAGTGCGCTTGCGCACGTTCTCGGACATGCCGACGCCATTGTCCTCTACCTGGATTTCCGCCCACGGTGGATTCAGTTTCGTGCGCAGGATGATCCGCCCCGGTTCGGCGTCGTCCGGGCGCTGATGAATCGCCTGTGCGGCGTTCTTCAGTAGATTGAGCAGCACTTGCTCCAGTTCATTGGAGATGGCTGGCACCGGGCCAAGGTGTGGATCGAACTGACGAATGATCGCCTGGCCTTTGAAGTCGAAGCCGATGGTCAGGTCAAAATCGTTACTGGCGATTTCCAGCGCTTGATCGATCAGCGCGGGCAATTCGCATGGCGTCATCTGCCGGTTGCTGAGGCGGCTGAAGCTGAGCATATGGCTGACGATTTTCGCCGCACGGGCGCCGGCTTGCTGGATGCCGTCCAGCAATTGCGGCACTTCGCGGCTGGCGAGGTAACGATTGATCTTGTCCAGCTCGATGCCCTCGGCTTCGGCCTGTTCAAGGTTTTTCGGCAAGTCCGGGGAAAGCCTCCGACGGATGTTCTGCACGTTATGCAGGATCGCGCCCAGCGGATTGTTGATCTCGTGGGCCATGCCCGCTGCCAGGCCGCCCACGGACAGCATCTTCTCGGATTGCACCATCATTTCCTCCAGCGACAGGCGCTGGGTGATGTCATCGATGCGGATCACCACGCCACGACCGGCACCGCCGGTCAGCGGGTAAAACGTCAGGGCGTAGTGGCGCCGCTCTTCGTCCTTGATCCAGGTCACTCGCTCGATCTTGGTGACACTGTGACGTTCGACGGTCAGCTTGAGCTGCGGCAGGAAGGCTTTCATGGGCGGGAAGGCGAGGAAGATCGGCTGATTCAGCGCTTCGTCCAGCGGCGTGCCGGACAAGCCGCTGGCCTCCTGATTCCACTGCGTGACGTACAGCTGCTCATCCAGGGCAATCAGCGCCGAAGGCATCGAGTCGATGATGCTGTTGAGGTAATTCTGAAAACCGGTGAGCTTCTTCTCGATCTTGCTGCGTACCTGCACTTCGAGTTCCAGCTTGCGGTTGGTGTGACGGGTTTCTTCGGCCAGTCCTTGCGCCTGATCGTAGGCTTCCTGTGAGTCGTCACGGGCGCGTTTGAGCTGCTGCTCCCGGGCTTCGATACGCGACAGCATGGTGTTGAACGCTTCGGCGAGGCTGCCGATTTCGTCCTTGTTGCCGGGCTCGGCACGCAGTGCGTAGTTTTCCTGGCGGGTAACCTGACGTGACAATTCTTCGAGTTGGTAAATGGGCTCGGTGATCAGGCGGCGGATCTGCCGGGCAATGACCAGCCAGAGCAGGATGCTGAACGCCAGGATGCCAAGGCTGGCGGTGAGCGTGCCGGTATAAAACGCCGCTGGCAGTTCGCTGCTGGCCACCAGCAACAAATGGCCGGGCGCCTGACCGGTCTTGGGCACGGGAATCACCTGGGTGCTGCGAAACTCCGTTATCCGCCAGTTTTCAACGTGATCGAAGCGTTCAGGCAGCTTGAGTTTGTCGCCCTGCTGCAATTGGCCCAGGCGCTCACCGTTGTTGTCGTACAGCGCCGCAGCGCGCAGCGGACCATAATTTTTCAGTTCCCGCAGCAAGGCTTGGGCGTTGTTCGGTGAGCTGAGCGCCTGTTGCGCCAGATTCGGGTTGCTGATCAGCCGACCGATGGTTTGCAGCGCCTGTGGCGCCATGGCTTCCTGGGAAATGTAATAGGCCGCGCTGATGAACGTCAGGTTCGCGACCAACAATACGGTGGTCAGCAGAACCAGCAAGGCTGCGAGGATCTTTTGACCTACCGGTAGATTTTCCAGGCGCTGGCGCAATGGCATGAGGCGAGTCACAGGCTGATGAGGAAAGGGCAGGGTAGCGCGGCGCTTGGTCATTGCAAACCCTGGCCTAGTCGGTGCGCAAACCTCGTGCGGCCAGATGCTGAATCAGGCGCTCCTGTAACTGGGTCAAATGCGGCACTGCGCAGCGATGGCGTGCGGCAGCGGCGCACGCGTAACCCAGCAGATAGCTGATCTCGGTACGTCGGCCTTGCGTCACGTCCTGATGCATCGACGAATAGTTGGCCGCCGTGGCCTGGATCACGCGCTGCACTTCGCTGTGCAGGTCCAGCGCCGCCGCAGGCTGGCCACAGCAGGCGAGCAACTCGTCGAGTTCGCTGCACAGCGTCGCGACCTCACAAGGATGCTGCTGCAGCCCGCCGTTGCGGCAGTCATGCAGCACGGTCAGCGGGTTGATTGCACAATTGAGCGCCAGTTTGCGCCACAGGCGGGTGAGGATATCCGGGGTCCACTCATGGGGAATGCCGCTGTCGTGCAGGTCCGGCAACCATGACGGCGGCGCTGCGTTGCGCGGATCGCCCAGCCAGGTAAAACCGTGACCGGCGAAGACCACCCGCCAGTCCTGCTCGCGAAAGGCGCCTTCGGTACTTGAGGCGAAGATACAACGGGCGAGCGGCGCCTGTGCAGCCACGGCATCCTGGCTGCCCAGCCCGTTTTGCAAGAGGATCAACTCTGCATTCGGCTTGAGTCGCGGCAACAGATGGGCGACCGCCTGCTCGGCGTCATAGGCCTTGCAGGCCACCAGCAGACGCTCGATCGGTTCGAGGCTTTCAGCAATCTGCGCACTGACCGGCACGCGCTGCTCAGCGCCATGCTCGACCAGCGTGATAACAGCACCGTTGGCCTCATAAGCCGCCAGCCGCTTGGCGTTGCGCAGGACAAGTTTTACCGGCAAGCCGGCTCGCGCCAGCCGCGCGGCCCACAAGCTGCCGAGGCTGCCCGCGCCCAGAACATGCAAGGTAACCGGCATCAGCTGATCACTGAAAAGCAAATGAAGCGGAGTAACCTGGGAAAAACGGCAGTCGACATGGAAGGCTCGCAGTGAACGCGGGGAAAGTCTCGTTATAATGATCCTGCTTTCATAACGTCAATATTTAGATACCACCTATTTCTGGAGAAATTACATGCCCTCGTTCGACGTAGTGTCCGAACTGGATAAACACGAAGTCACTAATGCCGTCGACAACGCCATCAAAGAGCTGGACCGTCGCTACGACTTGAAAGGCAAAGGCGAATTCGAATTCAAGGAAAAGGATCTGACAGTCAATCTGACCGCCGAGGCGGAGTTCCAGCTTGAAGCGATGATCGAAATCCTCAAGCTCTGCCTGGTCAAGCGCAAGATCGACGTCAAGTGCCTTGAAGTCAAAGACGCGTTTGCGTCCGGTAAATTGATGAAGCAGGACGCCGTCCTCAAGGAAGGCATCGACAAAGAGCTGGCGAAGAAAATCGTCGCGCATATCAAGGAAGCCAAACTCAAGGTTCAAGCCGCCATTCAAGGCGAGCAAGTGCGTGTCACCGGCAAGAAACGCGACGACCTGCAGGAAGCCATGGCAGTGCTGCGCGCTCACGAATTCGGCATGCCGCTGCAGTTCAATAACTTCCGCGATTGATCTTGCGCCTTCGGATTTTCGGGAACCTACCGTGTTTTCGGGCGTCCGAGGCAGCCTGAGTTTTTTTCGCGACAAGTAAGGAGCAATTGATGGATTTGAATACCGAAGTCGACCACTTGGTCAAAGCGTCCCAGGCGTGGATTCCGATGATCATGGAGTACGGCAGCCGCGTGCTGCTGGCGCTGGTTACGCTGACCATCGGCTGGTGGCTGATTAACCGGTTGACGACCAAAGTGGGTGCATTGCTGGCTTTGCGCAATGCCGACCTGGCGTTGCAGGGTTTCATCAGCAGCCTGGCCAACATCATTCTGAAGATCCTGTTGATCGTCAGCGTTGCTTCGATGATTGGCGTGGAAACCACCTCGTTCGTGGCCGCCATCGGTGCTGCGGGTCTGGCAATCGGTCTGGCCTTGCAGGGCAGCCTGGCGAACTTTGCAGGCGGCGTGCTGATTCTGCTGTTTCGTCCGTTTCGCATCGGCGACTGGATCGAGGCTCAGGGCGTGTCCGGCACGGTCGACACCATCCAGATTTTCCATACGGTGCTGCGTACCGGCGACAACAAAACGGTGATCCTGCCCAATGGCAACCTGTCCAACGGCATCATCACCAACACCAACCGTCAGCCGACCCGCAAGATCACCTTCGATGTGGGCGTGGATTACGAGGCGGATCTGAAGCAGGCCATGCAAGTACTGCTGGAAATGGCCGACGATCCTCGCGTGCTACAGGATCCGGCACCGCAGGCTGTGGTGGCTGCGCTGGGCGACAGTTCGATCACCGTGTCGTTGCGGGTCTGGACCAAGACCGGGGATTTCGGCGACGTGTCGAACCGCTTCAATGCTGAAGCACGCGACCGCTTGCGTGCCGCCAACATCGACATCCCGTTCCCGCAGCGGGTGATTCGTGTGGTGCAGGAGAACGCGCCGCAAGCGTAAACACGCTGGCTTATCGTAGGACCGGCTTGTAGGACCGGCTTCAGCCGGGAGAGCAATTGATTGATGCCCTCGCGACTGAAGTCGCTCCTACGGCGAGGTCTGGTCGTTCGGTTTATTCACTCGCAGGCTTTTCCGTCCCTTCAAGCGCTTCGGCCGCCTTGGTCTGACGCACCTCTTTGCTCCACTGCAAGATGATCATCAGCAGTGTCGGCACGCCCAACAGCGTGGTGATCAGGAAGAAGTTGTGATAGCCGAACTTCTCCACCATCACCCCTGAATAACCGCCAATCAATCGCGGCAACAGCAGCATGATCGAGCTGAGAAGCGCGTATTGCGTCGCCGAGAACTTGAGGTTGGTCAGGCTCGACAGGTAAGCCACGAACGCCGAAGTCGCGAGGCCAGAACTGAAGTTATCCAGCGAGATGGTCAGGATCAGCATCTGCAGGTTCGGGCCCATGTCGGCGAGCATCAGGAACAGCAGGTTGGTCGCCGCTGACGTCATGCCACCGATGAACAGGATCGGCAGGATCCCGAAACGCACAATCAACAACCCGCCGAAACCCGCGCCGAGCAGGGTCATGATCAGACCGAAGATCTTGCTGACGCTGGCGATCTGATCCTTGGTAAAGCCCTGGTCGATATAGAACACGTTGGCCATTACGCCCATCACCGTATCCGACATGCGATACGTGGCGATCAAGCCGAGCAGCAGGAACGCCTGCCAGCGATAGCGCAGGATGAAATCGTTGATCGGCGTGAGCACTGGCGCCAGGCCCTTGCGGCCAAAGGACGACAGGCAAGCGGTGGTCAGGATGATGTAGAGAATCGAACGCAGAAACGCCCGGTCTTCAAGCAGAAGGTCCATCCAGCTGGTGCCGTTGAACAGCACGCTGGCGAAATCGGTGTTGTAGAGTTGGGTGAACATCGCCGGTACCGACACCAGCAGAATGATCAACACGAACACCGACGCCAATTGGTGAGCGAAGTTGTAACGGGCGGCCGACAACTGGGTGCGCAGCGGCACGGGCGGCTCGCGCATCACCAGCGTGGTGATCAGCGCAGGCAGCATCAGCAGGCCGAACAACACGTAAGTGCCGGTCCAGGCCGAATGCTTGTAAGCGAAACCGGTGGAGCCGAAGCCTTCAGCGAAATACAGCGCACCTGCGGTAGCGAGCAGCGCCGCGACCCGATAGCCAGACATGTAGCTGGCGGCCAGTGCGGCCTGCTGGGTGTCGTCGGCAATCTCCAGGCGATAGGCATCGATGGCGATGTCCTGAGTCGCCGAAGAAAAGGCTACGACCACCGCAATCGCGATCAGCCAGGACAAATGCTGCTGCGGATCGCAGAAACCCATGCCGATCAGGCCCAGTATCACCAGCGACTGCGACAGCACCAGCCAGGAGCGACGCCGACCCAGCTTGCCCAGCAATGGCAGGCGCCATTGATCGAGCAGCGGCGACCATACCCACTTAAAGGCATAGGCCAGGCCGATGAGGCTTGCATAACCGATGGTTTCGCGAGCAACGCCCGCTTCACGCAACCAGACCGATAAGGTAGAGAAGACCAGCATGTAAGGCATGCCCGCAGCGAAACCGAGCAACAGCAGTACTAATGTCGAGGGGCTGGCATATGCGGCGAGCGCGGCGCGCCAGGTTTTACGGGGCATGGGCTGGAATCTGCCTCAGGTTACGAAAACAAAGGGCGCACTCTAACCGCTGTGCTCTATCGGGCGCCAGCCATGACGCCGCATATCTACCCGATTGTTCTGAACGGTAATGCCTTCGGCGCGCAGACGGGCACGCTGTTCGTCGCCCGATACGCTGCCCACCGGCAGGCTGATGCGCCCGCCGGCGGCAATCACGCGATGCCAGGGCAGCGAACTGCCCTCAGGCAACTGGCTCAGCGTGCGCCCGACCCAGCGCGCGGCGCGTCCGAGTCCGGCCAGATCGGCCAGTTGTCCGTAACTGACGACTTTGCCGGGTGGCACCTGATTCAGAGTGATGTAGAGCGCCGTTCGTCGGGCCTCTGCCCCGGAAAGCCCGGAAGGGTCGTCATTTGCCGCTGGTCGCTCGGTCACGGCTTTATTCCTGTTTATTTGGCTGTATAAACCGCACTGCGGAACTACGGAATAATCCGATGGTCTGTGATTGCTATGCCCGCGGCGGTCTTCGATTGCCTTGACGTCATCTGCGGATGATGCCCGATTTTCCGCTTACTGAGCCTAGTCGTTGCTTATGTTGAACAGAACCCTGTTGTGCCTCGCTGTTGCCTGCATTTCCACCCCCTTGCTCGCTGATACCGTCTGGTTGAAGAACGGCGATAAGCTGACCGGGACCATCAAGGTCTTCGACGGCGGCAAGCTGCTGATCGAAACCACCTACGCCGGTGCGATTCCGCTGGACTGGAAACAGGTCAAGACCCTCGAGAGCGATCAGAAGCTGCTGGTCAAGCAAGACCAGTATCAGGGTGAAATCGCCAAGTCGCTGCAAGCGTCCGATGACGGCAAGGTAACGCTGCTCAATGGCGAAGCGCCGAAGACCGTCGAGTTGGCCAGCATCCAGCAGATCATGAAGCCCAAGCCGATCGTTACCGACCTGGTCTGGAAGGGCAATATTGACGCCGCTCTGGATTTCCAGCGGGCCGAGAACGACACCGACGACTACAACGTGGCCTTCAAGACTTCCGCGCGTCACGGTCAATGGCGACATAACGCCAAGGGCGAGTACAACCGCGAAAGCACCGATGAGCTGGTGACCACCGACAACTGGAGCGCCGAATACTCCATCGACCGCTTCCTGACCGAAAAATGGTTCTGGGATGGTCGCATCAACTACAAGCGCGACAAGATCGAAGACCTCTCCCGGCAGCGCACGGTCGGTACCGGTCCTGGTTATCAGTTCTGGGACGATGAACTGGGTGCTTTCAAATTGGGCGCACTGGTCAACCGTACTGACTTCGAGTACTCCAACGGCGAGAAGGACAACTTCTATTCCGTGGCCGGCACCTGGGACTACAACCGTTTCCTGATCGGCAAAAAAGTCGAGTTCTTCACCAACGGCGAACTGGGCAAGCCAATCAGCGGCGTGGCTGATTACAGCCTCGAGGCCGAAGTCGGCCTACGCTACAAAGTCACCGACTGGGCGTCGTTGAACCTCAAGGCCGAGAAAGACGTGATCAGCGGCTCCAGCGATGGCGACCTTGATAAAACCCGTTACACCGCAGGGTTTGGCGTGACCTGGTAAGCAATACGGTCGACGTTTTCCTGAATAAATCGCTCCCACAATGCAATCCGGTCAACCCGTGGGACCGGATTCATCCGGGAAGACGTCGGCAAGGTCAACGTCCTCTCACCGTGAGACATAGAGCCCTACCTTGCCGCAAAACGCCTTTCCCCGTGCCCATTGCGCAGCTCATTGTTATTCTGAACGACAGAATTTACTGACTGAACTGTTCCTGGGAGTCAAACAATGAGCATCAAGGCCGCCAAACAAGCACGAGAACTGCTGCTCAAGGAATACCGAGGGGTTTTGTCGACCCATTCCAAGTCCATGCCGGGTTTCCCGTTTGGTTCCTCCGTGCCTTATTGCCTGGACGGGCAGGGCCGGCCGTTGATCCTGATCAGTCGCATTGCGCAACACACTCATAACCTGGGTCTGGACCCGAAGTGCTCATTGCTGGTCGGCGAGCGCGAAGCCGTGGATGTTCAGGCAACCGGGCGGGTCACGGTAATGGCCGAAGCCGAGAAACTCAGCGATCCGGCTGCGGTGGAAGCGGCAGCCCAGCGTTATTACCGCTATTTCCCCGAATCGCGCAGCTATCACACCGCCCATGATTTCGATTTCTGGGTGCTGACTCCGGTGCGCTATCGCTTCATCGGCGGTTTTGGTGCGATTCACTGGCTCGATAACGTCGCGCTGGCGAATCCCTTCGCAGGCGCTGCGGAAAGCAGCATGGTCGAACACATGAATGAAGATCACGCCAAGGCTATCGCTCACTACGTACAACTCACGGGTTTGCCTCAAAGTGAACCGGCGCAAATGGCTGGCGTTGACAGTGAAGGGATGCACCTGCGTATCGGTCAGGGCCTATACTGGTTGCCCTTTGCGGAGCCCTGTAATACGCCGACACAAGTGCGCGAAGCCTTGGTTCAGTTGGCTCACGCGGAGAAATGGCCGGTCCGTGATGCGCAAGACGCTTGAATTCACGTATTTGCGACGTCACTTAAGGTCTACTGCAAGGCATTCTTGCGTTGAGGAAGTCATTTGATGCGTGTTTTTTTGCTGCTCTTTCTACTATTTCCGGTGCTTGAGCTGTTTGTTCTGGTTCGGGTAGCCATGTCCATCGGCTTCCTGCCGACGTTCCTGCTGGTGGTGGCGACGTCCATGCTCGGCATTTTTGTCATTCGCGTAGCCGGGTTCGCCACTGCACTGCGGGCGCGTGAAAGCCTGTCGCGCGGTGAGCTGCCTGCGCAGCAAATGATGGAAGGCCTGATGATTGCGGTCGGCGGCGGCCTGCTGCTGTTGCCGGGTTTCATCAGCGACATCCTGGGCGTGATCTGCCTGCTGCCGGTGACTCGTCGAGTGCTGGTCAACAAGCTGCGTCGACGCGCCGAGGAGCAGGCCATTCGTCAGCGTGCGTTCAGCGAAGACATGCCGACCAGCAACGGTCCGAGCCGCCCTGGCGCGATTCATCCGCCGACTCGCGAGCCGGACGTGATCGAAGGCGAGTTTGAGCATCGCGACAAATAAAAAACGTCTGCAGCTCAATGAATGTGGCACCTGCGGGTGCCACATTGGTTTTGACAACTGTCGCGCTCAAGCAAAAAAATTATCCCCCAAGCCTTGTAATCACCTTGCCCGCCCTTATGTATGGGTCACCGCAAGGTTTCTGGCTCGATTGCCAGACCGTATTCTACGGTTCGCTTGCGAACCGTAACCGGCAACGCCGGATGTTCTAGCCCGCTGGTGTCGTCACCGGCCGTTTAAAAACCATAATTAGGAGATCGACAATGAAGCTTCGTCCTCTGCATGACCGCGTCGTAATCCGTCGCAGCGAAGAAGAATCGAAAACTGCTGGCGGTATTGTTCTGCCGGGTTCGGCTGCTGAAAAGCCAAACCGTGGCGAGATCCTCGCTGTGGGTACCGGCCGCGTGCTGGACAACGGTGAAGTGCGTGCGCTGGCCGTGAAAGTGGGTGACAAAGTAGTGTTTGGCCCGTACTCCGGCAGCAACACTGTGAAAGTTGATGGCGAAGACCTGCTGGTGATGAGCGAGAATGAAATTCTCGCGGTCGTCGAAGCCTGAGTCCTCCCGCTACCTTCCGTTACTACTAAGTATTTAAGGAATATCGATCATGGCTGCTAAAGAAGTTAAATTCGGCGACGCTGGCCGGAAAAAAATGCTCGCCGGTGTAAACGTCCTGGCTGACGCAGTAAAAGCAACTCTGGGTCCAAAGGGCCGTAACGTCATCATCGAGAAGAGCTTCGGTGCTCCTCTGATCACCAAGGACGGCGTTTCGGTTGCTAAAGAAATCGAACTGAAAGACCGTTTCGAAAACATGGGCGCGCAGCTGGTCAAAGACGTTGCTTCCCGTGCCAACGATGACGCAGGTGACGGTACTACGACTGCAACCGTTCTGGCTCAAGCCATCGTCAACGAAGGCCTGAAAGCCGTCGCTGCCGGCATGAACCCGATGGACCTCAAGCGCGGCATCGACAAGGCGACCATCGCCATCGTTGCTCAGCTGAAACTGCTGTCCAAGCCATGCACCGACACCAAGGCAATTGCCCAGGTGGGTACTATCTCGGCCAACTCCGACAATTCCATCGGCGACATCATTGCTGAAGCCATGGAAAAAGTGACCAAAGACGGCGTTATCACCGTTGAAGAAGGTTCGGGTCTGGAAAACGAATTGTCTGTAGTAGAAGGCATGCAGTTTGACCGTGGCTACCTGTCCCCGTACTTCATCAACAAGCCGGACACCATGGTTGCCGAGCTCGACGGCCCGCTGATCCTGCTGGTCGACAAGAAGATCTCCAACATCCGCGAAATGCTGCCAGTTCTGGAAGCAGTGGCCAAAGCTGGCCGTCCGCTGTTGATCGTTGCCGAAGACGTTGAAGGCGAAGCCCTGGCGACTCTGGTTGTGAACAACATGCGCGGTATCGTGAAAGTTGCAGCCGTCAAAGCCCCTGGCTTCGGCGACCGTCGCAAGGCCATGCTGCAGGACATCGCTGTCCTGACTGGCGGCACCGTGATCTCCGAAGAAATCGGCCTGAGCCTGGAAACCACTACCCTGGAACACCTGGGTAATGCCAAGCGCGTTGTGCTGAACAAAGAAAACACCACCATCATCGACGGTGCCGGCGTTAAAACCGACATCGACTCGCGTATCGCTCAGATCCGCCAGCAAATCGGTGACACAACTTCGGACTACGACAAAGAAAAACTGCAAGAGCGTCTGGCCAAGCTGTCCGGCGGCGTTGCGGTAATCAAAGTCGGCGCTGGTTCCGAAGTTGAAATGAAAGAGAAGAAAGCCCGCGTTGAAGACGCCCTGCACGCTACTCGTGCAGCCGTTGAAGAAGGCGTGGTACCTGGCGGTGGCGTAGCTCTGGTTCGCTCGCTGCAGGCAATCGAAGGTCTGAAAGGCGACAACGCCGATCAGGACGTCGGTATCGCTCTGCTGCGTCGCGCCGTAGAAGCTCCACTGCGCCAGATCGTTGCCAACTCCGGCGACGAGCCAAGCGTGGTTGTCGACAAGGTCAAGCAGGGTTCGGGTGACTTCGGTTACAACGCTGCGACTGGCCTGTACGGCGACATGATCGAAATGGGTATCCTTGACCCAACTAAAGTGACTCGCTCTGCTCTGCAGGCCGCGTCCTCGATCGCCAGCCTGATGATCACCACTGAAGCGATGATCGCTGAAGTGGCAGACGACGGTAAGTCGTCTGGCGGCGGCATGCCGGACATGGGCGGCATGGGTGGTATGGGCGGCATGATGTAAGCCAGCTTCACCCCCAAAGCAACACCCCAAAAAAACCCCGCCTGGTGCGGGGTTTTTTTATGGGCTGGCTTTGTGTTCACTAACTCCGTTGGAGCCAGCGGGCGGCGATCCGACTTGCCCGCGAAGAACGATAATGCGGTTTGTCTGACACACCGCTATCGCGGCCGTCGTAACCTGCGAACACTCCCACAAAATTTATTTATGCGCTTTCTGGCTGCTCCGCCCCAACCACCCGCGCCAGTTTCGGCACTGGCCGGTACAAGACCGCGTAATACGACCCCAGACAGATCAGCCAGCAGAACACCGCTGTCCAGACGTTATGCGAGAAGAAGTGCGCGCCTTGCAGCATGCGCCCGACGGAAAACGCGATCCCAAGCCCAAGGGCAAAGATCAGGCCGGCTTTCGCCAGGCGCGGGCGGCGGTCACGGAACATGAAGAACAGTGCAAACAGCGTGAAGCCGGTTGCCGCATGGCCGCCGGGCCAGCAACGCCCTGGTTTGTCGGTCTCAGGACGCGGGCTGAGCAGTTCGCTGTAGGTTTCCTTGCCGCCAAACTCGGTCAGGCTCCACGGGCATTGCACCGAGGTCACCACTTTTACCGGCGTGACGAAGCTGGTCGACAACGCCATGGACAGCACCAGACACCCCAACTCCCGGCGCCACGGCATCAAGCGCTTTGCCTTGAACGACGCGATGAACGCGACCAGCGAGAAAACGCCGCCTGCGATCACTGCATTCTTGGCCCAGTCATGCATGACGTTTTCGAGGAAATAACTATGTCTGCCAATGAACTCGCCCGCGGCCGGGTCATAGACCAGCTTGGCGATGTCCATATCCAGGTCCGTCAGTTCCAGCAAAATCAGAACAAGGGCGGTTATGGCAGGAATGCCCAGGCCTATCCATAAGTTGAGCGGGCGCGAGTAAGGCAGGACGGAAGCTCTCGACATGTCGGATCCAGATCAGCAGAAGGGAAAACCTCGGGCGATACGCCGAGGTGCGACTAGTCTGATTTCCTGGCTGTCGTTAACCCGTGAACCTATGGTGAAAAAAACGTTAAGCCATTCGACGCTGGTTCTATGGCTGACTTGGCCTTAAGCTGCGCCAGCCTTATTGCATACGGAGAGGTGCACCATGCGAATTCTGCTCGTTGAAGACAACCGCGACATCCTGGCCAACCTCGCGGACTACTTGGGCATGAAGGGCTATACGGTCGATTGCGCCCAGGATGGCCTTTCCGGACTGCATCTGGCGGCAACCGAACATTACGACCTGATCGTGCTCGATATCATGTTGCCTGGTATCGACGGCTATACCTTGTGCAAACGCCTGCGCGAAGACGCACGACGCGACACGCCGGTCATCATGCTGACGGCCCGCGATCAACTGGATGACCGCTTGCAGGGCTTCCGTTCCGGCGCCGACGACTACCTGCTCAAGCCGTTTGCCTTGTCCGAACTCGCCGCGCGTATCGAAGCGGTATTGCGCCGGGCGCAGGGCGGTGGTCGACGGACCTTGCAGGTGGCGGACCTGATCTACGACCTGGATACCCTGGAGGTCACCCGCGAAGGGCGACTGCTCAAGCTCAACCCGGTGGGGCTGAAACTGCTCGCGGTACTGATGCAGAAAAGCCCTCACGTGTTGCGCCGCGAAATTCTCGAAGAGGCCCTGTGGGGCGATGATTGCCCGGACAGTGACAGTCTGCGCAGTCACGTTCACCAACTGCGTCAGGTGATCGACAAGCCGTTCGCCAAACCGCTGCTGCAAACCGTGCACGGTGTCGGATACCGCTTGGCCGAGGGCCGAGATGGAGTTTAAGCAAAGCCTCGCCCAGCGGATCATCATTGCCTTTGCTCTGATGAGTGCACTGGTGGCGGGATCTTTCGCCATGGGCATCGTCGCCACGGTGCATCTGGTCGAAGAAAAACTGATTTCCTCAGGTCTGGGCGGTGATCTCAATCGCCTGCTGCTGATGGACAGCGTCAGCGACTGGAGCCACCGTCCCGAGCCCGACCAGCTGTTCTATTTCAGCGGCGGTCCGGGGGATTTCGACGTGCCCAAGGACCTGCGCCATCTGGAGCCAGGATTTCACGAGGTGTTTCGCGGGCCTCTGTCCTACCACGCGATGGTCGAGGTGGTCGACGGTCGGCGTTATGTGCTCCTGCAGGATCAAAGCGATTTCGAAGAGCGTGAGCGCGTCCTGTTTGCCGTGGTGCTGGTCGGGTTCGTGCTGGCACTGGCGTTGGCGGTGTTTCTTGGCTGGGTCCTGGCTCGGCGGGTCATGGCGCCGGTGGTGCGGCTGGCCAGACAAGTCCGGCACCGCGATCAACTGCTCGGGCTGGCACCACCGCTGGCACCGGATTACGCGGCAGACGAAGTCGGCGAGCTGGCCGTGGCTTTCGACGCCACGCTGGGCCGCTTGCGCAGCGCCCTGACCCGTGAGCGCATGTTCACCAGCGATGTCAGTCATGAGTTGCGCACGCCGTTGATGGTGCTCGCCAGTTCCTGCGAATTACTGCTTGAAAACCCCGCGCTGGATAGTCGCGCCCGAGCTCAGGTGGAGCGCATTGCTCGCGCCTGCGAAGAAATGCGCGACCTCGTGCAGACTTTCCTGATGCTGGCCCGCACTCAGCGCGAAGACGCGACCATGACCCCGAAAGTAGGCCTGTGCAGCGTCGCTGAACAGCTGGTCGCGCTGTGGCGTGGCCCCATCGAGAGCAAAGGGCTGACGCTGAACTTCCGTCCGGAGGCGGCCGACCAGTCGTCGGAAACGTTGTACAACGCGACGTTCCTGCATGCCGTGATGGGCAACCTGCTGCGCAACGCCCTGCATTACACCGACAGCGGTTTTATCACCCTGACGTTACAGGCCGATGGCTTCCAGGTGGAGGACAGCGGGGTGGGTATCCCGGAAGAAAAGCGCGAGGCGATGTTCGAGCCCTTTGTGCGTGGCAACGAGCAGCGCGGCGAGGGGCTCGGGCTGGGCCTGTCACTGGTACAGCGGATTTGCGAAAACCAGGGCTGGACCGTGAGTTTGAGCCCGATGGAACCCAACGGATGCCGTTTCAGTGTCACCCTCAAAAGCAGATAAATTCCTCCAAAACAAGGTGTTGCATTAGCTTTACTGCTGTTGTTTCAGCGGTGATAAAACCGTCATTGTGACAAGTAGTGGCGGAGGGCTATTGCTAAGGCATTGTAAAATCTAGAAACATTTGCTCGAGCCAAGTAACGCTTTTTTCACATAAACATGACCTGACGATGACGCTGGGCTGACTAAGTTGGCCCCATCAGAAGCAGGAGATCCACCATGAGCAAGCGAATCGAGCTCGAGTTTTCCCGTAAGTACAATCAACAACATGCGGAAAAATATTTACAGAAGCATCAGGACAATCTGTCTCGACGGTTGTCTCACAGGCGCGACGAGCAACTGGCACGCAAAGCGTTGAAGCTCGCCGGTGATCCTGGACTGGTGCTTGATCTGCCTTGTGGTGCCGGTCGCTTCTGGCCGCTATTGGCGGAAAAACCCAATCGGGTGATCATCGGCGCGGATAATTCTGCGGACATGCTCAGCACCGCTTGCAAGGCCCAGCCCGCTGAAGTGGTCAAACGGGTACAACCCTTGCAGACGTCAGCTTTCGCTATCAATCTGCCCGACAATGCCGTGGACAGTATTTTCTGCATGCGACTGTTGCATCACGTGGGCGACGCAGCCCATCGATTGGCGCTATTGCGTGAGTTTCAACGTGTTACCCGTGACAGCGTGATCATCTCGCTGTGGGTTGATGGCAATTTCAAAGCCTGGAAACGCAAGCGCAGCGAGCAAAAGCGCAGCCGCGAAAACGGGCAGGAAGGTTACCAGAACCGCTTTGTGTTACCCGTGGCAACTGTAGAAGCAGAATTCGAAGAGGCAGGTTTCCGAATCCAGGAGCGGATGGATTTCCTGCCGATGTACGCCATGTGGCGTGTCTATTTATTGCGCAAGAGGTAACAGGATGGTCGTGGAAGGTGTAGCAGAATCGACGGTTGGCCAAGGCGAGCGCTTTGCCTATTTCTGGAACCAGCGCGGTGAGTGGGTTGAAGAGCCCAACATCCGTCGTGGTGGTGAAAGCGGCGTGCAGCGCGTCTTGACTGAAAATGGTCGGCTTATCTACATCAAGCGCCAGACGGGCCACATCTACCGCAGTTGGCTGCATCCGTTCGGGCGTCCCACCGTACTGCGTGAGCGCGACGCGCTGGAAGGCCTGCGTCAGCTCAACGTGAACGTACCGAAAATGATTTTCTGCGGTGCCGAGCGCGACGAAAACAATGAGTGGCGCGCGCTGCTGGTGACCGCTGCTCTGGATGGTTTCGAAGAAATCGAGAACTGGTACGCGGCCGGTGGTCGCGAGCGCTACGGTGAAGCGCTGCATGAGCAAATGCTCCATGAACTGGCAGTCAATCTGGCGCGCATGCACCGCGGCCGTTGGCAGCACAGCTGCATTTACATCAAGCACGTATTCGTCCGGGTTGTCGGCGAAGGTTCCGAGGCCCGAGCTGAAGTCGCGCTGCTGGACCTCGAGAAGTGCCGCCGTCGCCTGACCCCATACGCTGCGGCCCAGCACGACATGAAGCAACTGCGTCGCCATTCGTCATTCAGCCCTGCGGACTGGCAAAAACTGGTCTACTTTTACGAGGCAGCGTTTGGCAGCGCTATCAAAGGTTTAGGGTAATGAAGCTAGAACTGGCTCGAGGTCTTTTTGTATTGGGTGCGTTGGCTGTTGCTTCTGTTGCTCTCGCCGCCTGGGAAGAGCCGGGTACGAAGATATTGAGCGCTCAACATGGCGAAGGACATTGCCCTTTGCCCAGAGTCGCCAAGGTCGAGCAGACCGTAAAACCAGACCACGATCTACTGCTGTTGATGTTTGGCCTGGCCCAGGGTTCAGGGCCGCAACGTTAAGATTCAACGCAAAGATAACTGACTGATGAAGGCCCCGTTTTCGGGGCCTTGTTGTGTGCGTCTGACGCAGCGCAATTGGTAGGAGGGGAGTTGTCCCCGAGGCTATCTTGCAGACGACAAACCGACCCGAGACAGTAACGCCGTCTGTCCCACCGTCTTCGGGGACAAGTCCCCTCCTACCGGTTTGTGTAGGGCTCGGTAGGACCGGACTTGTCCCCGAAGACGGTGGCGCAGACACCGGATTAGATCAGGCGAATGATGCTGGCCCATCCGCCGCCATCGGGGACCAGTCCCCTCCTACCGGTTTGTGTAGG
>NZ_LGSI01000011.1 GCF_001698815.1 Pseudomonas syringae | reverse complement strand
GCTTGATTCATTTGTTAAAGAGCGGGTGGTTAAGATCTTTCGTCTCAACCGAGGCGCGCATTCTACAGCAGCACCCGTTACTGTCAAGCGGTTATTTTCCGAAGCTTTCAAAGTTTCCTTTGCAACTTCAACCACTTGCGCTTCGATCAACTTCACGTTGCTCGTTAGCGGGAGGCGAATTCTACAGCGTTACAACCTGCTGTCAACCACCTTTTTTCACCGCTTTCGATCAACTCATCGAAACCTCTTCCTCGCCAATCAAACCGGCTAACTACTTGATTACCAAGGAGTTTTCCGTTTCATCTGCTCCGGAAGAGGTGCGAATTATAGACAGATTCGAGAGGCCGTCAACCGTTAATTTACGCTTATTCCAAATTAAGCGTAATACGCCCGAAAGCCTTCTTCCCAGCCTGACAGACATGCATCGCGCCCAGCTTGAATATGAAGGTGCGATCCACGACCTCACCATCTATACGCACACCACCGGACGCCAACAGATCACGCGCCACCGCAGAGTTCTTGACCAGGCCCGCCTTATTAAGGACAGCGGCGATCGGCATATCCTCAGCAGCAGTCAACGCGATCTCCGGCAGATCATCCGGCAGCTCGCCTTCCTTCATACGGTTGCCCGCAGAACGGTGCGCGGAAGCTGCAGCTTCTTCACCATGGAAACGCGCCACAATTTCTTCAGCCAGCTTGATCTTGATATCGCGCGGATTCGCACCCGCTTCGCAATCAGCCTTGAAGCCGTCGATCTCTTCCATCGAGCGGAAGCTCAGCAGCTCGAAGTAACGCCACATCAACGCATCAGGAATCGAGACAAGCTTGCTGTACATAATGCCCGGCGCTTCCTGGATACCTACGTAGTTACCCAGCGACTTGGACATCTTCTTCACGCCATCCAGACCCTCCAACAACGGCATGGTCAGAATGCATTGAGCTTCTTGCCCGTAAGCGCGCTGCAACTCGCGCCCCATCAGCAGATTGAATTTCTGGTCGGTACCGCCCAGCTCGACATCCGCACGCAACGCAACGGAGTCATAACCCTGGACCAGCGGATAGAGGAATTCGTGGATGGCGATGGGCTGGTTGGTCTTGTAACGCTTGTCGAAGTCGTCGCGCTCAAGCATCCGCGCCACCGTGTATTGCGAGGACAGCCGAATGAAATCCGCAGGGCTCAGTTGATCCATCCAGGTGGAGTTGAATGCCACCTCGGTTTTCGCCGGATCAAGGATCTTGAATACCTGGGACTTGTAAGTTTCGGCGTAATCCAGCACCTGCTCACGGGTCAGTGGCGGACGCGTTGCGCTTTTGCCGCTCGGATCACCGATCATGCCGGTGAAGTCGCCGATCAGGAAGATGACCTGGTGACCGAGATCCTGAAACTGACGCAGCTTATTAATAAGCACGGTATGACCCAGATGCAGATCAGGTGCCGTTGGGTCGAACCCGGCTTTAATACGTAGTGGCTGGCCGCGCTTGAGCTTGGTAATCAGCTCAGCCTCGACCAGGAGTTCATCCGCCCCGCGCTTGATTAGCGCCAGCTGCTCTTCAACCGACTTCATATAAGCCCCGTCATCGCCTATTTAAAGGGAACCAACCATACAAGATCAGGGCCCGTTTACAAAGTTTTGCCCAGCACCCGACGCCGAATCATAAATTGAAACGTTTGGCAGGGTTGCTTCGAGCAGGTTTTGGTTATATTTTATACAGTTATTTCATCTTCATCATGTCATTCATCTTTTCCAATTCATCTTTTCAAAGTCAAAATTACCTATGAATACACCGCCTAAAGCGCCTCCGCTTTATCCGAAGACCCACCTGCTCGCTGCAAGCGGCATCGCCGCCTTGCTGAGCCTGGCTCTCCTGGTATTCCCTTCAAGTGACGTTGAAGCTAAAAAAACCACGCTGAATCTTGATCTGGAAATCCCCACAGATCAGCGCATAGAACAACAAGACGTTCAAGAATCGACTCAAGCCACACCAGACACCACCGAATCTCCGTTTGCCCAGATCGACAATGGCACTGAAGAAACTCAGGAAAACGCCACCACAGAGCCCGCCAAAGAAGCTGCGCCGCAGCCGAAGGCGCCTGCAGTTGCGGCCACGAACGCGAATCACCGGGAAATTGCAGTCACCAAGGGTGACACGCTTTCCACGCTGTTCGAAAAAGTCGGGCTGCCCGCCACGACCGTGCATGAGGTCCTGGCCAGCGATAAGCAGGCCAAGCAATTCAGCCAGCTGAAAAACGGCCAGATCCTGCAATTCGAGCTTTCACCTGAAGGCCAGCTAAAGCAGCTGCACAGCAAGATCAGCGAGCTGGAAAGCATCAGCCTTTCCCGGACCGACAAGGGCTTTACCTTCGGCCGCGAAATCAGCAAGCCGAACGTGCGTACCGCCTATGTCCATGGCGTGATCAACAGTTCGCTCTCGCAGTCCGCGCAGCGCGCAGGCCTGTCCCATACCATGACCATGGATATGGCCAACATTTTCGGTTACGACATCGACTTCGCCCAGGACATCCGCAAGGGTGACGAATTCGACGTGATCTACGAGCAGAAAGTCGTGAACGGCAAGACTATTGGCACCGGCAATATTCTGTCTGCCCGCTTCACCAACCACGGCAAGTCCTATTCCGCAGTCCGCTATACCAACAAGCAGGGCAATACCAATTACTACACTGCTGATGGCAACAGCATGCGCAAGGCATTCATCCGTACTCCGGTGGACTTTGCTCGCATCAGTTCGATGTTTTCCATGGGCCGCAAACACCCGATCCTGAACAAGATCCGCGCGCACAAAGGCGTTGACTATGCAGCCCCGCGCGGCACGCCGATCAAAGCCACCGGCGATGGCAAGGTTCTGCTTGCAGGTCGCCGTGGCGGCTACGGCAACACCGTGATCATCCAGCATGGCGATACCTATCGGACGCTGTATGGCCACATGCAAGGTTTTGCCAAAGGCATACAAACTGGCGGCAGTGTCAAACAAGGTCAGGTGATCGGCTATATTGGTACCACCGGCCTGTCGACAGGACCTCATTTGCACTATGAGTTCCAGGTCAATGGCGTGCACGTTGACCCTCTGGGTCAGAAATTGCCGATGGCGGATCCAATCGCCAAATCCGAAAAACAGCGGTTCATGCAGCAGAGCCAGCCGTTGATGGCTCGCATGGAACAGGAAAAGGCCACCACGCTGGCCTCGAGCAAACGATAAGCCATGGCCTTCTTCTATATTGGTGTGATGTCCGGCAGCAGCCTCGATGGGATCGATATAGCCCTGTTGGAGCAAGACGACCGGCCGAGATTGCTGGCGACCCACTACATTCCGATGCCTGACGACTTGCGCGCAGAGCTGCTGGGCCTGTGTTCCAGCGGCCCGGATGAGCTGGCGCGCGCCAGCATTGCCGAGCAAAAGTGGGTACAGCTCGCAGCCAAAGGCGTGCTGACACTGCTCAGCGAACAGAACATGGTTGCGGGCCAGATCCGCGCCATCGGCAGCCATGGCCAGACCATCCGCCACGAACCCGCGCGCGGGTTCAGCGTGCAGATCGGCAACCCGGCGCTACTTGCAGAGCTCACCGAGATCACGGTCGTCAGTGACTTCCGCCGTCGCGACATCGCGGCGGGTGGCCAAGGCGCTCCGCTGGTGCCCGCGTTTCACGAAGCGCTGTTCGACGACAACAAGGACCGCCGCGCAGTATTGAACATCGGGGGCTTCAGCAACTTGAGCCTGATCGAGCTGGACCTGCCGGTTACCGGATTCGATTGCGGTCCCGGCAACGTGCTGCTCGATGCCTGGATTCAATCCCAGCGCGGTCAGAGTTACGACCAGGACGGTGCCTGGGGCGCAAGTGGGCAAGTCGATCCCGCGCTGCTCAAGTCCTTGCTCAGCGATCAGTTTTTCCTGACCAAAGGCCCGAAGAGTACCGGCCGCGAAGTATTCAATCTTGGCTGGCTGCATCATCACTTGTTCCAGCTGCCGACTCTGGCGCCGGAAAACGTACAGGCCACGTTGATGGAGCTGACGGCTCTGACGATCACCGAATCCCTGCAGTCCGCACAGTCCGAAACCAAGGAGCTGCTGATCTGCGGCGGCGGCGCTCACAACGTGGCGCTGACCGACCGACTGGCGCAATTGCTGCCCAATACCAAGGTCAGCAGCACCGAAGCCTTTGGTGTTGATCCGGACTGGGTCGAGGCGATGGCCTTCGCCTGGCTGGCCCATTGCTGCCTGGAAGGCGTGCCTGCCAACCGTCCTACGGTCACCGGCGCCAAGGGCCTGCGGGTACTGGGCGCAATTTATCCCGCCTGATCAAGACACAATGAAAAACGCCGCGCATATGCGCGGCGTTTTCATGTGTACAACCAGCCAATCAGATCGAGAAAGACGAGCCGCAACCACAAGTGGTGGATGCATTCGGATTTTTGATCACGAAGCGCGAGCCTTCCAGACCTTCCTGGTAGTCCACTTCTGCACCAGCCAGATACTGAAAGCTCATCGGATCAACAACCAGACTTACGCCTTCGCGCTCGACGATGGTGTCATCGTCCGCGACGTCTTCATCGAAGGTGAAGCCATACTGAAAACCGGAACAGCCGCCACCTGTCACGAAGACACGCAGCTTCAGGCGATCATTGCCCTCTTCATCGACCAGGCTTTTCACTTTGTGCGCGGCACCGTGGGTGAATTGCAAAGCCGTTGGAGTGAAGGATTCGACGCTCATGTTAGATATCTCCCGGCGCTAAGCCGTCATAATGCGTAATGACGCGCATTATCCGCTTCTCCTACAAAATCGGTCAACTATTTGGAGAGCAGTGGCAAGCAACAGGCTTCAAGCCGCAAGAAGCAGCGTGGCTTCCAGCAGCTTGAAACCAGCAGTCGCCTTTAAGGCATCATCCCGGCATGGGAAAGACCCAGCTTCTCGTCCAGACCGAACAGGATGTTCATGTTCTGCACAGCCTGGCCCGACGCGCCCTTGACCAGATTATCGATAACCGAGAGCACCACCACCAGATCACCGCCCTGTGGTCGATGCACGGCAATCCGGCACACGTTGGCTCCGCGCACGCTGCGGGTTTCCGGGTGGCTACCGGCAGGCATGACGTCGACGAACGGTTCGTTGGCGTAACGCTTTTCGAACAACGCCTGCAGATCGACGGACTTGTCAGTCACCGTTGCGTACAGCGTGGAGTGAATGCCACGGATCATTGGCGTCAGGTGGGGCACGAAAGTCAGACCGACATCACCACCCGCAGCGCGGCGCAAACCCTGAGTGATTTCCGGCAGGTGACGATGGCCTTTGACCGCGTAGGCCTTGAAGCTTTCGTTAGCCTCGGAATACAGCGAACCCAGGCTCAAACCACGACCCGCACCGCTCACGCCGGATTTGCAGTCGGCGATCAGACGTGTGTTATCGGCGATGCCAGCTTCGAGCAATGGCAGGAAACCCAGCTGAGTTGCAGTCGGATAGCAGCCCGGCACAGCAATCAAGCGAGCCTGTTTGATCTGCTCGCGATTGACTTCCGGCAAGCCGTACACCGCCTGCTCAAGCAGCTCAGGCGCACCATGGGGCTGGCCGTACCACTTGGCCCACTCCACAGGATCCTGCAGACGGAAGTCAGCGGACAGGTCGATGACCTTGGTGCCGGCGTCGAGCAATTCGCCCGCCAACGCGTGGGCAACCCCGTGAGGCGTGGCGAAGAAAACGACGTCGCAGGCACCCAGCGTTTTCACGTCCGGCACGCTGAAGGCCAGGCCGTCGTAATGGCCTCGCAAATTCGGGTACATGTCGGCGACAGGCAGACCCGCCTCGGATCGGGAAGTGATGACGACCACTTCAGCTTGCGGATGCTGTGCCAACAAACGCAGCAATTCGACTCCGGTGTAACCCGTGCCGCCGACGATACCGACCTTGACCATAACCCTGCCCTCTGCGTACCAACTGGAAAGCCGTCGATAATATGGGCGTAACGCGTCTGCGACAACCGACAACGTGACGTATGGACGCCCAAGCCACTACTATTTGCGCACCGTGAACCTGGGAATAACTAAAAATGCTTTTATGGATCAAAGCTTTTCATATCGTTTCAATGGTCTGCTGGTTTGCAGGCCTGTTCTACTTGCCGAGACTTTTCGTCTACCACTCCTTGAGCGAAGACGCCGTAAGTCGCGAACGATTTTGCACGATGGAGCGCAAGCTGTACCGGGGCATCATGGGGCCGGCGATGATTGCCACGCTGGTGTTCGGCATCTGGCTGATCAGCCTCGTACCGGGGTACATGAGTCAAGGCTGGATGCACGCGAAACTGACGCTGGTGGTGCTGCTGATCGGCTATCACCATGTCTGTGGAGCGCAGGTCAAACGCTTCGCCCGTGGCGAGAACGGCCGCAGCCACGTGTTTTATCGCTGGTTCAATGAAATCCCTGTATTGATTTTGCTGGCCATCGTCATCTTGGTGGTGGTTAAACCTTTCTAGGCTTTAATAAAGAGTCCTACAGCACCGGGGAACCGTTCATGTCACTGCCAGTTCTGCTTGAACAACGCTTGCGTCTGCCGCTAGTGGTTGCCCCGATGTTTCTGATTTCCAATCCCGATCTCGTTCTGGCCTGCTGCCGCAACGGGATCGTGGGAAGTTTTCCGGCGCTTAACCAGCGGGAAAGCAGCGGTTTCAAAAACTGGCTGGAAGAAATCGAAGCCGGCCTGGCGCAGCTGGAAAAGCCCGCGCCGTACGCGGTAAACCTGATCGTCCACCACAGCAATCCCCGCTTACAGGCCGATCTGGCGATTTGTATCGAGCACAAAGTACCCATCGTGATTACTAGCCTAGGCGCGGTAAAGGAACTGGTGGACGCCGTGCACAGTTACGGCGGACTGGTTTTCCATGACGTCACTACGCGTCGGCATGCCGAAAAAGCGGCGGAAGCTGGGGTAGATGGATTGATTGCGGTGGCGGCCGGTGCTGGCGGACACGCCGGAACATGGAGCCCTTTTTCGCTTATTGCGGAAATACGCCAATTCTTCGACAAAACCCTGCTCCTCGCCGGTTGTCTGAACCATGGCCACGAAATCCTCGCAGCGCAATTGCTGGGCGCAGATCTGGCTTATCTGGGCACGCGATTCATCGCAACCCGAGAGAGTCAGGCACCGCAAGCCTACAAAGACATGTTGCTGTCGTCCAAAGCCGTCGATATCGTGCACACCGCCGCCGTTTCCGGGGTGCCTGCCAGCTTCATGCGCCAAAGCCTGGAAAATGCCGGGTTCGACCTGGCAGCACTGCAAGGCAAGGGAGACGTGGATTCCGGCTCGAAGCTCAAGCCCATCAGCGATGAGGCCAAGGCATGGAAAACCGTCTGGTCGGCAGGCCAGGGAGTGGGTGGAATCTCGGATCTTCCCAGTGTCGAGGAGTTGATCCAGCGCCTGGACGCGGAATACCGACATGCACAACGTGCAAGCGCTCGACTGGCTGGCCTCTGGCCCCGCTGATTTATGACATGGCGCCTCACGCTTTTGGAAGCGTGATCGTCTGCGTCGCATTTATTTCAAGACAAGGAAGCCAACCATGGCCGATACCCTCTACAAGATTGTGTTCGACGGGCAGCTGCGCACCGGCGTTGACCTGCAAACTGCCAAGCTGAACCTTGCACAGCTGTTCAAGAGTGAAACCTCGGCGGTGGAAAAGCTGTTCAGCGGTAAGCCGATTGCACTCAAGCGCGGCCTTACTCATTCCGATGCCCTGAGTTATATCAGCGCGTTGACGAACGCCGGTGTCGATGCACGCATCGAGGCGGACCCGGCGATCAGCCTCAGCCTGGAAGAAATCGAAGAACCGCGCGCCCATGCAGAGCCTGTCAGCGCCTATGCGGCCTCGCCATATGCCCCGCCTCGCGCACCGGTTGGCGCGGCTGCGCTGCAATATTCGACACTCAAGGTGTTCAGCGTGCAGGGTCGCATTGGCCGGGTGCGTTATCTGGCCTGGAGCCTGGTGCTCATGGTTGTGGCATCGTTGGTCGCGGCACTTTGCGCCGGCGTCATGAGCGTTTCACTGGTTGGCGGCGGTCTGCTTGCCACCGTGGCCTTTGTCGCCTTCCTCGTCATCAGCATCCAGATCGGCGTGCAACGCCTGCACGACGTCGGCTGGTCGGGATGGCTGCTGCTGTTGAACCTGATTCCCTTCGTCAACAGCATCTTCCCGATCCTGATCGTCGTGATGCCGGGTAATCAGGGCGCGAATCAATATGGCCCGCCTGCGCCGCCCAATAGCCAGTCGGTGAAGGTATTGGCGTGGCTGTGGGTCGCCTTCCTCGCGCTGATCATTACCGCAGGTATCGTCGGTGGCTTCAGCGCAATCCAGGCGGAGCTGGAAAACTCGACGGTCGAGTACGAACAATCGCTGCCTTATGACGATGACGCCGCGACGCCGAGCGATGAAGACTCGGACACCGTCATAGAAAGCGAAGTGAATAAATAGTCCGATTTTCATGTTTCATGATGAATCGTGGTTGGCTGCACGTTGAATGGAGAAATGCATGACCCGTTACGCCTTGATTACTGGCGCTTCCAGCGGCATCGGCCTGGCAATGGCTGAAGCGCTGGCCCGCCGGGGGCGCAGTCTGATTCTGGTCGCACGTCAGCGTGACTTGCTGGAAACCGTTGCCATCGAGCTGACTCAGCGATTCGGCGTCGAGGTGCTGTTTCGCGCCTGCGATCTGGGCGAACCGTTGCGGTTGTCCGGATTTCTTTTGGAGCTGGAAGAAGAAGGCGCACATCAGATCGACCTGTTGGTCAATTGTGCCGGCATCGGTACCAGTGGCCCGTTCCTGGCGCAGGACTGGGGGCTTGAGCAGGACCTGATCGACTTGAACATTCTTGCCCTGACCCGTTTGTGTCACACCGTCGGCAATCTAATGGCGCTGCAAGGCGGCGGGCAGATCCTCAATGTTTCATCCGTCGCAGCGTTCAGTCCCGGCCCGTGGATGAGCGCCTATCACGCCAGCAAGGCCTATGTTCTGCATTTCTCCGAAGGCTTGCGTGAAGAAGTGAAGAAAACCGGGATCAAGGTTTCGGTACTTTGCCCCGGGCCGACCCGCACGTCTTTCATGCGTACCGCGCAGCTTCAGAGTGAAAAGCTCGAGCGCAGCAAACGCATGATGAGCCCGGAGGAAGTCGCGCTGTATGCGGTCCGCGCCCTGGCGAAAAACCGTGCCGTGATCATTCCGGGTTGGCGCAACAAGCTGTTGGCGTTCTGCCCGCGTTTCGGTTCGCGCTGGTTGAATCGCAGCATCGTCGGACTGATCAACAAATCTTACTGCCCACGCTGACCGACAAACGGCTGGGCGCGCCAAGGCTGCATCGATACACTCGAATGCGCTCGCTCAGTCAATTAATCAGCGACTCAACATCCACCCACAAGGAGCAAATGGCTGTGGATACTTTGTTTACCAAGATCATCAACCGGGAAATACCCGCCAAGATCATCTATGAAGATGACCAGGTGCTGGCCTTTCACGACATTGCGCCCCAGGCGCCGGTGCATTTTCTGGTTATCCCGAAAAAGGCGATTCGCACCCTTAATGACCTGACCGAAGACGACAAGGGTCTGGCCGGTCATATCCTGTTCACCGCCCAACGCCTCGCCAGGGAACTGGGCTGCGAAGATGGCTTTCGTGTCGTCATGAACTGCAATGAGTTGGGCGGGCAGACCGTTTATCACATTCATATGCATGTTCTGGGTCAGCGCCAGATGCACTGGCCGCCGGGCTGATTGCCGTACGCTCAAGCACTTGCAGCCCGCCGCAGGCTCTGAAGCCGTGCGGCGGGCTGATCCAGCTCAAACCTCCTACGCCTGATTGCGGTAGACTGGCCGCCATGGTTTTTCCGGAGGTGCCCATGGCTACCGAACGTCACTACTCCCCGATTGATCGTCTTCTGCTACAAGCCGATGCCGCGATGCGCACTTTGCTTCCATCCAAGGGTTACTCCTATCGGCCATCGCCCGCCATCGTTCAACCCGAAGCCGAGATGAGCGATGTCGACACCCGCCACGTCGCCGGGCTGATGCGCATCAACCATACCGGCGAAGTCTGTGCGCAGGCGCTGTATCAAGGCCAGGCCTTGACCGCCAAGCTGCCCAACGTTCGTGCAGCCATGGAACACGCGGCCGAAGAAGAAATCGACCATCTGGTCTGGTGCGAACAACGTATTCACCAGCTGGGCAGCCACACCAGCGTGCTGAACCCACTGTTTTACGGCATGTCGTTCGGCATTGGCGCCGTGGCAGGCCTGATCAGCGACAAGGTCAGCCTGGGTTTCGTGGCGGCGACTGAAGATCAGGTCTGCAAACACCTCAACGAACATCTTGAGCAAATCCCCGCCGAGGATGAAAAGTCCCGCGCGATCCTGCAACAGATGCGGATTGATGAAGAGCGCCATGCCGAAAGTGCCCTGGATGCGGGCGGATTTCGTTTTCCCGCGCCGATCAAGTTTGGTATGAGCGTGCTGGCCAAAGTGATGACAAAAAGTACCTACCGTATATAACGCCTCATTAAAGGTGCCCGTCACCCGGGCGCCTTTTGTTTCGAATTATTACCATTTGCGATAATCACTATTATTATCATTGGGTTTCAAGCCCGGCCTGGACTGCGTACCCTATCGGGACTTTTCCCAGGAGGGCCGCAATGTCCAGCCCGCAAAGCACCGCTTCAACTGCCTCCACATCGCCTTCCGAAGCACGGCATCACGATCAGACGCTGCAGAACGACCTGCAGCAACTGAAGAAAACCGGAATATTCTTTCTCCTGTTCATTGCGCTGGTGTGTGCTGGCTTTGGCTTGATCTATCTCGACATTGCTATCGCCAACACGCAAATGCTCGAAGTCTCTTTCACCGAGATTGGTCAGGAACTCATGCTGGCGATCTGTGCCGGCTTGTTCTGGTTCAGCCGTGGCACTGACGCGCAGAAAGGGCTGAATGCTCTCGCAGGTGGATTTTTCGCCTGTATGTTGATCCGCGAACTTGACGGATTGTTCGACCCCATCAGCCACAGCTTCTGGTTGTGGCCCGCCCTCGCGACCGCTGGGATCTGCATCTTCAAAGCCGTTGGCAAACGCGACAGCCGCCTGGAAACCCTTTCAGCACTGGCGCATTTTACTCGTCAGGCGAGCTTTACCATGATCGTCGCTGGCCTTGGGGTACTGGTGTTTTCGCGGATCTTCGGTATGGGCACGTTGTGGCATCACATATTGCAAGAGGGCTATCAGCGCCTGGCGAAAACCACCACTGAAGAAGGACTGGAACTGTTAGCGTACTGCCTGTTCATCACCGGCAGCCTTCAGCACTATGTTCAGCAACTCAAATCCAGAAACCCGTAACCTGCCGGACTTCAAACATCACACCCATAAAAAAGGCGCCTTGAAGGCGCCTTTTTTTGCTGCTTGAAACTCAGAGGGCGACGTTGCGTCCGTAAAAGATTTCCAGCATTTCGTGTTTGACCTTGGAGGTTACTTGCTCGCGTTGCTCAGTCGATAGATTGCTGGTCGCATCGCCGAACAGGTAATTATCCAGTTCGAAGTTCTTGAGCAGCATCTTGGTGTGGAACAGGTTCTCCTGGTACACGTTCACGTCGGTCATCTGGTAACCGTTGCGCGTGTCTTCCGAGAGGTAGTTCTGAATGGAGTTGATCTCGTGATCGATGAAATGCTTCTTGCCCTCGACGTCACGCGTGAAGCCGCGCACACGATAATCGACCGTCACGATGTCCGATTCGAACTTGTGGATCAGATAGTTCAGCGCCTTGAGCGGTGAAATAACGCCACAGGTAGAAACGTCGATGTCCACGCGGAAAGTCGCGATGCCATCCACCGGATGGATCTCTGGATAGGTGTGGACCGTGATGTGGGACTTGTCGAGGTGCGCCAGAATGGTTTCCGGCAGCGGGCCCGGCGACTCTTCAATCTGGCTTTCGGTAGGCGTCACCGGCTGCTCGGAGATGAGGATGGTCACGCTGGCACCTTGCGGATCGTAATCCTGGCGGGCGATGTTCAGGATGTTGGCGCCAATGATATCGACAACATCTGTGAGAATCCGCGTCAGGCGTTCGGCGTCGTACACACTATTGATGTACTCGACGTAAGCCTGCTGGTCCTGCGGAGTTTCCGCATAGCAGATGTCATAAATGTTGAAGCTCAAGGTCTTTGTCAGGTTATTGAACCCGTGGAGCTTGAGTTTGCTTTTCACCGTTAAAAACTCTCTATATATGTGCGGCCCAGGCCACGTGATCAAGCATGCCCGTCAGATGAGCCTGGCTCAGCTGCGTAGGACGGTTAACACCTCTTCGCGTTGGCGATTTTGGTTGTCAGTTCGGGCACGGTCGCAAAAAACGCTACGACCTGCGCCCTCAAAAAGTGGCGCATTATGCAGACGTCAGAAGCTGTCTGCCAGAGTGTGCGCCGCTTTTATGATAATTGGATGTCTGAACAGGGCTTGCCGCCGTTCGGCGCAGTCGTGCCGACCACCGGTTTCAGCCCAATTCGATGATTTCGTAATCGTGGGTAATCTCGACGCCCGCATTGCCGAGCATGATCGACGCCGAGCAATACTTCTCGGCCGACAGCTCGATGGCACGCTTGACCTGAGCTTCTTTCAAGCCGCGACCCTTGACCACGAAATGCAGATGGATCTTGGTGAAGACCTTGGGATCTTCATCGGCGCGCTCGGCTTCGAGAAAGGCTTCGCAGCTCTCGATCGGCTGGCGGGACTTTTTGAGAATGCTGACCACATCGAAGTTGCTGCAGCCACCCAGGCCGATCAGCACCATTTCCATGGGCCGCACACCCAGATTGCGACCGCCGCTTTCTGGCGGGCCATCCATGACTACCACATGACCGCTGCCGGATTCACCGAGGAACATGGCTTCACCAGCCCATTGAATGCGTGCCTTCATCGCCGGGACTCCACTGCTAAAAAAGGGTCGCCAGCTTAGCACGGGGCAAGCGATGGCTGGATGCAGGCCTAAATGCCTTTTCGAAATAAAAAAGTAGGAAATTTCCTAAATGTCGTCGAATCTCGGTGTCCGGGTTACGGTAAATGAGAGTTGCTGCCGATAACACTGAAAGTGCCCTACGGCGACGTACCTTTTTTCGGAAAATAAGCATGGTTGCTATCACGCTCACGCCCAAAATAAAGAATCTGGATAAGCTGCTCTCCCACGCCCAGCGCCGCCGCTGCTCTGCCAAAACCAACATCATTTGTGCGGGCGACCCTGCGCAATCGCTGTTTTTCATCGTCAAGGGATCGGTGACGGTGGTCATCGAAGACGATGAAGGACGCGAGATGATTATCGCGTACCTCAACACCGGTGACTTCTTCGGCGAGCTGGGGCTATTTGAAGCGCCGGGCCTTGAATCCGTACGCAGCGCCTGGGTTCGCGCCAAGACCGAGTGCGAAGTGGCTGAAATCAGCTACAGCAAATTCCGCGAATTGACTCAGCAAGAGCCGGACATCCTGTACGCCATCGGCGGCCAGATGGCTCAGCGCCTGCGAAATACCACGCGCAAGGTCGGCGATCTGGCGTTTCTGGACGTCACTGGCCGCGTGGCGGGTACATTGCTGGACTTGTGCAAGCAACCCGACGCCATGACCCATCCCGACGGCATGCAGATCAAGATCACCCGCCAGGAAATCGGGCGGATCGTGGGCTGCTCAAGGGAAATGGTCGGCCGGGTGCTCAAGGCACTGGAAGAACAGAAACTGGTCCACGTCAAAGGCAAGACCATGGTGGTGTTTGGAACGCGATGAACGTGTGCGGGCGCAGCAAACACAAAACCCGTAGGACCGGCTTCAGCCGGGAGCTCAGGAGAATGCCCTCCCGGCTGAAGCCGGTCCTACGGGAATACGCGGTGACCCAGCTGCGCAAGCATTGCCACATAAACATCCGCCAGCTTTTCCAGCACACCCTCAACCGCAAACGCCTCACGCAGCGCAATATGGCTGTCGGCCCGAACGCGCTGTTCCAGCTCGCAGATCTCATTGAAGCGATTGACCGCTGCTGCCATTTCCTGACGCTCGTTATCCACCAACAGTGCACCGTGAGCGAGAACGACAGGCCTTGTGCCGCCCTGGCTCTGGCGCCAGCGCTGGGCCGTGCCGACCATTTTGCGGCCGTCGAGGTTGACGTTGAAGCGGCCGTCACAGAACGCCCCCTCCACCTCGCCCAGCGACGCAGCCCCACCCAATTCACTCAAGACATCGAGAATTGGCTGACACAAACGTCGGTAGGCAATCTCGATGCGGTCGCGATCAAGGTCGCTGGCGGGTTGGGCGTAAACCAGTGCGATGTTAACCGTGGCGCACGATTGCGGGACCGGCTCGCCGCCGCTTTCGCGCAACAGGATCGGCCAACCACTGTCGGCCAGTGTTTCGCTGGCTTCGGTAAACCCCGGCAGGCGACTCATGCGCCGTGGCATGACTAACGCGCGATCCAGCGGACGCCACATCAGCAGGCCGTAATCGGCATCGCCCGCGCAGACCTTGGCCAGCAAATCCTGCTCGGCTTGCAGGCCCGCTTCGACGCAGATATCAACAACCAGGTCAGACATGGTGATCCTCTGTAACAACTGTCGAAGCAAGTCCCGCCAGACGCTGATCAGTCAGCCGTGGAGGCATTGATCAGGGTGCCGCGCTCAGGGAAGAACAACCGCTGCAGCTCCGCGCCCGGCTGTTCGGCGCGCATGAACGCTTCGCCGACCAGGAAGGCATAGACATCGCTGATTTCCATCAGCTCGACATCCGCACGATTGAAAATGCCGCTTTCGGTGACCACCAGCCGATCTCGCGGAATGCGCGGCAGCAGGTCCAGCGTTGTTTCGAGGTTGACCTCGAAGGTGTGCAGGTTGCGGTTATTGATGCCGACCAGCGGAGTGTCGAGGGTTTTCAGCGCGCGCTCCAGTTCATCGCCGTCGTGCACTTCCACCAGAACATCCAACCCAACGCTTTTGGCGACTGATGCCAGCTCGGCCATTTTCGCGTCGTCCAGCGCGGACACGATCAACAGGATGCAATCGGCACCCAGCGCGCGGGCTTCGACGATCTGGTAAGGATCGATCATGAAATCCTTGCGGATCACCGGCAGTTTGCATGCGGCACGAGCCTGTTGCAGATACAGGTCCGCGCCCTGGAAATAATCGATATCGGTGAGGACCGAAAGACAGGTCGCCCCGCCCTTCTCGTAGCTTTTGGCGATGTCGGCAGGAATGAAATTCTCGCGAATCACGCCTTTGCTGGGCGACGCCTTTTTGATTTCGGCGATCACCGCAGGCTGCTTGCGCTTGGCCTGTTCGATCAAAGCCTTGGCAAAGCCGCGAGTCGGGTCGGCGGCCTTGGCCAGCGCTTCGACCTCGGCCAGACTGACGCGCGCGCGGCGCTCAGCCACTTCCTCGGCCTTGCGGGCGAGAATATTTTCCAGAACGGTTGGCACGCTCATCCTTCATTCTCCTGCTTGAACACCGCGGTAAAGGCGCCCAACTCATCCAGTTTTTCCCGGGCCAGGCCGGTGTGCAATGCATCATGAGCCAGCGCCACGCCATCTTTAAGCGTGTAGGCATGATCAGCAGCATAAAGCGCCGCGCCCGCATTAAGCACAATCATTTCCGCAGCTTTCTGACCGTTTTCGGTCTTGCGACGCCCCAAGGCATCGCGGATCAGTTCCAGCGAAGCCGCCGGGCTTTCAACCGCAAGACCGAACAGGCTTTGGCTCTTGATGCCCAGATCTTCGGGTTGCACCCAGTATTCAGTGACTTCGCCGTTTTTCAGCTCGGCCACGAACGTCGGTGCGGCCAGGCTGAATTCATCCAGGCCGTCCTGAGAATGCACCACCAGAACGTGCTTGCTGCCCATACGAAGCAAGACTTCGGCCAACGGGCGGCACAACGCCTGATTGAACACCCCGACCACCTGATGGCGGACGCCAGCCGGATTCGTAAGCGGGCCGAGCATATTGAACAGGGTGCGCAGGCCAAGATCCCGACGCGGACCGGCCGCGTGCTTCATGGCACCGTGATGGGACTGGGCGAACATGAAACCGATGCCGACGCTGTCGATGCAGCGGGCGACTTGCACGGGCGTCAGGTTCAGATAAACCCCCGCCGCTTCCAGCAGATCAGCGCTGCCGCTTTTACCCGATACCGCACGATTGCCGTGCTTGGCAACGGTGCAACCGGCTGCCGCCACCACGAATGCCGAAGCCGTGGAGACGTTGAAGATATTTGCGCCATCACCACCGGTGCCGACCACGTCAACGACGCCATCGAGGGTTTTCAGCTCGACCTTGCTGGCCAGCTCGCGCATGACAGTCACGGCACCGACGATCTCGTCGATGCTTTCGCTCTTCATGCGCATGCCCATCATGAAGGCGCCGATCTGCGCTTCAGTGCACTGGCCGGTCATGATCTGGCGCATGACGTCACTCATTTCGTCAGTGCTCAGATCCAGCTGGTTGACCACACGACCCAGCGCCGTCTTGATATCCATTGGCTTAACCATAAAAGAATCCTTAACCCTGACGAGTGCCGCCGGTTTGCTTGAGGAAATTGGCGAACAGCTCGTGGCCCTGCTCGGTGAGAATCGACTCGGGATGGAACTGGATGCCCTCGATGTTCAGCGTCTTGTGACGCAAGCCCATGATTTCATCCACCGAGCCGTCTTCCAGCGCGGTCCAGGCAGTGACCTCCAGACATTCCGGCAAGGTTTCGCGCTTGACCACCAGCGAGTGGTAACGGGTAACGGTCAGCGGATGGTTCAAGCCTTCGAACACGCCGTGATCTTCATGAACCACCGGGCTGGTCTTGCCGTGCATGACCTGACGGGCGCGCACCACATCACCACCGAACGCCTGGCCAATCGACTGATGACCAAGGCAGACGCCCAGAATCGGCAGCTTGCCCGCGAAGTGTTTGATCACTTCCAGCGAGACGCCTGCTTCATTGGGGGTGCACGGGCCAGGGGAAACGACAATGCGCTCCGGGTTCAGGGCTTCTATCTGGGCAACGGTCAATTCGTCGTTGCGGATCACTTTAACGTCGGCACCCAGCTCGCCCAGGTATTGCACGACGTTATAGGTAAAGGAGTCGTAGTTATCTATCATCAGCAGCATTTTGGCTTCAACCCATTGATTTACTGACTATTTGTTCAACCTTCGAATTCGTTGCCCAAATGCGCTCCGCTAGTTTAGCGGCCGGGACTGTCCCAAAGAAGCGGCAGGGCAAGGATATAAAGGCGTATCAGGAGGAGTTCCGGACAGGGCCGGAAAAAGAATTAGTCAGGCGCGCCAACGCCAACGGGCGTGAGCCTTGATAACGCGCATCAAGAGTTTGCTGACGATCAACACAGGGGAGGTCTCGTTTCTACGTCCCGGCACATTAGCCCAGCTCGGTTTGCGGTGCAATATCACGGCAGCAAACTCAAGCGAAGCAACCCTCGCAATCCGCCCTATATAGCCGCCTGATTTTGACGTCAGCAGCCTGTCACTCCACCTTGCCCCCGCCACAATTACGACGGTCATTAGATTGACGCAGATCGCCGCATATTTGCCGAAATTAAGCTGATTATCGCGCAACTTTCTCAAATGTCACGGTCATATGTTCGGGCGCTGTGATCTTGACTTTCCCACCTATACACCCCGCGGCCCGGAGTAAAACCATGATTTTTAACGTAAAAGACTACGGCGCGCTGGGCGATGGCATCACCGATGACACAGCAGCGATCCAGGCAACAATCGATGCGGCTGCAGCGGCAGGTGGCGGAACCGTCGAGATGTCGGCCGGGACCTATATTGTCTCCGCTGGCGAAGAGCCTTCCGATGGCTGCCTGATGCTCAAAAACAATGTCACGCTCAGCGGCGCGGGCATGGGTGAGACCGTAATCAAACTCGAGGACGGCTCCGACACCAAGGTGACGGGCATCGTCCGTTCGGCCTACGGCGAAGAAACCCACGACTTCGGCATGAACAATCTGACCCTGGACGGCAACCGTGACGCCACTACCGGCAAGGTAGACGGCTGGTTTAACGGTTACATCCCCGGTTCAGACGGCAAGGATTCCAACGTCACCCTCGACAGCGTGGAGATCGTCGATTGCTCGGGCTATGGCTTCGATCCCCACGAGCAGACCGTCAACATGGTGATCAAGAACAGCGTCTCCCACGGCAATGGCCTGGACGGCTTCGTCGCCGACTTCCTCAGCGACAGCGTGTTCGAAAACAACATCGCCTATAACAACGACCGTCATGGCTTCAACGTGGTGACCAGCACCCATGATTTCACCCTGACCAACAACGTCGCCTACGGCAACGGCAGCACGGGCATCGTGGTCCAGCGCGGCAGCGAGAACATTCCGTCCCCGGCCAATATCACCATTACCGGCGGCGCGGTTTACGGCAATGGCGCTGAAGGCGTACTGATCAAGCTGTCCAGCGAAGTCACGGTCAGCGGCGTGGACATCCATGACAACACCAGCGCCGGCATTCGCATCTACGGCAGCTCCAATGTCGATGTGGTCGACAACACCCTGAGCAACAATTCACTGGGCAATCCAGTTCCGGAAATCATCATTCAGTCCTACGACGACACGCAGGGCGTTTCCGGGAAGTATTTCGACGGCAGCGATAACCTGATTCGCGGCAACACCATCACCGGCAGCGACAAGTCGACGTATGGCGTGGCCGAGCGCGATGAAAATGGCACCGATGGCAACAGCATCGTCGGCAATACCATCAGCCATACTTCCAAAGGCTTGGTGCTGATTTATGGCGATGGCAGCTATGTGGGCGACGCCCTGCCGGTGGTAGCCGTGCAAGGAACGGCGGGCAACGACACGATCAGCGGCAGCGCCGCCAATGAACTGATTTTCGGCCTGGCCGGCAAGGACACGCTAAACGGCAATGCTGGCGACGACATCCTGGTTGGCGGCAACGGGGCTGACAAGCTGACCGGCGGCGCGGGCGCAGACACCTTTCGCTTCGACGCCGTGACCGACAGCTATCGCACCGCCACGGCCAGCTTCGCCGACCTGATCACCGACTTCGATATCAGCCAGGACAAGATCGATCTGGCGAATCTGGGCTTCAGCGGTCTGGGCAGCGGCACCGCTGGCACGCTGAATATCAGCTACAACGCCTCGCTGGATCGCACTTACGTGAAGTCCCTGACTGCCGATGCCGAGGGCAATCGTTTCGAGCTGGGCCTGAGCGGCAACCTGCTGGGCAAGCTCGACGCCAGCCATTTCATTTTCCAGCGCGTCATCGAAGGCACTGCCGCCAACGACACGCTGGTCGGCACCGAGGGCATCGACACCCTGAACGGCAACGCGGGTACGGACCGTATCGATGGCGGCGCCGGGGCCGACCGCATCAATGGCGGCGCCGATGCCGACACGCTGACCGGCGGTGCAGGCGCTGACACCTTCGTCTACAGCAGCCGGATGGACAGCTATCGCAACTACAGCGCCAGCACGTCGAAGCAGAGCGACACGATCACCGACTTTAATGTCAGCGAAGACCGGATCGATCTGTCGGCTCTCGGTCTGCGCGGCCTTGGCGATGGCAGTAACAACACTGTTTACCTGTCGCTGAACGCCGACGGCAGCAAAACCTACGTCAAGACCGACGCCATCGACAGCACCGGCAATCGCTTCGAGATTGCTCTGCAAGGCAATCTGCTGAGCAGCTTGAGCGCGGACAACTTCATCTTTTCCAGCGCCTCGACCGTGAACCAAGCGCCGGTGTTGAACACGCCGCTGCTGGATCAGGCGACCAATACCCAAACCGCGTTTTCCTACACCGTGCAGGTCAACAGTTTTTCCGATCCAGACAAGGACACGCTGACTTACAGCGCGACCCTGGCTGACAACACGGCCCTGCCCGACTGGTTGAAATTCGACAGCAAAACCCTGACCTTCAGCGGCACGCCGAGCGTTGCTTCCGGAACTTATTCGGTGCTGCTGACTGCCAGCGATGCAGCCGGAGCTTCAGTCAGCGACAGCTTCGCCATCACCGTCGGCAACCCGACGCCCGGCGTGATTACCGGCAGCGAAAAAGGCGAATCGCTCTACGGCACCACCGGCAATGACGTCATGCAAGGCCTCGGCG
This sequence comes from Pseudomonas syringae, assembly GCF_001698815.1. Taxonomy (GTDB): domain Bacteria; phylum Pseudomonadota; class Gammaproteobacteria; order Pseudomonadales; family Pseudomonadaceae; genus Aquipseudomonas; species Aquipseudomonas syringae_A. Next base: position 19,705 of record NZ_LGSI01000011.1, on the reverse strand, counting down.
GCGCGGACACCGTGCGCGGTGACGCGGGCAATGACCTGATCAACGGCGGCGCGGGTCGCGACGCGTTGTATGGTGGCGCGGGCAACGACACGTTCGTCTACAGCGCAGTCAGCGACAGCTATCGCGACTACGACAGCGGCGGCCTGACGGCGACCGATACGATCTACGACTTCACCCCCGGCGAAGACAAGATCGACGTCTCGGCCTTGGGCTTTCTCGGTTTGGGCGATGGCGAAAACCATACGCTGTACATGACGCTTAACGCGGCGGGGGACAAAACCTACGTCAAATCCAGCGTGGCCGATGCCGACGGCAATCGCTTTGAAATCGCCCTGAGCGGCAACCTGATCGACACGATCAGCGACGCCGATTTCGTCTTCGCGCAACGCGAGGCCCAGGAAATTCTCTATCTGCCAACCCTTGGCCAGTCCAATGCACGCTTGCTGCGCATGACCGAGGATGATGACCAGTCGGGCACATCCACGCTGGTCAGCGACCTGACGCGCTACACCGATTACGACGTGCGCAGCCAGTTCACCGATGCCGACGGCAATGGCATCGATCTGGCAGTGGGCGGCAGCACCGTGGCCGGTTATTCCACCTCGACGCTGGAAGAGCAGCGCTTGTCCTGGTGGCTGACCGACACCGACCAGCCAGGCCCCGCACTGTTGCGCGCGGTTGAGTTGCTCAAGACTCAACTTGCAACCCTGACCGCTATCGATAACGTCACCACCGGCATCATCTGGGGCCAGGGCGAAGAAGCCGCCCAGGAAATCGCCCGCGCCACCGACAAGCAAGCCGCCGCCGATCTGTACAAGGCCTCGACACTGAAAGTGTTCGACTACCTGCATGCGCAGATTGGCGACTTCAACGTTTACCTGATGGAAACCGGCCACTATCAAACTGACGCTGCCGCAGCTCGGGGTTTCTCGGCCGAGAAAATCGCGGGCATCGTCGAAGGCGTCGGCTATGTGCGCGCCGCGCAGGAAGCCATGGCCACCGAGCGCAGTGATGTGAAGCTCGCCGTGGACTACACCGACCTGCCACTGCGCTATGAAGTCGACCCGCTGGTCTATCCCGATGACGTCTGGCACTTGCACGAAGAGTCGGCGGAAATCGTCGGCCAGCGCCTGGCGGACTACATCGCCACCGATCTGGGCTACACCTCCGACAGCAGCGACAACAACAGCGCCGCCGACATTACCGAAGGCACGCAGAACGAAGGCGGCTCGATTTTCGGCACTGCCGATGACGACACCTTGATGGGCAGCCGCGGCAACGACACGCTGGACGGCGACCTGGGTGCCGATGCCATGAGCGGCGGCGATGGCAACGATGTTTATGTGGTCGACAACGCTGGCGACAGCGTCACCGAAACCAACGCCTCAGCCTCGCAAATTGACACCGTACTGGCGTCAGTGAGCTGGACGCTGGGCGCCAACACCGAAAACCTGACGCTGACCGGCATGTCGGCCATCGATGGCGTCGGCAATGAACTGAAAAACATCATTATCGGCAATAGCGCCAACAACATTCTGGACGGTCAGGCAGGCGCTGACACCCTCAAAGGCGGCGATGGCTCGGACAGCTACTTTGTTGATGAGGCCAATGACAACGTGATCGAAACCAATGCCGACAGCGCCACCGGCGGCGTTGATACGGTGTTCAGCGCGCTGGCGACTTATACGCTGGGCAGCAACGTTGAAAACCTCGTCCTGACTGGAACGGGTGCGGCCAACGGGATCGGCAACGCGCTGGACAACGTGCTGTATGCCAGCGCAGGCGACAACCTGATCGACGGCCGCGCGGGCGTCGATACCGTGTCCTACCTGTTCGCCACGGCGGGCGTGACGGTCAAGTTGTCCACCACAGCGCAACAGGACACCGGCGGCTCGGGTCTGGACACGCTCAAGAACAGCGAAAACCTGACTGGCAGCCGTTTTGCCGATTCGCTGACTGGCAGCTCCGCAGACAACCGGCTTTCCGGGGGCGACGGCGCTGACACCCTGTCGGGCGGCTCCGGCAATGATGTACTGATCGGTGGCGCGGGCGCCGACATCATGATCGGTGGTACCGGCGCTGACACCTATGTGTTCAACGATGTGTCGGAAATGGGCACAGGCTTGCTGGCTGACATCATCCAGGGCTTCAAGTCCGCCGAGGGCGACAAACTGGACTTCTCCGGCATTGATGCCCGGCCGGAAACTGCCGCCAACGACGCATTCGTGCTCATCGGCAGCGCTGCGTTCAGTGCCAACAATGTCGGCGAACTGCGCTTCGCGGATGGCGTGCTGTACGGCAACATCGACGCCGACAACGAAGCGGACTTTGCCATCCAGCTGACCGGCGTGCAGACGCTGCAAGCGGCCGACATTATCGGTTGAAACAGCCCGCCTGCTGCCCGCAATGGGCGGCAGGCAGTCAACCCTTCGGCGATTTCAGCGATGCGAGTTGAACGCATCCACCCGGCTGTTTTCCAGCTTGAATACCACGCGCTGCGGATGGTTGATCGAAACCAGGTATTCCAGCGGTTTACCCTGACTGTCGAAAATCACCCCGCGATAGACCAGCGCGGCAGTCCCGGCCGTAACTTCCAGCAAGCGCGCCTCCTGATCGTTCATGTTGGCGATGCTTAACGTGCCCTCGTCGCTTTCCACTTCAATCCCGTAACGCTCCAGCAGCAGCGCATACAGCGAAGCGCCTGCGGCAAGATCCTGAGCCAGCAGATCCGGGGCGCGTGCCAGCGGGATGTAGCTGGTTTCGATGCAAAACGGCTTCTGATCCACCGTACGCAGACGGCGGATGGTCAGCAGCCCATCGCCCTCTGCAATGCCCAGCAGTTTGGCCACGCGACCGCTGGCCTGCGCCTGCTCGAAATACAGCAGCTTGCTGCCCGGCCGCGAACCTGATTGCTCGACAACCTGAGTAATGCCCTTGCGTGAAAGACTGACCGGCCGCTCGACACCGGGCGCCGTCACAAAGGTTCCGCGATTGCCCCGGCGCTCCAGAATGCCGCGTTCGATAAGCACCTGGATCGCCTTGCGCAGGGTCATGCGACTGATGCCCAGATGTTCGGCCAGATCCCGCTCCGCAGGAATACGTTCATTGGGGCCGAACTCCGGACGTTCGAGCATTTCCAGCAGCACTTGCACAGCCTGCCAGGCCACTTGCTTGCGCTGGGGTATGGGAAAGCTCGTTTCGAGGTTTTTTTCCGACGCCATTTGGTGGTCTACATCCCAGATTTTTTTTTGTGGATTCTGCCGATAGGTTCAACGCGGCGAAATTCCAGCGAATTCGCGGGCTTGCAATCCTGCCCGCAATTACGGGACGTGAAAGGCCTGCCAGATTGGTTTACATGGTGACTAGACCACGAGCATAAACCCTTGAGATGGTATTTTCCATGGTATAGATTCTGGTCTAACAAAGGATCGACGAACAGCCTCGATCCTCCTCCAGTTCACCAAGGAGCCAGCATGGCGATCGAGTTCAACCGGGAAGCTTTCGTAGCTTCTCTTGCGCAATCCATCCACATCGTTGACGACGCCCAGCGCTATGGTCGCGAGCTGGCGCCGAAGATTGATCGCATTTATTTCGTCAGCTGTGGCGCGCCCAATCGCATCATGCTCGGCCTGCAATACTGGATCGAACGCTTCAGCCATTCGCTGGAAGTGCGCCGTTATTTCCCGGCCGACTTCATGGACATTGATCCGCCTCGGCTGGATGAACGCACACTGGTGATCCTGGCGTCCAAATCCGGCACCACCCAGGAAACCATTGCCGCCGCGCAATTCCTCAAAGACAAACCCTGCATGACCGTTGGCGTGACCCAGACTGCGGAACTCCCGCTGGCCCAGGCCGTACAGCATTGTTTCCTGCTGGGGCGCACGGACGAGGCGTACTTCGGCTGCTTCATGATTCTGCAGGCGTTGATCGGCGGGATTCTCGCCGAGCGCGAAGACTGGCCGCTGCTGGACAAACTCACCCGCTCTCTGAAAGCCCTGCCCGCAGCCTTGGCCGACGCCGCCATCAACAATGATCAACGCGCCACCGAAGAAGCCCGTCTCTATAAAGACGACAAACTCATGTACTTCCTCGCCTCCGGCCCGATGTTCACCACCGCTTATGTGTTCGGCGTTTGTGTGGTCATGGAAAGCCAGTGGTTGCACTGCTTGCCGGTTGAAGCAGCGGAGTTTTTCCATGGCCCGTTCGAAGCCATCGACGCCTCGACGCCGCTGCTTCTGTTTGTTGGCGAAGACCCGAGCCGCGCGCAGATGGAACGTGTGGTGCGTTTCTGCCAGCGTTACACCGAACGCGTGATGGTTTACGACGCCAAGGATTTCCCTATGCACGGCATTGATCCGGAAATCCGCGCGCTGGTCGCGCCTTACATCGTCGGCATCGCGGCGGAACGTATCGCGGCGCATCTGGCGGTCTGGCATCAACAACCACTGACCACGCGCCGCTACATGTGGAAAACGGAGTATTGAGCATGCCGCAACTGATCGCGGTCGGCGACAACACGGTTGACGTGTACCTCCACCGCCAAAAGGAATACCCCGGCGGCAATGCGTTGAACGTTGCAGTGTTCGCCGCCCGCCTCGGCGCCCGCAGCGCTTATCTGGGCTGCGTGGGCGACGACGCCCATGGACGCTGGTTGCTGGAAGTGCTGAAGACCGAGTCGGTGGATGTATCGCGCTGCAAGACATTGCCGGGCGCCAGCGCCTGGGCGTGTGTCGACAGTGTGGACGGCGAACGGATTTTTCTCGGCAGCGATCCCGGGGTTTGTCATCAACTGCACATCGATGCACCCGCCCTGGCCTGCATCGCGGCTTACCCGCTGGCGCATACCAGTCTGTACAGCGGACTGCAAAACAGCCTCGCGCAGATTCGTCAGGCCAGCGGCGTGCTGTCTTTCGACTTTTCGGACAACTGGGATGAATACGATTGGCGCGCGTTGATCGGCCACGTCGACATCGCGTTCTTTTCCGCCGCCGATCTTGATTCCGAGGCTGCGCGTCAACTGGCCAGCGGAATGCGGACGCTGGGGCCAAAAGTAGTGGTAGTCACCCGAGGCGTTCATGGCGCACTGGCATTGGACGACTACGGCTTTCGCGAACAGGTCAGCCTGCCCTGTGAAGTGGTCGACAGCATGGGCGCGGGCGACGGCTTCATCGCAGCCTTCCTGCTGGCCTGGCAAGGCGGTGCAAGTCTGGCCGAATGCCTGCTGCAAGGCGTCGATTTCGCGGCGCATGTCTGTGCCGGGGAAGGTGGTTTCGGCCATGGCCAGACGCTGAACCCTGTGCGCTGCGAACAATTGAAACAAGCGTTGAAGGCCCAAGGCTGACAACGGATGTGTGCCTTGGGCATCCGTCCCGGGCCGTTCCCTCAACCCTGTCGTGGAAACCTGTCGATGAAAAAATACCTTCTCGGTCTGACCCTGCTGGCCTTTCCCTTCGTGGCCTGGGCGGCCAGCACCGACCTGCGCTTTGGCGTCGATCCGACGTACCCGCCGTTCGAGTCGAAAAACCCGGACGGCTCGCTGACCGGCTTCGATATTGAACTGGGTGAAAGCATCTGCGCTGAACTGAAGCGGCGCTGCGTCTGGGTCGAAACCAGTTTCGACGGCCTGGTTGCGTCACTGAAGGGCCGCAAGTTCGACGGCATTCTCTCGGCGTTTTCCATCACCGAGGATCGCAAGAAAGAAGTGGCGTTTTCCGACACACTTTACGACACCCCGGCGCATCTGGTGGCCGCGCAAGGCAGCGCTTTGACGCCCGCCGCCGAAACCCTCAAGGGCAAACGCATCGGCGTGCAACAAGGCAGCGTGTTCGAAGTCTACGCACGGAAAATCTGGGGCTCGAAAAACGTTGAAGTCGTGCCCTATCAAAGCAGCGATCTGGCCTATCAGGACTTGATCAATGGCCGGCTGGACGCGGTATTCGACGACGCCATCGCCGTTTCCGAAGGCATGCTGAAGAAACCCATCGGCAAAGGCTTTGCGTACGCAGGCGACGTGGTGAAGTCCGTCGAAGTGTTCGGCCCCGGCACGGGCGTCGGGCTGCGCAAGAACGATACGGCGCTGAAACAGGACATTGATAAAGCGCTGCAAACGATTCGCCAGAACGGAACCTATCAACGCCTTGCCGACAAATACTTCGACGTCGATATCGCGCCGGAGTAAAGCTGGATCAGGGCATTGTCCTAGACCTTTGAGCAGTTAAAGTGCCCTGAAATGGCATTCGCAGCGCCCTTTGCTACCTTCCTTGCAGTCGTTAGAAAAAAACAAGAAAGGAATGTAGCAATGATCAACCCTGCGCTTCGCGTGCCGTTCGCGGCGTGTTTGCTGACCTTGGCTTGCTCGGGCGCATTCGCCGCCCCTTCCCCTTACTCAACCATGGTGATCTTCGGTGACAGCCTGGCCGACGCCGGGCAATACCCGGACGCAGGCGGCCCGCAAGGCGCGACGTTGCGTTTCACCAACCGCAGTGGTCCGACGTATCAGGACAACAGCGGTGAAGTCTTCGGCCTGAACTCCTCCACGTTGCTGGGCATGAAACTCAACGTTGCACCCGCTGAACTGGCGGCATCGACTTCTCCGGTGAATGCCGCACTGGCCGTCGCCGATGGCAATAACTGGGCGGTTGGCGGGGATCGTACTGACCAGATCTACGACGCCATCACCTCACAATCCAGTGTCACCAACCCTGACGATGGCACCGTTCTACGCAGCCGCGCCGGCTATCTGCCCACCAACAACTTTCGCGCCGATCCCAACGCGCTGTATTACCTGACTGGCGGCGGTAATGATTTCCTGCAAGGCCGGGTGTTGAGTCTTGCCCAATCCCGGGCCGCCGCCAATCGCCTGGCCGACAGCGCGCAGGCACTGCAACAATCCGGTGCTCGCTACATCATGGTCTGGTTGCTGCCGGACATCGGCCAAACGCCCGCCGTTTCCGGGACCATCCTGCAACCGGTTACATCATTGCTCAGCGATGTGTTCAACGCCCAATTGGTCAGCCGCCTGGCGCAAATCGACGCCGAAATAATTCCGCTGAATATTCCGCGTCTGGTATCAGAAACGCTCGCCGATCCTGCCCGTTTCGGTCTCGCCGCTGATCAGAATCAGGTGGGTACTTGTTTCAACGGCGACAACTGCGATGAGAACAGCGTTTATGGCCTGAACAGTCCGACGCCGGACCCGAGCAGGCTTCTGTTCAACGACGGCGTGCACCCAACGGTCACCGGGCAACGACTGATCGCCGATTACGCCTATTCCCTGCTCGCCGCGCCCTGGGAAATTTCGCTATTGCCGGAAATGGCCAACGGCACGTTGCGGGCACAGCAAGATGAACTGCGCGCGCAGTGGCTGGCAGATTGGGGCGATTGGCAGAGCGTCGGTCAATGGCGATCCATCATCGCGGCAGGCGGTCAGAAAATGAACTTTGATGCGCAGGATACTTCAGCGGACGCCGACGGCCATGGCTACAACCTCACGCTGGGCGGTAGCTATCGCTTCGCCGAAAACTGGCGCGCGGGACTGGTTGCCGGGGCTTATCGACAGAATCTTGAAGCTGGCCCGCGAGATTCGGACTACAAACTCAACAGCTACATCGCCACCGCTTTCGTCCAGTACCAGGCAAATCATTGGTGGGCCGACCTTGGCGCTTCCGGCGGCAAGCTGGATTATGAGAATGCCAAACGCAAGTTTGCCCTGGGCGTCAGCGAGGGCGCGGAAAAGGGCGACACCGACGGCGAGCTGTATGCGTTGAGCGCACGTCTGGGTTTTGATCTTGCCGGCAGCGGCAGCAGCTGGCATCTGTCGCCGTTCGTCAGCGCCGATTACGCGCACATCGAAGTCGATGGCTACTCGGAAAAAGGCACCCGTTCCACAGCGCTGACCTTTGATGATCAGACGCGTAAATCGAAACGATTGGGTGCAGGCTTGCAGGGCAAATTCCAGCTGACGTCATCGACCCAACTGTTCGGTGAAGTGGCCCATGAACGGGAATTCGAAACCGATCAACAGGACGTGACCATGACCCTGAACAGCCTGCCGTTCAATGACTTCACGTTGCAAGGCTACACGCCGCAGCGCGACCTCAATCGAGCCAGTCTGGGCATCAGCCAGAAACTGACCCCCGAACTGACCCTGCACGGCGGCTACAACTGGCGCAAGAATGATGACGTTACGCAGCAAGGGGTGAACCTGGCGGTGAGTCTGGATTTTTGATTCGAAATGCGGGAGCCAACCCCTGAATATCTAACGACCGGTAGGAGGGGACTTGTCCCCAAATGCGATGGTCCTGACAACGAAAATCCGGAAGGTTAACGCTGTCTGAACGACCGCCTTCGGGGACAAGTCCCCTCCTACAAAACCGCGTTGCTTACGGCTCCTGCTCAGCCAACGCCACGGCGCGGAACATGGCGCGGCGTTTGTTGAGGGTTTCTTCCCATTCCAGGACGGGCACCGAGTCGGCGACGATGCCGCCGCCGGCCTGCACATGCAGCTCGCCGTTCTTGATCACCGCAGTACGAATCGCGATGGCGGTGTCCATGTTGCCGTTCCACGCCAGGTAACCCACCGCGCCGCCGTAGACGCCGCGTTTGACGGGCTCCAGCTCGTCGATGATTTCCATGGCACGGATTTTCGGCGCGCCGGACAACGTGCCCGCCGGCAGAATGGCGCGCAGTGCGTCCATCGCCGTCAGCCCGTTTTTCAGCTGGCCGGTGACGTTGGAGACAATGTGCATGACGTTGGAATAACGCTCGATGACCATCTTTTCCGTGAGTTTGACCGAGCCGATTTCCGAGACGCGACCGGTGTCGTTGCGCCCCAGGTCGATCAGCATCAAGTGCTCGGCGATTTCCTTGTCATCGGACAGCAGGTCTTTTTCCAGCGCCAGATCGGCTTCTTCATTGGCGCCGCGCGGACGTGTACCCGCGATTGGCCGCACGGTAATCAGGTTGTCTTCGCAACGCACCAGAACTTCCGGCGAACTGCCGACGACATGGAAATCGCCGAAGTTGAAGAAGTACATGTAAGGCGTCGGGTTGAAGCAGCGCAGCGCTCGATACAGGTCAATCGGCGCAGCCTTGAAATCGATGGACATGCGCTGCGACGGAACCACTTGCATGACGTCGCCAGCGAGGATGTATTCCTTGATGGTATCGACAGCTTTTTCGTAGTCGTCCTGGGTGAAGCTGGAACGGAACACCGGGTCGGCAGCTTGCGGTCGGGTCAGGTCCAGACCGCGACGTGGCGTGATCGGCTGACGCAGTTTGTCCATCAGGGCTTCAAGACGCGCCCGGCCTTCTTCGTAAGCGTCCGGCTGCGCGGGATCGACCAATACGATGGCGTGCATCTTGCCCGCCAGGTTGTCGAACACCACGACCGCATCGGACACCATCAGCAGGATGTCCGGCACGCCCAGCGGATCAGGGTTCGGGCACTTGCCCAGGCGCTTTTCCACATAACGCACGCAGTCGTAACCGAAGTAACCCACCAGTCCGCCATTGAAGCGCGGCAGGCCGGGGATGGTCGGTACGTTGTAGCGAGCCTTGAATTCTTCGACGAATGCCAGCGGATCTTCGGACTCAAGCCGCTCGATCTCGACACCGTCGTGGGTCACGCTGATTTGCTGCTCGTGGACCCGCATCACGGTGCGGCACGGCAAGCCGATGATCGAATAACGGCCCCACTTTTCGCCGCCCTGAACCGATTCCAGCAAATAGGAATTGGGCTCGTCGGCAAGCTTCAGGTAGATCGACAGCGGAGTGTCGAAGTCAGCCAGGGTTTCGTAGGCAAGCGGGATGCGGTTATAGCCAGCAGCAGCCAAACGCAGAAATTCTTCGCGATTCATGATCAGCCTCGTGGTTTGAGGGTAAAACGGTCAGGTAGGCAAACGGTGCCGAGGTTTCGGCGAATTCAAGTCAGGCACGCCAACGCCAGCGGGCCAGGGCCTTGATGACTTTCATCCAGAGTTTGCGAGTGACCACCACGATGGAATCTCTAAAGGAGGGAGATTTGATTTCCGGCAACAGTATCTCAGCGTCCAGATCCAGGCAACCGGGAATCAATCGACGCAAGTCATCGATAACCAGCGCCGGTGATTCTTCGGCGATGGGCCGACCGTGGTTGTATCCGTAACTCAGCGCGACGCAAGCCACGCCGGCAGCCTTGGCGGCCTGCACATCGCTGCGTGAGTCACCCACGAACAACGCTTGCGAGGCCGGAACATTGGTCATTTTCATGACAAAAAACAACGCCGCCGGATCGGGTTTCTTTTGCGGCAAGGTATCGCCGCCGACGATCAGCCGAAAAAACCGTCCCAGTTTCATTTCATCCAGCAGCGGCGCGACGAAGCGCTCCGGCTTGTTGGTGATCAGGGCCATTTGCACGCCCTTCTTCTGCAGCCATTTCAGGGTTTCGCGCACGCCGGGATAGACCACGGTGAACTCATGCTTGTCAGCATAAGCCTCCATGAAAATCGCCAGGGCCTGCTGCGCCAGCTCATCATCGACCGCGCTGTGATCCAGATCGTTGGCCAGCGCCCGACGCACCAGAACCGGCGCGCCGTTGCCGATCCAGTTTCTGACGGAGCCCAGACCGACCGGCGCACGCCCGAGGGCGACCAGCATCTTGTCGACCGCCACGGCCAGGTCAGGCACCGAATCGACCAGCGTTCCGTCCAGATCAAACATGATCAGCTTGGGAAGACGCCCCGGAAACAGCTGCTCGAAGCCGCTCATGCGCGGGCTGACGCCAGTTCTGCGCGCATTTTGTCGATCACTTGCTTGTAGTCCGGCGTATTGAAGATCGCCGAGCCAGCCACGAACGTATCGGCACCGGCCGCCGCGATCTCACGGATATTGTTGACGTTGACGCCGCCGTCGATTTCCAGGCGAATGTCCAGGCCCGACGCATCGATCAAGGCCCGCGCTTCGCGCAGCTTGTTGATCGTGCCGGGAATGAACTTCTGACCACCGAAACCGGGGTTGACGCTCATGAGCAGGATCATGTCGACCTTGTCCATCACGTATTCCAGCAGGTTCAGCGGGGTCGCCGGGTTGAACACCAGGCCCGCCTTGCAGCCGCCTTCCTTGATCAACTGCAGCGAGCGGTCGATATGCTGGGTCGCTTCCGGGTGGAAGGTGATGTAGCTGGCACCGGCTTCGATGAAGTCACCAATGATGCGGTCAACCGGGCTGACCATCAGGTGCACATCAATCGGCGCGGTAACGCCGTATTTGCGCAATGCTGCGCAGACCATCGGGCCGATGGTCAGGTTCGGGACGTAATGATTGTCCATGACATCGAAGTGCACGATGTCTGCGCCAGCGGCGAGAACAGAGTCGACTTCCTGGCCCAGACGGGCGAAGTCAGCGGAAAGAATCGACGGAGCAATGAGAAAGGGCTGCATGACGCACCTTTGAGCAGAATCACAGTGGCGCGCATTGTACTCCAAGAGTTTCGGGAACGCCTTGAGCCATTGATCGCGCCTGGCCGATGATTGCTGATCAATCCACCACATCGAATATCACTCTGGCGGTCTGGCCGCTTTCGTCGAGCACACTGAGTTCATAGCGACCCAGACGCGTCAGGGTCGGGCCGAAGCTGTCCTGACTGGCGGTATCGGCGGTGGGCGCGCCATCGATAAACCACCAGCGACGACCGCTGCCACCCAGCGCCGAAAGTTTGAGACGCAACGCCTGATGACTGCCCGCCGGCAGGCGCAAATGATCACCGTCGCGCACGCCGACAATGGTCAAGGGCGCAGCCAGCATCAGGCCTTGCGGCGGGCAATCGGGATCGGCGGCAGGCAAGCGTGCTTCGCGGCGCTCGGCGCGGGGTAACCAGGGTTCCAGCGGCGCGGGCCAGAGCGCGATGTCCTTGAGCTCTGAATCATGCAGCTCAGCGTCGGGACAACTGGAACCGACACGCAACCCCTTGGCGTTGACCCGGATTTTCTCCTGCAAACCCAAACCAAGCGGCTGATCGGTGGCCTGCAAGGTTGGCGGCGTCGTGCCATCCAGAGTCCAGGCAAAGCGCTGGCGACGGCAGTTGGGATCGTTCTTGTCCATGGGCTGCCCCAACGGCCAGCAGATCGCCGCGACGCCGACATTCAGCGGCACTTGCTGGACCTGCGCGACGATGCCGCGCTGGCTGTCGCGATTGGTCAGCACATCGTGAACCTGCAACATCAATGGCGCGGCCGACGCGAGGCCGAACTGTCCCGGCACCGGCGTGCCATCCGGGCGGCCGATCCACACGCCGACCAGAAAGCGCGGCCCGACACCAATCGCCCACGCATCACGAAAGCCATAACTGGTGCCGGTCTTCCACGCCAGTTGCGGGCGCTGCACCAGCTCGGCATGCGGGTCCAGATCGGGACGCGACTGACCGCTAAGAATCGTGCGCACGATCCACGCCGCACCCGGCGACATCATTGGCCGTTCCCGCAAACGGTCGTCGGGCTGCAGGCGAATATCGGCGCTTTTCCCGCCGCGAGCAAAGGCGCTGTAACCACCTACCAGCTCTTCCAGGCGACTGCCGACCCCGCCGAGAATCAGGGCGAGATTCGGCTCGGCCAAGGGCGGCAAGGTCAAAGGCACGCCGCCGTTGCGCATTTCGGCGGCAAAGCGTTTCGGCCCGTACGCTTCGAGCAGTTGCACCGCTGGCAGGTTCAGCGACATGGACAACGCGGAACTGGCGGCCACCGGCCCGCTGAAGCCCGCAGAAAAGTTGCCCGGTCGGTAATCGCCATAACGACGCGGGACATCCTGCAGCAGCGATTCGGAATGAATCAGCCCGGCGTCCATGGCCTTGCCGTACAGAAACGGCTTGAGCGTCGAGCCGGGCGAGCGCAGTGCACTGACCATATCCACATGACCGAAACGTTTGGTGTCATTGATGTCCACCGAACCGACATAGGCGCGCACCGCCATGCTCTGCGCCTCGACCACTAGAATCGCCGCCGAGGTGCGCTCCGGCAGACGCGCGCGCCAACCCAGCAGCAGATCTTCGAGCCGACGTTGCAACGCTGCATCAAGGGTGGTGCGAATCAACGGCGGACTGTGCGGGCGATTCAGGCGCCGCGCCAACAACGGCGCAAGGGTTGGTTCCTGACGCGGCGCCAAGAGCAGCGGCTCCTCCAGGGCTTCATTGACCGCCAATTGCGGCCAGACCTGAAATTCCGCCAGACGCTTGAGCACTTTGTCCCGAGCTGCCTGGGCGCGCTGTGGATGGCGATCTGGCCGCAACCGGCTCGGCGCCTGAGGCAGAACAGCCAGCAACGCCGCTTCCGCGCGGGTCAGTTGCAACGGAGATTTACCCAGATACGCCCAACTGGCCGCCGCAACTCCTTGCAAGGTTCCGCCGAAAGGCGCGCGATTCAGATAAATGCCGAGAATCTCGTCCTTGGACAAATGCCATTCCAGCTGCATCGTGCGCCACAGCTGGCGCATTTTTCCGGGCAAGGTTCGTGAATGTGGATCAAGCAGTCGCGCCACCTGCATCGACAACGTGCTGCCGCCCGACACCACTCGCGCGCCCTGCAGGTTTTGCCAGGCCGCTCTGCCCAGAGCGAGCGGGTTGACGCCGGGATGGCTATAAAACCAGCGATCTTCATAGGTCAGCAGCGCTTCGATGTAATACGGCGACACCTGCGTCGTCGACACCGGGTAACGCCACACACCATTGGCATCGGCGAAACGCCACAAAGGCGTGCCATCTTCAGCCAGCACGACACGCGCCAGATCGTCCTTGGGCAAGGGCAACGGCCAGATACGGTCGGCGAGCCAGAGCGCGACGAACAGAAACAGAATAGAGCCGCCGATGCAGGTGAACAGTTTTCGTGGGAGCGAATTTATTCGCGAAGGCGGTTTGTCAGTCATGGACATTTTCCAGGCCTGGCCCCTTCGGGAATGAATTGCCTCCCACAGTTGCCGGAGCGATTGAGCGCCGGTCACCTGACGATATTCGCAGCTTCAACGCAAAGAGCCTTTATGATCCACGGAACTCGTTGCGCCAACGGACAGCCAAAGCGAACAGTTGCGTTTTTCCATGAATCTCATCAGGACGTACATATGCAGGTAGAAAGCTTTTTCGAATGGCTTGGCCAGGCGCTCGGCGCGGTAATTCGCTTCATCGTCGATGGGCTGGAATGGATATTCAATCTGTTCACTCACGCTGGCGGCAACTTCGTCGACGGCTTGTCACGCACGCTGGGCATGGACACTTCGCTGATCAGCATTCTGGCGTTGATTGTCGGGCTGATGTTGCTCTACTCGGCCGTCCGCGCCTTCATGCGCGCCTCGATCATCGCGGGCATCATCTGGCTGGTGCTGGGGTTGTGGTTGCTGAGCTGGATTATTCATTAAGCGCGCTGTAGGACCGGCTTTAGCCGGGAAGAGGCAGCATCCACCGCATCTGCGTCGTCAGAATGCCGCCTTCCCGGCTAAAGCCGGTCCTACAAGTCAGTTCCACCCGCTCCTTATTTCCCCTTCACCACCAACTGCGCCGGCGCTTCACCCAACGCCTGCCAGTTCGGGCGATACATCGACTCCACTTGCGGCGGCGGTACGCGATAGATACCCGGTGTCACGGCGCGGGCCAGGTACAGCAAGTGGATAGTGTTATAGCCGTTCAGATCCAGGGCCGCGACATAACGGTCGGCGCGGTATTCCTGGTGCTTGATCCCGGCGTTTTCCATCGACTCCTTCCATTGCTTGACCGACTCGCTGGCGTCATCGAGGCTGGCCGCCGCTTGCGCCAGATTCTGGTTTTCCAGCTCCAGACCCGCCGGCAACAGGTCGACCACCAATGCATCCGGCACTCGCTGTTTGGCTTTGACTTCGATGTGCACCAGTAGCAATTGCCCGCTTTTCAGGGCCGCCAGATTCGCCTCTTCGCCGCTCAAACTGAGATATTCACGGCGAATGCTCAGGTTTTCACCTCCGGCCACAGGCGGCTGAGAGGGATAACCGGAGATAGTCAGTTGCTGATACAGCGTCTCGCTGCCAGCGTTCTGCAAGGACATCGGCGCAGCCAGCAACGCACCTTCAAGCTTCAGACCCGGATTAGCATTGTTGATTTCACTGGTTTCGCTGCCGCTGTTGAGGATCGCTTTCCAGTTTTTCTCCGGTTTGCCCAGCAAGCCACGGCCCGCGAGGAACAGCGAGTTGCGCTCCTGAGTCGACAGATAACGGTTGGCCGCTACTTCATCAGCCAGCGTAAACAGACGCTGGTCGCGTTTATCCGCCGCCAGATTGTTTTCTTCCAGCAACGCCAGGATCAGCGCCTGATCGCGCAGCGGGCTGCCGTAATCGGCGAGCCATTCGTTGGCTTTGCGCCCCGCCGCCAGACCGGCGAGCATGGCCTGATCTGCACGGGGTTTGTCGCCCATTTTTTCCAGGGCGATGGACAACTGCACCAGCGGCAGACCGGAACGTGCATCGTCACGCCGATCAAACAGGCTGCGCAATGCACCCAACGGTGCCTGCTGGCTGCGGGACAACACCAGACCGGCGTAGGCCTGCACCGCAAAGCGCGTGTGTTCGGCGTTTTCGCTGTAACTCACCTCGATCTGATTACGCTCCTGCAGATAACGCAGCAAACGTTCGTTGGCTTTTTTCAACGCTTCAGGCGGTACGGCGAAACCCTGATCACGAGCGCGGGACAGGAAATCGGTTACGTAAGCCGTCAACCAATACTCTTCTTCGCCGTCCGAATTCCACAGCCCGAAGCTGCCGTTATAGCGCTGCATGCCCAGCAAACGCTCGATGCCGATTTCGACGCTGCGCTTGCGAGCTGCGTCCGGCTCGCCCTTGAGGCCCAGACGTGTGAGCGTTGCCGCGTCGGCATACAACGACGGGTACAAGCCGCTGGCGGTCTGTTCAAGGCAGCCATACGGATAAGCCTTGAGCGCACGAATCTGTTCTCCGAGATTCAGCGGCGGACGACTCGACACCGCCAGCAAGGCCTCACGCCCAGCGGGTTCGAAGGCTTCCAGCGCGCCTTCCGGCAGGTTCCATGGCTGATCGGTAATAGCTGCGCGGTAATGCTTGAGCATCGCCGGATACGCCGGCCGCACACCGATGGTCCACTCGCGGGTGAATGGCGGCAGATTTTCGCCCGGAAGATCCAGACCTTGCACCAGCACCTTGATCTTGCCCTGGCCGAAACCGCCCAACGCCTTGACCGGAATGCGCAGCGTCTTGCGCTGGCCCTGGGCCAATTGCACGCTCTGGGAGATCTCGCCATTGGCCAGACTCAACTGGCCTTCGGCGCTGAGTTGCACGTTGAGTTTCTGCGCCTTGCCGGACAGGTTGGAGACGTCCATGGCCACGGTGGTTTGATCGCCGCCCGCCAGGAAACGCGGGGCCGACAACTCGGCAATGATCGGCGCGGCCACCACGGTTTTCGCCTCGGCCATGCCGTAACGATCACCGGTCCAGGCCTGCGCCATGACGCGCAGTTCGCCGTTGAAGTCCGGAATATCCACGCTGACTTCGCCTTCGCCCTGCTCATTCAGCGTCACCGGCGCGCTTTGCAGGGCAACAATTGTCACGCTGGTTTCCGGCCGCTTGCCGCCTTTGGCCAGCGCGGCGTCGCCACCGAATGCCAGGGAAGCCAGACGATTGCGTCCAGCCTCGATCAACTGCCCATAAACGTCCAGCTGATCGGCGCCGTAGGACTTGCGACCAAACAGGCTGGCGAACGGATCCGGCGTTATATAACTGGTGATATTGAGAATGCCGATGTCGACCGCCGACACCAGCACATGGACTTCCTTGGGCACGCTGCCATCAGCGTTTTTGGCCAGCACCTTGAGTTTCAGCGGTTGCTTGGGACGCATTTTTTCCGGCGCAGTAATACTCAGCGCCAGCTTGCGTTGGCTGCGATCCAGCGGCAGGTGCAGGACGCCGACGGCGCGTTTGGGCGTGACGTTGGCCTTGCGCTCGCCGGGACGAATCACCAGCGCGCTGACGTACAGGTCGTGGCGCGCCCATTTTTTGTCCAGCGGGATATCGAACGCTTTGCCTTCGGCTGGCACGTCGATTTCCTGCCACCACAATGGACCTTCGCTGGATTCCACCAGCAGATAACCCTTGCCCGCTGACGGCGGCGTCACGGTGACTTTGACGCTATCGCCATCGGCATAAGCCGGTTTGTCCAGCGCCAGCTTGACCTGATCGGGCCGCACCGCGCCGCCTTCGGCGTTGTCCTGCCATTGATACCCGGCCCAGAAACGCATGCTGCTGACCAGACCGGTTTGCGGGTCTTCGACTTCGACGCGGTATGGGCCCCATTCCACCGGGAATGTGACTTTGGCAGTCGAGCCTTGCTTGATGCTGACGGTTTCTTCGTTGAGGTTCAGGTACTTCTCGTTGTAGTGATAGCTCCAGCCATCGCTGTCCGAGTAGTTCCAGTAATAATCGCGACGCTCGCGGACCAGCCGCACCTTGACGTTTTCGGCGGCCAGCTTGTTGCCTGCACTGTCAGCGATCAGCACTTCAAATTCAGCCGGGCCGTCGCCATCGGTTTGGGCCAGACCATTGGTGTAGTCGTCTTCATTGTCGCCATTGTTCTTGTCGGCGCCAAACAACGGACGCAAACCTGGCAGTTGCTCTGCCGGCCAGACCGGTTGCACCAGACGCCGGGTGATCGGCCGCCCGCCCGACTCTTGCAGGCTGGCTTGCAGAATCAGCTGCAACGGCGATTTGGCCTTGGACCACTGGCTTTCCACATCAATACTCAACTTGCCCTGTTCGTCGAGGGTGCTGGCTTCGATTTCCAGGTCCTGCTTGAGCTCTTCTTCAGTGATCGAGCCGAACTGATAACCCGGCAATGCAGGCACCGCGTCGCGCAGCGGGCGCACATACAGCAGGCCGGTCAGGTTATTGCCGGAGGCGGGCGCGCCGTAGAGATAGCGGCCGGTAATCTCGAAGGTCGCGTTGTCTGCCGGCGCAATCGGCGTGTCGCTGGCCTTGATTTCCAGCGCCATGCGTTCCGGCAGGAAGTCTTCGACCTGGAATTCATATAACTGCGGCTTGCCATCACCCAGGTCGAACACCAGCTGCCAGCGCCCTGTCGGCGCTTCATCGGACAACTGCAGCTGATATTGATAAAGCCCGGTCTTATCGGCTTCCCAGACAAACTTGCGACTGACCTGTTCGTCCGGGCGGCGCACCTCGACCGTGATCGGTTGCGGCTTCACATCCTTGCCATCGTTATCGCGCAGCAGGCCGTTAAGCAGCACGGTTTCACCGGGGCGATACAGATCGCGCGGGCCGAAGATAAAGAATTGCAGCGGATGTGCACTCGGCCCGGTGATGTCGAATTCCGCCAGATCCAGCGCCGAGCTGTCCAGCCGCAGCATGCTGGTCTGTTCGTCTTTGTGCGCCAGCACCAGCGCCGCCTTGGCCGAAAGCGGCAGCTCGGCGTGGCCCGCCGAATCGGTCTTGGCCTGACCGATCACCTTGCCGTCGCTGTCGTAGAGTTCCAGATCGATGCCGCTCAGGGCCTTGCCGCCTTCCAGCGCCTGGGTGAAAGCGTCCAGGCGATTGGCGTAGCGATGCACCGACAAACCGATGTCGCTCAGGGTAAAGACCGTGGCGGAGTTCGAATAACTGTAGCTGCCCGCCGCTTTCATCACGGCCAGATAAACCCCCGGCTGCTGCAATGCCTTGATGCCCGCTATGGGCAGCAACACGGTTTCCCGTGTGTTGCGCGCCGGGTTCAGGTCGAAGCGGCCGCCGTAGACCAGATCGGCCTGGGCCAGCAAGTCTTCGGATTCGTAGCTCTGCAAGCTGGAAGAGCCGCCCCAGTTGCTCAGGAAGGAAGGCAAGGCGTCGGATTTGACCCGAAAAAACTCGACGTTGACCTTGTCGACGTTCAGCGCGATGACGGGCAGACCTTCCGCCAATCGAGTCGGCAACAGGCTGCCGCGACTGGCGAAGCCAACGGTTGCCTGCAAATCCTTGGTTTCCAGGCGGCTGACGAACTCGGCGGCCAGCTTGGCCTTGTTGACGCCCAACAGGCCGGGATCAACGGTCAGCACCAGTTTGCGCTGGGGCTCCAGATGCCGCAGCCGCAGCTCCATCAGGTTGTCCGAAAGCTCCCATGCGCCGTCAACCTTGCCGTTCTTGCTGTCCACCAGATGCAGTTTTTCAGCAAACTTCTGCTCCGGGTCCAGCGGTACGGAAAAGCTCACCGACAGAGTGCTGGCGCCGTCGACCTGGATTTCCGAAACATCGACAACGGTCAGCTCACGTCCGGCGTAGCGCTTGCTCAACGCAGGAATGTCCACCGCCGGCCTGGGCTTGCTCGACTCCACTGCCGCTGGTTGCGCGGCGGGAGCAGAAACCGCAGCCGGTTTGTCGGAAGTGGAGGAATCGCAGGCACTCAGCAGCGCAAGCACGCAGGCCAGAAACAATCCTTTGTTAAGCATGGGGCACTCATATGGCAACGATTGAGAGGGACAGACTATATAGCAGCCGCACGTCCAATATGACTCGGCGCGAAAATAGACAGTGGGATTGAGACTTTGTTCTCAGCGCCAACATTGCCGTGGTCTCCAGCCGCTCTCGAAAAAATATCGCAGTTCATCGTGGCGGTGAGTTTAGCCACGAAGAAGCCAGAACATCCGATACATATGTAGTGCGTCGACGAGAGCTTTCGCGAATAAATTCGCTCCCACGATTT
>NZ_LGSI01000021.1 GCF_001698815.1 Pseudomonas syringae | reverse complement strand
CCAGACTGCCAAACGACGCCACGGCGCCCTGCAAGTTGCCCAGGAAACGTGGATAAATCAGCCACAAGTCCATCACCGGCTTGAAATCCTTGACCGGCATCACCGCCAGTTGATCGCGATGAATGCTGCGTTCCAACAACGGGCGCGGCACCAGGCCCAGCCCCATGCCATCAGCCACCAACCCCAACTGCAATTCAGTGCCAAAGGTTTCCAGATTGACCTTCAGGCTCAAGCCCTGATCGGTCAGCGTGCGCTGCAAACCGGCCCGGAACCCGCAGCCATCGGGATTGAGCACCCAACCCTGCTCGTAACAATCGGCCAGCTTGACGGCTTTTTTCGGCAACGCTGATTTGGCACAGACCACCACTAACTCCATCTTGCCGATGGACTCGCCAATGATGTTCTCCGGGAAGATCTTGCCTGCCGGGAACAACGCCGCAGCGGCGTCCAGCTCGCCATTCTCGATCTTGTTGACCAGATGACTGCCCCAGCCGGTCACCACTTGCGCGCGCAGGTCGGGGAATTCATTGCGCATGTATTTGAGCGCATCGAGCAACACCGCATCGCCAATGGTCTGCGGCACGCCAAGACGCAGCAAGCCGCTGGGCGGTGTATCGCTGGCAACCAGCTCGCGCAGAGAATCCATTTCCCGCAGAATCGCCAGGCACTTCTGATAAACCTGTGTGCCCATTTGAGTGGGTTTGAGCGGCTTGGTGTTGCGATCGAACAACTCGACCCCCAACGCCTGCTCGAAATTCTGTACCCGACGAGTAATCGCCGGCTGGGTCAAACCCAGGGATTCCGCTGCATGGCTGATCGACTGGCAACGAATCACCGCCACGAAAGCATCGATATCATCAATTTTCATTCGGACCGCACATAAAGAAACGGGAAAGAGATAGGCGAAAAGCATAGTTGTATTTTCGGTGGGTGGAAAGGTCGGGAATGAGGTACTCGGTGCTTGATCGCATCCGGCGCGGCTCAACAGGTCAAAAACCCTCGATCTGCCAGGTAGCAACGAGCACCGCCCATTTCAGGCTTCGGTTTTTCCTAAGCACTACCCCGCGCAAATGCTGGTTTCGTCAAATCAGGGGCAATGTGAAGCTGGGATCATTCCGTTCCCTGAGAGTCGCCAGGCATGCCTACCCATACTCGTATTCGCATGTTCAACACGAAAGAAACCTACCCCAACCAGTCGCTGGATAACGACCTGTGCCAGGCCGTGCGCGCCGGCAATACCGTGTATGTCCGGGGCCAGATCGGCACTGATTTCGCGGGCAACCTGGTTGGCCTCGGTGACCCGCAAGCGCAGGCTGAGCAGGCGATGAAAAACGTCAAGCAACTGCTCGAAGAAGCGGGCTCCGACCTGTCGCATATCGTCAAGACCACCACTTATCTGATCGACCCACGCTACCGCGAACCGGTGTACCGCGAGGTCGGGAAATGGCTCAAGGGCGTATTCCCGATTTCCACCGGCCTGGTGATTTCCGGCTTGGGCCAGCCTGAATGGTTGATGGAAATCGATGTAATCGCCGTCATCCCGGATGACTGGACTGTCGCCTGAATTTCAGCCCCTCTTTATCGGAGCGCCCATGGCGACTGCACCTATCAAAAGCTTTACCCTGGCAATCGATGCCGACCCTTTATCGTCGCCGCCGCGCAGCAACGTCGCTGTCCAACTAGACGGCGTGCTCAAGCGTTTCGGCGATTCCATCGCGTTGCACAAAGTCTCGTTGAAAATTCAGGAAGGCGAATTTGTCACGCTGCTCGGCCCTTCGGGTTGCGGCAAAACCACCCTGCTTAACCTGATGGCTGGATTCGCTGAAGCGGATAACGGCGAGATTTTCATCGATGGCCAACTGGTCACCGAAACCCCGCCGTATCAGCGGGAAATCGGCATCGTGTTTCAAAATTACGCGCTGTTCCCGCACATGAGCGTGGCGAAGAACGTCGGCTACGGCCTGCGCATGCGCCGGGTGCCAAAGGCCGAAATCGCCGAACGCGTCGAGCAGGCACTGGCACTGGTCAAGCTGCAGGGTTACGGCGAGCGCAAGCCGAGCGAGCTATCGGGAGGCCAGCAGCAACGCGTGGCCCTGGCCCGGGCGCTGGTGATCCGGCCCAAGGTATTGCTGCTCGATGAGCCGTTTTCGGCGCTGGACAAGAATTTGCGGCTGTCGATGCAGATCGAACTCAAGGATATCCAGCGCAAGCTGGGCGTCACGACGGTATTTGTCACCCACGACCAGAGCGAAGCCCTGAGCATGAGTGATCGCGTGGTGGTGATGTCCGCCGGTCACGTGCGACAGATCGGAACGCCCGACGCGATTTATCGCCGCCCGCAAGACCCGTTTGTTGCAAGTTTTGTCGGCGACGTCAACATTCTCCCCGGCCGTTACCTGAGCCGCGACGACCTGGCCACCCTGGAGCTGGGCGACAGCACACTGCGCCTGCCCGCCGAGCGGGTCCACGCCCAGGTTGGCGAACGGCTGGATATTTACGTGCGCCCGGAGAATATCCGCCTCGGCGTGCTTGGCCCGAAGTCGCTGCTCAGCGCCACCGTGGTTACCCATGTGTTTCAGGGCGATCACGTGGACATCCATCTGGACGTGCCGGCGCTGGGACAACGCCGCCTGTTTGTCCGCCAGTCCGGCCTCGACGCCCTGACCCGCTGGCCTGTCGGCGCTGCCGCTGGCCTGACCTTTGACGACGAAGGCACCTGCGCTTTCGCGGCCGACGTTCAGCTACCCCAATGAAGAGCGATTGCATGAGCCAGCCTCCAGAAACGATCAACGCCATCATCGCCCGCGAACCCGGCGGACCTGAAGTGCTGCAATGGGTGCAGCGTGCGCTGCCACAGCCGCAAGCCGGTGAAGTGCTGATCCGCACAGCGGCGGCCGGGGTCAATCGCCCGGACCTGATGCAACGCAGCGGCATGCCGATTCCGCCCGGCGTCACCGATGTGCTTGGCCTGGAAGCGGCCGGCAAAGTGGTGGCAGTGGGCAGTGGAGTTGCAGATTTCGCACCCGGCGACCGGGTCATGGCGCTGCTTAACGGCGGTGGTTACGCCGAATACTGCATCGCCGTTGCCGCCCACTGCTTACCCGTCCCGGACGGGCTATCGCTGGAAGATGCTGCCGGGGTCCCGGAAGCGGCCTTCACGGTCTGGCACAACCTGTTCGAACTGGGACGCCTGGCCGCTGGTGACACGGTGTTGATCCACGGCGCCGCAAGCGGCGTTGGCAGTTTCGCTGTGCAGTGCGCGCAGGCTGCTGGCGCACGGGTGATTGCCACAGCGGGTGGCGCGCAGAAAATTGCTGCGCTGCAGGCGCTGGGCGTCTGGCGAGCCGTTGACCGCAATCAGGAAGACTTCGTTGAAGTGGTCAACGACTGCACAGCCGGGCGCGGCGTCGATGTAGTACTCGACAACGTCGGCGGGTCTTATGTGGCTCGCAACCTGGCCGCCATGGCACAGGGTGGACGTCACGTCAGCCTTTCATTTCTGCAAGGGGCGAAGATCGAACTGGACCTGCAACTGGTGATGCGCAAGGGCCTGAGCCTCACGTCTTCGACACTGCGACCGAAAATCAGCGAGGAGAAAGCCCGGATCGCGCTCTGCATCCGCGAGCACCTGTTGCCGTGGCTGGCGGCAGGCCAGGTCCGCCCGTTGATCCACGCCCAATTGCCTTTGAATCAAGCCGTCGAGGCCCACCGTCTGCTGGAGGCCAACGCCAACATCGGCAAGGTGCTGCTGACCGTTGAGGCGCTTTAGCCAGACCGGTATCGGCGGCCCGCAGCAGGTTTTCCCTTAGCGCGAGGCTTGCCCGCGAAACAGGTCATGACTTCATGCCCCACAAAGGAGGCTTCATGTTCAAGCTGTACTACGCCGCGACCTCCGCCTATGTGCGTAAAGTCATGGTCAGTGCCCATTACCTGGGCATCACCGGGCAAATCGAGTTGCTCGACTCGGCGGCGCATCCGATCCAGCGCGACGAGCGCATCGCGCGCTTCAATCCACTGGCCAAAGTGCCCGCCTTGCAGACCGCTGACGGTCTTTCGTTGTACGACAGCCGGGTGATCTGCGAGTACCTGGATGCCTATGCCAACGGCTCGCTGTTCCCGACCGCCGGCCAGCAGCGCTGGGTCAGCCTGGTCCGTCTGGCACTGGGCGATGGCTTGGTGGATGCGGCGTTGCTGGCGCGTTACGAAACCAGCGCACGGCCCGCTGAAAAACAGTGGGACGCGTGGATCACAGGACAATTGGTCAAAGTCCGTGCAGCCCTGGCTGAGATCGAAACACAAGCGCCGCAATTGAGCCGCATCCCCGACGATATCGGGGCGATTGCCATCGGCTGCGGCCTCGGCTACCTGGATTTCCGTTTCGCCGACCTTGACTGGCGCGCCAGCCACCCCGCCGCTGCCGCCTGGTTCGCTGAATTCGACCAACACCCCGCCATGCTTGCGACCCGACCGGTCGCGTAACGCTTTGGAGTTCGCCATGCCCCGCACCGTGTATTTTCTAAACGGCCCGAATGCCAACCTGTACGGTCTGGACAAAAACGGCACCTACGGCAGCGAAAGCTTTGCCAGTATCGAAGCCAGATGCCAGCGCCATGCAGCCGAACTGGGGCTGCAACTGGAGTTTCGCCAGAGCAATCACGAAGGCGTGCTGGTGGACTGGATTCAGGAAGCGCGCCTCAACGCCGACGCCATCATCATCAATGCCGCAGGCCTGACCTACAGCTCGGTGCCAATCCTGGATGCACTGCTGGCGTTCGACGGCCCGATTATCGAGGCACACATGAGCAATATCTGGAAGCGCGAAAGCTTCCGCCATCACTCTTACGTATCCAAAGCCGCCACCGGGGTGATTGCTGGTCTGGGTGCGTTGGGCTATCGCCTGGCGTTGACGGCAGTGGCCGAACTGCTGGAGACACAAGCGTGAGTACGACGTTGGTGTTTTACAGTGAGTTCGACAGCTTTGAAGAGTGGCAGGCGCTGCTCGCCCCGCTGCTCCCCGGCGTGCGCATCTGCCGGGTGCACGACGTCGAAGATCCCGACAGCGTGCTCTACGCTTTGGCCTGGAAGCCGCCGCAGGGTTTCTTCGCCCGCTTCCGTAATCTGCAACTGTTGGTGAACCTGGGTGCCGGCGTCGATTCGCTGGTGGGTCGTGACGACTTGCCGGCGATACCCATCACCCGCCTTTCGGACCCGGACATGGGCCGCATGATGGCCAGCTACGTGCTGTTCGCCGTGCTGCGTTATGCCCGCGACATTCCTGCCTTTGAACGGGCCCAGCGCGAGCGGCGCTGGCATTATCTGCACCCGCGCCTGCCATCGAGCGTGCGCGTCGGCGTATTGGGGCTTGGCGAGCTCGGCTCTTATGCTGCGCTGGAGCTGGTGCGCCAAGGCTTCGACGTGCACGGCTGGTCACGCTCGATCAAACAGCTGAAAGGCGTGGCATGCGTGAGCGGTATGGACGCTCTGGACGACTTTATTGCCAACGCCGATATCCTCGTGGTGATGCTGCCACTGACGCCGCAGACCAACGGGCTGCTCAGCGCTGAACGCCTGGCGCTGTTACCCGACGGTAGCTGCTTCATCAACGTATCCCGTGGCGCTGTGGTCGACCAGCAGGCGCTGACCGCTGCTCTGGCCAGCGGCAAAATTGGCGAGGCGACGCTGGATGTCTTCGACCGCGAACCGCTCCCGCCACAGGATCCGCTGTGGGCGCTGGATAACGTGCTGATCACGCCGCACCTGGCATCTGTCGCCATCCCGGCAACTGCGGCTGCTCAGGTTGCTGATAATATTCAGCGCCTGGCCCGAGGCGAGGCGGTATTGCATCAGGTCGATCCGGCGCGCGGCTACTGACACACTCAGCTCACGCCCTTGAGCACACGAACGGCATGCGGATCGAAGAAACTCGGTGACGCCATGCCGGGGATGTATTGGTCAGAGACGAACATCCGGCAGCGCTCGGCAAACGCACTGACCAGCCGCGACAGCTGCGCATTGTTGGCGGTCGCGTAGCCCAGGCGCATCGGCCGATGTTCGCCGGACAGGCGCACACGAATCAAGCGCTTGCCGTCCTGGGACAGGTTGGCCTTGGGCCGCACATTGGCAATGCTGAAGCCGACACCGTTGGCGACCATCGCCCTCACCACCTCCAGGTTACTCGAACGCATGACGATATTGGGCGTAACGCCAGCCTGCATGAACAGGCTCATGAAATACTCGCGGCTCCAGGGAATGTCCAGCAACACCATCGGATAGGTTTCCAGATCGTGCAACGTCACCGCTGGAAGGTTCGCCAGCGGGTGATGCTCGCCGACCATCACGTAGGGCGGTAACTGCGCCAAAGGCTGGAAATCGATGTCGTCGCTGGTCGCCAGGTCGTAAGTCAGGGCGATATCAATTTCAGAGCTGCGAAGTTTCTCCAGCAGTTGCTCGTGATAGCCCTCGACCTGGCTGATGCGCACACCGGGAAACGCCCGACCGAAGCCGAACACCAGCTCTGGCGTGATCATTGGTGCCAGCGACTCCAGACAACCCACCCGCAGCGGCCCGCGCACCATGTTCAGGGATTCCGAAGCGATGGTGTAGAGGTTATTCATCTGCTCCAGAATCAGCTTCGCTTCCTTTAATACCTGGCGGCCGATGGTCGTCAGCGACACGCCCTGAGCATGGTGGCGGATGAACAACTGCACGCCCAGTTCCGACTCGATGTGGGTGATCGCCGCCGAGATCGACGGCGAAGATACGTGAATGCGTTCCGAGGCACCGAGCAGGCTGCCGGCTTCGCCAGAGGCGACAAAGTACTCCAGCTGTCGTTGAGTAATTCGACTGAGCATAGATAGCATTTCCAGGCAAAGGATCAGGCGACCTGCGCTAACGCGCTTGCGGTCGGACCTGCAAGACGAAGCACGGACCATGCCGGGCGCCGGGCGTGCGCAGACCCTGCACAGCACGCGCCCATGTTGGTCTTTGCCGGCCCCTGAGCAAATGAGCATTTGCCGCAGCCATGCTTAGGCAAATCCTTCTTAATCGACTGCCTCGGTCTGCATCGGAAATTCCGACGCATAAGCACGGCAAAGGCTGTTTTACCGCAGCGTGTTCACCGCTCCATCATGGATTCATCGAGCCTCCGGCCGCCGTGCACTGATGCGGGGCGGCCGGACAGCGCAAACGATCACAATTCGAACCATCCATGAGGAAAAGAAAATGCTGCGCAACGCCATTGCCTTGACCGTTTTGAGCGCCAGCCTGCTGGCCGCTGCGGGTGCCAATGCTACTGACAAACTGATCGTGAGCACCTGGGGCGGAAGCTTCAAGGATCTCATCGACGAGGCCATCGGCCAGCAATTCACCAAAGAAACCGGCGTCGAGGTCGAGTACGTTACCGGCGGCACCATCGATCGCTTGAACAAGGCCAAACTGGCCGGCACCGCAGAAACCGACCTGACCTTCACCACCTCCCACGTCGGCTGGCTGTACACCACCGACGGACTGTTCGAAAACCTCGACATGAGCAAGCTGCCCAACTCCGCCAATCTGGTCCAGCAGGCCAAGCTCAGCCCGGCCCATATCGGCGTCTGGGGTTACGTCTACACCATCGGCTATCGTCCGGACATGTTGCCCAAGGGCGTGACGTTCAATAGCTGGAACGACCTCTGGAAACCCGAACTCAAAGGCATGCTCGCCCTGCCCGACTGGGACCCTAGCCACATCATCGCGGTATCGGCCAAGCTTTCCGGTAGCGACGCGCAGCATTGGGAAAAGGGCCAGGACAAGCTCAAGGCGTTGATCCCCAACATCAAGTCGTTCTACACCAACGATGCCAACAGCCAGCAGTTGATCGCTACCGGCGAAACTCCGGTGCAGGTCATTCTGTCGATGAACGCCTATCACATGATGGAAGAAGGCGTGAATATCAAGCTGGCGATCCCCAAGGAAGGCGCAGTGCTCGGCGTCGACGCCATGGGCATCAATAAAGGCAGCAAGCATGCAGACCTGGCCTACAAGTTCATGAACATTGCCTTGTCGGCTGATGTGCAGGCCAAGATCGCCAAGATCAACCACGGCAGCCCGGTAGTGACCAACGCTCATGTCGATCCGGAGATTGCCAAACTGCCGGGCATGCTCACCACTGCCGCGCAGTGGGACGCGACGCTGAACGTCGACCCGAAACTGCGGGCCGAAAAATCCGCCGACTGGCGCAAGTGGTTCTCGGAAAACATCATGGCGCACTAAGCGCGTAACCGGGCGCGGGGCCTCTCGCGCCACTTCCTGCTCAGTACATTATTTCAGCGACCATGTGTCGCGGCCGCCTTACCGCCGATTTCTACGGGAATGCCCATGACTCGAAAACCTGCGTTTGTCTTGTGGTTCGTGTTGCCCTCGGCGCTCACGGCCCTGGGTCTGACGATTGCCATGCTGACTGTGCTGCAGTACAGCGTGCGCGCCTTTATCCCCGGCTCGCTGGAAGTTGGCGGTTTCACCCTCGACAACTTCCAGGACCTGTTCAAGAGCCTCTACGCACAGGCGTTTCTCAACACCGTGTCGCTGAGTTTCAAGACCGCGCTGTTCGGCCTGCTGCTCAGCTACCCGCTGGCCTACGCGCTGGTGCGCACCCGCACCGGATGGCTGAAATCGACCATTCTCATCATCGCCATCACGCCGCTGTTTCTCGGCGAAGTGGTGCGGACCTATTCGTGGATCATCGTTCTGGGCAGCAGCGGCTTTCTCAATAGCCTGCTGCTGGGCATGGGCGTGATCGACAAGCCCTTGCAACTGATGTTTACCCAGACCGGCGTGGTGTTGGCGCTGGTCCACGTGACCATGCCGATCATGGTGCTGATGCTTGCCACCGGGCTTTCGCATATCGATCCTGCGTACGAAAAAGCCGCGACCAGCCTGGGTGCCGGGCCGATCCGTGCATTCCTCACTGTCACTTTGCCCCTGTCGCTGCCGGGCATCGTCGCCAGCCTGACCACTGCTTTCGCCTGGACATTCAGTGCATTCGCCACACCGCAACTGATCGGTGGCGGCAAGGTCAGCACGATTGCCACGCTGGTCTATCAGCTGGGCTTTTCGTCCCTGAACTTCCCTTTCGCCGCCGCCCTGAGCGTCGCCGGCCTGATATTGACCGTGTTGCTGCTGGCTGCGCTCAAGCGCATGACCCGTTCCCTGCAAAGCGCCGGAGGTCACTGATATGACCCGTTCCAATCGCGACAAATGGCTGAGCCATGCTGGCCGCTTGCTAATAGCGCTGATCCTGTTGTTCGTACTGCTGCCGACCGTGGTGGTGATCATTTCTTCGTTCAGCAGCACCTCGGTGCTGTTCTTTCCGCCCAAGGGTTGGTCGTTGCGCTGGTTTCAGCGCGCATTGGACTACGACGATTTCCGCAAGGGTTTCTATGCCGGACTGGTGGTCACCGCCTGGGCCTCAAGCCTGGCCGTGGTTATCGGTACCACCCTGGCGATCGCCATTCACCGCTACGACTTTCGCTGCAAGGGGCTAATCGAAGCCGTGCTGCTGTCGCCGCTGTTCATCCCGCATTTCACCATCGGCCTGGGCTTGCTGATGCTGGTCTCGCAACTCAACCTGGGACGCGGTTATGCGCTGGTGGTTTTCTGCCACGTCGTGTTGGTGCTGCCTTTCGTGCTGCGCAGCCTGTACGTGTCGCTGCACAACCTGGAACAGCGGATCGAGCTGGCAGCCGCGAGTCTTGGCGCAACACCGTTGCAGGTGGTATGGACCATCACTGTTCCGCTGATGATTCCCGGACTGTTCGGTGGCTGGCTATTTGCGGCGATCCTGTCGTTCAACGAATTCACCGCATCCCTTTTCGTGACCACGCAGGCAACCCAGACGTTGCCGGTGGCGATGTACAACTATGTCCGGGAGTTTGCCGATCCGACGCTGGCGGCGCTGTCGGTGATGTATATCGCGGTGACTGCGACCCTGTTGACACTGGCCAATCGCTTCCTGGGATTGGGACGGGTACTTAATGTTGAAGGGTCGCGCTGACTTGCGGCGCCATGCGCAACCAGAATCCGACGCCACTTCAGTTCGAAACAGGATCAAGACACCATGACATTTTCAATCATTGGCCGCTGCGCCAAAACCGGTCAACTGGGCATTGCCATCAGCTCATCGAGCATTGCCGTCGGCGCGCGCTGCCCATGGCTGCGCCCCGGAGTCGGCGCTGTCGCGACGCAGAACATCACCCTGCCCGCGCTGGGCGCCGATGTTCTCGACCAGTTGCAACGAGGGCTGGCGCCTGAACAGGCGCTGGCTACCGCGCTGGGTGACGACCGCTACAGCCAGTTCAGGCAATTGACGGTAATCGATCACTTGGGCAACACCGCGCATTTCAGCGGCAGCGAGACCCTGGGCTGCCACAACGCGGTGGCTGGCGAACAATGCGTCGGGGCTGGAAATATGCTCGCCGACCGAGCCGTCATCGACGCTTTGGTACGGGCGTTCGAAACCAGCGACGGACAACTGGCCGACCGCCTGATCGCCGCCATGCAAGCCGCCCTGGCTGCCGGTGGCGAAGCAGGTCCGGTGCATTCCGCAGCCTTGAAAGTGGTCGGCGAGCTGATCTGGCCCATCGTCGACTTGCGAGTCGATTGGGCGGATGAAGATCCGGTCGGGCAATTGGCGCAGTTGTGGGCCGACTACAGCCCGCAGATGCAGGATTACATCACTCGCGCACTCGACCCTACCAAAGCGCCCAGCTACGGAGTGCCTGGAGATGAATGAATGAGCAACAGCAGACATCTACTGGCGTCGCTGATTGCCTTCGACACCACCAGCCGCGAGTCCAATCTGCAACTGATCGAATTCGTGCGTGATTATTTGGCGCAGCTGCACGTTCCTTGCGAGCTGATTTTCAATGACGAGCGCAGCAAAGCTAACCTGTTCGCCACTGTAGGGCCGGATGATCGTCCAGGCATCGTGTTGTCCGGGCATACCGATGTGGTGCCGGTGGATGGCCAGCCGTGGACGGTTGCGCCGTTCCAGTTGAGTGAACAAGACGGCAAGCTCTACGGCCGTGGCACTGCTGACATGAAGGGCTACATTGCCTGCGTGCTGGCGGCGGTCCCCGGCCTGCTCGCCGAACCGTTGCGCATGCCGGTGCATATTGCCTTGTCCTACGATGAAGAAGTCGGCTGCCTGGGCGTCCGCGCGCTGCTTTCAGAGCTGGAACAACGGCCGCACAAACCCTTGTTGTGCATCATCGGCGAACCCACAGAACTCAAGCCGGTGCTGGGCCACAAAGGCAAACTGGCCATGCGCTGCGATGTGCAGGGTGCGGCTTGCCACTCGGCGTATGCGCCCACCGGCGTGAATGCCATCGAATACGCCGCTGACTTGATTGGCGAGCTGGGCCGCATCGGTTCGCAGCTGCGCGTTCCCGAACTGCAAGACCCGCGTTTCGACCCACCATTCTCGACGGTACAGACCGGTTTGATCAGCGGCGGCAAGGCCTTGAATATTGTTCCCGCCGATTGTCGTTTCGACTTCGAAATACGCACGCTCCCCAACCAGAACCCCTACGACGTGGCGCAGCAACTGCAGCACTACGCGCAACATCAGGTGGTGCCCAGAATGCATGCGGTCAACGCCGACACCAGCGTCCGCTTCTCTGAATTGTCTGCTTATCCAGGACTCGCGACCGACGCTCAAAGTGACGCAGCGCACTTGATCGCCCAATTCTGTGGTTCCAGCGAATTCACCACCGTGGCTTTCGGCACCGAAGGCGGGTTGTTTGACGCCATTGGTATCCCGACGGTGGTGTGCGGTCCGGGCAGCATGGAGCAAGGTCATAAACCCGACGAGTTCGTCAGCGTCGACCAACTTCATGCCTGCGATTGCATGCTTGAACGCCTCACTCTGGCGCTGCGCGAGTGCCCCTGCAATCGCCGGGCATGAGCCTCGGGCGCGGTTTGTTTTTGCCTAACCTCTGCGTTCAAAAAGCCTGTTTTTCAAAAGACCAGGGCTTGAGCAGACTGGCTGCTGTCGATGAATGATATCCAGGGCTCCTGTGCTTCTTCGACGTGACGTTGATGTTCAGGCGTCGGTGAAACAGGTCAGGGTCGATTACCTTTAGGAAACTCAAATGTCAGTAGAAAAAATCAACACCTTGGTTGTCGGTGCTGGTCAGGCGGGCATCGCCATGAGCGAGCATCTCTCGCTCATGGGTGTACCGCATATCATTCTGGAGCGCAGCCGGATCGCCGAGCGCTGGCGCTCGGAACGCTGGGACTCACTCGTCGCCAATGGACCGGCCTGGCACGATCGATTTCCCGGCCTGAAATTTGAGGGCATCTCTCCGGAAACCTTTCCACCCAAAGAGCGCATGGCGAGCTATTTCGAGGACTACGCGAAAATGCTCAAGGCCCCGGTGCGCACCGGCGTCGAGGTCAAGCAGGTGCAACGCCATGCAGGTCGGTCCGGCTTCAAGGTAACGACGTCTGCCGGTGTGATCGAGGCGGCCAATGTTATCGCCGCAACAGGTCCGTTCCACAGCCCGATCTACCCGAAGATCATCCCTGAGTCGGCAACAATCCAGCAGTTGCACTCCTCGGCGTACAAGAATCCAGGACAGTTGGCCGATGGCGCCGTACTGGTAGTGGGTGCCGGTGCATCGGGCTCCCAAATCGCCGAAGAATTGCGCCGGGCAGGCAAAACCGTCTATCTCTCCGTGGGTGAGCATTATCGTCCGCCCCGCTCCTATCGCGGTCGTGATTACTGCTGGTGGCTGGGGGCGCTGGGTCTGTGGGACGAAGTCAAGATCAAGCCCAAGAAGCAACACGTCGCCTTCGCCGTCAGTGGCTATGAAGGTGGCAAAACGGTCGATTTCCGGCGCCTTGCCCATGCGGGCATCCAACTGGTGGGGTTGACCCAGTCATGGAACGACGGGGTGATCGAATTCCAGGAAGGCCTGGCCGCCAACGTTGCCGAAGGTGACAAAGCCTATTTCGATGTCCTGCGTGACGCCGATGCCTACATCGAGCAGAACGGCCTGCCGTTTCCTGCCGAACCGGAGGCGTGGACGCTGCTGCCCGACCCGGACTGTCTGACGAACCCGATCCTCAGTCTCGATCTGGCCCAAGCTGGCATTACCACGGTGCTGTGGGCAACCGGTTTCACGTTTGATTTCAGCTGGCTGCAAGTGAACGCATTTGATGAAAAAGGCGAGCCCTTCCACAAGCGCGGAATCTCTGCCGAAAGCGGCATCTACTTTCTTGGCCTGCCAAATCTGGTGAACCGCGCGTCTTCTTTCATCTATGGCGTCTGGCACGATGCGAAATACATCGCCGACCATATCGTCATGCAGAACGACTACATGGCTTACGAAAAACCTGGCACCACTGTTACTCAGGAATAGGGCGTGAGCCTCGCAGCGGACGGCGCCAGCCAGGTGGCCGGCACTGCCAATCTCTACAATTTATTTAGTTAATCCCTGCTTCGCCAAGCGATAACTGCTGACCGTTTCAAACTCCGTATGCTCGGTACGGCTGGCTGATCTGTTGCATGCACTTTTGTCCCTAGATTGTTCTCAACCCTGGCAAGTAATGAGGTGCTCTTTGAACTATTCAGCTATTGGTCTCGCCCTATTCGCCAACCTGGTGTTTTCCACAGCGGCGATCTCCGCAGAGAAGCTTGTGTTTGGCAATGAAGGAAGCTACCCGCCCTTCAGCATCGTCGATGCATCCGGGAAGTTGACCGGCGTCGAGCCTGAGCTGGCACGCGAAATGTGCAAGCGCATGAAGGTCGACTGCGAGATCGTGGTCATGGACTTCAAAGCCCTTATCCCCGCCTTGCTGGCGAAGAAACTCGACGGCATTACCACGCAGATCAAACCACTGCCGGAGCGCAAGGAAAAGGCGCTATTTGGCATGCCCATCGTCTATAACCCGGACGCGTACGTTGTTCGCGCCAATAGCCATTTCGAGTTCACCAAAACCGGCCTGCAAGGCGTTCGTTTCGGCACCCAGCGCGGCTCCGCCCAATCGCGTTACCTGACCGAGCATTTCGGCGATGCTATTGAACTGACCAACTACGACAACCCCGAGCAGATCCGTCTTGATCTGCTCGCCGGCCGGATCGATGCGACGCTGGGCCCGAAGATCAACTGGACTCTGGAACTGATCAGCAAACCCGAGGGCAAGGATTTCAAACTCGATGGCGGCGAATTCTGGACCGGCGATCCATCGATTCCTGAAGCCGAACGCGGCTCCAGCTGGATTGTCCGCAAGGACAGCACTGATCTGGCCAAGCGCATGAATGAAGCGCTTGCCTCCATGCTTGCTGACTGCACGTTCACGCACATTCGTGAGCGCTTCATTCCGGTGGCAATCGTTCCGGCTGAAAGTGCCTGCATCAAGCCTGCGTAATCAGGGGAATCCTAATGCTGGGACTGCTGAGCTGGGGCGACACCGGATACGGCGACGAGCTGTTCTTCGGCGCATTGGTGACCATCAAGGTCGCCGTGCTCGGCTATTTGCTTGCATTGAGCATCGGCACCGCCATCGCGCTGTTGACACTTAACCCGTATGGCTGGCGCTGGCGTTGCTGGCGCGTCTACGCCTCGTTGTTCATGGGGGTTCCAGCGTTGCTGGTGGCGTTTTTGCTGTACTACGGCGGCAGCGAAATGATCGCCTCGTTGTTCGGTTTGACCGGCTTGCAAGTCCATGTGGATGTGACACCTACCGCCGCCGGAGTCGCGGCGCTGGGTCTGGTATACAGCGCTTATCTTGCGGAGCTTATCCGCAGCACCATCCGCTCGTTACCCCAGGGCCAGTTCGAAGCCAGCGCCATGCTACTGATCCCGCGCAGAAAGATGTGGGCACATATCGTCTTTCCGCAATCCATACGCCTGGCTTTGCCGGGCCTTACCAACATGTGGATTGTTGTACTCAAAGACACCGCATTGATCTCCCTGGTCGGCATCAAAGAGGTCATCGCACAAGCCAAGATGGCCGCTGGCAATACCAAAGAACCCTTTCTTTTTTACTGCGCAGTGTCTGTTTTCTTCCTGGCTTTCAGTTTGCTGACGGTCTGGCTGATCGGCCGCCTGGACAAGCGCAAAAACAGCCAGAAGCCAAAACAGCTAGCAGATAAAACTACTTAAATGAGGCATTCTCGATGAAAGATTACACCGGTTGGCGCGCTAAGATCGGCCTGATTTATATGGCCTCAAGCACCGTCATGGAGCCTGAATTTCAAGCAATGGCGCCCGAGGGCGTGTCCATTCACACCACGCGCATTCCGTTCCTCAACGCTTCCAGCGACGGCATCCGCTCGATGATGAGCGAAGGGCCACTGGAGGACGCCGCGCGCCTGTTGGCGACTGCGCCGCTGACCGCCGCCGTTTTCGGCGGCACCAGCGCCAGCTTTCTGGAAGGCAAAGGGTTCAACGATGTCGTGGCCGACCGGATGCGCGCGGTCATGGGCGATATTCCGGTGACCACGGCCTCAAGCGCAGCATTGCTGGCGTTGCGCAGTTTTGGCGTGAAGCGCATTTCATTTGTCGGGCCGTATATCGAAGAAGTCACCCAGCGCGGACAAGCTTTCTTTGCCGCCAATGGCTTCGATATTCTAGCGGCTGACGGCCTGGGCATTACCGGAGACATCGAGCTGGGGGAAATCCCGCTGGAGCGTGTCTACGATTTCGCGCGCCGCACCGTGCATCCAGAATCAGAAGCGGTATTCATCAGCTGCACCAACATGCGCAGCGTCGGCGCTATTGGGGCGCTTGAGCAGGATCTGGGCATCCCGGTCATCAGCGCTATCCAGGCTTCGTTCTGGCATACCTTGATGCTATCGGGCGTGCATGCACCCATCGAAGGTTTCGGTTCGCTGTTCGGGCAACGCCTTGACTGATTGCGGTTCACCAGCGGACAGGTAAACCTATGCATTACGACTTAGCGCTGGCATGGAACACCTTGCCACAATTGTTGACGGGCGCCGCCATGAGCCTGGCGGTGCTGATGCCAGTGCTGATGCTGGGGATGCTGATAGCAATCCCGCTGGCATTGCGCCGCGCATCACTGCGGCGGCGCTGGATTGCAGCGGGTTATGTCGGTTTCTTCCGAGGCGTGCCCAGCCTGATTTTGCTGTACGCGATCTACAACGGTTTGCCGCAACTATCAGCGATCCGCAACGGCCCGTTGTGGCCGTTGTTTTCCAGTGCCTATTTCTGTGCGGTGGCAGGGCTTTCCCTGACCCACTCGGCGTATCTTGCGGAAATCCTGCGCGCCGGTTTGCAGGCAGTGCCGCAAGGTGTGCTCGAAGCGGCCTCTGCGTTGGGGATGCGCCCGCCCGTAATCTTCTGGAAAGTCCGCCTGCCGATTGCGGCCCGGCATGCACTGCGCGCTTATCAGAACGAAATACTGATCATGGTCAAAAGCACGGCGGCCGTTGGAGCGATTACCCTCGTTGAGCTCAATGCGGCGGCCAATGAAGTGTTCGAATTCACTTACGACCCATTCACTCCGCTGCTCACCGCTGCAGCGATTTACTGGACCATCATCAACATCATCCGTTTTGGCTTCGATGCCGCAGAACGTTACCTCAATGCAGGTCAGACGCGAGCGCTTATCAAATGACCGTCATCAGCCCTACGCTGCCCATTTCAAAAACCATACAGTCGGCACAAACGCCCATCATCACCTTGAGCGGGGTGGACAAGTTTTATGGCAATCATCAGGTTTTGCGTGACGTTGACCTGGTAATACATAAAGGTGAAACGGTGGTGATCTGCGGTCCATCGGGCTCAGGCAAATCCACACTGATCCGCAGCATCGCCCACCTTGAACCCCACGATAACGGGCAAATCATCGTGGCCGGCATCAACCTGACCCCGGAGCCACAGAGCATTCAAGACGTGCGTCGGGAACTGGGCATGGTTTTCCAGCAGTTCAATCTGTTTCCCCACATGACAGTGCTGGAAAACTGCACTTACGCGCCAAAAGTTGCTTTGGGCATGACCGAGCGCACCGCCACGGCGACCGCCACGCGCTTGCTTGAACGCGTGCAACTGGGTGATAAAGCCCACAAATATCCAGGCGAACTCTCCGGCGGGCAGCAACAGCGGGTAGCAATAGCGCGCGCCTTGTGCATGCAGCCGCGCATCATGCTGTTTGATGAGCCGACTTCCGCGCTGGACCCGGAAATGGTCAACGAAGTGCTGCTGGTCATGGAGGATCTGGCTCGGGAAGGCATGACCATGCTGTGCGTCACACACGAATTGAATTTCGCCAAGCGGGTTGCCCACCGCTGTGTGTTTCTCGATCAGGGCACAGTCAATGTCGACGCGCCAACCTCGGTGTTCTTCGGCACTTCCCAAACGGCACGACTGGACGCATTTCTTAACAGCCGCCTGTAATCCCGCGCAGCCGCGAGCACCACTAACCAGTCGCATCACACCCAACCAACCAACATTTTGGTTATATCCTAATCATAAAAAAATAGCATATTAAACACCTCCATTATGCTTATATTCATCCATGCCTTAACCAAGCGCTGGATTCGATATGACGCAGACCCGACACCCGGAAAGACTCAGAGCCTTTATTGGCGCGCTGGCCGAGCTGATTGACAGCAATCCCCGCGAAGGCGACCTGCTGCATCGTGGCGGCAAGTTGCTGTCCCAACTGGTTAGTTACGACGACTGGCTGCCCGATGAATACGCCGTTCCCGATCCGCAGCGCTATCAGCAATTCCTGCTGCATGCCGACTCCCGGCAGCGTTTCTCGGTGGTCAGCTTCGTCTGGGGACCG
This sequence comes from Pseudomonas syringae, assembly GCF_001698815.1. Lineage (GTDB taxonomy): Bacteria > Pseudomonadota > Gammaproteobacteria > Pseudomonadales > Pseudomonadaceae > Aquipseudomonas > Aquipseudomonas syringae_A. Next base: position 6,061 of record NZ_LGSI01000021.1, on the reverse strand, counting down.
GGGCAAAGTACGCCGATTCATGACCACCGCGTCTGGGGCTTGATCGGCATGCTGCGTGGCGCGGAGTTCTCCCAGGGATTCGCCCGCAGTGAAGGCGGCCGTCTGGAGCAGGAAGGTCCGGCGATTCGCCTGGAGCCCGGCCACGTCGAAGCCCTGTCGCCGCGCAGCAACGACATTCATCAAGTCAGCAACGCCTACAGTGATCAGGTATCGATCAGCATCCATGTCTACGGCGCCAACATTGGTGCGGTGCGCCGCGCGGTGTATCAGCCTGACGGTACTGAAAAGCTGTTTATTTCCGGCTATTCCAACGCCTTTTTGCCCAACATCTGGGACCTGTCTAAAGAGAGCCAAGCACAATGACCCAGCCAACTACCCGATCCTTTGCCGACATCCGCCAGGCGCTGCTCGACCATCAAGAACTGGCGCTGGTGGACGTGCGCGAAGAAGCGCCCTTCGCCGAAGCCCATCCGTTGTTCGCGGCGAATATCCCGCTGTCGAAAATCGAACTGGAAGTGTTCTCCCGAATTCCCCGCCGCGACACCGCCGTGACCCTGTACGACAACGACGAAGGCCTGGCGCAGATCGCCCTCGAGCGATTGCAGGCGCTGGGCTACAGCGACGTGAAGTTGCTCGAAGGCGGCCTGCAAGGCTGGCGCGATGCGGGCGGCGAGCTGTTTATCGACGTCAACGTGCCGAGCAAGGCGTTTGGCGAACTGGTGGAGCATCATCGGGATACGCCCTCGCTGGCCGCTGAAGAAGTGCTGCAACTGATCAAATCCAACGCCGACGTGGTCGTCCTCGACGCACGCCGTTATGACGAATACCAGACCATGAGCATTCCCAGCGGGATTAGCGTGCCCGGTGCCGAACTGGTGCTGCGCGCCCGGGAGCTGGCGCCGGACCCGAACACGCGGATCATCGTCAACTGCGCCGGACGCACCCGCAGCATCATTGGCACTCAGTCGCTGGTAAACGCCGGTCTGCCCAATCAGATCAACGCCCTGCGCAACGGCACCATCGGCTGGCTGCTGGCCGGGCAAACCCTGGATCACGGCCAGGCCCGACGTTTTGCCGCAGTCAGCGAAGAAACCCGCGAAACAGCCAGCGCCGATGCGCGCCGGGTTGCCGACAAGGCACAAGTAAAACGCGCCAGCCGTACCAACTTGCACAGCTGGCAAGCAGACGCCACGCGTACGACTTATCTGTTCGATGTGCGCACCCCGGAAGAATTCGCCAAGGGCCACTTGCCGGGCGCGCGCTCGACGCCGGGCGGGCAACTGGTGCAGGAAACCGATCACTTCGCCAGCGTACGCGGCGCACGTCTGGTGCTGGTGGACGACGACGGTGTACGCGCCAATATGTCGGCTTCATGGCTGGCACAGCTGGGCTGGGAAGTGTTCGTCGTCGATGACTTGCACGCTGCTGACTTCAGCGAGCAAGGCGACTGGAACGCGCCGATCCCGACGCCAGCCCAGGTCGAAGAAATCAGCCCGCAAACCCTGGTCGAGTGGCAGGCGCATGGCGGCGTTGCAGTACTGGATTTCACCGCCAGCGCCAACTACGTCAAGCAGCATATTCCCGGCGCGTGGTGGACGTTGCGCGCGCAGCTCAAGTCGGCGCTGGAAAAAATCCCCGCCGCCGAGCGCTACGTACTGACCTGCGGCAGCAGCAAGCTGGCGCGTCTGGCGGTATCAGAAGTCGAAGCCCTGACCGGCAAGCCGGTGTTCCTGCTCAAGGACGGCACGGCCAGCTGGATTGCCGCCGGGCTGCCACTGGAGACCGGCGAAAGCCAGCTCGCCTCGCCGCGCATCGACCGCTATCGCCGTCCTTATGAAGGCACCGACGCACCGCGCGCAGCCATGCAGGCGTATCTGGACTGGGAATACGGTCTGGTGGCGCAACTGGCCCGCGACGGCACCCATGGTTTTTACGTGATCTGACCCACCTATTTTTCCAAGACCGCTGCAAATCAACGGGACCGACCCCTCCAGGCGGAGGTCCCTGCTGCACTGTCCTCTAGCCTGGAGAAACACCCATGACCCTCGTCCGCAAACCCGCACTGCCCTCGAAAAACCGGCACCTGAAAAGCTTGCTGCTGGGCGCGCTGCTGAGCGTGACCCTGGGCCAACAGGTTCAGGCCGCAGACCTGCAACCCTTGCTGGTCGCCAATCAGAAATCCTCGATAAAGACCTTGCTGCAAGTCTCGGGCGAGCTCAAGGACGTGCCCTACGAGATCAAGTTTTCCGAATTCCCGTCCGCCGCGCCGCTGGGTGAAGCACTGAATGCCGGAGCCGTGGACATCGGTGCGCTGGGCGACGCGCCCTACGTATTTGCCCTGGGCGCAGGCGCGCCCTTGAAAGTGGTGAGCATCACCCACGCCGAAGGACGCTTCACCACCGCGTTGTTGGTGCCCAAGGACTCGCCGATCAAGACCGTTGCCGACCTCAAGGGCAAACGCATTGTCACCGGACGTGGCTCAATCGGTCACTTCCTGGCAATCAAGGCACTGCGTGAAGCGGGCCTGCAAACCAGCGACGTGACCTTCATTAACCTGCTTCCCGGCGAATCGCGAATCCTGCTGTCCAGCGGCGGCGCGGATGCCTGGGCGACCTGGGATCCGTACACCACGGTTGCCATCACCCAGAGTCAGGATCGCGTGCTGATCAGCGGCAACGAGCTGCTGACCAATCATCTGTACCTGGCAGCAACCAGCAAGGCCATCGCCGACAAACGCGTACAGCTCGACGACTTCGTGGCACGGGTGGAACGCGCTTACCTGTGGAGCAACACCCATTCGGACGAATACGCCGCAGCCGTGGCCAAGACCACCGGTTTGCCGATCGAAGTGCATCAGGCCATCGCCCGCGCCACCAAGATGCAACGGGTGGACATCGACGACAAGATCATCAAGGGCCTGCAAACCACGGCAGACATTTACCAGGAGGAAGGCATCCTCGGCAAAAAGATCGACGTCTCAAAAGGCTTCGACAAAAGCTTCAACGCTTCGCGTGCTCAGGTTGTGAAGACAGCCGCCCAGTAACCACGAACCACTCTGTTCACTCAATTCGATTCCGGAGAGCACGCTCATGAGCAAGCAAAGACAACTGAAATTCGGCGCCATGGTGCATGGTGTCGGTCACGGCTGGGGCGAATGGCGCCACCCGAACGCACTGGCCGATGCCAGCGTGAATTTCGGCTTCTACAAGCAGCAGGCGCAACTGGCCGAAGCGGCGAAATTCGATTTCGTGTTCATCGCCGACAGCCTGCACATTCATGAAAAATCCAGCCCGCATTACCTCAACCGTTTCGAGCCGCTGACCATCCTTTCAGCGCTGGCGGCAACCACCGAGCACATCGGCCTGGTGGCCACGGTCACGGTCAGTTACACCGAACCGTTCCAGGTCGCGCGGCAGATTTCTTCGCTGGACCACATCAGTGGCGGCCGGGCTGGCTGGAACGTCGTCACTTCATGGCTCAGCGGCACCGCTGATAACTTCAGCAGGCCAGAACACCCGCCGCATGCGGTGCGTTATCGCATTGCCAAGGAGCACGTGTCGGTGGTCAAAGGCCTGTGGGATTCCTGGGAAGATGACGCCTTCGCCCGCAACAAGCAGACCGGCGAGTTCTTCACCCCTGGCAAGCTGCACGCGCTCAATCACCAGGGCGAGTTCTTTTCGGTCAAGGGCCCGCTGAACATCGCCCGCTCCAAACAGGGCCAGCCGCTGATTTTTCAGGCGGGCACCTCCGAAGACGGTCGTAACTTCGCCGCAGAATATTCCGATGCAATCTTCGTCCACGCCGAGACGCTGGAAGAAAGCCAGGCCTACTATCAGGACCTGAAGAAACGCGCTGTGGGCTTTGGTCGCGACCCGCTGGACTTGTCGATCTTGCCGGGCATTCGCCCTATCGTCGGTCGCGATGACGCCGAAGTGGAAAGCCGCTATCAGCAAGCCGTGGAGCTGGTGAGCATTGAAGACGCCATCGTCGCGCTGGGTCGCCCGTTCAACGACCACGATTTCAGCCAATACCCGCTGGACGCGCCCTTCCCTGAGCTCGGCGATCTGGGCTCGAACAGCCAGAAAGGCGGCTCGGACCGGATCAAGCAACTGGCCAGGGATGAAGGTTTGACCCTGCGTGAGGTTGCGCTGCACTTCTCCCGGCCGCGACGTGAATTCGTCGGCACCCCGAATCAAGTGGCTGACGCGATCCAGACCTGGTTTGAACAAGGCGCGGCCGATGGTTTCATCATCAACTCGCTGCTGCCCGATGGCTTGAAGTACTTTACCGAGCTGGTGGTACCGGTCTTGCAGGAACGAGGTTTGTTCCGCAGCGACTACAGTGGTTCGACGTTGCGCGAGCATTTCGGCCTGCAAGTGCCGGTCAATCGTAATGCGCAGCAGGAAGCGGCCGCTCCACGGCAACAGCCAGAGCTGGCCTGATTACGGCGAACCTTGTGGGAGATTCTATGTTTGGGGCAACCCACAGATGCCGCAGAGGTGTCGTCTGCACTGACGACTTCCCGGATAAATCCGGTCCCACGGTATGACCGTATTCCGCCTGTGGGAGCGGATTCATCCGCGAAGGGGTCCATTCAGGCAAAGTATCAACGTCTGACACACCGCTTTCGCGAATAAATTCGCTCCTACGGAATTCATCTATTCAGTCAGTTACAGACAGGTTTCAAGAAGGAAAACACAGATGACCGCATCCCCCCTTCGCCCCGTTGTCGTGCGTCCCGGCGGCATTGAGTCCGCCGAGGCGTTCGCCGCCAGACTGACGGCCATCACCGCGATACTGGCAGAATCAGCCGAGCGCTATGACGCCAGCGGGGAATTCCCCCACGCCAATTTCCGCCTGCTGCACGAGCACGGCCTGCTGGGCCTGACCGTCCCCACTGATCTGGGCGGCGGCGGTGCCGATCTGCTGCAAGCGCAACAAACCATCAGCGCCGTGGCCCAGGGCGAGCCTTCCACCGCGCTGATTCTGGTCATGCAATACATCCAGCACGCGCGGCTGCAAGACAGCAAAAGCTGGCCTCAGCATCTGCGCGTGCAAGTGGCGCAACAAGCCGTGCAGGAAGGCGCGCTGATCAACTCGCTGCGGGTCGAACCCGATCTCGGCACGCCGGCCCGTGGCGGTCTGCCTGCGACCACCGCGCGACGCACCGCTGAAGGCTGGCGGATCAGCGGCAGCAAGATTTACTCCACCGGCAGCCACGGTCTGACCTGGTTCAATGTCTGGGCGCGCAGCGATGACGCCGATCCGCTGGTGGGCGCCTGGCTGGTACACAAGGACACGCCGGGGATTCGCATCGTCGAGGACTGGGATCACTTGGGCATGCGCGCCACGTGCAGCCATGAAGTGATTTTCGAAGACGTGCTGGTGCCGCTGGAACATGCGGTCAGCGTCAGCCCATGGAGCGCGCCGCAGGCAGAGCTGGACCCGTCGGGCATGCTCTGGATGTCGGTGTTGCTGTCGTCGGTCTATGACGGGGTCGCCCGCTCTGCACGGGAATGGTTCGTGCAATGGCTGGAACAGCGCAAGCCATCCAATCTGGGTGCGGCGCTTTCGACCTTGCCGCGTTTTCAGGAAGTGGTCGGGCAAATCGACACCTTGCTGTTCAACAATCACAGCCTGCTGCACTCCGCCGCTCAAGGCCTGACCCCGGCCGTGCATGCCGCGCAGATCAAATACCTGGTTACCACCAACGCGATCCGCGCCGTGGAACTGGCCATCGAAGCATCCGGCAACCCCGGCCTGTCACGCAGCAATCCGCTGCAACGCCACCTGCGCAACGTACTCTGCGCGCGGATTCACACACCGCAGAATGACGTGACCTTGATTGGCGTGGGCAAGGCCGTGTTTGAGCAACGGGCTAAAGCCACGTACTAGCCGAACGGATACTTTGTGGGACCGGACTTGTCCGCGAAGACGTCGGCGCAGGCAATGAAGCCGGGGCAGACAGATCGAGATTGGCCCGGCTGGCCTCTTCGGGGACAAGTCCCCTCCTACGGGCTCGGCACAGATCTGGTAGGACCGGACTTGTCCGCGAAGACGT
>NZ_LGSI01000063.1 GCF_001698815.1 Pseudomonas syringae | reverse complement strand
TTTCTGGATCGGCGGATACAGCGCCTTGGCGTTCTGTACACGCAAGTGCTTGCCTTCGAAATCCACGGCTTCGCCTTGCAGCACCCGACGCCAGATTTGCAGAAACTCGTCAGTGACTTCGTAGCGCTCGCTGTGATCGAGGAAGCTGCCGTCGCCACGGTTTTCGTCCGGGTCGCCGCCGGTCACGACATTGATCAACAGGCGTCCGCCCGACAAGCGATCCAGGGTCGCTGCCATGCGCGCCGACACCGTTGGGGAAATGATGCCCGGACGGATCGCCACCAGGTATTTCAGGCGTTCGGTCAGCGGCACCAGTGCCGAGGCGATCACCCAAGAGTCTTCGCAGGAGCGCCCGGTGGGAATCAAGACGCCGTGGTAACCGAGGTCGTCAGCGGCCTGGGCCACCTGTTTCAGGTAATTCAACGTGACCGGTCGCGCGCCTTTGGTGGTGCCTAGGTAGTGGCCGTCGCCGTGGGTTGGAAGAAACCAGAAAACATCCATGACAAATCCTTTAAGTGTTCGGGCGGGTGCTGTACCTGTTGAACAGCTGTTGCTCAGTCAGCAGTAGGGGTCCAGTTATAAAGCGCCTGGTTTATTCCGCAAAATAACGTATATCCATATTTTTAGATCTTAAAGGTATAACTATCGGGTGCTGGACCCGGAGCGCTGCGGGTTGAAAGCCCTGTGCGCCGCTGTTTGCCTATATCCTCGCCCGATCAACTCCCATCTACTCTTGAGACTTGCGCTCATGCTGCACAAAAATCTTATCCGCCGTCTGGACCTGATTACCCTGCAAGTGTTTGTAGCGGTGCATGAGGAAGGCACCTTGACCCGAGCTGCGGCGCGGGAGGCGATTGCGGTTTCGGCCGCGAGCAAGCGTCTGATGGAGCTTGAGGATGCGCTGGGAATCGGATTGTTTGTGCGCAACGCCAAGGGCATGACCCTCACGGCTGCCGGGGAAACCTTGCTGCATCACGCCCGCCGCATGTTGTTCGACGTGGAAAAGATGGGCATGGAACTGGGCGAACACGTGCAAGGGTTGCGCGGTTACGTGCGCATGCAGGCCAATCTCTCGGCGATTATTCAGTTTCTGCCCGAGGACCTGCATGAGTTCATCGCCTGCCACGCTCAGGTCAAGGTCGATCTGGAAGAGCGGCCCAGCACCGGCGTGGTTCAGGGCGTGATCGATGGCGTCGCGGACATCGGCATCTGTTCTGCCGACACGGACACTCACGACCTGTACAGCGTGCCGTATCGCCGCGACAAACTCGTTGTCGTGATGCGCCCCGATCATCCGTTGGCGCAGCTGGATCAAGTGGCATTCGTCGATACTCTGGACAGCGATCATATCGGCTTGCACGCCGCCAGTTCGATCCATATGCGCACCCAGGCAGCGGCCCGTTCAGCGGGGCGTGTGCTGCGCCTGCGCATCCACGTGCCGGGTTTCGACGCCGTGTGCCGCATGGTTCAGGCCGACATGGGCATCGGCATTTTGCCGCTCAAGGCCTTTGAATTGTTTGGCCGCGCACTTGGCCTCACTGCCGTCGCGCTGAACGACGACTGGTCCGAGCGCACGCTGGTCCTGGTCACTCGCGAGCAGGACGCACTGGCCCCGGTGAGCCGAATGCTGTTTGAGCATTTGCGTGGTCTTGAAAACTGATTGGACCAAGCTGGCTCTTAAACCAATCCGGTAGGAGGGAACTTGTCCCCGAGGCGTAGGGTGGCCGGCGTCATTCGCCTGACCCAGCCCGGTATCTGCGCCAACGCTTTCCCGGACAAGTCCGGTCCTACCGATCCGTGCA
>NZ_LGSI01000048.1 GCF_001698815.1 Pseudomonas syringae | reverse complement strand
TGCGGGCGGTTTGGGCGGATTGAGGCTGGAATGCATTCCGTAGGACTGGCTTTAGCCGGGAGGAGGCCAGTCGATTCGCAGCAGCTGTATCGTCAGAACCTTCGCCCTCCCGGCTAAAGCCGGTCCTACGGGTCATCGGAGGGTTTAGCGCGATATACTCGCCGCCATCACCTTTCAACCGAGACTTCTCATGACTACTTCTCTTGCTGCGGCTCCCGCGCGCAAGCCGGGTGCGGCGTTGATCGCTGCGTTTCTGCTGTTGTTCGCGGCGATGTTTCTGCTCAGCAGTGTCGGCGTTCGCCAGGTGCTGTTGCTGATTGTCGGCGCGGCGCTGGGTTTGACTCTGTATCACGCGGCCTTTGGTTTCACCTCAGCATGGCGGGTGTTCATCCGTGAGCGCCGTGGCGCGGGGCTGCGGGCGCAGATGGTGATGTTGGCCATCGCCGTGGTGCTGTTCTTCCCAGCGTTGGGCGCAGGCACTTTATTTGGTCAGCCGGTCACCGGTCTGGTCGCGCCAGCTGGTGTGTCCGTAGTGTTTGGCGCGTTCATCTTCGGTATCGGCATGCAGATGGGCGGCGGCTGCGCGTCGGGCACGCTGTTTACTGCCGGTGGCGGCAATGCGCGGATGCTGGTGACGTTGCTGTTCTTCATCATCGGTTCGCTGATCGCCACGCATCACGTCGACTGGTGGTTCTCGCTGCCGTCGTTCCCGGCGACTTCCATCGTGAAAAGCTTCGGTGTGCTTCCGGCGCTGGTGCTCAGTCTGGCGGTGTTTGCGTTGATCGCCTTTGTCACCCTGCGCCTGGAAAAACGCCGTCACGGCCAACTTGAAGCCGCAGTCACCAGCGAACACGTCGGGTTGCGCCGCTTCCTGCACGGCCCATGGCCGCTGGTGTGGGGCGCGATTGGTTTGGCGCTGCTCAATTACGCGACGCTGGCACTGGCCGGGCGTCCTTGGGGGATCACTTCGGCCTTCGCCTTGTGGGGCGCGAAGGTGGCAGGCGGGCTGGGCGTGGATGTCGGCAGCTGGGCGTTCTGGCAGATGCCGGCCAACGCCAAGGCGCTGGCCGCACCAGTGTGGCAAGACATTACCAGTGTGATGGACATCGGGATCATGATCGGCGCGCTGCTGGCAGCCGGATTGGCGGGACGTTTTGCTCCGAACCTGAAGATTCCGGCTCGCTCGCTGCTGGCAGCGGTGATCGGCGGTCTGCTGCTGGGTTACGGCTCGCGTCTGGCTTACGGCTGCAACATCGGCGCGTACTTCAGCGGCATCGCCTCCGGCAGCCTGCATGGCTGGTTGTGGTTGGTGGCGGCGTACGTGGGGAACGTGGTCGGTGTGAAATTCCGCCCGTTCTTTTTTGTTGGCGAACGCCCGCAGGTGGCGTTGACGGGTTGCTGAGCAACACAATCTGTTGGAGCGAGGCTTGCCCGCGAAAAACCGATAACGCGGAGTGCCTGCTGTAGGGAGGCGAGGCCTTCGCGGGCAAGCCTCGCTCCAACGAGGTTTATTGAGCGATCTGCTCCTTTGCCAACTTCACAATGTTCTCCACGGTGAAGCCAAACCTGGCCTGCAGTTTGTCGATGGGCGCTGAGGCGCCAAAGGTGTTCATCACCACTTTGGCGCCAGTGTTGCCCACGTAGCGATCCCAGCCCATCGGGCCTGCCTGTTCCACAACGACGCGCGCAGTAACGCTGGGCGGGAACACGCTGTCGCGGTAGTTCTGATCCTGATCCTCGAACAATTCCCAGCTCGGCATCGAGACCACGCGTACGGCGATGCCTTTGGCTTTGAGCTGCTCGTAAGCCTGCACGGTCATGCCGACTTCACTGCCGGTGGCGATCAGAATCACCTGCGGTTCACCTTCTTGCGCATCGGCCAGCACGTACGCGCCTTGCGCGACACCTTCGGCCGACGCGTACTGGTTGCGATCCAATGTAGGCATCGGCTGCCGCGAAAGGATGATGCACGAAGGCCGGTTGGTCTGGGCGAGGGCGATTTTCCAGGCCTGCACGGTTTCGTTGGCATCGCCGGGACGCAAGGTCAGCACGCCCGGTGTGGCCCGCAATTGGGTGAGCTGCTCGATGGGTTGGTGCGTCGGGCCATCTTCGCCAACCCCGATGGAGTCGTGGGTGAAGACGAAAACCACCGGCAACTCCATGATCGACGCCAGACGGATCGGCGGTTTCATGTAGTCGCTGAACACCAGGAATGTCGACGTGTAAGGCCGCACGTAAGACAGCGCCATGCCATTGGCGATGGAGCCCATGGCGTGCTCGCGGATGCCGAAGTGCAGGTTGCGTCCGCTGTAGTCCTTCGCCGAATAACTGCCCGCACCATCAAATGTCAGGTTGGTCTTGGTCGAAGGCGAGAGATCCGCCGAGCCGCCCAACAGCCACGGGATTTTCGCCGCGAATGCATTGAGCACTTTGCCGCCGGACGCTCGGGTGGCGATGCCTTTGGCGTCGGTTTCGAACGTTTCCAGCTCATCCTGCCATTGCTCCGGCATCTCGCCAGCGCGCATGCGGTGCAATTGATCAGCCAGCTGCGGATCGCTGCGTTTCAGTTCGTTGAGCGTGCCTTCCCAGGCTTCGTAAGTGCCGGCGTTGCGGCGCACAAGGCTGTCGCGCAGGCAATCGCGGGCGTCTTCCGGGACGAGGAAACTGGAGTTCTCATCCCAGCCATAGAATTGTTTGGTCAGCTTGATCTCGTCCGCGCCCAGCGGTTCGCCGTGGGCGGCTGCGGTGTTGTGTTTGTGCGGCGAGCCGTAGCCGATCACGCTGTCGACCACGATCAGGGTCGGCGCATCGTCGGTCTGCTTGAAGACTTCGATGGCTCGGGCCAGCGCTGCGGTGTTGTTGGCATCGGTGACATGCAGGGTATTCCAGCCATAGCCTTCGAAGCGGGTCTGCACGTCTTCGCTGAACGCCAGCTCGGTGTGGCCTTCGATGCTGATGGTGTTGTTGTCGTAGATCCAGCACAGGTTGGACAACTTCAAGTGCCCGGCCATGGATGCGGCCTCGGCGGTCACACCTTCCATCATGTCGCCGTCGCCGCAAAGCACGTAGACGCTGTAATCGAAAAGAGTCTTCTGCGGGCGGTTGAAACGTTCCGCCAGCCAGCGCTCAGCCATGGCCATGCCGACGCTATTCGCGCAGCCCTGGCCGAGCGGGCCGGTGGTGGTTTCCACGCCAGTGGTCATGCGGTATTCCGGATGGCCGGGCGTCTTGGAGTCGAGCTGACGGAACTGCTCGATGTCTTCCAGGCTCACTGCCGGTTTGCCGGACGGATTGCCGTGTTCGTCGATTTCGATAACGCCTGCCAGATGCAGCAACGAATACAGCAGCATCGAGGCGTGACCGACCGACAGCACGAAGCGGTCGCGATTAGGCCAGTCGGGATGGTCAGGGTGATAACGCAGAAACTGGTTCCATAGCGTGTAGCCCACGGGAGCCAGCGCCATGGGCGTGCCAGGGTGGCCGGAATTGGCCTTCTGCACGGCATCCATGGCCAGTGTGCGGATGGTGTTGATACACAGTTGGTCGCGTGCGGTGCTTTGTTCGCTGGAGATTGACGTTGAAGACGAGCCCATTGAATTTACCCTCGGTGACGTGCTGCTGAACATCCAGATAAGTGTGGAGCACATCCGGGGGCGGTTTGTTCCTTGAAGTTTTTGTTTCCCGAAGCTGGGCGGCGAGTGGTCGTGTGTCACAGATTCGCGCAAAACTTAAACGATTCAGCGATTTGTGCCCCCGCGTGCGAACCATATGCCGCAAAGACATTCGAAGCAGGGTATCGGCGTGTATTACGCAGTAGCCACGAGGTAGCCCCATTGCAGCAAGCGATCATCGAGAAATACCGATTTCTGATTAAAACCATTGGCTACGTCGGCTGGTCGTTGTTCTGGCTGTTGATCTGGGACGTGATCGTCACGGTCGACTTCATGCTGTTCCTCGATCGCAAGATCAGCCTGCCCGCGCTGCCGCTGACGTTGCTGGGTTCGGCGCTGGTAGTGCTGACCAGTTTTCGCAATTCCAGTGCGTACAACCGTTGGTGGGAAGCGCGCACGTTGTGGGGCGCACTGGTCAACAATTCCCGCAGCTTTGCCAGACAGGTGCTGACGCTGATCGAGGATGACGGCGACATCAATCCGGCCAAAGCCGTGCTGCTGCGTCGGCATGTGGCCTACGTGAAATGCCTGTCTGCGCATTTGAAGGGCGGTTCGTGCGGTGATGACGTGCAGTCGCTGATCACCCGCGAGGAATATTCGCGGCGCCACGACACCAACAACTTCCCCAACGACGTGCTCAATGCGTCGGCTGCGCTACTCGCCAAGGAATATGACGCTGGCCGCCTGGACAGCATTCGCCTGGCGCGCATCGAGACAACGCTGGTGGAAATTTCCAACTGCCAGGGCGGCATGGAACGGATCGCCAATACCCCGTTGCCTTATCCGTACGTGGCGTTCCCGCGCCTGTTCATCAGCCTGTTCTGCGTGATCGTGCCGATTGGTCTGGTGGATACGCTGGGCTGGTTCACGCCGCTGGCCTCCACCGTGGTCGGCTTCATGCTGCTGGCCATCGAAAAAATCGGCACCGACCTGCAAAGCCCGTTCAGCGCCAGCGAACACGAAATCCAGATGACCGCGCTGTGCGACAACATCGAACGCAACCTGGATTCAATGCTCAGGGATGCGCGGGTGGAAAGTACGGTTTGAGTTGAAACGCCGCCCGCCCTTAACGTAGGAGGGGACTTGTCCCCGAAAGCGGTAGCTCAGGCGGCGTTAACCTTCCGGATTTCCGTCGTCAGGACAATCGCATTCGGGGACAAGTCCCCTCCTACAGGCTTAATATCCAGGCAGCGAGATAAACTGGAATTTTTAGATCCCCATGCCAGCCATTGCAACCCTGCTTTTATAGTTCAACAACACCCTCCCTCCACAGGCCTTGAATATTTTCGAGTCATCATTCAGTCGCTTTATAAATCTTGTTATCGCAGATTTGGCCAATTGTGATAACGCATTGCCGAATGTGACTGGCTCCGGGACAAGAATCATGGCGGCAGTACAGCTTCGCATCTCCCTCATTATTTCCATCACCAGATTCAGTAACTCCGTAGTCATCTCCCAGTTTTCAGCTTGAGGTCCGTACCAGGCGACAAGCACTTCTTTCAATTCTCTTTTATCTTTTTCATCCATGATTACAAACTCCGTTTTTTAATGCTTTGCAGAATCTCTATGGCTCGTTCCCGTGTCCCTTTCACGCTAATGAGATGAGTCGATTTGTCTGAAAAAATCAGGATGCGATATTCAGCGTCTGAGGCAGATCTTTCCTGGAATAGGGCTTTTACTTCGGGACCAATGCCGTATTTTGTCAGTTGGGTCTGACAATCAATTTTCAAATCTGAGCGCATGTTGCCGATGAGGTCTTGATCCGACTGGTTAAGATCCGCAATGTCATCGAGGCCGTATAAGTAACGATCAAGTTGGGCAGTGGATAAGCGGCGAGTTGTGAACTGTGAAAGTGTTTCATTGATACTGCTGCTTGGTATTAGCTGGTAGCTGATATATTCCTTTTTTGGGTAGGTAGCCATGACGCCATCAAATGCTAAAAGCGCGTCTGGTCGTTCAGTCAAGTCAAACTGGTACCGACCCGCAATAACACGTAGACCTTTACCCTGTTGGTAATCCAGTAGCTTTGAGTCTGGTGGCTTTAGAGCACAACTGTCAGCCCAGGCTGATGAGCTGGAAATTAAGGCGGCTATAGCAAGCAACGGCACTTTGCGCATCGATATTACCTCTCACAAGAGTGGTGAGAGTTTCTTTCTATATTGCAACCCATCGCCATAGGCTAATTCTGGATATAGCGTAGGAAATATCGCTTCTTGGTGAAAAGCTTAAGGTATTGATTGAGCGGCTTTAATTAGTCGAAGCTGCAACAGCAGCGGACCAAACCGATGCTGTAGGAGGGGACTTGTCCCCGAAAGCGGTAGCCCAGGCGGCGTTAACCTTCCGGATTTCCGTCGTCAGGACAATCGCATTCGGGGACAAGTCCCCTCCTACAGGCCGTCTCAGGAAATTCTCTGCCAGAACGCATCCGCCTCGGGGTTACGGTTGCCGCGCCAGCGGACGAGGATGACTTCCAGGTGATCGGACTGCATGTCTGGATACAGGCGGACTAACTCCTGGCGCTCGATCAAGGGCGCCACCATCGTGTGCGGCATGCAGGCGACGCCATGGCCGCTGGCGGCCATTGGCTTGAGCGCTTCGGAAACGGTCGCTTCGAACACTCGCCGCAAGCGATGCGGTTCAGGATGGCGCTCGATTTGAACGCGGGAGAGATCGTGCAGCTGGGCGCTGCGAGCGTAAGTCAGCCACGGAATGGGTTCGTCCGACGCCGCACAGCGTGCTGCCAGTTCGGGCGTTGCCACCCAATAAAGTTCGTCGTGCCCCAGCGATAACACTTCAAACTCACTCTGCCGCGAATACGGTTCTGTCTGCGCATCGCCATAAAACAGAATGAAGTCGCAGCGCCCCGACATCAGCGCCATGTAGTAATCGTCGGTGCTGCGGTAGCCGGTATCGATTCGGGTGAACATCGGGCTTTGCGGCGACGAGAATTGGCTGATCCAGTCAGGAAAGAAATTACACGCCAGGGTATGCAGCGACGCAAACGTCAGCGGCCGATCAAGGATCTTCACGCTTTGTTCGCAATCGCGCGCCAGGCGCACCAGCTCCAGCGCATTGGGCAGCAGCGCTTCACCGGCGGCGGTCAGGCGGATCGGGTTCTTGCCCCGATCAATCAGGGTCGCGCCCAGATACGCCTCGAGCAGTTGAATGCGCCGGCTGAGCGCTGACTGTGAAGAGCCGCGCATGCTGGCCGCTGCCGTGAATTTACCGGTGTCGGCCAGTGCAAGAAAATCCTGATACCAATCGATGTCCATCGTGTTATTCCAAAATTCGATAGCCTGTTCAGCATAGTGGATCAACAGTTACTAACGCATGCCTGTTTTCTGTCGTTATTGTGCTGGTAGTCGCCACCTGCCGATACGTCGTGGTTTTTCCCAATAAAAAAATTAAAACGCTGTAGAAGGGGCATGTTATGCAAAAACGGAATGGCCTAAAGAATTTTCTGACTTCATCAATGCTGCTGGTCAGCCTCGTGGGCGCTGCCGCCGCGCAGGCAGGTGTGCTGGATAAAGTGAAAGCCCATGGCGCGGTGCGTTGTGGTGTTGCCAGTGACAAACCAGGCTTTTCGTTGATCGACGACAAAGGCCAATGGACGGGCATGGATGTGGATCTGTGCCGTGCCGTAGCCGCTGCGGTGTTGGGCGACGCCAATAAAGTCGAATACATCGCGACTACCGCGAAGAATCGTTTCACAGCCCTGGCTTCCGGTGAAATCGACGTGCTTTCCCGCGCCACTTCCTGGACTGCTGATCGTGTTGCCAGCCTCGGTGTGGACTTCACCACCGTCTGGTTCTACGACGGCCAGGGTTTCATGACCCACGCCAAGGACGGTATCGCGAAACTCACTGATCTGGACGGCGCAACGTTCTGCCTGTCACCGGGCACTACCTCGGAGCAGAACCTTGAAGACTATTTCGGTCAGCGCGGCCTCACGTACAAAACCGTGATCATTGAAAAGAGCCCCGAGCTGTTTGCGGCCTTTCAAAGCGGACGTTGCAATGCCATCTCCAACGACCTGTCAGGTCTGGCTTCGCGCCGCGCGATCATGAACAACCCGCAGGACTACGCGCTGCTGCCTGAAGTCATTTCCAAGGAGCCGTTGGGCGCATTCGTGGCGCAGGGCGATACCGTCTGGCGCAACGTGGTGACCTGGACCGCCTATGCATTGATGACCGCCGAAGAGTTCGGGATCAGCTCGGCAAACGTCGATGAGATGCGCGACAAGAAAGGTGGATCCGCTGACGTTGCACGTTTGCTGGGCAAGGAAGGGACTGTTGGCAAATCCTTCGGTCTTGATAACGACTGGGCGTATCGGGCAATCAAGCAAGTGGGTAACTACGCGCAAATATATGAGCGCAATCTGGGCGAAAAAACCGTCCTCAACTTTCCCCGTGGCCTGAACCGCTCCTGGAAAGACCAAGGCTTGCTCTACGCGCCGCCTATTCGCTGATCGAATTACCACCGAACGGAATTACTGTCATGTGGACCCAACGCCTGCAGAGCGCTCGAGTGCTGAGCGTGCTGCAACAAGGGCTTGTGCTGGCCATTGTTGCAGCTGTCTTTTACCTGCTGGCGCACAACGCCAGCCTCAATTTGAAAGCGCTGAATATCGCCTCCGGATTTGGTTTTCTCGATGAGCGGGCCGGTTACGACATCAGCTTCAAATTGATCGATTACACCCCCAACGATACTTACGCTCGTGCGTATCTGGTGGGGCTGCTCAACACCTTGCTGGTGTCGGTGATGAGCATCGTGATGGCTACGGTGCTCGGTGTGGCGTTGGGCCTGTGCAAGGTTTCGGAGAACTGGCTGATCAGCCGTCTTGCTGGCGCCTGTATCGAATTTCTGCGCAACGTTCCGTTGGTGGTGCATCTGGTCTGGTGGTACGGGCTGGCGCTGGCATTGCCCGGCGTGCGGCAGGCAATTTCGTTGTTCGATGTGGCTTATTTGAGCAACAGCGGCTTGATGTTGCCGTGGCTGGCTCAGGGTTCGCTGGTCGGCTGGGGCGTGCTGTTGATGGTGACCGGCGCATTGTTGGCTTATGTCAGCTGCCGTGTGCGGGAAGCCAAGGCGCCCTGGCATGGTTTTGCCGGGCGTCGCTGGCCTTGGCTGCTGGCGGGTGCCGCGCTGTTGCCGCTGCTGGTCTACGCATTAAGCGATGCGCAGTTGACCTGGGAAGTCCCGGTCCGCAAAGGCTTCGGTTTCCACGGCGGCGTGGCGCTGGTGCCGGAGATGCTCGCCTTATGGTTGGCCTTGTCGTTCTACAGCGCCAGTTACATCGCTGAAACCGTGCGCGGCGCCATTCAATCGGTACAGCGCGGCCAGTACGAAGCGGCCAAGGCGCTGGGTTTCGAATACGGGTCGACCATGCGCCAGCTCATCGTGCCGCAAGCGGTTTATCCGATGATTCCGCAGATCACCAACACCTACCTGAACATCGTCAAGAACTCCTCGCTGGGTGTCGTGGTGGGTTTCATGGAACTGGTGTCGTCAACCGGCGGAACCACCTTGAACCAGACCGGGCAGGCCATTGAATGCATTGCCTTGGTCATGGGCACGTATTGCGTGATCAGTCTGCTGATTTCCATTGCGATGAATATCTACAACCACCGTATCAGCCTGCGGGGTCATTGAGGATGAACGCGATCAATCAAGCCGCCGCCGTACGCTTGCCGCCGCGCCAGCCTTTGCTGGTGCGCGCCCAGGTGTGGACCCATAAACATTTATTTCCCAGCATCGGCCACGGCTTGCTGACTGTGCTGGTGCTCGGCCTGTTGTTCTGGCTGGTGCCAAAAGCGCTCAGCTGGCTGATTTTTGATGCCACGTTCGTCGGTACCAGCCGCACGGAATGCAATCCTCACGGGGCTTGCTGGTTGCCCATTACCCAACGCTGGAACCTGTTCGTCTACGGTTTCTACCCAGAAGCCGAGCGGTGGCGGGTGACGCTCGCGCTGGTGCTGGCCGTCGCCGCGTTCGTGCTGCTGTTTTTCCGGCGTCTGGATCGTCGCGTGCTGATTGGCTATCTGGCCTTGCTGCCGCTGGTCATGTGGTGGCTGCTCAAGGGTGGCGCTGGCTTGCCGGAAATTTCATCGACCAAGTTTGCCGGGATGATGGTCACGGTGTTTCTCGGCACCGTGGGCATGATCTTCGCCTTGCCGCTGGGCATCCTGCTGGCGTTGGGGCGCCGGTCGAAGAAACCGGTGATTCGCATTTTGAGCGTGATGTATATCGAGCTGGTGCGCTCGGTGCCGGTCATTTCGTTGCTGTTCATGGCTTCGTTGATGATCCAGCTGTTCCTGCCACCGGGTTCGATGTTCGACATCCTGCTGCGGGTGCAGCTGGTCCTGATCCTGTTCACGGCGGCCTATATGGCGGAAACCCTGCGCGGCGGCTTGCAGAACCTGCCCAAGGGCCAATACGAAGCGGCGCTGGCGTTGGGGTTCGGCTACTGGAAAACCATGGGCCAGATTGTTTTGCCGCAAGTCTTGAAGCAGTCGATTGCACCGCTGCTGACGCAGTTCATCGGCCTGTTCAAGGAAACCACGCTGGTGATGATCGTGGGTGTGCTGGATATCGTCGGCATCGCCATGAGTACGGCGGCCGCACCGGAATGGGTGGGCTATGGCCATGAGATCTACATCTTCCTGGCGATTTATTTCTTCGTCGTCTGCTTCGCACTGTCGCGCTATGCACGGCACCTTGAAAAGAAACTGGAACAGAACCGCTCATGACTGATCATCGCGAGACTGACGCAGCGCCCATCGTGCGCATCGAAAACCTGAACAAATGGTACGGCAACGCTCATGTGCTCCGGGACATCTCCCTCTCGGTCAAGCCAGGCGAAAAGGTCGTGATCTGCGGGCCTTCGGGTTCGGGGAAATCCACCTTGATCCGCTGCATCAATCAGCTGGAACATCACCAGCAGGGCGTTATCGAGGTGCTGGGCGAAGTACTGGACGACAACGTGAAGCGGCTGGAGCGGATTCGTCGCCAGGTCGGTATGTGTTTCCAGCATTTCAATCTGTTCCCTCATCTGACCGTGCTGAAAAACTGCACATTGCCGCAAACCTCCAACCTCGGTGTGCCGCAGGATGAGGCGATTGAGCGCGCGCTGACGTTGCTGGACAAAGTCCAGATGCGCGCCCATGCCAACAAGTTTCCTTCCCAGCTGTCCGGCGGCCAGCAGCAACGCATCGCCATCGCCAGGGCGCTGTGCATGCAGCCCAAAGTCATGTTGTTCGATGAGCCGACCTCTGCCCTGGACCCGGAAATGATTGCCGAAGTCCTGGAGGTCATGACCGGTCTTGCCCAGGACGGCATGACCATGATCTGCGTGACCCACGAAATGGGCTTCGCCCGCAAAGTGGCGGATCGCGTGGTGTTCATGGATCAGGGTGAAATTGTCGAGCAAGCCACCCCGGAACGCTTCTTCTCGGCACCCGAATCAGAGCGTACCCGACGCTTTCTCAATCAGATTCTCGATCACGGAGTCCATGCATGATGGCCAATCCAATCGCTATCGCGCTGCATGGCGGCGCAGGCGTGCTGACCCCCGGTCTGTTAACCGTGGGCGACGAAAACGCGATTCACGACGCCTTGTTGCGTGCATTGAAAGCCGGTCTGGTAGTGCTGGAGCAGGATGGCAGCAGTCTGGACGCCGTGCAGGCTGCGGTCATCGAGCTGGAAGAATGTCCCTGGTTCAATGCGGGCAAAGGTGCGGTCTTCACCCATGCGGGCGATCACGAGCTGGATGCGGCGATCATGACCGGCGGCAATCGTGAAGCTGGCGCGGTGGCGGGCATTCATAACGTGCGCAACCCGATTCTGGCGGCGCGGGCGGTAATGGAACACAGCGAGCACGTCTTGCTCGCGGGTGTTGGCGCGGACAGTTTTCTTGCCGAGCAGAACCTGGAGCGGGTCGACAACGATTGGTACGACACCGATCTGCGCCGTCGGCAGTGGGAGATGCAACGCCAGCAGCCGAATAGCGTTTCTCTGGAGCCGGGCGGCATCGACAAGAAGTTCGGGACCGTAGGTGCGGTTGCCCTGGATCGCCATGGCCACGTCGCAGCGGCCACCTCCACGGGCGGTATCACCAACAAGCGTTATGGACGAATCGGCGACTCACCTTTGATTGGTTCCGGCACCTGGGCCGATAACCGCAGCGCAGCCATTTCGGCGACCGGGCACGGCGAGTTTTTCATTCGCACGGTGGTCGCGCACAACATCGCGTCCCGCGTGCTGTTGGCTGGCGAAGACCTTCACACTGCTTGCGATACCGTTGTCTCTGGCGAACTGAAAACCATGGGCGGCAATGGCGGGGTCATCGCAGTCTCTCCTTCAGGTGAGACTGTGCTGAGCTTCAATACGCCGGGCATGTATCGGGCATGGCGGGATGCCGAGGGGCATCTGCATACGGCGATTTATGCCGAGGATGATCGCTGTCACCGCACTTGAGTTGCATGCGGTAAAAGACTGCGCGGAGCCAGGGACAATCGCTGTGTCCCTGGCTGCTGGCAATCCTGCTGTTTAACGCAGTTCCCCACACAAATCCCGCTCAACCCACTGCCGCAGCTGTTCGGTGTCCAGCCCCGAGCCCAGCAATGCATGCAGTTTGCCCAGCGCCGCTTCGCGGGTCATACCGCCGCCGGAAAGCACGCCGACCCCACGCAACAGGCTGCCTGCTTCGTAGACGTCCAGTTCGACGCCACCTTCATGGCATTGAGTGATCGCCACGACACAGATCCCACGACGGTAGGCCCGCTCGAGGCTGGCAAGGAACTGCGGATCGTTGCCAGGACCGGTGCCGCTGCCGAAGCATTCCAGCACCAGCCCCTGAATGCCGCTTTCGATCATGGCATCCACCTGGGCGGCGCCAATACCGGGGAACAGTGGCAGGACGGCAACGCTGGCCAGGGTTTTTGGCTGACGGTAATGCAGTTGTGCAGGGCGCGGATCGGCTGACTCGCCGCCATGAGAACGATTCAGCGCAGCGAAAGGATGACGCCCAAAGCTGCGGATTTTCGCGCAGCGCGTCGGCGCCAGCAGCTCGCCATGGAAGTACAGATGCACTCCCGGCGCGAGCCCATTACCCAGGGCGAGCAGGGCACAGTTGACGTTTTCCCAGGCATCGCTGCCCGGCGCGCCCGCTGGCAGCATGGACCCGGTGAAGACCACCGGAGCGTCGAGACCCAGCAACTGGAAGCTCAGCGCCGCCGCACTGTAGGCCAGGGTATCGGTGCCATGCAGCACCAGCACCGCGTCGTAGCCATCGACATCAACGGCTTCAACCACCGCCTCGCGCAGGCGCAGCCAGTAGGACGGCGTCATGTTGGCGCTGTCGATCAGCGGTGACATCTCGCGAAAGTGCCACTGCGGGACGATCAGCTCGGGCTGTGCGGCCAATTGCTCGGCCATCCGCGCGTCAAAGCCCGAAGCCGGAGCCAGGCCGTTGGCACTGGCTTGCATGCCAATCGTGCCGCCGGTGTAGAGGACCATCACGTTTCGAGCTTCGCGATGCATACGCTTTTTCTCCAATGATCAAACAAACGGCAGGCCGACAAAGCCTGCCGGATGATTAACGGGCGTCAGTGACGGGCTTGCCGACAACTGCCGTTTCGGCTTCAGCCTGGACGGTCGGGTTTTTCGGCCAGGCCTTGAGGTCCAGATCCAGATCCGGGAACTTGCTCGAATCGAACACTGGGGTCTTGATCCCCGCCTTACGCTGGCCGTCGTAGTCCCGCAGGATACGCATCCCCACTTTAAACAGCATCGCCAACGCAATCAGGTTAACGAAGGCCAGCAAGGTCATGGTGATGTCGGCGAACGCAAACACAGTACCGAGGTTTTCCACGGCGCCCCACATGATCAGCACCAACACCAGCGCACGATAGCCGATCAGCGCCTTGCGGCTCTCGCCGATCAGGAAGCGCAGGCTGTTTTCGCCCAGATAGTAGTTGTAGAGGATTGAAGTGAACACGAACAACGCCAGCGCGACGCTGATGAACATCCGGCCCCAATCACCGACCACGGCCGCCAGAGAGTTCTGGGTCAGGGCGATGCCATTGCCTTCAAAGCCTGGCGTGTAGAAACCCGAGAGCAGAATCAGCAACGCAGTACAGGTGCAGATCACGAAGGTATCGAGGAACACGCTGAACGCCTGAACCACGCCTTGCGCCACCGGGTGCTCGACCTGTGCCACGGCAGCCACGTTGGGCGCGCTGCCCAGACCGGCTTCGTTGGCGAACACGCCGCGCTTGACGCCCATCACGATGGCGCTGCCGATCAGGCCGCCGAATACCGGGTCCAGACCGAAGGCGCTCTTGACGATGGTTTCCAGCATGGCCGGAACGTGGTCGAACTGCAGCACGATGACGTAAATGGTGACGGCGATGTAAACCAGCGTCTTGACCGGAACCAGCAAGTCAGCGATGGCCGCAATACGTTTGATCCCGCCGACAAACACCAGACCCAGCAACGCCGCCAGGGCAATACCGGTCTTGAGTGGATCAATGCCGAATGCAGCGTTCAGCGAGTCGGTCACGGCGTGCGATTGCAGGCCGTTGAACGCGAAGCCGAAGGTCACCAGCAGCAAAACCGCCATGACCATGCCCAACCAGCGTTTGCCCAGACCGTGCTGGATGTAATACGACGGACCGCCGCGATACTGGCCTTCGGAGTCGCAACGTTTATACAGCTGACCCAGCGAGCACTCGAAGAAGCTGCTGGCCATGCCGACCAGTGCGGTGACCCACATCCAGAACACGGCCCCCGGGCCGCCCATGGTTACGGCGATACCGACACCGGCGATGTTCCCTGCGCCGACCCGGCCGGCAAGGCTGAGCATCAATGCCTGGAATGAACTGAGCTGGCCTGAACTGCTGCGCAGGCTGTCTCGAAAAACGGCAAACATGTGAAAAAAGTGGCGGAACTGCACGAAACGCGAACGAATCGTGAAATAGCTGCCTAGCCCTACGATCAGTACGATCAGCACTTTGCCCGAGAGGAAGTCGTTAATGACTTCAAGCATAGGTAAATCCTCGATGTTGTTTTTAGGGGGCGCGCACTATACCGGTGCGCTGATCTTGCGTCTGCAATCGTTTTCCTTTTCGTAAAGCACTGACTTCCTTGAGGTTTGTAGTCACTTTCGGTTTTGCGGGTAAAAAAAAGGGTCCTGGAGAATGATCTCTGGACCCTCAAAAGGGAGAGGGGTGTCTAGGCCCTCAGCCTGGTGAGCGTGGTGCGTAAAACGGATTGCGTTATGCCTTCAGAGGCACAAGGCGTGGAGCGATCATGTTTTCCGGACGCAGGATGTCGGCCAGCATGGCGTCATCGAGCAAGCCTTCTTCGCGCACCAGTTCCAGAACGCCCCGACCGCTTTCGAGGGCAATTCGGGCGATGCGGGTGGCGTTTTCGTAACCGATGTAAGGGTTCAGCGCGGTGACCAGCCCGATGGAGTGTTCCACCAGTTCGCGGCAGCGTGCTTCGTTGGCGGTGATGCCGACGATGCAATGCTCGCGCAGCATGTCCATGGCGCGTTGCAGCAGGCGGATCGAGTCGAAAATCTTGTAGGCGATCAGCGGCTCCATCACGTTGAGCTGCAACTGGCCACCTTCAGCCGCCATGGTCAGCGCCAGGTCGTTGCCGATGATTTCGAAGGCCACCTGATTGACCGCTTCCGGAATAACCGGGTTGACCTTGCCGGGCATGATCGAGCTGCCGGGCTGGCGCGCTGGCAGGTTGATTTCGTTGATGCCGGTGCGTGGGCCGCTGGACAGCAGGCGCAAGTCATTGCAGATCTTCGACAGCTTGACCGCAGTACGCTTGAGCATGCCGGAGAACAGCACGAAGGCGCCCATGTCGGAGGTGGCTTCGATCAAGTCGGCAGCCGGAACCAGCGGTTGACCGCTGATAGTCGCCAGGCGTGAAACCGCCAGATGCTGATAGCCCGGATCGGCGTTGATGCCGGTGCCGATGGCCGTGCCGCCCAGGTTCACTTCGGTGAGCAGCTCCGGCGCGAGACTGCGCAGGCGGTTCAGGTCTTCGTTGAGCGTGGTGGCGAAGGCGCGGAATTCCTGGCCGAGGGTCATCGGCACAGCGTCCTGCAACTGGGTGCGACCCATTTTCAGGACATGGTTGAATTCCTGGCCCTTGGCCGCGAACGCCTGAATCAGGCTGTCGAGGCTGGCGAGCAGGGCGTCGTGACCCAACAGCAGACCCAGGCGGATGGCCGTCGGGTACGCATCGTTGGTCGACTGCGCCATGTTTACGTCGTTGTTCGGGTGCAGCTGGTTGTAATCGCCTTTCTCAAGGCCCATCGCTTCAAGGGCGATGTTAGCGATCACTTCGTTGGCATTCATGTTGGTCGAAGTGCCAGCGCCGCCTTGAATCATGTCCACCACGAACTGATCGTGGAAATCGCCACGGATCAAACGCGCACACGCCTCGCTGATCGCTGCATGCTTGGTCGCATTGAGGTGGCCCAGCTGATGGTTGGCATCGGCTGCTGCCTGCTTGACCATCGCCAGCGCGACAACCAGCTTCGGGTAGTGGGAAAGCGGAACGCCGGAGAGGTGAAAGTTGTTCACCGCTCGCAGGGTCTGAATACCGTAATACGCGTCAGCGGGTACTTCGAGAACACCAAGCAGGTCTTTTTCGATGCGCGATGATGCAGGCGAGGACATGATAGAGATAATCTCAAAAAGGGCATGGGACATGCCGGAGCGCTTCGAATACTGGGCTTTCAGGCTAAACTTGACCAATGCTGTTAACCGCTGGCCCATGCACAAACGGCATAATGTGCGTGTGACGCGCAAGATGTGACGAACGTGTGAACGAGGTGGTGACCTGCCTCCGGGGAATTGTGGGAGCGAATTCATTCGCGAATCGGTGGCGCAGCTGCGAAATTTTTGTCGCTTCTACTGACGCCTTCCCGGATGAATCCGGTCCTACAGGTTTTGTGTTGATTTCAATAAGTAAACGGCTCTGGAGAACCCATGAATCTGGAAAGCAAATGGCTCGAGGACTTCAGTGCCCTGGCCGCTACTCGCAGCTTCTCCCAGGCTGCCGAGCGGCGCTTCGTTACGCAGCCGGCGTTCAGTCGGCGCATTCGCAGCCTTGAGGCCGCGTTGGGGCTGACGCTGGTCAATCGCTCGCGCACGCCCATTGAGTTGACCGCCGCCGGCCAGCTGTTTCTGGTCACGGCGCGCACCGTGGTCGAGCAATTGGGCGAGGTCCTACGGCATTTGCACCATCTGGAAGGCGGCCAGGGTGAAGTCATGCAGGTTGCCGCCGCGCACTCGCTGGCGCTGGGCTTCTTCCCGCGCTGGATTGCCCAGTTGCGCAACGAAGGCTTGAATATCGCAACCCGACTGGTCGCAACCAACGTCGGTGATGCGGTGCATGCGCTGCGTGAAGGTGGCTGCGATCTGATGCTGGCGTTCTACGATCCCGACGCCGCGCTGCAAATGGACGCCGAGATTTTCCCCTGGCTGCACCTTGGGGATACGCAGATGCTGCCGGTCTGCGCGGCCGACGCTGAGGGCAAGCCGCTGTTTGATCTGGAAGGCGAAGGCAGCGTGCCGTTATTGGCCTACAGCGCGGGCGCTTTTCTGGGCCGTTCGGTGAATCTGCTGTTGCGTCAACGCAGCCTGCGCTTCACCACGGTCTACGAAACAGCCATGGCCGACAGCCTGAAAAGCATGGCCCTCGAAGGTCTGGGCATCGCGTGGGTGCCGCAGTTAAGCGTGCGTGCCGAACTGGCGCGGGGCGAACTGGTAGTCTGCGGCGGCGCGCAATGGCATGTGCCGCTGGAAATTCGCCTGTACCGCTGCGCGCTGGTGCGCAAGGCCAACGTGCGCCTGCTTTGGCGCAAACTGGAAGGCGGCGCTGCTCAGGAGCAGAGCTGAAGCGGGCCGCTCGATTGCCATGCAGTCGAGCGCCCCAGGCGTCACTTCAACGCGCCTTGTTTAGATAGCCGAGCATGAGCTTTCTGTTTTGATCACTGTAGAGGTAGCAATTGGCTCTCAGGCTCACACGCGTTGGGGTGATGTTTGTTTCGCACCACCAGCCGTCCTTGTAGATGACTTGCGACGCTTCGTGGTTGCCGCCCAACATATGACCGATCTCATGAGCTGGGGCGGTGTAAGTTGCCATCGATGCAATCGCCGCATAGTGACCGGGTTTAGTCAGTCCCAAGGTGTACTCATTGATTTGGTTGCGGGTTAAAACCAGGTATTTGTGAGTAATTGATTGGGGCCTATTGTTCTCGGCAATGTATTGGTCGACCAGCCGCGTCCAGTTGCGCAGCGTGTTTTCTTCATTTTGACCTTGGTAGTCAATGGCCGTGAGCGGGCCTTGGCGCTCGATAAAATCCAGGTAAACCCTGCGTCCACTGAAGTGTTCAAGGTCTTTGAGCAGCCAGACAAAGTAGTCGCGTCGGATGTTGTGGCGTTCGACTTGTGGAATATCGTCGTGCAGGAATACGGTCAGAAAGATCGGCCGCTTCTCCGACGCCAGATCGGCAAAAGCGGGTTGCGAGAGCAGGGCAAGCATCAGCACAAGTAGCGTGGCAGGTTTGAGAAAATCCATTTTCATTTGAGTTAGTCCATTAACAGGTCAGAAAATACCGTCAGTCCATAACGGAGTAAGCCAAGTTAAATACAACCAGGTGGGGTTATACAGTTCACGCGTTCGACAGCTAAAGTCATAAGCTCGGGATCGGATACGTAGGACGCTGGTTACAGCCTGTGTCGGTCAGCCTTGTACCTGAACGAACCCGAAAACCGCCGGAATGCAGATGGTCGTCAAGGGGGCTGTCATCTGTCAGCTTTACGGTATACTGCGCGGCCTTTGGCCGGTTCGATCGGTCATTATTCGTACAGCAAGCCACGCCGGTCTCCCGCGTGGCTTGTTTGTTTTTTGACGCGCCTGCGGGCGCCCGATGAAGAGGCACGACGATGAGCGCACTGGTTGGCGTGATCATGGGCTCCAAGTCCGATTGGTCCACCCTTAGCCACACCGCCGATATGCTGGAAAAGCTCGGCATTCCATTTGAAGTCAAAGTGGTTTCGGCCCACCGGACACCGGATTTGCTGTTCCAGTACGCCGAGCAGGCCGAAGGCCGTGGCATTGAAGTCATCATCGCTGGCGCGGGCGGCGCGGCGCATCTGCCGGGCATGTGCGCGGCCAAGACGCACCTGCCGGTACTCGGCGTTCCGGTGCAGTCGTCGATGCTGTCCGGTGTCGATTCCCTGCTGTCCATCGTGCAGATGCCTGCGGGTATCCCGGTTGCGACCCTGGCCATCGGCAAGGCTGGTGCGATCAACGCCGCATTGTTGTCGGCCAGCATCCTGGGCGCCAAGCATCCCCAATTCCACGCAGTGCTGAAGAAATTTCGTGCTGAGCAGACAGACAGCGTCCTGGACAATCCAGACCCGCGCGACGCCTGAGGTTTTTCCATGAAGATCGGTGTAATCGGTGGCGGCCAGTTGGGTCGCATGTTGGCGTTGGCAGGCACCCCGCTGGGGATGAACTTCGCATTCCTGGACCCGGCGCCAGACGCTTGTGCGGCTGCGCTGGGCGAACATTTGCGTGCCGATTATGGCGATCAGGATCATCTGCGCCAGTTGGCCGATGAAGTGGATCTGGTCACCTTCGAGTTCGAAAGCGTGCCCGCCGAAACCGTGGCGTTCCTGTCGCAGTTCGTGCCGGTCTACCCGAGCGCCGAAGCCTTGCGCATCGCCCGTGATCGCTGGTTCGAGAAGAGCATGTTCAAGGACCTGGGCATTCCAACCCCTGAGTTCGCCGACATCCAGTCCCAGGCGGATCTGGACGCCGCAGTTGCCAGCATTGGCCTGCCTGCGGTGCTGAAAACCCGCACCCTGGGTTACGACGGCAAGGGCCAGAAAGTGCTGCGCACCCAGGCCGATGTCGCCGGAACCTTCGCCGAGCTGGGCAGCGTTGCCTGTCTGCTGGAAGGCTTTGTGCCGTTCACCGGGGAAGTCTCGCTGATCGCGGTGCGTGCCCGTGATGGCGAAACACGCTTCTACCCGCTGGTGCACAACACCCACGACAACGGCATCTTGCGTATTTCCATCGCCAGCACCGATCATCCATTGCAGGCGCTGGCCGAAGATTACGCCGGTCGGGTGCTGAAGCAGCTGGATTACGTTGGCGTGCTGGCGTTCGAGTTCTTCGAAGTCGACGGCGGTCTGAAAGCCAACGAAATCGCGCCTCGCGTGCATAACTCCGGGCACTGGACCACCGAAGGCGCTGAATGCAGCCAGTTCGAAAACCACCTGCGCGCGGTGGCAGGCTTGCCATTGGGCTCAACCGCCAAGATCGGCGAGAGCGCGATGCTCAACTTCATCGGTGAAGTGCCGGCGGTGGATAAAGTCATCGCCATCGACGATTGCCATTTGCACCACTACGGCAAGGCTTTCAAGGTCGGTCGCAAAGTGGGCCACGCGACTATTCGCAGCGCCAACCGCGCAACCCTGGACCGCCAGGTGAAACTCGTCGAAGCACTGATCAAAGGCTGATTGCTGTTCAGCGGTACCTGACCTCCCGCAACGGGAGGTCAGGGTTGACTCTTCTGCAGGCTGCTCCCGCCGCCGATATCCGCCCATCAAATTGCAATGCAGCGCCTATAGTGTGGAACCATTCTGGGCTGTACGTTCTCAGATGGCAGGACACCAAGCGGCGTATCAGTATTTGGTGTGTCCAATTCATACAGAGGGAATGACATGGGTATTATTGGAACCATCTTCATTGGCTTGATCGTGGGCCTGCTGGCTCGCTTCCTTAAGCCAGGTGATGACAGCATGGGTTGGATCATGACCATTCTGTTGGGTATCGGTGGCTCTCTGGCAGCAACTTACGGTGGCCAGGCTTTGGGTATCTATCAGGCAGGCGAGGGCGCAGGTTTCCTCGGCGCGCTGGTTGGCGCAGTTGTGCTGCTGGTGCTGTACGGTCTGATTAGAAAGAACTGACAGTCAGTAGCTGGCCCTCTGCGCACTCGGCGCGTAGAGGGCTAGAATGCCGGGCTTGTTTCACTTCCTCTAGCCGAGCTTGCCAATGCGACGTCTTGTTTTTATTGCTGTGCTGCTGACCTGCGGCCTGGCCCACGCTGAAATTCCCGAAACCGACTGGCTCGAACTGATGCCCAGGTCGGATCAAAAAGCCCTTGAGGCCATGCCCGAAATCGACCACAACTCGCCCGAGGCGCAGGGAACGTTCGACAGCAAGGGTGGCTTGAAGCAAAGCAAAGGTCTGCCCGCGGTCATGTATTCGGCCAAGACGGTGCCGACCATGAATGGCAAAGAGATTCGCCTGGGTGGGTATCCGGTTCCGCTGGAAACCGATGCGAAAGGCCGCAGTACGCTGTTCTTCCTGGTGCCGTATCCGGGCGCCTGCATCCACGTGCCGCCACCGCCGCCGAATCAGCTCGTCCTGGTGCGCTATCCGAAAGGCTTGAAAATCGATGATATCTACACACCGCTATGGGTGGTCGGCACGCTGAAAGTCGAGAAGGTCAGCAATGACCTGGCGGATGCCGCTTATGCGCTGGAAGCGGCGAAGGTACGGGTTGTGGTTGAGGCGGATCTTTAGCGGGTAATAATCTGTGGGAGCGAGGCTTGCCCGCGAAGAACGAAAACCCGGTGGATCTGTCCCATCGGGTCGCCTGATTCGCGGGCAAGCCTCGCTCCAACGGTCTCTACGGTCTCTACGATGTTCAGGCTTCGATCGCCTCAGCCCACACGCTAAGCGCCAACACATGCATCTCATCCGGGGCCAGGGTCACGATGTCGTCCAGCACGTTGGCGGTTTCGACGCAGACCATGCCTTGCCAGCCATCGGCGGCCATGTCGCTGAAGCTTTTGGTTTTTTCCGTCCACGGATTCCACAGCACGGCTGACTTCGAGCCGCTGGTGCAGATGTGGATTTTGCGCTGCCATTGCGGATCGACGATGCTCAGCATGTCGGGGGTGTCGAGGTAGATGCGGTCGGTCTCGCCAGCAAACCGCAGTTCGCCGGATTGCTCGCGCTCTTCCCAGTTCTGCAGGGTTTCGATATAGCGCAGGCCGTCGAGGCCTTTGATGCTGATCTCGCGTACATCGCTGACCGCAAAGTAGCTGTGCAATGCCTGGCTAAAGCTCACGGTTTCGGTGCCGCTGTTGTAACTGACGAGGCTGACGTTCAGCGCTTCATCCAGGCGAATGCTCAGCTTGAGGGCCACATTATGCGGCCAACCCGGCAACTGACCTTCGGCCAAGGGCTGAATGAATTCGACGAGCAGCGCGTCGCCATCTTCGCCAACCCCCAGCAATTCCCAATCAATGGCCCGGACTTCACCGTGAGCCTTGGCCGGTTCATCGCTCTGGCGCATCGCCTGGACGCTTTGCGGGTTGCGCTCAAGGTTGCCGAACCAAGGCCAGCAGATCGGCATGCCGCCGCGAATCGCTTTGCCTTTTTTGAACGCAGCTTGCTCATTGGGCCAGATCAGCGGCGGTTGGCCATCAACCTGATAGCTGACGATGTGCGCGCCTTGCTGGGCAACAACCAGTTCGGCGTCGCCGTGGCGGATGCGCCAGCAATTCAGCTCATCGATAGTGACGGTTTCAACCTGGGGCGTTGGCATGGGTAAGTTCTCGCTCAAGGACGGTGACAGTAATAGACCGTGCAAAAGTCATCGAGTTTACCGTGAAGCGGCCACTGCATGCCTCAGGTGCGGCAAATTACCGCCGCGCGGGGACCGAACGCGTGCGGCCGCTGCCGTCGATGGCGACGAACACGAACACCGCTTCAGTGACCTTGCGCCATTCGCTGGACAGCGGGTCATCGCTCCACACTTCAACCATCATCTGGATGGAGCTGCGGCCGATTTCCAGGGCTTGGGTGTAGAAGGACAATTGCGCACCAACGGCAACCGGCACCAGAAACGCCATGCGGTCGATAGCCACTGTCGCGACGCGCCCGCCTGCGACTTTGCTGGCCATTGCGGTGCCGGCCAGGTCCATCTGGGACACCAGCCAGCCACCGAAAATATCGCCGAAACCATTTGTTTCACGGGGCAATGCGGTGATTTGCAAGGCGAGGTCGCCTTGTGGAATTGGATCTTCTTGTTCGAGCTCGATCATGCATAGGGTGCCTCTGACCCATGACGCTTAAGTCTTTGCCGCGGTGGACAGATGCCCGGAGGCGTCTGAAGGGAAACTCTGCGAAAGCGGCTGTCGGACAGCTGATTTCGCACAGTACCCCGATACGTTTTCACACAAGATGTAGCAAATCGCGGTCTGCGAGTATATCGGGCGACGCGTCAGGCTACGACCCGTTGACTGGCGATTTAGACCACTTGCAGCTTCTATCTGTGTGCTTTTTGAAACAATTTGCTATCGTGCCGGACCCGATCAGGCGGCATGACTGCTTGTATCACGCAATTTTGGTGCCTATCTGCGCCTGTTGCTTGAGAGAATCGCTTCTGCACGCCATCCCGCCGCAGTCAGCATTGCTATCGCTTATCCATAAAAGAGATGTTCACAAGAGAAGAAGCCTTGCCATGTCAACAGTGCACTCAAGTACCGCGCAGCCGTCGCGCCCGCTGACCCGTAACGACTACAAGACGTTGTCGCTGTCCGCACTGGGCGGCGCGCTGGAATTCTACGATTTCATCATTTTCGTGTTTTTCGCGACCGTGGTCGGCAAGCTGTTCTTTCCCGTGGACATGCCGGAATGGCTGCGCATGATGCAGACCTTCGGCATCTTTGCTGCCGGTTACCTGGCTCGACCGCTGGGCGGCATCATCATGGCGCACTTCGGCGACCTGCTGGGGCGCAAGAAAATGTTCACCTTGAGCATTTTCATGATGGCGGTCCCGACGCTGATCATGGGTTTGTTACCGACTTACGCACAAATCGGCATGTGGGCGCCCATCCTGCTACTGCTGATGCGGGTCATTCAAGGCGCGGCGATTGGCGGCGAAGTGCCGGGCGCCTGGGTGTTCGTCTCCGAGCACGTTCCAGCGCGCCATATCGGCTACGCCTGCGGCACGCTGACCTGCGGCCTGACCGCCGGGATTTTGCTGGGTTCGCTGGTCGCCACCTTAATCAACAGCATTTATACCCCGATTGAAGTGGCCGATTTCGCCTGGCGTATCCCGTTCCTGCTCGGCGGCGTGTTCGGCCTGTTGTCGGTTTACCTGCGCCGCTGGCTGCACGAGACGCCGGTGTTCGCCGAGCTGCAACTGCGCAAGGCCTTGGCCGACGAAGTGCCGCTTAAGGCTGTGTTACGCGATCATCGCGGCGCGGTCGCGATTTCGATGCTGCTGACCTGGCTGCTGTCCGCGGGCATCATCGTGGTCATCCTGATGACCCCGACCATTCTACAAAGCGCGACGTTTGGCTTCCCTGCTGCGGTCGCATTGAAGGCCAATAGCCTGGCGATTGTCTTCCTGAGCCTGGGTTGCATCGGTGCCGGTGCGCTGGCTGACCGCTTTGGCGCGGGTTGGGTGTTCCTGCTCGGTAGCCTCGGATTGCTGATCACGTCGTGGACGCTGTATCACAGCCTCGGCGCGCATCCGGACTGGTTGTTCCCGCTGTACGCGATAACCGGTCTGTTCGTCGGCACCATCGGCGCGGTGCCGTACGTGATGGTCAAGGCGTTCCCGGCAGCCGTGCGCTTCTCGGGTCTGTCGTTCTCCTACAACCTGTCCTACGCCATCTTCGGCGGTCTGACGCCGATGGTCGTGACCTTCATGCTCAAGTCCAGCCCGATGGGGCCGGCTTGGTACGTGGCGGCGCTATGCTGCATGGGTATGGTGATGGGTGGGTATTTGCTGAAGACCGAAGTGCGTCGCAGCTAGGCGATTGCACGGGTAAAAAGCGCAGGCCCGCTTTGGCAGGCCTGCGCCTTGGCTTCATACCTTGATGGCGAGCACCGCGCCGGAACCTTCGGCTGCGCCAGCGCAAAGGATTGTTCGCGGGTTTGAACCTTCTACGTAGCTGCCCCTAGGGAAAAACGATGCACCTGGCGGTGAGCCTACACTCGAGCCTTCAGCAAAACTTGTATCGGGTTTACCCGTTGAATGGAACCTGCCAGCAACGGACCAGCTATCGGTTGGTGTGCCGCCGCTGCCGAAAACCACGATCTTCCCCGCCTCGTCCATCAATGTTCTTGCATCGTTCCACAAGTCATACGTGGAAGTCGGATGAAACCGCAGATAAACCGGCTTGCCCTGGTTGAAGCGTTTATCAGGCTTGCCATTGGTCAGGCATCTCGCAAGCAGGCTTTCCTCAATTCTCAACTCCCGATTGAAATGTAATCCAGTGACCAATAGATGGGCTTCATCGCTGGAGATCGAAACATCCCTGATTAGAATTGGTTCATTCGGCTCCAGGTCCACAAAACCACTCTGACCAAAATTCGTGTCAAAGTTGCCATCGGTGTCGAGTCGGGTCATGAATCCCACTTCGTGACCCGCGGCACTCCCATAATAACCGTAAGTGAAAAGTCGAGTTCTCTCCTCGACAAGTTTCAAACCGGAGAGGTATGTCCCCGTAGCGGGTGATCGTTGTAGTTCCAGAATGCCTTGCCCGGCGAAACTTTCGTCCAGCCGACCATCCGGGGTCAGCTTGATCAAGAACGAGCGTATTGGACCTTCTTCAGCGATGGTTGCCGCCATGATGATTTTTCCATCAGGTAACACCACCGTGCCGACGGTCCGGATAGCCCTGTTCGCAAGTGATGTAATGTTGAGTACGCCGTCATTGCCAAAGCTTGTGTCCAGGCTACCGTCAGACGCCAGTCGCGTCATCGTCACATGCAGAAATTGCGTATTTGAAAGGCGCCGGTGTTCCCCGATAACTAATAGTTGTCCGTTCTCAAGTTCAATAATTTGCTGGGGAAATGAATAGTCGGTAGCGCCGAATCTGATATCGACGGTTCCGTCTGCGCGAGCGCCGAACGACGTATCAATATTTCCGCTGGAGTCAAATCGGGCAACACCGGCGTTGTTGATATAAGGATCAGGATTGCCCGGGGCTAAAGCCTCATAATAAGTCGCCAGGTACTTTGAACTGTTGCGCAACTGCACAATGGAGGAGACCCAGGACGTTCGACGTCCACCCATATTGATCAGTAACTTTCCGTCGCGACCAAAAGTTTCATCATATTGCAGCGGATTCAGAGGCGATGCGCGATCTGAGCTATTTCTTTGGATTGGCGCTTTGAATGCCTGTTCTTCCAATGCCAAGTGTCTACTGTTTAACGTGGATTCCATTCGCTGAGTCTCCATGACTTAATAATTATTAGACGTTGATATGTTCTGTTAAGCATATGCAACGGGTGAAGTGCAATGAGATTTTTTGGCAATTGGCTGATAAAAATTTATCGCGAGGCGTTATGTTGCCTAGAGCGTGATCAACCGCACGTTTCAACAGACAAAAGCCCTGTTGGTGAAAGAGTCACGCAACTGTCACAATCTTTTCATAAAGTCGTCACGCTGCCCGCCAATACTGACGGTCACGGATTTTTTGACTCACCTCGCTCGGAGCAAGGTATGAAACTCAAGCGTTTGATGACTGCACTGACCTTCTTAGCCGCTGGCGTGGCGACTGCCCATTCCTTTGCCGCTGTTGATCCTGCGATCAAGCCTTATGTGAAGACCTCCGGCGTGTCGGGCAATCTGTCCAGTGTGGGTTCCGATACCCTGGCGAACCTCATGACGTTGTGGGCTGAGGCCTACAAGAAAGAATATCCCAGCGTAAACATTCAGATTCAGGCTGCCGGCTCGTCCACTGCGCCACCTGCCTTGACCGAAGGTACCGCCAACCTTGGGCCGATGAGCCGCAAGATGAAGGACGGCGAACTGTCGGCTTTCGAGCAGCGGCATGGCTACAAACCTACGGCGATCCCGGTTGCAGTCGATGCGCTGGCGGTTTTCGTGCACAAGGACAACCCGATCAAAGGCCTGACCATGGCCCAAGTGGACGCGATTTTCTCCGTCACGCGTCTGTGTGGTGCCAAGGCTGACGCCAAGACCTGGGCCGACGTCGGTGTCACCGGTGATCTGGCAGGCAAGCCGATTCAATTGTTTGGCCGCAACTCGGTATCCGGCACGTATGGCTACTTCAAGGAAGAAGCGCTCTGCAAAGGCGACTTCAAGGCCAACGTCAATGAACAGCCTGGCTCGGCTTCGGTGGTCAGTTCCATCAGCAGTTCGCTGAACGGCATCGGTTATTCGGGTATCGGTTATAAAACGTCCAGCGTGCGCACCGTGCCGCTGGCCAAGAAAGAAGGCGCCGAGTTCGTCGAAGACAACGAAGCCAACGCACTCAACGGTTCCTATCCGCTGGCGCGCTTCCTTTATGTCTATGTTAATAAGGCACCCAACAAGCCTTTGGCGCCGCTGGAAGCTGAATTCATCAAGCTGGTTCTGTCCCGGCAAGGTCAGGAAGTGGTCATGAAAGACGGCTATATCCCGCTGCCATCGAAGGTCGTGACCAAGGCATTGACGGATCTGGGCTTGCAGGAAGGTGCAGTCGCGGCGAAATAATCGTCACCCTCGGCGAGGCTTGCTTGAATCAGGCCGCGCTATTAACTGTACAGTCCGCTGCCAGGATCGTGGGTGGCGGGCTTTTTTGCGTCACCTCGCTGTAATGTTTTTGTCATACAGGACCGCTAGGGTGTGCGCATGAATGATTTGGCCAAGCCTTCGATGAATCAGAATTCACCCGCCAAGCGCATTGATTTCAATACGCCGCAGATGCAGCGCAAGCGCCGCGTGCGTGCTTTCAAGGACCGCTTGACCCGTTGGTACGTGGCCATCGGCGGCCTTGCCGTGCTGGCGGCGATCACCTTGATCTTCTTTTATCTGGCCTACGTCGTGGCTCCGCTGTTTCAAGGCGCAACCCTGACCCAGGAAAGCCCGGTCAAACCGGCCTGGCTGAACGACGCCGGCAAGCCGCTGATGCTGTCCATCGAGGAACAGAATCAGGTCGGCATGCGAATTTCCGACCTGGGTGAAGCGGTGTTCTTCAATGCCCAGAACGGGGCGGAACTGCAACGCATCAGCTTGCCGTTGCCTGCTGGCGTGACCGTCGCGTCCATCGGCAAGGACCAGCCCGGCACACCATTGATTGCGTTGGGTTTGTCCAATGGTCAGGTGCTGGTGTTCCGCCACAGCTACCAGATCACCTATCCCAATGACCTGAAAACTATCACTCCCGCGCTGCTCTGGCCCTACGGTGAAGCGCCTCTGACCATTGATGATCAAGGCCGAGCGCTGGATCACGTCACCCTCAATGCCAATGGCGAAAGCCTGCTGATCGCCGCGTCGACCGGTTCGCAGCTGCACGTGCTGGGCCTTGAGCAAAAAGAAAACATGATGACCGGCGAGGTCAGCAGCGAGTTGAGCCGTATTGATCTGCCGCAGCTGTCGGAGGCGGTCAAAGCCATCTATATCGATCCGCGCCAGCAATGGCTGTATGTGATCAATGGCCGCGCCCAGGCCGACGTGTTCAGTCTGCGCGATCGCACGCTCAATGGCCGCTATAAGCTGCTCGAGGACGGCAATGCTGAAATCACCGCCAGCACGCAACTGGTGGGCGGTATTTCGCTGATTATCGGCAACTCCAAAGGCGGCATGGCTCAGTGGTTCATGGCCCGCGATGTGGATGGCGAACAGCGCCTGATGCACATTCGCGACTTCCAGATGAGCACCGCGCCTATCGTGCAAATCCGTGCCGAGCAGCGCCGCAAGGGTTTCATCGCCATGGACGCTTCCGGCAAGTTGGGTGTGTTCCATAGCACCGCGCATCGCACCTTGCTGGTTCAACAAGTCGCCGAGGATGCAGGACTGATTACCCTGTCGCCGCGTGCCGACCGGATCATGGTTGAGCAGGGCGGCGCATTGTTGCCGATGGTCCTGAAAAATCCACACCCGGAAGTGTCCTGGAGTTCGCTGTGGGGCAAGGTCTGGTACGAAAATTATGACGAGCCTAAATACGTCTGGCAGTCCACGGCTTCCAACAGCGACTTCGAACCCAAGCTGAGCCTCGCGCCACTGACCTATGGCACGCTGAAAGCCGCGTTCTACGCCATGCTGCTCGCCGCACCGCTGGCCATTGCCGCAGCAATCTATACCGCTTATTTCATGGCACCGGGCATGCGCCGCAAGGTCAAGCCGGTGATCGAATTGATGGAAGCCATGCCGACGGTGATTCTCGGCTTCTTCGCCGGGCTGTTTCTGGCGCCGTATCTGGAAGGGCATTTGCCGGGGATTTTCAGCCTGTTGCTGCTGACGCCGATTGGCATTCTGGTGGCCGGTTTCGCCTGGAGCCGCTTGCCTGATTCGATTCGTCTGCGGGTACCCGATGGCTGGGAAAGCGCGATTCTGCTGCCGGTGGTGCTGCTGGTTGGTTGGGCGTCACTGGGCATGAGCCCGCATCTGGAGAACTGGTTCTTCGGCGGCGACATGCGTATGTGGATCTCCAATGATCTGGGCATTACCTACGATCAGCGCAACGCACTGGTGGTCGGCATCGCCATGGGTTTCGCAGTCATCCCCAACATCTACTCAATTGCCGAAGACGCCGTGTTCAGCGTGCCGCGCGGCCTGACCCTCGGTTCGCTGGCACTGGGCGCCACGCCGTGGCAAACCCTGACCCGCGTGGTCATCCTCACGGCGAGCCCGGGGATTTTCTCGGCGCTGATGATCGGCATGGGCCGCGCGGTGGGCGAAACCATGATCGTGCTGATGGCCACCGGCAACACGCCGATCATGGACATGAACCTGTTTGAAGGCATGCGCACGCTGGCGGCGAACGTCGCGGTGGAGATGCCGGAGTCGGAAGTGGGAGGCAGTCATTATCGAGTGTTGTTCCTCGCAGCCCTGGTGCTGCTGACGTTCACGTTCGTGATGAACACCTTGGCGGAGCTGATTCGTCAGCGTCTGCGCAAGCAATACTCGTCTCTCTAAGGAAGGTAGAAGTTCGTGAAAAAGAACTCCCTCAAGAGCTGGTTCAAAAGCGGCGCCCCCGGCGTCTGGATGAGTGCGGGTGCCGTCTCCATTGCTGTCATCATGACCATTGGCCTGCTGGCGGTGATCGCCGTACGCGGCCTCGGGCATTTCTGGCCGGCGGACCTGACCTACGCGCAGTACGACGTACCCAATCAGGAAAAGCATGTTCTGATCGGTGAAGTGGTCGAGCAGGAGCAAGTGCCGCGCGCACGCTTGAAAGGCTCAGGCTTGCCGGTACTCGATGCAGGCCCGGAATTCATGACCCGCGAGCTGGTCAAGGTCGGCAATCGGGACCTCAATCCCAGTGATTTCACCTGGGTGGTTGGCGAATGGTTGACCGAACAGAGCAAACCGCCGGAACTGATGACCCTGGAGCGCCGCGAGTGGGGCAATTTCTACGGTTATCTGGTCAACGTGAAGGAAAACGGCAAGATTGTTGCTGAAGGCGAGGCGGCCTGGCCGACCCTGCAGGAACGCATCCAGCGTATCAATAGCCTGGCGCGCGAACTGTACGGGCTGGAAAAGAAAGACATCGGCGCCATCAACCACGGCATTGAACGCTTGCGTCTGCAGGCTCGCAAGCTGGAGCTGGAAGGCCAGCTGGACCCGCAAGCCCAGGCCGACATGGCCAGCGAGCGCGCCGAACTGGACCATCGCTATAAAGACATCGAAGCGCAACTGAGCGCGCTGCACACCGCCTTCGACCGCGACAGCCTGACCGCCAGGGATGCCAACGGCAAAGAAGTCGAAATCAGCCTCGGCAAAGTGGTGCATGCCTATCAGCCCAACGCCATGGGTACATTTACCAAGCTGGGTTTCTATTTCAAGAAGCTCTGGGAATTCCTCAGCGAAGACCCGCGTGAAGCCAATACCGAAGGCGGCATCTTCCCGGCGATTTTCGGCACCGTGATGATGACCTTGATCATGGCCGTGATCGTCACCCCATTTGGCGTGTTGGCGGCGGTTTATCTGCGCGAATACGCACGGCAAGGCCCGGTGACGCGCCTGATCAGAATCGCGGTGAACAATCTGGCTGGCGTTCCAGCGATTGTCTACGGCGTGTTCGGCCTGGGTTTCTTCGTTTATGTGCTGGGTGGTTCGGTGGATCGGCTGTTCTTCCCGGAAGCCTTGCCCGCGCCGACTTTCGGCACGCCGGGCTTGCTCTGGGCGTCCTTGACGCTGGCGCTGCTGGCCGTGCCGGTGGTGATCGTCGCCACCGAAGAAGGCCTGGCGCGCATCCCGCGGACCTTGCGCGAAGGCTCGCTGGCGTTGGGCGCTACCAAGGCAGAAACCCTGTGGAAAATCGTTTTGCCCATGGCCAGCCCGGCGATGATGACCGGCCTGATTCTCGCCGTGGCCCGCGCTGCGGGTGAAGTGGCGCCGCTGATGCTGGTGGGCGTGGTGAAGCTGGCGCCATCGCTGCCGGTGGATGGCAACTACCCTTATCTGCATCTGGACCAGAAGATCATGCACCTGGGTTTCCATATTTACGACGTCGGCTTCCAAAGCCCGAATGTCGAGGCCGCACGTCCGCTGGTGTATGCCACGGCGTTGCTGCTGGTATTGGTGATCGCCTTGCTCAACCTGTCTGCGGTGGCGATTCGTAACCATCTGCGCGAGAAATACAAAGCGCTGGACAGCTGATTTGCAACAGCACCGCTCCCTCGCAGAAGGAGGGCGGTTCGATGAACAGAATGCTTAGCACCGGGAGCAATCCATGCAGCACGACAACCCGACCCACGGCGTCAACATGACGACCCTGGGCCGCAAGCGACAAGGCCTGCATCTGGCCGACGAGACCGTGGCCATCGAAGTGCCGGGGCTGAATCTGTTTTACGACGATAAACAGGCGCTGTTCGATATCAGCCTGAATATTCCCAAGCAACGGGTGACGGCGTTCATCGGTCCGTCCGGTTGTGGCAAGTCCACGCTGCTGCGCACGTTCAATCGCATGAATGATCTGGTCGATGGCTGCCGTGTCGACGGTTCCATCAACCTGTGGGGCCATGACATCTATCGCAAGGGCGAAGATGTTGCCGAATTGCGCCGCCGCGTCGGCATGGTGTTCCAGAAGCCCAACCCGTTCCCCAAGACCA
Organism: Pseudomonas syringae; assembly: GCF_001698815.1. Classification (GTDB taxonomy): domain Bacteria; phylum Pseudomonadota; class Gammaproteobacteria; order Pseudomonadales; family Pseudomonadaceae; genus Aquipseudomonas; species Aquipseudomonas syringae_A. Next base: position 36,713 of record NZ_LGSI01000048.1, on the reverse strand, counting down.
TCTACGAAAACGTGGTCTATGGCTTGCGGATTCAGGGCATCAACAAGAAACGCGTGCTCGATGAGGCCGTGGAATGGGCGCTCAAGGGTGCTGCGCTGTGGGACGAGGTCAAGGATCGCCTGCACGAGTCCGCTTTGGGCTTGTCCGGCGGTCAGCAGCAACGTCTGGTCATCGCCCGCACCATCGCGGTCGAGCCTGAAGTGTTGCTGCTGGACGAACCCTGTTCGGCGCTTGATCCAATTTCGACGTTAAAAGTCGAAGAACTGATCTACGAACTGAAATCCAAATACACCATTGTGATCGTTACCCACAACATGCAGCAGGCGGCGCGGGTCTCGGATTACACCGCATTCATGTACATGGGCAAACTGGTCGAGTTCGGTGACACAGATACGTTGTTCACCAATCCGGCGAAAAAACAGACTGAAGACTACATCACCGGCCGCTATGGCTAGGTGAGATGTGCTTCGTCAGCCCCTGAACCACCGCTGCGTTTTTGCACTTAATCGGACGTTCCAAGGACACCAAGCATGATCCATAAAGACAGCCTCACGCATCACATCTCACAACAGTTCAACGCCGAGCTCGAAGAAGTGCGTAGCCATTTGCTCGAAATGGGCGGATTGGTCGAGAAGCAGGTCAATGATGCGGTGACCGCCTTGATCGAAGCCGATTCGGGGCTGGCCCAGCGGGTTCGTGAAGTCGACGACCGCATCAACCAGATGGAGCGCAACATCGACGAAGAATGCCTGCGCATTCTTGCCCGTCGGCAGCCAGCGGCCTCTGACCTGCGCCTGATCATCAGCATTTCCAAGTCGGTGATCGACCTGGAGCGCATCGGTGACGAAGCCACCAAGATCGCCCGTCGCGCCATCCAGCTGTGCGAAGAAGGCGAATCGCCGCGCGGTTACGTCGAAGTGCGGCACATTGGCGATCAGGTCCGCAACATGGTCCGTGATGCGCTGGACTCCTTTGCACGCTTTGACGCCGAGCTGGCTTTGTCGGTTGCCCAATACGACAAGATCATCGACCGCGAATACAAGACCGCGCTGCGTGAGCTGGCGACCTACATGATGGAAGACCCGCGCTCCATCTCCCGTGTACTCAACGTGATCTGGGTGCTGCGCTCGCTGGAACGCATCGGCGACCATGCGCGCAACATTTCCGAGCTGGTCATCTATCTCGTGCGCGGCACCGACGTGCGCCACATGGGCCTTAAGCGCATGAAAGAAGAAGTGCAGGGTATATCGACCGAAACTCCTAATGTTCCGGGCCAAGCTGACGATAAATAAGACTGCCTGCGAAAAAAAACGCCCAGCATGCTGGGCGTTTTGCATTCTACGGCTTTGAATTTTCCAGCCGCCCGCGAATTAAATGTCCTGGCGTCGTCAACAGTTTGGCCGCTGGCCATCAGCCAGCGCTATGCTTGCCGAAATAAAGGGCGTGTCAGCATCACCGCGGTTCGCCAGTCATGGCGGACATGCCCGCAGGAGCGTCGATGAGTAAAGTCAGTGTATTGATTGTGGATGACGCGACTTTCATTCGCGATCTGGTAAAGAAAGGCCTACGCAACTATTTCCCCGGGATTCATACCGAAGACGCCGTCAACGGTCGCAAGGCCCAGACCATGCTGACCCGCGAGAGCTTCGACCTGATCCTGTGCGACTGGGAAATGCCGGAGATGTCAGGCCTTGAGCTGCTGACTTGGTGTCGCCAGCAGGACGGCTATCTGAAGACCGTGCCTTTCATCATGGTGACCAGCCGTGGTGACAAGGAAAACGTCGTACAGGCCATCCAGGCGGGTGTTACCGATTTCGTCGGCAAGCCGTTCACCAATGAACAGCTGCTGAGCAAGGTCAAGAAGGCGCTGGCCAGGGTCGGCAAACTCGATGCCGTGATGACCAGTGCCCCAAGCCGGATGGCATCGCCCATCAATGAGTCGCTCAGCGCGCTCACGGGTGGCCGAGCCGAAGTCGTCAGGCCAGCAGGCACTGCCTCGGGCGGCATCGCCAAGCCGCCTCCGGTGGCCGCTGTATCGCCCTCGCAAGCACCTGCCGGTCGTGGGCAAGGCCAATTGCGTCTTTCCAGCGGCATTCAGCAATGCGTGATCAAGGCGCTGACGCTCAAGGAAGCGTTGCTGGTGGTGCGTCGTACCGACAGCCTGCCGCAGATCCTCGAACAAGCGGTGCTTGATCTGGAACAGGGCGAAAACGCCGAGGTTGCACGCCTCAATGGCTACCTGCACGCAATCGTGGCGTTCGAGCAGAAGCTGGACAGCGACTGGCTGCAATTGACCTTCCGCTTTACCGACCAGGATGCGCAAAAGCTGGACTACGTGTCCCGGCTGATCGCTCGCGGCACCGCTCAGAAACACTTTGTGCCGGGTGGTTAAATCCGTTGGAGCGAGGCTTGCCCGCGAACGAGGCCTTCGCGGGCAAGCCTCGCTCCAACACGTTGCGCTCCACTCAGCATCTGGCGCGATTTCCTTGACGCTCCTTCTATTACCGATTGAAACAGCTAAGTCCTCAACAGCACGGATCACTGGTAGGCTGGCCCAACTTCTTTACAACCCAGACTGAATCCCATGCTTGAGCGCTTATTGATCCTGTGTGCTCTGTTGCTGGCCGCACAATCGGCCGGGGCCGTCACCATCTATAAATTCACCGATGCCAATGGCGTCGTGTCGTTTACTGACCGGCCCACAGCGGGCGCGTCGGTGGTGGTGTTTCGGGATCGCATGGTTGAGCACATCGAGCGTCAGGTGCATCTGACTACCAAGAAAGAAAAGGGCGTGGACAGCCTGTACGTGCGCAACGATTTGTACGCGCCGGTTGAAGTCGAACTCAAGCTTTCCAGTGTGAAGAATGTGCTCGGCGTGTCGGACCGATCGATCCGGCGCACCATTGCCCCGCGCAGTAACGAACGGCTGGTGGTGTTGAGTCCGCAGGTAGCGAGTCGGGTCATGAGTTACAAGACCAGCCTGCGTTCCATCGTCGGTGATCCTCAGCGCTCGAGCCTGGCGTACCGCTATCCGCTGCCGTGGGTTGGCGGGCCGTTTCGTCTGAGTCAGGGGCCGAACGGCAAATACAGCCATTTCGGCGCCAAGGGCCGTTACGCCATGGACATCGCCATGCCCGAAGGCACGCCCATCGTCGCGGCGCGCAGCGGCGTAGTGATCAAGACCGAGAATGAACAGACCGGCAAGGGATCGAACCCTTCAGGCAACTTTGTGCGCATCCTGCACGACGACGGCACCATGGGCGTCTATCTGCATTTGATGAAAGGTTCGGTCAGCGTCAAGGAAGGTCAGCATGTCAGCGTAGGTAGCGCACTGGCGCGCTCCGGCAACACCGGCAACAGCACCGGGCCGCATTTGCACTTCGTGATCCAGCGCAACGTCGGCCTGGCGCTGGAATCCATCCCCTACGAATTCGCCCAACCGGTACAAAGCCTGCCCAACTTTGCGGTGGGCGGGAATTGATGGTTGCGCTAGAGCCGTAGGACCGGCTCGTAGGACCGGCTTTAGCCGGGAGAGCAGTCTTTGCGGCACCGAGTTGCATCGAAGCGACCGACGCTCTCCCGGCTGAAGCCGGTCCTACGGGTTCAATCGATCAGGCAATCAATCGAGCTTGACCACCTTGGCCAGCACGATTTTCGGGCCTTTCATCTTTTTGATGATGATGCGCAGCCCTTCGACTTCCATGACTTCCTCGACTTCCGGCACCCGCTTGAGGGTTTCATAGATCAGGCCAGCCAGGGTTTCGGCTTCCACGTGGTCCAGATCGATGCCCAGCAGGCGCTCGACCTTGAACAGCGGCGTGTCACCGCGTACCAGCAGCTTGCCCGGTTGATACGCGAGAATGCCGCGCTCGACCTTGCGGTGTTCGTCCTGAATGTCGCCGACCAGCACCTCCAGCACGTCCTCCATGGTCAGGTAACCGATGATCTTGCCATCGGCTTCCTCCACCAACGCAAAGTGCGCGCCGCCCTGACGGAACTGCTCCAGCAGACGCGAGAGCGGCATGTGCTTGGAGACGCGCTCCAGCGGGCGGGTCAGCTCGGCCAGATTGAACGACTCGGGAATGTGATCCAGCGCGGCCAGCTCCAGCAGCAGATCCTTGATGTGCAACAGGCCGACAAACTCGCCACGTACCGCGTCGTAGACCGGATAACGGCTGAACTTGTGACGGCGAAACAGCGCGAGGATTTCCTTAAGTGGCGCGTTAAAATCCAGCGTCACCAGGTCTTCACGGGAGTTGGCCCAGTCGACCACTTCCAGCTCGCCCATTTCCACCGCCGACGCCAGCACACGCATGCCCTGGTCGCTCGGGTCCTGGCCACGGCTGGAGTGCAAAATCAGCTTCAATTCTTCGCGGCTATAGCTGTGCTCGTGATGCGGGCCGGGTTCGCCCTGACCAGCGATGCGCAAAATGCCGTTGGCGCTGGCATTGAGCAGATAGATCGCCGGGTACATCGCCCAGTAAAACAGGTACAGCGGCACGGCGGTCCACAGCGACAGCAGCTCAGGCTTGCGAATGGCCCAGGATTTGGGGGCCAGTTCGCCGACCACGATGTGCAGGTAGGAAATGATGAAGAAGGCGGAGAAGAACGACACGCCTTTGACCACTTCCGGCGAGTCCACGCCCACGGCGCTCAACAGCGGCGCCAGCAGGTGCGCGAACGCAGGTTCGCCGACCCAGCCCAGGCCCAGCGAAGCGAGGGTGATACCGAGCTGGCAAGCCGACAGATAAGCGTCCAGCTGGCTGTGTACGGTGCGCAGGATATGTCCGCGCCAGCCGTTTTTTTCGGCAATGGCTTCGACCCGGGTCGAACGAAGCTTGACCATGGCGAATTCCGCCGCAACGAAAAAGCCGTTGAGCAGGACCAGAACCATTGCGAAGAGAATCATGCCGAAGTCGGCGAAAAGCGAAGCGAAGTTAAAACTAGGGGAAGGGTCCATGGTGGAGGTTTACAGGTTCCGTTATGACTGAAGAAGAAGGCTGCCGCATCGGGATCGAGGGCATAAGAACGGCAATGTAGCGGCTAGAAGCCAGCTTGCCTAGTCGCGCTTCAGGGATTGATCAGCTGAATGGCCGGAAAATGGCAGATAAAAACGCTGCCCTTGCCCGGCACGCTGTTGATTTCCAGTGTGCCGCGATGGCGCAGCAGCACATGCTTGACGATCGCCAGGCCCAGCCCGGTGCCGCCGGTATTCGACGCACGGCTGGAATCTACGCGATAGAAGCGCTCGGTCAACCTTGGCAAATGCTTGGTTTCAATGCCGATCCCCGAGTCCTGCACGCTCAAATGCGCGCCGTGCTCGTCGGCCCACCAGCGGATGTGGATCTTGCCTTCGGCCGGGGTGTATTTCACCGCGTTGAAAATCAGATTCGAGAACGCGCTGCGCAGCTCGGTTTCGCTGCCCTTGAGCTGCACTTCGCTGTCGACATTCAGGCTGATCTGCTGATTCTTGTTGGCCGATAGTGCTTGCGCATCGCCCTTGATGGTCTTAAGCAGCGTGCCCACCTCGATGGGATAACTGTCTGACGGATAGTCAGTGGCTTCAAGTTTGGCCAGCAACAGCAAATCATTGAGCAGCGTTTGCATGCGGCCGCCTTGCTGATGCATTTGTTGCAGCGCGCGAACCCAGCGCGGATTCACCTCTTCGACGTTATCGAGCAGGGTTTCCAGATAGCCGAAAATCACCGTCAGCGGCGTGCGCAGCTCGTGGGAAACGTTGGCGACGAAGTCTTTGCGCATTTGCTCCAACTGATGAATCCGCGTGACATCACGGACCAGCATCAAATGCTCGTTATTGCCGTAGCGGGTGATCAACAGCTGAATGCGCAGCCGGTCGTTGGTGGGCGAGGGGATTTCCAGCGGTTCGGCGTAGTTGCCCTGCTCGAAATACTCCTTGAAGCGCGGATGGCGCACCAGATTGCTCACTGACTGGCCGCTGTCCTGCGGGGTCTTGAGCCCGAGCAATGTCTCGGCGGCACGGTTCCACCATTCGAGATTGCCTTCGCTGTCGAGCATGATCACGGCGTCCTTGAGGGCCGCAGTGGATTCCTGAACGCGGTCGATCACCGCTTGCAGCCGCCCGCGCACCCGTTGGTCGCGGCGTTGCAAATGATAGATGCTGTCGAAGACTTCGCCCCACAAACCGTAGCCATCCGGCGGCGGCTCATCGGCCTTGTGGCTGCTCAACCAATCGTGCAGGCGCAATAACTGCTTGAGGGTCCAGGCCAGGTAGAGGCCCAGTCCGATTGCCAGGCTCCAGCCATACTGATTGCTGATCAGGCCAGCCACGAGGGCGGCCGTAACCAGCATCAGCATGTGGCGGATCAGGGTGCCGTACCAATTTTGATTCAATTGAAAGCACATCCTTGTCTGGCGCGGACTTTACGGTTGCGCTGTCTGCTTACAAAACGGCAATCAATTCTTGGTGGAAAACCGATAACCCGTGCCGCGCACGGTTTGTACCAGATTTTCGTAGGCATCGCCGAGGGCTTTGCGCAGGCGACGAATATGAACATCAACGGTGCGTTCTTCGACATAGACATTGCCACCCCAGACCTGGTCCAGCAGTTGGCCGCGCGTATAGGCGCGTTCCTGATGGGTCATGAAGAATTGCAGCAAACGGTATTCGGTCGGGCCCATTTCCGCAGGTTTGCCGTCGATGGTGACCCGATGACTGATCGGATCAAGCAACAAACCGCCCACTTCAATCGGCGATTCGCCATCCGTCGGACCGGCACGCCGCAGCACGGCTTTCAGGCGTGCAACCAGCTCGCGTGGCGAAAAGGGTTTGGTGATGTAGTCATCGGCACCGACTTCCAGGCCCTGGATCTTGTTGTCTTCCTCGCCCTTGGCCGTGAGCATGATAATTGGAATGTCGCAGGTCAGCTCATCACGCTTGAGGCGGCGAGCCAGCTCGATGCCTGACGTGCCGGGCAGCATCCAGTCGAGCAGAATAAGGTCCGGCTTGCGGTCGACAATGATTGCATGGGCTTGCTGAGAGTTCTCTGCTTCCATGCAGTCATAGCCGGCCATTTCCAATGCAACGGCGATCATTTCGCGAATAGGCGCTTCGTCGTCAACGATCAGAATGCTCCTGCCAACCATGCTCGAACCTCTTGTCATTTAACTGTCTTGGGGCGCATTAGATAACGGAATTATTGCAGTCGTGTGACAGCTTGGGATGGGGCTAGCATGCCACGTTGTTACAGGTCTAAGCTTGCGGGTCTGTCCTACAATAATTTTTACAACAACAGAGGATTATCCAATGGCTAAATTTTCATCAACTTTGCTGGGCTTGCTGACAGCTGCTGCACTGGCATCCTCGGGCTTGGCGTTTGCTGCCGAGCCGGGAATGATGGGCGATAACGGCATGCTGACAGATCACAGCGGCAAGACGCTCTACACCTTCGATAAAGATGCTGCCGGCAAATCGGCCTGCAACGACAAGTGCGCTGAAAACTGGCCGCCATTGAAAGCTGCGGCGGCTGACAAGGCCTCGGGTAAATGGACCGTTATCAAGCGTGACGACGACACCATGCAATGGGCCTACGAAGGCAAACCGGTGTATTTGTTCAAAAATGACAAGGCCGCTGGCGACAAGACTGGCGATGGCAAAGGTGATGCCTGGCACATCATCAAACCTTAAGCCTGCTCTGGCGCTGACTGCCGGCCACGAACCTGTCAGTCAGCGCAGCGCGTAATCGGCAACGATGCCGACGAAGATCGCCAGCCCCGCCCAGTGGTTGTGCAAAAACGCCTTGAAGCACGCCTGTCGATCACGACTGCGCGTCGACCAGAATTCCCAGGCGAAACACCCGGCCGCCACCAACAGGCCTAGATAGAAACAAATCCCCAACTCGAAGCGCCCACCCGCCAGCAGCAAACATCCCAAGGCCAGACCTTGCAGGGTCAGAATGATCACCCGATCAGCATCGCCGAACAGCACCGCCGTGGATTTCACGCCGATTTTCAGATCGTCTTCACGGTCGACCATCGCGTAATACGTGTCATAAGCCACGGTCCACAGCAGATTGGCGATATACAGCAGCCACGCAGCAGCGGGCAAATCCCCGGTTTGCGCGGTGAACGCCATCGGCATGCCCCAGGAAAACGCCGCGCCGAGCACCACTTGTGGGTAATAGGTGTAGCGCTTCATAAACGGATAGCACGCGGCCAGCGCCAGACCACCGAACGACAGCCAGATCGTTGTGGGATTTGTCAGCAAGACCAGCAGGAAACTCACGATCACCAGCAGCGCAAACAGCGCCAGGGCTTCTTTCGAGCTGATCTTGCCGCTGACCAGCGGTCGCTGTTCGGTGCGTTTGACGTGGCCGTCTACTTTGCGGTCGGCGAAATCATTGATCACGCATCCGGCGGCGCGCATCAGGAACACACCGACGACGAAAATGATGAGGTTGGCCAGCGACGGCGCGCCTTTGCCGGCAATCCACAACGCCCACAGCGTCGGCCAGAGCAGCAGGTAAATGCCAATCGGCTTGTCCAGGCGCATCAACTGAATGAAATCCCAGGCGCGTGGATTCAGGTGATTCAGGGATTTGAGCAGCGTCAGGTACATCAGCAGTGTTCCCCGGATTGAATTGCCCGCCAGAGTGTCGGCAAGAACACTTCGGCGACCAATATCTTCAAAGGGCCGCGACTGAAGCACGAGCGGCGACCCCATAAATTGTCGGCGGCGTCCGGCGTTGGCAGCCAGGCCGCAGGGTAATGACAGATCTGCAACGGACCGCGCAGAAAGGCTTCGTCGCAGAACAGCAATTCGCCCAGTGAGCGCGTGCCCAGTTCGTCCATATTCAAGCCGCCTTCCTGCAAGGCACTGCGCGCCGCGACGCTGCGGGCGAAGACCCACTTTTCGGCGTGGCCGCGCAGGTACACCTCGCGAACCCAGCCGATGCTGTGTTCGGGCAGATCCAGCGCCGCACACTCGTCGTCGCGAAGCGGTTGCCAGCCTTCGAAAAGCGGCGTGACACTAAAGCGATTGCCCGACAGCGCGGTCAGACGGCGAGTCAGGGAATCCTCATGGAACAGCCACTCAAGGACCACGGGCGCAGGCGTCTCGATGAGAGACTCGCGCTCCAGCCAGATCGGGGTGGGAAATACGGGTTTTTGCTGGGTCACAATAAGCAGTTATTGGCGTTAATAAAGGCGGCGAGCTTAGCATGATTGACCGTCGCAACCGATGACCCGCAACGCGCTGCGACAATGATCGGGCTTGCATCTCGGCGTCCCGATCAGTACAAAACGCCCTGAGCACGGTGGCAAGCGCGATACCCATCGACCGCCATGCCGGCGACACCCTGAAAACCTGAGAGAAATTCTGATGAAAAAGTGGCAATGCATTGTCTGTGGCCTGATCTACAACGAAGCTGATGGCTGGCCGGATGACGGCATCGCGCCGGGCACGCTGTGGCAAGACGTTCCTGAAGACTGGCTGTGCCCGGATTGCGGCGTCGGCAAAATGGATTTCGAAATGATCGAAATCAACTGATTCAGGCTACAACTGTCCTTTAACTTCCTGGAAAACCGAATGAACGCACCTGTCGTGATAATTGGCACTGGCCTGGCGGGCTACAACCTGGCCCGGGAATTTCGCAAGCTCGATGGCGAAACGCCGCTGCTGTTGATCACCGCCGATGACGGTCGCTCGTATTCCAAGCCGATGCTCTCCACGGGCTTCGGCAAAAATAAACACGCCGACGGCCTGAGCATGGCCGAACCTGGCGCGATGGCCGTGCAACTCAACGCCGAAGTGCGTACTCATACACGCATCAGCGGCATCGATGCGGGGCACAAACGCCTGTGGATCGGCGAAGAAGCGGTGTACTACCGCGACCTGATCCTGGCCTGGGGCGCGGAAACCATTCGCGTGCCCATCGAAGGCGATGCAGCCGATGCCGTTTTCCCGATCAACGATCTGGAAGACTACGCGTTGTTTCGTGACGCAGCGGCGGGCAAGCGTCGCGTGTTGATCCTCGGTGCCGGCCTGATCGGCTGTGAATTCGCCAATGACCTGATCCTCGGCGGTTACGAAGTCGATCTGGTCGCGCCGTGTGAGCAAGTCATGCCGACCTTGCTGCACCCGGCCGCAGCGGCGGCGGTGCGCGCAGGCCTCGAAAGCCTCGGCGCACGCTTCCACCTCGGGCCGGTGCTGACCCGCTTGCTGCGCACGGACAGCGGGCTCGAAGCGCATCTGTCGGATGGCGAAGTCATTGCCTGCGATCTGGTGGTGTCAGCCATTGGCTTGCGCCCACGCGTCGATCTTGCAGCGGCGGCGGGCCTGCAGACCAGTCGGGGCATCCTTGTCGACCGCGAACTGAAAACCTCCCACGCCAACATCTACGCTCTGGGCGATTGTGCGGAAGTCGATGGCCTGAACCTGCTTTACGTCATGCCGCTGATGAGCTGCGCCCGCGCGCTGGCGCAAACCCTGGCGGGCACCCCGACCGCCGTTAAATATGGCCCGATGCCGATCACGGTGAAAACTCCGGTTTGCCCACTGGTGGTCTCGCCGCCGCCACGCGGGACCAATGGCGTCTGGAGCGTCGAAGGGCAGGGCGCCGACATCAAGGCGCTGTGTCACGACGCGGAGGGCAACCTCCTCGGCTACGCGTTGACCGGTACCGCCGTGATGGAAAAGCTCGCCCTCAACAAGACGCTCCCGGCTTTGCTGGCCTGAATACGGGTCGTTCTGTCGGATAAGCCGCGATTTTGTTCACATAAACCTCAAGCCCGCACTGGCGCGGGCCTGTACGGCGTGCCATCCTCATTCTTGACTGCCGCAACGTAGAGCCGTTGCGGCGCCTTGGGCTGCTCCGGATGGGCAGCACGGGACATAAAAACAAAAAACCGTAAAAGAGGCTTCATATGCGTAAACCAGAACTTGCAGCCGCCATTGCAGAAAAGGCGGATCTCACCAAAGAACAAGCCAACCGTGTTCTTAATGCCGTCCTCGAAGAAATAACCGGCGCCCTGCACCGCAAGGACAGCGTGACGCTCGTCGGCTTCGGGACCTTCCTGCAACGCCATCGCGGCGCCCGCACCGGCAAAAACCCGCAAACGGGCGAGCCCGTGAAAATCAAGGCCAGCAACACGGTAGCCTTCAAACCCGGCAAGTCACTCAAGGACAGCGTGAATCCATAGATACCAGCTGTACGCCTTGACGCAAGGCGAGCAGTGAAAGAACGGGCACGCCAACGAGGTTGGGTGCCCGTTTTTTGTTCGCATTTTCTGAGCGTTTATAAAATTCGTTGGAGCGAGGCTTGCCCGCGAAGGCGGTAACTCAGACGCAAGAAGTGCGGGATATTAAATTCCCTCCCACAGCCGTCTTTCAATCACGCGATTCATATCGCAGGCTTCCTGCATCAATAGATGAGCCGTACCCGCCATGGCGTTCAGGTCGTAGTCGTCTGCGCTGCCGGGCTTCTTGCTCGACACGGCGTCGAGAAACTCCGTGGCCAGACGCACCCGCAATTCGACGCAGGCGTGCAGGTCTTTGAGCGGCGCCTGACTGTCTAGCAGCAGGACGGCGCCGTCCAGGCCGTGATGGGTTAGGGGGATGTAGCGGGGCGATTCGAGGTTGTAAGGCATTTATGAGGCTCCAACGTTTATTTATTGAGACCACCTCGATTGTCGTCAAGCAATCAGGGTGGCAGCTGTGCGCGGATTGACGAACCGGAAACGCAGGCAAACCGGTAGACCCGAAGGTCTCCCACGCACAGCCGCCATAGCGGAACCTCTGCGGAGCTCACATTTCTCGGATCGTCAAATCCGGTCGTTGAATAAACAACGACAACGCAAAGGCTAAACACTGAGCAGAGCGCAAGTGCGGTATTTATAACTATTGTTTGAAATGTTTAAAGTAGCGAAGTGCAACAAGACGTGGCGAGAGCGTGAGTGCATGCGCGCCCGTTGGAGCGAGGCTTGCCCGCGAAGGCGATATTGAAATGTGGAACGCACACAAAAGGGCACCCAACATTATGCTGGGCACCCTTTCTTCAGCGGTAGTTGCGCTGGCTTTAACCCGCTACAGGTACACGCCAGTCATCAGAGCCAGAAGTGCCGGATACTTCATGGGTCCAGATGATTTTACGGTAGGTGAAGTAGACGTCTTCCAGATGAGTGAAGTGCGACTGGTTAGGATCCTGGCAATTCGGCATGCGGGACGTCACGTCGACGATGATCGCGTCCTCCAGTTTGATGGTGAAGTAGTGCTGCTGATTGCCTTCGGAAGAGGTGCGGTACCACTTCAATTCACATTCGGTCAGCAGCTCGCCTGTCGTGAGCGCAGTAAAGATCAGCGGTGAAGACTTGTCGAACACCTTGGTGATCATCAATGGCTTGTGTACGCGCTGGCCCGTTGGCTGGCCTGACTGAGGATCTCGAGGAATGATGACCTGATGGTCGAAAGCCTGGACCAGGATTTCATCTTCATGACCTTCCTGATAGACATTGCCCACGGAGTCCGATGTAAAGGTGCCTTCGGTAATAAGCCCTTGTTTGGTTCCTTTGATGGTTAGATACGCTGGTGTTGGCATCGATGCACTCCTGGCTGGTGAGTAAGGGTAGTTAGCGGTGCTTCTCTACAAAGAATGCCGTGATGGCTAAGTACTTGCCGCGATTGTAAGAAGCGGTATGTTGATGTGGCAGTAATGTAGTTTCGGCAAGCTGGCGCACTCTACGAGGTTTAAATAGGTAACTCTGTAGTCCATGTTTGTACGATGGCGTAGGAAAAATCATTAAAGAAGGTGAGACGTTGTTCGATGTATTAATTATCTACTTTCTCGGATTTTTTTCTTGCGCGCCCTGGCTTTTGCTGGCTAGTATTGCCGCACTTACTCCGGCCCGCTCTTGAATAGTCATGTGTGAGGTTGCTGGTTTTAAACATGTTTAAATACTTTTTATAGTTTGTTTATAGCGTTGTGCTTGTTGTTATACATACTTGATGTTTCTCCATGCCTGTTCTAGCGAAGTCTAAAAGCTATGTCCCCAACTAACGCTACTGCTCGCTATCTGAAAATCGCCCAGACACCGATTTCCAAAGGCGATTATGCAGGGCTGGACGCTCGCTATTCGCCAGAGTACGAGGCGCTTGAGGTCGAGTTGGCGAAAGCGTTGTCGTTGCATGAAAACGGTAAGGTCGACTGGCAAAAGGTACAGGAGCACAGCGAGGTTATTCTCACGACCCTTTCCAAGGATCTACGCGTCGTCTGCTGGTTGAGCTGGGCGCTTTACCAGCTCCAGTCATTTGCGGGGCTGGTTGCCGGTTTCGGCATGCTTTGTCATTTTTGCACGCACCACTGGGCGCAGATTCACCCAGCCAAATCGAGAACGCGTTCGGCTGCAATCAGCTGGTTGATCATGCGACTTGAAAAGGCTCTGGACTCCAATGTTCCCGTTAAGGATCAGCTGGAATTGTTCCGCCAGTTGGTAAAGCTGCTTGAGGAACTGGATGCAGTTCTTACGCAGCATCTGAAGGCCGACGCCCCTCTGATATTGCCGTTGCGCAGGCGTCTGGCGAGCATGGTCCAGCGTGCCTCGGATCACCGGCCTGAACCGGGGCCGATGGAAGCCGCGATAGCGCAGGTCAAGCAGACCGCCACGCAGTGGTTTGCTGGCGAATCGGTGATCGAAAACGAAAAGGATGCGCAGAAGGCGCTGCGTGGCCAGCAGGAAAATGGCCTTGCGTTGTGTGCCTGGTGGTTGCGCCAGAAGGCGACCGATCCTCGTGCGCTACGGCTCAATCGGACCCTGACCTGGCTGTCGATAACTTCAGTGCCGCAGCAGAACGCGGAGCGAATTACTGATCTTCGAGCGCCACCGCCGGACAAGCTCAAAAGCTACCGCAGCCTGTTCGAGCAGGGGCAGTACGCGGACCTGCTCGTTCAACTCGAAGCCAGCATAGCCCGGGCGCCGTTCTGGCTTGATGGTCAGCGCATGGTCTGGGAGTGTCTGGATGCTCTTGATGCCGAGGTTGCCAAGCAAGAGCTGGAGATTCATTGCGCGTTATTCGTGCAACGACTTCCAGGGATCGTCGAGCTGCGGTTCCACGATGGCGTGGAGTTCGCGAACGTCGAGACTCGGGACTGGATCACTGCGCATGTCATGCCGCGTGTCCAGCCAATCGCTGCGCCCCGCAAGGTAGAAGAGGCCGGTATTGCACCTGCCTGGCAGCTCGCACTGGAGAAAACCGTCCCGATGTTGCGCAAGGGCGGTTTGAAAGCTGCGGTGCAGGAAATGAAGCAGGGTTTGCAAAGCGCCCAAGGCGGCCGTGAACGGTTTTTCTGGCAGTTCAGCCTCGCTCGGCTGTGTCACCGGGCCAAGAAATACGACCTGGCAAGGGCGCAGCTGGAAACCCTTGATCAACAGCTGCAGCAATCAGGTTTGCACCTCTGGGAGCCGGATCTGGCGCTGGAAGTCCTGCGCCTGCTCCACGGCTGTTACGGGTTACTGCCCCAAGGCCACGAGGTGCGGGAGCGCAAGGACGAGATTTATCGCAGGTTGTGCCACTTGGACCTTGAAGTGGTACTCGAATAGGCCCTCGGGTCGTAACAGTGAAGGAGAAAAACTGTGGCCAAAGAAGGCTCGGTAGCACCAAAGGAACGCATCAATATTACTTTCAAGCCCGCAATCGGCGGTGCCCAGGAAGAAATTGAGCTGCCGCTGAAATTGCTGGTGTTGGGTGATTTCACCCAGCAGGCAGATGAGCGCAAGTTGGAAGATCGCAAGCCCATCAGCATCGACAAAAATAACTTCGACGAAGTGCTGGCCAACCAGAAGCTAGGCCTGACCTTGAGTGTACCGAACCGTTTGCAGGACGAGGACGACTCTCAGGAGTTGGCGATGGATCTGCGTATCAATTCGATGAAGGATTTCAATCCGGCAAGCCTTGTGGATCAGGTGCCGGAAATGAAAAAACTGATGGAGCTGCGCGATGCGTTGATGGCCCTCAAAGGACCACTTGGCAATGCCCCAGCATTCCGCAAGGCGATCGAAAGCGTTCTGGAAGATGAAGATTCGCGCGGTCGTGTGCTGGGCGAGATCGGTCTGGATGCGCCCGCCCCGAAGGACGCTTGAGTCTGTAATAGATAAGGAAGCCAATACCATGAGCACCCGTGCAGCACAGCAGAAAAATAGCGAAGCCACCGAGTTCGGCATACTTGACCAGATCATTGCCCAGACCAGCCTGACACCGACTGACGATGCCTATGGCATCGCCAAGCGCGGCGTCGCGGCATTCATCGAAGAATTGCTCAAGCCTCATAACAGCGAAGAACCCGTCAAAAAAGCCTTGGTTGATCGCATGATTGCCGAGATCGACGGCAAGCTCAGTCGGCAAATGGACGAGATCCTGCACCACCCGGAATTCCAGGCGCTGGAGTCTTCATGGCGTGGCCTGTCGCTGCTGGTTGAGCGCACGAATTTCCGCGAAAACATCAAGATCGAGGTGCTGAACGTCTCCAAGCAGGACCTGCTGGACGACTTCGAAGACTCGCCCGAAGTGATGCAGGCTGGTTTGTACAAGCATATCTACACCGCGGAATACGGCCAGTTTGGTGGCCAGCCAGTAGGCGCAATCATCGCCAACTATTTCTTCTCCCCAAGCTCACCCGACGTCAAGACCATGCAGTACGTTTCCAGTGTCGCTTGCATGTCCCATGCACCATTTATTGCCGCGGCCGGTCCCAAGTTCTTTGGTCTGGAAAGCTTCACCGGGCTACCTGACATGAAAGACCTCAAGGATCATTTCGAAGGTCCGCAGTTCGCCAAATGGCAAAGTTTCCGTCAGCAGGAAGACGCGCGTTATTTTGGTCTGACCATGCCGCGCTTCCTGCTGCGCAACCCCTACGACCCCGAAGAAAATCCGGTCAAGACTTTCGTTTACCGGGAAAACGTTGCCAATAGCCACGAGCATTATCTGTGGGGTAACACCGCCTACGCGTTCGGTACGCGGTTGACCGACAGCTTTGCCAAATTTCGCTGGTGCCCAAATATCATCGGTCCGCAAAGCGGTGGTGCGGTTGAAGATTTGCCCCTGCACCACTTCCAGAGCATGGGTGAAATCGAAACCAAGATTCCAACCGAAGTGCTGGTCTCCGACCGCCGCGAGTACGAGCTGGCCGAAGAGGGCTTTATCGCCCTGACCATGCGCAAAGGTAGCGACAACGCAGCGTTCTTCTCTGCCAGTTCGGCCCAGAAGCCGAAATTCTTTGGCATCAGTGAAGAAGGCAAAGACGCCGAGTTCAATTACAAGCTGGGCACACAGCTGCCGTATCTGATGATCGTCAATCGTCTGGCTCATTATCTGAAAGTGCTGCAGCGTGAGCAGTTGGGCTCCTGGAAAGAGCGCACGGATCTCGAGCAGGAATTGAACAAGTGGATTCGTCAGTACATTGCGGATCAGGAAAACCCAAGCGCTGAAGTACGTGGCCGCCGTCCATTGCGCGCCGCCAAAATTGTCGTCAGCGATGTTGAAGGTGAGCCGGGCTGGTACCGCGTCAACCTGAACGTGCGGCCGCATTTCAAGTACATGGGTGCCGACTTCACCTTGTCGTTGGTTGGCAAACTCGACAAAGAGTAATCGGAGCTGAGCAATGTCCGGGTATGGCAGCCTTTTTGAGCGCCTTGCTGGCGAGGCCGACAAGCGTGCTGGTTGGAAACACGAAGAAAGTGCCGTGGCCTCAGTGGCGGCCCACCTGGCGAAAATGCTCAGTACCCGTGCGGGGAGTGTGCAGACGCTGCCCGCTTATGGTCTGCCGGATCTGAATGATATGCGCTTGAGCCTGCATGATTCCTTGATGCAGGCACGACAGGCCATTGAGCGTTTTATCGGGCTGTATGAACCGCGACTGACGCAGGTGGAAGTCATTTCCCTTCCGGGTGACGGCGACCCGTTTCGTCTGGCCTTTGCTATTCATGGTTTGCTTGAAGTTGCCGGCGTCAAACGGCAAGTCAGCTTCTCCGCTCGTCTGGATGCTTCCGGGAACGTGAAAGTTACCTGAGGCATCAGGCACTGCGAAGTTTTGTTGTTTCAAGAGTTCCGTGATTACCCGTTTTACCCATTGCATCTACTTGACCAACCAAGTACTGGCAGTTTTGTCAGTGCGTTTTTCCGTGCCTCCAGGGAACAGGACGCCCATGTCTTTTAATGATTACTATCAAAGCGAATTGACTGCTTTAAGGCAGATGGGGCGCACTTTTTCTGAGCGCAATCCCGCACTGGCACCTTTCCTTGGGCAAAGTGGTCGCGATCCGGATGTCGAGCGTCTGCTGGAAGGTGTTGCGTTTCTCACCGGGCGCCTGCGTCAGAAGCTTGATGATGAATGGCCAGAGCTGACGCATTCCCTGATGCAGTTGCTGTGGCCCAACTATATGCGGCCATTGCCGTCATTCAGCATTGTGCAGTTTCAGCCTTTGGATCAGGCAGGGCCGGCAGTCCATGTCGAGCGCGAAACGCCAGTAAGCAGTGAAGAAGTTGAAGGTGTCAGTTGTCGTTTCCGCACCTGTTTCGCCACGGAGGTTCAGCCTCTTGAACTGAGCGACTTGAACTACTCGGTTCAGGGCGAAGGCGCTTTGCTGAGCGTGCAACTCACCCTCAAAGGCAGTGGTCATCTTGGCCAGCTGACCCTTGATCGCCTGCGGCTGCATTTCGCCGGAGAGCGCTACATCAGCCAGACGCTTTATCTGAACATGCTGCGCAATCTCGGCAGCATTGACGTAGTGCTGCTTGATGCGGATCACAAGCCACTCAAGCCCGATGGCGGCAATGTGGCGTCATTCAAACTTGAAGTTACAGATGTTCAGCCGGTGGGCTTCGCCGACGATCAGGCGTTGATTCCCTATCCGCTGAATACATTCCGCGGTTATCGATACCTCCAGGAATATTTTGCGTTGCAGGACAAGTTTCTTTTCGTCGACATAAGAGGCCTGGAGAAGATCAGTGCGGTAGCGGAAGACATCCTCAAGCAGGCGGTCGGTTTTGAATTGCGTTTCACCGTCAAGAAAAACGCTATCCAGCGGGCGCGCCCTACCAAGGACAACATCAGACTGTATTGCACGCCTGTGGTGAACCTTTTCAATGAAGACGCCCTGCCTATTCGCCTGGATGGCAAGCAGGATGAGTATTTGTTGCTGCCCTCCAAACTTGAGCCGAAACATTGCGGCGTCTACTCGATTGAAAGTGTCATCGGCCGTGAGCAAACGCGCGGCGGCGAGAGGCATTACGTGCCTTTCGAATCGTTCAAGCATGACCCTAGTTTCGACGTACTGCAGGCGGCCCCGTATTACAGCGTTCGGCATCGGTCATCGCTGTCCCACAGCGGACTGGATACCTATTTGAGTTTCGACATTCGCCACTGCGACAGGCAGGAGGCGCTGTCCATCGATCTTGTCTGCACCAACCAGAATCTGCCATTACGGCTCAAGGATGGGAGCATCCGTTTCAGCGGCGAGGGTACGCCGCAGACTGCCGGTTTTCAGAACATAACGGCTTGCACTCCCCACTACGCGCCGCCGCTGACGCAGGATTTTCTCTGGAAGTTGATCAGCAATATGTCGCTGAACTACCTCTCTCTGGAGAACGTCGATGCGCTGAAAGTCATTCTTGAAACCTACGACTTTCCGCAGTACTACGACCGTAATGCGGCAAGCGTCACCCGCAAGATGCTCGGCGGACTCAAGTCGATTCGCCATGTTGCCACCGACCGTTTATTCGAGGGCTTGCCGCTGCGTGGGGTGCGCACCGAATTGTTGATCGATTCGGAGCAGTTCATCTGCGAAGGGGATGTGTTCGTCTTCGCCTCGGTGCTCAACGAGTTCTTTGCGCTGTACACCAGCCTCAATTCGTTTCACGAGCTTCGCGTCAAAACCATTAAAGGAGAGGTGTACTCATGGACACCACGAATGGGGCAACAACCCCTGCTCTGAATGAGCTGACGCGGACGATCCGCGAGTATTCGCTGTTCCAGGCCGTGCTGCTGGCGCTGGACACTGTGCGCGAAGCCTGCCCGGATCTGAGCGAAGAGCAGCTTTACGATCAGCTCGAGTTTCAGGCCAATCCGAGCCTGGGATTTCCGGGGAGCGATGTCGATTGTGTGCAGTTCTTCAGTGAGGACGGGAGGCTTCGCGCCCACATGCGGCTTAACCTGCTCGGCCTCTCTGGGGCTGGGTCGCCGTTGCCGGTGTTCTATGCCGAACAGGCATTGGGCGATGGTGATGATGCCAATACTACGCGGATGTTTCTTGATCTGATCAACCATCGGCTGCACCGCTTGATGACGCCGATCTGGCGCAAGTACCGCTATCGAGCAAGCTTTCAGAAAGGTGCGGTCGATCCCTTTTCACAACGCTTGTTCGCGCTGGTCGGGCTGGGTGGCGACAAGATCCGCCTGGCCAAGGAAATCAACTGGAAGCGTCTGCTGCCGTACCTCGGTTTGCTCAGCCTGCGCGCCCACTCCGCGGCGTTGATCGAGGCGGTGCTGCGTTACTACTTCAAGCACGCAGAAGTGGATATCGAGCAATGCGTACCGCGTGTCGTGGACATCCTCAAGGATCAGCAAAACAGCCTCGGCCAGAAGAACAGCCATCTGAGCCACAACCTGGTGCTTGGCGAGCAGGTGCGTGACCGCAGCGGCAAATTCCGGATTCACATTCGTGAACTCGATTGGCAACGTTTTCATGAATTCCTGCCGATCGGCACCGGCTATCAGCCGCTCTGCGCACTGGTGCGATTCAGTCTGCGAGACCCGCTGGACTACGACATTCGCCTGGCGCTGCGCCATGAAGAAATCCACGAGTTACGCCTGTGCGCGCAGAGCGCTTGCCGTCTTGGCTGGACCAGCTGGCTGGGACGCGAAACAGCCGACGGAATTGTGACCCTCGGCAGCCATATTCATAAGGACCAATGCCCATGATCAATGTAGACCTGCAACTGCTGATTCAGGCGCTGGACGCCGAAACCCGGCGCGACCTTGAAGCCTGCGCCGAGCGCTGTGTGGCTCGCGGTGGCAGCAAAATCCTGATCGAGGATTTGCTGCTGGCGCTGCTGGAACGACCCCAAGGGCTTCTGGTTCGCGCGTTGCTGGATGCCGAAGTAGACGCAGGAGAGCTGGCGGCGGCGTTGCAACCGCACGTGGAACAGAGCGCGTCGCGCAATCCGGTATTCGCCCCCGAACTGGTGCAATGGCTGCAGGATGCGCTGTTGGTTGCCAACCTTGAACTGGGCCAGAGCCAGGTCGAGCAGGCAGCACTGATCCTCGCGTTGTTACGAAATCCGCTACGTTATGCGGGCACTCGCTACCAACCGTTGCTGAGTAGATTGAACAGCGAGCGGCTACGTGATTTTGCGTTATCCGAGAAAACCGATACGACCTCAAATGGCTCTGGGCCGCAGAGCGAATCCCTGTTGCAGCGCTTCACACACAACCTGACCCAGCAAGCGCGAGACGGCAATCTGGATCCGGTCCTGTGCCGTGACGATGCGATCCGCCAGATGATCGATATCCTCGCGCGCCGACGCAAGAACAACCCGATTGTGGTGGGTGAAGCGGGGGTGGGCAAAACCGCAGTGGTGGAGGGGCTGGCGTCGCGGATCGCC
The DNA here is from genome assembly GCF_001698815.1 of Pseudomonas syringae. Lineage (GTDB taxonomy): Bacteria > Pseudomonadota > Gammaproteobacteria > Pseudomonadales > Pseudomonadaceae > Aquipseudomonas > Aquipseudomonas syringae_A. Next base: position 16,084 of record NZ_LGSI01000048.1, on the reverse strand, counting down.
GTTGGCGAAGTACCACAAGCCCTCAAAGGTGTCGAGTTGCTGTCCTTGGACATGGGCCTTCTGCAGGCGGGCGCCAGTGTCAAAGGTGAATTCGAACGCCGACTCAAAGGGGTGATCGATGAGGTCAAGGCGTCGCCAAAACCCATCGTGCTGTTTATCGATGAAGCCCATACCCTGATCGGCGCAGGCGGTCAGGCCGGAGGCTCGGACGCTGCGAATCTGCTCAAGCCAGCGTTGGCTCGTGGCGAATTGCGCACTATCGCTGCGACAACATGGGCTGAATATAAAAAATATTTCGAAAAGGATCCGGCGCTCGCGCGACGTTTTCAACCCGTACAACTGCATGAACCCACGGTTGGCGAAGCGGTAACCATATTGCGCGGCCTGGCCTCGGTCTACGAACAAAGCCACGGCATCTATCTGCGTGACGATGCTGTGGTGGCCGCGGCCGAGCTGTCCGCGCGATATCTGACGGGGCGGCAACTGCCCGACAAGGCAGTGGATGTACTCGATACGGCGTGTGCCAGAGTTCGCATCAGCCTTGCCGCCGCCCCACAAAGTCTGGAGCGTCTACGCGGTGAATTGGCCGAGGGCTGCCGGGAACAACAAGCGTTGTGTCGCGATGCCGAAGCCGGTCTGCCCGTGGATCGCGAAGCCCTTGATGCGCTGGGCAGTCGCCTCATGCAGGCCCGCAACGAGGAGGAGGATCTGCAACAACGCTGGCTCGCACAACAGCGTCTGGCGCAGCAGCTTCTTGAGTTGCGCCAACTGCGGGCGAGTGCGCCGGTCACTGGCAGCGCGACAACCGTAGATGAGGCGTCGCAAGACAGCATTGCGAATCTGGACGACCTTGAGACCCGACTGCAGCAAACCCGGCAGGCACTGGCGCAAGCGCAGGCCGTCGAGCGTCTGGTGAGTTTTGAAGTTTGCCCAAGGCTGGTCGCCGAAGTCGTCAGTGCGTGGACGGGCGTTCCGCTCGAGCAACTGGCGCGGGAGCACAATGCCAGGGTCGCGAGTTTCGCGGTGGACTTGCGCCAACGCATTCGCGGTCAGGATCAAGCGGTGCATGCGCTCGACCGGTCGATGCGCGCCACCGCAGCAGGCTTGAACAAGACCGACGCGCCAGTGGGTGTGTTTCTGCTGGTCGGCCCCAGTGGGGTAGGCAAGACCGAAACAGCATTGGCATTGGCCGACCTTTTGTACGGGGGTGAGCGCTTCGTCACCACCATCAATATGTCGGAGTTCCAGGAAAAACATACCGTGTCACGTCTGATTGGTGCGCCTCCGGGTTACGTCGGTTATGGCGAGGGCGGGATGCTGACCGAGGCGGTACGTCAGAAACCCTATTCGGTGGTGCTGCTCGATGAGGTGGAGAAAGCCGATCCGGACGTGTTGAACCTGTTTTACCAAATCTTCGACAAGGGCATCGCCAACGATGGCGAAGGGCGCGAAATCGATTTCCGCAATACGCTGATCCTGATGACGTCGAACCTGGCGAGCGACCGGATCGAAGCGTTGTGCCGGGATGGCAACCGACCCGAAGCTGATGCGCTTGAGGCTGCCATTCGGCCGGCACTGAGCAAGCATTTCAAACCCGCCCTGTTGGCACGGATGCGAGTCGTCCCTTACTACCCGGTTGGTGGTCCGGTGATGCGCGAGCTTGTCGAGCTCAAGCTTCAACGTCTCAACGAGCGTCTGCGCCGGCGCAAGCTTGCGTTCAGCTATAGCCAGTCATTGGTCGATCACCTGACGGAGCGCTGTGTGCAAGGCGAAAGCGGAGCCCGGCTTATCGATCATTTGATCGACCTTCATCTGTTGCCACTGATTGCCGACCGACTCCTGGAGGTGATGGCAGCAGGGCAAACCCTGACTCAGGTACATGCCACGCTCAATGAAAACGGCGTCGCGTGTGAGTTCGCGTGATCATGAAATTTCCCTTCTGCAACTCCTTTGCGCGGCCTTGCGAAGCTCGCGGTCGCTGCTCCCATTCTGTGTTTTTGGAGAACTCTTTGATGTCTGTTCGCCTCCGGCAAGTCGTGCTGGTTTCGCTCATTGCCGCGTTTGGCCTGACTGGCTGCGCGGGGCAGTACAAATTCAGCGACGACGAATACCGTGCTCTCGGTGATCCGCAAACCATCAATCGCGGCAACTGACAACAAGGAGAAACTCAAGATGGAGCTGATTTTCGAGCTGCTTGATAACGGTAACATCGCCTCTGGACAGGCGCCGCACAAGATATTCAAGCAAGCGGGAGGCTTGATCGGTCGGGACAAACACTGCGACTGGATGATTCTGGATCGCGACTGCTACATGTCCGGCACGCACGCGCAGGTTACGTTTCGCGATGGCGACTTTTACCTGACTGACATCAGCAAAAACGGCACGTTTGTCACCGGGAATCAACAGCCTCTGGGCAGAGGCGAAAGTCATCGCATTGAGCATGGCACCCTCTATCGACTGGGCAAATTCGAGATCCGTGCGCGTCTGATCAAGGATCCTGGCAGTTTTATTGGTGTGGATATCGGTGTCGTTGATCGCCCACCATTGGCCGGGAATCTCATTCCGGACGATGCCTTTCTTGAACTCGATCTGCTGGCGGATTTGGCTCAACAGGTGAGTCGAGGTTCGGATTTCGACGAACTTCTATCTCCACGCCTGGCTCAGCAAGCGTCCGAGCAAGGCGTCGATTACGGGCCAGCTGATACACAAAGCCTGCTCGTGCCAGAACTGATCGCCGCACCTCAAGTTTTGTTGCCGCCCGATCCGGTGGAGCCTGAACGCCAGAGCGATAGTTTCTGGCAGCGTTTTGGGGCGGCGCTTGGGGTCGAAATGGATGCTCTGGATCAGGACAGTCGCGAGAGGTTGGCGATCGATGCGGCGCAATTGCTCAAACAGAGCATCGGCGGGTTGCAGCAAAGCCTGCGCACCCGAAGCGAGCTGAAAAACGAGTTACGCCTGGCTCAAAGCACCGCGCAACACAGCAGCCTTAATCCGCTCAAGTACACAGGGGATGCCGGTGAAGCGCTCGGCCTTTTGCTGCAACCGCCAAAACCAGGGCAGCGAACGGCGCAACAGACGGTGGCCCAAGGATTTCGAGATGTTCAAGCCCATCAAGTGGCCATGTTGGCGGCAAGCCGGGCGGCCCTGCGTGGCGCACTTGAGCATTTTTCGCCCCAGCAGCTAACTTTGCGTTTCGAGCGCGACACTCGCAAATCGCTATTTACGACCGCAGGCGCGCGCTGGCGCGCCTATGAGCGGTACTACGAGACGTTGCGCCAGGACGATGACTGGAGCGAGCGGTTGCTGGCCCGCGACTTCGCCCAGGTCTACGCCGATCAAGTGCGTTTGATTGCCACTCTGCATTCCGGAAACTGAGGATATCCCCATGTTGCGTTTTTGTGCCCCGACTTTGTTGGGCCTTGTTTTGCTGCTGGTCGGCTGCTCGGCGCTTTCGCCTTATTCGACCCAGACTCGCCTGGAGCTTGAACTCAATGCCAGCGATCAGTTGAACCCTGATATCAACGGGCGCCCGTCGCCCATTGTGTTGCGCTTGCTGGAACTGAAAAATCCCGTCCTGTTCGAGACCGTGGACTTCTTTGGCCTCTATAGCCAGGCAAAGGAGCTGCTGGCGCCGGATCTGGTCGCCAGCGAAGAGTTTGAGTTACGCCCCGGGGAGCGGCTGCAGCTCAAGCTGCACGTAAAGGAAGGCAGTCGCTACGTCGGCGTCTTGGCGGCTTATCGTGATCTGCCGGAAACCAAATGGCGTCATGTGATCCGCGTGACACCAGACGACATGACCCGTGCAGAGCTGAACCTCGACCACCGTGGAATCCATGACGGCAGCGAGTCGGTCGCCAGGGTGGATGGCCAATGAACAACCACAAAGTCATCTGGCAGGAAGGCATGCTGCTTCGCCCGCAGCATTTTCAACACAACGATCGTTATTTCGAGAGTCAGATCAAGGCTCACACGTTGCTGCTCAAACGCAACGCCTGGGGCTTCTTCAATCTTGCGATTGATCCGCAGTACTTCAATATGAGCAAGATCGTCGTCACTCACGCTTCAGGTATGTTTCCAGACGGCACTTTCTTTGATTTGGCCTTCAGCAAACAGTTGCTCACTCTGGATATCGCGCCGGACAGTGGCAGCACCTCGGTGTACCTCGCTTTGCCGCTGTCGGCAGGCGATAACGTCGAGTCTCGGGATTCTAAGCAGGTCGACGTGCTGGCCCGCTATACCCGCTATGTAGACGAGATTTCCGATTCCAATGCGGGCAGCGATTCGCGCAGTGATATCAGCTGTGGACGCCCGGATTTCCGGCTGCTGGTGGGCGATGAGCTCACCGACAAGGCGTATGTGAAACTCAAACTGTGCGAGTTGACGGGGGTGACGACAAACGGCGGGATCGCGCTCAATTCCGAGTTCTGCGCGACGTTTCTGCATCTGCGCCACAGCGAGTATTTGCTGGCCTGCCTCAATGAGGTCATCGCTTTGCTTACCCTGCGTGGTGAAGCCATCGCCGAGCGTATTCAGGCCAGCGGCAAAGGCGGTGCAGCGGAAGTGGGTGACTTCATGATGTTGCAGCTGATCAATCGCACCGAGCTGGTGTTGCGGCAAATGCTGGAGCTTGATCAGGTCCATCCTGAAGAGCTGTATACCGTGCTGCTGGGCATGCTGGGCGAGTTGTCGACGTTTGCCAGCGACAGCAAGCGTCCGCGCCTGGAAACGTTTTATTCACACGCTGATCAGGCGGGCTGCTTGCGACAGCTGATGGGCGAGGCCCGACAACTGCTGTCGATGGTACTTGAGCAACATGCGGTTGTGCTGCCTTTGCAGGAGCGCCAGTACGGCATTCTCGTCGCGCCCTTGCTGGATCGATCACTGTTGGGCTCTTCCATTTTCGTCCTCGCCGCCAGCGCGCATTGCGACTCCGAGGAGTTGCGCAAGCGCCTTCCCGCCTACCTGAAGGTCGCGCCCGTCGAAAGCATCCGTCAGTTGGTGAACCTGCACCTGCCGGGCATCAAGGTCAAGCCGCTGCCGGTCGCACCGCGGCAAATCCCCTTTCATGCCAATAAAACCTATTTCCTGCTCGAACTTCATTCGCAGGAACTCGCCCAGTTGGAAAGCTCTGGAGGTTTTGCCTTCCACGTCTCCGGAGACTTCGACGGGCTTGATCTGAACTTCTGGGCCATAAGGAGCTGAACCTGAATGAGCATGGATATCGAAAATCCTGGGGACAACAAGACCGTTTTTCTGGGTACGGACCGGCCAGGACCGCCCAAAAGCCCGTTGACTGATTTCAAACCGGAGTCACGCGTCGAGCGTCTTGAAGATCGTCTGGTGTATGCCGCGCGCATCCGGCCGGCCGAGTCCTTCAGCGTCAGCATGAACATGCTGGTCGCTGCGGCTGCGCCACTGCTTGGCGAAGTGACCGGTCTCAAGCGCGAAGATAAAAAGGAAGGCCTCGCCGAGCTCAATGCCCGGTTGTGCGAAAGCATGCGGGCGTTCGATGTGGCTGCCGCGCAAAGCGGCGCCGAGAGCAGCCAGGTTCAGGCCGCTCGCTATGTGCTGTGTACTGTCCTTGATGAGGCAGTGGTGATGTCGCCTTGGGGCGATCGCAGCGAATGGTCGAAGATGAGTCTGCTGAGTAAATTCCAGGGCGAGACGTCCGGCGGAGAGAAGTTCTTTCACCTGCTCGATCGGGTCCTGCAAAACCCGTCGAAGTATCTGCCCCTGCTTGAGCTTATGTACGTCTGCCTTTCACTCGGTTTTGAGGGTAAGTATCGAGTCCTGCCCCGAGGCAACGTCGAGCTGGAAGCCATACGCGACAGCCTGTACCGCCAGATCCTAAACCAGCGAGGCGAGATTCCACGCGAGCTTTCGCCTCACTGGGAAGGCCTCAATGACGCGCGTCGCAGCCTGATACGTATTGTTCCCTGGTGGCTGGTGGTGATCTTCACGCTGATCAGCCTTGCGGCGATGTATTCCGGTTTTGCCTGGGTGTTGGGCGAGCAGCGCGAAACAGTCCTCCAGCCTTATCAGTCGCTCGATCCAATATCGAGTCAGCCCCGGTCGTAATACAGAGAAGAGTCATGAAAGATTTTTTTAAAAAGCTGGCCGCTGTGCTGCGCAAAACCTGGGTCTGGTCGTTGCTTCTGGTGCTATCGGTTGCACTATTGATCTGGTGTGTCGGGCCACTGGTTGCGATTTCGGATCATAGACTCTGGGAGGATTCTGCTACCCGGCTGCTGAGCATCTGCGTGGTGCTGTTGCTATGGGCGTTGCTGATGGTGTTCGTCAGTTGGCATGACAATGTTCGCAAACAACGGGAGGAGGAAAGTGCCGTCGGGCAGGAGCGCTTGCAGAATGCCGAGAAGATAGCCGATGAACAGAAAGAGCTGCGCGGCCGGTTTGCCGAGGCGGTGCACACCCTGAAAACCTCAAGCCTGTACCGAGGTCGCAGCGAGCGCTGGCGCGATGAACTGCCCTGGTATCTGGTCATCGGGCCAACGGGAGCAGGCAAGACCAGTCTGCTGGATTTTTCCGGGCTGGATTTCCCGCTCAATAAAATTGAACGCAAGCTGACCCGCGATACTCAAGGCACGCGTCAGTGCGATTGGTACTTCGCCAATAACGCGGTGCTGATCGACACGGCTGGCCGATATCTTTCGCAAAAAGAAGAAGTCGATAGAGCCTCATGGTCAACGCTGCTCGGCTTGCTGCGTACGCGCCGCCGCAATCGCCCGCTCAATGGGATTCTGGTGTCGGTGGATATCGAAACCCTGGGCGGCCCCGAAGACGAGCTGGAAAACCTGGCCCGTCAGGTGCGTTCGCGTCTGCAGGAGATTCATCAACGGTTGCATGTGGATGTTCCGGTCTATCTGGTGTTGAGCAAAGCAGACGAGTTGCCGGGTTTCACCACGTTTTTCGATCAACTTTCCCGCGAAGAAACCGAGCAGGTATTGGGGGCGACTTTTCGCAAGGATCAGAACGGCACCGACGCGGTTATTCTGCGCGCGGCGTTCGATGCTCTGTTGCAGCGCTTGAATAGCCAGGTGGTCAGCCGGATGCATCTTGATCGGGATATCAAACGCCGGGGTTTGATTCTGGAGTTTCCCAATCGCCTCGGGATGGTTGGCGAGCGGCTTTGCCTGTTCGTCGACATGGCCTTCACTGGCAGCCGCTATCAGCGCTCCAGCCAATTGCGCGGTTTTTACCTGGCCAGCGCGCCTCATCTTGCCAATAAGCTGAACAAGGACACCGCAGCCATCGGCGCAAGTTCCGGCATGGCAAGCAGCGTATTGCCTACCCTGCGTAGCGGGCGCGCCTTGTTCATCAATAATCTGTTGGCTCGCGTGATCTTTCCTGAGGCCGAACTGGTCGGACTCGACAAGCGAGAGGCGCACCGCATCCACTGGCGACATCGTGTTCTGTACGGTGGGTCGCTAGCGGCTTTGAGCCTGTTCGCACTGGCCTGGGCCAGCGGCTTTTCGGCGAACCATCAGCGGCTTGAGAGTTTGCGCGATCTGGCCAGACAGTTGACCCAGGAGCGCTCGGCGTTGAGTCCGCAGGATGATGAACTGGCGGCGCTCAAGGCTCTGGACTTGAGCTATCAAGCCAGCAATGTATTCCCTGACAAGCAGCAGATCGGTTTGCATGAGCGCAACGGCCTGTATCAGGGCGAGCCCAGCAACCTCGTACTTGATGCGGCTTACCGGCGCGAGCTGGAAACCCTGTTATTACCGCGTGTGGCTCGTCTCCTGGAGGCGCAGATTCGCTCGAACCTTCAGGATCGCGAACAATTATCTGGCAGCCTGCGCGCTTATCTGATGCTTAACCTCCAGGAGAGGCGAGATGCTGCGTGGCTCAAGGAGTGGGTTGCCGCGGATTGGTCCGTGCGTTTCAGCGGAAACACAGCGGCCCAAAATAGTCTCAACGAGCATTTGCAGCGCTTGCTTGTTCGCCCGTTCAGTCATTCGCTGAACACTGAACTGGTAACTCAGGCGCGTCAGGTACTGCGCAGTGAGTCGCTGGCGACTGTGGTTTATCGTGCACTGCGTGATCAGGCTCAGGACTTGCCGCAGTATCGCCTGAATCAGCATCTCGGGCCGCAAGGTTCGATATTTACCGGGACCGATTACGCAATTCCGGGGTTCTATACCCAACGCGGCTATCAGCAGAACTTCGTGGTAAAAGGTCCCGCGCTGGTGACCGGCATCCTGCGTGATAACTGGGTTCTGGGGGAGGGCACCGACATCAGCGCAATGGACCTGCGTCGTTTGATGGTCGAGCTTGAGCAGTTCTACTTCCGCGATTACTCAAATCACTGGAGTGAAGCGGTCGGTCGGGTGCGACTGCAGTCGTTTACCTTTGCCGCCGACGGTGCCGATCAGGTCGCGAGCCTGACCGCCGCCAGTTCGCCGTTGTTGCAGTTGCTCATGGAGGTGCGTGATCACACCCGCTTCCAGGCCACCGCCGAAAGTGTCGAGGCGCTTACGTCTGCCGAACCTGCCAAGGCTGGCGCACTCGGTAAAGTTGCCGCCGCTGCGGCTGAACAGGCCAAGGATGCTATGGTCAAGAACCTGCCCGATACCGCCAAGAAGTCTATGCAACGTCGTTTTGAGCCTTTGCATCGGTTGCTCGATGACAGCAATGGCCCGGCTGCGGATCTGGCCCCGGCGTTTCAAGCGCTCAATGAGCTGCAATTACAGCTGTCGACTCTGGCGCGTTCCAGTCAGCAGGATCAAAGCGCGTATGAGTTGGCCAAGGCGCGCATGGGAGGTCAGCGTGATGTGTTGAGCGCTTTGCGCAATACATCCACGCGCCTGCCGCAGCCGGTCAACGGTTGGTTCAGCGCGGTTGCCGATGACACGTGGTCGATGGTGCTCGGCGATGCGTATCAGTACCTCAATCAGCGTTACCAGAACGAGCTTTATAGTTTCTACGGCAAGGCCATCGACAAGCGTTATCCGTTCAGCGCCCACAGCACCAGCGATGTGGCGCTCAACGACTTCCGCGAGTTTTTCCGGGCCCAGGGTCTCGCGGAGAAATTCTTCGACACCTTCATGCGTCCCTTCGTCAGTGGTGAACCCGGCAGTTACCGCCTGCGCAGCGTCGATGGGCGGACCTTGCCAATGTCACGGGTGTTTCTGGAGCAAATGTCACATGCAAACGTGATACGCCGCAGCTTCTTTGCCGAGAACCCGAACGAGCCGCAGATTCTGTTCAAGCTTGAGCCCTACACCCTGGACCCAAGTGTCAGCCGTGCCGAGTTTCGTTTGGGGCACCAGCAGATGGAATATCGCCATGGTCCGGTCGTCCCGGCGTCCTTCAAATGGCCTACTGACGCAGACTATGGTCGCACCAGTCTGGTACTGGAAAAGATCGCCGGTCGAGCCCTGGGGCTGGAAGAAAATACCGGGCCATGGTCGTTGTTCCGGCTGTTCGATCTGATGCAGACCGAATACTTGCGAGGGCGCGACGTCATGATTATGAAGGCCAACGTCGGTGGCTTGCGGGCCAACTATCTGCTCACCAGCCAGCGTTCGCCGAACCCCTTTGATCTGAGCGCCGTTCGGCGTTTCCGGTTGCCGGGACAGCTTTGATGACCTACCGACGCGCTTACCGAAGCATGGCGCGTACTGATCCGGGTAAGGTCAGGGCGCGCAACGAGGACGCGTTTCTCGACTGCCCAGAGCGTGGTCTTTGGGTTGTCGCTGATGGAATGGGCGGTCATCGAGGCGGAGATATTGCCAGCCAGTTGATCGTGAGCAGTCTTGCCGGGCTGGACTGGCGGGGTTGTCTTGACGAACGACTGGAGGCGGTGCGTCAGTGTCTGCAATGGGTCAATCGGCGTCTTGGCCAGGAAATGACCGTCATTCCCGGACAGGACTCAACCATTGGCAGCACGGTGGTCGCTCTGTTGGTCGAGGGCAACCGTGCTGCCTGTTTGTGGGCTGGCGATAGCCGGTGTTACCTATGGCGTGATCACCGGCTCTACCAGCTTTCACGCGATCACTCGATGTTGCAGCATCTGATGGATAGCAAGCAGTTGACGTCGGATCAGGCCGCGCAGCATCCGGCCGCTCATGCCTTGACCCGTGCCGTGGGTGCCGACCATTCACTTTGCCTTGAAGTCATCGAGCTCAAGCTTCAGCGGGACGACGTGTTTCTGCTTTGCTCCGACGGGCTTTATCAAGCGCTCGGGCCCCATGCGCTGAGCGACGCCCTGAGTATGAATTCATCCGGCCTGGCACTGGACCTGTTGTTCGAACGGGCTTTGCTCGGTCCGGCCAGCGACAATCTGACTGCGGTGGTGATTCGGCCATGAGCAAGCCCAAGGCGCCTGTCGGCACTGGGGATCAGGCTGGCCAGTTAACCTGTTTTGCTTTGGCTGGAGGGTTGGGCTCGGCGCAGCCTTTGCCGACATCGTCCAAAGCATTGTTGGCTGATTTACCGCGAATACTCTGCAGACGCTATCAACTGGAGGACGTGCTGGGCGCCGGTGGCATGGGCGTGGTGTATCGCGCCAGGGATCTGGTCCATGAGCAGCACGGCGAGCCGGACCCCTACCTGGCAGTGAAACTGCTCAGCGATGAGTTTGTCGACGCACCGGATGCGGACGTATTGCTGTACAGCGAATTTGCCCTGACGCGGCATTTGCGTCATCCCAATGTGATCCGCCTGCATGCATTCGAGGTCGAGCCGGAGTGCCAAAGAGCTTTTGTTACACAGGAATTGATGCGTGGTATCGGGCTGGACAAGCTGCTGACTGAGCAACCGGCCGGACTTTGCGCCGACGAATTACAACGTGTTGCTGTGCCGTTGCTTGATGCACTTGCCTATTCCCACGAACGTGGCGTGCTGCACGGAGACTTGAAGCCAAGCAATCTGATGCTCACGGACGACGGCCCGAGAATCTTTGACTTTGGGTTGGGGCGCGCGTTGGAGGGCGTGCTGACCGGGCTGCCGAAGTTGAGCCGTGAGCGTTTCAAGGCCTGGACACCCGGCTATGCCGCCCCGGAGTTGCTTGAGGGTGCTCCGCTATCTACTCGCACGGATGTGTTTGCCATGGGCTGTGTTCTTTATGAACTGGCGTGCGGCAAACATCCTTTCCCGCAGATGTCATCGACTCAGGCCAGGGCGGGACGGCTATGGGCCAAGCTGCGCCCTCCTGCCAATCTCCCCATCCGGTTCTGGCCCGCCCTACGCCTGGCATTGGCGCTGGATGCAGACATCCGAACCATCACCGCCCGCGAACTGCGCGATGCGTTCAGCACCGTGCCCATCGGCCGCATGCAGTTCTGATTGCCGGCCCCGGCACTTCGTCTGTAAATCAACTACGCGCTATCAATATTTTTCCTACTTTATGTCAGGACTTTTCAAGTTTTGTCCGAGTATTGCTGTGTCAGAATTTTCCCTACAACTAAGTATTGTGGACTACGTAATCCTAGGAATTTTCCGACTTTTTAATATTCCTGATTCCCTTAAAGTTCCGCCGCTGTTGATAACCCCTAAAAAACTACCCAGGAAAGTGTTATGAAAAAGCTATGGATGTCTGCTGCGATTGCGACCTTGATTGCGACCACCAGCGGCTGCGTCAGCTACAACATGAGTCAGCCAAGTGCGCCGTTGGAAGGCGTTGTCAAAAGTGATCTGAAAGCAGACATCAAAGTCGGCGAAGCCATCAGTGGTCAATCGTCCACCAATATCCTGTTCAACTTCTTTGCCTTCGGCGGCGACACTCAATTCGCGGACGGCGTGGTGTATGGCGCTGGCGGCGGTGGTGGCGGTGCATTGGGCGGCCTGGGTCTGCCAATTCCCGATCCGGTCGCACAAGCCAAGGCAGCTGCAGCCTACAAGGCTGTTAAGTCTTCGGGCGCCGACCTGATCGTTGCGCCTCGTTATGAAGTGAACATCAAAGACTACTTCATCTTCAAGAAGGTCGACGTCAAAGTAACTGGCAACAAAGGCAGCATCAGCAGCATCCGCTGATTCCTGTTTGATCCGTTGAACCCCCGGGCAAGCGCCATTCTTTCTCAGCATGGCGCTTCGCTTGACGCCGCAAACAGTGACCGATCAGTCACGTTATTGTCGCCATCTTCGCCGAAAAGGAATGTATTTTCCTGCTGAAGTGCATCATGCGAACCGCTACACTGCTGCGCCGGTTGCTCCGACCGGGATTTGCTACCGAGGCAGTGTCATGAAGTTTCGTTTTCTACTCTGGATGCTGGGCCTGTTGATGTCTCGGGCCAGTCGCAGTAACCCTGCGTTTCAACAACAGTTGGCCGGCAAGGCGCTGACTTTTCAGCTGCAAACTTTCGATGGCAAGGTGGCGCGGCATTTCGTGGTGAGTGACCAGCGCATCACCAGTCGTGCCGGTACCGTTGCTGAACCAGCGTTCGCCATTTGTTTCAAGGATGCCGCTTTCGGGTTTGCCACACTGCAGGCCAAGAACAAGCAGTTAGCGTTCATGAAGGGTATTCAGGATCAGGATATCCAGATCAAGGGCAATCCCGGTCTGGTGATCTGGTTTCAAGGCTTGATGAAGTATCTGAAGCCGAGAAAGAAGAAGGTTTAGCAGGTGCTCGTCTCTGTAGGATCGGATTTATCCGGGAGCGGGCCGGGTTGATCGCGGGATGCTTACCTGACACAACTCGTCGTCATGGCTGACGCCTTCGCGAATAAATTCGCTCCTACAGAGTTCAGCATTTCGCCTGCAAACACTTAAGGCAGTTCCAGCCCGCCCGCCGCTTTATGCAGCGCTCGCAGGTGCTCGCCCAGTTGTTTGAGGTTGGCTTCGTTGGCGGCGATTTCGGCGGCGCGTTCGGGTTCGAGCAGGGCGCGGACTTCTTTGTCGAGGTCTCCGCTCAGGCGCTGGAGTTGTTTCTGGCGCTGGCCGCTTTCATCTTCCAGTCGCTTCCATTCCGCTGCTTGCGGCAAGCCATAGCCGCCACTGTCCAGCAGTTCCGCCGGTCGACTCAGAAAGCCACTGCTGGCAAGAATTTCCTGCAGCGTCTGGGTGGCTTTCGAGACGCTGCCGTCTTTTTGTTCGCGCGCGCTCAGGTAGCGTTGCTTGACCTCATCCTGAGCGGTCAGCAATTGCCGACGCAGGCTGGCTTGTTCAAGCAGCAGCATCGCCGCGCTGCTCTGCAGATCCGCTTTGGCAAACCATGGCTTGCGCTCCTGAGCGGGCAGCGACAGCCAGTCTTCGACCGTGGTCTGTTTGATGGGTAGGCGTTTGCGCACGACTTCGAACATCGCTTGATAGCGGTCGCGGTAGGAGTCAAAGCGATAGCCCCGGCGCAAGGCTTCCTTGGGATCGTCCAGCACGCTGGTGTCAGCCAGGCCGCGCCCTTTCAGCACTTCCAGCAGGCCATTGGGCAGGATGCTGTCCAGATCGCCAAGCCGTGGATTATTCGTGCCGCTGCGTAGCAGCTTGAGGTTTTCCACCGCGCAGTTGTTGGAGATGAAGAAGTAATTGCCGTCGTAACTCCAGTGCATTTCGGCCGCGTGTTGCACCAGTCCTTCGATTTCCGGGCGGGACAACTTGAGCGGCACCGATGCCAGGCTGCGCAGTTCGGTCTTGGTGTATTCGTCGATGACCTGGCCCAGTGGCAGGACGAACAGCCGTGATGGATAAGCGCCCATCAAGCCATCCCAGCTCGACAACTGCACGTCGCCGACGAATGCTCGATAGGACAACACCAGGTGCTGGTCCAGATCCAGTCGGCAGTCCGGCCCGCGCGGGCGACCCGGTTTGCAGATCACCAGACGCAGCATGCTGTGGCCCCAGCGGCTCATCATGTTCTGGTTGGCTTCGGCCAGCAGGTAATCGACCTCGTAGACGCGCTCGGGATCAAGTTTGCCCAGCGGCTGGCGGCCGAAGTCGCTGCCGGCGTTCAGGTACGGATAGAACGTCGGGCAAGCGTCTTTGGCCTTGGGTGCCCAGCCGAAGTGCTGCTTGTAATAGTCGTACAGCGCCGGGCGGCGGCAGGCGTAGGCCGGATCGAGCAGGAAGTACTCCATGTTGACCGCGACGAACTCCAGTGGGCTGGTGGTTTCGTAGATGTCCGGGCTGCGCGCGACTTGGCCATTGTGCTGTTCGCGCTCGCCTCGGCGGCCGACGTATTGCGGCCAGCCGGCAAGGTCCAGCAGGCGCGGGTCGTCGCTGAGGGTGAAGCGTCGATCGGTTTCGCCCCGGCAGTCTTCCGGCAGGCCGACTTTGCCCAGGGTGTTGCTGCGCCGCAAGCACTTGATAATCAGCGAGCGCTGCGGGGCTTGCCAGAGTCGGGCGCGATCATAAACGTGCGTCAGCTCATGCAACACGGTCGCGAGCATTTCGTTGCGCACGGTGCCGTGGGGGCGGTTGGTTTTTGCCGTGGCAGCCGAGCCGTCAGTGAGGCCGGCCAGCAGACTGGTGTTGAGGTCCAATCGATAAGGCCCGGACGCTTGGCCGTAAGCGTTGACCGGCATGTCGGCAGACCAGCGCACTTCAACGCGCCGATCCAGATCGCGGACAAAGCTCGGCGGCAGCGCGAGCAGCGCTTCGTCGAGCAGGGTCTGGGTCGCTTGCTGTTGCGCAGGAGTGAGCCCGTCAGTGGTCAGCGACAGACTCAGGCTGGCGAAGGCGCTCGTGGCGGTCAGCACCAGTGCGCACGCCAACAGCCAGGCACCAAGCTGCCTCACAGTGCGAGGATGGCTTCGGCGAGAACCTGATCGCTGGCATTGCGGGCTTCGGGAACGCGGGTGCGCAGCATGTCGAACGCGGCTTCGAGTTGCGCACCACGGATATCGCCACGGCTGGCGACGTAACTGGCGGCATCATCCTTGGCCTCGACAACGAGCTTGGAATCGCGCACCGAAGTAGTGGTGTCCGAAGTGAAGTCGATGGTGCGGGCGAACGCGTTGACGATGATGTGACTGGTCTGTACGACGGTTTCAGCCTGGGCAACGTTGGCCAGCAACAGCAGGCCCAGGGTGGCGGCAATCAGCGGGGTACGCATGAAACGTCTCCAAAAAAATGCAGAAGAGTAGAAAGCGGTTATTGGACGAGGATTGCCTGCGCCAGTTCAAGGTCGCTGGCACGAAGTTTTGGCTGGGTCTGACGCAAATACAGCAACGCCGACTCAAACTGTGCTCCTCGCAGTTGGCCATCAGTGGCGATAAACACTGCTGCGTCATCCTGGGCGGCAATTATCAGCTTGTTATCGAACGGGCCGGTCGTCACCTGGCTGGTGGCATAACCACTGATCACCAGGCTTTGCGTGGTCGTATCGAACGCCTGAGCATGGCCGGCCCAGAACAGGGTCGCCAATGGCGTGAGCAACAGGAGTGGCAGTAAACGCATGGTCTCGAGAACTGGCAAAACGAGGCCCAAGGCTAGCGCAATGGCCGTTCCAGAGCCAGCCCGGCAGATCGACACTTGCATGCCGACTGCCGACTGCCGAAATCCGCTAATCAGATGGTCAGGATGGCTTGAGCCAGTTGAGCATCGGTAGCATCCAGTTGCGGAGCCAGTTGACGGATATGCTGGAAGGCGCCTTCCAGCTGAACGCCACGGATCTCGCCGGCACTGGCAACGAAGCTTGCCGCGTCGTCGCGAGCGGCGCGCACGATTTTGTCATCCTTGAAGGAAGACGAAATGTTCGAGGTGGCGTTGGTGGAAGCATCCACTGCACGCACGACCGCATCCGTAGTAACGACAAAGCTGGAAGCGCTTGCGCTCGTCGCGGCGGCCAGCAGGACTACAGCGCTGAGCAAACGTAGGCGGGACATGGTGAAACTCCATAATTAAGGAAACGCAGTGTTTTTGGGTCCGAGCAAAGCCCAGCCAGAGAGTTGCCTCATCAAGCGTGGCCGTAATAACCGTTAAGCCTATCCCAGCATTCACACCTGTGCCATCGCAGCGGATAGTCGGTGACTGATTGGTCATTCTGCCTTGAATCCATGGCAGGCCTGATCGGCATAACTGTACAGGTAGTTATTATTTTGTATCAAACTGTACCTGTTCCGGTAGAAGGGGACTTGTCCCTGATGGCGTCGGATGTCCCAGCATCAATCTGCCTGACCCAACGCCTTCCCG
>NZ_LGSI01000010.1 GCF_001698815.1 Pseudomonas syringae | reverse complement strand
CTCCCTTTGGTAGGACCGGACTTGTCCGGGAAGTCAGCGGCCCGGATACGGAAATCCGTCAGTCAGATCAGCACCGGCAGAGCGGCCTTTTCGGGGACAAGTCCCCTCCTACCGGTATTGCAATCAAGGTGCTATGGCCGATTACTGCGGAGCAAACTGCGAAGCCAGTTCGCGCAGCAGCACTTCGGCTTCCAGGACCTTGCGCACCGAGTCTTCGGCTTTTTCGCGGCTCAGGCCCAGGCGCTCGAACAGTTCTTCGGGAATCTCTTCCTTGGGGCCGGAACCGATGCCGTTCTGGCGCAGCAATCGCACCGACAGATACACCAGATTGGCGTACTCGCAGTGAACGCCGTCATACGAAGGGTCGTGCTGGAAGCGCAACGCAGTGGCCAATTCGTCCGGCATGTCCCAGTAGCGCATCAGCCAGGAGCCGATCTGTTCGCGGCTGATGCCCAGCAAATGCTGCTCGACATAACTGTGATGCAGGTGCGGATTGACCTCCAGCTGGCGGCAGATCAGCGAAAAATGCGGCGGAAACACGTGGGCCAGCAGCAGATAACCGAAGTTGTGCAGCAGACCGCCCAGGTAGGTCAGGCCGGCTTCCGGGCGCTTGGCGCGAGGCATCGCGCGGGTCAGGCCCTCGATGACCGCAGCGGTGTAGATCGACTGCTGCCAGTAAGGTGTGGTCTGTTGCGGATGATCCTTGGGCAAGCTCAGGGTTTTGCCCAGCGCCAGGCCCAGCGCCAGATTGATCACCAGATCGAAACCCAGAACTCGCACAATGGCGTCTTCCACCGAGCGAATCTTGCCGGTCGAAGCGTAATACGGCGACGCCGCCCAACTCACCACCTGAGCAGCCAGCGCCGGATCGGTTTCGACCACGCCGGTAATGTCATCGATAGTGGCATCGGGGTCGACGCGCAGCTTGATGATGCGCTGCGCCGTTTCGGCCAGAGGCGGGATTTCCAGGGTCGCTTCCAGGCGCTGCTGGATGCGCCGCGCCGTGAAGGCGTGCATGGCCTGGGTAATTTCTTCGCGGTCGTCGTCGGGACGATCCAGGTTGGGGTGAATCGTGCTCAACAGCTCGCCGAAACGCGCGGCGCTGGCTTTGTTGAGCATGGTCTTGAAGTCTTCACTGCTGATTTCCAGCAGAATGCCCGGCTCCCCGGAACCGACCAGTACCGTTGGCTCTTGCAGCAGGCGCTCTTCATACAGACACGGTGAGCTGGTCAGCGCCGGGATGCCTGGCAACGTGTGCAGGCTGTGTTTGGCCAGCATGCGCAGCAAACGATCATGAGGGACCGCCGTCAGCTTGCGCCCGGTCAACTCAGTGATCCGGTTCAGATCCAGTAACTGATTTTGCGGAAACAGAATCAGAAGCGCACCGACAGCGTCCTCGACCAACACCGCCTGCACTTTGCGCGCGGCAGGCAGACGAGTGTCCTCAAGAACTTCGCTGTAGCTGATCGCTAATTTGCCAAGCAATTGACGAATAACGGTCGGCGCATGGGGAGCGTCATCAACGTGGGCGACTTCTGTCATGGTCTGTATCCAAATTCCTACAATCGCTGAAGTATAACCAGCTTAGTTATAGAGAGTGTGAAGCACTCATCAAAGCCTGACCCGCATCACACCTGACCATATTGCTGGCCGTGTCGCAGCCAGCGCTCCAGCAGCGGACTGACATGTTGCGGCCAGCGTTCGAGCAACGCTTGAGCGGCGTCACGCACCGCAGGCAACAAGTCTGCGTCGCGCATGAGGTCTGCCACCTTGAACTGCAGCAAGCCGGTTTGCCGGGTGCCGAGCATTTCGCCCGGCCCCCGCAGCTCAAGGTCTTTTTCGGCAATGACAAAGCCGTCGTTGGTTTCGCGCATGATGCCCAGGCGCTGACGGCCGATCTGTGACAATGGCGGGTGGTAAAGCAGAACGCAATGACTGGCTGCACTGCCCCGACCAACACGCCCGCGCAATTGGTGCAGTTGCGCGAGCCCCAGACGCTCGGGGTTTTCGATGATCATCAGGCTCGCGTTGGGCACGTCCACGCCGACTTCAATGACGGTGGTCGCCACCAGCAACTGCAACGCGCCTTGTTTGAACTCCGCCATTACCGCAGCCTTCTCGGCGGGTTTCATGCGCCCGTGGATCAGGCCGACCCGCAATTCGCCCAGGGCGCTGGTCAGGTCTTCAAAGGTTGTCTCAGCTGCCTGGCAAGTCAGCTCTTCGGATTCTTCGATCAAGGTGCAGACCCAATAGGCCTGACGCCCTTCGGCGCAGGCCGCGCGCACCCGCTCGATCACTTCGATGCGCCGACTGTCGGTAACCAGCACGGTATTGACCGGAGTTCTTCCGGGCGGCAGCTCATCAAGGATCGAAGTATCGAGATCGGCGTACGCGCTCATGGCCAGGGTTCGCGGGATGGGCGTTGCGGTCATGATCAACTGATGCGGGCACATCAGGCCGCCGACGCCTTTTTTGCGCAGGGCCAGACGCTGCTGCACGCCGAAGCGGTGCTGCTCGTCGATGATCACCAGCGCCAGATTCTTGAACTGCACTTCATCCTGAAACAACGCATGGGTACCCACCACCATCGGTGTGCCGCCCGCGATCTGCGCCAGCGACGCCACCCGCGCCTTGCCCTTGAGCTTGCCCGCCAGCCACGCGACTTCGATACCCAGCGGTTCAAGCCAGCGCTGGAAGTTGATGAAGTGCTGTTCGGCGAGGATTTCCGTGGGCGCCATCAACGCCACCTGATAACCCGCTTCCAGCGCCTGCAATGCCGCCAAGGCCGCAACCACGGTCTTCCCGGCGCCGACATCGCCCTGAATCAGGCGCAGCATCGGTTCGGGCTGGCTCAGGTCATAGGCAACTTCATTACCGACGCGCTGTTGAGCACCCGTGGGCGGGAAGCCCAGATTATCGAGAAACTGCTTCGGCAGCCTCTTCGCCAGCGGCAACGCCGGGGCACGCTGGGAACGCAGGCTTTCACGCAAGCGCTGCTGCGACAGTTGATGGGTCAACAGCTCTTCGAAGGCCAGGCGGTGTTGCGCCCAATGGTGGCCGATAGCCAACTCTTCGACATCGGCGTCGGCCGGCGGGTGATGCAGGTAACGAATCGCTTCGTCCAGCGGTGCCAATTGATAATCCCGCGCCAGCTCTTCCGGCAGCCAGTCAGGCAGGCTTTTCGGACCCAGCATCGCCAATGTCTGCTGAGACAACTGGCGCAGACGTTGCTGGGTCAGGCCTTCGGTAGTCGGGTAGATCGGGGTCAGGGTCTGTTCGACGGGCGCGGGTTCGTCGCCGGTCAGGGCGCGGTATTCCGGGTGATAGATTTCCAGTCCGGACGCGCCAGGACGCGCTTCACCAAAGCAGCGCAAATGGGTGCCGCGCTTCATACCTTCCTTCTGCGCATTGCTGAAGTGGTAGAAACGCAGACTCAAGGTGCCAGTGCCATCGCCCAGCCGCACCAACAGGCTGCGCCGCTTGCCCATGACCACATCGGCGCCGCTGATCACGCCTTCGATCACCGCGTCCTGTCCCGGTCGCAACTGACCTATGGGCACGACACGGGTGCGGTCCTGATAACGCAAAGGCAGGTGAAACAGCACGTCCTGCAGGTTTTCCAGACCGACCTTGGCCAGTTTTTCAGCCATGGCCTCGCCGACGCCCTTGAGCGCCGTGACCGAAACCGTGGAAAGCTCGCCCATGGCCCGACTTAGCTCGCTTCGGCTTTCGGACGCGCGACGGAACACAAACGCACGGAGTCAGCGAGGATTTCAATCGCTTTAGGCCGTGGAAAGCTTGCGCGCCAGGCGATGGCAACGGTACGGAACGGCACCGGTGGCGTCAGCGGACGAACCTCTATCACGCCAGGGGCGTAGTGATGGCTGTCGACGGCGGACATTGGCAGGATCGAAATACCCAGGCCGGACGCGACCATGTGGCGAATGGTTTCCAGCGAGCTGGATTCCACCGTGGTGTGTCTCGCGCCTTCGCTGCCTTTGACCAGAGTCGGACAGGCTTCAAGCACCTGATCCCGGAAGCAGTGACCTTCGCCAAGCAGCAGCAGGCTCTTGTCGTTGAGCGCCGAGGCATCGATGGAGTCTTTCTGGGTCCACGGATGGTCTGCGGGCATCAAGACGTAGAAGGGTTCGTCATACAGCGGCAGCGTCAGCACATCGGCTTCGTTGAACGGCAG
The DNA here is from genome assembly GCF_001698815.1 of Pseudomonas syringae. GTDB lineage: Bacteria > Pseudomonadota > Gammaproteobacteria > Pseudomonadales > Pseudomonadaceae > Aquipseudomonas > Aquipseudomonas syringae_A. The sequence continues at coordinate 24,540 of NZ_LGSI01000010.1, read as the reverse complement.
CGCAATGATGATCGCGTCCAGCTCGCCGTTGCGCAGCTTGTCGCGCAGGATATGAGTGAAGTTTTCTTCGATGTACAACGGCATTTGCGGCGCAACGCGATGCAGCTGCGGAATCAGATGCGGGAACAGGTAAGGCCCGACGGTATAGATCGCGCCGACCTTGAGCGGAGCGGTCAGCTGGTTCTTGCCGGCCTGCGCCAGTTCGCGGATGCCTTGAGCTTGTTCGAGAACCTTCTGCGCCTGAGCGACGATGCCTTCGCCGACCGGCGTCAGGCGCACGGCGCTCTTGCTGCGCTCGAAGATCAGCACACCCAGTTCGTCTTCCAGCTTCTTGACGCCCACCGACAATGTCGGCTGGCTGACGTGGCAACGTTCAGCCGCGTGGCCGAAATGCTGTTCCTGGGCGAGGGTAACGATGTAGCGCAATTCTGTGAGAGTCATAGCGTGCGTCCATGAAGTTGCGGCCCCAGCATAGCGGCTGCAATCGATAGACGCACGTTATCAAGGCCACTCCTGTGTATCAAAACTGCGTTTCAGCGCTTATCCAGCGAATAAACGAACGGCGCCAGGATCTCGATAGTGCCATTGTTCAGGGTTTCCGCCGGCGGCTTGGGCAATGGCTGGGCGCGACGGATCATTTCCATCGTGGCCCGATCCAGTGCCGGACTGCCTGAGCTGCTGGCAATCGAGTACGACAAGACGTTGCCATCGGCATCGACCACGAACCGCAGACGGCTGACGCCCTGCATGCCGCGACGACGTGCGTCCTCGGGATACTTCTTGAACTTGGCCAGGTGGCGCAGCAAGTCGCCTTGCCAGCTTGGCAACGCCGTACTCGGCGGCGAAGGTGGGCTCGGTGGGGTTGGCGCAGCAGATTTCTCGACCTTGGCGGTCGTCGGCGGCGTGTCCATCGGCTTTTCTTCGACCGGTTTTTCCTGAGGAGGCTCAGGTTTCTTGATCGGCTTGGGCGGCTGTGGTTTCGGCTTGGGCTTGGGTTTCTCCACCGGCTTCTGCACGGCGATTTCCGGCTTCGGCGCCTCAGCCACTTTCGGCTCGGGGATCTGCTCCTCGGGCTCTGGCGGTGGCGGCTGCACGACGGCAGGTGGAGGCGGCGGTGCCGGAACAGGCTCGGGAGCCAGCTCGACCATCATTGCCGCCGGTGGTAGCTCGATTGCCTGGGATGCCGGCCAGCGCAGCGCAACAACGATTGCGATGGCATGCACGGCAAGCACCAACAACAGACTACCGCCATAGCGCGTCAGTTTTTGGCGCGAATTGATCATTTCTTACCAACCGTCTCGAGGCCGACCAGACCGACTTTCAGGTAGCCCGCGCCGCGCAAGGCGTTCATGACTTCCATCAGATCGCCATAATCCACGCCTTTATCGGCCTGGAAGAAGATCGTCGTGTCCTTCTTGCCTTTGGTCTTGGCATCGAGAATCTGGCCGAGCTGTTCACGGGCGACCTTGTCATCGCCCAGAAACAGGCTTTGGTCGGCCTTGACGCTGAGGAAGATCGGCTTCTCGGGCCGAGGCTGTGGTTTGGCGGTCGAGGCCGGCAGGTCGACTTTGATATCAACCGTTGCCAATGGCGCGGCCACCATGAAGATGATCAGCAGGACCAACATGACGTCGATGAACGGCGTTACGTTGATTTCGTGGTTTTCGGCGAGGTCGTCGTCGCCTTCCTTCAGATGCATGCCCAAGGTTTAGCCCACCTTGACCATGTGCGGCGACTGGGAGCGTTCGTTCGGCTGGTGGTCAAGGTCACGGCTGACCAGCAGCAGGACTTGAGCCGATGCGTCGGACACTTGCGCCTTGTAACCGGCAATGGAACGGGCGAAGACGTTGTAGATGACCACCGCAGGAATCGCGGCAACCAGGCCCAACGCGGTAGCCAGCAAGGCTTCGGCGATACCCGGTGCAACCACGGCGAGGTTGGTGGTCTGGGTTTTGGCGATACCGATGAAGCTGTTCATGATGCCCCAGACGGTACCGAACAAGCCTACGAACGGCGCAGTGGAACCGATGGTCGCGAGCACGCCGGTGCCCATGCTCATGTTGCGGCCACAGGCTGCAACCAGACGCTCAAGACGGAAGCTGACGCGTTCCTTGATACCTTCACGTTCGCGGCTGTTGACCGACAAACGCATTTCTTCCAGGGCGTCGTGGACCAGCAGATTCGCCAGCGTACCTTGTTTGGCGGCGCTTTCGCTGGCTTCGGTCAGGGTGCGCGCCTTTTTCAGGTTGGCGATTTCAGTGCGCAGACGGCGCTTGGCGCCCAGCAGTTCGAAACCCTTGGCGATCCAGATGGTCCAGGTAATGATCGAGGCAATCGCCAGGCCGATCATGACCGCTTTGACGATGATGTCAGCGTTCTGGTACATGCCCCATGGCGACAGGTCATGTGCCATGCCCAGGCTGTTATCTTCTGCTTCGACAACTGCCGGGCCTTCAACGGGCGCGGCGCTCTCCTGCAGAACCGGCGCGGCGGTCGGTGCCGGAGCAGCCGAAGTCGCTGGCGTGCCGGCCGGTGTCGTTGGCGCAGCTTGATCGGCCAATGCAGCAGGGACGATCATCAGGCTCAGCAGCAACGCTGCGATTGCCCGCCATGCGCGCGGCAGGCTGGGGAGTTTGGTTGGCGAAGCGGAAGAGTTGATACGTGTCATGCTGGCCGGACCTGAGTGAAGAAAAGGTGGGTCGTTCTGCTACGTCGCGCGATGCGTTTGACGCAGGGAGGAGAACAAACGGGCCGTCATTATTGCAAGTAATTCTTGTTAACAAAAGTAACACAGTATCTTTTTTTCTATCAATCGCAGTTGGCTGACCGGCTTTCACCCCCGCTCCAGCTGCTTTAACACGCCATTTGTTGTGGAGATTCGACATGTCCGCCCCCTCCGTTTTGATCGCTGGCTGTGGCGATATCGGCAGCCGTCTGGCTAATCATCTGCTGCCGCAGCAATGGACTGTCTACGGCCTGCGCCGCACGATTGCTCATTTGCCCGAAGGTGTCATCGGGGTTGCAGGCGATCTGTTTCAAACCCAGGCGCCCGCCAGCTGGCCTGCGACTGACCTCGATTACCTGGTGTATTGCGCCACCCCGACCGAGCGCGACGAAGCCGGTTATCGCGCAGCTTATATAGAAGGGTTGCAGCACGTGCTGGCCTGGCTCGCCCAACATGGTCAGCAGCCCAAGCGCATTGTTTTCGTGTCCAGCAGCAGCGTTTATGGTCAGCAGCACGGCGAATGGGTCGACGAAACCTCGCCGACCGACGCCAGCGGCTTTTCCGGCAAGGTCATGTTGGAGGCGGAGCAAGTCGCGTTGCAGAGCGGTTTCCCGGCCAGCGTGGTGCGTTTAACCGGGATTTATGGGCCAGGACGCAGCGATTTGGCCAACCGGGTTCGTCAGGGATACAGCGTGGCCATCGAACCACCTTTATATGCCAACCGGATTCATGCCGATGACGCGGCGGGGCTGCTGGCTTACCTGCTTGAGGCGGATTCACGAGGAATTGATCTGGAAGAGTGCTACATCGGCGTCGACGACGCGCCCGCGCCGCTGGCGGAGGTGGTCGAATGGATGCGCGAGTATTTGGGCGTCACCGAATGGGCCGAAAACTCGGCGCTGCGTCGTTCCGGCAGTAAACGCTGCAGCAACGCACGCGCCAAAGCGCTGGGCTGGGTGCCGCGCTATGCGACGTATCGGGAAGGGTATGCGGCGTTGTTGGGTTGAACCTGGCCCCTTAGGACCGGCTTCAGCCGTGAGAACAACAGGTCAGCCAACACAATTGCTGCGAATGGCTGCCCCCCTCCCGGCTGAAGCCGGTCCTACAAAATGCATTCCAATTCAAATGGTTGCGTGAACCGTGCTAAATCAATTGCGCTCAAGCAACCAGCGGCGTGCGCCTGGGCGTAGCTCTGGCATCTGGTCTGCGCCGGCGTTGTTCACCGCCTGGAAAATCTCCAGCTGCTTGCCGGTGCGCGAGAAGATCCACGCATTGCCTTGCTCGGCTTTTTCCAGCCACATGCTGTCGTATTCGCCGCTCATCGCGGCACAATCGCCCGCCAGACACAGCGCGTAACGATCGTTTTCCGGAAGACCCTGCACGCTGCCATCCGGCATAAACTGCACCGAGCTGCCTTGGCCGTCGCCGCTGACGATGGTCCATTTGCCGCCCAGATAAGCGCCGTACAGGGCTTTTTCGAAGCTGCTGCCCGCTGGAGCACCTGCAGGAGCAGGGGTCTCAGGTTTCTGGAAGCGCTGTTCCGGGCCGGATTCGCTGGCGGCCTGAATCAACTGATCGCCCTTGATCTGCAAGTTTTCGACAGAGTTGTAGTAGTCGATGCGCAGTTTGCCATCGGCGGCACTGGCAATCTTGCCTTCGCCCACTTCGAACCCGTTCGAATACAGCGCCTGACCGGCCTTGGTGTTGATTTGCCATTCCAGGTTCGGACCGTTGGCGAGCAGCGCCTGACGGAGATTGTCGCCCTTGACGGCGGCGTCGATGGCGGCCTGGTTGATCCAGGTACCGTCGGGATTGCGGTCAGCGTGGCTGGCACAGCCGGTCAAAAAAACGGCAACCAGCGAGAGGGCAAGCGCAAAGCGCATAACAGAGTCCTTCCTTTCAGGTGCGGCGGGGCGGTGACGCCCCGCTGGGGATTTATTCGATGACGAGAATCGCGTCCATTTCGACCTGCGAGCCGCGCGGCAGGGCCGCAACGCCGATGGCTGCGCGCGCCGGGTAAGGCTGCTCGAAATATTTGCCCATGATCTCGTTGACCTTGGCGAAGTTGCCCAGATCAGTCAGGAAGATGTTGAGTTTGACGATGTCCTTGAACGAACCGCCTGCCGCTTCGGCAACCGACTTCAGGTTTTCGAACACCTGAACGACCTGGGCTTCGATGCCTTCGACCAGCTCCATGGTTTTCGGGTCCAGCGGGATCTGCCCGGACATGTAGACAGTATTGCCAGCTTTGATGGCCTGAGAATAAGGGCCGATGGCCGCAGGTGCCTTGTCGCTGGTGATAACAGTCTTGGTCATGAAGAACTCCTGATTATGGTTGGCTACGCACGCATGCGGGTAATGCGGATGACCCCGGTCAAGGCGCGCAGTTTTCTGATAACGCGGGCCAGATGCACACGGTCGTGAACGCTGACCACCAGCTGAACCACGCTGATGCGCCCATCGCGCTCATCCATGCTGATTTTTTCGATGTTGCCGTCGGCCGCGTTGACGCTGCTGGCCAGAAGCGCGATCAGGCCGCGCTGATGCTCCAGCTCGACGCGCAGCTCGACATTGAATTCGCCGGTGACGTCCTTGGCCCAGGACAGCTGGATGCATTTTTCCGGGTTGTGGCGGATTTCACTGATGTTGCGGCAGTTATCCAGGTGCACAACCATGCCTTTGCCTGCGGACAGGTGGCCGACAATCGGGTCGCCCGGGATCGGTGTGCAGCACTTGGCGTAGCTGAGCACCAGACCTTCGGTGCCGCGAATCGCCAGCGGACCTTCGGTGCTCGGCAGTTGCTCGCCTTCGCCCAACAGGCGGCGCGCGACCACGTAAGCCATGCGATTGCCCAGGCCGATGTCTTCGAGCAGGTCTTCGATGACTTCGACACGGTATTCGGCCAGAACCAGTTGCACACGCTCGGCCGGGATTTTTTCCAGGCTGCTCTCGAAGCCGTTCAACACTTTGTTCAGCAAACGCTCGCCAAGGCTGATCGACTCGGAGCGGCGTTGCAGCTTGAGGGCGTGGCGGATATGGGTGCGAGCCTTGCCGGTGACGACAAAATTCAGCCATGCCGGGTTCGGACGCGCACCCGGCGCACTGACGATCTCGACCGTCGAGCCGCTTTGCAGTGGTTCGGACAAAGGCGCCAAGCGACGATTGATCCGACAGGCGATGCAGCTGTTGCCCACATCGGTATGCACCGCATAGGCAAAGTCCACCGCCGTGGAGCCTTTGGGCAGCTCCATGATCCGGCCTTTGGGCGTGAAGACATAAACCTCGTCCGGGAACAGGTCGATCTTCACACTTTCGATGAATTCCAGCGAATTGCCGGCACGCTGCTGCATTTCCAGCACGCCTTTGACCCATTGGCGAGCCCGGGCGTGCGTGCCTTTGGGCACTTCGTCGTCCGATGACTTGTACAGCCAGTGAGCGGCGATCCCGTTGTTGGCCATTTCTTCCATTTCGCGTGTACGAATCTGGATTTCGATGGGTACGCCATGCATGCCGAACAACGTCGTATGCAGCGACTGATAGCCGTTGGCTTTGGGAATCGCGATGTAATCCTTGAAGCGGCCGGGCAGCGGCTTGTACAAATTATGCACAGCGCCGAGCACGCGGTAGCAGGTGTCGACCTTGTCGACGATGATGCGAAACGCGTAGACATCCATGATTTCATTGAAGGCGCGACGTTTGCCGCGCATCTTCTTGTAGATGCCATACAGGTGTTTCTGCCGCCCGCTGACTTCGCCTTCGATCTCATCGACCGCCAGACAATGGCTCAGGGACTCTTCGATCTTGTTGACCAGCTCTTTACGGTTGCCCCGCGCGCGCTTGACCGCCTGACCGATACGCGACGAACGCATCGGGTACATGGCCTTGAAGCCCAGGTCTTCGAATTCGATACGAATGCTGTGCATGCCCAGCCGATTGGCAATGGGTGCATAGATTTCCAGGGTTTCCTTGGCGATGCGGCGGCGCTTTTCACCGGAAAGGACTTCCAGGGTGCGCATGTTGTGCAGCCGGTCGGCGAGCTTGACCAGAATCACCCGAATGTCGCGGGCCATGGCCATGGCCATTTTCTGGAAATTCTCGGCCTGGGCCTCGGCCTTGGTCTCGAAGTTCATCTGGGTCAGTTTGCTGACCCCATCGACCAGTTCGGCCACGGTTTCGCCAAACTGGGCGCAGAGCGCTTCCTTGGCGATACCGGTGTCTTCGATGACGTCATGCAGCATCGCAGCCATCAGGCTTTGATGATCCATGTGCATGTCAGCAAGGATATTGGCCACCGCAAGAGGATGCGTGACGTAGGCTTCACCGCTACGACGGCGCTGGCCGTCGTGGGCTTGTTCGGCGTAGAAATACGCTCGGCGGACCAGATTGACCTGCTCCTTGCCGAGGTAGGTCGACAGTCTTTCGGCGAGGGCGTCTATGCTCGGCAAGGGATTACCCCCTGCCAATGGCTTGTACCCTGCGCCGTACTACGTCGACCCGGCATAGGCTTAGACGGCCTCGTTGGACTCGTCCTCAAACGCTGCGAACAATGGTTCATCTTCAACGATTTCAGCTTCGGCGATTACGGTGTAGCTCATCAAGCCCGCTGCGATTTCACGTAGGGCCATAACGGTGGGCTTGTCGTTTTCCCAGGCCAGCTTTGGTTCTTTGCCGCCGGTTGCCAGTTGACGGGCACGCTTGGTGGAGAGCATGACCAGCTCAAAGCGGTTATCCACGTGTTCTAGGCAGTCTTCAACGGTTACGCGGGCCATGGGTATTCCTCGTAGCAAATGCGGATGCGCGATGCCCGGATGGGCGAGCGGACTCGGTAGTTTACAAGCTCGGAGCCCTATGCTTCAAGCGGCAAGCCATCAGCGGCCTTATTTAGCTGACCGAAGAGGGCTTGCAATGGATCAATTTCAGGCCAGCAATTGCGCGAGCAACTGGCTGAAACGCTGCTGCTGATGCGGCTGGGTCAGCAGGTTGGCGCGGAAAATCGCTTTCAGGTCTTCCAGTGCGGTAGCGAAATCGTCATTGATCACAATGTAGTCGTAATCCTTGTAATGACTCATCTCGCTGACCGCTTCACGCATGCGACCCTCGATGATTTCATCGCTGTCCTGGCCGCGATTGGTCAGGCGCTGACGCAGCGCTTGCTGGGTCGGCGGCAAAATAAAGATCGACGTGGCCGCCGGCATCACTGCGCGAACCTGCTCGGCGCCCTGCCAGTCGATTTCCAGAATCAGGTCATGACCTTCGTCCAGCGTCTGCTGCAAATGGCTTTGCGACGTGCCGTACATATTGCCGAAAACCTCGGCCTGCTCGAGGAAATCGTTGTGTTCGATCATGCGCAGGAACTCGGCGCGATCAACGAAGTGATAGTTCACGCCGTCTACTTCGCCCGGACGCATGGCGCGGGTAGTGTGCGAAACCGATACGCGAATCGACGGCTGAGCGTCGACCAGGGCCTTGACCAGACTGGTCTTGCCCGCGCCGGAAGGGGCGGAAACGATATACAGGGTGCCGGTGCTGTGGGTCATGTCAGGGTTAGCCTTACTCAATATTCTGCACTTGTTCGCGCATTTGCTCGATCAACACTTTGAGGTTGACCGCCGCTTGGGTGCTGCGCGTGTCGAAGGCTTTGGAGCCCAGGGTATTGGCTTCGCGGTTGAGCTCTTGCATCAGGAAATCCAGACGTCGCCCGGCTTGTCCGCCAGCTTTCAGCACGCGGCGCACCTCGGTGACGTGGGTGCTGAGGCGATCAAGCTCCTCGGCGACATCGCTTTTCTGCGCCAGCAGGACCATTTCCTGCTCCAAACGCTGCGGATCAAGCTCGGCCTTCATGTCGGCAAAACGATCCAGAACCTTCTGGCGCTGGGCCGCGAGCATCTGCGGCACCAGGGTTTTCAGGGTTGCGACTTCGGTGGTGATCGAGTCCAGCCGCTCATTGAGCAGCTTGGCCAGATCGGCACCTTCGCGACCCCGGCCGTTTTTCAGCTCGGTCAGCGCCTCATTGAACAGCGCCAATGCTTCATTATTAAGTGCCTGCGGATCGCTGGCATCGCCCACCAGAACGCCGGGCCAGGCCAGCACTTCCAAAGGATTAAGCGGCGCGGGCTGCTGGATCAGGCTGGCCACGATTTCGGCGGCGGCCACCAACTGAGCGGCACGTTCGCGATCAACCTGCAGCGGCTTACCTGCGGTTTCTTCGACAAAGCGCAGGGTGCATTCCACTTTCCCTCGGGAAAGCCCTTGGCGCAACGCCTCGCGGATTGCGCCTTCGAGGTCACGGAAAGACTCCGGCAGGCGCAGGTGTGGCTCCAGGTAACGATGATTGACCGAGCGCAATTCCCAACTCAGTGTGCCCTGAGCCCCGGCCCGTTCGACCCGGGCAAAAGCCGTCATGCTGTGGACCATGGCAAACACCTCTATAAATGCGGTGAACAGCGCACTGTTTCGGCCAGTGACCAAAAGATGTCACGAAAAGTCGAGAGGCTGTAAAGGCGCAGGATTGTAGCGCAGTGCGACGGATGCTCCCAATCCGGGAATGCGACAAGCGATGCATGGTGTCGCGCGCTGCACCGTCAGCGCCTGCAAACGCCCGCTCCAGAGCCTGCCAGCACGCTGGATCGACCTCACCTGAGTTTTAGATGTGCCCAGTCTCGACTGTCGCCTCTATAATGCTCGGCAGTTTTCCGTCTTAGTACAGGTATTCCCAATGAAACGTCCAAGTGGTCGCGCCGCCGATCAGCTCCGCTCGATCCGCATCACCCGCAACTACACCAAACACGCCGAGGGTTCTGTACTGGTCGAGTTTGGTGATACCAAAGTGATTTGCACCGTCAGCGTCGAGAGCGGCGTACCGCGCTTCCTCAAAGGTCAGGGCCAGGGTTGGTTGACCGCTGAATACGGCATGCTGCCGCGCGCTACCGGCGAGCGTAACCAGCGTGAAGCCAGTCGCGGCAAGCAAGGCGGCCGCACGCTGGAAATCCAGCGTCTGATCGGTCGTTCGCTGCGCGCGGCGTTGGACATGTCCAAGCTGGGCGACGTGACCCTCTATGTCGATTGCGATGTCATCCAGGCTGACGGCGGCACGCGCACAGCGTCCATCACCGGCGCCATGGTTGCCCTGGCCGATGCCTTGAAAGTCATCAAGAAGCGTGGCGGCCTCAAAGGCGGCGACCCACTCAAGCAAATGATCGCCGCCGTTTCGGTGGGCATGTATCAGGGCGAGCCTGTGCTCGACCTGGACTATCTTGAAGATTCCGCAGCCGAGACTGACCTCAACGTGGTCATGACCAGCGCAGGCGGTTTCATTGAAGTCCAGGGCACCGCTGAAGGCGCGCCGTTCCAGCCGGAAGAGCTGAACGCGATGCTGGCTCTGGCTCAGAAAGGCATGGCTGAATTGTTCGCGCTGCAAACCGCTGCATTGGCCGACTGATCGGCAAACCCGAGGGATCGCACATGAGTGACAGCCAGCTACCGCTTCCGAAACCCAGCTCAGAGATTCGCCAGTGGGCGATGTTCTGTCACTTTGCCGCGTTCTTCGGCTTGATCTTCCCGTTCGGCAACCTCTTGGGGCCGCTGATTATCTGGCAGATCAAGAAAGAAGCCGATCCGTTCATCGATGCCCAGGGCAAGGAAGCGCTGAACTTTCAGATCACCGTTTCCATCGCCGTCATGATCTGCATGCTGCTCATGGTGGTGATCATCGGCTTCCCGCTGATGGCCCTGGTGGGTATCGGCGCGCTGGTCCTGACCATTATTGGCGGTTTGAAAGCCAACGACGGTCTGGCCTATCGCTATCCGTTCACCTGGCGCCTGATCAAGTAATGATCAAATGCGCCCATTTGCATGGGCGCATTGTTCGCCAATCGATAGCCTGAATCAGCGCAGAATTCGCGGCGCTTCATCGCGCGGCAGATTGTTTTGCGGCATTGGCTGATCGGTGTACTCCACTTCGCCACGCAGTTGCTCACGCAACTGGCGGGCGACGTCCATGCCAATCGACTTGGACACATCCCGCACGACCCGACCGCGATTGGGCGTGACCTTGATATCCCGACCGTTCACCAGCTTGGTGTCCTGACCTTCGCCCATGGCTGTGAAGGCCGAGGTGATTTCAAAGGTGCGCGTGTTGATCAGGCTGAAGTCGCTGACCAGCGTCAGACCCAGCACCGCAGAATGGCTATCAGTGTTGGCCAGCTCGTTGATGTCCTGGCGAAAGTCGATATCCGACACCGTGCCGAACAACACGTAGTCCGCGCCCTTGAAGTTACCGTTCTTGATGCGCTTGATGACGTCGTAGACGTCTTCCTTGGACTTGGCCGTGTAAGGCGTGCCCTGCACCAGCTGGAACATGCCGGACTTGAGAATCTCGCCCTTGATGTCGCCGCTGAATTTGCGCAGCTCGCCTTGCTCGATGTAGCTGTAACGCTCTTCGTATTCGTTGTAACTGGCCGATCCGCTGGCGCTGTAGGCATTGATGCGCACGTTGCTCTGCGCCGAAACCGTGTGGATGTAATGCTCCACACGCTCCTGGAATGCCATGTCCGTCACTGCGATTTTCGGCGCAGCCTGAACGCCAAAGGCGCACATCAGGCCGACGATGCCCATCCATGCACGCATTGCTTAGCGCTCCGTGGTTTTGCGGATTTCTTTCTCGTCCATCCACTCAGCCAGACCGCTTTCAACGTCGATCAACTGCAGGCTGAATTTGTAGAACACGTCCTTGTAATCGCTGCTGCGCTTGACGATGGAGCTGATCGAGCCTTCCAGACGGTACTTGGCGGCGATCATGTTGCCGGTCTTGTTGACCGTCGATTGCTTGTACAGGCCGCTCTGGTTCTGCAGCTTGAGCTGATCAACCTGGCTCTGCATCTGGGTGTTGTCACTGGCGAAACGGGCGGTACCGGATTTCATCAGCTGGGTCTTGATCGACGTGGTGATCTCGCGGGTATCGATGTACTCGCTGGTCTTGTTCTTCACGTCATAGACCTGAACCACCGGGCGGCCTTGCAGGATGCCGGACTGCGCCAGGGAGCGGGTCATGGACTCGGCGATCATCTGCAAATCGGTCGAGCCGAATTCGTTGGTCACGGTTTCCACAGCCTTGGTATCGCCGTAGTTGATGCTCTTGCTGCCCAGGGACGGGGAGTTGTTGGCGCAACCGGTGGCCAGCAGGGCGACGGCGGCGATGGAGCAAAGACGAATCGACAACATGCGAGAGTTCTCTTCAACTGAACAAAATAAGGGGTGGATCAAGGCGTTTTCACTTCGAGGCGAAAATCAGTCGCCTTCGGCACCGGCGCAATGGCAGGCAGGAAACTGGTCTGCGAACCGTACAGCGTCAGGCTTTTCCAGCCCTCGGCATCGGCAACCGGGAATCCGTCGTTGCCCAGCCAGGCGAAGCGGTAATACATCTGTTTGTTGCGGCTGCTGGTGTTGCTGAGCTGCACGTTGACGGTCAGAAAACCGTTTTCGCGGGCCACACGCATGGCGCCCACTTCGATGTTCTTCATGTCACCCATGGCGACAACTTTGCTCGCGGCACTGCCGGGAGCGGGAGGCGGCGGGGTCGCGCATCCGGCGAGCAGGGCCAGCGCCAGCACGCCGAAAATCTTGATACGCATGGAGTGTCTCCGATCAGGGTTGTTTGGTAGTGGCCACAGCTTGTGGCAGGGACGACGGCACGACATTGGCGGCCAGCCCGTCAGCGAAAACCTGATTGCCGATGGCGCGCAAGGCGATCACCTGATAACGCTGATCGACCTTGACCTGCACATGAGTGCCGCCCGTGGACGAAGGCAATATCACTTGATGGACGCCTTGCGGCAGACGCAGACGCGCGACCAGCGTGTTGTCCGGCAAGGTGCGCCAGGTGCGGGTGTCGGCGCCTTCAGTGATGGCCGACGCAATGCCCACGGCCAGACCGGCCAGCGGATTCACGTCGTTGAGCTGCTTCTGCGCCACGCCGCGAGTGATCGCGCGGACCGTGGTGCGCAAAATGATGCCCGGCATGTCGTCACGCAGGGCGCGGCGCGACATGTCGGTGGTGCTGTTGAGCTTGGTCAGGTTGACCTGCTGGCCGTCGAGACCGATCTGCGAGAACACAGCGGTCGAGGTGTCCGGCTTGATCACCGGGAACGACAGCGGCGTGATCACCAGATTGCCACTGATCGGCAACGGCAGCGGGATGCGCACTGAGTCGCGCGCCGGGGCAAAGCCGCTTTGCACCACGATCAGGACTTCACTGTAGCCGTCCTTGCTTTGCGCATCGTCGAGTTTGAGCAGGGCTTCCTTGAGCAGCGGCGTGTTCGGACGCAACTCGGCAGCCTTGCGATAACCCGGCGCGGCCAGACCTTTTTCGCCCAGCGCTTCATAAACGAAGCCCGACAGGTAATGGCTGAACGCACTCTGGTAGCTGTTTTTCAGGCCGACGACTTCCGGCGCATCCAGGGACGCAACCGGATAGCCCTTCAGGTCGGTGAATTCGGTCTTCACGCCCTTGCTTTCGGCTTCCTGCTCACTCTTGAGGTATTCCTTGTCGCGCAAGTCGGCGATCACGGCTTCACGCTCGTGAGTCTTCTTGATCTCGGTCCGCGCGCCTTCGAAGTCGTTTTTTGCCAGCAGGTTCAGCGCCATTTGCGTGGTCAGCATGACCTTTTCGTAGTCATAGCCTTCGTAACGACGGACCTTGTCGTTGACCAGAAAACTGCCGAACTGGGCCAGGTACTTGTCGGTGTCGAGCTTGACCGACTCTTCCCACTTGTAGACCACCAGATCGGCGGCGCGCCATGCGGTCTGGCTGCCAGCGAGGTCGCCCTTGGCACGCAGCAACTCACCCTTCTCGAAGTAATAGAGCAGGTCTTTGTCGGCGCTGGTGTTGTTCTTCTCAAGAATGACCAACGCCCCATCAACGTTACCGCTGACCAGGTTCTGGTTGGTTTCCTTGAGTTCATTGTCGTAGCTGCGAAAGGCGGAACAGCCCGCCAATTGGACGGCAGCAATCAGCGTAAGCGCGGTCAAGGCACGAGATGACATAGAGCGTTCAATCCCTGAAATTCGATAGCAGGCCGAAGGCGTCGCGCTATTCAAGTCCGTTTGAATGAGCAGTTGCACTGCTCGATGGGCCTTCTTCCGCGTGCTGAAAAGCTGTCGGCGAAAAGAGAGGGCGCGGGATTGTAAACGCTGAAGTAGCGATTTGACATCCATGTTGTGTGACCACAGTTACAAATTCTGCAATAAGTTCCATTTCTCGTGCCGAGACATGATCAGCGGTAGCCCGCCGCGAGCGGTCGCCGGAACACGAATGGTATCCATCGTCTGAAACAGGTGAAACCAGACGTTTCTGAATCGGATGTAGGGCAAAGACCATCTTCCAGTCAGCCAAGACTGAAGCTTCTGTCCACTCGGTATTCAGGCTTGCCCGGGGCATATCACGGCCATATTCTCCGCCTGCTGACGATTCAGCACCGGGTTTGGCGATCCGAATTAGAGCGTTCACAATGTGCGAGCATTTCAAAATCAGGTCGTTGCTGGCTTGGTTTCGTTATGGCGGTTGTGTGTGGGAGACCTTCGGGTCTGCCGGATTTGCTCTTCTGCCGGTTCGCCAACCTGCACACAACGACCACCCTTTTCGTTTGGCGCATTGGCGCAACGAGCCGTGGATCAGATTACGAGACATGCCCAGCGTCTTGCTCGATGAACCCCGGCAACGCCGCTGGAACCTGCGCTCATGGCTTACTTCCCCGTCGACGTAAATTCGTTGTCGAGGTCGGCCGGCGACCGGGTTTCATCGGCTGGTCGCCGGTATCTATCGCCGGGTTCTGGTCTTCCATGGATTTGAGCAGCGCGTCGCGTTCGGCCTTGCGGCAAATCCGGCACCAATCCCCGGCGCGGGTCTGGCTCAGGCTTTGTTCCCAGGTATGACCTTCGCGGCATTGCCAGGGCAGTTTGACCAACGAGTTGCTGTAGTGGGTCGCCAGGCATTTACCGCCCCGCTCCTGCGCGTGTTTACGGGCATCGTCCAGGGACAGTGAGCGCGTCTGGTGGCAGCACAGACGGCACCAGTTGCCGCGATTGCCGAACAGCGCTGGGGCCGACCATTCGTGGCCGAATTCACAGCGATAGTGATGAATTTTTTCGTCCCCGTTGAAGCTTTCGCTAAGCAATACGACGCTTGATCTGGGGGACGGCGATGGCAAATTGTTCATCTGCAGGTCTCTGCTCGCGCTGACGAGAAGGCGCGAAAAGTGTCGCGACAGATTATTCAAAGGTCGGCTGAAAAAAGGAGTCAGAAAAAGCCGCAAATGACGTAGGACGCGTTTCGGCCTCAAGGAAGCAATTGCTTACAGCGCCCTCTTTCATCCTGATTTCGCAATATTCAGTAACAAACTTCGGCCAAAGCCTTGAGAAGCGGCCCCTGTAAGTGAACAATGTAATACCACGCATTCTTATTGAGATTCACTGATGCCCTTGCGCTCCCGTTTTCTGGCCTGGTTGATGCTGCCCGTGTTGACCGTCTGCAGTTTCAACCTGTTGGCCGACGCTACCGATGGCGCAGCGCAGGCGTTGCATTTACTCGATTACATTGGCGCGGACTACCCGGCTACCGTGGCCGGCGGCAAAGTTGTCGATGCGTCCGAGTATCGCGAACAAGTTGAGTTCCTGGGGGTTTTGCAGGGCCTTGTAGCTGCCTTGCCGCAACGGGCCGAGCGTGGCGAGCTTGAGAAGGGCGTCGCCAGCCTGGCCGATGCGGTGGCCAGGAAACAGGACGGCGCAGCGGTTGCGCGTCAGGCGCGGCAACTGGGCGCAAGACTGGCGGTAGCTTATGAAGTGAGCCAGGCGCCGGTGATTACTCCGGACCCGGCACGTGGCGCGCCGCTGTACGCACAGCACTGTTCGGTGTGCCATGGCGACGCAGGTGCCGGAGATGGTCCGGCCGGGATCGGTCTGGAGCCGCCACCGGCCAATCTGCGCGATGCGGCACGTCTTGATCGCCTGAGCCTTTACGACATCTACAACACATTGGGCCTTGGCGTTTCGGGGACCGATATGCCGGCCTTCGCCGATCAGCTCGACGACCGCCAGCGTTGGGACGTGGCGACGTACATCGCCGGTTTCAGCGCCCAGCCAGTTACGGCGCCGGGCAAGACTTACAACCTCGCCGATCTGGCGCGCCAGACACCGGCCGAAGTCGGCGCTGCCGAAGGCGCGCCAGCCGCCGCAACCTTCCGCGCCCAGCGTGCTCAGCCGCCGCAGGTTCAGCGTGGTCCGGCGCAGTTGCTCGATTACACCGGCCAGACTCTGGACAAGAGCCTCGCGGCGTATCGCGCAGGCGATCATGAACAGGCTTACGATTTGTCGGTAGCAGCGTATCTGGAGGGCTTTGAGCTGGTCGAAAGTTCGCTGGATAACGTCGATGCCAACGTGCGCAAGGACACGGAAAAAGCCCTGATGGCTTACCGTCAGTCGTTGCAGGACGGCTTGCCAGCGGCGCAGGCCGAGCAGAAGTTGGAGTTCGCCAAAGGCAAGCTCAAGGAATCGGCGGGTTTGCTGGGCAGCGATGGCTTGAGCACGTCCCTGAGCTACATTTCCGGTCTGTTGATTCTGCTGCGAGAAGGCCTGGAAGCGATTCTGGTGCTGGCGGCGATTCTTGCATTCCTGCGCAATACCGGCCAGGAATCGGCGGTACGCAGCGTCAATATCGGTTGGGCGCTGGCGTTGCTGGCCGGGCTCGGCACCTGGGCGCTGGCGGCGTACGTGATTGACGTCAGCGGCGCCCAGCGCGAATTACTCGAAGGCGCGACGGCGCTGTTCGCCAGCGTGATGGTGTTGTGGCTCGGCGTGTGGATGCATGACCGTCGCCACGCCGCAGCCTGGCAGGATTACATCAAGAGCAGCCTGGTGGGCGGCGGCGGGCGCTTCGGTTTTGCGATCCTGGCGTTCTTTTCGGTTTATCGCGAACTGTTCGAAGTGATCCTGTTTTACGAAACCCTGTGGTTGCAGGCCGGTCCCGCCGGTCACAACGCGGTATTGGCCGGTGGCGCAACGGCGCTGGTATTGCTGATTGGTCTGGCGTGGATCATCCTGCGCGGCTCGGCGAAATTGCCATTGGCGCTGTTCTTCGGCATCAACGCGGCGTTGCTTTGCGCACTTTCGGTCGTGTTCGCCGGACATGGCGTCAAAGCGCTGCAAGAAGCCGGCATTTTCGGCACGCGGCCGGTGCCGTTCTTTGAATTCGACTGGCTGGGGATTCATGCCGACGCTTACTCGCTGAGCGCCCAACTCATTGCCCTGATCGCGATTGCAGTGTTGTATGGCCGCAGCTGGATGGCGCAGAAGCGCCGGCCGCAGGTGGCGTAAAACTTGTGGGAGCGAGCTTACTTGCGAAGGCGGTGTTTCAGGCACTAAAGATTTGCGCCGGACTTGCCTGCCTTTTCGCGAGCAAGGTGGATCGCCACCCCGGTCGCTCCCACGTGAATCAACAACTGCTGACAGGAACCCCCCATGCGCGTCTGGATCGATGCTGATGCTTGCCCCAAGCCAGCCAAGGATCAAGTCATCAAGTTCGCCTTGAAGCGTCAATTCGAGGTAGTGCTGGTGGCCGGGCAGAGTCAGATCAAACCGACATACAGCCTCGTCAAATTGATCGTGGTGCCCAGCGGGCCGGATGCGGCGGATGATTATCTGGTCGAGCATGCGGTGCCCGGTGAGTTGGTGATTTGCAGCGATGTGCCATTGGCCGATCGTCTGGTCAAGAAAGGCGTCGCCGCCCTGGATCCGCGTGGCAAGGAGTTTGACGCGCAGAACATGGGCGACCGGCTGGCGGTGCGCAACCTGTTCACTGATCTGCGCGATCAAGGGCAAATGGGCGGTGGCCCGCCACCGTATGGCGACCGGGAAAAACAGGCGTTCGCCAATTCGCTGGATCGGATTTTGACTCGGCTGACGCGTTGATGGCCTGGGATCTTCCGTTGGAGCGAGGCTTGCCCGCGAAGACCTCATCTCAGCCGACGAATGTGGCGACCCGAATTACGATTCGCGGGCAAGCCTCGCTCCAACGTGTTTGATCACTCCTCCTGCGTCAACTCCAGCACCCGATCCACCAGCTTGTTGATCCCCGACGCCGCCTCGCCGATGGATTTAGCGACCATATAAGCCGGGGTGCTGACCAGTTTGCGCGCAGTGTCTTCGACGATGTCGGTGACTTCACAGTCCCGGTGTTCGCCCTTCATTCTGGTGATGGCTTCAGCCGTTTCGGCATCGTTGCCGATGGTGCAGGTCACGCCGGGGCCGTAGATTTTTGCCGCCAGCGCCGGGGAAATGCAGATCAGCCCGACAGGCTTGCCCGCTTCAGCGAAGGCTTCTGCCAGCGCCAGGACTTCAGCCTGGACTTTGCAGTCGGCACCCGCCGTGGCGAAGTTCGACAGGTTCTTGGCCGCGCCGAAACCACCGGGAATGATCAGCGCATCGAATTGCGTCACGTCTGCTTCACGGATGTCTTCGATGGCGCCACGAGCGATACGCGCCGACTCGACCAGCACGTTGCGGGTTTCGGGCATTTCTTCACCGGTCAGGTGATTGATCACGTGATGCTGCGCGATATTCGGCGCAAAGCACTGCACGAGCGCGCCGCGCTGGTCGAGGCGCAGCAGCGTGAGGACGCTTTCATGAATTTCCGCGCCGTCATAGACGCCACAGCCGGACAGAATCACGGCAACTTTCTTTTGCATGCCAGGCACTCCCTATGGTCAACGGCTCATGAACTTGCCTGCTCGGAACCTTGAATACGTGGTTCATAACTATAGCGAGGAGTTCAGTGCTTGTGACAAGGGCGGGCGGCAGGGATTCAATCAGTGGCAGAAGGCGCGGGTGCAGCGCAGGGGTCTGGAGCGATGTTCATGCTTTCGTGTGCGCAATACGTTGGTGCAGTGCGCACACGAGAACATTTATTCGTCAGCGGTTTTCTTGATCTCGACCGTGACTTCGGCGGGCATGTCGGTGGCCAGGGGCTGGATCAGCTTGGCGGCAGCTTCTTCCCTGGCGATGCGCGCGTTCTTGATCCGCCTGCGGATCCAGAGTGCGACGCCGATCAGTAGCAGCGCGCCCAGCACCCAGAGTTCGTAGCGTTTGACGTTGCCTAGCAAGCCTTCCAGCACCGCACCGAAGTGATAGGCCGCGGCGCCCAACGCAGCGGCCCAGACCGCAGCACCAATACCGTTGAGCAACAGATAACGCCCCGGCGGATAACCGGACAGGCCAATCGCCACCGGCATGACCGTACGCAAACCATAGACGAAGCGAAAGCTCAGGACCCAGATATCCGGGTGCCTGCGAATATGCTCCAGCGCCTTGTCGCCCATCAGTTGCCATCGGGGCTTGCGCGCCAGCAATTTGCGGCCGTGCTTGCGCCCCATGAAATACCAGAGCTGATCACCGGCGTAGCTCCCGAAGAACGCTACGACCACGACCAGGTTGATGTCCATGTATCCGCGGAACGCAAGAAATCCGGCAAGAACCAAAATGGTCTCGCCTTCAAAGAAGGTGCCGAGAAAGAGGGCAAAGTAACCAAATTCCTGCAAGAAATGTTGGAGCATTATCTGGATGCTGGCGAAATGAACGCGCAGCCTAACTCGCCCAAGACATTCAGGAAAGTAGGGATATGTGTCTCGACGTTAAACTTTCCTGCAAGGACAATGTTCAAGGCCCGCCTGCGGCCTCAAGTCGCATGTTGACCCACGACCGTCACACATTGGTCATAATGGCGGCTTATAACTGTCACGCTTGCCCGTGTATGCGGGCTCAGGAGTCTCGCCGTGAGCTTTACCCCCGCTAATCGCCTGTTTCCTCTCACTCGCCTGCGCCGCAATCGTCGCGACGATTTTTCTCGTCGGCTGGTCCGCGAAAATGTTTTGACCGTCGATGACCTGATCCTCCCCGTTTTTGTACTCGATGGTGAAAACCGTCGTGAAACCATCGCATCGATGCCTGGCGTCGAGCGTCTGAGTATCGACCTGCTGCTTGAAGAAGCGCAGAACTGGGTCGCGCTGGGGATTCCGGCGCTGGCGCTGTTTCCGGTCACGCCGCCTGAAAAGAAATCCCTGGACGGCGCCGAAGCCTGGAATCCGGACGGCATCGCCCAGCGCGCCACACGGGCCTTGCGTGACCGTTTCCCTGAGCTGGGCGTCATCACTGACGTAGCGCTCGATCCGTTCACGACCCACGGTCAGGACGGCATCCTCGACGAAAACGGCTATGTGCAGAACGACATCACTGTCGATGCGCTGGTCAAGCAAGCGTTGTCCCATGCCGATGCGGGTGCACAGGTTGTGGCACCTTCCGACATGATGGACGGTCGAATTCAGGCTATCCGCGAAGCACTGGAACTGGCGGATCACGTCAATGTGCGGATCATGGCTTATTCAGCCAAGTACGCCAGCGCGTATTACGGACCGTTCCGCGATGCGGTGGGTTCGTCGTTGAATCTGGGCAAGGCCAACAAGTCGTCCTATCAAATGGACCCGGCCAACAGCAACGAAGCGCTGCACGAAGTGGCCGCCGACCTGGCTGAAGGCGCGGACATGGTGATGGTCAAGCCGGGCATGCCTTATCTGGACATCCTTTACCGGGTCAAGGATGAGTTCAAGGTGCCGACCTTTGTGTATCAGGTCAGTGGCGAGTACGCGATGCACATGGCTGCCATCCAGAATGGCTGGCTCAGTGAAGGGGTGATTCTGGAATCCCTCACGGCTTTCAAACGCGCAGGTGCTGACGGCATCCTCACCTATTTCGCCGTCCGTGCTGCTCAACTGTTAAAAGGGCAATAACTTCACAGGATCACACATGAATACCGAAGGACTCACCGAAGCCACTGTAGATGTCACTGTTCCAGAGGCTCTGCCCGTGGTCGAGCCAAGCATCGAGGTCGTACCGGCGGTGGTCGAAGCGCCACAACCGGCGATACCGGCCCTTGTCGTGCCTAACCTGGACGACAGCAGCCTGTATATCCACCGCGAGCTGTCGCAGTTGCAGTTCAACATTCGCGTGTTGGAGCAGGCGCTGGATGAATCCTATCCATTGCTGGAGCGGCTGAAATTCCTGCTGATCTTTTCCAGCAACCTCGATGAGTTCTTCGAAATTCGTGTCGCCGGCCTCAAGAAGCAGATCACCTTTGCTCGCGAACAGGCTGGCGCTGACGGTCTGCAACCGCATCAGGCCCTGGCCCGCATCAGCGAGCTGGTGCATGGGCACGTAGATCGTCAGTACGCGATCCTCAATGACATTCTGTTGCCGGAACTGGAAAAACATCAGGTCCGCTTCATTCGTCGTCGTCACTGGAACACCAAGATCAAGGCCTGGGTTCGTCGCTATTTCCGCGATGAAATCGCGCCGATCATCACACCTATCGGCCTCGATCCGACGCACCCGTTCCCGTTGCTGGTCAACAAGAGCCTGAACTTCATCGTCGAGCTCGAAGGCATCGACGCCTTTGGTCGCGATTCGGGTCTGGCGATTATTCCGGCGCCGCGTCTGTTGCCGCGCGTCATCAAGGTGCCGGAAGACGTCGGCGGCAGCGGCGACAACTTCGTGTTCCTGTCTTCGATGATCCATGCCCACGCGGACGATCTGTTCCAGGGCATGAAGGTCAAGGGCTGCTATCAGTTCCGCCTGACCCGCAACGCCGATCTGGCGCTGGACTCCGAGGACGTCGAAGACCTGGCTCGCGCCCTGCGCGGCGAGCTGTTCTCCCGTCGTTACGGCGATGCCGTGCGCCTGGAAGTGGCCGACACCTGCCCGAAACATCTGTCCGATTACCTGCTCAAGCAGTTCAACCTGGCTGAATCCGAGTTGTATCAGGTCAATGGCCCGGTGAACCTGACGCGTCTGTTCAGCATTACCGGTCTGGACAGCCATCCCGAGCTGCAATACCTGCCGTTCACGCCAGCGATTCCCAAGCTGCTGCAGAACAGCGAGAACATTTTCAACGTGATCAGCAAGCAGGACATTCTGCTGCTGCACCCATTCGAGTCCTTTACGCCAGTGGTCGACCTGCTGCGTCAGGCCGCCAAAGACCCGCATGTACTGGCCGTGCGCCAGACGCTGTATCGCAGCGGGGCGAATTCCGAGATTGTCGATGCGCTGGTGGATTCAGCCCGCAACGGCAAGGAAGTCACCGTGGTCATCGAGCTGCGGGCGCGCTTCGACGAGGAGTCCAACCTGCAACTGGCCAGCCGTCTGCAGGCAGCGGGCGCGGTGGTGATCTATGGCGTGGTCGGTTTCAAGACCCACGCCAAGATGATGCTGATCCTGCGCCGCGAGGCCGGCGAGATCGTGCGTTACGCGCATTTGGGTACGGGTAACTACCACGCCGGCAACGCGCGTCTGTACACCGACTACAGCCTGCTGACTTCCGACGACGCCTTGTGTGAAGACGTCGGCAAGTTGTTCAGCCAGTTGATCGGCATGGGCAAGACCTTGCGCATGAAGAAGTTGCTGCACGCGCCGTTTACGCTGAAGAAGGGCATGCTCGACATGATTGCCCGGGAAACCCAGTTCGCCGTTGAAGGCAAACCGGCACACATCATTGCCAAGTTCAACTCGCTGACCGATCCGAAGATCATCCGCGCGCTGTACAAGGCCAGCCAGTCCGGGGTGCGTATCGACTTGGTAGTGCGCGGCATGTGCTGCCTGCGTCCGGGCATTGTCGGCGTGTCACATAACATTCAGGTGCGCTCGATCATCGGTCGCTTCCTGGAGCACACGCGGGTGTTCTACTTCCTCAATGGCGGCGAAGAACAGATGTTCCTGTCCAGCGCCGACTGGATGGAGCGCAACCTCGACAAGCGCGTCGAGACTTGCTTCCCGGTGGAAGGCAAGAAGTTGATCCTGCGGGTGAAGAAGGAACTGGAGTCTTATCTGACCGACAACACCCACAGCTGGCTGTTGCAGTCTGACGGGCGTTACGTGCGCAGCTCGCCGACCGGCAACCAGAACGCTCGCAGCGCCCAGGCGACCCTGCTGGAGCGCCTGAGCAACCCGGTCCTCAGCGTACGCTGAAGTCGATGCCGACCCGGGTCAGCCACTCCGCTTCCAGCGCGAAGTCGGCCTGGGTCAGCTGGTTGTTTTCCAGCCAGCCGTCCGGGAACAGTACATCCAGCTTCTGGCCGTTGGCATTGAGCACCACTTGCGGCATCTCTTGGGTTCCGCGAATGTGGTGGAACAGAATCGCAAAGCGCAGCAGCACGCACAGGCGAATCAGCTTGATGCCTTCATCGCCGAAATCGGCGAATTTGTCCTTGGGAATGTTCCGACGATGACCGCGCACCAGCAGCGCGAGCATTTGCTGGTCTTCGCGTGAGAAACCGGCGAGGTCGGAGTGCTCGATCAGGTAAGCGCCGTGCTTGTGGTAGTGATAGTGGGCGATATCCAGCCCGACTTCATGCACCTTGGCGGCCCAACTGAGCAGCTCTTTGTAGATGTCGTCTTCCAGATCCCAGGCCTTGGCGACCTGCTCAAGCGCGTGCAGCGCTTTGCGCTCGACACGGGCGGCCTGTTCCAGATCGACGTGATAACGCTCCATCAGCGAGCTCAGCGTGCGTTCACGCACGTCTTCGTGATGATGGCGGCCCATGAGGTCATACAACACGCCTTCACGCAGCGCGCCTTCGCAGTGATCCATACGCTTGAGTTCCAGCGCATCGAAGATGGCTTCGAGAATCGCCAGGCCCGCCGGGAAAATAGCCCGGCGATCAGGCTTGATGCCTTCGAAGTCGATTTTGTCCACATCGCCCAGTTTGAAAATCTTGCGTTTGAGCCAGGCCAGACCTTCGGCATTGACCTCGCCAGCACCATGGCCGTTCGCCTTGAGCGCCAGACCGATAGCGCGAATGGTGCCGGATGAGCCGATCGCTTCATCCCACTTCAGCCGATGCAGCGCGTGCTCGATGCTCATGATTTCCAGACGCGCGGCGGTGTAGGCCTGAGCGTAGCGGGCCGGGGTGATCTTGCCGTCCTTGAAGTAACGCTGGGTAAAACTCACGCAGCCCATTTGCAGGCTTTCGCGCAGCAGCGGTTCGAAGCGCTGGCCGATGATGAATTCGGTGCTGCCGCCGCCGATGTCGGCAACCAGCCGTTTGCCCGGCGTATCGGCCAAGGTATGGGAAACCCCAAGATAGATCAGGCGCGCTTCTTCACGACCGGAAATCACCTCGACCGGATGACCCAGGATCTCTTCGGCACGCCGAATGAATTCGCCACGATTGCGCGCTTCGCGCAGAGCGTTGGTGCCGACGATCCGCACCGCGCCCAGCGGCAAGCCGTTGATCAGCTGCGCGAAACGCTTGAGGCAGTCGAGACCGCGCTGCATGGACTCTTCGGTAAGCTGCCGCGCTTCGTCGATCCCGGCCGCCAGCTGAACCTTTTCACCCAAGCGTTCCAGAATACGGATTTCGCCCATATTGGCTTTGGCGACAACCATGTGAAAGCTGTTCGAGCCCAGGTCTATGGCGGCGATCAGGGAAAGATTCGTGGCTGTGGATTGCGGCATAGTCAGAAAGTCTCGGTCGATAACCGCGTCATCGTGCCACGATCCATCCCTGCCGCCAACGCGAAGCTTTCAAGATGGCTATTTGCCTGCAAAATCAATGGCCCAAATCAATCTAAACACCAAAACTTGTAGGAGGGGACTCGTCCCCAAAGGCAATCCATCAGGCAACGGTAATTTCAAAATACCGCGCTGTTCGACCTATCGCGTTTCGGGGACAAGTCCCCTCCTACCGATTGAGTTCACCTCTCAACCCATCGGCAAACTTGTC
>NZ_LGSI01000070.1 GCF_001698815.1 Pseudomonas syringae | reverse complement strand
ATACCGCTTATGGAACCGCACCGATGCTGGCCTGGATGGTGGACCAAAAAAACATTGAGCCTCATGTGCCGGTTTGGGACAAAACCGAACGCAAGAACGACAGCCTCTCGAGCAGCGATTTTCAATGGAATGAAGAAACGCAGGAGTATCGCGGTCCCACCGGACACGCCCTGCGTAGCGAGTGGCGGGCCTTCAAGAACCAGCGCTCACATGTCACGAAAGCTGGCACCATCATCTTTCGATCCCGACAAACCGACTGCGCTACATGCTCGATGAAAGCGCGCTGCTGCCCGAACACTTCGTTCCGAAAAATCGCCCGTAGTGTCCATGAAACGGCGCGAGATGTGGCCCGGCGGATCGCCACGACACCGCAATACGTGTGCTCTCGCCATGAGCGCAAGAAAGTAGAAATGTTGTTCGCTCACCTCAAGCGAATCCTGAAACTGGATCGATTGCGGCTACGAGGCATGACCGGTGCAAACGACGAATTTACCTTGGCGGCAGCGGTACAGAATCTAAGGAAATTAGCGAAACTGACCTCTCAAGGGCCACCGACCACGGGATAGGTACGCCCGGAATCAGCAAAAACCTTCAAATTAACCACTGACCAAGCTACAAAGATCAACGCAGAACCGAAAAACCACGCAACGTGGTGAACAGGTTCTGAAGTGACGGCCAACCTTGATGCCTTCCAGTCTGAAATTTCGACTTTTTCAACAGGATCGGTCGAAAACGGCCAGTTGCGAAGAGCAGCTACGAGCCGACTGCTGCCCGTCTTAGTAACGGTCATTCTAAGCCTCTCAAAATGGAGGCTTGCTATGAACGCATTAACCACCTCAGCGCACCAGCCTTGGAATAAAGGCAAGCTGGTCGGTCAAAAATCCCCCCTCCGCCTGCGTGACATTTGGGGCATCAGGATCAGACTTGAGCTGGCCCGAAACGTGAGAGATCTAGCGCTTTTCGATTTAGCAATCGACAGCAAGCTCCGTGCCTGCGATCTGACGAAACTACGTGTTCGGGATGTGGCCCACGGGAATCACGTTGCAGCGAGGGCAATGGTCATGCAGCAAAAGACACAACGGCCCGTACAGTTCAAGATCACCGCGCAGACGCGACTTGCCGTTGAGGAATGGGTAAAACAGGCTCGACTCAGGAGTGAGGACTTCTTGTTTCCGAGTCGGCTAAGGACCTCGGAACACCTTTCCACGCGCCAATACTCACGCATTGTGAAAGCCTGGGTAACTTCCATCGGCCTCGACCCAGTGCCGTATGGCACCCATACGATGCGTCGGACCAAGGCTTCACTGATCTATCGCAGAACGAAAAACATCAGAGCAGTACAGATACTTCTAGGCCACACGAAATTGGAAAGCACCGTTAGATATCTTGGCATCGAAGTGGACGACGCGCTTGAGATGGCCGAACAAACTGAAGTGTGAGCAGGGATCAGCGACGGGGCGGTCACCCGTCGCTTTCGGCCAGAAGCAGTCACCTTGTCAGGTGCGCAAACCATTGAACGGGCTGGGAGTGCTGACGGCTGCTACCGCGTCGCAGGCGTATTTGGTGAAAGCACGCAGTTACTTCTAAAGCTGCCAGCAGGAGCTAATCCACCTACTTTGAGTGACTAATGTTCTTTTACTTAAAGCGAGCACTGGTCCAAGCCAGGACGGTTCACCTAGGCGGCTGAATTAACTTGAACTGCCGCTGATATTCATCCGTGACTTCCCTTGCTTCGCTGTTGCTGGTCACGACCCGAGGCGTGATCAATACGATGAGTTCAGTGCGACCCTTGCTGCGGCTGGTTGAACCGAAAAGCCAGCCCAAACCGGGTATCGAGCCCAGATAGGGCACCTTGCTGACGCCCTGAGTATCGTCCTGCTGGATCAAGCCGCCCAGTAGAACCGTCTGGCCACTCTGCACTGCAACTTGTGTCGCGATGGAGCGCGTGGAAATTCGTGGGTTTTGCTCGGGAGCGGTGGTAGCACCGGCATCACTTACCTGCTGCTTGATATCCATATAGACAAGGCCGCCCGGATTGATACGCGGCACTACATCCAGAATCACCCCGGTTTGTATGTACTCGACACTGCTCAGGGTAGTGTCCGTATTGATGGTGTTGACGGTGGTCTGGCTGATAGGGATGTTATCGCCGACCTGGATCTGGGCTTGCTGGTTGTTCATCACCACCAGAGAGGGTGCCGACAGGACCTGGGTCTTACCCGTTGCCTCCAGGGCCCGGATGGCTACCTGCAAATTGTTGCCGACGAAGGAGTAGAAAAAGGTATCGGCGGCCCCCAACCCTGCCCCGCCAAAACCAAGAGCGCCCTGGCTGCCGCTGATATTACCAATGCCGGGAGTGGTGGAGTTGCCAGCCAGTCGCCCCAGGTACCACTGCACCCCCAGATCCAGTTCGCCGGTCAGTGACACTTCGAGGATGCGCGTCTCGATCTGGACCTGCATGGGCGGGTTATCCAGGCGCCGGATTGCGCTCTCGATTTCGGCCCACTGGCTGGGCCGGGTGCGTATCAATAACTGGTTGCTGCTTTTCTGCGCCGTGATACGGGTGCTTTCGTCCAGGCCCTTGCGGCCTTCGCTGGTCGGTTCCTCTTGCGCTTCACTGCCGACGTCATTTTCCGCTTCAGCCGATGCGGGGCTCTGTGCGGAAGAGTCCTGCATCCCCATGCCGTTTTGAATGCCAGCGCCGCTTTGGCCAAGCCCGGAATTGCGCCCCACACCGCCCAGCCCGCCGCCGCTGCGCCCGCTGCCAATCGGCGAAGACAAGGTGGTGGTGGTCAGTCCTGGCGCCACCTCGGCGGCGGCCTCTTCCTTGATCGCGCCACTGCCGTAGATCTGGCGCAGGTAGCGGCTCAGGTCGGTCGCTTTCATGTTGCGCACGTCATACACGTACAATTGCGGTTCGTTGCCGCCACCGTTGTCGATCATGCGGATCCAGTCGCCCACCTCTTGCAGGTATTGAGGCTGCGAGGAAATGGCAACGACTGAGTTTGTCCGCTCGATGGGCATGAAACGCAGCATGCCCGCCAGCGGCGTCCCGCTGTCGGGGCCAAAGACCTTTTGCAGCTCGGGCAGCAGTTCGGACACAGTTGCACGCTGCAAGCCGAAAACCCCGATGGACATGCCACGCAGCCAGTCGACATCGAAGGTCTCGATGCTGGCCTGGTAATTGGCAAGTTCATCGCTGGTGCCTGCCATCCCCAATACGTTGCGCGCAGGGTCCACCAGCAAAAAGGCGTTATCACGGGCGAACGGCTTGAGCAGCTTCTGCATTTCAGGGGCGGAGATGTAGCGCAGCGGAAACAGCCTCACCGACAGGCCCGCTGCAGGTTGACGCAACCCTATGGAAGGCACCAATTGACCGGCAACCGCCTGACTGGCGGGCAATATGAGGTAACGGTCACCCTGGCGGATCATGGCGTTGTTGGTCCACGACAGCAGCGATTCGAGGATGGCCATGGACTCAGTCTTGCTGACGGGGCTGGAGGTGGAAAACGACACTTCGCCGCTGACCCCTTGGGCGATGCTGTAATTCTCCTGCAGCAAGTCGCCCATGATGGTGTTGATCACTGCGACGATGGACTGATTGTTGAAGTTGAACATTACCCCGGTGCTGCCATCCCCCTGATTTTTCCCCACCGGCACGGGGCGGCCTACGCGGTTGCTCGGCCCCTGGATGAATCGCTGGTTGCCCTGAATGATCTGCCGTTGCCCAGTGCTGGAAACGGGCGCGCTTAGCACGGCGGCGGGCGGAGTTCTTACGCTCTCAGGGACTTGCTGGTTGCCGGTGCCACGCAACGCCTCCCGCGTCAGGTCGTCGTCCTCATTCAATGGATGTGGTGCACACCCGCACAAGACAGTGAGCACCACCAGCATCACGGTCGAGGTCCAGGGCGACATGGTTCAGTGACCTCCCGTAACGGGCCCGCGACGGGACTGAGCGTCCGGCGCATTGGTCGGCGCCGGGCCGGGCCGTTTCACCTCAGGCAAGCGCGGGGTCGGCAACTGCAGGCGCTGGGTGTTGCCGTCCAGTTCAAACTGCACCGATTGGGCGTCAATGCGCTGCACGCGCCAGCCGCTGGGCAGTTGTCCGCCCTCGCGCAAGGACAGATCGCGGCCGTCGGCCTGCTTGAACAAGGCGTGACGCACGCTACCGTCAATGATTACCCCGGTCAGCTTCAACCCGCCGAGATCCGTCGCGGTTTTCACGGCGCGCACGGGCTTGTCCGGTTCCCGCGTGGGGCTGAACAACGGCGTTTTCCAGGTATCGACGAGCTGCTCCAGTGGCACAGACGTCGGCAGTAACGGCACCGGCGCTGCGGTCAGCTGGGCATCAGTTTGTGGAATCGCCAACCATTCAGGATCGCTGCCCACCCCGGTCGATAACCAGCCAAGGCCAATCGTAAGCATCAATGCCAGAGCCGCCAACACCTGAATCAAGGGCTGTCTCCAGGCACTCATCGCGACGGTTCCTGCGATTCGGGCTGGCCTACTGCAGACTCCTCCACTGCAGGCGTCGAGGTGCCGGAAGCCAGAAAACCACTGACCAGCATGTGCACACTCAAGCGTCCTGGACCGCCATTGGGGGGTGCATTGTTGGCGCGACGGACTCTCAACTCATCGACGAACAACAATGGCTGGCTCGACTCCAGTTGGTGCAACAGGGTTTCCAGCGGCTCGGTGGCGCATTCCAGATCCAGGCTCAGGCGAACCTGGCGAAACGGCTCCTGGCTCTGACCCTGGGGCAAGATCGGCATGCGCTGCGTCAGCTGGCAGCCCGCGCCTCGCGCTTCGTTGTCCTTGACCATTTGCGCGACCTTTTGCATCAGTTCGGCCGCCACCACGCTGGAGTCGTCGCCCTCCAGTAACGCGTTGTGCAACGAGTCTTCGCCCGGCGATTTCTCCATGGCCTGCTGCAGGCGCCGGCCCTGGGCGAGCAGCCGCTGATAGTGCTGACGTTGTTCACGCAGGGTGTCCATTTGTGCGTCCATCTCCTGCAACGGTGCGATGAAGAAAGGCTGGATGACTAGAAAATGGAAGCCCGCCAGCATGACGACAACCAGTAGCCAGGCACCGACTCGCCGCTCACGAGGAGTCAGCGGGCGGCCCATCACCAGACTCCCCACGGGTTTTTGCGCGGATGTAGAACCGATCACGGCCACTGGCTTCGTCAGGTTGAATCACCCCTTGATATTGCGGGTCGGACAGCTGGCTGCAGCCCTTGATCAAGGCGATCAGCGAGCTGGCCCGGGTGCTCAAGCCGGCCACGTCGACTTGACCGTCCGCGCTGATTTCCAGGGTTTGCAGCCAGGTGTCGGGCGGCAGGCAGCGAGTCAGTTCGCTGAGCAACAGCGCGCGGGACGGCTGATTCAAGCGTCGTTCGAAGAGAAACTGCACGGCGCTGCGCGAGGCGCCTAACGCGTTGCGCAGGGCAGCGTCTTCGTTGGCCTGTTGCCGCAGTGTCTGCACCTCGGTCTTCATGACGGCCAATGCAATCTGGCGGTTGTGTAGCCACACCCCGTGCAAGGCAATGGCCAGTGCGACACAGGCCACACCCAACCCCATCGCCAGATGTCGACCGCGATGCTGAACAGCAGCGTCATAGCCGGTGGGTAACAGGTCCAGGCCCATCGGCTGGCCGGCATCATCGAGTACCTCCACCGCCTCCAACACCAGCCCGTTGGCCGTGCAGTGGTGCAGGCATTGATCAAGGAAATCACGCTGAACCAGCGCCAACGTCACCCATACCTGAGCGTCACGAATGCCATCGCGGCGAATCGCGTAATACACCTGACTGGCGTCAAAGGGGGTGAAGCGATCCAGCTCGAACGCCATGACGCTGCGCACGTCCCGGGCGGCGGCCAATGGTAGGGGTACGCGGTGCAACAGCACGAAATCGCCGGGCAGATCGAGCACGACATGAGTGCTGGCCGGCTCGTCATCCATCGTAGTGAGCACCGGCCAAGAGTAATGACGCGGGGCGCCGCCGAGGCGCAGGGAGCGTTGCAGCCACGACGGCAAACTGCTGAATAACTCAAGACGCCAAGACTGGAGAAACAGCTGGGTGCGGCTGCCGTTCCATTGGGCCTTGAGACGCGCGTGCCAGAGCCAGAAAAGTTCAGAACCCATAAGCTGCGGCCTCATTCATTGTAGCGCACGACCCGGAAAGGTCGGGTGCCACTGTCCATGGGTAACAGTAGTACGGTGCTGTCGACCACGGCGGTTATCCCATCGGGTAAATAAGCCTGACTGCGTATTCCCACAATCGGCCCGGCGTCCACGCCCAGCGGCTGGATGTCCGGCAAATGCAGCGCACGCCGCAGGACACCCGTGGCAAAGGCCGGATCCGGCGAGGCCATCCCGCTCCAGACCGTGACCTGGTCAAGCAGGCTTTGGTACAGCGACGCGCTCATCCCGGTCAGGTCGCGCAGTTCTTCGAGGGCGCGCAGCGGCGGCTGGCCAACCGCCCGACGCTGATCGAGGGCGGCTGCCACCGTGCGCGCCTGTGTCGGCGAAGCGCCCAAGGCCGTCAGCAGACGCGACACATCGGTTGCCGAAGCGGCATTCAGGTCCAGTTTGCCGCGCTCGCTGCGCACGCTGACCTGCAAGCTGGCGTCGTCAAAGCGTAGGGTTTGCGTGCGGCCATCGGTGATCCAGCGCCGGTTCGCTGCCGGGTCGCTCAAGGCCCTGACTGCCAGGTTCATGCCTGCCTCGGCTGCGAGACTGGCTCTGGTGTGCTCGCGCTGCCAAAACCCAAGGGCGACCTGCTGGCGAACTTCTACCACCAAAGCGCCGAGCAGCACCGTCAACAGCGCCAGCGCCCACAACACCAGCAGTAATGCCATGCCGCGCTGACGATTCATGGCGCCACCTGCAAATCGCTGAGTTCCAGGCGCAGGGCTACCACCTGCGGAAACCAGGCCACGGGGCCGTCGCTGTTCAGGTTGATGCGAATTGCTTCGGGGAGCCTTGCAGGCCACGGCCAGGTCTGCAACCAGCCGGTTCGGACGCCCCGGGTGTCACGGCCTCGATAACTGAAGCGAACATCGCGCACGCCATGCAGCAAAACCTGCGGCTGGCCCCACGCCCCGCCGCCCGCACTTTGCAAGTGTTCGAAGCGCACTTGCAACGCGTTGCCTTTGCCGCTGCCCACCACCTCGAAGGTGTGCAACTGGATGCCGCCGCCCAGCACGCTGTCCAGCCCGGCGGCGAACCGCAAACGTTGAGGCTGGCCCTCGAAAATAACTGCCCGGTCGTCCCCGGCGGCTTGAATCTCCAGCGGCAAGGCGCCCTGCAGCGCCTTGTGCAGAAAGTTCTGCGTGGCTCGCAACTCGTCCAGGCGCTGGCTGTAGCGTTCGCCCTTGAGCAGCGCACGATTGGCCCCCAGCAACGCACCGGCCACCAGCGCAGTCAGCACCCCCAGCAGGACCAGCGCCAGCAACATTTCCAGCAGAGTGAAACCTCGGGACAGGCGCCTCACGGATTGGCACTCAGGGCCGGCGCCGATTGCACTGCCAGAGTGCTCAAGCGCAACTCCCGACCGCCCTGAGCCACCGTCAGTTGCAGCCGCAGCAACGGCAGTGCCGACGCAGGCCCTGGCTCGCGTGTGACCTGTAGGAGCCATTGAACGCCATGCTCGGTCCCGGACCGCTCTCCCACTTGCAGCGGCTGGTCACGCTGATCGTCGATCAGGGTCCGGGCCGCAAGGCTCAGGCGGTCGCTGGACCGCACCTGTTCCAGCGTGTGTGCTGCCTGCCCGAACGCTATCAGCAGCACCGTGCTCCCCAGCGCCAGCACCACCAGCGCGGCGATCATTTCCAAGAGTCCGAAGCCTGCGGATGCGCGCTTCATTGCACGGCCTGCCAGCGTACGTTACCGTTGAGCCAACCCACGTCGATCCGCCAGCGCTGCCCTGCCCGCTCTACCAGCAAGTGGCCGCCGCTTGAACTGCCATCAGGGAAAAACGCCACGGCCGGGCCCAGTTGTTCGGCAGAGGTCAACTGCACGGCCAGATTATCCGGCCATTGCCTGGGTACTTGGCCAGGCACCTGAAAGCTGCGTTTGGCCAGATCAAAGCGCAATTGCAGGGGGGCAGCGCTCAGCACCGCCTGGGTTCGGGTCTGGCGCAGTGCCGCGACCATTTCACGTACCGCCTGTCGATCACGGCTGGCGTCCAGCCCCCGGCCCATGCCCACGCCGAGCACCCCGAGTGCCACGGCCATCAAGACTATCACTATCAACAGCTCAAGTAGGGTGAAGCCGGCCACCGACACGCGAGCGTTCACTCCCAGTTCCCCAGATCAGCGCTGTAGCCCTCGCCCCCGGGCTGGCCGTCCTGACCGTAGAAAATCAGATCGAAACTGCCGTGCTGGCCGGGGAAGCGGTAGCCGAACCCATGACCGAATGGGTCCTTGAGGTCTGAAGGTTTGGCGTAGGGCCCCGCCCAACTGTTCGAACCGGCCGGCTTGTTGACCAGTTGCGCGAGGTCCTTGGGCGGCGAACCCATGTCCAATCCGTAGCTTTCGATCTTCATGCCCAGGCTGGCCAGCTGCGCTTTGCCAGCGCCGTATTTGCCCTTGTCGACGTTGCCGCCTACTTGGCGCACCACGATGGTTGCAACGATGCCCAACAGCACGATGACCGCCAGCATCTCCAGCAACGTGAAACCGCGTGTACGCCTGAGCGACAGCATCTTCAAGGCCCTCAAATGTTACTGGTGAGGCTCATCAACGGCAACATGATGGCCAGCATGATGAAGGCCACCATCACTGCCATGACGATGGTCAGTGTGGGCACCAGCGCAGCCAGCAGGCGCGCGATGCTGTGGCGGGCTTCGCCATCGAACACCTGCGCCACCTTGAGCAACATGGTGTCGAGCTGGCCTGCTTCTTCGCCCACCTGAATCATCTGCAGCGCCAGTTCCGGCAGAAGGTTGTCCCGGCTCAAGGCAAGGGCCAGCGATCCACCGCCCTTAACCTGTTCGCTCGCCAGCTCGACCTGAGCGCGCACCGCCCGGTTGCTGACCACTGCAGCAGCAATCTTCAGCGCACCAAGCAGGGCCACGCCGTTTTGCAGCAGCGTGCCCAGGGTCCGCGCCAGCCGCGCCGCTTCCAGGCGCTGCAACAAAGTGCCGGTGACCGGCCAACTCAACAGACGGCGATCCCAACGCAACCGTCGTGCTGGATCGCATAGCGCACGCCGGGTGATCATCGCGCCCATCACGATCAGTGCAACCAATAGCAGCCAGAACCGATTGAAGAACTGCCCCATGGCGAGGATGAGTTCGGTGACGAATGGAATCGGCACGCCCAGGTCCTGAAAAATCGGCACGAACTGCGGCACCACGTACGCCAGCAATAGCACCAGCGAGCCGAGCACGCCCACCACCAGGAAAGTCGGATAGATCAAGGCGTTGGTGACTTCGCTGCGAAGCGCCTCACTGCGCTCCAGATACTCAGCGAGCTGACGCAGGCTGTCTTCCAGTGCACCGCCCGCTTCCCCGGCGTGTACCAGGCTCAGGTACAGCGGCGTGAACTGATGGGGCTCCTTTGCCAACGCCGCCGATAAAGGCTGCCCGGCCTTGACCCGTTCGCGTACCCGGTCGAGCAGCGCACGGGCCGGAGTCTGCCGGGCACCGGGCTGTTTGATGAGAATGCCCAGCGCGCGATCCAGCGGCAGGCCGGCATTGAGCAGAATCGCCAGTTGCTGGGTGAACGCCATTAGCGCTCGTGGGGGCAAGCTGCGACTGGGTCGCCAGTGAACCCATTGGCCCTTCGCCGGTTCGATGTGCAGAACCAGCGCACCCTGGCGTTGAAGCTGCAGGGCCAGATCCTGACGGTCGCCTGCATCCATCTGGCCCTGACGCGCGGTGCCATCGGCGTCCACGATACGGTAGCGAAACATAGCCATTGCAGGCCCCAATCTTTTTATTCGCCTATTCGCTGCGTGTGACGCGCAGCACCTCTTCCAGCGTAGTGACGCCCGCCAGCGCCTGGCGCAGACCATCTTCATACAGAGTACGCAAACCGCCGCGCCGTGCCGCCTGTTCAAGGGTCCCGGCATCGGCATGATTCATCAGCAGGCTGCGCAGCTCATCGTTCATCACCAATAGTTCGGTGAGCGCGCAACGTCCGTGATACCCACCGCCAGGCGCGTCGGACCGAGGTCGGTACAGCAGGATCGGGCGGCGCTCGGTTAACTGCTCCAGACCGTATGCCACCACTAATGCCTGCGACACTTCGAACGCCTCGCTATACCGTGGGTCCAGTCGGCGCACCAGGCGCTGCGCCAGAACGCCGATCACCGTCGAGGCGATCATGTAGCTCTCCACGCCCATGTCCAGCAGCCGGGTGATGCTCGCCGCCGCGCTGTTGGTGTGCAGGGTTGACAGCACCAGATGTCCGGTCAATGAAGACTGAATCGCGATGCGACAGGTTTCCAGATCGCGCATTTCGCCGATCATGATCACGTCCGGATCCTGACGGACGATGGAGCGCAAGGTCATGGCGAAATCCAGGCCGATGGCCGGCTTGACCTGAATCTGATTGATACCCTGGATCTGGTACTCCACCGGGTCTTCGACGGTGATGATCTTGCGCTCGCAGGTGTTGAGCCGTGTCAGAGCGGTGTAAAGCGTGGTGGTTTTACCCGAGCCAGTGGGGCCGGTAACCAGGAGGATGCCGTGAGGGCGTTCCAGTAATGCCAGCAGACCTGAAAGTTGAAAGTCATCGAAGCCCAAGCTCTGAAGATCGAAATTAACTGTCTCTCGATCCAGCAGCCGCATGACCACCGACTCACCGAAGCTGGTGGGCACCGTCGAGACTCGCAGATCGAGTTCCTTGCCTTGCATGCGCAGCATGATCCGCCCGTCCTGAGGCAGTCTTCGTTCGGCGATGTCCAGACGGGCCATGATCTTGATGCGGGAGATCACCGCCGGCGCAGAGCTGGGGGGTGGCGCTTCGCTGTCCACCAGTATCCCGTCGATCCGGTAACGGACCTTGAACTGGTTGTCAAAGGGTTCGATATGGATATCCGAGGCGCGTTGTTCAACGGCACGCTGCAGGATCAGGTTGACCATGCGGATGACGGGCGCCTCGCTAGCGAGGTCCCTGAGGTGTTCGATATCTTCTGCCTGGGCGGCATTTTCGCTGTCAATGTCTTCGACCAGACTGCTCATGGCCGTGCGCCCATGCCCGTAATAGCGCTCGATCAGATTGTCGACTTCGCTGCGTGTCCCTGCCCGCATCTGCACAGGTTTACGGCATGCAAACGCCACGGCTCGAGCAGGATACGGATCGCCCGGATCGCAGGCCAATAGTTGCAATTGCCCTGCCTCCCAGCCTACGGGGACGACATGCTGGTAACGCAGAAATCGCTCGCTGATCATTGGCAACGGGTCCAGGGAAATCGGCGCGTCAGTGGCGCTCATGAACGGTATGTCGAGCACTGCTGCCCAAGCCTGAGCCATCTCAAGTTCAGAGACGATCCCCAATCGGGTCAGGAGGCTAGGCAACCTGCTGTGCTCGGCACCGTTCGGTGATAGGCGTAATGCCCGGTCGACGTCCGCGGCTTTGAGCCCGGCATTGAGCATGAGCCAGTTGCATAAGGCATCCAGGACGCTCGCGTCATGGCCGGGTAGCTGCACCCGTCTGGCTGGTTGGGCGTCCTCCCTTAGTAGCGTCGCCATGTTTGTTGCCCGCCGCCTTGTTATCGTGAGTCTGGGTCATGACCTTAGAATCTGGAGCACCTGAGGTGTTGGTCGAATCGGCCCCATTGGCAATAGTTGAAACAGCAAAGAGCGCACAGAGAACTGCACACATCTGCATCGAGCGTCTCATATAATAAGTCTCCAACTTAGTTAGCTAAGCAATTACTTTGAAGCGTCTTGTTTGCGTCATTCAAGCACAGAGAACCTTAGACGCCAGTTGTTCTCTTCGCAACCTGAAATCAGATTTACCTGTAAATATCTTAACGCTGAAATAAAGGAAAGCCTTATAAGAATTTATAATAACCAACTCACCCGCGACGTTTGACTTCGCTCAATGTTTGGGCGTCCTATGCAACAGTCATTGTTCGGGTGCATGTCCGTCATAACACAATGACACCGGATATACGAGGCGGGATAAGCGGATCCAATCAGTAGCATCCAGCGCGGACCAGACATATATGGCCGCGGGCCTTCATCAGGGCATCAAAGATTGAAGTCTGTATCACCCGATTAACAGTTTGCCCTCGTTGTCGTTATTTTTACGCCCGACTCTCCCGGGAGGGTCGACGGCGGGAGTAATTAAAATGAGAAAAACAAACTCGCCTAAACTTGCAACAGCCTTTACCCTTCTTGCAATCAGCATCGCGCAAATGTACAGCGGCCCGCTCTCGGCTCGAACGCTTCAACAGGCCAATACTCTAGCGCAACAGACACTCAGCCAAATGACACTGGAGGAAAAGCTCAGTTACATCAGTGGCACCGGAGGCTGGGATATCAAGCCTTTACCTCGATTCAACCTGCCGCAGATATTCGGCGCCGATGGCGGACTGGGTGTGCGATATACCAATCAGGGCAATGATCAGGGCGTGGTGTACCCCAGCGGCCCCAACCTGGCGGCGACTTTCAATCTGCGTCGGGCGGTGGATTTCGGTCGGGCGCTTGGCTATGACACCGCCACCGGCGGGTATCACTACATCACCGGCCCTGGCATGAACATGTACCGGATGCCTTACGGCGGGCGTAACTTTGAATATCTCACCGGCGAAGATCCGTTTCTGGGAGCAAGTATGGCGCCAGCGGTGATCAACGGTATTCAATCCCGTGGAGTTTGGGCCGACGCCAAACACTACGCAGCCAATGATCAGGAAACCAACCGTTTTGTCCTCAATCAGAGTGTGCCTGAACGTGCACTGCGGGAAATGACACTTCCCCCCTTCGAGTCCGCGTCCAAGAACGGCAAAGTCGCACTGATGATGTGCTCGTTCCAAAAAGTGAATGGCGACTATGCCTGCGAAAGCAGCCACCTTTTGCGCGACATATTAAAACAGGGCTGGGGCTATGCAGGTTTCGTGCAATCGGACTACGCCGCTATTCTCGATGGCTTGAAAGCAGCCCAGGCAGGTGCCGATGTTGACATGCTGTTTGGTACACAAATGAACAGTGCCGTCCTGACACCGTACATCGACAGCGGCGTATTAAGTGTGGCCACCATTGATGACAAAGTCTTGCGCATACTCAGGCAGATCTACTTGTTCAATTTTGATACTTATGTGCCATCAACCGTCCACGACATGGACAACCCTGCCAGCAACCAGGCGGCTTTAAACGTGGCGCGGGAAGGGATCGTATTGCTGAAAAACAAAGATAACTTTTTGCCACTGGATCGCAATGTGGTGAAAAAGATTGCGGTGGTCGGTGTGCTGGGTAAATACGCACCGCCCATTGGCTTCGGCAGCGCGTATGTGTCGGCGCGCAACTACATCAGTGAAGTGAGTGGCATGCGCCAAGTCGCTTCGAACGCGCAGGTCACTTTCCTCGACAGCCTGTCTCTGGATCCGCAAGCGGCGGTATGGACCCACCTGGACAGTGACGGCACCACCTCCGTACCAGGAATGACCGCCGAGTACTTCACCAACCCCGACTGGTCCGGCACCCCGGCGGCCACCAGAACCGAAACCTACGTCGATCTCAACTGGGACAGCGACGAAGATCTGCCCACCGACGGCAACGACCGCAACACCTCGATCCGCTGGAGCGGCAGGATCACGCCGACGATCAGCGGCGAGCATGTGTTCAAGGTACGGGCGGACGGCTTGATCCGGCTGCGGATCAACGGCCAGCAGATCCTCGATAACGGCGACGGTGAACCGCTGCCCAATAACCCGATTCCACCCACTATTCCGGCTTACGCCAAGTACACGCTGGAAGCCGGCCAGACCTACGACGTGGTGCTAGAGTATTCGCGCAGGCCTGCTTATGTCGCGAGCTTGGGCGGTTACACCGGGGTCCGCTTCAGCTGGGCTTCACTGGTGGCGCCGGCCGATATCGCGTCCTACGACGCGGTGGTGGTGGCGGCGGGCAACAGCAACGAGTACGAAGGCGAAGGCTGGGACCACATGTTCGAGCTGCCGGAATACCAGGGCCAAATGATCCAGAGCATCGCCGCGCAGAACCCGAAAACCATCGTGGCGCTGCATGGCGGGACGGGGCTCAAGGTCAGTGACTGGGTCGACCAGGTCTCGGGCCTTCTGTATGCGTTCTATCCTGGCCAGAACGGCGGGCAGGCATTGGCTGAGATCATTTTCGGCCGCGTCAATCCTTCCGCCAAACTGCCGATCAGCCTGGAGCGAGATATTCAGGACAACCCTCTGTTCTCCTACTTCCCGCAGTTCGACAACGAAGGCGTCATCACTCAGACCAGCTACGCCAATGACTTGCTATCGGGCTATCGCGGGTACGAGAAAAAAGGCACCACGCCACTTTACCCCTTCGGCTACGGCCTGTCGTACACCCAGTTCCGCTATTCCGGCATCCGCATCACTCCGGCGGTGGCGCTGGGCAATACACCGGTCCAGGTCTCGTTCGACATCACCAACACCGGGCAACGGGCTGGCGCCGAAGTCGCTCAGCTGTACGTTGGCCAACGCAACCCGCGCCTGGAACGGCCGATCAAGGAGCTCAAGGGCTACCAGAAAGTGTTTCTGCAGCCTGGCGAACGGCAGCGGGTGACGATCGAACTTAACGGTCGCTCGCTGGCGTACTACAACCCTGCCACCAGTAACTGGGTGATCGATGGCGACACCTTCGACATCGGCGTTGGTGCGGCGTCCAACGACATCCGTTTGAGGACACGCCTGCTCAGCCCTTACCGCCAGTCGCTGTCAGTCGCCAATAGCAATCCGCTGCCGCCTACGGTAGTGACCGCGACCAAGGTCACCGCCCGCCAGCTGGCCATGAACGGCAATGATGATCAGGCCAGTGGCGACGGACTGGATACACCGGCCCCGGCGCCGGTTACGCCGACGGGCAATGGCAATTCAGGAGGTAGCACCCAATAACTCAAAAAAACAAAGGGTAGCCGGGCCCGTTGAAGGCCCGCCTACTCTGTTTGAACTTTCCAAGGTCGCGCAAGCGCAGCGCGCATGGTTTCAGCCTTGACCGAGTGGGCTGAGCCAACGCCAATCGTCATATCCCAAACCCGATTCCTAGTCTTAGAGCAATCCAATAACCCCGTACAGCACTGACATCAGTGCTGAGTCGGGGATGGATAGAATCTTGCTCGACGGACTAGCGGCGACTCAAGGACACCAGGTAGCGTCGAAGTGCACGGAGCGGTCATCGAACTGGGTCAAAAATGCTTGGGTGTCCATAGGGACAACGGCTTTGGTACTGTCTTCACCGGCAAAAGCAATGATGGTTTCCATTGAATTCCACAGAGTGATCTCCACGAATTCAACTTCACCGCCCTCCAGCGTGCAGCGCATGAAATACGATCCCTTGTACTCTTCTATTCTATGAAGCTAGGGTAATTTTTTCTGTGTAAGAAGTTGCTCATAGGCGTCAGCAGTTTCAGCCTTAGCCCAACCTCGCCATACGCGCCCAATCATAATTTAGCTTCCATGGTTAACGAGCTTAATTAATCCGCGAGGACGCGAACCTTGTCACTGGGTATAAACACATCGATCATGTCCCCGACTCCGTAAAGCTGATCCGCCGGCGCCAGACAACGGATGCTTTGCCCGTTGACATCGACGATGTAGCGGACACGAGCGCCTAGGAATATGCGTGTCAGGACAGTGCCCGCCAACGAGCCCGCCCCGGTAAATGGCCTCAATTGGATATCCTCCTTACTGTGGAGCGCTCGGACGAATCGAGTTGGTCAGCCAGGCTCAGAAACTGCTCAGATCCGAGATAGGCCCTGATCCGTAACGCCTGAGGCTCAAGTCGGGCATCCAGTAGATTGGTCGACCCCATGAACGCCGCACTAAAGCGCGTTGCAGGCCGTGAGTAGAGCTCAGCCGGTTTCCCCGCCGGCTCGATTCTGCCGCTGTTGAGCAGGATGACCCGGTCCGAAAGGCTGAGGGCTTCTTCCTGGTCATGCGTGACGAATACCGTAGCGCGGTGGAGTTGAATCAGCTCCTCCTGCATGCTTTCGCGTAGGCGAGCGTCTAGATTGGATAAGGGCTCGTCCAGCAACAGAGCTTGCGGGGCAGAACCCACGGCACGTGCAATGGCCACCCGCTGCTGCTGACCGCCGGAAAGCTCCTTGGGTCTACGCTGGGCCAAGTGAGACAGCTGCACGAGTTCCAGCACCGAATGGGCACGTTCCAGTTGTTCCGCAGCTGAGACCAGCTTGCGCATGCGCAGCGGAAACAATCTATGTTCACCCCACTATTTGCAATACTGATTAACCGATGAAGTGGTTGGCTTGCTTAAATCTATCCGGCGTCTATTAAGACCATATGTCTTGCGCCATGATGAGCGTCGCGGTTGACGATCCTGTTAATGGACACGGCTTCTTGAGCCGATTTGTTTCCCAGGCTCCTCGTCAGGCCGGTGAGCCGTTTACGTCATCTGTTGTTCAGCTATCGCAAAACCTGAAGGATGAATCGTGGTACCGCAACAACTGCAGGGTCAGACGTTCAAGGCGTCTGGCCTTGCTTCGTATTGGGTATGGTGTAAGGCAATGGCCCACTCTATACGGGCTAATTTGTTCGCCAGTGCGCAGGCCACGACATTGGAATGACGTCGCATCAGTAACGAGCGCACCCAGTCTGCCAGTGGGCCTTTCTGATGCTCCAGCCTCTGCATGTATGCCCTGGAACACTGGACTAGAAGTTGTCTGAGGTGCTTGTCGCCGCGCTTGCTGATCCCCAGTAAATTCGACCGGCCTCCGGTACTGTATGCCTGCACTTGCACGTGTGGGAGTCGTCAGCCCCTGACGTTGAACTCTCCAGTCATGGCTACCGTCTAGCGCATAGGTGAGCACAGAAACTATGCCTTAAATCCCTGACGTTAAAGGAGATAGCCATGACAGGCCGCACACGTTTGAATTACTTAAACGACACCCTTCTCGACCCTATCGCTAAAACTGTTGATTGCGACGTACTCATCACGCTCATTACGCCGGGTGCCTTGCAGGTGCAGGTGCTTTTTCGCCAGTGCCAGATGATCTACACAAGACTCATTCCTTGACCATTACTCTTTCTTCAGGAGAGCGCTTGAATGGCACTGTGGCTCACCGTAGCCAGATTTCGGAGAACCTTAAATGAACAAATCGCATGCTGTGACAGCTACCGTTCAAATCCTGATGTTTGAACGCAACGAATGGGTTCCCAACAACCCGCGCCTGCCGGAGGTAATAGGCATTTTTAACCACACACAGCATAGGATGGAGATATCCCAAGTGTGCGTTGGTTGACGTTAACGCTTACGCAGAGCGCCAAAGCGTAATGTCTGCCGGCAAGGTAATAAACCCGTGAGCAACATTTCAACCTATGGCTCCCCCCATGCATCCACGGCGCCGGGGCTGACTCAGTGGAAGCGCCGGCATACCCGATGCTCTTGAGCACCACTGCCAGCAGAATCGGAAGCAGATAAAGCACTGAGTCATTCGGCCGCGAGATCCTCAGTGGTAACTGGCTCCGTGCTCAAGCACATCCTGGTGCCCCATGCACAAATGACGAAGCCGGCGGCTAAGAACCCTACGTACTGAAGGCCGATGTGATCGATCAACAGGCCTCCAGCCGAAGTACCAAGCATGATCCCAAGGTTGATCGCGCTGACGTTTACGGAGCCGATGAACTGAGCATTAGCCCCTGCCCTTCGCAGCACGTCAACGCCTGTCAACAGGCTGGCACCTGCATGACAACAGCCGATGGCGGCCACTACCAAAGGTACCAACCATACTGATTCGCCCAAGAGCGAGATCGCGGCGAGGCTGACGGCCAGCACTAACAACAGCGTCTTGAACATGCCATCCAGTTGATCAGGAACCCGCTTGGACAGGAGCAAGTTGCCAACAATGTCTGAAACGCCGTACAGGGCTAACGTGAGCGTGACCGGCGTACCTGCCAGCCCCGTATACCTCGCGAGGAATGTTGCGAGGTAACTGAAGACCGCCATGATCCCTGCAAACATAAATAGGTAGCTCAGCAGAGCCAAGGCAATATCTCTCGTCCAGACGCTTCGGAGCCGCTGAGCTAGGCTGCGATGATTCACAGGTGTGTGAGTTTGAGGCGGGTGTATCCATCGAATAACGGCAAGCAACGCCAACGCACTCAACGCGGCAATCATCCCCATAGCAATTTCCCAATCCCACGTGTCGCTAACTAGCTTGCCGAACGGTACGCCCACTACTGAAGCAATTGAAATGCCGATAAGCACACGAGATACGGCAAGGCTCTTATGC
Organism: Pseudomonas syringae; assembly: GCF_001698815.1. Lineage (GTDB taxonomy): Bacteria > Pseudomonadota > Gammaproteobacteria > Pseudomonadales > Pseudomonadaceae > Aquipseudomonas > Aquipseudomonas syringae_A. Next base: position 29,262 of record NZ_LGSI01000070.1, on the reverse strand, counting down.
GCCGTTGAGGACATCGCTGAGGCGGCCAGCGCGGCATTAGTCCAGAAAATCGCCACGCCTATGCCGCCCAGCGCTCGGCCCAACATCAGCAACGAGAAATTATCAGTGAGCGCGCTGATGGTGTTCCCACAAAAGAGTGCCACGCACCCGCTCATCAGCAGGGTGCGCAGGCTAACCTTGTGCGTAAAAGCCGCGATGACCGGAGCACCAATTCCCATCCCCAAGGCAAATGCAGTAACGAGCCAGCCTGCTTGACCCACGGAGATTTGCAGACCCGAAGCGATCTCAGGCAGCAGGCCCGCCGCTATGAACTCGGAGGACAGCATCACGAATGCTGTGAATGTCAGGATGTATACTTTTGGGTTGAGCGAGTCAGCCATAAAACCTTATTTCCGTTGATATATGTCCCGCCGACCATTCGGCTTGAAGTTCGATGGTTTCATTTCCAAGGGTGAACGTGTAGCGCGCAAATTCGTCCCGTCATGCTTTCATCCGGCGTTGGTAGCATTGTCGCAGCCGCCGCAATGGTCGGGTTCAGGTTCTCTTTGATGCCGGCAAACATCTGCATTGGCAGCGTCCGTTGCGAAGGACTGGCCAGGAATAGTGTCACTACTACTTCGTCAAATGAGGTTGCGAAGGCGAACAAGGCCCGGAGCCTCGCCTTATGACCAACCTCCGGCATCAACCTCATCTAAAATAATCCACCGATGCGCTTTTAGCGTCGTTACCTCACAAAGCAGCCTTCGCTGACGCGCCCTTGCTCGAGTGTCTACGCAGTTAAAGCACCCACAACAGCGCGATCAATAATAGTCCGATGCCCATTGCCGGGATGATATAGGGCTGAATAACCGCCAACATGGGTTGCTCGCCGCCTTGACGCGCGACAGCCACTTCGTGAGCTGTTACTACCTGCGCCGAATTGCCAAAGCTGCGCAAAACATAGGTCGCGATATCGGCAATTCGCTGATCATTCAGGGAGCCAACGTAGGACAACTCATCGAAGCGTGGCATCAGCGCGTGGCAGTCCGCCTAACCTGAACGCTTTGTAGACACTCTTCTTCATGCGCACGCTTGGCAAACAGCTCGCCGACCCAGTCGGTGAAAGCTCGAACAGTTATCGATGAGCGGTTACCAATTGGGTAGACAGCCGAAACCGGGACACTGGGTTCACTTAACTGGTCCAGCACCGAAACCAGACGTCCGGCGCGCAAATGCTCCTGCACTAAGTAACTGGCGACTCGAATCAATCCGAGGCTTTTAAGGCCGCAGGTCACGTACGCCAAAGTCTCGTTAACAGAAATCGTGTTATTCATGCGGATGTTGACTGACTCGCCATTGGAGATGAAAACCCAGTCGATATTCTTGCCTGACTGCGGATGGAAATAACCGACGGCTTGATGGGCCGCGAGGTCAGTCAATTGTCGGGGCGTACCGTATTTTTGCAGATACTCGGGGGTGGCGCAGGTTATCCACTCAAATGAAGCAACGCGTCGCGCGATCAAGATCTGGGAGTCCTGCGGGACGCCGGTACGGATGGCACAATCGATATTGTCATGAATGAGATCGACTACCCGATCATCCAGGCCGATCGTCAGTTGGATCTGCGGATAAAGCTCGATGAACTGGTTAATCGCCGGCAAGATCAACTGGCTGGCCAGCGCATGGGAAATATCAACCCGCAGCTTTCCTCGGTGAGTCTGAGTAGTGCCTGGCAGGGTTTTCTCCGCCAGCTCCACATCGACCAAAATCCGCTTGCAGTGGTCATAGTAGTGGAGACCGTCGGGCGTCAGGCTCAGTTGACGAGTGGTGCGATTGAGGAGCGCCACCCCAAGATGAGTTTCCAATTGCTGGACCTGGCGCGATATTGTCGGCGTCGCCACACCCATCACCAGCGACGCTTTGCCGAAGCCGGCTTGTTCTACTACATGGGCGAACGCTTGCATGGCCTGAAACCGATCCATATCCACTACCTCACTGATTGCAGCGTTAAACGTGCGGAGTAAACACACGGCGGGTGAGTCGATCCATGGACAGCAAGTAACCCGAGAGTTGCGCGCGATCTGGATCATCAATCAGATCTGACGATGCGCGAGCAGTACTGTCGATCTCGGTTACCAGCGAATGCTCATTCAGGCTGGTGTCGTTTCGGTAATTGGCCAGCAGTTCGGCGCGCCATTGCGGTAGCGCTCTGGTGCCAGACGGGAAGAGGTTGGTCGCCTCGACAAATGCACTGACATGCCGGACCTGACTCATCAGAAAGATTACCCGCCCAGCCTGCTCGATCAACTGGTGCTTCTTCTCAGGGGCTTCATAAATCGAGATATAGACCATCTTGTCGATAACCAGCCCGACCCGATCGGCCAGGGCTATCGACGAAGTTCGTTCTACCGAATTGTCGGAGAGGAAGCGATCAAGGTCACGTTCAAACACTTCACTGACCCGAACCGGGTTTTTCAGGACCCGTTTTCTGGGCAGGAAAATGCAGAGCAGTGCCAAAAGGATGGTGCCCAGGCCCATGCTCAGCGAGCGCTCGATTGCAAAACCAATATCAACCGATGGCACGTTTTCTGGCAGCAGGAACACCATGAAAGAGATATTGAAGCCCAGGCTGTACGTAAAACTGGTCAGGCTGGATAAGCCCATGAAGCCAAAGAACAGCACCACCCCACTGGTCAGCAGAAGCAGTTCGACGGCGCTTGGCGCTTGAGCCAACACACTCATGACCAACATCCCCACGGGAATGGCGACAAAGAAGCCGATGGCGATGTTCTTGAGGATTAACTCTGGGTGGGGAGCCTTGCCCAGCACGATGCTGAACACGATCGGAACGACACACATCAAAAAACCGTAGGTCCAATCGGTCGCGTACCAGAACACGAACCCGAGCAGAAACAGCACTGCCGATCGCGCCCCGGTAATCAGGCAGTTCGACAACTGCCGGTGACGACGAACACTGACCCCTTTGACGCTGACTTTCTCAGCCTTCATCAAGCTCGCATAAAGCCGGGCAAAGCCGCTGAGGTGTTGGGCCAGATCAGCGATCTTGCCCAACAACATGCTCAGTGCCCCATCTTCATGGGCGACCTGTTCGCTGCGCTCGCGGGCGTCCGCCATAAAACTTTGCAGCCGATACAGATCGCCCCCCACCGGTATCGCCTGGTGGGCCAGGACGTCAACCAGGTGCTCCAGTTCATTGAGCTCAACGGCTAACCGCTGCCGATAAACCGGCTCGAGTTGCTGCAATGCATACGAGTCGGTGGTGACCTCGATCGCCAGCTTGTTCATTTCCCTGGCAACCTGCGCTCCCCGTCTGCCCCAAGCCCCCTCGAACTCGCAATGGTCAGCCAGGTCCGCGTGTTCGATGATGCCGCTGAATACCGCCGAGAGTCGTACCCGGAACTGCTCAGGGTCCGATCCGAACTGCGTATTGAGGGCAAACACCGATTTGAACAAGCGCCCTGAAGACAGGCGCAGCAAGTCCGAGCTGAACATCGGCCAGATGCAGGCGCTGACAAAAGATGCCCAGACAATCCCGACGATAATAGTGCCGATTCGATCAACGAAAATTTCGTAAATCTCTTCGCTGGTGGGCCCCAGCGTCACCGTCACCATGACCATGATGCAAACGGTCACCGCAAAGATCGCACACATAAAAGTACGGTTGGCATCGCGTGTATGGTAGGACAGCGCGGAGGCTATGAAGACAATAGTAGCGACCGACAACGCTGCCATGAGCGGGCTCTGGCCGAAAAAGTTCATCAATGCCACGCCAACACTCCCGCCCAGCACTGTGCTGAAACACTGGAACAGGCACTTCTTCAGTACTTGCGCATGGTCCGGCGCAAAAAACGAAATCATCCCGGTGATCATGGCCCAGACCGGGTGTTCAAAGTTCATCAACAAGGCAATGAACAACGCGCCCAGAACTGAAACAGAGATCTTGATACCGGTCTTGACGGCGACCTTATTACCTAACAGGAATGAATCCAGCGCTGTAGGAGCCATGAAATTTGCCTCGACTTTGCACGAATGTGCTGCACTTGCTATCTGGAGAAAATCGCGCCGGAGCCTAGAACAACGATTTTACGTTTTCGCTGAAAGCATGAAGAACCGATCGCTGGTCACGCTGATCACCAACTGGCACAACGACTTTCAGCGTGGCCGACATGCCAGAGCTCAAATTGACACCTTCAGGTACCTGATCGATTTTGATGTTGACGGGAATTCGCTGGGCCAGGCGCACCCAGGCGAAGGTCGCCTCGACACTTGGAAGCATCTGATTGCCCGGCGTGCTGTTACTGTTGGAGATACCGCTGTCGATCGATTCCACATGACCTTCGAGCTTCAAGGTCCCGGCCATCAGCCATATTTCGACCTTGTCGCCGATCTTGATACCGGGGATTTTGGTCTCTTCGAAATAGCCGGTAACGTAGTAACTGTCGTCTTTGACCAAGGCCAGGCGATTCACGCCACGATTAACGTAGTCGCCTTTTTCCAGTTCAAGGTTGATGATCTTGCCGGAGGCTGGCGAGGTATAAGTGGTTCGCGCCAAGTCAATCTTCGCGCTGTTCAGGACGGCGACTGATTGTTTGTAGCTGGCTTGCTTTTCCATCATGTCCAGGCGCGATGTATCGACCTCTTCACGACTCACGGCATCGGCACTCATTTGTGTCCGGCGTTTATAGACGTTGGTCGCCCGATCCCAGCTCACCTTGGCACTGTCCGATTGTGCCTGCGCCAGATCGACGGCGACTTGATAGCGTGCGTGATCCACAGTGAACAGGACATCGCCCGTTTTAACTTCACGGGAGTTCTGCGCATGCAACTCATCAATCCAACCCGATACATCGGGAGCGATATTAACGACATCGGCCCGGACCCTGCCGTCGCGCGTCCAGGGCGTGTACATGTAGCTATCCCAGATGTAAACCAGAACTACGACAATGGCGCCAATCAGCACCGCCGTCATGGCCATATTTGCGACTCTTTTCATTTTTCGTCTCTCAGAAAGTAATTCGTACCAGCCCCGCGAGGATCAACATGAACAGCAGCATGCCCAGCAAACTTTCATTGCGTTGCATTGAATAGGGAATGATCCGATCCACAATTCGGCTGGTCACAACAGTCACGGCGGCGGCAATCAGCACCATCATGAATATCGGGCTGACCAGCAATCCCTGAAAACTCACTTCGTGCAGCGGCATAACAGGCGATCCTCTGGTTAAAGGCTGAATACGCAAAACTCGATCATCCGACGCCCCCCTTTCCTAAAGAGGATGGGCCAAGGGCGGACAACAGGGGCTAATGAGCCAGCAAAGGGATGATCACGAGCAATCTCGTATTACGATACAGCATCCCGCCATACGAGACAACTCAGCATCTTTCTAATTTTTGCGTTCTGTCCGGTTCTCGCATGGATCAACAAAACGCAGGCACAGTAAATGCTGCGATCGGCCCAGTCAGGGCCGACGCATCAGGGGTTCAGGGGTTCAGATCAGGGGGAATGCCAACATCGGAAGAGCCGCAACAAGCAGTAAAACTGCTAGCGCCGCTCCGCCGAACAGAATTTAGCGACTTGCCACAGCGCCCTTGGACATGCGACCGATCTTCTTCTCAATCTCGCGCTTGCAGTCCATCAGCGCCGCTTTGTACGTATCACCATTACGCCCGGCCCGGATGCTTGGGGCGATGATGCTGATGGAGTAATTTCCGAGGTAAGTCTCCAGTGCCACGGCAAAGGTGCAGACGCCTTCGATGTGTTCCTGATCATCCACCGCGACGGCAGACTGACGAACGTCTTGCAGTTGGGCAATGAGCTGGGCACGGGTCAGTGTGTGCTCGGTCAACTCCTGAAGCTTCTTTGGAAGAATGGCTTGCAATGCATCGTCGGAAAACGCAGCCAGCATTATTTTTCCTGCTGCGGTGGCATAGGCGGGAGCCTCGATGCCCACCGAGAAGACAACCCGCAATTCGCGCTCGACAATGATGCAATCCACGACGTTGACCTTGGCGCCCGCCAGCGTCGCCAGGCACACCGACTCGCGAACCTGCGCCGACAAGGAGTTCAGAAATTCCCGGACACTGGAGATGATGTCGGCCTGAGTCTGGTGAATAAGCTGCCCGAATGCATGGCCCAGGCGAAAACCACCGGATGGGCCGATCGACTCGACCAGGTGCTCTTCCTCTAACGCAACGATGATGCGGTGCACCGTGGAGCGCGGCAATTTGACGATGTTGGCGATCGCCGAAAGACTCAGCCCACCAGAGTTGTTCCCAAGCGCACGCAAAATGGCGGCGGCTCGGGCGATGACCTGGATGCTGGGTTGCTTACTCTCGACCGGGTCGCTTGAATCAGACATTGGATCACTCCAGAAAAAAAAGCATTACATCCCTAACGGCGACAGCTCGCAAATTTATCGCTGCCGATTTCGGTCTGTCAGGCAAGGACGGCGCCGCCACTGACCAGTTTCTGCAACGTATGAACGAACGGCCCCGTCAATGTCTCGGTGGAATCGGGACTGTGTAATGACTCGATGACCAGCCCGGTTATGGACATCGCCATCAGCTGAGTCATCGCATTTAACTGGACCGTTGTGCGCTGCGTCGACATTCCGCCCAAAGCGGTCAAGAGCAATGTCAGTTGGGTCCGCAGGTTATGCTGCGCCACGCGCCAACGGAGCACCACCGGGCACTCCGGTGCGCCGATTTCGCCGTCCTTCAACAGGATGGTGCAGAAGTCTCGGTGATGTTGGACGTTGAGCGTGTCATTCAGTGCGCGAGCGAAATGCTCGAAACCTGGCGTCGGATCATCCGCGTTTACGAAGGACCCCTCCAGGGGCAATACCGAGGTGTTCATGATTGACAGCAGCAGATCCCCCTTTCCCTTGAAATGCCAATAAACCGCACCTCGACTAAGACCTGCACATTTAGCGATGTCATCAAGCGTCGAATAGGCGTAACCGTACTCGGCGAACATCCGTGCACCCGCCTCCATCAACCTGATACGCGTCTGTTCTGACTCTTCAACCGTTTTTCTGGCCATGACAATCGTTACCTGATCCTGTGGGCGGCTACCGCCACCGGTGGATGTCATTCAGCCCGCCACACACCTCGGCATCGCAAAAGCCGAGCATTGCACGTGGGCCGCATTATGGTACACTTTCTCGCATTACGGTACAGATCAAGTCCCCCGCATACAAGCTGGCAGTCCACAACCTTAAAAAGATCAGGTACGAACCATGAAGTTGAAAGCACTGATTGTTGCGATTTTGCTGGGCGCCAGCCTGCAAGGTTGCAGCTTGATCCCCGCTTACCACCGGCCCGAAGCGCCGGTGGATCAGAGCTGGCCTCAAGGCCCGGGTTATAAAGCCTCATCAGTAGGTGCGGCCAACAGCGCCAAATCCATCGCTGACTTGCATTGGCAGCAATTCTTTTGCGACCCGGCCATGCGCCAGTTGATCGGGTTGGCCTTGACTAACAACCGGGACCTGCGCCAGGCGGCCTTGAATGTCGATGCTTACCGAGCGCTGTATCGCATCCAGCGCTCCGAGTTGTCGCCAACCGTTGACGTCAATGGCTCAGGCAGCAGACAACACCTTCCGGCAGATCGGGCAATTTCCGGGAAAAACGGGACCTATGGCGACTACGAGCTCAATGTCGGCGTTGCGTCCTATGAGCTGGACGTGTTCGGACGTATCCAGAGCCTGGACGAAAGCGCCCTGCAGACTTACCTGTCGACCGAAGAAGCCCAGCACAGCGTTCAGGTTGGCCTGGTGGCCAGTGTCGCCAGCGCTTACCTGACCTGGCGGACAGACCAGCAGTTGCTGCAGATCGCGCAATCGACGATGGACACCTACATCCAGGGGCTCAACGTGATGCAGTCTGCCCGCTCTGCCGGCACGACCTCTGACCTGAGCGTGCGTCAGGCACGCACTCTTGTAGACACCGCACGCACCAAGACCCTGTCCTACACTCGCCGGGTCGCCCATGACATGAACGCCCTGGCGCTGTTGATCGGCACCCACATACCCGCCAATCTGCCTGACAATGGCGATTGGACGCAGCGGATGATCGCATCCATTCCGGCCGGTTTGCCTGCGGACATACTGCGGCAACGGCCTGATGTCAGAGCAGCGGAACGCGACTTAATTGCCGCAAATGCCAACATCGGTGCAGCGCGGGCAGCGTTCTACCCCTCCATCACTTTGACGGCGAATGCTGGCGTGGCCAGTGCACAGCTGTCGCATCTGTTCGCCGGCGGCCAAGGCCAGTGGACCTTCGCCCCCCAGATCAATATTCCGATATTCAATGGTGGGCGGCTGAAGGCGAACCTCAACTACGCCGAAATCCAGAAAGACATCCGTGTGGCCGCCTATGAAAAAAGTATCCAGACCGCGTTCAGTGAAGTTGCCGACGGCTTGGCTTCCGCGGGTATCTACGATGAGCAACTGCAGGCCCATCGCGACCTGGTGCAAGACAACAGCGCCTACCTCGATCTAGCGCTCAATCGCTTTCAGCACGGCGTCGATAATTTTCTGCCCGTCCTGGACGCCCAGCGCAATCTGTTTGCGGCGCGCGAAGAACTCGCTTCCAACCGCTTGTTGCAGCTTCAAAGTCAGGTCCAGCTGTACCGCGCCCTGGGCGGCGGTTGGGACGATACGCAACTTGCCAGTGCCAGACATTCCGATACCCATCTCGAATAACCGAATGAGGAGTTGATATGACGGCGGGATACCTAGGTTTTCGAGACAGGGTGGCATTGGTTAACGGTGGCCGCATCGGCATTGGCCGAGTGACTCACATAGTGTGCGAGTGATGCCCTGTAATGACGAGAAGTGATATGGGAATTGAATTGGTTGAAAGAAACAGCATCCAGGTTGTCTCCAGGGCCGCTCGAATCCTGCGTTGTCTCGAGAGTGAGCCTCAAGGATTGAGCCTTGGCGTTATCGCCACCCGCAGTAATCTGCCCCGTTCGACCGTGCAACGGCTGGTCGACGCGTTGGCCGTCGAACAACTGTTGGATATCGGCAAGAACGGTGTTCGTCTGGGCTCTGCATTGATGCGTCTGGCTTCCCACAGCCACTTCGACGTGACCTACAGCGCCCGGGCGCCTTTGGAACGACTGGCGCAACACACCGGCGAAACTTCAGCACTGGTTTATTCCAGCGGCATCGAGTTGATCATGTTGCACGCCGTGGTCTCCAGTCAGGAGTTACGGGTAGCTCCCATGGTTGGCAGTTTTCTCTGTGTGTACGGCACTGCCGCCGGAAAGATTTGCCTGTCCAAGATGAGCGACGAGCAGGTGACCAGCCTGCTGGGTGGCGTAACGGAGCCACTCACCTCGGATACATTGAGCTTGCCGGCGCTGCTCGATGACCTGCGCCATATACGTCAGCAAGGGATTGCCTTCGATCACGAGGAGCATCGTCAGGGGATCGGCTCAATCGCAATAGGCGTCGAGACCACCCAGGGCTTTTATTCCATAACCGTGGTCGGCCCGTCGTGGCGAATTCGCGATCAGCGTGAGCCGATCATCCTGGCGCTTAAAGAATGCCAGGCCAGTCTCAATGCCTCATCTTGCTCGACCGATTGACCGATAGATTCGGCAGATACCCGATGGCCCAAACTATGCCCACGCTGACGCCCATGAAAATCAATCTCCGGATTTTTGCCGAGATCGACCTCAATCTGATGGTCGTCTTTATGGTTATTTACGATGAACGAAATGTCTCGCGCGCGGCGCTCAAGCTTGGCGTCGGCCAGCCGGCGGTGAGTGGCTCGCTGGCGCGGTTGCGTGCGCGTTTTGGCGATCCGTTGTTCGAGCGAATGAGTAGCGGTATGGAACCGACTGCCAAAGCGCACGACATCGCTCGTAAGCTAGCGCCTGCAATCAGAACGATCGAGTCGATCCTGGGGCAGCGCTGAAAGATGCCTTCAGCGCAATGGCAGCCAGTCAGACGGCAAGTGGTGATCTATCAGTGACTGGTCTGGCCGCCATCGATGATGAATACCTGGCCTGTGGCAAAGGAGGCCATCGGAGAGCACAAGTAAAGAACGGTGTTCGCCAGTTCTTCCGGCTTGCCAGGACGTCCCATCAGCGGCCCGGCTAACACCGCGTCGCGCATATCGGGGTCAGCTAACCAGCGTTGGGTCATGGGCGTCTCGACCAAGCCGGGAGCCAGTGCGTTGACCCGAATCCCTGACTTGGCGTAGTCGACCGCTGCAGCTTTGGTCAGACCGATAACGGCGTGTTTCGCCGCGACATAAGGCGCCATTCCAGGATCGGCAATAACGCCAGCGACCGATGCGGTATTGACGATTACGCCGGCGCCCGCCTTCAACATATGCCCGATCTGATATTTCAGGCACAGGAACACGCCCTTGACGTCTACAGCCATCACGCGGTCGTACATTTCCTCATCCTGTTCTGCCAAGGGCAATGTCGGCGGCAAGATCCCGGCATTATTGAACGCACAGTGCAAACCGCCATAGGTCTTCACTGTGGTGTCCACAAGCGCTCGGACTTGGGCGGCATCGGCGACGTTGGTCTTGACGTACAACCCCTCACCGCCAGCGGCCTTGATCAACTCAATAGTCTTTTGACCTTCCTCGCTAACATCGCCAACAACCACTTTCGCGCCCCGTTTGGCGAACGCCAATGCTGTAGCACGGCCGATACCAGTACTCCCACCCGTGATCAAGATGACCTGATCAGTAAAATCAAGCAGCTCATCGTTCATGTTCGTTCAACCTCTCATTCGTTAGCGATTCAGTGGAGATGCGCTCTTCACATCGTGGGGGTTTCCGATCCCCATTTCGGCGTCACAGTCTCACCGCCGAAAGACATTTGTATCACAATGCAGTCCACTGTACCATAATGCGAAACATGCTTTGCAGGCTAAAATCTGCCCGTGTCTGGCCGCATGGGCATGAGTGCACCGATTAATTTTTCTCGCCAGCAATGGTGTCGAGCCTGGCTCTGCTGTTGCCGTCACCGGTTTTTTTAGGCAGGAGATTGAACGCATGCCAGTCAACATTGTTGTTGTGGGAGGGGGGGCCGGCGGCCTCGAGCTCGCTACGGGTTTAGGGCAGCGCCTGGGACGCAAGGGCACAGCACGGATCACGCTGGTTGATGCCAATGCGACACACATCTGGAAGCCACTGCTGCACGAGGTCGCCGCAGGTTCCATGAGCACCTCGGAAAACGAGGTCAATTATGTGGCCCAGGCAAAGTGGAACGATTTCGAATTTCAAGTGGGTCGGCTGTGTGCAATCGACCGGAAACAACGGCTGATTCACCTGGCGCCTTTGCTCGACGAAAGCTCAGAAGTTGTCATCGCGCAGCGAAGCTTGTCTTACGACTACCTGGTCATCGCGATAGGCAGCAAAACCAACGATTTCGGTACACAAGGCGCGCAAGAGCACTGCCTGTTTCTCGACACTACCGAACAGGCGGAGCGCTTTCACCGTCAATTGCTCAATCATTACCTAGGAGCGCATGCGAACGCCTACACCGGCGCGAACCAAAAAATTACGGTCGGGATCGTGGGGGCTGGAGCGACAGGTGTCGAGCTGGCCGCAGAGCTGCGAAACTCGGCTTTGGAGTTATCGGCGTATGGGCTGCACTGCATCAAGCCCGAGGACATGCATATCACCATCCTGGAAGCAGGCCCCAAGGTTCTTCCGGCACTGCCGGACCGAATTGGCGGTGCGGTGCAGAAGGCACTTGCCAAGCTCAATGTCGATGTTCTCACAAGCTCCGCTGTCAAAGAGGTGACTGCAGAAGGGTTCAAGACCCACGACGGCACCCTCATCCCTGCCACGCTAAAAGTATGGGCTGCCGGCATCTGCGCGCCGGCGTTCCTCAAAGATCTGGGTGGTCTGGAAGCGAATCGGATCAATCAGCTAGTGGTTCGACCCACGCTCCAGACAACATTTGATGAGCGCATCTACGCAATAGGTGACTGTGCAGCATGCTCGCTGGGAGAGGGATTGGGCAATGTTCCACCACGAGCACAGTCAGCACACCAACAAGCGTCGCTTCTGGTCAAAAGCTTTGCTGCTCAAATCAAGGGCAGCACACCTCTTACGTATAGATATAAAGATTATGGATCACTCATATCACTGTCCCATTTCACCGCTGTGGGTAATTTGATGGGGTCCGTGATGGGCAGCGTCAAGGTGGAAGGATGGCTAGCCAAGTGCTTTTACGTCTCGCTGTACCGGATGCATCAGGTCGCTCTGTTCGGGTTGGTTCGCACGGGCTTGCGCGTGCTGGGTGATCGTATAGGCAGCAGTACCAAAACTCGTCTAAAGCTTCACTAACTGATGCAAGGCTGCCCACGGAACACGGCTACGCCGGCTCCGGTCGCAGCCAAGCCAACACTCCATTTTTATCGCCAGGGCAGCGAACCATCCTCCGCTGTCAGTGGCTCAGGATCCCGCGATCCAGCAATGCCTGATCCCACTCCGGCGCATCGCCGATGCGCGCGATCAGAAAGTCGATCAATGTCCGCACCTTGAGGGCCCGACGTTGGGTTTCGGGATACACGGCAGCAAAATCGAAGGATGACAAGCGATAGTCGACAAGAATCGGCACCAGTCGCCCGGTGAGTAGCTCGTTGCTGGCAATGAGGGTCGGCAAGCAGGTGATGCCAGCCCCGCTCAGGGCGTAATCACGCAACAGATGGACGGAACTGGAGCGCACCTGACCATGCAAAGTCAGATCGACACACTCCTCTCCCCGAGTGAACTGCCAACGATTACGTGACGGGTAGCCTCCGTAAAGGGCGATGCGGTGATTCTTGAGTTGCTGGGGATGCTCGGGAGCATCATGCTCGCGCAAATACGCGGGAGACGCACAGAACAGCCGATGCACGTTGAACAGCTTGCGCACCACCAGACGCTCGGCCAGCGGCGGGAACATCTGGAAGGCAATGTCGAATCCCTCTTCGATCGGATCGACCACCCGGTCGTTGACCACCACATCGAACTCGATCTCGGGATACATGGCAGTAAACTCCGCCAGCATCGGGCCCAAGTGATCGATCGCGAATCCTTGCAGCACCTGGACGCGCAACTGACCCGTAAGGTTGGAACGTTGATTGCGCATTTTTTCGGTCAGGCCGTGAAAGCCGGCGACCATGTCGGCGCATTCCTGAAAATAGGCTTCACCGATATCCGAGAGGCGGACGTGGCGGGTGCTGCGATGAAAAAGCGGCGAATTGATGAACGTCTCAAGCTGTTGCACACGATGGGTAATCACTGAACGGGTCACGCCCAACTGCTCTGCTGCCTTGGCGAAACTGCCAGTCTGCGCCACACGCACGAACGCTTCCGTAATGAGTAGACGATCCATGACCTCCCCTCTTCTTGTAGTTATTGGCTGGCGCACATGTTGGATGAATCAGGCACAGCCTGCCGTTGCATAGTACGGCTGTGCCTGGCATCCCACCAGCGAGACGATCAGGAAAGGCGGTAATCGGTTGCTTCTACCTCGTGGGTCCGGCGCCAGAACTCGACTGCGTTGAAAGGGAAGTTCTGGGTAACCCGCCCTTTGCTGTTCTTGTACCAGCTGTTGACCCTGGAGAAGCCCCAGGCACGCAAGCCATTGGCCTGATCGACCCGCTGGTTGTAGCTCTCGAACACCTGCGGCTTGATCTCCATGCTCTGGTGTCCTCCTTCCAGCAACAACCGCACGGCATCGACGATGTAGGTCGCGGTGAACTCGGAGAACTGGATGATGGTGCTGTACACCACCAGCCCGGTGTTGGGGCCGTACATGCAGAACATGTTGGGGAAGCCCGGCACGGTCATACCCATGTAGGCGCGAGCGTCGTCATCCTTCCAGACCTCGTGCAACGCCAGGCCGTCGCGCCCGGTGATGTTGATCGGCATAAGAAACTTGGAGGCATGAAAGCCGGTGCCGTAGACGATCAGATCGAACTCGTGTTCAGTGCCGTCGACACAGCAGATGCCCTTGGGCGTGATCGCCTCGATAGGCTGGCGAATCATGCTGACGTTGTCACGCTTGAGCGTCGAGATCCAGGTGCCGTTGTCACGGATGATGCGCTTGCCGCCGACAGGAGAATCCGGAATCAGCACATCACGCAGGTCCGGCCGGTCAGCGAACTGCGGCTCCATCCAGGCACTGATGTCCCGGCGCAATTGATCGTTGCGCGCCGATACCGCGACTTCTGTCGGTGGGTAGTTGACATCGACAACGACATCCTCAAGAAAGCCGACGCTCTGCGGCATCACCATAGCCGCCCGGTACCACAGGCTGTAGTTGGGCAGGTTGGCGAGCAACCATTTACAGCTGTCGGAGATTTTCTCGTGCAGATCGGGCGTGGGTAGCAGCCAGTTGGTGGTGCGCGCAAAGACCTTGAGATCGGCGGCGGTCTTGGCCAATTGCGGGATGAACTGGGCAGCACTCGCACCCGTGCCGATCACGGCAACGCGCTTACCGCTCCAGTCGACATTGTGGTCCCACTGCGCGGAGTGGAATGCCGGACCTTGGAACGTCTCTTTGCCAGGAATGGCCGGGATCATCGGCCGATTAAGTTGCCCGACGGCGAACACCACCACGTTGCTGTCGACGCGGGTTTGCCCGGCACTGTCGCGGCAGAGCAGTTGCCAGCGCTGGCTGTCTTCGTCCCAATGGGCGTCGGTGACTTCGGTATTGAACTGGATATGCTCGTACAGGCCTTTCTCCCGCGCCACCGCCTGCATGTAGCTGAATACCTGTGGGCCAGGGGCGAAACAGTCGTCCCAGGTGCTGCGGGCAAAGGAGAAGCTGTAGAAGAAACTGTTTATGTCGATGCGGCAACCCGGGTAGGTATTTTCGCGCCAGGTACCGCCGACATCGCAGCCTTTCTCATAGACAACAAAAGGCACACCGGCCTGCTTAAAGCGCAACGCCGCGATCATGCCGCTCTCGCCCGCGCCGATGATCACCACCTTGAAGTCACGGCCGGCGGCCACATGCTCTTTATGCCAGCGAGGGGCGCGAGGGTCTTCTTCGGCCGTCACCAGTTCCTCGGCGATCAGGGGCAGATAGGGCTCGATGTCAGGACCCATCAGCCAGGTCCCGATCGCGTGCAGTTGGTCGCTAGTCGGCCGCGCGGGCACGGGCAGCCGACTGTCACGAAAGGCCAATAGTCTGTGCAAGCAGAATTCTCGCACATCGGCTTCGACCTCGGCGCTCATCCCGCTTCCCGCCACGCCCATGGCAACGACAGGCTTCCAGTCCGGCTTGAGCACATCGAGTTCGCCAGTCAGGTGCGCGACGGTCATCAGCAAGGTCGGAATATCGGCCCCCTGCAGGTGCCCACGCAGGGTTTCATCATCACACTCAAGGGAAGCCACAGTGGTGTTATAGGTGCTCATGGGTAAACCTCTTATTCTTGTTGTCGGGGGTATTGACGATCGGTCGTACAAGGCTTAAACGGTCTGCAACCAGGGTTCGATCTGGTCACTCAGCCAATCCAGCGCTTCGGTACTTGCACTCAGGAACGGCATGGTCACGAAGCCGTGCATCTGCCCGCTGAAACAGCGCTCGAGCACGGTGATGCCGGCTTGAACCAGACGGTCGGCGTATGCCTGACCTTCGTCACGCAGCACATCGAACTCCGCGGTCAGCACCACCGCCGGTGGCACGCCACGCAGGTCCTTTGCCGCCAGCGGTGACGCCGAAACCTGCTGGCGCTCGTTGGCATTCGGCAGGTAGTGATCCCAGAACCAACGCATGTCCTCACGGGTCAGCAGCAGTTGCCGTTGCGGGTCGAGATAACCTGGCCCATCGAGATCAGCCTGGGTCGCCGGATAGATCAACACCTGCAAGGCCCAGTGCAACTGGCCTCGCTGGGCAGCACGCTGGGCGAACACGGCCGCCAGGTTGCCGCCAGCACTGTCGCCCGCGACGATCAGTGTGCCGTTGGCCGAGCCGGCGAGTTGCTCGCGATGAACCACTAGCCATTGTGCGGCGCGCTCGACGTCATCCAGGGCGGTCGGAAAAGGAAACTCTGGGGCCAGCCGGTAATCGACCAGGACCACGGTGCAGTCGGTACGGTGCGCCAACTGACGAGCGAAATGGTCGAAGTCGTCGAGCCCACCCACGACCCAGCCCCCGCCATGCAGGTAGAGGATGGCGCCGCGTACCGAGGCGCTGGGCTTCAATACACGCAGGCGCGCCCCATCCAATTGCACCTCCTCGACGCTGTGCATGGTCGGCCCCACGGCCTCCGGGCGCAGACTCGCCATGACTTCTCGAGCCTCGTAGGGGTTCATCAAATGAAACGGTTTCAGGCCGCTCTCGGCCAATTGCTCAAGCAATCGGGCAGACTCGACATCAAGCGTCATAGCGTTGCTCTCCTGTCATGGGTGCACATTCGTGGGTGCGTTCTGAACCCCGGCCAACCACAGCAAGCCGTCCTGCTGGTACACCGGGACGCTGTCCAGATGCGCGCCTTCGCACGGGCCATCGATGCAGTGGCCATCTTCGAAACGAAACATCGCCCCGTGGTGCGCGCACATCAGCAGTCGCGTCTGGTAGGTGCTGAACGACCCCGGTTGATAGTCCAAGGGGATGGAAAAATGCGGGCAGCGGTTGCGGTAGACCCACACCTGTGCGCCCCGCCGTACCGCAATCAAGGCAGTGGTTTGCCCTTGCAGAGTCGCTTCGAGCCCGAGTGCTCCGCCATCGGGTACCTGATCGAGGGCGCACAGCCTAATATTCGCCACGGCTCATGCTCCCATCTGGGGATTACCCAGTCCCCAGCTCCAGGGCCGTATCTCGACGCGCTCGAACAGTCCGGCCTGGGCATAGGGATCGTCGGCAAAAAAAGCTTCGGCCTCGCTCAAGCTGCCGGCCTCCACCACCAGCAGGGTGCCATTCATGACGCCTTCGCAGTTGCTCAACGTTGGCCCGCCAAGGCGCACCACCACGCGATGGGGGTGGGGCTCACGCAGGTATTCGCGATGCCTGGGGCGAATCTCCCTGCGCAATGGCTCGTGGTCCGGCTTGTCGGTGGCGAAGATGGCAAAGAACTGGTTCATGCCGTGGCCTCCAGGACGAAGTCGAACGTCGCGATGTGGAAGTCCGTGCCGATATCGAATTGCTCGGCCAAGGGGTCGCTGGCGAACCGCGGTTCGTACACGACGCGCAGCGAATCCTTGACCCCAAAGACCGCGTCAGAATCAATATAGGGATCGTCGTCGTTGAACAGATGGGTCACCAGGCGTCGATGACCCGGCGCATCGAGCATGAAATGCAAGTGCGCCGGGCGCCACGGATGGCGGCCGCTGGCCTGCAGCAGATCGCCAACCGGGCCGTCGGTGGGGATCGGATAACTCACCGGCACCACACTGCGAATCGCATAGCGGCCCTGTTCATCCGTGCGGTAACGACCGCGCAGGTTGCCGTGCGGCTGCGCGACGTCCTGACCCGAGTACTGCCCGTTTTCGGCGGTCTGCCAGACATCCAGGATGGCTCCCGGCAAAGGGTTGCCAGCGGCGTCACGCACATAACCGGTGATCAACGAGGCGCTGCCGGGAATCAGCGCCATGTTTTCGCCGTATTCCCGTCCGGGCATGCCAGCGATGTAGAACGGTCCAAACACTGTGCTCTGCGTCGCTTCGACGCCACTGCGGTGCTCGATGGCGTCGACCAGCATGGACAGCCCCAGCACATCCGAGAGCAGGATAAATTCCTGACGCACCACGTCGTCACACTTCTGCCCGGTGGCCGTGAGGAACTGGATTGCCTGCAACCACTCGGCCTCGCTGAGCTCGACTTCGATGGCAAACTGGTGAAGATGCCCCACCAGTGTCTGCAGCAAAAAGCGCAGGCGTGCATCGGGTGTGTGCGCAAAGCTGTTGATGGCGCGGGCGGTAATCTCGCGCTCGGAAGACAAGTCGAGGTTATTCATATTGTTATTCTCGTGTGGCAATCGACGGACAGCGGCAACACCTTCAGGCAGGTGCTTGCCCCTTCAGCGCGCGGGTCAGCAGTGCCTCAATGGCATCCTGTTCGAACGGCCGCGGGTTGTAGTACGGGCTGGCACAAGCAATGCTCGCCGCTTCGGCTGGACCATGCTCGGGAAAGCCGAACTCGGCCAACGCCAAGGGAATGCCAAGGCGGCGGTTCAATTCGTACAGCAGCGGCCCGACTTCATCGGCTTGCTCGCCGCCCAATGCTCGTGCAGCGCGGCGCAACGGCTCGGCCGCCGCGCGGCGGTTGTAGTGCGCCGCGTGGGGCAGGACGATGGCGTGGGCTTGGGCGTGCGGCAGGTTGAAGGTACCGCCGAGGGTGTGACACAGCTTGTGGTGGATCGCCATACCCACCGAACCCAGGCAGATGCCTGCCAGCCATGCGCCTTGCAGCGCCTGACCACGAGCCTCGACGTTTTGCGGGTCGTCGACGATTTTCGGCAGTGCCTGCGCCAACGCCCGGATCGACTCTTCGGCCATCAACGAGATCACCGGGTTGGCGTCTTCGGCGTACAGGGCTTCGATCGCATGGGCCATGGCGTTCATGCCCGAGCAGGCCGACATACCCACCGGCAGGGTCAGCGTCAGCTCCGGGTCATAGATCACGGTCTTAGGCAGGACCCGTGGATCGCGACCGGTTTTCTTCAAACGGTTTTCGGTCAAGCCGTAGATCGGGGTCATCTCCGATCCGGCGTACGTGGTCGGCACCGCCAGGATCGGCAAGCCGCTGTCCATGGCGATGGCTTTACCCAGGCCGATGGTCGAACCACCACCGACGGCCACGCAGCAATCCGCTTCGCGGCGCACGGCCTCCTCGCGAGCCGTTTGCGCGGTTTCCAGTGGCACGTGCATCACCGCCTGTGGATAGACGCCGGCGCTGCGATCACCCAGTAACCGCGCGACCTGCTCGCCCAGTTCCTGTTGCTCCGGGGTGGTCAGGATCAGCGCGCGACGGGCGCCCAGGCGCTGGATTTCGTCGCTGAGGCTGGCCAGTTTGCCGGCGCCGAAAATCACTCGGGTCGGCGTGCCTTGATAGATGAATGCGTTCATGGGGTCACCTCAGCGCGGGTAGTGGGGAAGGATCTTGGCGTCGACGTTGACCCATACCGAGCGAGCTTCGGTGTAGTCGTGGATGGCGTCGAAACCCATCTCCCGGCCGTAACCGGATTGACCCAGACCGCCGAACGGGCTGCCGGGGCTGACACGCTTGTAGCAGTTGATCCAGCACATGCCGACGTTGATCTTTTCCGCCACCCGATGGGCGCGCTGCAGGTCGCGGGTCCACAGGCCACTGCCCAAGCCGTAATCAGTGCCGTTGGCAATCTCCAGCGCCTCTTCTTCAGTGGAAAAGCGCAGCACCGTCACGAACGGGCCGAACACCTCTTCCTGGGCGACACGATCACCGGGTTTGGCTTCAACGATGGTCGGCTCGACATAAAACCCCGAGACCAGCGCAGGATCGCTCGGCGCCTTGCCACCGGTGAGGACGCGGCCGCCCTGCTGGCGGGCGATGTCGACGAACGACAGCACCCGGTCGCGGTGCAACGCCGAGGTCAGTGGACCCATTTCGGTATTCGGGTCCTGGGGATCGCCGAGGCGAATCGAACGGGCCAGAGTGATGAATCGCTCGAGAAACTCATCGGCGATGCTGTCTTGCAGCAGCAACCGCGAGCCGGCGATGCAGGCCTGGCCCTGATTGTGGAAGATCGCCCAGGCGGCGCCGTTGACGGCGGCGTCGAGGTTGGCGTCTTCGAAAACGATGTTGGCCCCCTTGCCGCCCAGCTCCAGCTGCACGCGTTTGAGGTTGCCCTGGGAGGCTTCGACGATACGCCGCCCGGTGGCGGTAGAACCGGTGAAGGCGATCTTGCCCACATCAGGGTGTTCGGCCAGGCGTTGCCCAGCGGTATGGCCGTAGCCTGGGACGATGTTGACCACGCCGTCCGGAAAGCCCACTTCTTTCATCAGCTCAGCGATGCGCAGCGTAGACAGCGGCGTCAGCTCTGACGGCTTGAGCACCACGGTATTACCTGCAGCCAGCGCCGGGCCCATCTTCCAACTGGTGAACATCAGCGGAAAATTCCACGGCACGATCTGACCCACGACGCCGATTGGCTTGCGCTGCACGTAGTTGAGAAAGCCAGCGTCGACCGGAATCACCTTGCCCTCTATCTTGTCGGCGATACCGCCGAAATAGCGGAAACAGGCGGCCGTGCGCGGTACGTCGAGGATCCGTGAATCCCGAAGGGGATGGCCAGTATCCAGCGACTCCAGGCGCGCCAGCTCCTCGCTGCAGGCCTCGATGCGGTCGGCCAGCTTCATCAGCAACCGCCCCCGCTCAGCGCCCGGCGTGGCCGCCCAGCCTGGGAATGCGCGCTTGGCCGCGGCGACTGCGAGATCGACGTCCTCGGCCTGCGCCGCGGCAATGCGCGTGATCAGCTCGCCGTTGGCGGGGTTGACGACATCGATCTCGCCGCCTTCAAGGGCGGAGACGAACTGGCCATCAATGAACAATTGGTTTTGCATGAGCAAAGACTCCCTGCAGTGCCTGGATAGGCACTGTGAAATGCACTGGTATAAGGACGCGGGCCCAGCCTGAATCGCTGGGCTGCGATAATCAAAACTCGACGGGGTATGGCT
This sequence comes from Pseudomonas syringae, assembly GCF_001698815.1. Taxonomy (GTDB): domain Bacteria; phylum Pseudomonadota; class Gammaproteobacteria; order Pseudomonadales; family Pseudomonadaceae; genus Aquipseudomonas; species Aquipseudomonas syringae_A. The sequence continues at coordinate 8,637 of NZ_LGSI01000070.1, read as the reverse complement.
TGAGTTCGCCGCTTTCGTAACGCTGAGGCAGGTTGGGGGTAGCGTTTTCCCAGACCAGCAGCATCGAGCGTTTGGTCGAGTAGCCTTGGTGGCGGATGTCGGCGGGCATCGCGCAGATATCGCCGGCGCGCATGGTGATCCGCGCACGGGGATTGCCATCGTCCTTGTCGCCGATATCCCAGACGATCTCGTCGCTGAGCTGCAGGAACCACTCGATCCGGTCATTGCCATGGACAATCGGCAGGACGAACTCTTCGGTGGTCGGGCAAAACAGACTGGTGCGGCACACCGAGGTCACCGAAGGGTTCCAACTGACGTCGGAGCGCGACAAGTACTTGAACAGGCTGAAGGCATGTAGCTGCCCTTCGAAGCCCTCGGCGGCATGTACCTCGGGCTCGTCCTGGGCAACATCGGCAAAATGGCGGTTGACCGGCAAGTCGTCGCGCAATGGCGAATCCCCTTCCAGGCCTGGCATGCGGCGGGTGGCAACGCGGAAACGCTCGATTGCCTCAATGTTGTCGCCGTGCTTGCGGCCAAATGCCGTACCGGTTTCGGAAGGTGCGGCAAACGGGTCAAAGCCGGCGTTGGTCCAGTCACGCAGGATCGCCTTGAAGGTAGCCATGATCTGCGGCGTTTCGAACTGCTCGGTGTAGTCGACACCGGCGGCTTTTAAGACACCATTGAAGGTGCCCGCATACATATCGACCTTGCCGTACAGGTTTCGAGTACCAAAGACGTGGTCGAAGTTGACCCAGCCGTAGAAAAAGCCCCACGCCACGTCACGCATGACGGCGCGCAGGAAAGCGTCTGCCGGGATCAGGTGCGAGCGGCGCTCACCCTTGGCCGGCCATTCGATACGGGCGAAGTATTCGTCGCGCGAGAGTTTGAACGCACCCAGCGTATAAGCCTTGTAGCCGGTGATAGGGTGGGCAGCGCTGGCGTCCACCAGGTTGTCAAACGACAGTGCGTTCTCGGTTTCAACTGCTTCGAGCATAGCCATGATTGGCTCCTGTTATTTTTGGAGTGATGTCGAGGTCAGAACACGGATCATTTCAGGCAGATGTCAGCCCACTTCTCGACGCTGAGGGTGCCCTGTACGGTTTGCAGCAGCAGCACGCAGGGGGCGCTGGCTTCGAAGCGATAAGCGCAGCCGGCAGGCAGCAGTGCCTGGTGGCCGCGCTTGAGCAGCACATAGCCCATTGGCCGACCTTTCGGCAGTTCGCCAGCAAACTGGGTGCCCTCGCCTTGCGCCGGTGCGGCGTCGAGCTTGAGGAAGTCGACGCGAACGCTGCCGTCGACAGAGATGACGAATTCGTCGTGGGCACAGGTGAACCAGGGAGAAGTACCTTCAGCGCGCAGCGTTTCGATCACATAGCCGAGATTGAGACCCACGACGACTTTCTCGTAGGGTGCCGATTGCCCGGCGACTTCGAAGATATTGGAGAAGGCATAGTGGCTTTTTTTGCCGGTCACCAGCTCGATCGAGCCTTTGGTGTAGTGCGCCAGCGAGCCGAAAACTGTTTTGAATGCAGGTTGAGTACTCATCGTCTTAGCCCTGTTATTTTTGTGTTTGATTGACTCAACGTTAAGGTGCCCCCCCTTACCCTAACAAGGCCATTATGGGCGAAATGACTGTTTGCGAAACGCGAACAGCGGTCCGGCACCGACCGAGCGCTCGGGTGCCGAAGTAGACGAGTTGTTCGTTTTCGGCGAATTATCTATTCGCCAAGATTGCTCTTGCCGTGCGGGGGCAGTGAACTTACCGTCTGGGCACTCCCCTATAAAAACAACAGGGCCAAGCCATGAGTAACCCTCCCGCCTTTTAGACGATCTTCGGGTCGTGCACGTAATACCCACCACAAACAATAACAATAAGGTAAATACCTCTATGCGTATCCCTATCGCATTACTGTGCGCAATATTTTCGTGCACCCCGTGCGCGGCGTCTCCCTCCCAGCCGGGAGAAGGTGACCTGGCAACCTGGCTGATACCCGAATTGGAAAGAGATACCGGCATCCGAATTTATGGCGTCGTTGATGCGGGGTTATCACGCAACAATACATCGACCCGTAGTGAGCGCCACGGCGGCCTGAGCAACTTGCCCGTGGCGGGATACGCCGACGAAAATTTTCAATTGTCCTTTTTCAACCTGTTTATCGAAAAGCCTCTAAATACCAGCTATGTTCCGCGCGCAACGCCACTACCGGGTCCGCAGCCTACCGAGGCGTCATTCGGTTTCACTTTCGGGTTGCTCTATGGTCGCGACGGTCAATTTGCGCGAACCACCGGCTGGGATGAACATTGGGGGGTGAATGAGCCGGGTGCGTCTGACTCGGCCAAAGCGCAGCGAAGCCGGCAAAACTTCTACGCGTTTCCCGACCTGTTTGGCACGGCCTATCTGCCTGTTGGCACTGGGATCAGCATCATGGCCGGGATCTTCGGACCGGGAGTGGGCTACGAGATTCCACCGAACATCCGAATTGCGCGCAACGCTTTTGCTACCAAAACGTATGCATTTGTAACCGAGCCAGCGACCGTCAGCGGTGTCGTATTGGGCACAAGACTGATGAGTACCCAATCAAGTCTGCTCGGCGGTGAGATAGGCATTGTGCAGGGCTGGAATAATCTGAGAGACAATAACGATAGCAAATCCTTGTTAGGCGCAATACGTTGGCGTAGAGCCGACATGCAAGGCTGGATCGATTATGAATTTCTAATTGGTGACGAGCAGAATAAATCCATCGATGATATTCAAGCACCGACTTCGCGTTTGATTTCATCCAATGGCCAACTCAAGCAGCAACATTCATTGAATGGCTGGTTCGCGCTTGACCAGCATTGGTCAATCGGCGCCGAGGCGGTTTATGGACGCCAAAGTGGCGACGGCAAAGTTGATACTGTCGATATCGTGACAGGCCCGCGGTTCTCAGGCGCTCACTGGTGGGGCGTGAACAGTTCTCTGAGTTATGAATATCGCAAGGACCTTCTCTTCTCGGCGAGGGCAGAACATTTCGCGGATCCCGACGGCTTCGCACTGTTCCCGGTGTCTACAGCTCACGGTGCATTTAACGCGCTTACCCTGGGCTTTCGCTATGAAGCAACGCGTAATCTATCGTTACGCCCTGAGATCCGATATGACTGGTTTACCGGCAGCGATGATGACAACCCTTTTGGCAATGGCAGAGACCGCAAGCAGGCTACCGCGACGGTGCAAATGCTCTATTATTTCTGAGCATATCCATCCAAACCTATTTCGTGCTGGCCCGACAACCTCACTCTGCCGCAAACCGCCCTGGTACCACTCATTGCGAGGATTGGCACAATTGCGTTGGCCATATATCTAATGATTGCAATCAGCCACGTCATTAATTGGCTCGGCAGGCTACCGTACAAAGTCTTCGGACGTGGTATCTGCCCGGCCGACAACGGTAACTCAGGACTGAGGTTCACCAGATCATAGGCACCGAGATGAATCCATCGCGTGTCGCCGTCGACGTCAAATACAAGTCGTATTCCTCCCGCACTGGCAAAGCGCCGACCAAATCTCAGCCGGACAATGCAAACGCACCGGGTTGCATACCGTTATACATCACCAGCAATAGAAGAACCTGGCGAACATACTGAATATCTGGTGTCGTAATTGCGTCGAGGTCGCGAATCCCCAGCTCCGCTGTGACGATGTTCGCGGTGATACAGAGCACGCCGCAGGTGACAAATTTCAGGTCATATGGCGCGTGCTCCCCGGCCAGGCTTTCGTACATCTGCTCACGGACGTGCTCGCGCAAGAGACTGCCGGGAAAGGTCTGGCCCTGATAGAGGTAGGTGTCGTGAGCGTCCAGCGTCCAGCGTCCAGCGTCCAGCGTCCAGCGTCCAGCAATGTACCCGCTCCAAGGTCAATTCATCATGATTCTGCAACGCATGGATCAGCGAACCCGAATCGACGCCAAGGTATCCTGAGCCACGAGCTGATCATCAATGACAGCAAGGCCAAAATCCACACGGTGAGCGGTGACTGTGTTTCTCGTAACACCGGGTCTCATTCAACGTTATGTCCAGGATTTTCCTAGGCGTTTGGCTCGTTGAAAATTGAGCGATTGCATGGCCTGAGGTTTAAAACTCGGCGCGCCGTAAAGGACAATATGATGAGCTGGCTACGGTGGTGCAGTTCTTCTGTGTGCATCCCATGCGTTATGAGCAGAACTGGCGCCGCTAGAGTTTCCTGATGGTTAGCGTCAGCCACCACAGCATCAGACTGCCAAACAGGACAAAGGGCGCTGAGAGACCTATTACGTTGAGCGTTAGATTTCGCAGCGGAGTGCCCGCCCTTTCCAGTGGTTGCTGAGCCACAACGACCCAACCGGTGCTCAGCATCGTTGCGAAACCCGACAGCATATCTACTCCATAGCCATTGGTGATCCGCTGCGTACCATTGCTTTTTGCTGGCTAGGTGTCGAGCATAGAGTTGCCCGTGACAACCGTACCAACCCGCTTTGGATCAGAGTGATAGAGCAGCGGTAGATTGCGACCCACTACCTGACCTGTGAGCTGGTCAGCATACTCCATCCGGCGTAGCGCACCATTCAGAGTGCTCTCGCTTATGCGCTTGGTCAGGTCGCTTCAATGAGCGAACAAATAATGTTGCGCTGGAAGAACCTGGTCCAGTAGGTGACGCACTACTTCAAGCGCCTGGACCGAGAGCGGGACAATGTTGGGCGGTATATTTGCGACCTGCTTGCCTGGCTTCCGCATAGCTAACTGGAGTTGCTTCACCACCTCCGCCGGTATGATCCATAACCGCTGCTCCAGATCGAACTGGTTGAGTGTCGCCAAGCGTAGCTCACCCGTGCGGACACCGGTCAGCAACAACAATCGAAGGCCAAGGCGTGTTTGGTGCGCTCCACCATAGTTTCGGAGAGCAGTCATCAACGCAGGCAGCTCGTCCATACGAAGAAACGGATTGTGTGACACCGGAGGTTTGGGGAGTGCGACAACATCGAGGTCTGAAGCCGGATTGTGTTCCAATCCCTCGATCTTCACTAGCGCATAGCGGAACAACTGGTTGAACCAGGTGCGGCACTTTTCAGCTGTCGTTAATGCCTTGCGTTGTTCGATCCTGCTTAGCAAATCCAGCAGATCGTGACGACCGATATCGTAGATGGACCGCCCACCCAGTGTGGGCAAGACGTCTTTATTGAAGATTCTCAAGATTTGCGAGAGTGTGCTCTGACGCCCTTCCTTAAGGCTCAGGCTGCGGAACTCCACCCACTGATCGAACATGGCCTCGAAGGTATGTTCTGTCGTATTACGAACAGAACGACGCTGCTGTTTACGATACCCATAGGGATTGGTGCATTGGGCAACCAAGGCACGCGCGTCATCACGACGGGTTCGCACTTCTTTGAGACTGATCTGCGGGTAACTACCCAAGGACATGCACTTCTGCTTGCCTGCCCGGTAGTAACGGAAAAGCCAGATTTTTCCACCGCTTGGTTCGCCATATTGCTCAGTTGCCCACGATCATTACCAACGTTGGTCACCTCATGGGCAATGATTAAATGGTGTTTGTCGTCGACAGCTGTTTGTACGTTGTAGCCAACCGTTCCGGTGCCTCGACCGCTCGTGGCCATTGAGCGAGCATCTGGGTCTGTTAGGGAAATCTGCTGGTCTGGACTTTCGTGGAGCTGTGCCTCGATTTCCTTGAGTTTCTGCATCTGCTTTTTCAGTGTTTCTATCTTTTCTTTAAGCCGCTCTGCTTTGGCCTCGGCCACTTCGGGCGTTGCTCGATCCGCCGAATCCATCGCCGCCAGATAGCGATCAATGCTCTGCTCGATCTGCTGCATGCGTGCCTTCACGTTGCCCTGAGTGAAGTTGCGGTCGCGATTATTGACGGCTTTGAATTTGCTGCCGTCGATGGCGATGATCGACTGAGAGAAGAGATTGAGGTTGCGGCAAAGAACTACGAACTGGCGGCATACGCTGCGAATGGCTTTGCCGTTGTCTTTGCGAAAGTCGGCAATGGTTTTGAAGTCCGGAGCCAAACGCCCCGTTAGCCACATCACCTCGACGTTGCGCTCGGCCTCACGCTCAAGCCGGCGGCTGGACTGAATCCGATTGAGGTAGCCGTAGATATAGATCTTCAGCAACACCGCTGGGTGGTAAGCCGGACGACCCGTTGCAGCAGGATCGACGCCCTCAAAACCAAGTGCGCCCAGGTCGAGTTCATCGACGAAAACATCGACCACGCGCACTGGATTTTCTTCAGCTACGTAATCGCCCAGACACTCCGGCAGCAACGTGACCTGCGTCCGAGCCTCACCTTCAATAAATCGCTTCATGATCGCCGCCGCTACGATCTCGACGATCAGAAGATTAGACAATTGCAGGTGTTTTCACACAGCCTGGGTCGATTCCAGCCGTTCGTAATTTAGCGTCTTCACCAGTTGAGCGACTGTCACAGCAGGCATAAAAAAACCCGCTTGAGCCGGTTACTTGTTCATTAATACCATTCCAACATCCTGTCGGCGGCTGTCCATCGCCATGGCGGTATTCCGTTACCTCCAGAGTATCTTCGACTCTCTGGCTGATGACTACAGAATGCTACCTCGGCATCTCGTGGTATAGGGACGACTTGGTTGAGAATGTGGAAAATGTATGGGCGAATGACGGATTGGCATCAGTAGATCCTATAAGGCGTCGGGTGAAGCCCGATGACCCTCTTTAGGATAACGGCCATAAACATCGCTTCAATTCAAATTGCCATCGGAAAGCATGGGCATCCCTCCTCCCTAGAAGCGCGCCAGTTTGTGACTCAGCACTTGGCTTGCGCGCGATCCCACGCCCGTTATCCTCTTCTGGCCAAGGCAGGCTATTCAGGCCGTGGCACAGACAATCAAATGATTTAAGGATTTTGGTCGTGACACTGACTCAGGTGATCTCGTTGCTTGAGAGGCAAGTCAATCCAGGCCTGTTGGTTGTGCTGGCACGTATCCAGGTCAGCGGCGAAGTACGCGCTACGCCGACAATCGAGCCCAGCGTCAACGTGATGGTAAAAGCCCCCAGCGTCGTGGCGATGGTCCAGTTGGCACCCCAGATCAGCGTTTCCAGGTAGGTATGGGTGCCATCCAGAGACGGCTCGAAAAAGATCAACCCGTTCCAGTTGTAGCCCATGGTGTTACCCGTCCAGCGCAGTTGCAAGGCCGGACGCCAACGCCCGCCCCGTGGGTGATGCGTAACAAGCAATGGGATCAGCAAAGCGACGATCCACGCCCGGTATTGAGCCAGATGCGGTGAGACTTGGCTACAGAAGTCATTATCTGCCCAACGCCGGATCCCCCAGGCGAACCCGGTGATGTCGTCAGCTACCCGGTTCACCCACCTTAAAGTCAGACCTAGCGCACTTCACAATCCACAGTGCCGCTTGAACCTGTTGAGGCGGCTGCACCTGCCAATGAGGAAGAGAACGCAGGGGGCGGCGTAAACACTAACGCTGGGGATGCAGGCACGATGACCGGAGGCTGCGTGAAACTGGGGGTGTAGCCAAACTGCCCTGCCGCGAAACTTGTGGTTCCGCCGCGATTGGTGAGGTTAATCAAGCCATCAATGACCTGAACATATAAACCCGGTGCCAGACCCGGACCAGAAGCCGGGACGACCGCCGCGAGAGTCGACAGACTGCCTGCGACCTTCGAATCCAGCCAGGCAACTGCTCGGGCCAACCGATAGGAATAGCGGGCGGCGACGACGGCCGCAAACGCCCCATAGGACGTCTCACTCTGGATGGCTGCGGCCTCGAATTCAGCACCCGTCAACGCCAGATAGCGGGAAAGACGCTCAATACCGGCAACCGCCTTGGGCTCCGGACGATACTGCACCACCACACTGGCCGACTGCAGGGCAATGCTCGCAGCCGGGGTCACCAGGGTCACGCGATCACGGCTGCGCTGCCCAAGTTTGCCGACGTCCGAGCGTATGCCGCCCTGTTTCAGGGTGAACAGTAGTTGGTCCTGCGTGGGCACCGACGCGTCGTAGACATAGGTATTCAGCGTCACCACGGTATCAGGCTGCAACGTGAGCTGACTGTCGTCGCTGAAGCGGATCTGCGCATAACCCTTGCCTTGGGTCGAAACCGTATCCCCCGCCTCGACCATCGACTGAGCACTCAGAATCCGCATGCTGCCATCCGCTTTACTCACGAACAGCGGTCCACTCAGGTGACTGACGACCCCGGCCCCAGGCGCGGCCTGAACCCATGCCGCCGAGCCCAGAAGCGTAGCCAACAAAAGTGACTTAATTGCAGTACATTTTTTTCGCGACTTCATCTTTTGTACTCTGGGCACTGGATGCAAGGGGAGTGGACGGAGCAACATCTTTCTTGTCGGCTTCACTGGATTTGTCACTGATAAGCGGCGTTTCGTTGAACGTTTGATCCAGCGAATTGTTTGTATTGCGAACCAGTTGCTCAGTCGCCTGCTGCACGGGCTTTGAGGGCTCCGAGGTGGTCGATGGCGTCGTGACCTGACAGAGCGCAGAAGTAGACGACACAGAACAGGTTTCCTTGGCCGCAGCGTCAGCAGCCGCTTTGGCCGCAGCATCAGCAGCCGCTTTGGCCGCAGCATCGGCAGCCGCTTTGGCCGCAGC
>NZ_LGSI01000016.1 GCF_001698815.1 Pseudomonas syringae | reverse complement strand
GAAGCGAACGTGCAAGCGCTGAGGATCTTCGCCACCAGACCCGATGCCTTCCCGGACAAGTCCGGTCCTACCGAGCCCTGCACAACCCGGCAGGAGGGGACTTGTCCCCGAAGAGGCCAGTACATCCGAAATAATTTCGGAGTCAGTGATACTGCCTTCGCGGGCAAGGTGGATCGCCACCCCGGTCGCTCCAACGAAATCAGCCGATTACGGATCTAATGCCATCAACGTCTCCACCCGCGCCGGGCTGAAGGGCGGGCGTGCTGCGGGCGGTTCCCAGCCGAACAGGGTTTGCGTGGCCGTCGAGCAGATGCGGCCCTGGCACGCGCCCATGCCGCAGCGGGTGGCGAGTTTGGCGTGTTTCCAGTCGGAATGCCCAGCCAGCGCAGCGTAGGAAACGTCCTCACAACGGCACACCAAGGTCTGCGGCTCGGCGAGGTTTTTGATCGCGGGATCAAGGGCGAAACTGCGCCGCAACGCATCGGCAAAACGCTGCCAGCGCTGACGTTGCGGCCACAGCGCTTGCGCCTGTTGCTGCAAACCCATGGCCGCCAAACCGGCGATGCGACCCTCCACCAGCGCCAGTTCGCTGCCACCAAAACCGGTGCATTCCCCCGCCGCGTAATGATGCTCCAGGCGGGTCTCCTGCCATTCATCCACGACAATGGCGCGCTCAACCACCTCGCAGCCCAAGGCTTGACCCAATTCGACGTTGGGCACCAAACCAAAGCCGCAGGCCAGACGTTCACAGGGAATTTCTTCGATCCGTTTGCCAGTCTGGATGCGCACGCCTTCCAGGTGATTCGTGCCCAGCGCGGCGATCACATGGCTACCCGCGCGATAGTGTCGGTCAAACAGCCCGACCGCCTGCCAGGCCTTGTTCGGCCATTGCCACAGACTCGCAGCGAAACCGGCCAGCGCAGTCAGCGAAGCCTGCTCAGCAATGCGTAACACCTGCGCGCCTTTGGCGTTGGCGGTCGCCGCACTTGCCAGCAACAACGGCCCGCTGCCTGCGATCACAATTCGTTGGTCCTTCACCGCAAGGCCACCTTTGATCAAGGCTTGCAGACCACCGGCCCCGGTGACGCCTGGCAAGGTCCAGCCGGGGAAGGGCAGTAGCAATTCACGGGCGCCGGTGCACAGGATCAGTTTTTCGTAGTTGATCAACCCGCCGCGCTCGGCGTTTTCCACCAGCAGTTGCCGGGGACCGCCACGGGCGATGACCTTGCAGGCGCTGTGCAGACTGATGTTGGCAAAGGCCTGCAACTCGTCACGCATTGATCGCGCCTGCGCGGGAATACCTGCCTGCGGGCCGTCACGCCAGATTTGTCCGCCGGGCAACGGGTTGTCATCGATCAATGTAATGCGCGCGCCGCCGGGAGCCGCCGCAAGCGCCGCCGCCAATCCTGCCGGACCCGCGCCGATGATCAATAGATCGACTGATTCGTTCATGGCAGTGTCTCCACATTCATGCCGTCCTGGCATAACGTCTGACACGCCAAACGGCGTTTGCCGTCGATGCTGACCCTGCATTCCTGACAAATCCCCATGCCGCACAACGGCGCACGTCGTTGACCGCTCACAGAGGTGCGGCTGCAACCGTCGCCGATCAAGTCCAGCGCTGCGGCCACGGATGTGCCGGGAATGACCTCAAGCAGGCGGCCATCAATACTCAATTCAGGCATGGGCGGTGGCTCCGATGAAACGTTGCGGCAGATAAGCGTCAACCGGCAGCGGCGAAGGTTTGCGCAACAGTTGTGCGGCCAGCAAGTGCGCAGTGCCGGGCGCAGTGGTAACGCCCAGGCCTTCATGGCCGACCGCCAGCCATAGGCCGGGTTGTCGGGGATGTTCGCCGATCAACGGTAAGCCGTCCGGAGTGGCGGCGCGAAAGCCGGTCCAGCTGCGAATCGCTGTCATCTGGCTCAGGCCTGGCAGGAACTCACTGGCCCGACGCAGCATGCGGCCGAGCATCCAGCCTTCAACCTCGGCGTCCTGATTATCGAATTGCCGGGAGGAACCGACGAACAGCTGGCCGGTGGGCCGCTGTTGCACGTTGAACGCCACAGACGGGCCAGTCGCGTTATGGGCGCTGGTGACGTAGCCCAGTTCCACCAACGTGTGGCGGATCTGGATCGGATAGCGATCAGTGATCAGCAAGTGACCTTTTTTGCCGTGCAGCGGCAGTTCCGGGCATAACTCGCTGGCGTAGATGCCGTTGGCGAGGACCACCGCCGTGGCACTCAGCCATTGGCCGTCGGCAAGGCGCAGCCGATTACCTTGCACCTCGGTGACCTGCGCCGTGCGTTGGCGGATACGCGGCCCATGCCGTTGCAACAGCCAGCGCGCGGCATTCGGCGCGTACAGGATCCCATCGCCGCTGACCTTCAAGGCGCCATGCAGGCCGTTGCGCAACGCGGGTTCCGCGTCGGCCACGGCTTGTGCGCCAAGCAACTCGCAGCTCATGCCGTAATCCAGCAAGGTCTGTTGTTTGCCTCGTGCAGCGTCCATTTCTTCGGCATTGCAGGCCAGCCACAGCGTGCCGTTGGTGCGCATGGCGCAATCTTCCGGCAATTGCGGAGCGAGTTCGCGCCAGGCACGCACCGAATATTCGCTAAGGGCCAGTTCGTCGCGATTGTCGTCCAGCACCACCAGATGGCCCATGCCTGCGGCGGTCGCGGCGGGTCGATTGCAATCGAGCACCAGCACGTCAAGGCCTTGGCCGGCGAGCTCGTCAGCGCAGGCCGCGCCGATAATGCCGCCGCCAATGATGATCACATCGGCTGCCCGCTCCGCCGTCACGGGCAAATGCCCCAGGCGAACGGATCGTCGCTGGCCAGCAGCAACGTCGCTTCAGCGCTGATGTGGGCGCGGCCACGAATAGTCGGCACCACGCGCTCGCCCTGCCATTCATAGAAGCCTTCGAACTGGCTGCCAATCACGCTGGCCTGGCGCCAGATTTGCCCCGGTGCGAGTTTGCCATCGGCCGCCAGACACGCCAGTTTGGCGCTGGTACCGGTGCCGCAGGGCGAGCGGTCATAAGCTTTGCCGGGGCACAGCACGAAGTTGCGGCTGTCGGCGTGATCGTCGTCGGCGAACAGCTCGATGTGATCGATTTCGCCACCGTCTTCGCCAAGAATGCGCTGGGATTCCAGGGCCTGACGCACCGCCCAGGTATACGCCGTGAGCGCGTCGAGATTGTCGCTGCTGATCGATAGGCCGTGTTCGGCAATCAGGAAAAACCAGTTGCCGCCCCAGGCAATGTCACCGGTGACGCTGCCGATGCCCGGCACTTCGATGCTCACCGCTTTGCGATAGCGATACGACGGCACGTTTTGCACGCTGACCGAACCGTCGTCATGCAGCGTGGCTTCAACCGTGCCCACCGGGGTTTCGATGCGATGCACACCCGCGTTGATCCGCCCCAGATGCGCGAGCGAGACCACGAGTCCGATGGTGCCGTGGCCGCACATGCCGAGATAGCCGCTGTTATTGAAGAAAATCACACCCGCGCAGGCGCTCGGGTCAACCGGTTCGCAGAGCAGCGCACCGACCAGCACGTCGCTGCCGCGCGGTTCCAGTACGGTTGCGGCGCGCCAGTCATCGTGCTGTTCGGCAAGGATCTGCCGGCGTTCGGCCATGCTGCCGGTGCCCAGCTCGGGGAAGCCTTCCAGCACCAGCCGCGTCGGTTCGCCGCCGGTGTGGGAGTCGAGGATGCGGATGCGTTTCATCAGGTCACCTGCCGTTGAGAGACGACTACAGGGTGACGCTGACATTGCCGACGGTCTTGAAGGATTTCACCGATGCCGATGACGAAATCGGCACAGCGTCAGACTTCGTGTATCGACTCGTTGGGCAGGTGTGCATACAGCTCGCGGCACACGCCAATGATGTGGTGATCGATCAGTTCGGCGGCTTTGTCCACGTTGCGTTCGGCACAGGCCTGGAGAATCTCCCGGTGTTCCTGATCGGCGCGCAACTTGCCTTCGGCGAAGCTCATTTGCAGGCGCAGGTAGCGTTCGACCTTGTCGTGGATCGAGCGAATCAGGTTGAGCAGAAACGGTCGCTCGGCTGCTTCATACAGGCAGGTGTGAAATGCCCAGTTGAGTTCTGCCCAACGTCCTACGTTGTCGTCGGTCATGAACTCATCGCAGATAGCCAGTGCCCGTTTGATGTGGTCCTCGGTCATCTTCGGCACTGCCAGGCGAATCGCCTGGACCTCCAGCAGCACTCGCACTTCGAAGATCTGCGCCAGCTCCGGCTCGGAAATCCGCGTCACCACCGCGCCCTTGTTACGCTGGAATTGCACCAATCCTTCGGCCTCCAGGCGTTTCAGGGCTTCGCGCACCGGAATCTTGCTGACGTTGAAGACCTTGGCGATGTCGTCCTGACGAATCGGCTCGTCCTCAGCGAAATGCCCGGAAATAATGGCTTCGCGCAGGTGTTTGGCAATGACCTCGGACGCCGAAGGGGCGACACCGAGGTTGGGAGCGTCAGGCAAGAGAAGGGGCACGCAGATGACTCATGTTGGGTTGACTGGCGGATATGGTATACGAAGCGCGCGATGGCGAGCGCTTCTCTCTGAGTCCGCTTGAAAAAATCAGTGGTTGACGGTAAACGCCAGCATCGCCGAAAGCTGGCACAGCGGCCGCCCGCTTTCGCCGTGCCACTGATTGAACACTTGCTGGACGATGGCCTGATCGCGTTTGCTGGTCGGCACTTTGTCGACGATTTTTTGCGCGTTCAAGGCGGCAACAACGTCCCAGGTCGGGATGAAAGTGTCTTTGCCGACCATGCGCAGGAAGCGCGGCGTGGAAAGTCCGCCCATCTGGTTGCCATGTTTGGCGATGTACTGCCATAGCCCGGTGATGTCATCCACCGGCCATTGGGCGATGAACTGGCCGAAGCTGCCGTGTTCCTGCTCGATGTCCAGAATCAGCTGCGCGTTGCGCGGCACGCTCTTGAGCTTGCCCAAGTGGCGAATGATCCGCGCATCCTGCATCAGGCGCTCCAGATGGTCGGCGCCCATCAGCACGACCTTTTCCGGATCGAAGCCGTAGAACACTTCTTCGAACGCCGGCCATTTCGAGTCCACCAGGCTGTGCTTCAAACCGGCACGAAACACCCGCAAGGCCATGGTCGACAGATAACGGTCGGCGCTGATGGCTTGCAGTTGTTTGGCGGTCTTGGGTGTCGGCAGATGTGCTTCCAGGGCTTTCGCTGAGCCGAAACGGTTCAGGCAATACTCATTCAGCCATTTGTAGTCTTGCATTCATGCTCCAACGCACGGGTCTGGGTAAACCTCAGACCGAACCTTCACCCGCAAGTTTGCGGTTGTATTGAAAACGCCAGCGCACGTACAGCAACGCGCTGGTGAACACGGCCAGGCTGGCGAGCATTTCCAGCACGCCGAACACCGAACGGTTTGGATCGTAAGCCGCCAGCGCACCCTTGATGAAGTACAGATTGACCACGAAGCAGGTCCAGGAATGGCTGCGCGTGTTGCCGACCAGCATGCCGGGGGCAAGCAACAGCAAGGGCACCAGTTCGATGATCAGGATGACCCACGGACGCGCGCCGTGCAGATCGGCGACAAACAGGTAATAACCGGTCAGCAGGGCGATCAAACCCAAAAAGCAGATCAGGCTGACGACCCGGCTGATGCGTACTCTGGGTTCGAGCCACTCCAGCGCGGGAAGGATCTTCGGCCGTTTAGCCACGAGGCGTCTCCAGCAACTGTGCGGTTTTCGCCAGTCGTTGGCCCAACGCGCGACACAGTTCGGTTTCATGCTTGTCCAACGGACGCTTGCCGTCGGCTCCGGCGTGGTGGCTGGCGCCGTACGGGGTGCCGCCGCCGCTGGTTTCCACCAGCGCCGATTCACTGTAAGGCAGGCCGGTGATCAGCATGCCGTGGTGCAGCAATGGCAGCAACATCGACATCAGCGTGGTTTCCTGACCGCCGTGCAGGCTGGCGGTGGAGGTGAACACGCTGGCGGGTTTGCCAACCAGTGCGCCGGTCAGCCACAGGTTGCTGGTGCCATCGAGGAAATACTTGAGCGGCGCGGCCATGTTGCCAAAGCGCGTCGGGCTGCCCAAGGCCAGGCCGGAGCAGTTCTTCAGGTCATCGAGGCTGGCATACAGCGCGCCGCTTTCCGGGATGCTCGGTGCCACGGCTTCACATTCGGTGGAAATCGCCGGCACTGTGCGCAGACGCGCTTCCATGCCACCGGCTTCGATGCCGCGTCCGATCTGCCGGGCCATTTCGCTGGTCGAGCCGTTGCGGCTGTAGAACAGAACCAGAATATAAGGCGCGCTCACGGCAGGATCTCCAATACGTTTTCCGGTGGGCGGCCGATTGCTGCCTTGTCGCCAGCGATCAGGATAGGGCGCTCGATCAGTTTTGGATGAGCAGCCATGGCGGCGATCAAATCGTCGTCGCTGAGGCTTTTATCGCCGAGATTGAGGGCTTTGTAGTCGTCCTCGCCAGTGCGCAGCAGTTGCCGGGCGCCGATGCGCAGCTTGGCCAATAGCTCGCGCAATTGCGCGGCATCGGGCGGCGTTTCGAGATACAGCAGGATGGTCGGGCTCAGGCCGCGGGCTTGCAGCAGTTCCAGCGCACCGCGGGATTTGGAACAGCGCGGGTTGTGATAAAGCGTCAGATCGGTCATTTGCAGGTCGCATCTTGCGTAAGGTGGCGGCTATTCTACCCGTGTGATGGCACTGGCTGAACATGGGGTGGTGATCGGTCGCAGGTTTGGCTCTGATTCGAAGGCAGTGGGGGAAAACATGGCAAGGCGATTGGCAGCAATAGCGATGATTGTCGGCAGCCTGTTGCTGGGCGGCTGCGGCGCGGATCTGGGCGTGGACCAGAATGGCCAGAAAGTGGCGAGCAATCGCATCGACAAGCATTGGCTGGTCATCAACTACTGGGCCGAGTGGTGCGGTCCGTGCCGCACGGAAATCCCGGAACTCAATGCCTTGTCCGAGCAGCTCAAGGATCAACAGGTTAGCGTGCTGGGGGTCAACTTCGACAACCTGCAAGGCGAAGACCTGAAAACGGCTACCAACGCGTTGGGTATCAAGTTCACTGTCCTGGCCCAGGACCCCGCCGAACGCTACGAACTGCCGCCCAGCGAAGCCTTGCCGGTGACGTACATCATCGACGACAAGGGCAAGCTGCGTGAGCAACTGCTGGGCGAACAAACCTCGGCCGGTGTTGCGCAGCGTTTGAAGGCGTTGCGTGGGGAGGGATAGCTCCAACGCCATCCTGTGGGAGCGAGGCTTGCCCGCGAATCAGGCGCCTCGGTGGGCCAGATATACCGCGTGATTGTTCATATCCCGTAGGACCGGCTTCAGCCGGGAGGAGTCAGGTACATTCACAACAGTTGCGTCGTCAGACCTTGCGCCCTCCCGGCTGAAGCCGGTCCTACGATCGCTATGTGCTATCTCAATCAGCTCTCTTCCCAAAACCGCAGTGGCTTGCCTTCGGCGGGCCACAGGCGCAGTTGGTCGATGGGTGAGATGTCCCAGCGCTGGACTTTGTCCAATGCCTGCAGGAAACGTTGTTCCTGTTCCATCAAGGCCGGCGTGCAGAGTTTGCGGGTGCTGCCCACGGGGCCGAAGTTGATGCTTTTTTCGTCCAGGGTGTACGACGCGAACCAATGGTTGCAGCCGCCCGTGCCGTAGGCGCGACCGTCCGCGCCGAGGGTCATGGTCAAATGGCTGCTGTCGATCAGCGGCCGTTCACCGATCCATTCCAGCACGTAGCTTTGATCCTGTTTGATGGGCAGCGGCTGAGCCGCGCAGCCGACCAGCATCGCGCTGCCAACCAGCCCCAGGAAAGCGAGCGGTTTCATGCGGCTTTCTCCTGGCACTTCTTGCACAAGTGTTTCTCGCCGACGGTTTTCCAACCCAGCTCGGCAATGCGTGCAGCGGCAGCCGGTTTTTGCGCCGAGACACCCTGTTTGGCGTCAACCATGAACTCGAAATCCAGCACGGTAGTGCAACTGTCGCAGTTGACCTTCCACTGATGGATCGCCAGCTCGTCGAACACCGGACCGCTGGCCACGGCAATCCATTGGCCGGGCGGGTTGATCAAGTGCCGAACCTTGGCGACAGTCAGGCGCATGTGCAGGGTTTTGCTGCCCTTGATGGTCACCAGCAACTGATCGTTGTCGTGAATCGAGCCGCCATTACCGGTGACTTGATAGCGACCGGGCGCCAGGGTGCGGCACTCGGTCAGGGTGTGTTGCGGGTTGAGCATGCTGTAGCGAAAATCGTGTTCGGCCATGGGGTCCTCCAAATTGCGCGCATCCTAACATGCGTTCGATGCGCGCTGTCCCTGTTAACCGACCACCAGATTCTGCGCAGCGCCATTGGCCCAGGCGGCGATGTTGTCCAGCGTGGTCTGCGCGATGGCGCCCAGCGCTTCCTGAGTCAGAAAGGCCTGATGAGCGGTAATGATCACGTTGGGAAAGGTCAGCAAACGGGCCAGGACATCGTCTTGCAGCGGCAGGTCGGAGCGGTCTTCGAAGAACAGCAACGCTTCTTCTTCATAGAC
Organism: Pseudomonas syringae; assembly: GCF_001698815.1. Lineage (GTDB taxonomy): Bacteria > Pseudomonadota > Gammaproteobacteria > Pseudomonadales > Pseudomonadaceae > Aquipseudomonas > Aquipseudomonas syringae_A. The sequence goes on along the minus strand of NZ_LGSI01000016.1, from coordinate 124,430 downwards.
GTCGAGCCCCAGATAGCCCAGTTGTCCGCTTTTCAGCGACTCGATCAGTGCGGGGGTATCGACCAGCGCGCCGCGTCCGGTATTGATCAGCATCGCCCCGGTTTGCAGGGTCGCCAGCGACGCTTCATTTATAAGGTGCCGGGTTTGCTCGGTCAGCGGGCAATGCAGGCTGATGATCTGCGCCTGGGCCAGCAGTTGCGGCAGGCTCACGTATTCGGCACCCAACGCCTGCACCTGTGGATTGGGGTATGGATCGTAGGCCAGCAGCTTGCAGCCGAAACCCGCCATGATTTTTGCGAAGGTCGCGCCGATCTGCCCGGTGCCGACGATGCCCACGGTCTTGCCAACCAGGTCAAAACCGGTCAATCCGTGCAGGCTGAAATCCCCTTCGCGGGTGCGGTTGTAGGCGCGGTGCAGGTGGCGATTCAGAGCGAGAATCAACGCGACGGCATGCTCGGCCACGGCATGGGGCGAGTAGGCCGGTACGCGAACCACGCTGATTCCCAGCTTCTGCGCGGTGGGCAGATCGACGTGGTTATAACCCGCCGAGCGCAAGGCAATCAGTTTTGTGCCGCCCTCCGCCAGGCGCTCCAGCACCGGCGCGCTCAAATCATCGTTGATGAACGCACACACCACCGGATGCTTGTGGGCCAGCGCGGCGGTTTCCACAGTCAGGCGCGCCGGTTGAAAGTGCAGTTTCAGGTCGCCGGGCAGTTTCGCGGCGAGAAAGCTTTCGCGGTCGTAGGTCTGGCTGCTGAAAATAAGGGTGTGCATTAGGGTAGAGAGTTCCTTGGATTTGTGCGGACTGTGTGGGAGCGAGCTTGCTCGCGAAGGCCTTAAGTTTCAGGCTCGGAAGTTTTAATCGACTGCTCTATTCGCGAGCAAGCTCGCTCCCACCGATTGATCCCGGCAGCGCGCCTTCAAACACTCACCCGGGCCTCGATGGTCAGGCGGTTGATGGCTTTTTCCAGGTTGTCGAGAGCCTCATAGACTTCCGGAGCATTTTGCTTGAGCAAGGTTTCGCTGCGTTGACATGCGGCACGTAATTGCGGGACTCCGCAGTATCGAGTCGCGCCATGCAGGCGGTGGACCCTTTCGATAAGGCCGGCATGGTCATCCGTTTCACGTGCGGTGCGGATCGCTTCGCGGTCGCTTTCCAGGGAGGCCAGAAGCATGGCCAGCATGTCGGCCGCCAGATCGGGCTTGCCGGCGGCCAGGCGCAGGCCTTCTTCATTATCGAGGACGTCGAGATCTGCGCTGCTTCGGGCTTTCTCGGCGCGGGGTTCCGGCACCTGATTGCGCAGGGCCAGCCCGGTCCATTTGAGAACCACTTGGGCCAGTTGCCGCTCGCTGATGGGCTTGGTCAGGTAATCGTCCATGCCGCTTTGCAGCAGGGCGCGCTTCTCGTTGGCCATGGCGTGAGCCGTGAGGGCGACGATCGGCAGCGACGAGCTCTGGCGCTCGACTTCCCATGCGCGAATGGCTTCGGTGGCCTGGCGACCGTCCATTCCTGGCATCTGCACGTCCATCAGCACCAGATCAAAGGTGTCGGCCTGCACCGCCTGCAACGCGGCGTAGCCACTGTCGACGGCGACCACTTCTGCGCCCATGTCTTCCAGCAGCGTCTGTACCAGCAACAGGTTTGCCGGATTGTCGTCCACGCAAAGCAAGCGCGGTGGTCGGCTGGACAGCGGTTCGACGACATCACTGCGAATGACCTTGGGCGTGATCAGTTCGGACAGCGTGCGGCGAAGCTTGCGCGTGCAGACCGGTTTGGCCTGCAGTTGGGTATAGATATCCGGCACCGACAGTTGAAACAGCGCCTGTTCGGTGGTCGGGCACAGCACCAGAACTTTGCAGCCGAGGTTTTCCAGATCCCAGATGTGCTGGCGCAGGCGTTCCGGCGGCAGTTCGTGGGCAGTGATGCCCAGCACCGCGAGGCTGATGGCTGCCGGAGTCTGGTGCGCAGCGGTCACGCCGTTGAGCAGGTTTTCCAGATTATTGAACACCAGCGTGTCCAGGCCACAGTCTTCGAGCTGGTGCTCCAGCGCCTGACGCGCCAGATCGTGGTGTTCCAGGACCGCGACGCGCAAGCCCAGCAACGGCAGCGCTGGCAAGTCTTCGATATCGTCCCGTGCCTTGGGCAGGTTGAGGCTGATCCAGAACTCCGAGCCTTCGCCCGGCGAGCTGTCCACGCCGATCTCGCCGCCCATCTGCTCGATCAGGCGTTTGGAAATCACCAGTCCCAGCCCGGTGCCGCCCGGTTGCCGGGACAACGAGTTGTCCGCCTGACTGAACGCCTGAAACAGCGCGCGCACATCCTGGCTGGAAAGGCCGATGCCGGTGTCCTGCACGCTGATGCGTAACTGTGCGCTGTCTTCGGTTTCGTCTTCGACCATGGCCCGCGCGACGATGGTGCCCTCGCGGGTGAACTTGATGGCGTTGCTGACCAGATTGGTCATGATCTGCTTGAGCCGTAACGGGTCGCCCAGCAACGACAGCGGCGTATCGCGATACACCAGACTCACCAGCTCAAGCTGCTTGGCGTGCGCGGCGGGGGCGAGAATGGTCAGGGTGTCTTGCAACAGATCGCGCAGGTTGAAAGGCACATTGTCGAGCACCAGCTTGCCGGCTTCGATCTTCGAGAAATCCAGAATCTCGTTGATGATGCTCAACAGGCTGTCGGCGGATTTTTCGATGGTGCCCAGGTAATCGAACTGGCGCGGGGTCAGCTCACTTTTCTGCAACAGATGGGTAAAACCCAGAATGCCATTGAGCGGTGTGCGAATTTCATGGCTCATGTTGGCGAGGAATTCGGACTTGATGCGGCTGGCTTCAAGGGCTTCCTTGCGGGCCAGATCCAGCTCGATGTTCTGGATTTCGATGGTTTCCAGATTCTGCCGGACGTCTTCGGTGGCCTGATCGATGCTGTGTTGCAGTTCTTCCTGAGCGTTCTGCAACGTGGCGGCCATGCGGTTGATGCCCGAAGCCAATTCGTCCAGTTCCAGACTGCCCAGCGGCGGCAGGCGGGTTTCCAGATTGCCGTCCTTGAGCTGGGCCACGGCCTGCTTGATGCGGCTGATGGGCACGTTGATCGTGCGGCTCATGCGCAATGCGAGCATGGCGGTGAGCGCCAGGCCGGCAGCGATCAGCAACAGGCTGGCAAACATGCTGCGATAACCGCGCAGCAAGGTGCCGGTGTGGGACAGTTCCAGCTCTACCCACCCCAGCAGGCGATCGGCTTCTTCGGGCACCATGGCGCCCGTCAAATGGCGTTGGCGGCCGAACACCGGCAACAAATAGCGCGTCGCATCGTTGCCCGAGCGCTGCAGCAGGTGCGTGGCGCTGCCGATGGGTGCTTCGTTGATCATGCTTGGCCCGGCATGGGCCAGGATCTCGCGTTCCGGGCTGAGGAATGACACCGAACGCACATCGGTCTGTTCCAGCGCCTGCACGGCGATGCGTTCCAGCAGCACCTTGTCGTTGCGACCCAGGGCGGGTGCCGCCAATGGCGCGAGGTCTTCGGAAATCATTTCCCCGCGCTGCAACAGCTGGTTTTGCAGGTCATGGAGCTGCATCCAGGTGAAATACCCGCCCAGCACCGCAGCCATGAGGCTGGCGGGCAGGATGGTCAGCAGCAGTACGCGGCCTTTGATGCCCAGCTTGTTCAGCACGCTTTTTCTCCAGCAGGCCAGGATGTCCAGACTCGGTTCAGCATCGGCGCAGGCCAATACTCACGCAGTGTAGCGATTTTGACCGCCTGCAATCTCGGCATCTTACAGCGCCACACGTCAGGCATGGACCTGCCATACGTCAACAACCCTCAGCCTGCTTGCTCATCACCCGTCAATCTTGAATAATCGGCGATTGAGAATTAGTCGCGAAAGATAATGAATCCCGAAACCATTCACCTCCCCAACATCCTGGTTATAGAAGACGACCCGGTACTCGGCGCTTATGTGCATGAGCAGTTGGGCCGGTGCGGTTTTCAGGTGACCTGGCAGCAGAACGGCAGCCAGGGGCTTGCCCAGGCGCAAAGCCAGCCATTTGACGTGGTGCTGATGGATATCCTGCTGCCGGGCATGAGCGGACTGGAAATCTTGACTCATCTGCGCCGCAGCCATAGCTTGCCGGTGATCCTGATGTCGGCATTGGGCGCGGAAACCGACCGCATTACCGGGTTTCGCAACGGCGCCGACGATTACCTGCCCAAACCGTTCAGCATGGCCGAGTTGCGCGTGCGCATCGAAGCGATCCTGCGCCGGGTCGCCCTGGAGCGCCGCCATGCGCCGGCTCCGGTGAAATTGCCGGGGCAGGGCAGTCGCGAGCTGGTGTTCGACGAGGCGCTTTGCGATGTCAGCTTTGAGCAACGTCGCGGCGATCTGACCCGCAGTGAATATCGCCTGCTGGAAACCCTGTGGCGTAATCCCGAAGACGTGCTGAGCAAACCCTTCCTTTATCAGCATGTGTTGCAGCGCGGTTATGCCCAGCATGATCGCAGCCTGGACATGCACATCAGCCAGATCCGCCGCAAGCTCAAGGGCATCGGCTATCTGGAACGACAGGTGCAGACGGTATGGGGCAAAGGTTATGTGCTGACCGCTGCACAAGCCGATGATTGAGTCCTTTTCCCGTCTGCCGGGCAAACATTCGCTGTTCTGGAAGCTGGCGTTCCTGCTGGTTGGTTTTTGCCTGTTGATGATCTGGCTGAGCTTGACCTGGGGTCACTACGCCGAAAAGCGTAACGCGTACCTGTCCGACGAGGCGCGCTACACCCTGACCGATTACGCCGCCGAGGCCGAACGTGCCTGGGTCACCGGGCAGCAGGCTGGCGTCGACGCCTGGCTGCAGCAGATCGGTCGCAGCGAAAGCGGCTGGGTCGGGGTGATCGGTGCTGATCTGCAATCGTTGAGCAGCTATCCGCTGAGCGAAGTCGACAGCCAGCACATGACGTTTCTGCGCGGCCTGGAATGGCCCACCAGCACTCGCTCGCGGACCACCCCCTGGCTGAAAATCCCGTTTCCCATGGACCCCACGGCGGGCAGCCTGGTCATTGAGTTGCCCAAACGCTTCGTGCCGGGCCGTTACGTGGTGCTCTGGCGGGTGCTGACCAATGGGGTGATTCCTGGGGTCTTTACCCTGCTGCTGTGCGTGGGGTTGTATCGCTTGCTGATCCAGCCGCTCAATCACCTGCGCGCCCAGGCCAACGCCTGGCATGCCGATCAACTGGCGCAGCGCTTGTCCAGCCAGATGACCAATCGTCAGGACGAACTGGGTGAATTGAGCCGCGCCTTCGATCAAATGGCCGAACGGCTGCACAGTACCGTCATCGTCCAGCAGCAACTGTTGCGCGACATGTCCCACGAATTGCGCACGCCATTGAGCCGCTTGCGGGTGGCTTGCGAGAGCGAGCAAAGCCTCGTTGATTTGCGGGGGCGACTGAGCCGTGAGGTGGACGGCATGCAGCGTCTGGTGGATGACACCTTGCAACTGGCCTGGCTCGACACCGAGCGCCAGCAACTGCCCAAGGAAGATATTCAGGTGCTGGCGCTCTGGGAAATGCTCGCCGAGAACGCCTGTTTCGAAAGCGGCTGGCCCGCCGCCCAGTTGCAATGCGATCTGGACGTCGATTGCTGGGTCCGGGGCCACCTCAATACCCTGGCCCAGGCGCTGGAAAACATTCTGCGCAACGCCATTCGTCATTCACCGCCGCAAGGCATCGTGCGCCTCAGTGGCAAGCATGACGGGGAGTTCTGGCAACTCTGGCTCGACGACCAAGGCGGCGGGGTGGACGAGCACGAACTGGAGCGAATATTTTCGCCATTCACCCGCCTGGACGGCTCGCGCCCCGGCAATGGCGGCTTCGGCCTCGGCCTGAGCATCGCCCGCAACTCCCTTGCGTTGCAGGGCGGAATGATGTGGGCGCAGAACATCGAGGGCGGGTTGCGGTTGAAGATGCGGTTGTTGGCGAAAGCTTGAAGCAACGACTGTCTGGCTCCTACGGAGCTGAGTGGCTTTTTGAATTAGGTGGCAACAACAGCATTTGCGGTGCGGCTTAATCCGGTTTCGCCCTGACGGTCGACCCCATTTTGTTTCGGCAAAATTGGGGGAAAACCATGTGCGCTGACGTCCGGCCCCTGCTTCGCAGGGGTTCCTTCGACTCCGGCACCGTGGTGAGGCGACGCGCCGACGGGCCATCCCTGGCCCAACGGCGCTCGCTCGGCATCCATGCCGAGCGCACCTCACCACGCCACCTGCGCTCAGCCTCCCGACGCGCGTTTGGCGGTGTCTTCCAAACCTCTGCATGGAAAAGCGAATCAAAAGCCCGAGCGGTTCTCGTTGGAGCGAGGCTTGCCCGCGAATGGAAATTCCAGTCGACCTATTCATCGCCTGATAATGACCTCCTCGCGGGCAAGCCTCGCTCCAACGCGCTGCGGCATACAGTCCTTATTCCATTTAGCGATATGCCCCGCACTTTGCGTGATATGGGGTTTTGGCGTTTGCCGTTATGATAGGCGCCCCCGCAGTCTGGATTGCGAATACGCCATGACCCTGCAGTACCCAACCATTGCCGATTGCGTCGGCAACACCCCGCTTGTGCGTCTGCAACGTATGGCGGGTGATACCAGTAATATTCTTCTGCTCAAGCTGGAGGGTAATAACCCGGCCGGGTCCGTGAAGGATCGTCCGGCGCTGTCGATGATTACTCGTGCCGAATTGCGCGGACAGATCCATCCCGGCGATACCTTGATCGAAGCAACATCCGGCAATACCGGCATCGCCCTGGCCATGGCTGCGGCGATCAAGGGTTACCGGATGATTCTGATCATGCCCGACAATTCCAGTGCCGAGCGCAAGGCGGCGATGACCGCCTATGGCGCCGAGTTGATCCTGGTCAGCAAGGAAGAGGGCATGGAAGGCGCCCGCGACCTGGCTGAACGCATGCAGAACGAAGGTCGCGGCAAGGTGCTCGACCAGTTCGCCAACGGCGATAATCCCGAGGCGCACTACACCAGCACCGGCCCGGAAATCTGGCGGCAGACCGGCGGCACCATCACGCATTTCGTCAGTTCGATGGGCACCACCGGCACCATCATGGGCGTTTCCCGTTACCTGAAAGAGCAGAATCCACAGGTGCAGATCGTCGGTCTGCAACCCATGGAAGGCGCCGCGATTCCGGGCATTCGTCGCTGGCCGGAAGAATACCTGCCGCGTATCTATCAGGCTGACCGGGTTGATCGCATTGTCGATATGGCCCAGGCCGAAGCCGAAGACACCATGCGTCGTCTGGCGCGCGAAGAAGGCATCTTCTGTGGCGTTTCCTCCGGCGGTGCGGTAGCGGGCATGTTGCGTCTGTCCCGTGAAGTCGAAAATGCGGTCATGGTCGCGATCATCTGTGACCGTGGCGACCGTTACTTGTCGACCGGCGTCTACGACGCACCCAACTGATGGCCAAACATGAAAGAGGCCTGCGCTTCCAACCAGCAGGCGGCGTCAAGGCGACGCAGATCCCCACCGGAAAAAAACAGCGGCTGACTATCGAGCGTCTGTCCAACGACGGGCGCGGAATCGCGTTTCTCGACGGGCGAACCTGGTTCGTCGCTGGCAGTCTGGCCGGTGAAGAAGTTGAAGCGCGAGTGCTCAACGCCCACGGCAAAGTCGTCGAAGCCCGCACCGAGCGGGTATTTAAACCTAGCGCCATGCGCCGTCCGGCACCTTGCGTGCATTTCGGCCGCTGCGGCGGCTGTAGCGTGCAGCATTTGCCCCACAGCGAACAGCTTGCCCTGAAACAGCGCATGCTCGCCGAGCAATTGCAGCGAGTGGCCGGTGTCGAGCCGCAAGAGTGGGCGGCGCCTTTGACCGGTGCCGAATTCGCCTACCGTCGACGCGCCCGGGTTGCGGTGCGCTGGGATGCCAAGGCCAAACGCCTGGATGTCGGTTTTCGGGCCGCTGCCAGTCAGGACATCGTTTCCATTGAACAATGCCCGGTGCTGGTACAGGCCTTGCAACCGATCATGATGCAATTGCCGGCGATGCTGAGAAGCTTCAGCAAACCGCAGGTGCTGGGTCATGTCGAGCTGTTCAGTGGTTCTTCCACGGCTGTATTGCTGCGCCACACCGCGCCGCTGGCCGATGCCGATCTGGCAACCCTGCAAACGTTCTGCAAAGACCATGACGCGCAACTCTGGCTGCATGGCGAAGGCGATCCGCAACCGACGGACGCTGCACAGGCTTTGGGCTATCGCCTGGAACCCTGGAATCTGGACCTGGCTTACCGGCCGGGAGACTTCATTCAGGTCAACGCGGCGATCAATACCGCGATGATCGAGCAGGCTCTGGACTGGCTCGCACCCAAGTCTGACGAGCGCGTTCTGGACCTGTTTTGTGGTCTGGGAAATTTTGCATTACCCCTGGCCCGACTGGCCCGGGAAGTGGTTGCAGTAGAAGGTGTCGCGACCATGGTCGAGCGTGCGTCGGCCAATGCAATGAGTAATGATCTGCACAACGTAGCCTTTTTTCAGGCGGATTTGTCCCAGCCGCTGGCACAAGCGAACTGGGCCGCAGAAGGCTTTTCTGCGGTACTCTTGGACCCGCCGCGTGACGGCGCTTTCGAGGTGGTACGCAAGCTCAAGGCACTAGGTGCCGAACGGTTGCTCTATGTGTCATGTAACCCGGCAACTTTGGCTCGCGATACTGTCGAATTGGTCAAACAGGGCTACCGATTAAAACGTGCCGGAATTCTCGATATGTTTCCACAGACAGCTCATGTCGAGGCGATGGCTTTATTTGAAGCGAGTAAGTGAGCAGCGGCTTAGGGAATTGAGTCAGCGGTTCACATGGAGTCTCGTTTAATCCGACTGGCCCGCGAATGCCAGTCCTTGCTTGCCCGGCAAGGAGTGTTCGCTCAAGAAGGCCAGCGACTGTAGGCGCTATTCATCGCGCCGTAGGGAAGGTAAGCGACATGGTACAGGTGAGAGAACACCAGCCGATAAACACAGACGGCAGTATCAACCTCGACGCATGGCTGGATCATGTGGTCAGCGTCGACCTGATTTTGGATCGACAAGCCTTGAAAGAGGCCTGTGAGTTTGCCCGCAACGCCGAGCAACAGGACAACGCTTCAAAGAACCGCTGGGCCGAAGGCACGTCGAGTTTCCAGGCCGGTCTGGAAATCGCCGAGATCCTGGCCGACCTCAAGCTCGATCAGGACTCGCTGGTTGCGGCGGTGCTTTACCGTGCCGTACGCGAAGGCAAGATTCCGCTGCCCGATGTCGAGCAGCGCTTCGGTGCGACCGTCGCCAAATTGATCGACGGCGTGCTGCGCATGGCTGCCATCAGTGCCAGCCTCAGCCCGCGCCAGTCTTTGGTGCTGGGCAGTCAGGCGCAGGTGGAAAACCTGCGCAAGATGCTGGTGGCCATGGTCGACGACGTCCGTGTGGCCTTGATCAAACTCGCCGAACGGACCTGCGCCATCCGCGCGGTGAAGAATACCGACGAGGAAAAACGCAACCGCGTCGCCCGGGAAGTCTTCGACATCTATGCGCCGCTGGCCCACCGCCTGGGCATCGGCCACATCAAATGGGAGCTGGAGGATTTGTCCTTCCGCTACCTTGAGCCCGAACAATACAAACAGATCGCCAAGCTGCTGCATGAACGTCGCCTCGATCGCGAGCGCTTCATCAGCGACGTGATGTCCCAGCTGGAAAACGAGCTGCTGGCGACCGGCGTTACCGCCGACATCAGTGGCCGGGCGAAGCACATCTATTCGATCTGGCGCAAAATGCAGCGCAAAGGTCTGGAATTCAGCCAGATCTACGACGTGCGCGCCGTGCGTGTGCTGGTCCCGGAAATGCGCGACTGCTATACCGCGCTGGGTATCGTGCATACCTTGTGGCGGCATATTCCCAAGGAGTTCGACGACTACATCGCCAACCCTAAGGAAAACGGCTATCGCTCGCTGCACACCGCCGTCATCGGGCCGGAAGGCAAGGTGCTGGAGGTGCAGATTCGCACCCACGCGATGCACGAAGAAGCCGAGCTCGGGGTTTGTGCTCACTGGCGCTATAAAGGCACCGACGTCAAATCCGGCTCCAATCATTACGAAGAGAAAATCTCCTGGCTGCGTCAGGTGCTGGAATGGCACGAAGAACTGGGTGATATCGGCGGCCTGGCTGAACAGCTGCGCGTCGATATCGAACCGGATCGGGTCTACGTGTTTACCCCGGACGGCCACGCCATCGACCTGCCAAAGGGCGCGACGCCGCTGGACTTCGCCTATCGGGTGCATACCGAGATCGGCCATAACTGCCGTGGCGCGAAGATCAACGGCCGTATCGTGCCGCTCAACTACAGTCTGCAGACCGGTGAGCAGGTCGAGATCATCACCAGCAAGCACGGCACGCCGAGCCGTGACTGGCTGAACTCGAACCTGGGCTACATCACCACGTCACGGGCGCGGGCCAAGATTGTTCACTGGTTCAAGTTGCAGGCCCGGGATCAGAACGTCGCGGCCGGTAAAACCCTGCTTGATCGGGAGTTGGCGCGTCTGGCCTTTCCTGCGGTGGACTACGACAGGCTGGCGGAAAAAGCCAACCTCAAGACCGCTGAAGACATGTACGCCGCTTTGGGTGCGGGCGATCTGCGCCTGACGCAGCTGGTCAACCTGGCGCAGCAACTGGTCGAGCCGGAACGCGGCAACGAGCAGATCGAGCTGGTTCCGCGCAAGGCCACCGGCTACAAGCCTGGCAAACGCGGCGATATCCAGATTCAGGGTGTGGGCAACCTGATGACGCAAATGGCCGGTTGCTGCCAGCCGCTGCCGGGAGATGCCATCGTCGGCTATATCACCCAGGGCCGTGGCGTCAGCATTCACCGCCAGGATTGCGCATCGGTGCTGCAACTGGGCGGTCGCGAGCCGGAACGGATCATCCAGGTCAGCTGGGGGCCGATCCCGGTGCTCACCTATCCGGTGGACATCATCATCCGCGCCTACGATCGTTCCGGTTTGCTGCGTGACGTTTCCCAGGTCCTGCTCAATGAGCGGATCAACGTTCTGGCGGTGAATACCCGTTCGAACAAGGAAGACAACACCGCATTGATGTCGCTGACCATCGAGATTCCGGGTCTGGATGCATTGGGGCGTTTGCTGGGGCGGATATCGCAGTTGCCGAATATTATCGAGACGCGGCGTAATCGGACGCCTTGAGTCATATGAGCGGCCCATTCGCGAGCAAGCTCGCTCCCACAGAAATCACCTGGCACCTGTGGGAGCGAGCTTGCTCGCGAAGGACGTTCAATAAATAAAGACCTGGAAACCCCAATGCACACTCTCGACGACCTGCTCCACCTCATGGCCCGGCTGCGCGATCCGCAGTTCGGTTGCCCGTGGGACGTGCAGCAGAATTACGCCAGCATCGTGCCGCACACCCTTGAAGAAGCCTATGAAGTGGCCGACGCCATCGAGCGCGGCGACTTTGATGATTTAAAGGGTGAACTCGGCGATTTGCTATTTCAGGTGGTGTATTACAGCCAGCTGGCCAGGGAAGAAGGGCGCTTCGAGTTCGCCGGTGTGATCGATGGCATTACCCGCAAACTGATCCGCCGCCATCCCCATGTGTTTCCTACCGGCGATTTGTATGCGCCGCTGGAAACCCCGCGCTTGAGTGAAGATCAGGTCAAGCAACGCTGGGAAGAGATCAAGGCTGAAGAGCGCGCCGACAAGGCCGCAGCACCCGAGCAGCTGTCCTTGCTCGATGACGTGCCAGCGGTGTTGCCAGCCTTGTCACGTGCCGCGAAGTTGCAAAAGCGCGCCGCGCGGGTCGGTTTTGACTGGCCTGCCGCATTGCCGGTGGTCGACAACGTTCGCGAAGAGCTGGATGAAGTTCTTGAAGCCATGGCCAGCAACGACGCCGAGGCGATTGCCCAAGAAGTCGGTGATCTGCTGTTTGCCGCCGTCAATCTGGCCCGGCATTTGAAGGTCGATCCAGAAAGTGCGTTGCGTTCGGCCAATACAAAATTCGAGCGTCGCTTCCGATTTATCGAACAGGCATTGCGCCAGACCCATCGTCCCATCGAAGATTGCACCCTCGAAGAATTGGACGCTCTCTGGGGCGAAGCCAAACGTCAGGAAAAGAACGCGCCCAGCTGTGGCTGAGCCCGGTGTATCTGCATAAGTGAGTAGACAATGAGCCTTTCCCTTCGCGACCAGTTGCTCAAGGCAGGTCTGGTCAACCAAAAGCAGGCCAAACAGGTCGGCAAAGACAAGCAGAAAGAACAACGTCTGGCCCACAAAGGCCAGATCGAGATCGACGACTCGCAAAAGCGTGCCGCCCAGGAAGCCATGGCCGAAAAGGCCAAGCGCGATCAGGAGCTCAATCGCCAGCAGCAGGAGAAGGTCGAGCAGAAGGCCCGTGCCGCACAGATCAAGCAATTGATCGAAGTGTCACGCCTGCCGAAGCTGACCACCGAGGATTATTACAATTTCGTCGATGACAAAAAGGTCAAACGCCTTTCGGTCAACAGCCTGATGCGCAGCAAGCTCAGCAGCGGCTCGCTGGCCATCGTGCATCATGCCGGCGGCTACGAAGTCATTCCCCGGGAAGCGGCGCTGAAGATCCAGGAACGCGATCCACGGCGCATCGTGCTGCTCAGTGAACCGACCGAAGAAGCCGATGGCGATGATCCGTATGCGGCCTACAAGATCCCTGATGATCTGATGTGGTAAATGCAAAACAAACAAAACCCGCCAAGTGCGGGTTTTGTTTTGAAGCGATTCTGAAAGTGCGTCTTACTGGTTGCGTCTGCTTTCCAGTTCTTCGAGCTCAGCCTTGTAACGCTGGGCGTCGGACTCGACATGAAACATCCCTACCAACTGATCTTGCTGGTGTACATCCCAGATCTGAATGCCATCAGCGATGGTTTCGTGAGAGATATGGGCGTCGTCGCGTTCAGTAACTCGTACGGTCATGGTTCAGGCTCCTGACTTGAGGCTGCGGCGATGTGTCGCAGGTCTCTGTTATAGGATTTGTTAGGTTCCTAAGTAAATAGCCAGGGCGGTAAAGCGTTTGTTGCGCGAATGGAGGAAATACCGCAGGCCTTGAGTTGTCTGGGTTGCAGGGGGTTTTTGGCTAAATGAAGGTTTTTTCATGTACTCGTTGCGCGCTCGAAACCGTAGACACTGTCTTGATCCTCATCACGCAACCCGTAGGACCGGCTTTAGCCGGGAGGAGGCCGGTACATTCGCAGCGGTTGCGTCGTCAGACCTTCCGCCCTCCCGGCTAAAGCCGGTCCTACGGNCCGGTACATTCGCAGCGGTTGCGTCGTCAGACCTTCCGCCCTCCCGGCTAAAGCCGGTCCTACGGATCCAATGTGCTGGCCGACATCGCGGTGTAAGCGACATGGTGAGATACGGGTATCCGCCCATAAAAAACCCCGCTAAAAAGCGGGGCTTGGTGCAGCGTTGAAGGGCTGACGAATCAGCTGCCTTTGACCGCTTTACCATTCACCGTGCCGTCTTGCAGCATGATGTTGTATTCCTTGCCGTCGGTTTCAACCTGTTGCAGGCGAACCAGCAGGTAATCCCAATCCTTGGCGAACCAGAGGACGGTGATGCGCTTGCTTTGTGTCGGGTCGCGTACGCGCTCGACCTTGATGGCATCGACCTGGCCGGCTTTGGTAGCGACCTTTTCCGAGCCCAGCACGCGGAAGTCATAGGTGTCGACTTCATCGCCGTCAACGACCTGGTAGCTCATGCTCTTCTTGCCTGCGGCCACATCATGTTGCAGGGCCAGCTGGTAAGTCGATTTGTCGAGAATGCCGCGATTGAGCGGCAGCTTGATCGCATCACCGCGGTCGGTGCCGGTCACGAACTTGGTAGACCAGTCGAACACCAGGTCGACCTTCTTGGATTTGCCCAGGCCGCCACGCTCAAAATTGTAGGTTTGTGGCAGCAGTACGTCTTTGTCAACCTTCAGCGTGCTGACTTCGGTCAGGCTGGCAATCATCATGGAAGCCTTGAAATTCAAGGTCCAGGTGCCGTTCGGACCCGCTGCCAGGCTGCGCTCGGCAGTGCCGCTCATGGGCAATTGCTTCCAGTCGGCGGTATAGCTGGCGGAGAACGGTTGCAGGTCTGCGGCATGAGCGGCAGGCAGTGCGAGCAGAGCGAAAGCGAACAGCAAAGCGCGACGCATAATATCTCCTAGGTTCGTATCAAGTGGCCATGAGCCGCGAGTAACTGACCGTCCAATAATGCACCTTCTTCGCCAAGGCTCAAGCGGCCTTCGGCAAACCAGCGGACGGCCAGCGGATAAATCTGATGTTCCTGGGCATGAACGCGTTGCGCCAGACTTGCCGCAGAGTCGTTGGACTCTACCGGAATCACTGCCTGTACGACCAGCGGTCCTCCATCGAGTTCCTCGGTGACGAAGTGCACGCTGCAGCCGTGCTCGGCGTCGCCAGCCTCCAGCACCCGTTGATGGGTGTGCAAGCCTTTATAGAGAGGAAGCAGGGAAGGGTGGATGTTCAGCAGGCGACCCTGATAATGCCGGACGAATCCGGCACTGAGGATGCGCATGAAACCGGCCAGCACCACGAGTTGCGGCTGGAAGGTGTCAATCAGCTCGATCAGCGCGGCGTCGAACGCTTCGCGACCGTCATAAGCCTTGTGGTCAAGTACGCAGGCTTCGATACCCGCATCGCGGGCGCGCTGCAGACCGAAAGCATCGGCGCGGTTGGAGATCACCGCGCGGATGCGGACGGGATGATTCCCGCCCTTGAAGCTGTCGATCATGGCTTGCAGGTTGCCGCCGGTGCCGGAAAGCAGCACCACCACATCACAGGTTGCAGGCATCAGTGCGCCTTGAGGTTTTTCAGCTCGACTTGTGCAGCACCTTCGGCAGCGGTGGCGATCTGACCGATCACCCAAGGCTGCTCGCCGGCTTCGCGCAGTACGTTCAGTGCAGTTTCAACGTGCTCTTGAGCGACGCAGATGACCATGCCTACGCCGCAGTTCAGCACGCGGTGCATCTCGTTTTCGGCAACGTTGCCTTGCTGCTGCAACCAGTCGAATACCGCTGGACGCTGCCAGCTGGCGACGTCCACCACGGCTTGCGCGCCTTCAGGCAGTACGCGCGGGATGTTGTCCAGCAGACCGCCGCCGGTGATGTGGGCCATGGCTTTTACCGCGCCAGTGTCCTTGATCAGCTTCAGCAGGGATTTGACGTAGATGCGGGTTGGCGCCATCAGCAGTTCGGTCAGCGGCTTGCCGTCGAGCTGGATGTTTTCGATGTCGGCACCGGCCACTTCGATGATCTTGCGGATCAGCGAGTAACCGTTGGAGTGCGGACCGGAGGACGGCAGGGCGAGCAGGGCATCGCCAGCTGCGACCTTGGAACCGTCAATGATGTCGGCTTTTTCTACGACGCCAACACAGAAGCCGGCCAGGTCGTAGTCTTCGCCTTCGTACATGCCAGGCATTTCAGCGGTTTCGCCGCCTACCAGCGAGCAGCCCGCCAGTTCACAGCCAGCGCCGATGCCGGTCACTACCTGGGTAGCGGTTTCGACGTTGAGCTTGCCGGTGGCGTAGTAATCAAGGAAGAACAACGGCTCTGCGCCGCACACCACCAGATCGTTGACGCACATGGCGACCAGATCGATGCCGATGGTGTCGTGCTTGTTCAGGTTCAAGGCCAGGCGCAGCTTGGTGCCGACGCCGTCGGTGCCGGAAACCAGCACAGGCTGCTTGTAGCCAGCCGGGATTTCGCAGAGGGCGCCGAAGCCACCCAGACCGCCCATGACTTCCGGGCGCTTGGTGCGCTTGGCAACGCTCTTGATGCGTTCGACCAATGCTTCGCCGGCGTCGATGTCTACACCGGCGTCTTTGTAGCTCAGGGAGGGTTGCTTGCTCATAATCCAGGCCTTTAGGGGGGATTCGGGTGGGATCGACGGAAACGGCGGGGCCACTGGAAAACTGCACCTGCGTGCAATGCAGTTTTTCGGGCCGCCACCATCGCCAGTCTGCGAAGGCGCGCGATTTTATCAGGCTTGGGCGGCAGCGGCCATCCTTAGGCCGACGGGCAGGCTTGATCGATACAAAATAAACCGGGTCCTGAGCGCTCTGGCTCGTTTGGCGAGGCCTCTATAAGGTGTAGCCTGCATCTTGAATTTGAATGAATGGCCTTGCTCTGCGGTCTCAGACAAGCCAGCCATCTAGTTACGGTTATTTTTCTGCCGCTTTTCTGTTCGGGAACTGTCTATGGGTCTCTCAAAAATATTCTTCGCCAGCTGCCTGTCGTTCATCTGTTTGCCGAGCTTCGCCGAAACCGTCAACAATCTCTATCAGGTGCGCGAGCCCGTCAGCGGCCAGACGCCGGATGAGCGCACCCGCGCCACCCAGGCCGCGCTGGATACGCTGGTGTTGCGTCTGACCGGCGACACCAAGTCAGTACAAGGCCCGGCGCTGGCCGAGCTGCGCAAGAATCCGCAACAAATCATCAGCCAGTTCGGCTATGAGGCCGGTCCGCCGGAATCGCTGCTGGTGGATTTCGATCCCGCCAGCACCGACCGTTCGCTGCGCCAGGCCGGTCTGCCGATCTGGGGCAGCAACCGGCCGACCATTCTTGGCTGGTGGCTGAATGACGCAACCGATGGCTCGAATTTGGTGGGTGATGGTCAGAGCTCGGCCGAACCGCTGCGACGTGCGGCCCAGCATCGTGGCTTGCCGTTGCGCCTGCCGCTGGCCGATCTTGGCGAGCAAGGCGTGGGTACGGCGAAAAATCTTGAAGGCACTGATGCGACGCCGCTCAAAGAAGCGTCCGAGCGCTATGGCGCCGATGCGTTGCTGGCGGTGCACGCCAAGGAAGAAGGCGGCCAATGGCAGGGCAAATGGCGTTTATGGCTGGGCGATCAACGCGAACAAGGCACCGCCACGGGCGCGACGTCCGACGCATTGGCCGATGCCGTGCTGTTGGCGGTAAGTCAGCGTCTGGCGCCGCGCTTCGTGGTCAAGCCCGGCGCGGCCAGCGGTTTGTTGCTGGAGGTGCAGGGCATGAATCTGGAGCGTTACGCGCAACTGATGCGTCTGCTTGAGCCTTTTGGTGCACGTCTCAAATCCGTCGATGGCGAGCGAATCACTTATGAAGTCAGCGCCAACGCCGATCAGCTGCGTTCGCAGTTGTCCCTGGCCAAGTTGCAGGAAGTCCCGGCCGGAGAGGTCGCGCCAGTACCGGTAGCTGCCGCGCCAGTTGACGGTACGACCGCTGCACCGGGCGCCGCGCCGCTGATCGTGCCAGCGACGGGCCCACAATTGCACTTCCGCTGGTAAGCGGAGGTCATGTTTCAAACACTGCTGCATTTTATGAAGTTGAGGGACTTTAATGACTGATACACGGCGCTGGTTTTGGCTCGGCGGGATTGTCCTGCTGTTCCTGTTTGTTTACCTGTTGCACGCGATTCTGACGCCGTTTCTGGTTGCGCTGCTGCTGGCGTATATGGGCGACCCGCTGGCGGATCGCCTGGAAAAGGCCGGATTGTCGCGGACCTTGAGCGTGGTTGCGGTGTTTACCCTGTTCACCTTGATTCTTCTGGCGCTGCTGTTGGTCCTGGTGCCGATGCTGGCCAAGCAATTGTTCCGTCTGTATGAGCTGGCGCCGCAAATGCTCGACTGGTTGCAGCACACGGCGCTGCCGTGGGCGCAGGCCAAATTCGGGCTTGCCGACGGTTTCTGGAAGTTCGACAAGGTCAAGGCGGCGATCTCCGAGCACATGGGCCAGACCGGCGACATCGTCGGTATTGTCCTGTCCAAGGCGACGGCCTCGAGTCTGGCGCTGATTGGCCTGATCACCAATCTGGTGCTGATCCCGGTGGTGTGCTTTTACCTGCTGCGCGACTGGGACGTGATGATGGGCAAAGTGCGCAGCCTGCTGCCGCGTCATCGCGAAGGCCAGGTCGTCAAGCTGGCGGGCGAATGTCATGAGGTACTGGGCGCGTTTATCCGTGGCCAATTGCTGGTGATGGTGGCGCTGGGCGTGATCTACGCGGCGGGCCTGATGCTGGTTGGGCTGGAACTGGGCCTGTTGATCGGGGTAATCGCCGGTCTGGCTGCCATCGTTCCTTATATGGGCTTCGTGATCGGTATTGGCGCGGCATTGATTGCCGGGCTGTTCCAGTTCGGCGGCGACCTGTACCCGATGATAGGCATCGTTGCGGTGTTCATGGTCGGCCAGGCGCTGGAAGGCATGGTGCTCACGCCGCTGTTGGTGGGGGATCGCATCGGCCTGCATCCGGTGGCGGTGATTTTCGCGATTCTCGCCGGTGGCGAGCTGTTCGGTTTTACCGGCATCCTCCTCGCGCTGCCGGTGGCGGCGGTGATCATGGTTCTGGTGCGACATGTTCATGACCTTTATAAGGACTCGGACATCTACGGCGGCATGGGCGACCCTGAGTTGTAGGGCAAATAGCTGCATCGCGAAGGACGTGGCGCACGACAAGTGCCCACGTCCTTTTTTATTGCAGGATTTGTCCCGGCAATCGTTCGGCTACCTTGCAAAGCACGCAAACCTTTGATTTTCCTTATGGTCTCGCGCATTGTGTGCCCAGCGTCACGGGTATAAACTTTGCACACTTTACACAGAGGCCCCTAACGGCTCACATGAGCTGTTCAGCCAGCATGAAACCGATTCAGCTGCCCTTGGGTGTGCGTCTGCGTGATGACGCCACCTTCATCAATTATTATCCAGGCGCCAACGCCGCCGCACTCGGCTACGTGGAGCGGCTGTGCGAAGCCGACGCAGGCTGGACCGAAAGCCTGATTTATCTCTGGGGCAAGGACGGCGTAGGGCGCACGCATCTGTTGCAGGCTGCGTGCCTGCGCTTCGAGCAGATGGGCGAGCCGGCGGTTTATCTGCCGCTGGCTGAAGTCATTGATGAAGGGGTCGAGCTCCTCGACAACCTCGCGCAATACGAACTGGTGTGCCTGGACGACCTGCAAGCGGTCGTGGGCAAGCCCGAGTGGGAAGAAGCCTTGTTCCACTTGTTCAACCGTCTGCGAGACAGCGGACGTCGCCTGTTGATTGCGGCTTCGCAATCGCCTCGTGAACTGCCGGTCAAACTCCCTGATCTCAAATCGCGCCTGACCATGGCCCTGGTGTTCCAGATGCGTGGCCTGTCGGACGAAGACAAATTGCGCGCCCTGCAACTGCGTGCCTCGCGACGCGGGCTGCACCTGACCGATGAGGTCGGGCATTTCATCCTGACGCGCGGCACACGCAGCATGAGCGCGTTGTTCGAGCTGCTTGAGCGGCTCGACCAAGCGTCCTTGCAGGCGCAACGCAAGCTGACCATTCCGTTCCTCAAAGAGACGCTGGGGTGGTAGATCAGGCGTTGGTGTTGCAGGTTGCAGCAGCGTTGCGACATGCCCAACGAATTCTGATCATCACAGGCGCCGGGCTGTCTGCCGATTCCGGTCTGCCGACTTATCGTGGTGTTGGCGGTTTGTACAACGACAAGACTGCCGACGGTCTGCCGATCGAAATGGCTCTGTCCGGCCCGATGCTGCGTCGCGATCCTGCGCTGTGCTGGAAATACATCGCGGAACTCGGCAAGGCCTGCCTCGGCGCGCAGCCCAATGAAGCGCATTACGCCATTGCCCAGCTGCAACGCAAGAAGCCCGAGTGCTGGGTGCTGACGCAAAATGTCGATGGTTATCATCGCGCTGCGGGCAGCCCGCCGGAACGTCTGATCGAAATTCACGGTCAGCTTGCTCCGTTGTTTTGCCAGTCCTGTGGTGCAGATGATCCCGAACTGAGTGAACATTTACAGCGTCCATTGCCGCCGCTTTGCCGAAAATGTGGTGGCGTTTTGCGACCATCCGTCGTTTTGTTTGAAGAAATGTTACCGGAGTTGGCGCTCGAAACGCTGTACGAGCAGATGGCGAAAGGCTTCGATGCGGTGCTCAGTATCGGTACCACCGCAAGCTTCCCCTACATCCATGAACCCCTATTCAGGACAAGGGTTTGCGGCGGTTTTACGGCGGAGATAAATTTGACGCCTACTGACCAGAGTCCACAGATGGACGCTTTTTTGCAGTGCCGAGCAGTACATGTCATGGCGGAACTGGTAAGTCACATTTAGTTCGATTGAATTTGCAAATGAGGATCATAGTTGGCATAGTCTCACCACCTTAACAGTCAGCCACGGTTGTGCCCATGCTAGCTCGCTTCGCACCCCTCGTGCCTCTCGCACTCGTATCACTACTGTTCGGTTGCTCGGCCAATATGCCGGTATCTCAACAAGATACGCAGCAACAGCAGTACAAGACGCAGATTGCTGCGCAGTCCTCCGTAAGCCGCTCCGATCGCTCGGTGTTGCAGGAAGAGCTGGCCACTGAAGCCGAACTGGCTCAGTTTGCCGACAACAAGCCTTATCAACTGCCAGCCCTGGCTGACAGCATCCTTGAGCGTGGCAAATCCCTGATCGGTACGCGCTACCGTTTCGGCGGCACCTCAACCAGCACCGGTTTCGACTGCAGCGGTTTCATCGGTTATCTGTTTCGCGAAAAAGCCGGCCTGAGCTTGCCGCGTTCTTCCCGCGACATGATCAACATCGATGCGCCGCTGGTTAAACGCAATGACCTTGAGCCGGGTGATTTGCTGTTCTTCAGCACTGCCGGTCGCGGTCGCGTCAGCCATGCAGCTATCTACCTGGGCGACAATCAGTTCATTCACTCTAGCAGCCGTCGCAGTGGTGGTGTTCGCGTCGACAGCCTGGACGATGTGTACTGGAGCAAGACGTTCATCGAGGCCAAGCGTGCCCTGGCGATGGAATCGCCAAATATCGCGCCGCAGACGACTGCAATGACCACGACTACGCTCAAGCGCCGTCACTAATCACTACCGTGTTGTGCAAAAACAGGCTATAAGCCTGTTTTGCGCATTTTGCGCCTTCGGCAAGCAGCCGCATCCAGCTCAGGTTGTTGTATCCATGTCGATTACGATACGCCTTGCGGTCATTACTCTTGCTGCCTTGCTCGGCGCTTGCGCCAGCGCGCCGCCGCCTCAGCCCCGGATCGTTCAGCGCCCGGTGCTGGCTGCCCCTCCTGAAAGTTTTTCCCCGGCGATTGAAGACGTGATGTTTCGCGCCCTCGGTCTGGTCGGCACGCCTTATCACTGGGGCGGCAACACCCCTGATTCCGGTTTTGATTGCAGCGGTTTGATCGGTTATGTCTACCGTGACGCGGCAGGTATTGCGCTGCCGCGATCGACTCGCGACATGATCGGCATGCGTGCGCCGAACGTGGGCCGTGAACAATTGCAGACCGGCGACCTGGTGTTCTTCGCCACTGGCGGTGGCTCGCAGGTCAGCCATGCGGGGATTTACGTCGGGGAAGGGCGTTTCGTGCATGCGCCGGCCACGGGCGGCACGGTCAAGCTGGACAGCCTCGACAAGCCGTATTGGCAGCGGGCTTACCTGAACGCCAAGCGCGTGATCCAGCCGTCGAGTCTGGCGCGTAATCCGTAGCTGTAAGCCAATTCGTTGGAGCGAGGCTTGCCCGCGAAGAACGATAACGCGGTGGGAATGATCCACCGCGGCGCCTGATTCGCGGGCAAGCCTCGCTCCAACGGGCCCTTACTTGGCTCCCGTCACCCGCCAGATCTTGTTCCCCACGTCATCCGCGACCAGCAAACCACCCTGATGATCATTGACCACGCCGACCGGGCGACCTTGGGCTTTTTCGTCGGCATTCAGGAAACCGGTCAGCAGGTCAATCGGTGCGCCGCTTGGCTTGCCGCCGCTGAATGGCACGAACAGGACTTTGTAGCCGCTGTGCGGTTTGCGGTTCCAGGAGCCGTGCTGGCCGATGAACACGCCTTCGTTAAATGGCGCCGGCAAAGTCTTGCCATCGGCGAACACCAGGCCAAGTGACGCGGTATGCGGACCGACCGCGTAGTCCGGTGCGATGGCCTTGGCCACCAGTTCCGGATTCTGTGGGGTTACGCGCACGTCCACATGCTGGCCGTAATAACTGAACGGCCAGCCGTAGAAAGCCCCGTCTTGCACCGAAGTGATGTAATCCGGCACCAGATCGCTGCCGATTTCGTCACGTTCGTTGACCGCCGTCCAGAGTTTGCCGGTGGTGGGTTCCCAATCCATGCCGTTGGGGTTGCGCAGGCCTGAAGCGAAGATGCGATGGGAGCCGCTGGCGGCGTCCACTTCCCAGATCGCCGCGCGACCTTCTTCAGCGGCCAACCCGTTCTCGGCGACATTGCTGTTGGAGCCGACCGTCACATACAGCTTGCTGCCGTCCTTGCTGGCGATGACGTTTTTGGTCCAGTGGTGATTCAGCGTGCCGCCGGGCAGGTCGACGATTTTGGTCGGTTGCGCGCTGATCGAGGTCTGGCCGTCCTGATACGGGAAGCTGATCAGGCGGTCGGTGTCGGCCACATACAGCTTGTTGCCGACCAGCGTCATGCCGAACGGCGAGTTGAGGTTTTCCAGGAATACCGTGCGGGTTTCGGCGATGCCGTCGTGATCTTTGTCGCGCAACAACGTGATGCGATTCGGGCTGGGAACACCGGCGCCGGCGCGGCCCATGACCTTGCCCATCACCCAGCCGCGAATGCCTTTATTGTCGTCAGGCTTGGGCGGCGAATTGGTTTCGGCCACCAGTACGTCACCATTTGGCAGCACGTACAGCCAGCGCGGGTGATCCAGATGCTCGGCGAAAGCGGCCACTTGTGTGCCTTTGGCGGCGATGGGCTTGGCGTCTTTTTCCCAGCCCACCGCCGGCGCTATGTTGACGGTCGGGATCATCGTCTTGTTCGGTTCCGGCAACTTGGGCGACGGCCCGGTGCCGTCGGTGACTTGCAGGGTCGAAGATTCGCCGCAGGCCGCCAGGCCTCCCGCAACCAGTAGCAAAACCGCGAACTGTGGTCTAAGCGTGAACATGATCGATCTCCATAACAGGCAGTGGTCCAGTAATAGATAGAGAAGCCTGGGCTTTCGAGGTTCAACCTGTTGCTGAGTTGATTGACGCTCAAACCCCAACGCTCTAACCTGCGCCCTTTGTTTCAGGTGCTCAAAATCCCCGGATTGTTTGAGTGAAACAGGGAAACCGGTAAGGACGCCCATGGCGACCAATCCCGGTGCTGCCCCCGCAACGGTAGATGAGTGAAGCTGTGCTTCATGCCACTGTGTCCGCAAGGACATGGGAAGGCGCACAGTCGGGATTTTTCCGCTCATGAGCCCGGAGACCGGCCTGATCCATTCAATAGCATCACGGCGGGCGATGCTCTGGGCATGACGAAAGTCGTGCTGCCAGTCATTTGCTGTTGCCTGCCGTCTGCTTTCGCGTGCCCTCAAGCGGAGAGCTGAGATGAACGAATCCCCCGAACGCAACGCACGCCATCTGGCGCGCATGCTGCGCAAAAAACTCGTGATGGACGAGCGCATCGCCAGCGCACCCAATGAATGCGGGCTGTTGCTGGTCCTGACCGGTAACGGCAAAGGCAAAAGCAGTTCTGCATTCGGCATGTTGGCCCGGGCGATGGGTCACGGCATGCAGTGCGGCGTCGTGCAGTTCATCAAGGGCAGCAACAGTACGGGCGAAGAGTTCTTTTTCCGACGCTTCCCCGAGCAGGTTCGCTATCACGTGATGGGCGAGGGCTATACCTGGGAAACCCAGGATCGCCAGCGCGACATCGCCGCCGCCGAAGCCGCGTGGGAAGTTTCCCTGGAAATGCTCCGTGATCCGGCCATCGGCATGGTGATCCTCGACGAACTGAATATCGCCCTCAAGCACGGTTATCTGGACATCGAGCGGGTGCTCGGCGACCTGCAAGCCCGCCCGCCGATGCAGCACGTGATTGTCACTGGCCGTGGTGCGAAACCGGAAATGATCGACATGGCCGATACAGTGTCGGAAATCACCGTGGTCAAACATGCCTTCCAGGCCGGTATCCGCGCGCAAAAAGGCATCGAGTTGTGAGTGAACCGCGTCATTGTCCGGCGGTTCTGATCGCCGCACCGGCCTCCGGCCAGGGTAAAACCACCGTCACCGCCGCGCTGGCCCGCTTGCATCGCAATCAGGGCCGCAAGGTTCGCGTGTTCAAGTGCGGCCCGGACTTTCTCGACCCGATGATTCTTGAGCGCGCCAGCGGTGCGCCGGTGTATCAGCTCGATTTATGGATGGTCGGTGCCGATGAAAGCCGCCGCCTGTTGTGGCAGGCGGCGGGTGAGGCCGATCTGATCCTGATTGAAGGCGTGATGGGCCTGTTCGACGGCACACCTTCCAGCGCCGATCTGGCGCGTTATTTCGGCGTGCCGGTGCTGGGCGTCATCGACGGCACGGCCATGGCCCAGACCTTCGGCGCGCTGGCGCTGGGCTTGGCGCGTTATCAGCCGGACCTGCCGTTCGCAGGCGTATTGGCCAACCGGGTCGGCACCGTGCGTCACGCGCAATTACTGGAAGGCAGCCTCACCGAAGGCCTGCGTTGGTACGGCGCGTTGTCCCGGGAAACCGGTATCGAACTGCCGAGTCGGCATTTGGGACTGGTGCAGGCCAGCGAGCTCAATGATCTTGATGTGCGTCTGGATGCCGCCGCCGCAGCGCTGGCCAGCACCTGCGAAGTCGAACTGCCACCGGCGGTGACCTTCGCCGCGCCGGACCTGGTTCCGGCCGAACCTTTGTTGGAAGGCGTAACCATTGCCGTCGCCCACGACGAAGCTTTTGCGTTCACTTACGGCGCGAGCCTCGATCTGCTGCGCGCCATGGGGGCCGAGCTGGTGTTCTTCTCGCCGATCCGCGATTCGGTGCTGCCGCCTGCCGACAGCCTGTATTTGCCCGGTGGTTACCCGGAACTGCACCACCTGGCCTTGAGCCAAAACACATCAATGCTCAACGCGATTCGCCAGCATCATCAGGCGGGCAGACCCCTGCTGGCCGAGTGTGGCGGCATGTTGTATCTGCTCGACGCCTTGACCGATGTCGACGGCCAGCGTGCCGAGCTGGTGGGCTTGCTCGCCGGTGAAGCGGTCATGCAAAAGCGCCTGGCGGCCTTGGCACTGCAAACGGTCGCGTTGCCGGAAGGCGAACTGCGCGGCCACACCTATCACCACTCGCTGACCAGCACCCAATTGCAGCCCATCGCCCGTGGCATCAGCCCCAACGGCGGGCGCGGCGCGGAGGCGGTCTATCGCGAAGGGCGCATGACTGCGTCCTACGTGCACTTCTATTTCCCTTCCAATCCTCAAGCGGTTGCGGCGCTTTTCAAACCATGAATGACCAAGCGTTCAGCGCCGATGAGCGGGCGGCGGTGTATCGAGCCATTGCCGAGCGCCGGGATATGCGCCACTTCAGCGGCGGCACGGTCGCGCCGGAGTTACTCGCGCGGCTGCTCGGCGCGGCGCATCAGGCGCCCAGCGTCGGTTTGATGCAACCGTGGCGTTTTATTCGCATCACCGACCGGACCTTGCGTTCGCAGATCAAGGTGCAGGTCGAGCAGGAACGGATGCGCACCGCCGAAGCGATGGGCGAGCGCGCCGACGATTTCATGAAGCTCAAGGTCGAGGGCATCGACGATTGCGCGGAAGTGCTGGTCGCAGCACTGATGGATGATCGTGAGAAACACATCTTTGGCCGCCGCACGTTGCCGGAAATGGACCTGGCTTCATTGTCCTGCGCGATTCAGAACCTGTGGCTGGCGGCGCGAGCCGAAGGGCTCGGCATGGGCTGGGTGTCGTTGTTCGAACCCCAGGCGCTGGCCGATCTGTTGAACATGCCGGCCGGTGCCAAACCGCTGGCGGTGCTGTGCCTGGGGCCGGTCAGCGAATTTTACCCGACACCCATGCTGGTCATGGAAGGCTGGACGCAAGAACGTCCGCTCGACGAAATGCTCTACGAGAATCAATGGGGAGTCAGTCAATGAGTGTGGCGCTGTTGAGCGTCGCCGGTGTGGCGCTGGATGCGTTGCTGGGCGAGCCGAAGCGGTCGCATCCGCTGGTGGCCTTTGGGCGGTTTGCCGATCGTATCGAGCGGCGCTTCAACTCTGGCGGACGCGGTTGGCGCAGCCACGGCGTCACGGCATGGTTTCTCGCCGTGGTGCCGTTGACGTTGCTGGCCACGCTGTTGAGCTGGTTGCCTTATATCGGCTGGCTGGTGGAAATCCTCGCGCTGTATTGCGCGCTCGGCCTGCGCAGCCTTGGCGAGCACGTCGAGCCGGTGGCCCAGGCGTTGCGCGCCGACGATCTGGACGAAGCGCGGCGGCGGGTCGGCTATCTGGTCAGCCGCCAGACTTCGGAACTGGATGCGACTGAAGTGGCCCGTGCGGCCACCGAATCCGTGCTGGAAAACGGCAGCGACGCCGTGTTTGCCGCGCTGTTCTGGTTTGCCGTCGCCGGTGCACCGGGCGTCGTGTTGTATCGATTGAGCAATACCCTGGATGCCATGTGGGGCTATCGCAACGAGCGCTTCGAGCGTTTCGGTTGGGCTGCAGCCAAAATCGATGATTTGCTTAACTACATTCCTGCGCGTCTGGTCGCTTTGACCTACGCGCTATTGGGCAAGACCCGACTCGCGTTGCGCTGCTGGCGAACCCAGGGTCCGACCTGGGACAGCCCTAACGCTGGCCCGGTGATGGCGGCTGGCGCGGGTGCGCTGGGTGTCGAGCTCGGCGGTGCGGCGATTTATCACGGCGAACTTCATCAACGTCCGCAGTTGGGCGAAGGCGTACCCGCCGACGCGCAATCTATCGACCGGGGCTGGCAACTGGTGCAGCGCGGCGTCTGGCTTTGGTTGCTGATTTTGTGTGTGGGAGCTGAATTCTATGCTTGAACACGGTGGGCGACTGCGTGTTGCTGCACGCGATTACGGCATTGCCGAAAGTGAGTGGCTGGATCTTTCCACGGGCATTGCGCCCTGGGCCTGGCCGATTGCGCCGATTGCCCCGCAAGCCTGGGCGCGGCTGCCGGAAACCGACGATGGCCTGGAACAAGCTGCCTGCGCTTATTACGGCGCTCCCCAAGTGTTGCCGGTGCCGGGCTCCCAGGCGGCGATTCAAGCCCTGCCGCGCTTGCGTGGCGCCGGTAAGGTCGGCGTGTTGTCGCCTTGTTATGCCGAGCATGCCCAGGCCTGGCGCAGCGCCGGATTTCTGGTCCGGGAAGTGCTGGAGCACGAAGTCGATTACTTTCTCGACAGCCTCATCGTGCTGGTGGTGGTCAATCCCAACAATCCCACCGGGCTGAACCTGTCGCCCGAGCAACTGCTCAAGTGGCATGCACGGCTGGCGGAGCGGGGCGGCTGGCTGGTGGTGGACGAAGCCTTCATGGACAACACGCCGGGGCTGAGCCTGGCGGCCGAGACATGGCGCGCCGGGCTGATCGTTCTGCGCTCGTTCGGCAAGTTTTTCGGTCTGGCCGGGGCGCGGTTGGGTTTTGTGCTGGCTGAACCGCATCTGCTCAAATTACTGGCCAGGGATATCGGACCCTGGGCAGTCAGCGGCCCGACCCGGGAACTCGGTGCGGCTTGCCTGAGAGATACCGAAGGCCATCACCAGCAACGCCAGCGCACCGATCAGGCCAGTCAGCGTCTGGTGCAATTGCTGACGCGGCACGACCTGGCGCCACACGGCGGCTGCGCGCTGTTTCAATGGCTGGTCACGCCCCGTGCGTCAGCGTTGTATGAGTTCTGCGCCCGGCGCGGCATCCTGCTGCGCCTGTTTCTCGATGACGGCCCGCACCACAGCAGCCTGCGCTTCGGCCTGCCCAGCGATGAAGCGGATTGGCAACGCCTCGATAGCGCCCTTGGCGAATTCAATCAGGAAAATTCATGACCACCTTGATGGTGCAAGGCACCACGTCGGATGCCGGCAAAAGCACACTGGTAACGGCCTTGTGCCGCTGGCTGACACGTCAGGGCGTCAGCGTCGTGCCGTTCAAGCCGCAGAACATGGCGCTCAACAGCGCAGTCACCGCAGACGGCGGCGAGATCGGCCGCGCCCAGGCGGTGCAGGCCCAGGCGTGCGGCCTGCAACCGCACACCGACATGAATCCGGTGCTGCTCAAGCCCAACAGCGACACCGGCGCGCAAGTGATTATTCATGGTCGCGCCGTCACCACCATGAACGCGGTGGCCTATCACGGCTACAAAGAAATCGCGATGCGGGCGGTGCTGGAGTCCCATCAACGGCTGGGCGAGCAGTATCCGGTAATCGTCGTCGAGGGCGCCGGTTCGCCTGCCGAGATCAATCTGCGCGCGAACGATATCGCCAACATGGGTTTCGCCGAGGCGGTGGATTGCCCGGTGCTGCTGATCGCCGATATCAATCGCGGCGGGGTGTTCGCGCATCTGGTCGGCACCCTTGAATTGTTGTCGCCCAGTGAACAGGCGCGGGTCAAAGGCTTCATCATCAATCGCTTTCGCGGTGATATCGCCTTACTGCAACCGGGGCTGGACTGGCTCGAAGCGCGCACCGGCAAACCGGTGGTTGGCGTATTGCCGTATGTCATGGACCTGCATCTGGAGGCTGAAGACGGCCTCGATCAGCGCCAGACCGACAAGGTTGAGCAGGTGCTGAACGTGGTCGTGCCGATCCTGCCGCGCATTAGCAATCACACCGATTTCGACCCGCTGCGCCTGCACCCGCAAGTCAATTTGCAATTCGTCGGCCCCGGTCAGGCCATTCCACCAGCCGATTTGATCATCCTGCCCGGCTCGAAAAGCGTGCGCAGCGACCTGACCTATCTGCGCGCCAATGGCTGGGACAGCGCCATTGCCCGTCATTTGCGCTACGGCGGCAAGTTGCTGGGCATTTGCGGCGGTTTGCAGATGCTCGGCGAGCACCTGCACGACCCGCTGGGGCTGGAAGGTGAGGCGGGTTCAAGTCCCGGCTTGGGCTTGCTGGCTATGAGCACTGTGCTTGAGGAAGAGAAACAGCTGCGCAATGTGCGTGGCCGATTGCTGCTGGAAGGTGTCGAGGTCAGCGGCTACGAAATTCATGCGGGTGTGACCACCGGGGCGGCGCTGGAAAATCCGGCGGTGCAGCTGGATGACAATCGTTGCGACGGGGCGCAAAGCGCTGACGGGCAAATCCTCGGTACTTACCTGCACGGCCTGTTCGAAACGCCTGAGGCGTGCAGCGCGCTGTTGCGTTGGGCGGGACTGGAAAACGTGCAGCAAGTGGATTATCACGCCCTGCGCGAGCGGGACATCGAGCGGCTGGCGGATCTGGTCGAAGAGCATCTGGACGGCGCGCTGTTGCGCGAGTTATGTGGTTTGGGATGTACCTGACATTGCGGGTGGTGCAGGAAATCCACGGCTCGTGGGAGCGAGCTTGCTCGCGAAGGCGCTGTTTCAGGCTCCGCGAAGGTATCGGATGGGCTGGCCCTTTCGCGAGCAAGCTCGCTCCCACAGGGCATATCGCGCCAGACAAGTAGTTCCGAGTTTTCTAAGAAGAGGCGCACACAGATGCTGCAACTGATCCTCGGCGGGGCGCGTTCCGGCAAGAGTCGTCTGGCGGAAAAACTGGCCAGCGAGTCGCGGCTGAACGTCATTTATATCGCCACCAGCCAACCGGTGGACGCCGAGTTGAACCAGCGTGTTGCGTTGCATCGCCAGCGCCGTCCGGACCACTGGGGGCTGATCGAAGAACCGCTCGAGCTGAGCCGGGTGCTGCGGGAAAACGCTGCGCCGGATCGTTGCCTGCTGGTGGATTGCCTGACGTTGTGGCTGACCAATTTATTACTGCTGGAAAACCCCGAGCGCCTGACGCTGGAGCGCGAGGCGCTGCTCGATTGCCTGGCGCTGCTGCCGGGTGAAATCATTTTTGTCAGCAATGAAACCGGGCTGGGCGTTGTGCCCCTCGGTGAGTTGACCCGCCGTTATGTCGACGAAGCCGGCCTGTTGCATCAAGCCCTGGCCGAACGTTGCCAGCGCGTGGTGTTGACCGTTGCCGGCTTGCCACTGACGTTGAAAGGATCCGCATTATGAATAATTCCTGGTGGCTCAAGCCCGCGCAGGCCAGCAACGTAGCAACACGTGAAGAAGCCTTGGCGCGACAGCAGCAATTGACCAAACCCACCGGTTCCCTCGGCCAGCTTGAGCGCGTTGCTGTGCAGCTCGCCGGTTTGCAGGGACGCGTCAAACCCAGGGCCGACGTGCTGTGGATCGCGATTTTCGCCGGAGATCACGGCGTGGTGGCCGAAGGTGTTTCGGCTTATCCCCAGGAAGTGACCGGGCAGATGCTGCACAACTTCGTCACCGGCGGCGCGGCAATTAGCGTGCTGGCGCAGCAACTGGCTGCGCAACTGGATGTGGTGGATCTGGGTACCGTCGCACCGCTGGATTTGCCGGGCGTGCGCCATTTGCGGATTGGTGCGGGCACGGCCAACTTTGCCAAAGGCCCGGCGATGACTCAGGAACAGGGTTTGCTGGCCCTGCAAGCCGGACGCGACAGCGTGTTGCGCGCCAAGGCGGTGGGTAGCGAGCTGTTTGTCGGTGGCGAAATGGGCATCGGCAACACCGCTTCGGCCAGTGCCGTGGCCTGCTCGTTGCTGGAATGCGCGGCGCAGCTGTTGGTCGGTCCCGGTACTGGCTTGAATGCAGCGGGCATCGCGCGTAAAACCCAGGTGATTGAGGCCGCGCTGGTGCTGCATGCCGAGCATGCCGGCGATCCTCTGCAAAGCCTGTTCAGCCTGGGCGGTTTTGAAATTGCGGCGCTGGTCGGCGCGTATCTGGCCTGCGCTCAGGAAGGCATTGCGGTGCTGGTCGATGGCTTTATCTGTAGCGTCGCCGCGTTGGTGGCGGTGCGCTTGAACCCATCGTGCCGCGAATGGCTGCTGTTCGGCCACCGTGGTGCGGAGCCGGGGCATCGTCATTTGCTGGAAACCCTGCAAGCCGAACCGCTGCTGGATCTGGGCCTGCGCCTGGGCGAAGGCAGCGGCGCGGCGCTGGCGGTGCCGCTGGTGCGTTTGGCGTGTCAGCTGCATAGCGGCATGGCGACCTTCGCCGAAGCCGCCGTCGCAGACCGTCCGGCATGACCTTGCACCTGGACCTGCTGCGCCATGGCGAAACCGAACTTGGCGGCGGCATGCGCGGCAGCCTTGATGATGCCCTGACCGATATCGGCTGGGCGCAGATGCGCGCGGCGGTGGTCGAAGGCGGTCCGTGGGATCGTATCGTCAGCTCGCCGTTGCAACGCTGCGCGCGTTTTGCCGAAGAACTGGCTGAACGACTGACGTTGCCGTTGAGCCTCGAATCCGCGTTGCAGGAATTGCACTTCGGCGACTGGGAAGGCCACAGCGCCGCACAGCTCATGGAAACCGACGCCGAAGGGTTGGGACTGTTCTGGGCTGATCCCTACAGTTTCACACCGCCCAATGGCGAGCCGGTGCTTGAGTTCTCGACGCGGGTTCTGGCCGCTGTGCAGGGCCTGCAGCAGGCTTATGCCGGCGAACGGGTGTTGCTGATCAGCCACGGCGGCGTCATGCGTTTGCTACTCGCTCAGGCTCGGGGTTTGCCTCGCGAACAGTTGCTGCAAGTCCAGGTCGGGCACGGTGCGCTGCTGGCGATCACAGTCGCGGCGGGCGGTTTGCTCACGGAGGTTTGAGATGTTGCCGTTCTGGATAGCCCTGCAATTTCTCAGCAGCCTGCCGATTCGTCTGCCCGGCATGCCGCAGCCACAGGAGTTGGGCCGGTCGTTGCTGTTCTATCCTCTGGTCGGCGTGCTGTTCGGCGTGCTGTTGCTGGCGTTGAATGCACTGCTCGACGGCGCGCCGCTGATGCTTCACGCGGCGTTGCTGCTGACCGCCTGGGTGTTGCTCAGTGGCGGCCTGCATCTGGACGGCCTGGCCGACAGCGCCGACGCCTGGCTTGGCGGTTTCGGCGACCGCGAGCGCACGCTGACCATCATGAAAGACCCGCGCAGCGGACCGATTGCGGTGGTGACGCTGGTGCTGGTGCTGCTGCTCAAGTTCAGCGCGCTAATGGCGTTGATCGAAAATCATCATCCACTGGGCTTGCTGCTTGCGCCGTTGATTGGCCGCGCGGCAATGCTGGGCTTGTTCCTCGGCACGCCTTATGTGCGTGCTGGTGGTCTGGGCCAGGCCTTGGCGGACCACTTGCCGCGCAAAGCCGGTCAGCAGGTCTTGCTGGTCAGCGCTTTGGTGTGCGTGCTGATCGCGGGAGTCTCCGGCGTGCTGGTGCTGTTGGTAGCAGCGGTCGGCTTCTTCTGGCTGCGGCATTTGATGCTTCGCCGACTTGGCGGCACCACCGGCGACACTGCGGGTGCGATGCTGGAGTTGCTGGAAGTGGCGGTATTGGTGGCGATTTTATAAACCCGTGGGAGCCGAGCTTGCTCGCGAAGAACGATGACGCGGTGGATCGGGCCGGCAACATTGACACCATCATCTCTTGCACACATCCTGTTACGGGTATGTCCGCGTACCCCATTTAACGGCCCTGCCTGGAGAATAACAATGACATCGGTTTGGCGTACCAGTGGCTGGATCCTGTTGGGCAGCGCGCTGATTCTCGCGCTGTCGTTGGGTACGCGACACGGCTTCGGCCTGTTTCTGGCACCGATGAGTGCCGACTTTGGCTGGGGTCGTGAAGTATTCGCTTTCGCCATTGCCTTTCAAAACCTGATGTGGGGCCTGGCGCAGCCGTTTGCGGGCGCATTGGCTGACCGTTTTGGCGCCGCCAAAGTGGTGTTTATCGGTGGGATTCTCTATTCGATTGGCTTGCTGACCATGAGCATGGCCGACTCGCCGCTGAGCCTGTCCTTGAGCGCGGGCCTGCTGATTGGCATCGGTCTTTCGGGCACTTCGTTTTCGGTGATTCTCGGTGTGGTCGGGCGTGCGTTGCCTGCGGAAAAACGCAGTATGGGCATGGGGATCGCCAGTGCCGCCGGGTCGTTCGGTCAGTTCGCCATGTTGCCGGGCACGCTGGGATTGATCAGCTGGCTGGGCTGGTCCAGTGCCTTGCTGGTATTGGGCGTGTTGGTCGCTTTGATCCTGCCCCTGGTAATGATGCTCAAGGACGTTCCTACCGCCTTGGTCGGTGGCGAGCAGACCCTGCGCGAGGCGCTGCATGAAGCCTGTTCGCATTCCGGCTTCTGGCTGCTGGCCCTGGGCTTCTTCGTTTGTGGCTTTCAGGTGGTGTTCATCGGCGTGCATCTGCCAGCCTATCTGGTGGATCAGCATTTGCCGGCCAGGGTCGGCACCACGGTGCTGGCGCTGATCGGCCTGTTCAATATCTTCGGTACCTATACGGCGGGCTGGCTGGGCGGGCGGATGTCCAAGCCGCGCCTGTTGACCAGTTTGTATTTGCTGCGGGCGGTGGTGATTGCACTGTTCCTGTGGGTGCCGTTGAGCGAGACCACGGCGTATCTGTTCGGTGTGGCGATGGGCTTGTTGTGGCTGTCGACGGTGCCGCTGACCAATGGCACGGTCGCCACGCTGTTTGGCGTGCGCAACCTGTCGATGCTCGGTGGCATTGTGTTCCTGTTCCATCAGTTGGGCGCTTTTCTCGGCGGTTGGCTGGGTGGCGTGGTGTATGACCGGACCGGAAATTACGACTTGATCTGGCAAGTGTCGATCCTGCTCAGCCTGCTGGCGGCCGCGCTGAATTGGCCGGTTTGCGAGCGTCCCGTGGCGCGGTTGCAAATGCAGGGGAGCGCGGTGTGAACAGATTCTGGACCTGGGGCGTCGGCTTTGGCATTGCGCTGTTGCTGACGCTGGTCTGGTGGGCGTGGCAAGGCGTCGGCCTGGCTGCGTTGCAGTTGGGTATGGGTGCTTGCTGAGCCGAGCTGTGAAAGGGGATCTGCCCGGCCGACGCTATCCGTTCGACTAGGCATTTGTTGCAACGACGGGTAGCGTGTCCACAGACAATAACTATCGCGCCGTTCGTGCGCTCAGGTGCCGTATGACCATTCGCTGGCTTTCTCTTCCGTTTCTGATGTTGGCCATGGCCGGCCCGGCTCTGGCTGCCGAATGCCCATCTTTGTTGCAGGGCGAGCTACCTAAACTGCGCGCCAAGGAAAATATCGACCTATGCCAGCGCTTCGCCGGCAAGCCGATGCTGGTGGTCAATACCGCCAGTTTCTGTGGCTTCGCGCCGCAGTTCAAAAGCCTGGAGGCACTGAATCAGCGCTTCAAGGGGCAAGGGCTGGAAGTGGTCGGTGTACCGTCCAACGACTTCAAGCAGGAGTCCAGGGATGGGGAAGAGACGGCCAAGGTCTGCTACGTGAACTACGGCGTGACCTTCACCATGACTGAGCCGCAGATTGTCAAAGGTCCGGAGGCGACGCACCTGTTCAAGGTGCTCGCCGAGCAAAGCAGTGCGCCGCGCTGGAACTTCTATAAATATGTCATTGATCGTCAGGGCAAGGTCATCGCCAACTTCTCCAGCCTGACCGCGCCGGATGATCCGGAGCTGATTGCGGCCGTCGAAAAGGCAATTGCCTCCAAGCCTTGATCCGTTTGCCATGCAGCAAAAAGCCCCGCAATTGCGGGGCTTTTTGTGAGCCGGACGGTAGCTTTTTCAGCCTACCGGGTTCGCAGCATCAGAAGCGATAGGTGACCGAAGTACCCAGGCCGTGTGCGCTGTTCTGGAAGTCAGCGCTGTACGCGCCCTTGGTCGAACTGGCATCACGAATCTTGGCTTTGTCTTCGTGCAGATACGAATACGCCACGTCGATGGTCATGTTGTCGGTCGGGCTCCAGCCAGCGCCCAGGCTGAGTACCTTGCGGTCGCCGGTCGGGATGCGTGGCGAACGGTTGGTGTTGTTGGTCGGCGACTGATCCACCGAGAAACCGGTTCGCAAGGTCCACTCTTTGTTGACCTTGTACGAGGCACCGATAGCGTGTGCCCAGGTGTCGTGCCAGTTCTGCTCTTCGGTGATCGTGCCGATGGCGCCAGTCGAACCACCCAGCTGACGTGGAACGCCATCGTTGTTTACGGTGATGTCTTCCAGGCGGCTCCAGCGGGTCCAGGTGCTGCCTGCGTAGACAGTCCAGTTCTCGTCCAGCTGTTGCGTGATCGAGAAGTCGACCGATTCAGGCGTGGTCAGATCCAGCGAAGCGTCGTATTTCTGGCCGCTGAACGGGCCGAAACCGGCGCCCTGGATCTTGGTGTCGCCGTCGAGTTTGAAATCGACCTTGGAGTGATAAGTCAGGCCCAGACGCGTGGTGTCGGTCGCCTGCACCAGGATGCCGACGTTGAAGCCGACCGCGGTGTCGTCGCCTTTGATCTTGACCTTGCCATCGTTGCGACCCGGTGTAGCGGCGGTCAGCGTGGAGGAAGTCAGTTCACCGTCGATGCGGTTGATGGTCGGGCCAAACCCGATGGAAACCTTGTCGTTGAAGGCGTAGCTGACGGTCGGTTGAAAGGTGACAACCTGAACGTGGCTCTTGTCGCCCCAGTAACGGCCCGCGAAGCCGCTTTCATAGTCGGTAACCAGACCGAAAGGAACATAGACACCAACGCCAAATGCCCAGTGATCATCGATAGGTTTTACGTAGTAGCCCATCGGAACGCCGACGACCGGTACCATATCGCCATCGTTACTGCCGCCGAAAGTGCCTTGGCCGTGCTTGATATCGGTCTTGGCGATGATGGCGGCTGCGCCAACACTCACTTGCTCGCTCTTCAGGCGGGACATCCCGGCAGGGTTGCCGAAGACAGTGCTGGCATCATCGGCAGAAGAAGAGCGGCCGGCAAAACCAGTCCCCATCCCGCTGATGCTCTGTTCGTTGATTGCGAAACCGGCAGCGAACAGTTGAGAAGAGACCAGGCTGACTGCGAGGCTAAGTGTGGTCTTGAGCATTACTTTTTTCATTATTAGAACTCCGTGTTGATCACCGCGCGGAAATTACCAACATTTTTAGCAATGCGCTATAGCCTGAATGCCGCGAGTTAGAGCGATTCTTGTAGGACAATCCTCGTAATGTGGTGGGATCTTACGCTAACGTGATTTTCCAGAGGCCGCTCACACGGGATAGGAAAGCGGTGCGACGCAACTTTGCCATGCGCTGATAAAGTCTCTCAAGCGCCCTTGGGGCTCGAAGATTTCTCGCCAGATTCTGGCCATCAACAGCGGGTTTTCATCGCTGGGCAGAAAAACGCCATGGGCTTCGACCATCAACCAGGCGATGGCGGTGGAGTAGCGCAGGTTGACGGTCAGCTCCAAGTGCGGTCCGGTGAGAAACGCATGCTGGCTGGCAAGACCGCGCACCCGGCTGGCCAGTTCAGGATCTAGGGCCAGGTAGTTATCCCAGATCTGTCGGTGGCGCAGTTCAGGGATGCAGTACAGGCCGTGGCCGCGTCGGCTGTCGAGGGCGGCGCCCAGGGCTGACTGGCTGGCGGCAACACCAAGCAGGAAGGATTCGGCGCAAGCGCTATGACGATCGAGATACATCAATGTCGGCCGAATAACGTGTCGAGATAGATCACCGGCTGCAATTCCCATGACACCCTCGGGAGCTAGTGGCCAACGAGCCTGGCGCGTGGCAGCGATGAATCGGATCAGGCTCGCCGGAAGCGGCATCGCCGCTCAAGTTGAAGTGTAGTGTCATCTATTGCGTCTAATATCCTGTTTTTAAATTATTTCCCGTCTAGTACTGCTCTCTATATATCCCTTGGCGATAGGCAGCGTGGATTTTCGACTGACTCAGAAAGCCGAAAAACAGACGAAAAAAAGCCCCGCCTTTCTAGGGGCGGGGCTTTCTTGACCGGTTGAGCGGCGCTCAGTGGTCGGTCTCTATCAGGCAACCAGTGCCTGACGGGTACGCTCGATCACGGCCTGCAGCGGCTCGGCGCTGGAGTATTGATCGGGGTACAGGCGTTCGCTGTGACGAGCGATGCCGTGTTCGTTGACGATGGTGAAGCTGAAGCAGCCTTTGCGAGCAGCCATGATCAGGCAGTTCATTGGTGCGAAAGCGTGAGTAAGGGTGCGGATGGCATCCTGAGTCTGGGTATGAGTAGTCATGGTTATGGTGTTCCTGAACAACACGGAATAAGGCCGTGCAAAAATAAAACGTCCCAGTAAACGCGGGCCAACACCTGTTATTTTCAGGTAGGGCAGGGCGAAGAACCTGACTGGAACAAAGCAGACAGTTGAAGCGCGCTGGATAGTATGGCGCTCGGGCTGACCGGTAGGTACTTAGGAGGGCAGGCAACACAACAAGAGCAAAGGTTCGCCGCTCTGGGTGAAGATCCTGATCAATTGCAGGCTGGTTCTATCAGGCCATGAAACTTTTTACGCTACAGCTCCCGTTCGTGGGTAATCAGCGCGTAGGGTTCATGTCTGGAAACCATCGAGGTGGTCGATCCCTTTTTGGCAACAACACCTTCGAATCGGAAGGATGTTTGTCGGGGGGATTATTCGACCAGAATTGACTTTCAGCTTGGTACTAACGATGGCAATGCTAACTGATCATCGAGCGCGATGGAAGGGGCAGTATCAAATAAAATCACTGCGCACGAAAAACCCCGTCGTAGACCAGCACCATCGTCGCGGCCACCAGCGTGCAGCCCAATAGATACGCGGCAAGCGTGAGACGCCTGGATTGGCGGGTTTCGATGGCGCGCATGATTTCGCCCGCACCATTGATCCGGCCTTCGCTCAATTCGATGCTGATGATCAGCGCCAGCGCGATGGCTGGCAGCAGCACTGCAGCGGCGAACACGGCGTTATCAGGCATGGGCAGCGCCAGAGTAACCGCTACGGCAACGGTGCAGACGAACAAAAACAGGGCAATAAATTTGAAAACTTCACGCACGCAGAGGCGACCGTCGCTGGAAAATGGCCGCGTATATTCTACTGCCGTGACCAGATTGGAAAGTTGAATGCCGGATTTTGCGATACCTGTGCCGTGGTAGCGCCCGATCTGCGCACATACGACTGCCTCGCAGAAGCTGTTCTGCTTGAAATCGTGTGTCGCTCAAGGCGGATTTGCGATGAGGGGAAGCGTGTCTCATAGCGGTTGGAAATGGAGTTGTGCACATTGCGCGACGATGCTGCCACATCACTGTCACAACCGCTCCTAAGAGCTTGATTTACCGTGGTGAATTATTAAGTCAATGAAAAACATCGTTTTTTTTAACTGGTGAAAAAATCGTCAGTTTGAGCGCAGGCCCCATTCTGCCTACGTTTGCGAGAGTTAAAGTACGGTTGTCCACTGAGTTATCCACAGGTTCTGTGGATTGTCCCAAGCGCTTGCTCTATTTCGGGCATCTCTGGTTTCGGGACTTTACCTCAGCGAGAAAAAGTGTAGAGTTGCGCGCCTCCTGATTTGCCCCCGTAGTGTTTATGAAGCTTCGCCCTGATCCGTCCCAAGAGCCTCGACCTGCCTCACACGAACTGCCGCGGTTTTCGTTGCGCGTTGCCTTGTGGCTGTTGGACAGTCCGCGTCTGGGCAGCAGGCCGAGCATCAAGCATTTTGCCGGTCGCCTGCTCAAGCAGCCGGCTCGCCAAGGGGTAGTGGTGGCGCAGAGCCGGTTGGGCAGAATGCTTTGTCACGATTGTGGCAACGCCCGTGATCGGCGCATCGGTCACGAACTGCTGCGTCAGGCCGCTCGGGCTGGCGATTGCAATGCGCAATACGAATACGGCCGCCTGTGTACGCAGGCCCCCATCAGCGAACCTCGCCAGGCCCGGCACTGGCTCGAACTGGCATCGGCCAAGGGTTCACTCGACGCGCAACGACTGCTCGGCCAGCTGAACCGTTACTGAGTCGCAGCATTTGTCATGACAACCGATGTCTGGCGCAAACCGCTGTTCTGCGCATAATGCCGGGAATATGAGTTCGGCATGCTTTTACTGTCAGTGGCTCGAGACAGACACCAGGAGTCTCTATGGCGATGGACTTGACCAGCCTTTTACTGGGGCTTGGTGCAGCGGCGATACCTTTACTGGCCTTGGCCTGGCAGCTCCAGCGCAAACTGGTTCGCCAGCAGGCTGAAAGCGCATTGCTGGACGAGCGTTTGAGCACTGCGCAAATGGCTCAGGACGGGCTCAGCGCTCAGCTGGACGCCAGTCGCGATGAAATCAGCGATCTGAGCCAGGCCAATGCGCTGAAGCAGGCCGACCTTGCTGCGCTGCGCCGGGAAGTGGAACTGCTGCGTCAGGAACGCGACAGTGCTCATGACGCGGCGCAGGCCTGGAGCGTCGAACGCTCCGCCAAAGAAGCCGAGTTGCGCCAGTTGGACGCACGCAGTGCTTCACTGGCCGCCGAGCTGCGTGAGCAACAGGAAAGCCATCAGCAGCGTCTGGATGACCTTCAGGGTTCCCGGGACGAGCTGCGTGCCCAGTTCGCCGAGCTGGCCGGGAAGATTTTCGATGAGCGTGAGCAGCGCTTCGCCGAAACCAGTCAGC
Source organism: Pseudomonas syringae (assembly GCF_001698815.1). GTDB lineage: Bacteria > Pseudomonadota > Gammaproteobacteria > Pseudomonadales > Pseudomonadaceae > Aquipseudomonas > Aquipseudomonas syringae_A. Next base: position 85,068 of record NZ_LGSI01000016.1, on the reverse strand, counting down.
AGCAGCTCGGGCAATTGCTCAATCCGCTCAAGGAACGCATTCAGTCGTTCGAAAAGCGCGTCGAGGAAAGTTATCAGCAGGAGGCCCGAGAGCGATTCTCCCTCAGCAAGGAACTGGAGCGTTTGCAGCAGCTCAATCAGCGCTTGAGCGATGAAGCGACCAACCTGACCCGCGCGCTTAAAGGCCAGAAGACCCAAGGCAATTGGGGCGAGCTGATTCTGGAGCGAGTGCTGGAACACGCCGGTCTGGAAAAAGGCCGTGAATACCAGACGCAAGTCAGCCTCAAGGGCCCGGACGGCGAGCGTTTTCAGCCGGATGTATTGATCATGCTGCCGGGCGACAAGCAGGTGGTGGTCGACGCCAAAGTCAGCCTTACGGCGTACCAGCAATACGTCAGCGCCGACGACGAAGTGATCGGCCAAGTGGCGTTGAAGCAGCATGTATTGTCACTGCGCAACCACGTCAAGGGCTTGTCCGGCAAAGACTATAAACGCCTGGAAGGCTTGCACAGCCTGGATTTCGTGTTGTTGTTCGTGCCAATCGAGGCAGCGTTTTCCGCCGCTTTGCAAGCCGAGCCCAATCTGTTTCAGGAAGCCTTCGACCGCAACATCGTGATTGTCAGCCCGACGACGCTTCTGGCGACCTTGCGGGTGATCGACAGCCTCTGGAAACAGGAACGCCAGAGCCAGAACGCCCGTGAAATTGCCGAGCGTGCCGGCTGGCTTTACGACAAATTCGTGTTGTTCATTCAGGATCTGGATGAAGTCGGCAATCGCTTGCAGCAGCTGGACAAGGCCTACGGCGCGGCGCGCAACAAGCTGACAGAAGGGCGGGGGAATCTGGTCAGTCGCAGCGAGCAGCTCAAGTTGCTTGGCGCACGTGCCAGCAAGAACCTGCCAGCGGATCTGCTGGAGCGGGCGATGACCGACGACGAAGGTCTGGTGCAGTTGCCTGAATAGAAGGTGTGAGATGATCCGCCGCTTTTCTTTTCCTGAACGGACTCGTTGATATGAGTGTCACGCGCAAAAGCGCCGATGGTTTCGCCCTGCGAGTCATGCTCGTGCTTTGCGTGATATGGGGCTTGCAGCAAGTGCTGATCAAGTGGGCTGCGCCGGACATTGCGCCGATCATGCAGGCTGCGGGACGTTCCGGCATCGCCGCGCTGATCGTCGGCATTGCGCTGTGCTGGCAAGGCGGTCTGAACAAGATCAGCAGCACCTGGCGCGCCGGGCTCTTGGCCGGATCGCTGTTCGGCCTGGAGTTTTTATTCATCGCCCAGGGCCTGGCGCTGACCAGTGCTGCGCACATGTCGGTGTTCCTTTATACCGCGCCGATCTTCACCGCGCTGGGGCTGCACTGGCGCCTGCCCAGCGAGCGGCTGCGACCGCTGCAGTGGCTGGGCATTTTTCTCGCCTTCGCCGGTATCGCTACGGCCTTTGTTGGTGGCCTGTCGCTGACCGGCATCGACCGCAACATGCTCATCGGCGATGGCCTTGGCGTACTGGCGGGGATGGCGTGGGGCGCGACCACGGTGGTAGTGCGCGCATCTCGACTGTCCGAAGCGCCGGTAACCCTGACTCTGTTTTATCAATTGATGGTTTGTCTGGTCGGACTGCTGCTGATTGCTGCGCTCAGCGGCCAGATCACCCAGGTTGAGCTGACCCCGGTCGGCATTGGCAGCGTGCTGTTTCAAGGATTGGTGGTGTCGTGCGCGAGCTATCTCGCCTGGTTCTGGCTGTTGCGCCGTTACCTGGCGTCGAATCTGGCGGTGTTTTCGTTCATGACGCCGCTGTTTGGCGTGACCTTCGGCGTGCTGTTGCTGGGTGAACCGTTGAGCTTCAACTTTGTGATCGGGGCGATTCTGGTTTTGCTCGGGATCACCCTGGTCAGTGGCGAACAATGGATTCGGCGCAAGTTGCGCGGGCTGGTCCGGTCCTAAACTGTGTCCGCGCATGTCCTGCGCTGCCGTTGGTCGTTTAAATACGTGGGATCAGCCTCAGAGCTGTCACATTGGGCACATCGGGAAAAATGTTTTTCCGCGACACTCGGTAGCAGGCGTAAAGTGTGAAATAGCACTATTCTGTTGAAGCGGCTTGAAGATGTCGGTCGTCGAGTATTTCCCTGAAGGGGGCTTTATGAATACCAAACTGCAAGAATGGCTTCACGATCTGGGCGTTGCCTTGGGTCTTATCGAACGGCCCAAACTGCAACCGATTCCGGTGCGCAGCAACGACAAGAACGATAAACAACGCCGTCCACGTCGGTAGTCGAAACGGCGTCTTCTGCCGGGGCGCGCCCGCGTCCCGTCGCTGATAACAGGCCCTGAATGGCGGCCTGATCTTTCTTTTTATTCCTTGCTTGTGCCCTCGGTTTTTTCGCCCGAGCGCTTTGGCTGGTCTTTTTTCAGCATCAGGATCAAGTCCACCAGCATGGGCAGGATCAACTCTTCCGGTTTTTCGACGGCCCGCAGTTTGACGGCGGCCGGGAATTCAAAGCCGTAGTCATCCTGCAATTGTTTGAACAGCTCGTTTACATCGTCCTCATCGAGCATCAAATCCTTGAAGCTGGAATCTTCATGAATCTCTGACTTGTCGACCAGAATTCTGCCTATCGTGTTGAAGACGTGTTGCTGGATTTCGTTGCGATTCATGAAAGCCCCTGTTATCCGTCATTTAGAGGATCAGCCCCAACTTCCATAAAACAGGGTGTTTCCAAATCGATCCATGCGCATGTGGTTTGCATGCATCTCTTGCCACTGCATCCTCAAGGCTAGCTCAAATCCGCCGTAACTCAGGGCGTAGAAGGCTCCAGATGTAAAAAAGGATGTCCACGGACATCCTTTTTTTGTGCGCCGACTATCGGCAGCCTTCAGACAACCGTCTGTTCCGCTACCGGCGCGGCTTCAAGGGGTTTCAGGCTGCGTGGATCGTTGGGGCCATACACAGCGGCAGGTTCCGGGAACAGGCTCAGCAGCGCCAGATACACCAGCGACGCCAGGCCTAGGGTCACCGGCAGACTGATGTCGATGCCTTGGGCGAGATTGCCCAGCGGGCCGACGAACTGCCCCGGCAGGTTCACGAAGCACAAGCCGACCAGTGCGCTGGGAATCCAGGCACCCAACCCGCGCCAGTTCCAGCCGTGACTGAACCAGTAACGACCGCCTTTTTCGCCACGGGTGAAGACTTGCAGGTCATCCGGGCAATAAAAGCCGCGCCGCACCAGCAGGCCGATGATCATGATCACCATCCATGGCGTGGTGCAGGTGATGATCAGCACAGCAAAGGTCGAAACGCTCTGTACCAGGTTGGCGGCGAAGCGGCCGATGAAGATGAACGCGATGGACATCACGCCAATCAACAGCGTTGCCTTGACCCGTGACAACACGCGTGGGAACACGCTGGACATGTCCAGCCCGGTGCCATACAGCGACGTAGTGCCGGTGGACATGCCGCCGATTACCGCGATCAGGCAAACCGGCAGGAAGAACCAGGTGGGCGACACCGCCAACAGGCCGCCGACGTAGTTATTGGCGGCGATGTAGTCCGGCGCCTTGATGGCGACGATGGTCGCGGTGGCCAGGCCGAACAGGAACGGAATCAGCGTGGCCGTCTGGGCGCCGATGACGGCCAGCATGATCTGCCGCTTGGGCGTATCCCGTGGAATGTAGCGCGACCAGTCGCCGAGGAATGCGCCGAACGATACCGGATTGCTCATGGCAACCAGCGCCGAGCCGATGAACGCCGCCCAGAAACCTTCCTGGCCCATGGCAACTGTCCCGGCGAAGCCCGCATCAAGCGCCCCGGCAAACGCGAAGATCCCCAGCAGGAACAGCAAACTGGCCGCCCAGACTGCGATCTTGTTGACCCACAGCATGAATCGAAAGCCATAGATGCAGACGGTCAGCACCAGGATGGCGAACAGGCCGTAGGCGAGGCCGAGGGTCAGATCGGTTTCCGGCAGGTTGATCAGGCGTTTCGCGCCGCCGATCAATGCATCGCCCGAACTCCAGACCGACAGCGAGAAGAAGGCAATTGCGGTGAGCAACGACAGGAACGAACCGACGATTCGGCCATGCACACCGAAATGCGCGCCGGACGATACCGCGTTGTTGGTGCCGTTGAGTGGGCCGAACAGGCCCATTGGCGCGAGGATGATCGAGCCGATCAATACGCCGAGAACAATCGCCCAGACGCCTGCTTGAAAGGACAAGCCGAACAACACCGGAAAACTGCCCAGCACTGCGGTGGCAAAGGTATTGGCGCCGCCGAAAATCAGTCGGAACAAATCGTGGGGAGTGGCACTGCGGGCGTGATTGGGAATCTGTTCTACGCCGAAGGTTTCGATGCTGCTGGTGGGACGTTGTGTGGGGGCACGCTGTTTATTGTTATCCATGATCTGCTCCGATCATTTGGTGCTTGTGGAATACTGCTTTTTTATTAGGGAATAGCCGACAAATGTTCGTGAACGGCGAGCCAGCTTCCGGACATCTGGCGGGCAAACACGATAGTTTCGCGTTCCTGACTGATGCTTTGCTCGCCTGCTACGCGCAATTCGGTGGTCACGTCGTGGAGAAAAATCGCTACATCGCCATACACGCTGACATCGGCGTTGCTGGATGCGCACGACAGCACTTCAAATCCATCTTCCCGCCAGCTGTCCCACAGCGTCTGATAAGCGCTGCGGCTGAGCAGCGGTTTTTCCAGGGTGTAAAACACAAAGGTCGCATCCGGGCTGAACGCCTCGAAATACGTTTGGCGGTTATTGCTGGCAAACGCCGTCACCAGATCGGCGGCGGCTTGCAGTACGTTGTTGTGGTCGCTCATGTATCACCTCTGTTGGAGCGCGGCTTGCCCGCGAAGAACGCTAACGCGGTGTCTCTGGCAAAACGCGGCGGTTCATTCGCGGGCAAGCCTCGCTCCAACGGTTCGTCGTTTGTTTTTAGCGGTGGGTCACACCCGGCAAGACACACAGCATTTCGTACAGCAGGTTAGCGCCCAGCAGGGAAGTGTTGCCGGTGGTGTCGTACGGTGGCGAGACTTCCACCAGATCGCAACCGACCAGATCCAGGCCCTGGCAGCCGCGAATGATCTCGATACCCTGAATGGTGGTCAGGCCGCCAATTTCCGGGGTGCCGGTGCCTGGTGCCCAGGCCGGATCGATACCATCAATGTCGAAACTCAGATACACCGGACCGCCGCCGACTTTTTCGCGAACTTCGGCCATCAACGGGGTGAGGGATTTGTGCCAGCACTCTTCAGCCTGAACCACGCGGAAGCCCTGTTTGCGGCTCCAGTTGAAGTCCTCGGCGGTATAGCCCTGAGCGCGCAGGCCGATTTGCACAACACGATCACAGTCCAGCAAGCCCTCTTCAACCGCGCGGCGGAAGGTGGTGCCGTGGGCGATTTTCTCGCCGAACATGTGATCGTTGACGTCGGCGTGGGCATCGATATGCACCAGGCCAACCTTGCCGTATTTCTTGTGAATGGCGCGCAGGATCGGCAGGGTAATGGTGTGATCACCGCCCAGCGTCATCGGCACCACGTCATGGGTAAGGATTTCGTCGTAGGCTTCTTCGATGATGCGCACGGCGTCCAGCAGGTTGAACGTGTTGATCGCCACGTCGCCGATATCGGCCACTGACAGCGAGTCAAACGGCGCAGCGCCGGTTGCCATGTTGTAGGGGCGAATCATCACCGATTCAGCGCGAATTTCACGCGGGCCGAAACGGGTCCCGGCGCGCAGCGAGGTGCCGATATCCAGTGGCACGCCGACAAAAGCAGCGTCCAGACCGGCCGCGGATTGCAGGTGCGGCAAGCGCATCATGGTGGCAATGCCGGCGAAGCGCGGCATTTCGTTGCCGCCCAGTGGTTGGTGAAAAATCTTTTCCACGGGATTGCCTCATCGTTGGTTTGAATGCGTCGATTCTGGGAAGTGGGGCAGCAGGGAACAATCGCTGCGGCGAAATACTTAGTTTAGAGATTTCGAAACTAATGCGGTTTTGAGCTAAGCTGCGCGGCCTTGGGTTTCATTTATTGGAGCGAGGCTTGCCCGCGAAATCTACCTTTGTGACTCCGAGAATATTTTGCCTATACCGGCCCCTTCGCGGGCAAGCCTCGCTCCTACGGGGCCGTGATTCAACACATAATGTCTACCGGAACCCCCATGGCCAGCGCGTTACCCGATCTCAAACTTCTGCGTATTTTCGCCAGCGTGGTGCGCCACCAGGGCTTTGCCAGTGCGCAGCAGGAGCTCAATCTTTCCACGTCGGCGATCAGCACTTACATGAGCCAGCTGGAAGCGGCGCTGGGCATCGTCCTGTGTCATCGGGGGCGGGGCGGGTTCAGTCTGACCAGCAAAGGCGAGCTGTTTCATCAGGAAACCCTGCGTCTGCTGGGTGAGCTGGAAGGCTTCGAGCTGTACGCCGCTGCACTCAAGGGCGAGCTGCGCGGTACGCTCAACCTCGGCGTGCTGGACTCCACGGTGAGCGATCCGGCCTTGCCGTTCGCCGAAGTCATCGGTGCCTACAGTGAAGAACATCCCGCCGTGCATTTGCATCTGTCGGTGATGAGCCCTTACGAGTTACAGCTCGGCGTGCTGGATAACCGTCTGGATCTGGCCATCGGTTCGTTCTCCACACGCATGAATGGCTTGCTTTACCAGCCGCTGTATCGCGAACAGCATTGGCTGTATTGCAGCAATCGCCACACCTTGTTTGCCGAGCGGCGTATTCCCGAGCCGGTGATCGCCCAGCAGCGCATGGTCGGACGCGGTTACTGGAGTCAGGCGGAACTGGCCCGGCATGGTTTCAAACACAGCGCCGCAACCGTGGAAAGTATGGAAGCGCAGCTGATTCTGGTGCTGTCCGGCGCCTATATAGGCTATTTGCCGGAACACTATGCGCATTCCTGGGTGGATTCGGGGCACTTGCGTGTGCTGCTGCCGGCGACCTTCGGTTATCAGGCGCCGTTTTCCATGATTGTGCGTCGGGGTCGCAGCCGCGAACCGTTGATTCAAACTTTCCGTGATCTGCTGAAAGCGCAGCTCAATCCTGTTTGACCCCATCCTTTCTGAGGAACGCTTCTATGTCCCGCCCGCGCTGTGAACGTTGCCTGCGTCCCGAAAGCCACTGTTTGTGCGGGTTGATTCCGCAACTGGACAGTCGCACTCGGGTGCTGGTGTTGCAGCACCCCAGCGAAGTTCAGCATGCATTGAACACCGGGCGGCTGGCGGCGCTGGGCTTGAACAACGCACAGTTGGTCGTCGGTGAAGTTTTCCAGGGCATGCACGAGCTGCTCAATCCGCCGGGTTATCAGGCGCGACTGTTATTTCCTGGCGACGATGCGCAGCCATTGGTCATGCAGGACAAGGACGCATTGCCGATGCTGCTGGTCGTGCCGGACGGCACCTGGCGCAAAGCGCGCAAATTGCTGCATCTCAATCCTTTGCTGGCGGCGTTGCCACGGGTCACGCTGGGGCAAGTGCCCGAGTCCCGTTACCGACTGCGCAAGGCACCTGGCCCGGACGCGTTGTCTACCCTTGAAGCGATCACGCACGCCTTGCAAACCCTGGAAGCACCGCAGTCATTTGCCCCTTTGCTTACCCCATTCGAAGCCTTGATCGAAGGGCAGATCAAGGCGATGGGCGCTGACACTTTCGCGCGCAATCACGGCTGAACATCAACTGTTCAGCGACGCTTTCCAGCTCCCGTTCAGGGCTTGCATGCGCTGAATATAAGCCTCGGTTTCGCGCTCGGCTTCAGTACGGTTGGGGTACGGACCTTCAAGGGTATTTTCCCGCGTGCTGAAAAAATATTCGCCATTGACCCGCGTTACACGGTCACTGCGATAGTGGACGGTGGGGGTCGGGTCCTGCTCACGCTTGCCAAACATGATCTTCTCCTGCTGAAAAATGAATCTGGGGAACTGCACGGCGCGAAGTCCGACTAAAACAGTTATGGCCGTATCGCGCGCTCAACTGCAACTGTGTCGAGTCGCAATCCGCGCCTACAATGATCGCCTGCACTCTTTGCACTTGCCTGGGAATTCTTCATGCACATCTCGTCTGGCCGATGGATTTACGGCCTGTGTCTGGCGCTGTTGACCGCGCTGCTCTGGGGCATCCTGCCCGTCAAACTCAAACAAGTGCTGCAAGTAATGGACCCTGTCACTGTGACGTGGTTCAGACTTTTGGTGTCCGGATCGCTGCTGTTCATATGGCTGGCATCAGTCAAGCGCCTGCCGAGCTTCAAGGTACTGGGCCGTAAGGGGAAAGTCCTGGTCCTGCTGGCGGTATTGGGGCTGGTGGGCAACTACGTGCTGTATCTGATCGGCCTGAACCTGCTCAGCCCCGGTACTGCGCAGCTGATGATTCAGATGGGGCCAATTCTGTTGTTGATCAGCAGTATTTTTCTGTTCAAGGAGCGCTTCAGTATTGCTCAGGGTTTTGGTCTTGCAGTCCTGCTGATCGGTTTTGCGCTGTTCTTCAATCAGCGACTTGGCGAATTGCTGACGTCCATGAGCGAATACACCGCAGGCGTGCTGACGGTGTTCCTGGCTGCGGTGGTCTGGACGTTCTACGGCTTGAGCCAGAAGCAGTTGCTGACCGTGTGGAATTCGGTGCAGGTCATGATGGTGATCTATCTGTTCTGCGCGCTGTTGGTTACGCCGTGGGCGCATCCTGCCGAGGCATTGCATCTGAGCCCGTTGCAAGGCTGGCTGTTGCTGGCCTGCTGCCTGAACACGCTGGTGGCGTATGGCGCGTTCGCCGAAGCGCTGGCCCACTGGGAAGCTTCGCGCGTCAGTGCGACGCTGGCGCTGACCCCGCTGGTGACTTTTGCCTGCGTGGCAATCGCTGCCTGGCTATGGCCCGAGTACGTGCAAGCCGAGCAGATCAACCTGCTGGGCTACGGCGGCGCGGTGCTGGTGGTGGCCGGTTCGGCACTGGTTGCACTCGGCCCTTCGATGCTTGCCGGATGGCGCGCAAGGAAGGCGAGGCTGGCACTGCCATCCTGATGCTGTTCTGAAGTGACTTCAGGCTATTTGCGCCCGAGCATTTCGGCCTGGCGCAGCCATTGCTGGCGCTGTTCTTCGCTCGATATGCGTACGGGAGCGAATTCAGTCAGGCGTTTGGTCTTGATCCCGCAGAACGCCAGCACGGTACGCACCATCTGCCGATGCGCCGGTGCGCCGTACACCCAGCGGAAATAGCGCGGCGGGGTGTCCATGGTCACCAATAGCTCAGCCGTGCGGCCTCTGAGCAGTTCGTTGGAAATGTGCTTGCGACCGTGCGTCTTGAAGGCGAAACCGGGCATCAATACCCGGTCGAGAAAACCGCTGAGTACGCTGGGCAAACCGCCCCACCAGACCGGGTAGACGAACACCAGATGCTCGGCCCAATGGATCTCCCGTTGGGCTTCGAGCAAATCATGCTCCAGGTTCTGGCTTTGTTCGTAACCGTTATGCAACACGGGGTCGAAATCCAGTTCTCCCAGCTTGAGCATCCGCACCACATGCCCTTCGCTGCGCGCGCCCAAGGCATAAGCCTCGCCCAGCGCGTGCCCGAAGCTTGCGGATTTCGGCGTACCGAAAATCATCAGGATGCGTTTGCCATACCCTTCCAGGGGTGTCGCGCCGCTTTTCGGATCAACCATTGCTGCCAGCCTCGAGCATTTTTTCCGGGCGGACCCAGGCGTCGAACTCGGCATCGGTCAGATAGCCCAGGGCCAGCGCCGCTTCGCGCAACGTCAGCCCCTCACTGTAGGCCTTCTTGGCGATCTGTGCGGACTTGTCATAGCCGATGTGCGGGTTGAGCGCCGTCACCAGCATCAGGCCGCGTTCGAGGTGTTCAGCCATTTTTTCCGCATCCGGCTCCATGCCGGCGATGCAGTGTTCGTTGAAGTTGCTGCAGCCGTCGCCGAGCAGGCGAATGGATTGCAGCAGGTTATGAATGATCACGGGCTTATAGACGTTCAGTTGCAGGTGACCCTGGCTCGCGGCGAAACCGATGGTGACGTCGTTGCCCATGACCTGGCAGGCCAGCATCGACAGCGCTTCGCACTGAGTCGGATTGACCTTGCCGGGCATGATCGAACTGCCGGGTTCGTTGGCTGGCAGTTTGACTTCAGCCAGGCCGGCACGTGGGCCGGAGCCCAGCAGACGCAGGTCGTTGGCGATTTTCATCAAGGTCACGGCCAGGGTTTTCAGGGCCCCGGACAACGCCGTCAGCGGCTCATGACCGGCCAGCGCAGCAAACTTGTTGGGCGCGGTAACGAAAGGCAGGCCGGACAATGCCGCCAGCTCAGCGGCGACCGCTTCGGCGAAACCATGAGGCGAATTCAGGCCCGTGCCGACCGCTGTGCCGCCCTGGGCCAGTTCATAAACGGCGGGCAGGGTGGCGCGAATGGCTTTCTCGGCGTAATCGAGCTGCGCGACGTACGCGGAAAGCTCCTGGCCAAAGGTGATCGGCGTCGCGTCCATCATGTGCGTGCGGCCGGTCTTGACCAGTTTCATATGCCGCGCCGACTGCTCGGCGATGCCGTTGGACAGCTCGGCGATCGCTGGCAGCAGCTGCTCTTTCACTGCCTGGGCGGCAGCGATGTGCATCGCGGTCGGGAAGCAATCGTTGGAGCTTTGTGAGCGGTTGACGTGATCGTTCGGGTGTACCGGCGTCTTGCCGCCACGGCCTTGTCCGGCCAGCTCATTGGCGCGCCCGGCAATCACTTCGTTGACGTTCATGTTGCTCTGCGTGCCAGAGCCGGTTTGCCAGACCACCAGCGGGAACTGGCTGTCGTGCTCGCCGGCCAGCACTTCGTTGGCGGACTGCTCGATCAGTCGGGCAATGTCGGCGGGCAGGTCGCCATTGCGGTCATTGACCCGGGCCGCAGCCTTCTTGATCAGCGCCAGGGCGTGCAGCACCGGCACCGGCATACGCTGATCGCCAATCGCAAAATTGATCAGCGAACGTTGAGTCTGTGCTCCCCAGTAGGCGTCATCGGGGACTTCGATCGGGCCAAGGCTGTCAGTTTCAGTACGACTCACGGGTTCACTCCTCAAAGTTCAGTGCGCATCAATGCGAAGTTTAGGCTTTGGTATCCATATTGGGTTCCCTAATTAGCGTTTTTAACCGCTCGGCGTGTCAGGGGTTGAGCCAAAAGCGGACATGGGCGCAGAATGGTCGGCCTTGAGGTATTGCCTCGCCTGCTAGAAAGGAAACTCGATGACCCGTCTTCGTGCCATTTGTACTGCGGTTGTACTGGTTTGTGCCAGCGGCCAGGTTCTTGCCGATACCGCCAGCCATAACGCCAGTGCCGAAACGTTCCTCAAGCTGGCTCATGCTGACAAGCTGGGCACCCCGGTCTACATGCAAGTGCAACAGATGTTTGCTCAACGCTTTGCCGAAACCAAAGCCCCTGAAGCGAAAAAAGCGTTGCTTGAAACCTATCAGGCCAAAGCTAACGCAGCGCTGGATCAGGCGATCGGCTGGAACAAGCTGAAACCAGACATGATCAAGCTCTACACCGCCAACTTCACCGAAAGCGAGTTGAAGGATCTGGTCGCGTTCTACCAGTCTCCACTGGGCAAGAAAGTATTGACCAAGATGCCTGAGATGACTCAACAGTCGGCTCAACTGACCCAGAGCAAACTGGAAAGCGCAGTGCCTGTCGTCAACAAGCTGCTGGCTGACATGACTGCGGAACTGGAACCTGCCAAGGCAGCTCCTGCTCCAGCCAAAAAGCCTTAACCGACTGATCGGGCGAGACCTGTCATGACCATGCAAAAGCGAATCGAATCGGCATTGGCCGTGTTTCAGCCACTGCACCTGCAAGTGCTCGACGAGAGCCACATGCACAGTCGCGGTGAGCAGACTCACTACAAGGCGATTATCGTCAGCGAGCAATTCGAGGGGCTCAACGCCGTCAAGCGTCACCAGAAGGTCTACGGCATTCTGGGCGGCCTGATGGGTGAGTTCCACGCGTTGGCGTTGCACACCTTTACCCCGCAAGAATGGGCTAAGACCGGTGCGGCGCCTGCCTCGCCGACCTGCGCGGGTGGTCATTGACCGTCGCCTGACGGGGGTTACCGGATTAACCCTGATTTTTGCTAGAATCCGCACGCGCCGCTCTGTCGGCGCGTTTTTCATTCCGAATTTTGATCCGGTAGGCCCTTTGCGAGGGTCGCCACCTGGAGAAACACATGACACAACAGCCGATGACTCAACCGATCGTCGTGGCCGCGCTATACAAGTTTGTCACGCTCAGCGACTACGTTGCCCTGCGCGAACCGCTGCTGCAGGCGATGGTCGACAATGGCATCAAAGGCACGCTGCTGATTGCCGAAGAAGGCATCAACGGCACCGTCTCCGGTAGCCGTGAAGGCATCGACGGGCTGATGGCCTGGCTGAAGAACGACCCGCGCATGGACGACATCGATCACAAGGAGTCGTACTGCGACGAGCAACCCTTCTACCGCACCAAGGTCAAGCTCAAGAAAGAGATTGTCACCCTGGGCGTCGAAGGCGTGGACCCGAATAAATCCGTGGGCACCTATGTCAATCCGCAGGACTGGAACGCGATCATCAGCGATCCGGAAGTGCTGGTGATCGACACTCGCAACGATTATGAAGTGTCCATCGGTACCTTCGAAGGCGCCATCGACCCGAAGACCACCAGCTTTCGCGAGTTTCCCGAGTACATCAAGGAACACTTTGACCCGGCGGTGCACAAGAAAGTCGCCATGTTCTGCACCGGTGGTATCCGCTGTGAAAAAGCCTCGAGTTATATGCTCGGCGAAGGATACGGCGAGGTTTTCCACCTCAAGGGCGGGATTCTCAAGTACCTGGAAGAAGTGCCTCAGGAAGAAAGCCTGTGGCGTGGCGAGTGTTTCGTTTTTGATAATCGCGTCACCGTGCGCCATGACCTGACCGAAGGCGACTACGATCAATGTCACGCCTGCCGTACGCCGATCAATGCCGAAGACCGCGCCAGCGAACACTACACCGCTGGCATCAGCTGCCCGCATTGCTGGGACACGCTGAGCGAGAAAACCCGCCGCAGCGCCATCGATCGCCAGAAGCAGATCGAACTGGCGAAGCAGCGCAATCAGCCACACCCTATCGGCCGTAACTATCGTCTGCCAACCGAGGCTTGATCCATGTCTGCTCGCCTGCTCTATGTAATGGACCCGATGTGTTCCTGGTGCTGGGGCTTTGCCGACGTGGCCAAGGCGTTGGTCGAGCAGGCGCAGGCGGGGGGCATGACCTTGCAACTGGTGGTGGGCGGGTTGCGCACCGGCAGTGGCGCGGCGCTGGACCCGTCGACCCGTCGGTACATCCTCGAACACTGGCAGGCGGTGGCGCAAACCACCGGGCAACCTTTCCGTTTTGACGATGCGTTGCCCGATGGCTTTGTCTACGATACCGAGCCCGCCTGTCGGGCGGTGGTGGCTGCGCGCAGCCTCGATCCGGACAGCGCGTGGCGCCTGGTCAGACTCATTCAACAAGCGTTCTATCTTGACGGCCGCGATGTGACCCAGGCAGCGTTGCTGACCGAACTGGCCGAGCAGGCTGGCTTGCCACGCATTGAATTCGCCGAGGCGTTCGACAGCGCTGAGCAACATGCCGCGACGGCTGCCGATTTTGCCTGGGTTCAGGACCTCGGTATCGCCGGGTTTCCTACCTTGCTGGCTGAACGCAACGGTCAGTTGGCGTTGCTGACCAATGGTTATCAATCCCTGGAAGATCTCTCGCCGCTGCTCGGTCGATGGCTGGAGCGTGCCGCCAGTGCATGAACCTGAACAAGGCGCGAGCGACCGGTCCGGGCGCATCGATCGGCTGAGCTGGGCAGAAATTCGACGCTTGGCAGTGCGCCATAAAAAAGCCTTGTGGATTGCCAATGGTGTCGCCGTGCTGGCGACCTTGTGCAGCGTGCCGATTCCATTGCTGCTGCCGCTGCTGGTGGACGAAGTGCTGCTCGGCCATGGCGACAGCGCCCTCAAATTCATGAACCGCTTCCTGCCTGACAGCCTGCAAACCTCGGTCGGCTATATCGGCCTGATGTTGCTCGCCACGGTGTTTCTGCGCCTGGGTGCGCTGGTGTTCAACGTCATTCAGGCGCGGCTTTTCGCCCGGTTGTCCAAGGACATCGTCTACCGGGTTCGCATCCGGCTGATCGAGCGGCTCAAGCGGATATCCCTGGGCGAGTATGAAAGCCTCGGTGGTGGCACCGTGACCACGCATCTGGTCACCGACCTCGACACCGTGGACAAATTTATCGGCGACACCCTCAGTCGCTTTCTGGTCGCCATGCTGACCCTGGCCGGAACCGCCGGGATTCTGGTGTGGATGCACTGGAAGCTTGCCCTGTTGATCATGCTGTTCAACCCGCTGGTGATTTATGCCACGGTCAAGCTGGGCAAGCGGGTCAAGCATCTGAAGAAGCAGGAAAACGACAGCACCTCGCGCTTTACCCAGGCCCTGACTGAAACCCTGGACTCGATCCAGGAAGTTCGCGCCGGCAATCGTCAGGGTTATTTTCTCGGTCGGCTTGGCTTGCGCGCTCAGGAAGTTCGCGATTACGCCATCGCCTCGCAATGGAAAAGCGATGCTTCGAGTCGTGCCAGCGGGCTGTTGTTTCAGTTCGGCATCGATATCTTTCGTGCCGCGGCGATGCTCACCGTGTTGTTTTCCGACTTGTCCATCGGGCAGATGCTCGCGGTATTCAGTTACCTGTGGTTCATGATCGGTCCGGTCGAGCAATTATTGAATCTGCAATACGCCTGGTACGCCGCTGGCGGCGCGCTGACGCGGATCAACGAGTTGCTGGCCCGCGCCGACGAGCCGCAATATCCGGGCGGTGTCGATCCGTTCGCGGAGCAGGAAACCGTCGGCATCGAAATTCGCGGCCTGAGTTTCGCCTATGGCGAGGAGAATGTTCTGGACCAACTGAACCTGACGATCGCCCCTGGCGAGAAAGTCGCCATCGTCGGTGCCAGTGGCGGCGGTAAAAGCACGCTGGTGCAGCTGCTGCTGGGGTTGTACACGGCGCAATCCGGCACGATCCGTTTCGGTGGGGCGAGCCTGGAGGAGATTGGTCTGGAAACCGTCCGGGAAAACGTCGCAGTGGTTCTGCAACATCCCGCGCTGTTCAACGATACCGTGCGCGCCAACCTGAGCATGGGTCGCGAGCGCAGCGACGAAGCCTGCTGGCGGGCCTTGGAGATTGCTCAACTGGCGCCGACGATTCGCGCCTTCCCCGATGGGCTGGACAGTATCGTCGGGCGTTCCGGGGTGCGCTTGTCCGGCGGGCAGCGTCAGCGACTGGCCATCGCCAGAATGGTGTTGTCCGATCCCAAGGTGGTGATCCTCGACGAAGCCACGTCGGCGCTGGATGCCGCTACTGAATACAGCTTGCATCAGGCCTTGTCGCGCTTCCTTCACGGGCGCACGACGCTGATCATTGCGCATCGCCTGTCAGCGGTTAAACAGGCGGATCGGGTGCTGGTGTTCGATGGCGGCAGAATTGCCGAAGAGGGTGATCATCAACAGCTGATTGCCGATGGCGGGCTGTACGCCAGGCTTTACGGCCATCTGCAACATATCTGACGGACGCTGATTCAGAATCAGCTCAGAATTTCCCGAAAACTACCGAGAACTAACGTTCTCCTGATCCGTCTTCTTATAGGCGCTGCGTCATGATCACGACGCAGCGCCAGTCTGTTTCATCGTTGAGAAAATCCTCCGACCTTTTCATGGAATTAGCCTAGTCTGAGGCAAGGATGAAATTGATCAGGCCGCTTGTTGAGCATCTGGCAACGCTAACGCTTATGAAAGGGAAACCATGAGGCAAAAGCGGATACTCGAAAAGCCCCGCTTGCTGGGGATTGTCTGGCCATTTATTGCTGTTGCGTTGTTCCAGGCTTTGCTTGGCTGCGTCAGCTTGTACACGCTGTCAGCCGTGCGCAGCTATGTCGCCGGCGAGAGCCTTTGGTCCAAAGGGCAAAAGGACGCCATCTATTACTTGAGTCTTTACGCCAACAGCCGTGACGAACTCGACTATCTCAACTATCAACAAGCCATCGCCGTACCCAAAGGCGGCCATCTGGCCCGACTGGCACTGGACCAACCCAAGCCGGCGCTCGATCTTGCGCGGCAAGGCATCCTGCAGGGCGGTAATCACCCCGACGATGTTTCCGGAGTCATCTGGCTGTACCTGAACTTTCAGCACTACGGCTATATGCAAAAGGCCGTGGATCTGTGGGTTCAGGGCGACGAGTACTTGATGCGGCTGGATGATATTGCGCGCCAGATGCATGGGCGCATCAACTCGGGCGAAGCAACTTACGGCGATGCAGTCCGCTGGCGTGCTGAGATCAATACGATCAATGAAGACGTGACGCCTACGGCGAAAGCCTTCAGCGACGCACTGGGTGCAGGATCAAGGAGCATTCTGCGGCTGTTATTGATCGTCAACCTTGCGACTGCCGTGGTCTTGATCATTCTGGCTTTGTTGCGAACCTACAAGCTGCTCGCCCAACGTCACGCATTCGCCGATGCGTTGCAGATCGAGAAGGAGCGGGCGCAAATTACCCTGGAATCCATTGGCGAAGGGGTCATCACGACTGACGTCGAAGGCTCGATCGTCTACATGAACCCGGCGGCTGAAAGGCTGACGCACTGGAAGAGTGCTCAGGCCAGCGGATTGCCTTTGGCTGCTTTGTTCAGCCTGCTTGACGAAAATGATCAGAAGGACAGCCATAGCCTGATCGAGCGCATCCTCAGCGGCAAATTGATTGGCGGCAGCGAACATTCCAAGTTGATTCAGCGGCTCGACGGCAGCACCGTCTCGGTCGCTCTGGTGGGGTCGCCGATCCAGACCGATGGCAAGATCAGCGGTACCGTGCTGGTGCTGCACGACATGACGCAAGAGCATCAATACATTGCCAATCTGTCCTGGCAGGCCACCCACGATGCGTTGACCGGGCTCGCCAA
Organism: Pseudomonas syringae; assembly: GCF_001698815.1. Taxonomy (GTDB): domain Bacteria; phylum Pseudomonadota; class Gammaproteobacteria; order Pseudomonadales; family Pseudomonadaceae; genus Aquipseudomonas; species Aquipseudomonas syringae_A. The sequence continues at coordinate 68,085 of NZ_LGSI01000016.1, read as the reverse complement.
TCGACGGGAGTTCGAGCAGCGTCTGGATCTTGCGCTGATCGGTCTTACCCGTCAGCCGAGTCGGCATTCGGTGATGTACCTGGATCTCGATCAATTCAAATTGGTCAACGACACCAGCGGGCACGCGGCGGGTGATGAGTTGTTACGACATATCTGCGCGTTGTTGCAGCAAGGTCTGCGTGAAGGTGACACCTTGGCCAGACTGGGCGGCGACGAGTTCGGCATATTGCTGGAAGACTGCCCGCCGCACCTGGCGGAAAAGATCGCCGAAACCCTGCGTCAGACGGTGCAAAGCCTGCATTTTGTCTGGAAAGGCCGACCATTTGTCACCACCGTCAGCATCGGCCTGGTGCATATCTCCCATGTTCCGACCACCCTTGAGGCTTCGCTGCGCGCCGCTGACATGGCGTGCTACATGGCCAAGGAGAAGGGCCGCAATCGCGTGCAGGTCTATCACGCCGACGATTCAGAGGTTTCCGTGCGCTTCGGCGAGATGGCCTGGATCCAGCGCCTGCATCTGGCCCTGGAAGAAAACCGCTTCTGCCTGTATGCCCAGGAAATCTCCGACATCAGCCATGGCGGCGGGCAAGCGGGACATATCGAAATTCTGCTGCGCCTGCGTGACGAGTCCGGGCGGATGATCCAGCCCGACAGTTTTATCCCGGCCGCCGAACGCTATGGCTTGATGACCACGCTGGATCGCTGGGTGGTGCAGAACGTGTTCAAGATCATCGCGCAATGTGCCGAGGATAAAAGTTACGACGGCCCGCTGGTGGTCTGTGCGATCAATCTGTCCGGTTCGAGTATTGGCGACGATGCGTTCCTCGAATACCTGAAGCTGCAATTTCGCACCTATGAGATCGCGCCTTCATCGATTTGCTTCGAAATCACCGAAACCAGTGCCATCGCCAACCTGGGAAGTGCAATTCGATTCATTAATGAATTGAAAAGCCTGGGATGCCAGTTTTCACTCGATGATTTTTGTGCCGGTATGTCGTCGTTTGCATACCTCAAACACTTGCCCGTGGACTTTTTGAAGATCGATGGAAGTTTTGTCAAAGACATGCTCGACAATCCCATCAATAGAGCTATGGTCGAAGTGATCAATCACATTGGTCATGTCATGGGCAAGCGCACCATTGCCGAGTTTGTCGAGACGCCGGAAATTGAAGAGGCGTTGCGGGAAATTGGAGTGGACTTTGCTCAAGGATTTCTGATCGAGCGTCCAGCATTGTTTACGTGTGAAAGTCTGCGGCCCCGGCCGGTACGGACCAAAACATTGCTGTTCAGCACGCCCGGAATATTTCGCTGACCAATACTGAAACCTACACCAAAAAAGGAGCCACACAGTGATCGAAGCTTTCAGCAGAAACGGTCCACTTATGGAAGCCAGTAGTTATCCAGTTTGGGCGCAGCAGCTAATCCAGGACTGCAGCAGTGCCAAGGCAAAAGTCGTCGAACATGAGCTGTATCAACGCATGCGTGACGGCCAGCTTAGTCCGAAGATCATGCGTCAGTATTTGATTGGCGGATGGCCGGTAGTTGAACAGTTCGCGGTATATATGGCCAACAATCTTGCCAAGACCCGTTTCGCCCGTCATCCCGGTGAAGATATGGCGCGGCGCTGGCTGATGCGCAACATCCGGGTGGAACTCAATCACGCCGATTACTGGATCCACTGGAGTGAGGCCCACGGCGTTTCTCTGGATGACCTGAAGGCGCAGCGGGTATCGCCGCACTTACATGCGTTGAGTCATTGGTGTTGGCATACCAGCTCGGCCGATTCGCTTATCGTGGCAATCGCGGCGACGAACTACGCCATCGAGGGCGCCACGGGGGAATGGTCGGCCGTGGTGTGTTCCAGTGGTGAGTACGCGGAGTCGTTTCCGGAAGAATCAAGAAAGCGCGCCATGAAGTGGCTGAAGATGCACGCGCAATACGACGATTCGCATCCATGGGAGGCGCTGGAGATCATCTGTACCCTGGCGGGTAGCAACCCGAGTCAGCACTTGCAGGCTGAGTTGCGGCAGGCAGTCACCAAGAGTTATGACTATATGTTCTTGTTTTTGGAGCACTGCATGCAACTGGACAAGACGGCGACGCATCGTACGCGGGCGGCCGAGCTTGAAAGCTGAGGATTAACTTGCCATGGCCAGCCGATTACGGCCTTCGCGCTTTGCGACATAGAGCGCGGCATCGGCACGACGCAACAGACTGTCGGCGGACTCCGCCGGCAGCAGTGTCGAACAGCCGAGGCTGACGGTCAGCTCCAGCGGATGGTCCAGAATCGGGTAGATCAAGTCATGTGCAGCCTGACGCAGGCGTTCGCCGATCATTGCCGCGGATTCGCGGCCGGTGTTCGACAACACAATCAGGAACTCTTCACCACCGTAGCGGAAGACCCGGTCGATATTGCGCAGCTGTCCCTTGATCGCCAGGGAGATCGCCTTGAGCACTTCATCACCTGAAGAATGCCCATAAGTATCGTTGACCTGTTTGAAGTGGTCGATGTCCAGCATCAGCAACGACAACGGCTGCTTGTGGCGACGGGCAACCTCGATTTCCCGAGACAGGGTCTGGTCCATTGCAATCCGGTTACCCGCTCCGGTCAACGGATCGCGCAGGGCGCTCTGCGTGGCGGAGCGGTACAGCAGCGCATTTCGCATCGGGAACAGCAGGCAGGCCAGCAGCGACTCAAGGTCTGCGAGCTCTTGCTCGGTAAACCGTTGGTTACGCTGGAACAGCAGGGTTCCCAGGTATTCGCCTTCGTTACTCAGGCTGTAGTTCGCGCTGTGATGCGAGCGCTCGCCGAGCTGCAGATGCAAATCGCTGTCGCGGTGGTCATAGGTCAGTGCACTGAGGGACATCCAGCGCTGCACACCTTGAAAAAAGATCGAGAGAACCCGTTCCACTTCCAGACTGGTCTGTAAATGCAGGCCGAGTTGATGTATCAACTGGGACAAGTCGACAGGCGGCGGTACGATGTGTTGACTTTGCCTATTACAAAAACCCAGTCGTTGCAATTTGGCGGCGTCGAAATCAATAGCGTTGGTATTGTTGGTCTGGGTAGGAGAAATCATGGTCTCACTCCTCAGCACATATTGCTGGCTTGGCTCGGTTAGAGCGAAACTTGTGCAATCAAGTTCATTTATATATATGCCTTTGAGTTCAGATAGATATTGAACCGAATTGCCAAAGGCTGGTCGTCGGGCGACAGTTAAATGACAGAAAGAGTGAGCCAGTTATTTGACTGGCACTTGCCCGGGTGACTTTTACCCTGGCAAATGCCTGTATTCATTGTTGATCAAACGGTTTATTGGGCGTTGTAAGCCTGACCGTTTACCCCTGTGCTATCGGGACCCATCAGGTACAGATAGACCGGCATGATTTCATCCGGCGTAGGGTTGTTCAGCGGGTTTTCAGCGGGGTAGGCATGGGCGCGCATGCTGGTGCGGGTAGCGCCGGGGTTGATGCTGTTGGAGCGCACCGCCGCGACGGTGTCGAGTTCGTCGGCGAGGGTTTGCATCAGGCCTTCAGTGGCGAACTTGGATACCCCGTAAGCGCCCCAGTAAGCGCGCCCCTTGCGTCCGACGCTGCTGGACGTGAACACCACCGACGCGTCCGTGGACAGTTTGAGCAGCGGCAACAGCGTGCTGGTCAGCATGAACATCGCGTTGACGTTGATCTGCATGACGCGCATGAAGTTCTCGCCGGACAGCTGCTCCAGTGGCGTGCGTGGGCCAATGATCGATGCATTGTGCAGCAGGCCGTCCAGATGACCGAATTCAGTTTCGATCATCGCCGCCAGTTCATCGTATTGATGAGGCTGTGCGGTTTCCAGGTTGAACGGGATAACCACCGGCTGAGGATGGCCAGCCGCTTCGATTTCGTCATAGACCTGAGTCAGATTGGCTTCGGTCTTGCCCAGCAGCAACACGGTCGCGCCGTGGGCTGCGTAGGTTTTGGCAGCAGCAGCACCAATGCCGCGACCGGCACCGGTAACCAGAATTATCCGACCGGTCAGCAGGTCAGGACGAGGGGTGTAATCGAACATGGGTTACCTCTTGAAAATAATCCTGCAAAGGCGTGAGCGAGCTTTTTGTGGGAGCGAGCTTGCTCGCGAAAGCCGCGCCAGAGTTTCAAAACGTGTCGAATGTCCCGGCGTCTTCGCGAGCAAGCTCGCTCCCACCAAGCTCATTCCTGCAAGTCAGGTCTCAGCACCCGCACAGCGCGTTATCCAGCACTTTGCGCAGGTCCAGCGGATGATCGACCACCACATCCGCACCCCAATGATCGGGATTGTCGTGAGGATGGATGTAGCCGTAGCGCACGGCAGCGGTCTTGGTGCCGGCATCGCGGCCGGACTCGATATCGCGCAGATCGTCGCCGACAAACAGCACACTGGCCGGGTCCAGGTCGAGCATCTTGCAGGCCAGGATCAATGGCTCCGGGTGCGGTTTGCTGTGGGTCACGTGGTCCGGGCAGATCAGCAGCGCCGAGCGTTCTGCCAGGCCGAGCCGTTCCATGATCGGCTGAGCAAAACGTACTGGCTTGTTGGTAACTACGCCCCAGATCAGATTGGCCTTCTCGATATCCGCCAACAGCTCGGCCATGCCATCGAACAGTTTGCTGTGGACCGCGCAGTCGCGCTGGTAGCGCTCGAGGAACTCCAGGCGCAGCGCCTCGAATTCTTCGGCGTTGGGGGAAAGGGCGAACGTTGCGGCAACCATCGCCCTGGCGCCGCCGGAAACCTCGTCACGAATCAGCTTGTCATCTACCGCCGGCAGGCCGCGTTCCGCCAACATCGCCTGACAAATGGCGATGAAGTCCGGAGCGGTGTCGAGCAGGGTGCCGTCCATGTCGAATAGAACCGCTCTCAAACGCATGGCTTACGCCTCCCGAAGGGTCTGGATCATGTAGTTGACGTCGACATCCGACGCCAGCTTGTAATGCTTGGTCAGCGGGTTGTACGTCAGGCCGATGATGTCCTTGACCTGCAGGCCGGCAGCACGGCTCCAGGCACCCAGTTCGGAAGGACGGATGAATTTCTTGAAGTCGTGGGTGCCGCGCGGCAGTAGGCCCATGATGTATTCAGCGCCGACAATGGCGAACAGATACGCCTTGGGGTTGCGGTTGATGGTCGAGAAGAACACCTGGCCGCCGGGTTTGACCATGCGGAAACAGGCGCGGATCACCGAAGATGGATCAGGCACGTGCTCCAGCATTTCCAGGCAGGTCACCACGTCGAACTGCTCCGGCAGCTCCTCGGCCAGGTCTTCGGCGGTGATCTGCCGATATTCGACGCTGACCCCGGACTCCAGTTGGTGCAGTCGAGCCACCGCCAGAGGCGCTTCGCCCATGTCGATACCGGTAACCGTCGCGCCGCGAAGGGCCATGGCTTCACTGAGAATGCCGCCGCCACAGCCGACGTCGAGAACCTTCTTGCCCGCCAGATTGACGCGCTCGTCGATCCAGTTCACGCGCAGTGGATTGATATCGTGTAGCGGCTTGAACTCACTGTTGCGATCCCACCAGCGATGGGCCAGGGCTTCGAATTTGGCGATTTCAGCGTGGTCGACGTTGCTCATGGGAAGTCCTCTTAAACTTGAAAAATCGTGTCGCCAGGCTGGCAAATGTGTGCCAGCGCAGCTCAGCTTTTATTCCGTGTTGCCGGTTTGGCCTGAAATGCGCTGGCCCCAGGCTTTGGCGGTTTCGCACAGCGCCTGTTCATCCATGCGCGTCAAGCGGCGGTTTGCCAGCAACTGCTTGCCGGCCACCCAGACATGGCTCACGCAGTCGCGGCCGGTGGCATATATAAGCTGCGATACCGGATCGTAAATCGGTTGCTGGGCCAGGCCGCTCAGGTCGAAGGCGACGATATCTGCCGCCTTGCCGATCTCCAGCGAACCGGTGACTTGCGCAATGCCCAGCGCCCGCGCGCCATTCAGCGTGGCCATGCGCAAGGCACGATGGGCGTCCAGCGCCGTGGCAGAGCCAGCGACCGCTTTCGCCAACAGCGCTGCGGTGCGTGTTTCGCCCAGCAAATCCAGGTCGTTGTTACTGGCCGCGCCGTCGGTACCCACTGCTACATTGACGCCAGCCTGCCACAGACGTTCGACCGGGCAGAAGCCGCTGGCAAGTTTCAGGTTCGACTCAGGGCAATGAATGACGCTGGAGTTGCTTTCTACCAGCAAAGCCAGGTCCTCATCGCTGATTTGGGTCATGTGCACTGCCTGAAAACGCGGCCCGAGCATGCCCAGGCGATTCAGGCGGGCCAGCGGTCGCTCGCCGGTCAGCTCTACAGCTTGACCGACTTCAAAGGCCGTTTCGTGAACGTGCATCTGAATCATCGCGTCGAGCTCATCGGCGATGACCCGGATCTTCTCCAGGTTGCCATCGCCGACGGTGTACGGCGCGTGAGGACCGAATGCGACTGTTATACGCGGGTGATGGATCAGGTCGTTGAACAGCTCGACGCCCGTATGCAGCGCTTCGTCGGTGGTGCGGGCGCCGGGAATCGGGAAATCCAGCACCGGCACGGTAATTTGCGCGCGCATGCCGCTGACATGCACGCGATCGGCGGCAACTTTCGGGAAGAAGTACATGTCCGAGAAACAGGTGATGCCGCCCTTTATCTGTTCGGCAATCGCCAGATCCGTGCCGTCGCGAACAAAGTCTTCGTTAACCCATTTGCCTTCGGCGGGCCAGATGTGTTCTTCCAGCCAGGTCATCAGCGGCAAATCGTCGGCCAGGCCACGAAACAGCGTCATCGCCGCGTGGCCGTGGGCGTTGATCAGGCCGGGGCTGAGCAGCATGCCCGGCAATTCCAGGGTTTTCAGCGTCGCTTGCTTGACCGCCTCGGCGCGTGGACCGATATAAACGATACAGCCATCGCGAATACCCAGGCCGTGCTCCTTGAGAACCACGCCAGCAGGTTCGACCGGCACCAGCCAGGTGGGCAGGAGCAGGAGATCGAGGGGGGCTGAAGGGTTGGGCATGACTGGGTTTCCAGAGCTTATTACAGGGACGGCGAAGTATACCCGAGCGTCTTCGCGGGCGGCTCGCTATAATCGGCGGCTTTTGGTATCCGGCATTGGTTTTTAGTATGGGGTGTGCAATGCGCGATCGACTTATGGCTGCGGAGAAGGTGAAAGCCATCGATTGGCGGGATGACGCTCTTCATCTGCTGGATCAGCGGGTTCTGCCGTTCCAGGAAATCTGGCTGGCCTATACCAGTGCCGCGGGCGTCGCCGAGGCGATTCGCTCGATGGTGGTACGCGGCGCGCCGGCAATCGGTATCAGCGCCGCCTATGGTGTCGTGTTGGGCGCGCGTGCGCGGATTGCGGCGGGCGGCGATTGGGTGGCTGCGCTGGAGGAAGATTTTCAGGTGCTGGCGGATTCGCGGCCTACGGCAGTCAATCTGTTCTGGGCGCTGAACCGCATGCGTGATCGTCTGCAGCGCGTCAAAGACAGCGATGATGCGCTGCGAGCGCTGGAAGCCGAGGCGGTGGCGATTCACCTGAGCGACCGGGAAGCCAACCTGACCATGGCGCAACTGGGCGCCGATCTGATTCGCAAGCATCAAGGCAATCTGCAGACCGTCCTGACTCACTGCAATACCGGCGCACTGGCCACGGGTGGTTTCGGTACGGCCCTGGGTGTGATTCGCGCGGCGTACCTGGAAGGCATGATCGAACGTGTCTACGCCGATGAAACCCGGCCATGGCTGCAAGGTTCGCGACTCACTGCCTGGGAGCTGGCCAACGAAGGCATTCCCGTGACGCTCAACGCCGATTCCGCCGCAGCGCACCTGATGCGCACCAAAGGCATCACCTGGGTGATTGTCGGCGCGGACCGGATTACCGCCAATGGCGATGTGGCGAACAAGATCGGCACCTATCAACTGGCCGTGGCCGCCATGCATCATGGCGTGCGCTTCATGGTCGTGGCACCGAGTTCGACCATCGATATGGACACCGCCAGCGGCGAAGACATCGTCATCGAAGAGCGCGAGGGTCGCGAACTGCTGGAAATAGGCGGGCAGCGAGTTGGCGCGGACGTCGATGCGTTCAATCCCGTTTTTGATGTGACCCCGGCTGACCTGATTGACGCGATCGTTACTGAGAAGGGCATCGTCGAGCGTCCGGATGCCGCGAAAATGACTCAATTGATGTGTCGTAAACGCCTGCATTGAGTGCTTTGTTGCGCCATCAGTCGTTTGTCAGGAGGGTGCTATGCGGTCCTGTAAGCGTTTCTCAGGCGTCTTACAGAGCCGTGGCTCATTTTCAGGGCTTTCAAAGGATAGGTGCGTAGCGGCGTTTGTGGTAACATCCGGCGGTTTCCAAGGGCGCTATTCGTAGCCGTCCTTACTGCGCAGATCCAGAGCTTAACTCGTTGATTTGTCGTAAGTCGTTGCCAGGCAAATGCCAGCAGCGGCGAGCTTCGTTCGTCCCGCATGGATGTGACGAAGTTTCACCAGAAAAAGGAATCAGGCTTCTCATGGGCGAACTGGCCAAAGAAATCCTCCCGGTCAATATCGAAGACGAGCTGAAACAGTCCTACCTCGACTACGCGATGAGCGTGATCGTCGGTCGGGCACTGCCGGATGCGCGCGATGGCTTGAAGCCCGTGCACCGGCGTGTGCTGTTCGCGATGAGCGAGCTGGGTAACGACTGGAACAAGCCGTACAAGAAATCCGCCCGTGTGGTCGGTGACGTTATCGGTAAGTACCACCCGCACGGCGACACCGCTGTCTATGACACCATCGTTCGGATGGCGCAGCCGTTCTCGCTGCGCTACCTGCTGGTAGACGGCCAGGGCAACTTCGGTTCGGTGGATGGCGACAACGCCGCTGCCATGCGATACACCGAAGTGCGCATGACCAAGCTGGCGCACGAGCTGCTGGCTGACCTGCACAAAGAGACCGTGGACTGGGTGCCGAACTACGACGGCACGGAAATGATCCCCGCGGTCATGCCGACGCGTATTCCCAACCTGCTGGTCAACGGTTCCAGCGGTATTGCCGTGGGCATGGCGACCAACATTCCGCCGCACAACCTCGGTGAAGTCATCGACGGTTGCCTGGCGCTCATCGACAACCCCGAGTTGTCGATTGACGAGTTGATGCAGTACATCCCCGGCCCCGACTTCCCGACAGCCGCGATCATCAACGGTCGCGCTGGCATCGTCGAAGCCTACCGCACCGGTCGTGGCCGCATTTATATGCGCGCCCGCTCGATGGTGGAAGACATCGACAAGGTCGGTGGCCGCCAGCAGATCGTCATCACCGAACTGCCGTACCAGCTGAACAAAGCCCGCCTGATCGAGAAGATCGCCGAGCTGGTTAAAGAGAAGAAACTCGAAGGTATCACCGAGCTGCGTGACGAGTCCGACAAGGACGGTATGCGCGTCGTGATCGAGCTGCGTCGTGGCGAAGTGCCTGAGGTGATCCTCAATAACCTCTACGCCCAGACTCAGCTGCAAGCGGTGTTCGGCATCAACATTGTTGCGCTGATCGACGGTCGCCCGCGAATCCTGAACCTCAAGGATTTGCTCGAAGCCTTCGTTCGTCACCGCCGCGAAGTGGTTACCCGTCGTACCGTTTTCGAACTGCGCAAAGCCCGTGAACGTGGACATTTGCTCGAAGGTCAGGCCGTTGCCCTGTCGAATATCGACCCGGTTATCGCCCTGATCAAGGCCTCGCCGACGCCGGCTGAAGCCAAGGTCGGGCTGATTTCCACCGCCTGGGAATCCAGCGCCGTAGTGGAAATGGTCGAGCGCGCCGGTGCTGATTCCTGCCGCCCGGACAACCTTGATCCGCAATACGGCCTGCGTGACGGCAAGTATTTCCTGTCGCCGGAACAGGCTCAGGCGATTCTTGAACTGCGTCTGCACCGCCTGACCGGTCTGGAACACGAAAAACTGCTGACTGAGTACCAGGAAATCCTGGCCCAGATCGGCGAGCTGCTGCGCATCCTCAACAGCGCCACGCGTCTGATGGAAGTCATTCGCGAAGAGCTGGAGCTGATCCGCGCCGAATACGGCGATGTGCGCCGCACCGAGATTCTCGATGCGCGTCTGGATCTGACGCTGGGTGACTTGATCACCGAAGAAGAGCGCGTCGTCACCATTTCCCACGGCGGCTATGCCAAGACCCAGCCATTGGCGGTCTATCAGGCGCAGCGTCGCGGCGGTAAAGGCAAGTCGGCTACCGGCGTCAAGGATGAGGATTACATCGCTCACCTGCTGGTTGCCAACAGTCACACCACGCTGCTGATGTTCTCCAGCAAAGGTAAGGTGTACTGGCTCAAGACTTACGAAATCCCTGAAGCATCCCGTGCTGCGCGCGGACGTCCGCTGGTCAACCTGCTGCCGCTCAGTGAAGGTGAGTACATCACCACCATGCTGCCGGTAGATCTGGAAGCCATGCGCAAGCGGGCTGACGAGGAAGAAGGCGAAGTCATCGAAGGCGAAATCGACGACGAGCACAGTTCCGAGACCGAAGAAGAGCGTAAGGCGCGTATCAAGGCTGCAGACAAGAAGAAGGCGCCGTTCATCTTCATGTCCACCGCCAACGGTACCGTCAAGAAAACTCCGCTGGTGGCTTTCAGCCGTCAACGTAGCGTCGGCCTCATCGCGCTGGAGCTGGACGAAGGCGACATCCTGATTTCCGCTGCCATTACCGATGGCGAGCAGGAAATCATGCTGTTCTCCGACGGCGGCAAGGTGACGCGCTTCAAGGAATCCGACGTTCGCGCCATGGGCCGTACCGCTCGCGGTGTGCGCGGCATGCGCCTGCCAGCAGGGCAGAAGCTGATTTCGATGCTGATCCCGGAAGAAGGCAGCGAGATCCTCACGGCTTCGGAACGTGGTTTCGGCAAGCGCACAGCGATCTCCGAGTTCCCTGAATACAAGCGTGGCGGTCAGGGCGTTATCGCCATGGTCAGCAACGAACGTAACGGCCGACTGGTCGGCGCGGTTCAGGTGCTCGACGGCGAGGAAATCATGCTGATTTCCGATCAGGGCACACTGGTTCGTACCCGTGTCGACGAAGTTTCCAGCCTGGGCCGTAATACCCAGGGTGTCACGCTGATCAAGCTGGCCAGCGACGAAAAACTGGTCGGTCTGGAGCGCGTGCAAGAGCCATCGGAAGTCGAAGGCGAAGAACTCGAAGGCGTTGAGCTGGACGGTGAAGAGCTGGAAGGCGACGCTATTGAAGGCGAAACGCTGGATGTCGCAGAAGAAGGCGATACTGGCGACCTGCAAGCCGACGCTGCGCCGGACGACGAAGAGCCACAGAGCTGATCTGATGTGTAAATAACAGGGGATCCCAAGGGTTTCCTGCTGGAGTTGCCGAAGGCTGCGAACGGTTCAAAATCGTTCGCAGCCTTCGGCACTTCCAACTTCAAATGACCCAAGCCTGAGAAATCAGCGCGTAGTGAGAGTGGATATGAGCAAGCGAGCCTTTAACTTCTGCGCAGGTCCTGCTGCGCTACCTGAAGCTGTTCTGCTGCGTGCCCAGGCGGAACTGCTGGATTGGCATGGCAAAGGCCTGTCCGTCATGGAAATGAGTCATCGCAGCGATGAATTCGTCTCCATTGCCACCAAGGCCGAGCAGGATCTGCGCGACCTCCTGACGATTCCCTCAAACTACAAAGTATTGTTCCTGCAAGGCGGCGCGAGCCAGCAGTTCGCCCAGATTGCATTGAACCTGCTGCCTGAAGAAGGCACTGCCGACTATATCGACACCGGTATCTGGTCGCAGAAAGCCATTGAAGAGGCATCGCGTTACGGCCACGTCAATGTTGCCGCCAGCGCCAAGCCCTACGACTATTTCGCCATTCCCGGTCAGAACGAATGGCAGCTGTCCAAAGACGCGGCCTACGTGCATTACGCCCCCAACGAAACCATTGGCGGGCTGGAATTCAACTGGATTCCGGAAACCGGCGACGTGCCACTGATTGCCGACATGTCTTCGGATATCCTTTCGCGTCCGGTGGATATCTCCCGTTTCGGCATGATCTACGCTGGCGCGCAGAAAAACATCGGCCCGAGCGGCGTGGTGGTGGTGATCATTCGTGAAGACCTGCTGGGTCGCGCGCGTTCGCTGTGCCCGACCATGCTCAATTACAAGGTCGCGGCCGACAACGGCTCGATGTACAACACCCCGCCAACCCTGGCCTGGTACTTGTCCGGCCTGGTGTTCGAATGGCTGAAAGAGCAGGGCGGCGTTGAGGCTATCGGCAAGCTCAATGAAATCAAGCAGCGCACGCTGTATGACTTCATTGATGCCAGCGGCCTGTACAGCAACCCAATCAACAAGTCTGATCGCTCGTGGATGAACGTGCCGTTCCGGCTTGCCGATGATCGTCTGGACAAGCCGTTCCTGGTCGGCGCTGATGCTCGCGGGCTGCTCAACCTCAAGGGTCACCGCTCGGTCGGTGGCATGCGTGCCTCCATCTATAACGCCGTGGACATCACCGCCGTCAACGCGCTGATTGCCTACATGGCAGAGTTCGAGAAGGAACACGGCTAATGTCCGAACAAGAACTTAAGGCGTTGCGGGTTCGCATCGACAGCCTGGATGAGAAAGTCCTGGAGCTGATCAGCGAGCGCGCACGCTGCGCGCAGGAAGTCGCACGGGTCAAGATGTCGACCCTGGCCGAAGGCGAAGTACCGGTGTTTTATCGCCCTGAGCGTGAAGCCCAGGTGCTAAAACGTGTCATGGATCGCAATCGCGGCCCGCTGAGCAACGAAGAGATGGCGCGGCTGTTTCGCGAAATCATGTCGTCGTGCCTGGCCCTGGAACAACCGCTGAAAGTGGCTTATCTAGGCCCTGAAGGTACGTTTACCCAGGCTGCAGCGATCAAGCACTTCGGCAACGCGGTGATCAGCCTGCCAATGGCCGCCATCGACGAAGTGTTCCGTGAAGTCGTCGCGGGCGCGGTGAATTTCGGCGTGGTCCCGGTGGAAAACTCCACCGAAGGCGCGGTCAACCATACGCTGGACAGCTTTCTCGAACACGACATGGTCATCTGTGGCGAAGTCGAGTTGCGTATTCACCACCATCTGCTGGTTGGCGAAAGCACCAAGACTGAAAGCATCAGCCGCATTTATTCCCACGCCCAATCGCTGGCCCAGTGCCGCAAGTGGCTGGACGCGCACTACCCGAATGTCGAGCGGGTCGCCGTTGCCAGCAACGCCGAAGCCGCCAAGCGGGTCAAGGGTGAATGGAACTCGGCGGCCATTGCCGGCGATATGGCTGCGGGTCTGTATGGCTTGACCCGTATTGCAGAAAAGATCGAAGACCGTCCGGACAACTCCACCCGGTTCCTTATCATCGGCAACCAGGAAGTCCCGCCAACTGGCGACGACAAGACCTCGATCATCGTGTCGATGAGCAACAAGCCCGGCGCGCTGCATGAACTGCTGGTGCCGTTCCATCAAAACGGAATCGACCTGACGCGCATCGAGACGCGCCCTTCGCGCAGCGGTAAGTGGACCTACGTGTTCTTTATCGATTTCGTTGGCCACCATCGCGATCCGTTGGTCAAGGCCGTGCTGGAGCAGATCAGTCAGGAAGCTGTAGCGCTCAAGGTGCTGGGTTCCTACCCGAAAGCAGTTCTTTAAAGGGGCCAGACATGACTGCCGACTTCCTCGCCCTGGCCCAGCCAGGCGTGCAAAAACTTTCGCCTTACGTTCCGGGCAAGCCCGTGGACGAACTGGCGCGTGAGCTGGGGATCGACCCGGCGCCCATCATCAAGCTGGCGAGTAACGAAAACCCGCTGGGTGCCAGTCCAAAAGCATTGGCTGCCATTCGCGACGAACTGGCCGAGCTGACCCGCTATCCCGATGGCAATGGCTTTGAGCTGAAGAAGCGTCTTGCCGAGCGCTGCCGGGTGCAAGCCAGTCAAGTGACGCTGGGCAACGGCTCCAACGACATTCTTGAGCTGGTCGCCCGGGCTTACTTGGCGCCGGGCCTCAACGCAGTGTTCAGCGAATTTGCGTTTGCCATTTATCCGATCGTGACCCAGGCCGTTGGTGCCGATGCGCATGTCGCGCCGGCTAAAGACTGGGGCCACGATCTGCCCGCAATGCTCGCGGCAATCGATAGCAACACGCGTGTGGTCTTCATTGCCAATCCGAACAATCCGACCGGAACCTGGTTCGGCCCGGATGCCTTGAATGGCTTTCTCGCCGCCGTGCCAAATCATGTGCTGGTGGTGCTGGACGAGGCCTATATCGAATACGCTCAGGGCGCTGAACTGCCTGATGGCCTGAATTACCTCGCCGACTTTCCGAACCTGCTGGTGTCGCGCACCTTCTCCAAAGCCTATGGCCTGGCGTCGTTGCGGGTCGGTTATGGCCTGTCCTCGCCAGCCGTTGCCGACGTACTCAATCGTGTGCGACAGCCGTTCAACGTCAACAGCTTCGCCCTGGCGGCCGCGTGCGCTGCGCTGGATGACGTGGATTACGTCACCAAAAGCCGCCAGTTGAATGACGTGGGCATGGAGCAACTCGAAGGCGGCTTGCGTTTGCTGGGGCTGGACTGGATTCCATCGAAAGGCAATTTCATCGCCGTGGATCTGGGCCGCGAAAGCGCGTCTGTCTATCAGGGCTTGCTCCGCGAAGGCGTGATCGTGCGTCCGGTTGGCGGTTATGGCATGCCCAATCACTTGCGCGTCAGCATTGGTCTGCCACAGGAAAACACCCGTTTCCTTGAAGCGCTGACGAAGGTTCTGGCGCGTGATTGATGTCATCTCAATGCAATCTGCCCGGCCTATGATCGGCCGCCTGGTAGTAGTGGGTCTGGGTTTGATCGGCGGCTCCTTTGCCAAGGGTTTACGCGAAAGCGGGTTGTGCGGCGAAGTGGTCGGTGTCGATCTCGATCCCCAATCGCGCAAGCTGGCGGTGGAGCTGGGTGTTGTTGATCGCTGTGAAGAAGATCTGGCAGTTGCCTGTCGCGGTGCCGATGTCATCCAGCTTGCGGTACCGATTCTGGCCATGGAAAAAATGCTGGCGTTGCTGGCTACTTTCGATCTTGGCGATGCCGTGCTGACGGATGTGGGCAGCGCCAAGGGTAACGTCGTGCGGGCTGCTGCCAAGGCCTTTGGCGGCATGCCTTCGCGCTTCGTGCCGGGGCACCCGATTGCGGGTTCGGAGCAGAGCGGTGTGGAAGCGTCCAATGCCGAGCTATTCAAGCGTCATAAAGTGATTCTGACGCCGCTGGCCGAAACTGACCCACAAGCCCTCGCGCTGGTTGATCGGTTGTGGTCCGAGCTGGGCGCCGATGTTGAACACATGCAGGTCGAGCGTCACGATGAGGTGCTTGCAGCTACCAGTCATCTGCCGCATTTGCTGGCATTCGGCTTGGTGGATTCGTTGGCCAAGCGTAACGAGAATCTCGACATCTTCCGTTACGCCGCCGGTGGTTTTCGTGATTTCACGCGCATTGCCGGCAGCGATCCGGTGATGTGGCACGACATATTCCTCGCCAATCGCGAGGCGGTCTTACGCACTCTGGACACGTTTCGCAGCGACCTCGATGCGTTGCGCGACGCGGTCGATGCGGGTGACGGGCATCAATTATTGGGCGTATTCACCCGTGCTCGAGTCGCCCGGGAACATTTTGGCAAGATCCTGGCGCGCCGGGCCTATATAGATGAAGCGCCCGCCAAGGACCTGGTGTTTGTCACCAGCCCGGGCGGTAGCGTTCACGGGCGTATTCGGGTGCCGGGGGACAAGTCGATTTCCCATCGCTCGATCATCCTGGGTTCCCT
Source organism: Pseudomonas syringae (assembly GCF_001698815.1). GTDB lineage: Bacteria > Pseudomonadota > Gammaproteobacteria > Pseudomonadales > Pseudomonadaceae > Aquipseudomonas > Aquipseudomonas syringae_A. The sequence goes on along the minus strand of NZ_LGSI01000016.1, from coordinate 52,306 downwards.
GGCTGATGGCGTCACGGAAGTCGAAGGTTTCCTCGAAGGCGAAGATGCGCTGGCGACGTTGCAAGCGTTTCGTGACATGGGCGTAGTGATTGAAGGTCCGCATCATGGCCGCGTGGTCATTCACGGGGTGGGTCTGCACGGGCTCAAGGCCGCGCCGGGTCCGCTGTATCTGGGCAACTCCGGGACATCGATGCGGCTGCTGGCCGGTTTGCTTGCTGCACAGGATTTCGACAGCACGCTGACCGGAGACGCCTCGTTGTCCCGGCGTCCCATGAGCCGGGTTGCCGATCCTTTGCGGCAGATGGGTGCTGTCATAGCGACTGCTGCTGAAGGTTGTCCGCCGATCACGATTCGCGGCGGGCAGGCGCTCAAAGGTCTGACCTACGACATGCCGATGGCCAGCGCTCAGGTCAAATCCTGTTTGCTGCTGGCGGGTCTGTATGCCGAGGGTAAGACCAGCGTGATCGAGCCCGCGCCGACTCGCGACCATACCGAGCGAATGCTGCGTGGTTTTGGCTACCCGGTGAGCGTCGACGGTTCGGTGGTCTCTGTCGAATCAGGTGGAGGATTGACGGCTACCCGAATCGAAGTGCCGGCAGACATCTCCTCGGCGGCGTTTTTTATGGTCGCGGCCTCGATTACCGAAGGTGCCGATCTGCTGCTTGAGCACGTTGGCATTAATCCGACCCGCACCGGTGTGATCCAGATCCTGCGTTTGATGGGGGCGGATATCACCCTGGAAAACCAGCGTGAAGTGGGCGGCGAGCCGGTGGCGGACCTGCGCGTGCGCTCGGCGAAGCTTAAAGGTATTGAAATACCTCAGGCGCTGGTGCCGCTGGCAATCGACGAGTTCCCGGTGTTATTCGTTGCGGCGGCCTGTGCAGAAGGGCGTACTATCTTGCGCGGCGCACAGGAGTTGCGGGTTAAAGAGTCGGATCGTATCCAGGTCATGGCCGATGGTCTGCTGGCGCTTGGAGTCAGCGTTCAACCTGTGCCGGACGGGATTATCATTGACTCGAGCCAAATGGGTGGCGGCGTAGTGAATGCCCATGGCGATCATCGTATCGCCATGGCCTTCAGCGTTGCGTCACTGCGGGCTTCGGCCCCGATTCATATTCATGATTGCGCGAACGTCGCTACGTCGTTCCCAAATTTTCTCGCGCTTTGCGCTCAAGTCGGCATGCGTGTAGTGCAAGAGGGACAGCTGTGAAGATTAAAGCACCGGTTATCACCATCGACGGACCAAGCGGTTCAGGTAAAGGCACAGTTGCCGGTTTATTGGCCAAGCGGCTGGGATGGTGTCTGTTGGACTCCGGCGCGCTGTATCGTTTGCTGGCGTTTGCAGCCCGCAACCACGGCGTCGACCTGACCAACGAAGAAGCCTTGAAGCTGCTGGCTGCGCACCTTGATGTGCAATTCGAGGCCGGGCCTGGCGGTCAAGGTCAGCGCATTATTCTCGAAGGCGAAGACGTTACCCAGTCGATTCGCAACGAGCAGATTGGCAGCGGAGCTTCGCAGGTCGCCTCATTGCCTGCGGTGCGCGATGCTTTGTTGCAGCGTCAGCGGGCTTTTCAGGAAGAGCCGGGCCTTGTCGCAGACGGACGCGACATGGGCACGGTGGTGTTTCCAGACGCTCCGCTGAAGATTTTTCTGACCGCCAGCGCCGAGGAACGTGCTCGACGCCGTTACTTGCAGTTGAAGGCCAAAGGCGATGATGTTAGTCTGTCGAGTCTGCTAGATGAGATATGTGCACGCGACGAGCGTGACACCCAGCGAGCGGTAGCGCCGCTCAAGCCGGCGCATGACGCCATACAGCTGGATTCCACGGAATTATCCATCGAGCAGGTGTTGGAACGCATCATGAGTGAAATCGCGCTTCGCGATATCGCCGGGTGACAAAGAAGCGTGTGGGAGACCAGTCGAGTCCCGCAGGCTTTCTTTTACTTGAACGAAACCCACGTTGTCTGGAATGTGGCAGATGGGCGTATTCTTCGCCCTTGATCAACAGGAATTAAAATGAGCGAAAGCTTTGCAGAACTTTTTGAAGAAAGCCTAAAGACCCTCAACCTTCAGGCCGGTTCGATCATCACCGCGATCATCGTTGATATCGATTACCAGGCTGGATGGGTGACGGTTCACGCCGGTCTCAAATCTGAAGGCCTCATCCCGCTGGAGCAGTTCCACAACGACGCTGGCGAGCTGACCATCAAGATCGGCGACGAAGTTCACGTTGCTCTTGACGCGGTCGAAGACGGCTTTGGCGAAACCAAGCTGTCCCGCGAAAAAGCCAAGCGTGCCGAGTGCTGGATCGTTCTGGAAGCGGCTTTCGCAGCTGAAGAAGTGGTCAAGGGCGTTATCAACGGTAAGGTTAAAGGCGGCTTCACTGTCGACGTTAACGGCATCCGTGCGTTCCTGCCAGGTTCTTTGGTTGACGTCCGCCCTGTGCGTGACACGACTCACCTGGAAGGCAAAGAGCTCGAGTTCAAGGTCATCAAGCTCGACCAGAAGCGCAACAACGTTGTCGTTTCCCGTCGCAGCGTCCTCGAAGCCGAGAACAGTGCCGAGCGCGAAGCTCTGCTCGAGTCCTTGCAGGAAGGCCAACAAGTCAAAGGTATCGTCAAGAACCTCACGGATTACGGCGCATTCGTCGATCTGGGTGGCGTCGATGGCCTGCTGCACATCACCGACATGGCCTGGAAGCGCATCAAGCATCCATCGGAAATCGTCAATGTTGGCGATGAGATCGATGTAAAAGTCCTGAAATACGATCGCGAACGCAATCGTGTTTCCTTGGGCTTGAAGCAACTGGGCGAAGACCCATGGGTTGCTATCAAAGCTCGTTACCCGGAAGGCACTCGCGTAACTGCCCGTGTTACCAACCTGACCGACTACGGCTGCTTCGCAGAGCTGGAAGAAGGCGTGGAAGGCCTGGTACACGTTTCCGAAATGGACTGGACCAACAAAAACATCCACCCTTCGAAAGTCGTTCAAGTCGGCGACGAAGTGGAAGTTATGGTTCTGGACATCGACGAAGAGCGTCGTCGTATCTCCCTCGGCATCAAGCAGTGCAAATCTAACCCATGGGAAGATTTCTCTGGCCAGTTCAACAAGGGCGATAAAATCTCCGGCACCATCAAGTCGATCACCGATTTCGGTATCTTCATTGGTCTGGACGGCGGCATCGACGGCCTGGTTCACCTGTCGGACATTTCCTGGAACGAAGTGGGCGAAGAAGCCGTACGTCGTTTCAAGAAGGGCGACGAGCTCGACACCGTTATCCTGTCTGTAGATCCAGAGCGCGAGCGTATCTCGCTGGGTATCAAGCAGCTGGAAAGCGATCCGTTCTCCGAGTACGTCACTGTCAATGACAAAGGCGCAATCGTCCGCGGTATCGTTAAAGAAGTTGACGCCAAAGGCGCCATCATCACTCTGGCCGACGACATCGAAGCTACCCTCAAAGCCTCCGAAATCAGCCGTGACCGCGTTGAAGACGCGCGTAACGTTCTGAAAGAAGGCGAAGAGATCGAAGCCAAGATCATCAGCGTTGACCGCAAGAGCCGTGTGATCAGCTTGTCCATCAAGTCGAAAGACGTTGAAGACGAGAAAGAAGCGATCCAAAGCCTGCGTAGCAAGCCAGAAACTGCAGAAAGCACCGGTCCTACCACTATTGGTGACCTGCTTCGCGCACAAATGGAAAAACAGAACTAAGTTCTGATTGACCATTAAAAAGGGCGACTTCGGTCGCCCTTTTTTGTGGGCGGGATTTGAGTATAAGCTCCTGACGCTTCGACAGGCGGCCTGCTCGCCAGCGGCCGGATCACCTGGCTTTCCCTGGCGTTTTCTCCCTGAAGAGCCTCAGGAGCGCTTCCTGGTGTTGAGCCTTGTATACGCTCATTCAGCGGAAACAGATGATTTTCCAACAGTGACAGGCTCACATAAGTCAATACTCGGGCTGTTCAAATCGATCCGGTCATGCTAAAACCTTCGGAGCGCTGATCTAGCTGCTTGAAAAAGAAGGGAAAAATATGACGAAGTCGGAGTTGATCGAACGAATTGTCACCCATCAAGGGCTGCTCTCATCCAAGGATGTTGAGCTGGCCATCAAGACCATGCTTGAACAAATGTCCCAGTGTCTGGCCACCGGCGACCGTATCGAGATACGTGGCTTTGGCAGCTTCTCTTTGCACTATCGTGCTCCGCGTGTGGGCCGTAACCCAAAAACCGGCCAGTCGGTAACGCTGGATGGCAAATTTGTACCGCACTTCAAGCCAGGCAAAGAACTGCGCGACCGCGTCAATGAAGACGAAGAAGAAGGGCTCTAGACCTTCAGGACGGAGAATAGATACATGCAGATTCTTGTACGCGCTCTGCTAGGCATCGTCGCCTTGGCCGTAGTCGCGACCACGATTATTTTCATCCTGGAAAATCAGCAGCCTGTTTCGCTGGCATTTTTAGGGTGGTCGGCTCCGCAACTCTCACTCGCGGTGCCCATAGTTCTCGCGCTTCTGGTCGGTATGCTCATTGGTCCGGTTTTGTCATGGGCAGCGAGTCTGCGCAAAAAACGCAAAGTGGCGGCTATCTAGCCGTCCTGTTGCAGCACTCTGTAGTCTGCGTCGTCGGATTCTGAAATCTCGGAATCCTCCCAAGATGTCTCCGGGCTGTGCTTCATCTCCGGATCTGATCGGATTTCCGGCAAAAATTATTTGCTTGACCAGCATCTGTCTGCGAAAGACCTACTGCCTTTGTGGCGGATTTCATCAAGTCTTGTAGGAGCTTTCTTCTAAATTGCTCAGAAAGATAATTGATGCTTGTAAGGCTTTGTAACTTGGTTATACGGCATATACGTTTACCCCTTTGTTTACGGGGTTGGATGTTTATTTCGTATCTGACTTGGCTAATACACGGTGTTGTCAACCCAGTTGCAATAAATCTGCCCGCGAGCAGAATGCACCTCATTCCCTATATAGACGAGCGTGGTTGAACTAATCGAAGTTTGTTTGAAATGCCCCTGAGCGCATGTATCTGCACGACGGCATTTTGGCTTGCTGCGAGGAATCGAACCTATCGCTGAGTCAGGATTGAAGAGGTCATTCATGCAGTATCCCCAAATCACTCACCATGGCGCCGTTGCAAGTGTTACTGGCTCATGTCATGAGTTGTATATGGATGAACATCACAGCCTGCTCGTCGATTGTGGGGCTTTGTTGGAGTCTGTTGACGGAAAAGACCCATCCGCTGTTAATTCCATTCAGTTTGCCCTAGACACCGTAAAGGTGTTGGTACTAACCCATGTGCATGCCGACCATGTGGGTCGCATTCCTGAGTTGCTAGCTGCCGGGTACAGTGGTCCCATTCTCTGTAGCGAACCTTCTGCTCATCTATTGCCAGTTGTCCTGCAAGATGCTTTCAGTCACCAGTTTGGTCGTTCTGCAGAAGAGCTGGAAGACTACCTGACTATTATCAACAAACGAATAGTCGCACTACCGTTTGACCGATGGTTCACGATCGTCGAAACCGACCAATTGGTATGCAGCGTTCGCCTGCAGCGAGCAGGGCATATTCTGGGCTCTGCGTATGTTGAGTGCGATATCAATTACCCGCTAGAGATGCGTAACAAGCGTGTAGTGTTTTCCGGCGACCTGGGTTCAAGCCATACACCCTTCTTGCCAAGCCCCAAGTCGCCCGAGCGGGCTGACATACTGGTATTGGAAAGCACCTATGGTGATCGTCTGCATGAAGATCGCGCCAGCCGACAGCAAAGGCTCGAGGCGGTTATAGATCAAGCCTTGGCCGATAACGGCACGGTATTGATTCCGGCGTTCAGCATCGGCCGCACGCAAGAGTTGCTGTACGAAATCGAAGACATCCTGCGACGTAAAGCGCTTGCCGATGCGCCTTTTCCCGCAGATCCTGAAGGCATCGAAGCCGGCCCAGCGGCGGGGTGGTCGCAATTGCCAGTCATTCTGGATTCTCCCCTCGCAGCAAGCTTCACCAGGATATACAGGGACTTCAATGACTACTGGGATGCCGAAGCTCAGGAACGACTGAGCGAAGGGCGTAGACCCCTGGCGTTCGGACAGTTGATCACCATCGACAGCCACGACAAGCATCTGCAGGTCGTCAACTATCTATCCAGTACCAAACGCCCAGCGATTGTCATTGCAGGCCACGGCATGTGCGCAGGCGGCCGAATCGTCAATTATCTCAAGGCGATGCTGGGCGATAGCCGGCACAACGTCATATTCGTCGGCTATCAAGTCAAAGGCACACCCGGAGCAACCATTCAGAAGTACGGACCGCAGGATGGCTACGTCGAGCTGGATCGGGAGCGTTTCGCAATCAATGCTGGCGTGACCACAGTTGGCGGGTACTCCGCGCATGCCGATCAGGGGGAGTTGATCGAGTTTGTTACGGGTATGAGTGAATGGCCCGAAGAGGTGAGGCTGGTGCATGGTGAAAAAAAGGCCAAGCACGCGCTGAGTCTGTCGCTCCAACGGAAATACGCAACTAAAAAATACGCCTTAACAATAGTCAGCTGATTGCGCCTTACGACGGGAATAACCGATGTTCTTGAATCTGGCCGTAGTTTATACGTTGAGGGTGATCTCCGGACTGGGAACATTGCTTGCCATCGTACTTATCGATAGGGCGTATGGGAGTGATGAGATTGCTCAATATTCCATTTTCATGTTCTTATTCAATCTTGCAACGGTATTGGCTGTATGGGGCAGTAACGTCGTTGCAGTTGATAAGAATAGTGAAGCCGGCAGAGCCAATAAGGTAACGCAGATAGACATTGGGCATAAATTGCTAGACGGGCTAGTCGCTTCCGCTGGCATCTACTTGATATTGAGTACCTCAACTTATTGGAATGCAGGTCTTTTGGCAGTGATACCTCTCGGCGTTGCCGGCCTGATCGCTGCGATGCTGATTGTTCGCAATCGACCCGCGGAAGCTATCATCTGCAATGAATTTGGTCGCGCCTTCGTTCCATTGTTGGCCATGTTTGTGATGTTGAGCCAAGAAACTATACCGTTTGGAATGCTGGTTGATACGTCGTATCTGGTTCTGTTTATTATGCTTCCTCTGCTGCTTTTTTATGCACATCGCAATCCATGCTGGAGTGTCAGCTATAACATTAGACTTGCTGCCTGGCTGGCTGAAAAAAGATATGCGATACCTATCGTGCTACCGCAAATACTGATTGTTGTGGTCGCACAATCAGACAGATTTGTCATTGAACAATGGGGAAGTGCCAGAGAGCTAGCATCCTACTTTGCCGCCCAGGCGCTTTATACCGTTGTGTTGTTTGGCTCCCACGCAGTCTTGAATTCAGTCATGCCTGATATCGCCAAGGTGGCCGCGCAAAATTCCGGATCGCTACGCCCGGAAGGACGATTGGCGTTAAAGGTGTCGGTCCTACTCAGTGTCTTGTTGATTCCTGCTGCGTATATCTACTTCGGCCTGATCGACATTGATCGCGCGGTTGCAATGCGGGTACTGGTGGTTCTCATTGTCGGAGGACTCATTTCGTCAATGTTCGGGATTGGAGTGTCCGCCATGCAGTTTTGTCAAAATAAAAATAAATACTTGTTTTTAGTGATGCTGGGCTTGATTTCTCAATACTTGACAATTTTCCTATTGTTCGAACACTTTGGTGTGTACGCAGTTGCGTTGGGATTTGTCGCCTACAGTGCGGTGACAGCGTGCATAGCTGGAATCTATTGGATGAATAAAAGAATTCCGGTAAGTCCGTTTGGTAAAAGAGGCGTAATTTCATGATCGCCTCAAGAGTCATGGCAAGATGTCCGAATGTTTACGTATTGCGTAGGCTCATTGTTTTATTACTACTATTGAAGCTCGCCGTTTTACTCTACGCCTCAAATTTTGGACTGGTGGTGTTTGGACAAGGTAACGACGCTGACTATTATCACCAGCATGCAACTGGGGGCGTGAAGTTAGCGGTAAATTCGTGGGCCGGGTTTCTAAGATGGCTCAATGAAATAGGGCTATATTCTCGCGAGGTGGTGAGGTTTACCATTTGGGGGCTCGGGGCCGTGGCCGTTCCATTTCTCGCAGCCGCAGTCGCTGTCCGGAATAAGGCTGCTCACCCCAAAGAATATTGGTGTGTTGTTTTGGTGGCTAGCCTGTATCCGACGCTTTTCTATTACGCGCTGGATATCTATCGCGATGTTCTGATGTGCTGCCTGTTTTTACTTGCTTTGTACCTCTTGCAGATGATTCATGGTTCTAAATCTAGGGTAAGTAGATTCTCGACCCTGGCGGTGCTGCTGGCTGTCTGTGGTGTGTTGTTTTTGATGCGTCCCTATCTGGGTGTGAGTCTAATTGTCAGTTTGATTTATTGGTTTCTGTCGAGTGTTCGTCGTTGGGAGGTGTGGGTCTTTGGTGGTTTGTATATCGTTGGATTGAACCTGGCTTATGCCTCCGGGTTGCTCGATAGCATTATGGTCTACCGGGCCAAGTTTGGTGTGGAGTTATTAGGTGCAAGCAATTTAAATATCGCCTTCGACTCGCCCTATTGGTTTATCCCGACGTTTTTGAAAAGTGTACTGGTCCAGCTCTTCGGATTGTACTTTTACGGATTTATGCCCGCGATGCTTTTTTTTGTCGAGAGTGTGCCGTTGATCATGGGCGTGGTTTATGTATGCAGAAACTGGCGATTCGCCGATGAGTTGACGAAATTCCTCTGCGTTTTCTTTGTGGTCTACGGGTCGATCTGGCTGTTGGGAAACGACAACATGGGTACGGCTGTCAGGTTGCGGATGTTTAATTACATTGCCATCTTGTTGTGTGTGGTAGTTATCTACATACGAAAGAAAGTCAGTCCAAATTACAATTGTCAAGATCGCTGATATGAAAGTTGCGTTGATTGGAACGACAGCCGCCTGCGTATTGAATTTTCGCGCAGATTTTATTGCTTTACTGGTCCAGAAAGGCCATACAGTTTATGCGTTTGCAATTGACTATTGTCCGGCTACGCGGCGTGGCGTAGTTGATCTAGGTGCTATACCTGTTGATTACCAATTCAGCAGGGGAGGGATGAATCCGTTTGGCGATGTGATAAATACCTACAAACTTTCACGGCAAATAAAGTCCATTGCGCCAGACATGGTTTTTTCCTATTTTGCCAAGCCCGTGGTTTTCGGAACCCTCGCGGCGGCGTTTGCCGGTGTTCGAAGGCGAATCGGCATGCTTGAAGGGTTGGGTTACGCCTTTACCCGTTGTTCCAATAAACCGTGTATGAAAAGAAACGTCATCATCCTGATCCAGGTTGCGTTGTACAGATTGGCGCTACCGCTACTGAGTAATCTGATATTCCTGAATCGAGATGATCCCAAAGATTTGCTTGATCGGTACCGTTTGAAAGTCAAAGAAGTAAGTATTTTAGGTGGCATCGGGCTGAATCTACAGAAATATACCTATTCAAAGCCCCCGTCCTCCGTGGTCAGCTTTATCTTTGTAGGCCGGCTTCTGGCTGAAAAGGGGGTGCGGGAGTACGTCGCGGCGGCACGACTGGTAAAACTCAAGTATCCCGAAGCCAAGTTTTTTATGTTGGGTGATTTGGACGAAGCCAATCCCGGCGCGCTTTCTCGAGGGGAGCTTACACAGTTGGTTCACAAGGGGATCGTTATTCATCCCGGTCATGTTGACGACGTGCGCGGCTGGCTTAAGCAATCAAGTGTCTTTGTCTTGCCATCCTATCGAGAGGGGGTTCCCCGGAGTACCCAGGAAGCAATGGCGATAGGTCGGCCGGTAATTACTACAGACGTGCCCGGCTGTAGGGACACCGTCGTCGATGGAGAAAATGGATTTATTATTCCGCCATTTTCGGTCCCCGACCTGGTAGATAAGATGGTCTTTTTTATCGAAAATCCAGATCGGATCGAACCCATGGGGCTGGAAAGCTATAGCATGGCCAAAGCCCGATTTGATGCAGTAAAAGTGAACGCGAAGCTTGTTGAATATTTCAATTGAGTTTTGAAGTCCTGTCGGTAACATCCCTCAAATTTCCAGAGTACGGTTTCATGGTTGGTAAAACGACATTGATTGGCATTACTGGCGCGACAGGATTTGTCGGTGGTGCCGTTTCGCGTCATTTGTCCGCTCGCTCCGAATTTTCGGTACGTGTCGCCGTACGTGGAGATTGTGCCGAACCCGATAATGCTGTGGAAGTTGTAACGATCAAATCAATCGAGCCGGACGCTCAGTGGAACAGTTTTGTAGAGGGCGTGGACGTTGTCATCCACGCCGCCGCCCGCGTCCACGTAATGAACGATACCTCGCAAGACCCTGAAGCAGAGTATCTGCGCATCAACGTAGCCGGAACGCTGAACCTTGCCGACCAGGCTGCGGCTGCTGGCGTGAAGCGTTTTATCTTCATCAGTTCAATCAAGGTAAACGGCGACGCAACAGCATCAACCAAACCCTTTAGCGCCGATCAGCCCGCCAATCCTTCTGATCCTTATGGCGTCTCCAAGGCCAGGGCTGAACAAGCACTTCGAGAACTCGCCGCGCGTACGGGCATGGAAGTGGTCATCATTCGTCCGGTTCTGGTTTACGGCCCGGGCGTCAAGGCCAACTTCCTGAGCATGATGCGCTGGCTCGACAAAGGTGTCCCGCTGCCGCTGGGTGCCATCAACAATCGGCGCAGTCTGGTTGCCCTGGATAATCTGGTGGATCTGATCGTCACCTGCATTCGACATCCGGCCGCAGCCAACCAGACGTTTCTGGTCAGCGACGGCAATGATCTGTCCACGACGGGGCTACTAAGACAAATGGCCAAGGCCTTGGGCGAGCCGGCACGCTTGATCCCGGTGCCGATGTGGTTGCTGACGACAGTCGCCTCGCTATTGGGGCGGCGAGCTTTTTCACAAAGACTCTGCGGTTCCCTGCAGGTCGATATAACCAAAACCTGTACGATGCTCGGCTGGACGCCTCCGGTCAGTGTCGAAGAAGCCATGAAGAAGACTGCGCAGTATTATCTGGAACATAAAAACGATGAGTGAGTGGTGGTGGGTTGTATTGGCGGTGTTGTTGTCGCTGACGCTGACGGCTGGCCTTCGTCGCTACGCGCTTTCGCAAAGTTTGATGGATGTGCCCAACGCCCGTAGTTCGCATTCGGTGCCTACGCCACGTGGGGGCGGTGTTTCTATCGTTGTTACCTTTCTCCTGGCGCTGGTCTTTCTGGGTATTCAGCAAAAACTGCCTACTGCCGCGCTAATAGCGATAGCAGGCGCGGGCGCTTTGGTTGCGGTGATCGGCTTCATGGATGATCACGGGCACATTGCCGCGCGTTGGCGGTTGCTTGGTCATTTTGCTGCTGCGGCATGGGCGCTGTTTTGGCTGGACGGTCTGGCACCACTTGATTTTTTTGGCGTGCAGGTCGATCTCGGTTTTGTCGGTAACATTCTCGCGGCCTTCTATCTTGTATGGATGCTTAATCTCTACAACTTCATGGATGGCATCGACGGCATTGCCAGTATTGAAGCGTTGAGCGTTTGCTGTGGTGCGAGCTTCATTTACCTGATGTGCGGTTTTACCGAGCTGATCTGGATGCCGATGCTGCTGGCGGCGGCCGTTGCCGGGTTTCTGTTCTGGAATTTTCCGCCAGCTAAAATCTTCATGGGCGACGCAGGCAGCGGATTTCTAGGCGTCGTGTTGGGAGTGGCGTCGCTGCAGGCCGGTTGGGTTTCATCTCAGCTATTCTGGGCATGGTTGATTTTGCTGGGAGTGTTCATTGTCGATGCGACCTTCACGCTCATCCGGCGTTTGTTGCGCGGGGACAAGGTCTACGAAGCCCATCGCAGTCATGCTTATCAATTCGCGTCACGGCGGTACGGTCGGCACCTCCCAGTCACGCTGGCAGTGGGCTTGATTAACGTGCTGTGGCTGCTACCCGTAGCGTTATGGGTGGCGACCTCCGGAATTGACGGGCTGTTGGGAATTTGCATTGCATACGTGCCGCTGGTGTTGCTGGCAGTCAAATTCAGTGCAGGCGCGCTCGAGCGCGATTGACAGCGCGGCACCCTGGCTTTTCAGATAAATTGAAACAATTCCGTGTTTGCGTAACAGTTCAAATTCGTTGTGTCGAAACAAGAGGGGTAGCAAGAGGTGCGGGAAGGAGTCATGAACACGTTACGGAATTTTTTAGTGGCGTTGCCACGTCGACAAAAGCGTGTAATTCAGGTCGCCACTGATGTTGTGTTGGTCTGGTTTGCGCTTTGGATGGCGTTCGTCGTTCGTCTGGGAATCGACGATCTGGTCAATCCACTGGAAAAGCATACGTGGCTGTTCATCAGCGCGCCGATTGTCGCTATCCCGCTGTTTATCCGGTTCGGGATGTACCGCGCTGTCATGCGCTATTTCGGCAATGATGCGTTGATAGCGATCATCAAGGCTGTCAGCCTTTCCGCTCTTATTCTGGGTTGCATCGTTTACTCCTACAGCAATCATCAGCCTGTGGTGCCGCGCTCCATCATGTTCAACTATTGGTGGCTGAGCCTGGTGATGATCGGCGGGCTACGCCTGGCGATGCGCCAATATTTCCTCGGCGACTGGTTTTCTGCCGCGCAGCATGTCCCGTTTACCAACCGTGATGACGGCCTGCCCAAGGTTGCGATCTATGGCGCGGGCGCAGCGGGCAATCAATTGGTCGCTGCCCTGCGAATGGGGCGGCTGATGCGGCCCGTGGCATTTATCGATGACGACGAATCCATCTCCAATCGCGTGATTTCCGGACTGCAGGTCTACAAGCCCAAGCACATCCAGCGCATGATCGAGGTCACTGGCGCTCAGGAAATATTACTGGCGATCCCGTCATCGACCCGTGGCCGGCGTCGTGAGGTTCTGGGTTATCTGGAAGGCTTTCCGCTGCACGTGCGCAGCGTACCCGGCTTCATGGATCTGGCGGCAGGCCGGGTCAAGGTTGACGACCTCCAGGAAGTGGACATCGCCGACCTGCTCGGACGCGATTCGGTACCCGCCCAGGAGGAATTGCTGGAGCGCTGCATCAAAGGCCAGGTGGTGCTGGTGACTGGGGCCGGTGGGTCGATCGGCTCCGAACTGTGTCGACAGATTCTGTTGCTTGGGCCAACGACGCTGCTGTTGTTCGATCACAGTGAGTTCAACCTATACACCATCCTTTCCGAGCTTGAGCAGCGGGTTGCGCGCGAGTCTCTGTCGGTGAAGTTGTTGCCGATTCTGGGGTCGGTACGTAACCACCCCAAGTTGCTGGACATCATGAAAACCTGGCATGTGGCAACGGTTTATCACGCCGCAGCGTATAAGCACGTGCCCATGGTCGAGCATAATATTGCCGAAGGAGTGATCAACAATGTCGTGGGTACGCTTAACACTGCCCAGGCGGCACTGCAGGCAGGTGTTGCGAATTTTGTACTGATTTCCACCGACAAGGCTGTCCGGCCAACCAATGTCATGGGCAGTACCAAGCGTCTGGCTGAACTGACCCTGCAAGCCCTGAGCCGCGAAACAGCGCCGGTAATGTTCGGTGACAAGGGTAATGTTTATCAGGTCAACAAAACCCGTTTCATCATGGTTCGTTTTGGCAATGTCCTGGGCTCATCGGGCTCGGTCATTCCGCTGTTCCATAAGCAAATCCAGTCCGGCGGACCGTTGACGGTCACGCACCCTAAAATTACCCGTTACTTCATGACTATTCCGGAAGCCGCCCAGCTGGTAATCCAGGCCGGTTCCATGGGGCAGGGCGGCGATGTGTTCGTTCTGGACATGGGCGAGCCCGTGAAGATCGTCGAGCTAGCAGAGAAGATGGTGCATTTGTCAGGCCTGAGTATTCGGTCCGAGAAGAATCCCCACGGCGATATCTTGATTGAATTCACCGGATTGCGTCCAGGCGAAAAGTTGTACGAAGAGTTGCTGATCGGCGATAACGTGGTGTCAACCGAGCACCCGATGATCATGAGCGCTCACGAGGACTATCTGTCTTGGGAAGTATTGAAGGTGCGCCTCTCTCAACTTCTTACAGCCGTTGAAGACGATGATTACACCGCCGTCAGACAACAACTCAGGGAAACCGTCAGTGGTTATTCGCCAGACGGAGAAATTGTTGACTGGATATATCAGGAACGTCGCGGCGAATTCTGATAGGGGATAGATCGGCGAACTAGTCTATTTACTTGTAAGTTATTTTTACAACTGATTAAAGTAATAACTCGAAACTCTTGTCGCCTTTGACAGCTTCAGTTCATCAACTAATTTGAATGAGCGACTTTGGAAAGTTGCTAACTTTAATGATGTTATGGAGCCTGCTAATGCGTAAGTCTTTTCTGTCCTCGCTGTTGTTTGCTTTGCTAACCAGTGCCTCGGTCGCGGTTACAGCCGCGCCGACACCGCCTGCAACAATGGATGCGCCAAAAGTGGCGAGCGCGCAGCAACAGATGACCGATAAGGTCAATATCAACACCGCCGATGCGGAAACGCTTCAAAAACAGCTGTCCGGTATTGGCATGGGCAAAGCCAATGCCATCGTTGCCTACCGCGAGACCAATGGCGAATTCACGTCGGTTGATGAGCTCATTGAAGTGAAGGGCATCGGCAAAGCCATTCTGGAAAAGAACCGTGAAAAGCTCGTGGTTCAGTAAAACGTCCTGATCCCCAGTCCTGCCCGGCCGATCAATGATCGGCCGTCTCGCTCCCGCCTCGTCGCAACCCCTTCCGTCATCCCCGTCGCTCCAAAACTCTCAACCCGCTTGACATGATGAATGTCGACCGACATACAATACGTTTAAATTACGGTCATAATTTAATTGCAGCGCCCTTGAGGCCGGAGAATCGAGATGACTTCAGTTAATACAAAGGGTACGGCACTGATCACCGGGGCATCGTCGGGTATAGGAGCGGTCTATGCAGATCGGCTCGCCAAACGCGGCTTCGACCTGCTTCTGGTTGCCAGGGATCAAGCCCGGCTCGAAGCCCTGGCTGCGCGGTTGCGTGCAGAAAGCGGGGTCAAAGTGGAGGTGCTCAAGGCTGACCTGACCGACCGCGCCGAGTTATCGGTGGTTGAAAATCGCCTGCGTGACGATGCGTCGATTACCTTGCTGTTGAACAACGCGGGCGTGGCGTTCACTGGCACCCTGGCCGAGGCGGACTCGAGTGGTCTGGACACCTTGATCCAGCTGAATATTGTCGCCTTGACCCGCCTGGCTTCCGCTGCCGCCGCCGGGTTCGGCAGGCAGGGACGTGGCGCGATCATCAATCTTGGGTCGGTCGTCGCGATGATGCCCGAGACCTTCAATGGCGCCTATGCGGCCACCAAGGCTTACGTCTTGAGTCTGACCCAGTCCCTTAATGCCGAAGTCAGCCCGCTCGGCATTCAAGTGCAAGCCGTTTTGCCTGGCGCTACCCGTACCGAAATCTGGGAGCGCAGCGGCCTGGACCTGAACAAGTTTCCTCAGGAAATGATCATGGACGTCACCGAAATGGTGGATGCCGCTCTTGCCGGTTTTGATCAGGCCGAACTGGTGACCATCCCTTCCTTGCCCGACGCCGCAGACTGGAATGCAGTCCTGTCCGCGCGCCTTGCTCTTGGCCCTAACCTGTCTCTGAGTCGCGCAGCCGCTCGTTACAAAGGCTGAACCTTTAGATGAAAACCAGGAGAACGAGCGTATGAGTGGTCACCGAATCGTCGTCACCGGCATGGGCCTTGTCACGCCTCTGGGCTGCGGGGTCGAACCTGTCTGGCAACGTTTGCTGGCAGGTCGTTCCGGCATCGTCAGGCTGGCCGAGGAGGTTGTTGCTGATCTGCCAGGCAAAGTCGGCGGCCGTGTGCCGTTGTTGGAGGAAGATGCCGAAGCGGGCTTCGATGCTGATTGGGCAGTGGCTGCCAAAGAGCAGAAAAAGATGGATCGTTTCATCCTCTTCGCCCTCGCCGCAGCCAAGCAAGCCATCGCGCAGGCCGGCTGGGCGCCGGACACGCTGCACGCCCAGGAGCGCACGGCGACGATCATCGGTTCAGGAATCGGCGGTTTTGTGTCCATCGCGGATGCGGTGCGCACCACTGATACACGCGGACCGCGACGTCTTTCGCCGTTTACGATTCCGTCTTTCCTGGTCAATCTTGCGGCGGGTCACGTCTCCATCCAGCACGGTTTCAAAGGTCCGCTCGGTGCGCCGGTTACCGCTTGCGCGGCGGGTGTGCAGGCCATCGGCGATGCGGCGCGGATGATTCGCTGCGGCGAGGCGGACATCGCCATCTGCGGCGGGGCGGAAGCGGCAATCGACCGGGTCAGCCTTGCGGGGTTTGCTGCAGCGCGGGCGCTGTCCAGCGGCTTCAACGAAACGCCCGAGCGTGCTTCGCGACCTTTCGACCGGGATCGTGACGGTTTCGTCATGGGCGAAGGTGCCGGGATTCTGGTGATTGAATCGTTGGAGCATGCGCTGGCCCGTGGCGCCACGCCGATTGTCGAACTGGTCGGGTACGGCACCAGTGCCGATGCCTACCATTTGACCGCAGGACCGGAGGATGGCAGCGGCGCTCAGCGTTCCATGCAGACGGCAATTCGCCAGGCGGGCATTGAGCCTGCGCAGATCCAGCACCTGAACGCGCACGCCACGTCGACCCCGGTGGGGGATAAAGGTGAAATGGCGGCGATCAAGGCGGTGTTTGGCGATCAGAACTCAGTCGCGGTGACCTCGACCAAATCCGCAACCGGGCACTTGCTCGGCGCTGCGGGCGGCATTGAAGCGATCTTCACTGCTTTGGCGATTCGCGATCAGATAGCGCCAGCGACGCTCAACTTTGATAATCCTGACGAGGCTGCGCACGGGTTGGACATCGTGCACGGCGCGGCGCGGCCAATGGCGATCGAATATGCCTTGTCCAACGGGTTCGGCTTTGGGGGCGTCAACGCCAGCGTACTGTTTCGCCGCTGGCGTGACTGATCACGCCTCGCTCGGGGTCTTCTTCAACCATTCCCGGGCAGTTGCCAGGATCCGGTCCGACAGTTCCGGGTCCTGCACGCTGCGTGACAACATCAGCGCGCCGACCATCGTCGACATCATCATCATGCTCTGCGCTTCGGCATCAGGGCCGGACAGGGTGTTCTTGAGGGAATCCAGTCGGGCGAGAATCAGTTCGTCAGTGATCGGGCTGGGTTGACCGCGCTGTCCCAGTTCGCAGGACATGGTCGGCAGCGGGCAGCCTTTATCGGGGTTGCTGCGATGGCTTTCGGATAAATACAAATCGATGTATTTCTCCAGCGCGTTCTCTTCAGCGAAAACCGGTGCGGTGCGCTCACGGGACTCATCCACCGCGCAGCGCAGGGCTTTTTCCACCAGATCGTCCTTGGATTTGAAGTGCGCGTAAAAGCCGCCATGGGTCAGGCCCAAGGCCTTCATCAAAGGTTGCAGACCTGTTGCGCCAATGCCGTCGCGACGAAAACGCGCCGACGCCTCATGCAGAATGCGTTGATGAGTTTGGGCTTTGTGATCCTGTGCGTAACGCATGCTGAGCCTCCCGACCTGGCGCGTTAAATGGTGGTCGACATTTTCACATGGATGCGCCAGCCGATGCAGCATTCATTTCTGTTCCCGGCCAACGGTCGGTCGACGCCGCTAAATTTCTCCGCGCGACTGACGTTTTCTCATGAATACGTCTTTTTTCGTGAGCCCGGAACATGCCCTCTCTATTGCCCCAGACTCCATTGCAATTGATTCGACCGCCCAAGCCGAGTGGTGAAGTCTATCGACGTTTCGACGCGCGTCTCAGCAGCTGGATTTCCTTGCGCACCCTCGACATCAATGAAGATCTTGAGCGCTTCAACCGCTGGCAAAACAACCCGCGCGTCGAGGCGTTCTGGCAGGAAAGCGGCACGCCGGAACAGCACCGCGCGTATTTGCTCAAGCAGCAGGCCGATCCGCATACCGTGACCTTGATCGGCTGCTTCGACGATGAGCCGTTTGCTTACTTCGAGGTGTACTGGGCGCTGGAGGATCGCATCGCGCCGTTCTATGCCGCGGCCGAGTTTGATCGGGGCGTTCACATGCTGGTCGGCGAAGAACACCATCGTGGTCCGCACAAGGTTGCCAGTTGGCTGTCGGCGTTATTGCACTACGTGTTTGGCGACGATGCGCGCACTCGGCGGATTGTGTCGGAGCCGCGCGCGGACAACGCAAAAATGATCGGCTACATGCAGGCGCAGGGTTTTATCCGCGAGAAAGAGTTCGACTTCCCGCACAAACGCGCGGCACTCATGAGCCTGGATCGCGAGCGCTTTTTTGCGCAATGCGACTGGCTGTAATGGGGAAGGGTGGACGGTGCGCAGCGCGGGCAGGGATGACCTGCCCGATAGCTGTCAGCGACGAAGAGCGCGGGGTTCCTGGCGGGACACCTTGCGGCAATGCACCAGGGCATCGCGGATCATGAAGTTCACCAGGGTCGGTGACACGCCCAGTTCCTTGGCGATGTCTTTTTGCGGAACACCGTGCAGACGATACATTTCAAAAGCATACCGGGTACGGCTCGGCAGCTCGGTCAAGGCATCGGCAATGGTTTCCAGGGTCGTGAAGTTGATGTGCGAGGTTTCAGGAGATGCGCCGTGGATGACCACATTCAGTCCTTCTTCCTCGCTGCCTGAATACTTCTGTTCCAAGGCCTGTTTGCGATAGTGATCGATCGCCAGATTGCGCACGATCTGGAACAGGTAGCTCAGTTGCGCCTTGATCGACGAAGTGATCTGCGGTGCGGATTGCAGGCGGAAGTAGGCATCCTGCACGACGTCTTCAGCCCTTGATCGACAACCGGTAATCCGGGCAGCGATTTTGACCAGGATAAGGCGGTTTTCTACGAACGCCTGGAGTAACGGTGAATCGCACGTACTTGTGGATAATTGTTCCGGCATGGAAATCACCTTGCAGCAATGGGCAGCTGAAGCTTTGTAGGAGAAACCCCCTACACACCGGGCAACAAATTAGGCTGGATGATAATTATTGTCAATTGAGAAATATAACTAACCGCAAGTTTTACTGCTGGCTTTCTGATGGCTCGTGGGCCGCGCAGACTTGGCAGAACCACCTGTTACTAATTAATTCGCAATCCCATCCGTTCTCCTTGGTGACAGTGCCGGCTCACCGCCCGGCTCCCATGCAGCAGGAGAATGACATGGTATTTGATCGCGAAGACCTCACCTTCCAAGTGGTGTGCAATCACGAAGAGCAGTACTCCATCTGGCCCGACTACAAGGCGATCCCCAATGGCTGGCGGGCGGTTGGCATGAAAGGCCTGAAGAAGGAATGCCTGGAATATATCGAGCAGCACTGGACGGACATGCGCCCGTTGAGCCTGCGACAGAAGATGGATCAGGACAAAGTGGTGGCCTGAAGTGAGCGCCTTCAACAGCTTGCGCCTGTTCTGCCTGCCGTATTCCGGCGCCAGCGCCATGGTTTACAGCCGCTGGCGAAGGGCATTGCCGCAATGGCTTGAAGTTCATCCGCTGGAATTGCCGGGACGCGGCATGCGCATGAACGAGCCGTTGCATACCGATATTCGAGGCCTGGCCAGGCAGCTGGCGCGGGAAGTCAGCCAGCAATGTACCCGGACGCCGGATCAGCATTACGCCCTGTTTGGTCACAGTCTCGGTGGGCTGCTGGCCTACGAGCTGGCCCACGCGCTGGACGATCTGGGCGCGCCTGCGCCGTTATGCCTGTTCACCTCGGCTACTGCTGGCCCGGCGCGGCGTGATGTCAGCGAATACCGCGTTGCCAAGACCGACGCCGAGCTCATCGAGCGCTTGCGAACCCTGCAAGGCACCTCCGAGGACGCGTTGGCCAACCGCGATTTGATGGAGCTGATGCTGCCCATTCTCCGCGCCGACTTCCTGTTGTGCGGCAGCTTTGAATACCTGCCGCGCGAACCGCTGCCGATGCCGGTCCATGTGTTCGGCGGCAAGCAAGACAGCGTGGGGGTTGAAGAACTGCTCGATTGGCAGGATGAAACCACCGTCGGATTCTCTCTGGACATGTTCGAAGGCCATCACTTTTTTCTGCAGAAACAGGAAGGCGCGTTGCTGCGTTGTCTGCGGCGCTATGCCGAGCAGCATCTGGCGCGTGCCAGCCGCCAACGCTCACCCGCCGCAGCGGCCAGCTGATTCACACCGCGATACCCGGCGCGCATTCGGCGCGCCCATCCCCGGCATTCCCGATTGCAAGCCAGACTCAGGCAGGAACAACCATGATCGACGCATTCGAACTCCCCAACACTCTGGTGCAGGCCCTGCAACAACGTGCGGCCCGCCAGCCTGATCGAATTGCCCTGCGTTTTCTTGCCGAAGACGCCAGCGAAGGCGCGGTGCTCAGCTATCGCCAGCTGGATCTGAGGGCGCGAACCATCGCCGCTGCATTGCAGGCCCGGGCCAATCCCGGCGAGCGTGCGGTGCTGCTGTTCCCCAGCGGTCCGGACTATGTGGCCGCGTTCTTCGGTTGTCTGTACGCCGGGATCATCGCTGTGCCGGCTTATCCGCCCGAGTCGGCTCGTCGCCATCATCAGGAGCGTCTGCTGTCGATCATCGCCGACGCCGAACCGCGCCTGATTCTGACCCGTGCCGCGCTGCGCGATTCACTGCTGCAAATGGAGCAACTGCACAATGCCAACGCGCCGCAATTGTTGTGCGTCGACAGCCTTGACGATGCGCTGGCCAATGACTGGCACGCGACGGAGTTGCACGCCGACGATATCGCCTTTTTGCAGTACACCTCCGGTTCCACGGCGTTGCCCAAAGGCGTGCAAGTCACTCACGGCAATCTAGTTGCCAATGAACTGTTGATCCGGCGCGGCTTTGGCATCGACCTGAACCCGGACGACGTTATCGTCAGCTGGCTGCCGCTGTATCACGACATGGGGCTGATTGGCGGGCTGCTGCAACCGATCTTCAGCGGCGTGCCATGCGTTTTGATGTCGCCGGGATATTTCCTGGCGCGGCCGGTGCGCTGGCTGCAAGCCATCAGCGAATACGGCGGAACCATCAGCGGTGCGCCGGATTTTGCCTATCGCCTGTGCAGCGAACGGATCAGCGAATCGGCCATGGCCGGACTGGACCTGAGCAAGTGGCGGGTGGCGTTCTCCGGCTCCGAGCCGATCCGGCAGGACAGTCTCGATCAGTTCAGCAGCAAATTTGCTGCCACTGGCTTCTCCCAAGAGAGTTTCTTCGCCTGTTACGGCCTGGCCGAAGCGACGCTGTTCGTCAGCGGCGGGCAACGTGGATCAGGCATCGGCAAGCTTGAGGTGGACACGCAAGCCCTCACGCAAAATCGCGCAGAACCGGGCAGCGGCAGCCTGTTGTTGAGCTGCGGCAGCAGTCAGCCGGACCACGCGGTGCAGATCGTCGAACCTGCAACCGGCGAAGTCCTGGCCGACAATCAGGTTGGCGAAATCTGCACCAGCGGCCCGAGCATCGCCCATGGTTATTGGCGCAATCCCGAAGCCAGCGCCAAAACCTTTGTCGAGCGCGACGGCCGCATCTGGCTGCGCACCGGTGATCTGGGCTTTATCCGTGATGGCGAAGTGTTCGTCACCGGCCGCCTGAAAGACATGCTGATTGTGCGCGGCCACAATCTTTATCCACAGGACATCGAGCAAGCCATCGAGCGCGAAGTGGACGTAGTGCGCAAGGGCCGGGTCGCGGCGTTCGCCATCAACGAAAACGGTGTGGACAGCATTGGTATCGCCGCAGAAGTCAGCCGCAGCGTGCAGAAAATCCTCGCCCCGCAGGCGTTGATCAAGGCCATTCGGCAAACCGTTGCCGAGGCGTTTCAGGAAGCGCCCGGCGTCGTGCTGCTGCTTAATCCCGGCGCGCTGCCCAAGACATCCAGCGGCAAGCTGCAACGCGCCGCCTGCGCCAAGGGTTTGGCCGATGGCAGTCTCGACAGCTATGCGCGCTATCCGGATGAACAGCATCTTGAGCGAGTGCTTGCTGGCGCGGTCGACGACTTGCAGGACAGCATCGCCGCCATCTGGCGTGAACAGCTGCATGTGGAGCAGATTGCGCCCGACGACCATTTCTTCCTGCTCGGCGGCAATTCCATCGCTGCGGCGCAGGTCATGGCCCGCCTGCGGGAAGTGCTCGGCCTGGAGCTGAACCTGCGCTTGCTGTTTGAATCGCCGTCGCTGGCAACGTTTGCCGCTGAAGTTGCCATTGAAGTCGCTCGCCAACAAGCTGCGGGCGTGCCGACGCAAAACGCCATTGCAGCGCTGCAGCGTGATCGCGACTTGCCGCAATCCCTGGCGCAGAATCGCTTGTGGATTGTCTGGCAACTGGAGCCGCAGAGCGCGGCTTACAACATTCCCGCCGCGCTGCGTTTGCGCGGCGAGCTGGATCAAGCGGCGTTGGCCACCAGCTTCCAGCAGTTGATCCAACGTCATGAAGCCTTGCGCACGCGCTTCCTTGAGCGCGACGGGCAAGCGTTGCAACGCATCGAGCCAGCGTCCGCCTTTACCTTGCAGCACCTGGATCTGAGCCAGCTTGCCGCCCGCGAACGCGACGCTTTGGCCCTAGAGGCGCGGGAGCAGGACGCGCAAGCCCCGTTCGATCTGCAAAACGGTCCGCTGCTGCGCGTGACGTTGCTGCGCCTCGACGAACAGGAACATCAACTCTGGGTCACGCTGCATCACATCATCGCTGACGGCTGGTCGCTGAATGTGCTGATTGACGAGTTCTCAAGGCTTTACGCAGCTGCCAGTCAAGGCCAGACCTTGGCGCTCGCGCCGTTGCCAGTGCACTACGCCGATTACGCCCAATGGCAGCGCCAATGGCTGGCGGCGGGTGAAGCTGCGCGGCAATTGGCTTACTGGACCGAGCAACTGGGCGACGAACAGCCTGTTTTGGCATTGGCCACCGATCATCCGCGCAGTGCATCGCACAGCCATCGGGCGGCGCGTTACAGCGTGTTGCTCGACGAAGGCTTGAGCACCGCGCTGCGGTATACCGCTCAGGAACATGAGGCCACGCTGTTCATGGTCATGCTGGCCGCGTTCCAGGCTTGGCTGCATCGTTACAGCGGCCAGACCGACATTCGCATCGGCGTGCCCGGTGCCAACCGCCCGCGACTTGAAACCCAGGGTCTGGTGGGCTTTTTCATCAATACGCTGGTGCTGCGCGGCGCCGTGGATTCACGCAAGCCGTTCAGTCAATTGTTGCGCGAAGCCCGAGCGGCAGCCCTCGGCGCTCAGGCCCATCAGGACTTACCGTTCGAGCAGTTGCTCGAAGCTATGCCCCATGCACGGGAGCAAGGCCTGTTTCAAGTGATGTTCAACCATCAGCAACGGGACCTGAGCGCGCTGCGCCGCTTGCCGGGGCTGCTCGCCGACGAGCTGCCGTGGCACAGCCGCGAAGCCAAGTTCGACCTGCAATTGCACAGCGAAGAAGACCATCGCGGGCGTCTGGCGCTGCATTTCGATTATGCCGCCGAGTTGTTCGACGTGCAGACCGTGCAGCGCATGGCCGAGCATTTCACCGCCTTGTTGCAGCAGGTCAGCGATCAACCGACGCAGTGCATTGGCGACCTCTCGCTGCTTAGCGCTGCCGAGCAGGCCCAGCAACAGGAATGGAGTCGCGCACCTTGCCCGCCCGCCAGGCGCTGGTTGCCGGAGTTGCTGGCCGAGCAGGCGGCGCTGACACCGGAACGTATCGCGCTGGTCTGGGACGGCGGGCAACTGGATTTCGCCAGTCTCGATACCCAGGCTAACCAGCTCGCGCATTACTTGCGCGACAAAGGCGTCGGCCCGGACGTGTGCGTCGGCATCTGTGCCGAGCGTTCGCCGCAACTGCTGATCGGCTTGCTGGCGATCATCAAGGCCGGTGGTGCCTACGTGCCGCTGGACCCGGAATACCCGCGCGAGCGCCTGAGTTTCATGCTGCGTGACAGCGGCGTCCAATTGCTGCTGACCCAAAGCCATTTGCTTGCCGATTTGCCGGTGGATGAAAGCCTTACCGCCATCACGCTCGATACCCTGCATTTAGGCAACTGGCCACGCAGCGCACCGGGTTTGCACCTCAATGGCGACAACCTGGCCTACGTGATTTACACCTCCGGTTCCACTGGCCAGCCCAAGGGCGTCGGCAATACCCACGCGGCGCTGGCGGAGCGCCTGCAATGGATGCAGGCCACTTATCAGCTGACGGCTGCCGATGTGCTGATGCAAAAGGCGCCGGTCAGTTTCGACGTGTCAGTGTGGGAATGCTTCTGGCCGCTGATCACCGGTTGCCAACTGCTGATCGCCGCGCCCGGAGAGCATCGCGACCCAAGGCGAATTATCGAACTGGTCGAGCAATTCGGCGTAACGACGTTGCACTTCGTGCCGCCGCTGTTGCAGCTGTTTATCGAAGACCCGCAAGTCAGTGCGTGCAATAGCCTGAAACGGATTTTCTCCGGTGGCGAAGCCTTGCCCGCCGAGCTGCGCAATCGGGTGCTGGCGCAGCTGCCGAATGTGCAATTGCACAACCGTTACGGCCCGACCGAAACCGCCATCAACGTTACCCATTGGCAGTGCCGGATTGAAGACGGCCCGCGCTCGCCCATCGGGCGTCCGTTGGGCAACGTGTTGTGCCGGATTCTCGACAGCGAACTCAATCCGCTGCCAGCTGGCGTGCCCGGCGAACTGTGCATCGGCGGCATCGGCCTGGCCCGTGGTTATCTGGGCCGACCCGAGTTGACCGCCGAGCGTTTCGTGCCCGACCCGTTGGGTGAGGACGGCGCGCGTTTGTATCGCACTGGCGACCGGGCGCGTTGGTCCGCCGAGGGTGTGATCGAGTATCTCGGGCGTTTCGATCAGCAGGTCAAATTGCGCGGCTTCCGCGTTGAACCCCAAGAAATCGAAGCGCACCTGCTGGCCCAACCCAATGTGTTGCAAGCCGTGGTGCTGGTCCGCGAAACCCAGGCTGGCGCGCAGTTGATTGGTTGGTACACGGCTGACAGCGAGATTACTCCCGAACAGCTGAAAACCGCGCTGGCCGCCGAGCTGCCGGAATATATGGTCCCGGCGCAGCTGATGCGTCTGGCGCAAATGCCGCTGAGCCCCAGCGGCAAGCTGGACCGCCGCGCCTTGCCCGAGCCGCACTGGCAGCAGCGCGTCCACGTCGAACCGCGCTCCGAACTTGAGCAGCAAATCGCCGCCATCTGGCGCGAGGTCTTGGGTTTGCAGCAAGTGGGGCTGAACGACGACTTCTTCGCATTGGGCGGGCATTCATTGCTGGCCACGCAGATCGTTTCCCGGGTGCGTCAGGCCTGCGATGTGGAATTACCGTTGCGGGTGTTGTTCGACGCCAGCGAGCTGGGCGCGTTTGCCGAGCAGGTTGCGCGGATTCAACTGGCGGGCGACAGCAATCGGCAACAGCCGATTCAGCGGGTTGACCGCAGTCAGCCGGTGCCGTTGTCCTATTCCCAGCAACGCATGTGGTTCCTCTGGCAACTGGAGCCGGACAGCCCGGCCTACAACGTCGGCGGCATGGCGCGGTTGCGCGGCGTGCTGGACATCAGTCGCTTCGAAGCGGCGCTGCAAGCCTTGATCGCTCGTCACGAAACCTTGCGCACCACGTTCCCAAGTGTGGATGGCGTGGCCTGTCAGCAGGTTGCTGCCGAATCGACCGTGCATATGCAATGGCAGGATTTCTCCAGCCTGAGCCAAAGCGCCCGAGAGCAGCAGTTGCAGGCATTTGCCGATGCTCAGGCGCACGCGCCTTTCGACCTGGAACGCGGCCCGTTGCTGCGCGCCTGTCTGGTCAAGGCCGCCGAGCAGGAACACTTTTTTGTCCTGACCTTGCACCACATCGTCACCGAAGGTTGGGCGATGGATATCTTCGCCCGGGAGTTGAGTGCGCTGTACGAAGCCTTCGTCGATGATCGCGAATCGCCCCTTGAACCGCTGCCAGTGCAGTATCTGGACTACAGCGTCTGGCAGCGGCAATGGCTGGAATCCGGCGAGCGTCAGCGTCAGCTGGATTACTGGACCGCCAAGCTGGGCAATGAACACCCACTGCTGGAATTACCCGGCGACCGTCCGCGTCCGCCGGTGCAAAGCCATCGCGGCGGCTTGTATCGCTTCGATCTGGGCGACGAACTGGCCGCCCAGGTGCGCCGCTTCAACGCCGAGCACGGTCTGACGCTGTTCATGACCATGACCGCCGCGCTGGCGGTGCTGCTCTATCGCTACAGCGGCCAAAAGGATTTGCGCATCGGCGCGCCGGTCGCCAACCGGATCCGCCCGGAAAGCGAAGGGTTGATCGGCGCGTTCCTCAATACTCAAGTGCTGCGTTGCCAGCTCGACGGGCAGATGAGCGTTGCGCAGTTGATCGAGCAAGTGCGTCAGACCGTCATTGAAGGCCAGTCCAATCAGGACTTGCCGTTCGATCATTTGGTCGAAGCCCTGCAACCGCCGCGCAGTGCCGCGTATAACCCGTTGTTTCAGGTGATGTGCAACGTGCAGCGCTGGGAATTCCAGCAAAGCCGCACGCTGGCGGGCATGGCTGTGGATTATCTGGTCAACGATGCCCACGCGACCAAGTTCGACCTGAATCTGGAAGTCACCGATCTCGACCAGCGCCTGGGCTGCTGTCTGACATACAGCCGCGATCTGTTCGATGAGCCGCGTATTGCACACATGGCCGAGCACTGGCGCAACTTGCTGCAAGGCTTGATCGCCGATCCCGACCAGCGCTTGAGTGAGTTGCAACTGTTTGATCCTGCCGAACAGGCGCGCCTGATTACCGGTCTCGGCGAAGAGGCGGGCGAGCATGATCTGTCGCAGTGCATTCATGGGCTGTTCGAGGAGCAGGCGCGTAAAACCCCGGAGGCTGGCGCCCTGACGTTCTCCGGAAAAACCCTGAGTTACGCCCAGCTCAACGGCCGCGCCAATCAGCTGGCCCGTGCCTTGCGTGAGCGCGGCGTAGGCCCGCAAGTGCGGGTCGGCCTGGCGCTGGAGCGCTCCCACGAAATGGTCATCGGCCTGCTGGCGATTCTCAAGGCTGGCGGCGCTTACGTGCCGCTGGACCCGGAATACCCGCTGGATCGCTTGCATTACATGATTGAAGACAGCGGCATCGGTCTGCTGTTGGGTGATGCGGCACTGTTTGACGCGTTGGTCGAGTTGCCTGCGGGCGTTGCCCGATATCCCCTGAAGAAGAACGGAATTGTGGGAGCCGAGCTTGCTCGCGAAGACGGTGTTGCAGACTCTGAAAATACGTCGGCTGTATCGGCCCTTTCGCGAGCAAGCTCGCTCCCACGGGAGGCAGAGTTTTATGAAGCCAGCAATCTACCCAACCTCACCTTGCCGCAGCATCAGGCTTATCTGATCTATACCTCCGGTTCCACCGGCAAGCCCAAGGGCGTGACGGTTGGTCATGGGGAAATCGCCATGCATTGCCGGGCGGTGATCCAGCGGTTTGGCATGCGTGCCGACGATTGCGAGCTGCACTTTTATTCGATCAACTTCGATGCCGCGACTGAACGCCTTCTGGTGCCGTTGCTCTGCGGCGCGCGGGTCGTGATGCGCGTTCAAGGGCAATGGGATGCGGAGGAAATCTGCCAGCTGGTCCGCGAACAGCAGATCAATATTCTCGGCTTTACCCCGAGCTACGGCAGCCAGTTGGCACAATGGCTGGCCAGCCAGCAGCAAAGCTTGCCGGTGCGCATGTGCATCACTGGCGGCGAAGCGCTGACCGGCGAACACCTGCAACGCATCCGCGCTGCATTCCAGCCGGAACAGTTCTTCAACGCCTATGGCCCGACCGAAACCGTGGTCATGCCGCTGGCGTGTCTGGCGCCGCAAGCGCTGGAAGAGGGCGTAGCCACGGTGCCGATTGGCAGTGTGGTTGGGGCGCGAGTCGCCTACATTCTTGATGCCGACCTGACTTTGTTGCCTCAAGGCGCGACCGGCGAGCTGTACATCGGTGGTGCCGGGCTGGCCGGTGGATATCATCAACGGCCGGGCATGACCGCCGAGCGGTTTGTCGTTGATCCGTTCTGCGCCAACGGCGGCCGGATGTACCGCACCGGCGATCTGGTACGCCAGCGGGCCGATGGCTTGGTGGAATACCTGGGTCGCATCGACCACCAAGTGAAGATTCGTGGTTTCCGCATCGAGCTGGGGGAAATCGAAAGTCGCCTGCTGGAACATCCCGCCGTGCGCGAGGCCGTGGTACTGGCGCTGGATGCGCCAAGCGGCAAGCAACTGGTCGGTTATCTGGTCGGCGAAGGCGACACGGCTGAGCTGCGTGATGCCCTGCGCACTCACATGCACAGCCAGTTGCCGGATTACATGGTGCCCGCGCAGTTGATCGTGCTGGACAGCATGCCGCTCACCGCCAACGGCAAACTCGACCGCCGCGCCTTGCCAGCGCCGGACCCGGAACACAATAGCCAACAGTTCATCGCCCCGCAAAGCGAGCTGGAACAGGCGTTGGCAGCGATCTGGCGCGCCGTGCTGAATGTCGAGCGGGTCGGCCTGGTGGACAACTTCTTCGAACTGGGCGGCGATTCGATTCTGTCGATTCAGGTCGTGAGTCGGGCGCGTCAGGCGGGGATTCACTTCAGCCCGCGTGACATGTTCCAGCACCAGACCGTGCAGACTCTGGCCAGCGTAGCGACCCGTGTGGAACAGATCCTCGCCGAACAAGGACCGATCCTCGGTGCGGCGAAACTGACACCGATTCAGCATTGGTTCTTCGCCAGCGAGATTCCCCAGGCGCACCACTGGAACCAGTCCGTGCTGCTGCAACCCACGGAAACCCTCGACCCGCTTCGCTTGGAACAAGCGCTGCGTGACGTGCTGGTGCAGCACGATGCCTTGCGCCTGCGCTTCAAACGCGACGCTGGCCTCTGGAGCGCCGAGCACGCGCCCATGGAGCAATGCGCCGTATTGTGGCGCGCGGAACACGCCTCGCCGGAGCTGTTCGCCGACGCGCAACGCAGCCTCAACCTGGAGCGCGGGCCGTTGTTGCGCGCGGTATTGGTCAGCGACGGCAAGGCGCCGCAGCAACTGCTGCTGGCCATTCACCATTTGGTGGTGGACGGCGTGTCCTGGCGGATTCTGCTGGATGATTTGCAATCGGCTTATCGCCAGCAGGCGTTGGCGGCGAAAACCAGCGCCTTCCGCGACTGGACCCAGCGTTTGCAGACCTATGCCGTCAGCGAGCCGCTGCGTGAAGAATTGCAGTGGTGGCAAAGCCAGTTGATCGACAGCAGCAGCTTGCCGTTCGATCATCCCCAAGGCCGTCAGCTGAACGCTCAGGCGCAAACCCTCAGCGTGCGCCTCGATGCGCAACGCACCCGCCAGTTGTTGCAACAGGCGCCCGCCGCGTATCGCACTCAGGTCAATGATTTGCTGCTGACCGCGCTGGCGCGGGTGGTTTGTCGCTGGACCGGCGACAAGGCCGCGCTGATCCAGCTGGAAGGTCATGGCCGCGAAACCCTGTTCGATGACCTCGACCTGACCCGCAGCGTCGGCTGGTTCACCAGCGCGTACCCGTTGCGCCTGGTGCCGCAGGACGTCGCCGACACCGCCGGTTTGGCGCCGTCGATCAAAGCCATCAAGGAACAGCTGCGTAGCGTGCCGCACAAAGGTCTGGGTTACGGCGTGCTGCGTTATCTGGCCGATGACGCGTGTCGGCAGGCGATGGCCGCATTGCCCCAAGCCTTGATCACCTTCAATTATCTGGGCCAGTTCGATCAGAGTTTCGCCGCCGACGCGCTGTTCAAACCGCTGGACGCCGACGTCGGCCCGACCCACGACGAGCAGGCGCCGTTGCCCAACGCGTTGAGCATTGATGGTCAAGTGTACGGCGGCGAACTGGTGTTGCGCTGGACGTTCAGCCACGAGCGTTTTGACCCGGCAAGCATCGACGCCCTGGCCAATGATTATCTGACCGAGCTGCAAGGGCTGATCGCTCATTGCCTGGCTGACGATGCGGGCGGCCTGACGCCGTCGGACTTCCCGCTGGCCAGGCTCAGCCAGCAACAACTGGATGCGCTGCCGATCCCGGTGGCGGCCATCGAAGACGTGTATCCGCTGACCCCGATGCAGGAAGGCTTGCTGTTGCACACGCTGCTGGAACCGGGCACCGGGATTTATTACATGCAGGACCGTTACCGCATCAACAGCGAAATCGACCCGCAACGTTTCGCTCAGGCCTGGCAAGCGGTGGTCGCCCGCCACGAAGCCTTGCGCGCGTCGTTCTGCTGGGACAGCGGCGAGCAAATGCTGCAAATCATCCACAAGCCTGGCGCCACCCGTATCGAGTTCGTCGACTGGAGCGCCGAACCTGAGCAAGGCCATGAAGAGCGCCTGCAAACGCTGCTCAAAAGCGAGCGCGAGGCCGGTTTCGATCTGCTGCACGAAGCCCCCTTCCACTTGCGCCTGATCCGCATCGGCGCCGGGCGTTACTGGTTCATGATGAGCAACCACCACATCCTTATCGATGCCTGGTGCCGTGGTTTGCTGATGAGCGACTTCTTCGAAATCTATACCGCGCTCGGCGAAGGACGCGAAGCGGCATTGCCCGCGCCGCCGCGTTATCGCGACTACATTGGCTGGTTGCAGCGTCAGGACATTGCCCAGTCGAAACACTGGTGGCGTGCCAATCTGCTGGGCTTCGAACGCACCACGTTCATTCCGGTGGATCGCCCGTTGCTGCGTGAACACGCCGGTCACAGCGGCGGCATGATTGTCGGCGACCGCTACACGCGTCTCGATGCTCAGGATGGGCTGCGTCTCAAGGATCTGGCCCAGCGGCATCAGCTGACAGTGAATACCTTCGCGCAGGCCGCATGGGCCTTGGTGCTGCGCCGGGTGTGCGGCGAGCGTGATGTGGTGTTCGGCGTCACCGTGGCCGGACGTCCCGTGGACATGCCGCACATGCAGCGCACGGTCGGGCTGTTCATCAACAGCATTCCGCTGCGGGTCAGCCTGCCTGCGGATGACGAAAGCCGTTCGGTGCTGGATTGGCTGCACGGCCTGCTCGACAGCAACCTGCAACTGCGCGAGCACGAATACATGCCGCTGGTGCAGATTCAGGAATGCAGTGAACTGCCCAAGGGCCAGCCGTTGTTCGACAGCCTGTTCGTCTTCGAAAACGCCCCGGTGGAAGTGTCTGTGCTGGATCGCGCGCAAAGCCTGAGCGCCAGTTCGGATTCCGGTCGCACCCACACCAACTTCCCGCTCACAGCAGTGTGTTATCCGGGCGACGAGCTGGGGCTGCATCTGTCGTTCGATCAGCGCTATTTCGATGGCGAAACCGTTGAGCGGTTGCTGGGCGAGTTCAAGCGCCTGCTGCTGGCGCTGGCCGATGGCATTCAGGGCACGATGGCGGATTTGCCGTTGCTGGCCGATACGGAGCGCCAATTCCTGATCGAGAATTGCAACCGCAGTGAGCATGACTATCCCCTTGAGCACGGCTATGCGCGGCTGTTTGAAGCCCAGGTCGAGGCTCATCCACAGCGCATCGCCGCCACGTGTCTGGAGCGCAAGTGGAGTTATCAGGACCTCAATCGTCACGCCAATCGCCTCGGCCATGCCTTGCGCGAGGCTGGTGTGCACATTGATCAGCCGATCGCTTTGCTGGCGGAACGGGGCCTGGATCTGCTGGGTATGATCCTCGGCAGCTTCAAGGCTGGCGCGGGTTATCTGCCGCTGGACCCCGGTCTGCCGGATCAGCGCCTGAGCGGCATCATCGAACAGAGCGGCACGCCGCTGCTGGTCTGCACCGCCGCTTATCGTGAGCAGGCGCTGGGCTTGCTCGAAGGCTTCTCCTGCGCTGGCAAACCGCGCTTACTGGTCTGGGAAGAAGTGCAGCAGGACTCGCATTCGGTGCTCAATCCGGGGATTTATTCCGGGCCGGATAACCTCGCCTACGTGATCTTCACCTCCGGTTCGACCGGCCAGCCCAAAGGCGTGATGGTCGAGCAGCGCGGCATGCTCAACAACCAACTGAGCAAGGTGCCGTATCTGCAACTGGATCAGTTCGATGTGATTGCGCAGACCGCGTCGCAAAGTTTCGATATTTCCGTCTGGCAATTCCTCGCCGCGCCGCTGTTCGGCGCGCGGGTGGATATCGTGCCGAACATCATTGCTCACGATCCGCAGGCGCTACTGGAACATGTGCAGAGCAGCGGCGTCACCGTGCTGGAAAGCGTGCCGTCACTGATTCAAGGCATGCTCGCGGCAGAGCGTCTGCCCCTGGAGCGCCTGCGCTGGATGCTGCCGACCGGGGAAGCCATGGCGCCGGAACTGGCCCATCAATGGTTGCTGAGTTATCCACAGATCGGCCTGGTGAATGCTTACGGGCCTGCGGAATGTTCCGATGACGTGGCGTTCTTCCGCGTCGATCAAGCCGCGACCGAGGGCAGCTATCTGCCGATCGGCACGCCCACCGATAACAACCGCTTGTACCTGCTGGATGACGCGCTGGAACTGGTGCCTTTGGGTGCAATCGGCGAGTTGTGCATTGCTGGCACCGGTGTAGGCCGGGGTTACGTGGGCGATCCGCTGCGCACGGCTCAGGTGTTTGTCCCGCATCCGTTTGGCGCGCCGGGGGAGCGGTTGTATCGCAGCGGCGATCTGGCGCGGCGCCGGGCTGACGGGGTGCTGGAATACGTCGGGCGCATCGACCATCAGGTGAAGATTCGCGGTTTCCGCATCGAGCTGGGTGAAATCGAAGCGCGGCTGCATGAACAGCCGGAAATCCATGACGCTGCGGTTTCGGTGCAGGAAGGGCCGAACGGCAAGTATCTGGTCGGCTATCTGGTGTCAGGTGCCGATCAGGCGGGCGAGTTGCCGGAAATCATCAAGGCGCGTTTGCGTGCGGTATTGCCGGATTACATGGTGCCGCTGCACTGGCTGTTGCTTGAGCAGTTGCCGCGCAACGCCAACGGCAAGCTGGATCGCAAGGCGCTGCCGGCCATGGATATCGGCCAGTTGCACAATCACGCCTACGTTGCGCCGGGCAATGATCTTGAGCAAACCCTGGCAGATATCTGGGCGCGGGTGCTTAACGTCGAACAGGTCGGCATCCACGACAACTTCTTCGAACTGGGCGGTCACTCGCTGCTCGCCACGCAAATTGCTTCACGGGTGCAGAACGCCTTGCAGCGCACGGTGCCGCTGCGGGCGATGTTCGAGTGCAGCACGGTTTCGGAGTTGGCCGGTTATATCGACGGCCTGGAATCCAGCGTGATCACCGAGGAGAAAGTGGATCGCCTGAGCGACTTGATGGCGCAGCTGGAGGCTTTGGATTGATGAGCTGCCCTATCCGGGCATGCCACTGTTCGGCATGCCTGGATTGCCAGTTTAAGGTTTAGCCCCGAGGATTTTTTCCAGCTGTGCGGTTTGCGGTGCACCTTGCTGCTGTTGCAGTTGGCCCTTGCTGTCGAGGTAAAAGATCGAGGGCGTTGCGGAAAGGCCCAGGTCGTTCATCAATTGCAGATTGGCGTCGAGGCGGGTCTGAATCTCTTTGGGGATGTCGCCCAAGGGTTTCAACTTGCTGCTTTTACCGGCCTGTTCATGGGTTTTCAGCGCTGCTTGTGGGTCGTTGTCGGCCAGTAACGCGGCGGCCTTGGCGGCGCTGTCTTCGCGGATGATGCCGACCATGATGTGGCGCAGCTGCACCTTGCCCGCCTTGACCCATGGTCGCGCCTGTTCCCAGAACATGTTGCAGTACGGGCAATTGGCATCGCTGAACAGGTACACCACGTTGGGGGCGTCGGCGCTGCCATCGGCGATCCAGGTGCTTTTCTCCAGACCGCTCCAGATCTCTTTGGACATCGGCTCGTAGA
This sequence comes from Pseudomonas syringae, assembly GCF_001698815.1. Taxonomy (GTDB): domain Bacteria; phylum Pseudomonadota; class Gammaproteobacteria; order Pseudomonadales; family Pseudomonadaceae; genus Aquipseudomonas; species Aquipseudomonas syringae_A. The sequence continues at coordinate 18,496 of NZ_LGSI01000016.1, read as the reverse complement.
CCAGCTTTTGCAGCGGTGCTTCGCTGAGGTCTTCGCCCTTTTCGTCGTAGAGATTGCCGGCCAGTACATGCTTGCCATCGCGGGTCAGGTACAGCGCCATGGCTTGTTTCTGGTATTCGGCGGCATAACCGCGCAAGCCGTCCGGCGCATCGAAACTGCCGATGATGCGCGCGCCTTTGTCTTGCAGTGCGCGAATCGGCGCAGGCAGTTCTTCGGCCTGCAACAGCGGGCTTTGCAGAATGATCAGGCTCATCGCGAGCAAGGAAAGGCAGCGGATTGAAGTCATTGGTCAAGGGTCCTTGAAGGCAGAGTCGTGCTCGGCAAACTGTCGAGGTAACGGCTCAGGCTGGCACGGGAAAGCTCGCCGAGGTGACTGCCGATCAGGCGACCCTCGGCACTGTAGAAAACGGTGGTGGGCAGGGCCATGGAGCCGAAGCTTTGCGCCAGTTGGCCGCTGCCGTCGAACAGCACGTTGCTCAGGCGCAAGCCTTGGGCGATCAGGAAACTTTCCACAGTCTGCGGCGATTCGGCCTGATTGACGAACAGGAACACCACGTCATTGCGCTCGGCCTGGGCGGCTTGCAGGACGGGCATTTCCCGGCGACAGGGCGGACACCATGTTGCCCATAGATTGATCACCAAAGGCCGACCCTGATAATCGGCGAGCTGCACCGATTCTCCGGCAGCGTTGCGCAACGTGATTTCCGGCAAGCGCACGCCTTGCTCATAAATGTTCAGCCCCAGATTGGCCAGCAGCCAGAACAACAGCCCGCTGCCCAGGCCAAGCCCCAGCGGGCGGCGCAAATCCAGGCGGCGCCAGGCGATCCATGATCCGCCGAGTATGACCGCGAGCACGCCCGGCCAGATCAGGAAACCGCCGTCGCGGATGTCCAGCGCCTGCCACGGCTGCGCCTGATAATGCGTCCAATAGTCGATGACAAATCCCGCACGTGCGGCCAGCAAGCCCAGCAGGAACAGACCGAACAGCGTCGATTCCGGGTTGGCGCCGGTGCGCCGCGAGGTCAGCCAGCCCACCAGTGTCGCCAGCGCCAAAGCGCCGATCAGCAGCAGGTGCACGATGGCTAGGGCGAACGGCCCGATAGACACACTCAACATCAACCGCGCTCCCGAGTGGCTTGCCATTGCTGCAGGAACGTCCCGGCGTCGACCTGGCCGGTGATACGCCGCTCGCGTCGTTCGCTGCCGTCTGGCCCGATCCACAGCAGGCTTGGTGGTCCCGGCACCTTGTAACGTTGCAGCAGCTCGCGGCTGGCCGGGTTGTCGGCGGTGACATCCACACGCAGCAGATGCACGTCTTGCAGTGCATTCAGCACGTCGGGTTTGGCGAACACCTGTTTCTCCATGACTTTGCAGGACACGCACCAGTCTGCGTAGTAATCGATCAGCACCCAGCGGCCGCTGGCCTGCGCCGCATCCAGCTCGCTTTGCAGCGCATTCGGTTCAGTGATCGTGACGAAGGCTTCCTTGGGGGCACTGTTTGATTCGACGCGTCCGGCACTGTAAACCTTCAACGGTTGCCAAGGGTCGTCCGCGCCGCCGGCTGCGCCCACCAGCAGCAGCACGGACCACAGGCCGAGGATCAGTCCGGTGGGGGCAAAGACCCTGGTCGCGCTTTTCATCCGCTCGGTCAACGCCAGCGCACTGCACGCAGCGATCAGCAGCAGTACGCCCCAACCGGCGACCCACAATGACTCATCCAGCAGCGGCCGCGCCATCAGCAATGCGGTGCCGAGGAACATGAACCCGAATACACCCTTGAGCGCATCCATCCACACGCCGGGTTTGGGTAGGAAGCGATTGCCGACCGTGACCAGCAGCATCAACGGCAAACCGATCCCCAATCCCATGACGAACAGCACCAGGCCGCCGTGCAGCGCATTGCCGCTTTGCGCGATGTACAGCAGCGCACCGGCCAGTGGCGCGGTCATGCATGGCCCGACCAGCAACCCCGACAACGCCCCCAATATGCCGGCGCCGAGCAGGCTGCCGCCACGTGTGCGTCGGCTGGCGTTTTCCAAGCGATCACGCAAGGCGGCGGGCAGTTGCAGTTCGAAAAACCCGAACATCGGTAACGCGAGGACGACGAACAGTGCGGCGAAGCTGCCCAGCAACCACGGCTGTTGCAGCAGCGCTTGCAGATTACCGCCGAGCAATGCCGCAACCACACCGAGCCCGGCGTAGACCAGCGCCATGCTCAGCACGTAACTGCTCGCCAATGCCAGACCGCGCCGTGGACTGGCGCCGCCGCCCACCACCACGCCCGCCAGAATCGGCAACATCGGCAGCGAGCATGGGGCGAAGGCCAGCAGCAGGCCAAGACCGAAGAAGATCAGCAGGCTCCAGCCCAGCGAGCGCTGCTGAAGTGAGCTGGCCAGCGTCTGGTCTTCGGCTTGCTGCACGTTTTGTTCTACTACGGTGCCGCTGATCTCCAGCAACCGGCTTTGCGGCGGATAACACAAACCGGCATCGGCACAACCTTGCCAGCCCAGTTTCACACTGCCGCTGGCGGAGGCCGGGATCAACAATTCAAGGCTGTTGCGGTACACCTGCTGTTCGCCGAAAAACTCGTCACTGTGGGCTTCGCCCTCGGGCAGCACCGGCTGATGGTCGGCGCTCAGCCCGGCAAAGCTGACGCGCTGCTTATACAGGTAATAACCCTCGGCGATGCGCCAGTGCAGACGGGTTTCGCCGGATTCCAGACGGTCGCTGGTCAGGGTGAACGCCTGATCAACCGGGAGGAATTCGGGTTGTCGCTTGAAAGGATCATTTCCGGGCAACGCCTGAGCGAGTGCGGGCAACAGCGAAAGAATCAGCAGCAGAAAAATACGCATACAAAAGCCTTGGGATGTACAGACCGGCCAAGGGTGGGGCAGGGGTATTAAGGTAGAGTTAACATTGCGCATTGCTTTGGTAGGACCGGACTTGTCCGGGAAGAGGTTGGCTCAGGTACCAAATCACGACAGGCACCTTGATTTAGCCAGGCCGGCCTCCCTTCGGGGACGAGTCCCCTCCTACCGTTCCACACATGCATAATCCTGCCTTAATCCTGACCTGTTTCATTGGCCCATTTCCCCGAGCCCGAGCATGCACGTATTACTCTGTGAAGACGACGATCTGATCGCCAGCGGAATTGCCGCCGGCCTCAATGCCCAGGGCTTGACGGTCGATCGGGTAGCCACGGCGGCAGCGGCGCGGGCGATTTTGGCGGCGGCGCAATTCGATGTGCTGATACTGGATCTGGGCTTGCCCGACGAGGACGGCCTCAAGCTTCTCAAACAGTTGCGCGGGCAGGGTGTCGAGCTGCCGGTGTTGATTCTGACGGCGCGGGATACGGTCAGCGACCGGGTCGATGGATTGCAGGCCGGGGCCGACGATTACCTGCTCAAACCCTTTGATCTACGCGAACTCAGCGCGCGCCTGCACACGCTGGTGCGGCGCGTGGCCGGGCGCAGCGTCAACCTGATCGAGCATGGTTGCCTGAGCTACGACCCCAGCAGTCGCGAGGTGTTTCTAGCCGGTCAGCCGGTGGATCTGTCCCGCCGTGAGCAGGCGCTGTTGCATGCGCTGCTCCATGCCCGAGGTCGCGTACTGTCCAGTGAGCAACTCAAGGATTGCATCTACGGTTTCGGCGATGAAGTGGAAAGCAATGCCCTGAGCGTGCACATCCATCATTTGCGACGCAAGCTGGGCGGCCAGATTGTCGAAACGGTGCGCGGCTTGGGTTATCGGCTGGGCACTGCCGGCAAAAACAGTGCTGCCGAGGATCCGCAATGAGCCTGCGTCTGCGGCTGAGCCTGACGCTGGGCTCGGCGTTCGTGGTGATCTGGATGCTCGCGGCGGCCTGGATGTTGTGTGATCTGCGCGCACAAATGATGGAATCACTGGACCAACGTCTCGCGGCTTCGGCGCGCATGGTCTCCGGGCTTCTCGAACAGTTGCCGGTGCCCGCCAGCAATGACGGCGCGGCCTTGAGCGCCGAGCAATTGGGCATTCCCGGCGGGCTGGCGTGTCAGGTCAGTTCCCTGCGCGGTGAAGTGCTGGCGCGCAGTCACTCGACTCCGGATGAGCCGCTGGCGGCCGATGCCAGCGGCTTTCACGACCAGATCATCAACGGCGAACGCTGGCGCAGTTTCACCCTGACCCACGGCGAGTTGCGCGTTACAACGGCCGACCGCCAGGACGAGCGCGACACCCTCAAGTATTCGGTTTTGCTCGCTGCTTCAGTGCCGGTGGCGGTGGCCTTGCTCGGTAGTCTTGGCCTGCTCTGGTTGGGTATCGGCCAGGGACTGGCGCCGCTCAATCGCATGCGTGATGCCTTGAAGCGGCGCAGTGCCGACTCGCTGGAGCCACTGGATGTCTCGGGCATGCCCAATGAGTTGCAGCCGTTGCTGGACACCCAGAACCAGCTGTTCCAGCGCATTGCGCAGACCCTGGGACGGGAGCGGCGGCTGACCGGCGATGCCGCCCATGAGCTGCGCAGCCCGCTGACCGCCATCAAGACCCACCTGCAAGTGGCGCGCATGACCGAGGGCGAAACCCGTGATCGTTCGCTGGCCCATGCCGAGGAGGGCGCGGATCGCTTGCACAGCACGCTTGAGCAACTGCTGTTACTGGCGCGCGTCGAGGGCAGTCTGTCGTTCGAGGATGGCGTGCAATGCAGCGCCGAAGAAGTCGCCCGTCTGGCGATGCACGACGCCAGTCACGGCCATGTGTCGCGCATTGATCTGCACCTGCCGGACGATTTGTCCACAGCGGCGCTGGACATGCCCTCGGTGCTGGCCATCGCCGCGCTGCGCAATCTGCTGGAAAACGCCTTGCGCCATGCATCCCGGAACACCCGGGTTGAGCTGAGCTTGAGCACTTCAGCCAGCCAGGCGAGTTTTGTGGTGCGCGATTACGGCAGCGGTATTGCCGAGGAGAAATTGAAGCTTGTCACCCAACGTTTCTGGCGGCAGGGCACCGGCGAAGGTTCCGGTCTGGGGCTGGCTATCGTGCAGGCCATTGTCCAGCGCTGCGGCTGTGAGCTGACCTTCGCCAATCAGCCGGATGGCTTGCGGGTCGAACTGCGCATGCCGTTGTGTCGGGAGAGCATTCGCGGATAAGTCCGGGGTACAGCGCCAACGCTTGTATTGATCCATCTCAAGCGCTGTTGGCAGCGCTGCGTCATGATGCGCGCGATAGCGGGCTGCGCGTCCAGGATGCGCAAGCCATGCGTGCTGATTTCGATGGACCCCAGGAAAAATCATGAATGCGACTGTGACGACGCCCGAAGTACCGCCCGCGAAGGTCAAGTTGCCCATCGCACTGGCTGTTGCCGTACTGGTGATGGTCGGCGTGTTATTGCTGCCGCTGCCAGCGGACCTGCCGGTTGCCGGGCACCGAATGCTGGCGATCCTGGCCTTCGCCGTCGTGGTGTGGATTACCGAAGCGGTTTCCTACGAAGCCAGCGCGATCATGATCACGTCGCTGATGGCGTTCCTGATCGGCACCGCACCGACCTTGCCGAACCCGGCTGTGATCTATGGTTCATCCGCTGCGATCAGCATGGCGCTGACCGGTTTCTCCAATCCTGCCCTGGCGCTGGTAGCGGGGGCGCTGTTCATCGCCGCCGCCATGACTCACACCGGACTGGATCGAAGAATCGCCCTCGTGACCCTCGCACGGGTCGGCACCAGCACCCGACGCATCATGCTCGGTGCCATTGTGGTGACGATCTTGCTGAGCCTGGTGGTGCCCAGCGCTACCGCGCGCAGTGCCTGTGTGGTGCCGATCATGATGGGCGTTATTGCCGCGTTCGGGGTCGACAAGCGCTCGAACATCGCCGCCGCGATCATGATCATCGTCGCCCAGGGCACCAGCATCTGGAACGTCGGCATTCAGACCGCCGCCGCGCAAAACCTGCTGACGGCCGGCTTCATGGAGAAAATGCTCGGTGCGCGAGTGTCCTGGCTGGACTGGCTGATCGCCGGTGCACCCTGGGCGATCATCATGTCCGGCGTGCTGATTTTGCTGGTCCTGAAATTGCTGCCACCGGAAAGCGACAGCATCCCCGGCGGCAAGGAAGCCGTCGCGCAATCCCTGGCGGATATCGGCCCCATGACCAGCGCGCAGAAACGCTTGATGGCGGTGTCCATCGGCTTGCTGTTGCTGTGGGCTACGGAAGGCAAGCTGCACAGCTTCGACACCACGTCCACGACTTACGCCGGATTGGTCCTGCTGTTGCTGCCGCGTTGGGGTGTGATGACCTGGAAGGATGTGCAGTCGCGCATTCCGTGGGGCACGGTGATTGTCTTCGGCGTGGGCATCAGTCTGGGCACCGCATTGCTCACGACCCACGCCGGTCAGTGGCTGGGCGTGCAAGTGGTGGCGAACACCGGCCTGGATAAAGTCGGCCCGCTGGGGGTATTCGCCATTCTCGGGGCGTTCCTGATCCTGATTCACCTGGGTTTCGCCAGCGCCACGGCGTTGACCTCGGCCATGCTGCCGATCCTGATTGCGGTGCTGCAAACCCTGCCCGGTGATTTCAACCGGCTGGGCATGACCATGTTGCTGGGTTTTGTTGTCAGCTACGGGTTCATCCTGCCGATCAACGCGCCGCAGAACATGGTATGCCTGGGCACGGAAACCTTCACCGCCCGGCAGTTCGCCCGTATCGGTCTGCCGGTGACGATCATCGGCTACCTGCTGATGCTGCTGTTCGCTGCCACGTACTGGAAGTGGCTGGGCTGGATGTGAGACTGATTTTGTAAATCCCCGCCGCGCTTGTGCGTTTCCCTAACAGGAAATCTGCAAGCGCTCGATGGCTTGGCAGATGTCCTTTTCTACTACCTGCTATCGAGGGTTTGAGGGATGTCGGTCGCCATCAGTCGCAACGAGAATTCGCCTGCCCGGTTCGTCAGTGAGCCGGACGAAGTGCTTTATCACTTCGAAGATTCGCCTTTGCTGGTACGCCAGAAACAACAGGAATCCAACGCGCGCAGCTATCCACGGCGCATTCCGCTGGCGTTGAAGCGCGCCCAGGGGATTTATGTCGAAGACGTTGAAGGGCGCACCTTTATCGATTGTCTGGCAGGTGCCGGCACCCTGGCGCTGGGGCATAACCATCCGGTGGTGATCGCCGCCATTCGTAAGGTGCTGGATGACGGCCTGCCGCTGCATACGCTGGACCTGACCACGCCGGTCAAGGATCAATTCGTTCAGGACCTGTTCGGTTTACTTCCCGAAGGCTTGCGCCGCGAGGCGAAAATCCAGTTCTGCGGGCCGACCGGTACCGATGCCGTGGAAGCGGCGTTGAAGCTGGTGCGTACCGCGACCGGGCGCAGCACGGTGCTGTCCTTTCAGGGCGGTTATCACGGCATGAGCATGGGGGCGTTGAGCCTGATGGGCAGCCTGGGTCCGAAAAAACCCATGGCCGCGTTGCTCAACAGTGGCGTGCAGTTCCTGCCGTTCCCTTATGACTATCGCTGCCCGTTCGGCCTGGGTGGCGAGCAGGGCGTGAAGGTCAATCTGAGTTATCTGCAAAACCTGCTCAACGATCCCGAAGCGGGCGTTGAACGGCCCGCTGCGGTAATCGTCGAGGTGGTGCAGGGCGAGGGTGGCGTGATCCCGGCGGATCTGGACTGGCTACGCGGTCTGCGGCGCATAACCGAGCAAGCCGGCGTGGCGTTGATCGTGGACGAGATCCAGAGCGGCTTTGCCCGCACCGGCAAGATGTTCGCCTTCGAGCATGCCGGTATCGTGCCGGATGTGGTGGTGCTGTCCAAAGCCATCGGCGGCAGTCTGCCGTTGGCGGTGGTGGTGTATCGCGACTGGCTCGACACCTGGTTGCCCGGTGCTCACGCCGGAACTTTCCGGGGTAATCAAATGGCCATGGCGGCGGGCTCGGCGGTAATGGGCTACCTCAAGCAGCACGACATCGCTGCCCACGCTACGGCAATGGGCGCCCGTTTGACCGAGCACCTGCGTATTCTCCAGCGGGACTACCCGCAACTGGGCGACATTCGCGGGCGTGGCTTGATGCTTGGCATCGAGCTGGTGGACCCCGATGGCGCGCTGGATAGCCTCGGTCATCCGCCTGCGTACAGCGCCATCGCACCGCTGATCCAGAACGAATGCCTCAAGCGCGGCCTGATTCTGGAACTGGGCGGTCGGCATGGCGCCGTCGTGCGCTTCCTGCCGCCGCTGGTCATCAGTGCCGAACAGATCGACGAAGTCGCCCGCCGCTTTGCCAAGGCGCTGGAGGCGGCGTTGAAGAGGGTTTGAGGTGAATTGAATTTCGCTGTGTCGCCGACACTGCGCTCGCAGGATCCGTAGGACCGGCTTCAGCCGGGAGGGCGATAGTTTTTACGATGGAACCGCTGCGAATGTACCCGCCGCCTCCCGGCTAAAGCCGGTCCTACGGAATGCGTTCAATTCAGCTGTTCAACACCTTCTCGTCAGACAAACCTTTGATTTTCAAGCCCGATCCCGGACAATCGCGCCCCTGTTTTTGATGGGGGCGTTGAACTGCCAGGTTTTCCGATGCGTCCCCGCCTTGTTGTATTAACCGGCAACGGAGATTCGACCGGATGAATGATCAGGCCAATAGCGTCGAACAACGTTTCGACACGGCCCCCGCCAGCATTGCTGCGTGGAACCGCCACGACACCACCTGGATGCTCGGTTTGTTCGGCACCGCCATCGGCGCGGGCACCTTGTTTTTGCCAATCAACGCAGGTATCGGCGGTTTCTGGCCGTTGATCGTCCTCGCGCTGCTGGCGTTCCCCATGACCTTCTTTGCGCACCGCGGGCTGACCCGCTTCGTGCTGTCCGGACGCGAAGGCGCGGACATCACTGAAGTGGTCGAGCAACATTTCGGCAAGAGCGCCGGGGCGTTGATCACGCTGCTGTATTTCTTCGCCGTGTTTCCGATCCTGCTGATCTACAGCGTCGCGCTGACCAACACCGTCGGCAGTTTTCTTGAACATCAGTTGCATGTCCAACCGCCACCTCGGGCGATCCTGGCATTCGTGCTGATCCTCGGCCTGCTGGCGGTAGTGCGCTGCGGCGAGCGGGTGATCGTCAAGGCCATGAGCCTGATGGTTTACCCGTTCATCGTTGCGTTGCTGTTTCTTTCGGTGTTTCTGATCCCGCACTGGACCGGCGGCATCCTCGAAACCGCCACCACGCTGCCGAAGCCTTCGGCGTTCCTGCACACGTTCTGGTTGGCGATTCCGGTGATGGTGTTTTCCTTCAACCACACGCCGATCATCTCGGCGTTCGCCGTGGACCAGAAGCGTCGTTACGGCGAACAGGCGGAAGGTCGCAGCTCGCAAATCCTCGCCCGCGCCCATGGCCTGATGGTGGTGCTGGTGCTGTTCTTTGTCTTCAGTTGCGTGCTGACCTTGTCACCGGTACAGCTGGCAGAAGCCAAGGCGCAGAACCTGTCGATCCTGTCGTATCTGGCCAACCATTTCAGCAACCCGACCATCGCGTTCATGGCGCCGTTGATTGCGTTCGTGGCGATTGCCAAGTCGTTTCTGGGCCACTACATCGGCGCCAGCGAAGGTTTGAAAGGGCTGGTGGCGAAAACCGGATATCGTCCCGCGCCGTTGCTGCTGGATCGCATGACTGCGGCGTTGATGCTGGTGGTGTGCTGGGCGGTTGCCACGCTTAACCCGAGCATCCTGGGCATGATCGAAACCCTGGGCGGCCCAATCATCACCGCGTTGCTGTTCCTGATGCCGATGTACGCCATCCACAAAGTCCCGGCCATGCGGCAGTACGCTGGCAAGGCATCCAATGTCTTTGTGGTGATCGTGGGTCTGGTGTCGATATCGGCGTTGGCGTATTCGTTGACGTAGGACCGGCTTTAGCCGGGAGGGCAATTGAGGCCCTCGCGACTACGGTCGCTCCTACGGTCGCTCCTACGGCCGAGTCACGGGCGGGTCGGAACGCTGCCCGCTCGCTCCAACGAGTTGTATTGCGCTCTCAATAAGCCGCCACCAACCCATCCTTCCTTGGATCGGTCCCGCCGACATAACCATGAGCGGTGCGCTGGATGATCTGCGCGCCGCCGAAGGCGAATACGCCGCTCGGCTCTTCAACGTCGATGTCGTGACCTTTCGCACGCAGTGCTTCGACGACCTGCGGGTCGAATGCGCGCTCCACGGCGACTTTCAAACCTGACTCGATTCTCCAGCGCGGCGCGTCGGCTGCGGCTTGCGGGTTCTGCTTGTAGCGCAAAATGCGCATCATCATTTGCAGATGACCCTGGGCCTGCATCGGGCCGCCCATCAGGCCAAAGGACATCAACGGCGTGCCATCGGCGTTCATCACAAAGCCGGGAATGATGGTGTGGAACGGACGCTTGCGCGGCGCGATGACATTGACGTGTTGCGGGTCCAGCGAGAATCCTGCGCCACGGTTTTGCAGGCTGATACCGGTACCCGGCACGACCACACCCGAGCCGAAGCCCATGTAGTTGGACTGGATGAACGAAACCATCATGCCGCTCTCATCGGCAGCGGACAGGTACACCGTACCACCGGCTTTCGGCGAGCCGTGGCCAGGGTTGGCCGCTTGATCGGTCACCAAGCCAGCGCGTTCCATCAGGTACGCAGTGTCCAGCAAATGTTTCGAGGCAACGCGCATGTGCTCGCTGTCGGCGACGTGTTCGTCGAGGTCGGCCAGCGCCAGCTTCATGGCTTCCAGCACCGGATGCACGGTGGCCAGGCTGTCTACCGGATGCTCGCCGACGCCCAGCGCTTCGAGCATGGTCAGGCCAGCAAGGGTGGCGATGCCCTGGCCGTTGGGCGGCAATTCGTGCACCACCGCGCCGGCATACGGCACCGAAAGGGTTTCGATCCAGTCCACAGTGTGGGTCGCCAGATCGTCGAGGCTCATGACGCTGCCGTTGGCGTGGGCATGGGCGATGATCGCTTCGGCCAGCTCACCGCGATAAAACGCTTCGCCTTTGGTCTGGGCAATCAGTTCCAGGGTGCGGGCGTGATCCTTGAGCTGGATTTTCTCGCCAGCCAGCGGCGCTTTGCCATTGGGCATGAAGCACTCAGCGAAACCCGGCTGCGACTTGAGCAGCTGCGAGCCGCGTTTCCACAGCTCGGCAATGATCGGCGTGACCTGATAACCGTCGCGGGCATAACCGATGGCGGGTTCGGCCAGGGTGGCGAAGGGCAGTTTGCCGTAGCGCTCGGACAGTTCAACCCAGGCTGACACCGCGCCAGGCACGGTAACGGCGCCCCAGCCGCGTTGCGGCATTTCGCTCTGGCCTTCGAAGTGCTCAGGCGTCCAGGCTTGTGGCGCGCGACCGGAAGCGTTCAAACCTTGCAATTTGTTGCCGTCCCAGACGATGGCGAACGCATCGCTGCCGATCCCGCAACCGGTGGGCTCGACCACGGTCAGCACCATGGCCGCAGCAATTGCCGCGTCAACCGCATTGCCACCACGGCGCAGCATGTCCAGCCCGGCCTGTGCGGCCAGCGGCTGGGAGCAGGCGACCATGTTGTTGCCCATGACCGGCGAGCGGGCCGATGCGTAAGGTTGGCTGTAATCCAGATCATCAAACATTAGCGTCTTCTCTTGGCAGAAATGGCAGAAAGAACGATTAGCCCTTGGGGTCCAGCGCATCGCGCAGGCCGTCACCCAACAGGTTGAAACACAAGACCGTGATGTAGATCGCCACGCCCGGCGCAATCGACATCCATGGCGCTTGCTCCATGAAATTTTTCGCGGTGTTGAGCATTGAGCCCCAGGAAGGCGAGGGCGGTTGCTGGCCCAGGCCGAGAAACGACAGGCTCGCTTCCGCAAGGATGGCCGAGGCGATGGTCAGCGTCGCCTGCACCACCAACGGCGATGTCACGTTGGGCAACACGTAGCGCAGGATGATCCAGCGATCCGGCAGACCAATCGCTCGGGCGCCTTCGAGATAGTCCTCGTGCTTGATCGACAGTACCTGGCCACGGGTCAGGCGGGCAAAGATCGGCATCGCCGACAAGCCAATGGCAATCATCGCGTTGGTCAGGCTCGGACCAAGAAAAGCCCCGAGCGCAATGGCCAATACCAGGAACGGGCAGGACAGCAGCGCTTCCATGATCCGCGAGATGATCGCGTCGAGCTTGCCGCCGAAGTAACCGCCGAGCAAACCCAGCGGCACGCCGATCAGCATGGCGATGGCGACCGAAACCCCGCCCGCCAACAACGAGCTTCGCGCGCCCCAGAGCAGGCGCGAAAACAGATCGCGGCCCAGTTCATCAGTGCCCAGCCAGTAGATCAGCGATGGCGCCTTGCGTACCGCGAGGAAGTTGGCCTTGAGCGGATCATGGGGTGCGATCCACGGCGCAAACGCCGCAGCGAGGATGAATAACAGCAGCACGGCCGCGCCGAGCACGGCGCCCTTGTTGGCGAGGAATTTCTTGACGAAGGGCGAGCGCGCGCGGGACGCAATCGCCGTGTGAGTAACGCTGGCGATGGCGGTCATGACGCTGTCCTCAAACGCGGGTTGATCATGCGGTAGAGCACGTCGGCAAGCAGGTTCAGCAGCAGGAAACCAATCGCCACACAGAGGACCACGCCTTGCACCACGGCGTAATCGCGGTTGAACACGGCATCGACAATCATCTTGCCGAAGCCGGGAATGCTGAACACCTGTTCGGTCAGCACCGCGCCACCGAGCAATTCGCCGAACAGCAAGGTGGTGAGCGTGACGATCGGCATCAAGGCGTTACGCAGCGCATGCTTGAGGATCACGGTACGCGGGAACAAACCCTTGGCCCGCGCCGTGCGCACATAGTCGGTGCGCAACACTTCGAGCATGGCGCTGCGGGTGTGCCGCATGAGAATCCCCGACAACCCGGCACCCAGCACAAAGGCCGGCAGAATCAGGGTTTTCAGGTTCTGCCCGAAATCCTCACCGATGGGCACGAAGCCCGACGCTGGCAGCCATTGCAGCTTCACGGCGAAGATCATGATCAACAGAATCCCCAGCCAGAAGTGCGGAATCGAAATTCCCGACAGCGCGACCACGTTGGCCCCGTAATCCACCGCCGTGCCTTTGCGCACGGCGGAAATGATCCCGGTGGGAATGCCGATCAGCAGCGCGATCAGCAAGGCAAACACCGCCAGCTCCAGCGTCACCGGCAACTTGGACGCCAGCAACGTCGTGACCGGTTGCTCGGTGCGCAACGAAGTACCGAAATCCCCGGTCAGCACGTTGCCGACCCAGTGCAGGTATTGCAGTGGCAACGGGTCGTTGAGGCGGTATTTCTCCCGCAGGTATTCCATCACCGCCGGATCACGTTCTTCCCCGGCCATGGCCAGCACCGGGTCGCCCGGCAGCAGTTTCTGCAGGGTGAAGACGAACAGCGAAACCAGAATCAGCGTCGGAATCGCACTGAGCAGGCGTCGCAGGATGAACATCAGCATGCCGAGCCCTCGCTGGTGTGGGCGTCAATCACGGCTTGAACGCGACATTGGTCAGACGGATCAGGCCATCCGGATTCGGTACGAAACCGCTCACGGTGTTACGCATGGCAATGATGCGCGGATCGAAATACAGATACGCGGTCGGCACTTCGTCGGCCAGCAAACGCAGCGCTTCGTTGTACAACGCCTGACGCTGAGGCACGTCGTTGACAGTGCGCGCCTTGTTCAGCAGCTCGTCGAGCTTGGGGTTGCAGTATTTGCCGTCGTTCTGGCCACCTTTGCAGGTCACGAACTGATGGATGTCGCCATCCGGATCAGGTCGACCGGACCAGGCGCTCATGCCGATCTGGAAGTTGCCGCCCTGTTGCTCGCTGAGCAACGTGGCGTATTCGGTGGCGACCAGATTGACCTTGAAGCCCGCTTCTTCGGCCATGGCCTGAATGATCTGCCCGACCTGTTGCGCGATAGGGTTATTGGCGACTTTCAGGTCAACCGCCAGTGGCAGCTTGACCCCTGCTTCGGCCAGCAACGCCTTGCTTTTTGCGACATCGCGCGTCGGGATCGGCAGATCCTTGTCGTAGTACGGGCTGTTTTTCGGGAACGGCTGGGCGCTTGGCGCATACAAGCCTTCGAACACCACCTGATTGATCGCGTCGCGGTCGATGGACAGCACAAACGCCTCACGCACGCGTTTGTCCTTGCCCATCGGCGTATTGGCTTTTTCGCCATTGGCGATGTTGAACATCAGCTGCATGTAGCCCAGGCCCGGCGTGTTGTAGATCGCCAGCTTGCTGTCCGACTTCACGGTTTTCACGTCGGTAGGCGCAACGCGTTCGATGATGTCCAGGTCACCCGAACGCAGGTTGGCCAGGCGCACCGAGGTGTCCGGAATCGGCAGGAAAATCACTTTGTCGAAGTGGTAAGCCTGCTTGTTCCAGTAATTGTCGAAACGCTCCAGCACGATGCGATCCTGCTGCACACGCTGGACGAATTTGTACGGCCCGGAACAGATCGGCTTCATGCCGAATTCACCCTGTGCAGCCTTGGGCGCTAGCATCATCCCGGCGCGGTCCGAGAGCTGCGAAACCAGCGTCGCGTCCGGCTGCTTGAGTTTGATCGCCACGGTTTTCGCGTCGATCACTTCCACGCTGTCCACCGACGCCAGCTCGCTCTTGCGCAACGAATCGGGCAGGGTGCGGGCGCGGTCCAGGTTGAACTTCACCGAGGCCGCGTCGAATACTTCGCCATCGTGATAGGTCACGCCGTCGCGCAGGGTCATGGTCAGGGTCTTGCCGTCTTCGCTCCAGTTCCAGGCCGTGGCCAGTTGCGGCGCGTAGGTCAGGTCCGGGTTGACGTCCACCAGCTTGTCACACAGCGCGGTGTAGACCAGGCGGCCGGAATAGGTCCGCGAGCGATGCGGGTCGAGCACATCCGGATCGTCCTGGATGCCGATGCGCAGGGTCGATTCAGCGAAGGCGGCGTTGGCAGCCAGCAGTAACAACGTTCCTGTCAAAAGGCGTGCGGTTTTCATGGCTGGCTCTCCGTCGATAGGGATTGATGAGTCTTGAACAGGTTCAGGCGCTGGCTATAGGCCGCGCTTGGTGTAGGAAGGATCAGCGTGCCGGCGCCGGCATTGGCGATTTCGCGCCAGAAATGGCACGCAACCTGACGTTCGGCTTCGACGTTTTCCATGACCGGCGCCACTTCCTTGCACAGGGCGCGGGCATGCGGGCAGCGGGTATGGAAACGGCAACCCGAGGGCGGGCGGCTGGGGCTTGGCATGTCGCCGCCGAGCACCGGACGCGGGTGACGCAAGTCCGGATGGCTGACCGGCACGGCGGCCATCAGCGCCTGGGTATAAGGATGCAGCGGCGTTTCGAACAGCGCGTTGACCGGCGCCAGCTCGACGATTTCCCCGAGGTACATCACGGCGACGCGGTCGCTCATATGGCGAATCACTGCCAGACCGTGGGCAACGATCACCAGCGTCAGGCCGAACTGATGCTTGAGGTCTTCCAGCAGATTGACCACTTGCGCCTGCACCGAAACGTCCAGCGCCGACACCGGTTCGTCGCCGAGAATCAGCCGAGGTTCCGACGCCAGCGCACGGGCAATGCCGATGCGCTGGCGCTGACCACCGGAAAACTCGTGGGGATGGCGGCCGCCGTGTTCCGGGGCAAGGCCTACCGTGCGCAACAGCTCGGCGACTTTGGCCTGACGGTCACTGCGACTGGCTTCGCTGTGCAGCCATATCGGTTCGCCGATGATCGATTCCACGGTCATGCGCGGGTTCAGCGAGGCGAACGGGTCCTGGAAGATGATCTGCAGATCGCGACGCACCTGACGCAGCTTTTCCGCTGGCAGATTGGCCAGGTTGCGGCCTTCGTAAATCACGTCGCCCGCGGTCGGTTTCAGCAGATTGAGCAGCAGTCGCCCCAGAGTCGATTTACCCGAACCGGACTCGCCGACCAGCGCCAACGTTTCGCCTTTGCGCACCGACAAAGACACATTGTTGACCGCCTGCACCGGCGGCTTCTTACGCTGGAACAGGCCGCTTTCGACGCCGAAATGCTTGCTCAGGCCGACGCCTTCGAGGATTGGTTTCGCAGTTGTACGTTCCAGAGTGATGCGTTCGACGATTTCGCGTTCAGAAGGGCTCACGCGCTGACTCCCACATGCTGCTCCAAAGGCGCGCGGATGCACGCGGCGAAATGTCCGGGGGAAAGCTCAAGCAGCGGCGGGCGTGCCTCGCGGCAGGCCTGAGTCACGAACGGGCAACGCCCGGCGAAACGGCAGCCGCTGGGCATCTCCGCAGGCGTTGGCACGCGGCCGTTGATCGTTGCGAGTCGGCCTTCCCGTGGCCCTATTGAAGGCATCGAACCCATCAGGCCGATGGTGTAAGGATGCTGCGGATCGTCGAACAAGGTTTTCACCGAGCCGCTTTCCACCACGCGCCCGGCGTACATGACCATGACTTCGTCGGCGACTTCCGCGACCACGCCAAGGTCGTGGGTGATGAGGATCATCGCCGTGCCGGTTTCCCTTTGCAGATTGGCAACCAGCGAAAGAATCTGCGCCTGAATGGTTACATCCAGCGCGGTGGTAGGTTCGTCGGCAATGATCAGCGCCGGATCGTTGGCCAGGGCCATGGCGATCATCGCCCGCTGCCGCATGCCGCCGGACAACTCGTGGGGATACGCATCCAGACGTTGCACTGCATCGGGAACACGGACTTTTTCCAGCATCTCCAGTGCCCGCTGCCGCGCATCCTTGGCTGACATGCCTTGATGACGGATCACGCTCTCGGCGATCTGCTCGCCAATGGTGAACACCGGATTCAGCGAGGTCATGGGTTCCTGGAAAATCATCGCCATGCGATTGCCGCGCACATCCAGTAAGCGTTCTTCAGGCATGCCCAGCAACGTTTCGTCGAGCAGGCCGGAAGCGCTGGCGCCGACCGTCGCGCTGTCTGGCAGCAAGCCCATCAATGCCATGGACGTCACGCTCTTGCCGCAGCCGGACTCGCCGACAATCGCCAGGGTCTTGCCCCGTTGCACCTTGAATGAAACGCCGTCGACGACATTGGCGGGCGCGCCGGCAAAGCGCACGGTCAAGTCGCTGACGCTGAGTACCGGATGGCTGTCGTGGCTGGTCGCAGTCATACACTCGCCTCCAGGTCTTGATTGATAACGGTGTCGAGCGCTTGTTGCAGCGCCCGCAGATGGCCGCGCATGGCGGTGGCAGCCTTGATCGGATCGCGGCTTTCAATGGCGCTGACGATGTCATCGTGATCGTGGCTGTAAGTGTCCAGGCGATCGGCATTGCGCGCTCGCTGGCGCAAATCGCGCCACATGGGGTCGAGGCGAATTGCGTCGAGCATTTCGAAGATGTCCAGCATCAGCCGGTTACCCGCCGCTTCGGCGATACCCCGGTGCAGCGCGCTGTCCCACAATTCCAGGCCTTCGGCATCGATTTCAGCGGCGTCCTGCTGCCGCGTGGTGCGCTCGGCGAGGCGCCGCAGAATCGCCATCTGCTCGCCATTGGCGCGCACCGCCGCCAGGGACGCCAGCGCGGGCTCAAGATGCAGCCGCGCTTCCATGACCTCACTGAAATTGGTCCGCCCGGACAACCGCGCAAAACTCAACGACGCACTGGGCGGCGTCGGCCCCACAAACGTGCCCTTGCCCTGGCGCCGCCAGATCTGCCCCTCGGCTTCCAGCACCGACAAGGCGCGACGGATAGCCCGGCGGCTCACGCCAAAATCCGTCGCCAGATCCCGCTCCGTCGGCAACGCCCGCTGGGGAAACGCCGCATGCTGCGCGACCATCTGCCGCAAGGCATCCAGCGCCAGCTTCGAAGCATTATCGATGGTTGTGTCGGGGACGAACCTTTGCATCGTGGTCACTCGCACCAGGCCGAAAAAGAAGCCCTTGATCGCGATAACGCTGGAACCAGGGCTTCTGGAGCGGGTGCAAGAGCGATGCCAATGGAAATTGGTTCGCTGGATTGGCTCGTGACCTTGCAGCTGTATCACCTGCTTTCAAGGTGGGCGGGCCAATGGCCAATGGTTCGGGGAGTTGGTTCAGCGGCGGGGAGGGGATTGGTTCGCGTGAAGGTGAACCAATTTATGGGTGGTGCTGCGGGTGTGCATTTTTTTGGGCGGTTGTGCGTTGTGCTGGGGCGTGGCGCGTCGGAGCGAGGCTCGCCCGCGAAGAACGATAACGCGTTGGGTCAGGCTTACCGAGGCGTCTGTTCGCGGGCAAGCTTCGCTCCAGCGGATTGCATTTCAATCAGAACGGTGTGGTCGTGAAGCAAACCCCGGCCGCGNCTGTTCGCGGGCAAGCTTCGCTCCAGCGGATTGCATTTCAATCAGAACGGTGTGGTCGTGAAGCAAACCCCGGCCGCGTTGGAGCGAGGCTCGCCCGCGAAGAACGATAACGCGGTGGGTCAGGCTTACCGAGGCGCCTGTTCGCGGGCAAGCTTCGCTCCAGCGGATTGCATTTCAATCAGAACGGTGTGGTCGTGAAGCAAACCCCGGCCGCGTTGGAGCGAGGCT
>NZ_LGSI01000045.1 GCF_001698815.1 Pseudomonas syringae | reverse complement strand
GCCTGACACCCATCCGTTGCCTGCGCCAGCGTCTCCCGGACAAGTCCGGTCCTACCTGATTTGTGCAAATCAGTAGGAGGGGACTTGTCCCCGATGGCATCGGATTGGCCGACGTCATTTGCCTGCGCCAGCGTCTCCCGGACAAGTCCGGTCCTACCTGATTTGTGCAAATCAGTAGGAGGGGACTTGTCCCCGATGGCGTCGGATTGGCC
>NZ_LGSI01000009.1 GCF_001698815.1 Pseudomonas syringae | reverse complement strand
CCAGCCCCGCCCACCTCAATCCACCTGCCCCCCCTTCATTGCCTGCGACGACGCGGTTTGGTTGGAGCGAGGCTTGCCCGCGAATCAGTCGCCTCGGTGAGCCAGACACAGCGCGGTATCGTTCTTCCCGGACAAGTCCGGTCCTACCGGGCCGGTGCAAAACCGGTAGGAGGGGACTTGTCCCCGAGACGCCAGCCCCGCCCACCTCAATCCACCTG
>NZ_LGSI01000020.1 GCF_001698815.1 Pseudomonas syringae | reverse complement strand
CGCTGGATCAGGGCGGGTGATCATATTCGCGAGGCGCTGAGATTCGCCGAACAGGTCTCACCCGACGGCAGCCGCAACCTACTTGCACCGAACGAAACCTACCTCGATTTCCAACGAGGAATCGTCCGTCCTGCACGGGACATCCTCCATCAGTACAACCTCAAAGGCTTCCACGAATTGCGTGCAGCCTATGCTTGCGAACGCTATGAGCAAATCACCCACCATCCCGCCCCCATCAACGGTGGCCATTGCTATCAACTCGACCGACGTCTCGATCGGGAAGCCCGAGTACAAATCAGCTATGAGCTGGGGCACAAGCGTATCCTCGTAGTGGCCGCTTACATTGGTGGTCGCGCATGAGCACGGTATTCGATATGGATCTGTTCCTGACGGGCGTCCTGACCGGGTCGCATACCACACGCCAACGCCACCTGCGTCAGGCGAAGGCCATCCAAACAGCGATCGCTGAGCGCTGGCAACGCGACAATCCATGGACGTGGCAGAGAAAACACCTTTCGTGGTTTTTGAATCACCACCTAAACCAGCACACTCAATCGACGCGCTATTATTATTTGCTGACCATGCAATTACTCACTCGTCGCTTAGGAAAATCCTGGCAGTTCAACCTCTAAACGAAGGTCAGAAAACGGTCGATTCTGTTGAAAAAGTCGGAATTTCAAACTGGAAGACTTCGAAGTTGATCGTCTCTTCAGAACCTATTCACCACGTTGCGTGGCTTTCCGGTTCTGCGTTGATCGTTGCAGCTTGTCAGTAGGTTGATTTGAAGATTTTTGCTGATTCCGGACGTACCTATCCCGTGGTCGGTGGCCCTTGTGAGGTCATTTTCGCCAGTCTTCTTAGATTCTGTACCGCTGCGGCCAAGGTAAATTCATCGTTTGCACCGGTCATTCCTCGTAGCCGCAATCGATCCAGCTTCAGGATTCGCTTGAGGTGAGCGAACAACATTTCGACCTTCTTGCGCTCATGGCGAGAGCACACGTATTGAGGTGTCTTTGCGATGCGCCGCGCAACATCGCGCGCCGCTTCATGGACGCTGCGTGCGATTTTTCTAAACGACGTGTTCGGGCAGCAGCGCTCTTTCATTGAGCATTTAGCACAGTCGGTTTGCCGGGATCGAAAGATGATGGTGTCGGCTTTCGTGACATGTGAGCGCTGGTTCTTGAAGGCCCGCCACTCGCTACGCAACGCGTGTCCCGTGGGGCAACGATATTCCTGCGCCTCTTCATTCCATTGAAAATCGCTGATCGAGAGGTTGTCGTTCTTGCGCTCGGTTTTGTCCCAAACCGGCACATGTGGCTCGATGTCTTTTTCGTCCACCATCCAGGCCAACATCGGTGCGGTCCCATAAGCGGTATCGCCGATGAGCCGATCCGGCTTGATGTCGAACTGTTCTTCGACCCGCTCGATCATGGTTATGGTGCTTTCGACCTCGGCGGTTCGATGAGCTGGGGTCGGCTCCACGTCCATGATCACGCCATGCTCGACATCAATCAGGTAGTTCGTCGAGTAAGCGAAAAACGCCGGGCCTCCTGGCGCTGCGGTCCAACGAGAAAGCGGATCAGTCAGCGACAGGCGCTTGGGCAGTGCTTCGGCCAAGGCCTCTTCATCCAGCGCATCAAGGTGCTCACGGACGGCGCGAGTACTCAGCGACGGATCGCGCCAGTTGATTTCATCATCGCCAGATACGCCACGTTGCCGACTGGCATCAGCCTTGATCACACTTGCATCCACAGCAAAACCTTCGCCCTTGACCAGACCCGCGTCCATGCACCGACGCAGCACCTCGTTGAACAGCCAGCGAAAAAGCGAGCTGTCACGAAAACGGCCGTGGCGATTCTTGGAAAACGTAGAGTGATTGGGGACTTCGTCTTCAAGACTCAAACGGCAGAACCAGCGATACGCCAGGTTCAAATGAGCCTCTTCGCACAACCGACGTTCGGAGCGAATGCCGTAGCAGTAGCCCACCACCAACAGGCGAATCATCAGTTCGGGATCAATCGACGGACGCCCGATCGGGCTATAAAAATCGGCGAGATAATGGCGCAGATCGCTTAGGTCAAGGCATCGATCAATGCTGCGCAGGAGGTGATTGGCTGGGATGTGATCTTCAATGTTGAACGAGTAAAACAGTCTCTCTTGTCCGCTCGACAATTGTCCCATCATGCTGCGAATCCTCCCGCTGGCCGATGACCTGATTTTGCCGCTGGCCAGGCAGGAGATCTACTTTTTCAACAGAATCGGCCAGAAGCGGACGTTTAGGCAACTGGCCCAAGCCACTACCGTGACTGGCTCACAGCCGCAACGACGAAGCCGGCCCCATTTCCAGCCTTGCAAAATCATCCAGCAAACACGAAAATGAGATTGATTATCATATAAGCCTCTTCAGGTTTGAGCCATGTCCTCCGTCGACCGCCTGCATCAACAGACCGTACACACCCTTTACGCCGATCATCATCGCTGGCTGTGTGGCTGGCTGCGCAAACGCCTGGGCTGTGTCGATCACGCTGCGGACATGGCTCAAGATACCTTCATGCGGGTACTGATCCAACGCAAGGCGCCTGAGCTGCGTGAGCCGCGTGCGTATTTGAGCACCATCGCGCGCAGCCTGATGATCGATATGTTCCGGCGCCGGACTGTGGAACAGGCGTATTTGGAAACCCTGGCTTCCCGACCCGAAGCGCTGGATATCTCGCCGGAAACACGCTTTCTGATCATTGAAACCTTGCTGGAAATCGACCGGATCTTGAATGGCCTGGGCGCTCGCACTCGGCAGATTTTCCTGATGGCCCAGTTGGATGGCTTGAGCTATGTGGAGATCGGCCGACAACTGCACGTATCGGTCAACACCGTCAAGAAACACGCGGTGCGCGCGTTGATGCACTGCCTGCTGGCCACTGAGGAGTAAGGCGTGGCACTGGATCACGCGACCCTTGAAGCCGCCGCGCGCTGGTACGTCGACTTGCGATGTGATGACGCCGATGGAGCCACGCAGGAAGCGCATCGGTGCTGGCTTGAGGGTGCGCCCGGGCATCGTCAGGCCTGGGAACGGCTGATCCAACTGCAGGAACGCTTTGATCGGGTCGGCCCCGGTATCGCTCGACCAACGCTCAACAGCGCACGGGTCAAGCGGCGTGAAGTGCTCAAGGTGCTGTCGCTATTGCTCGCGGCCGGTGGTGCCGGCACGTTGGCCTGGCGCAACACTGCACTGCCGTCACTGGTGGCAGACCAGCGCACCGTCACAGGTGAAAGCAAAAGCCTGCGCCTGGAAGATGGCAGCCAAGTACGCCTCAATACCGCCACCGCGATGAATATTCACTTCAGCCCGAGCCTTCGCGAGCTGCAATTGCTTAGCGGGGAAATCCTTGTAGAAACCGCGCGTGATACCCTGGCTCGGCCCTTTGTGGTGCACACCCGCGAAGGCAGTATCCGCGCGCTCGGTACACGCTTTATCGTGCGTTGCGAAGACGCTCAAACCCGGGTCTGTGTGCTTGAACATGCCGTCGAAGTGCGCAGCGCAACCCGCACGCCGACAGTGCGGGTGGAGGCGGGCCAGCAGGTGTGGTTCAGCCAGGGCCAGGTGGGTAACGTGCAGCCTGCGAGCCCCGACGCCGATGCTTGGATCCACGGCATGTTGGTGGTCAACAACTGGCGCCTGGAGGATTTGATCCTTGAACTCCAACGCTACCGTCCCGGGCACCTGGGCTGCCAGGCGCAGGTCGCGGCGCTGCGTATCTCGGGGGCGTTTCATTTGAACAATATCGATACGATCCTGGAAAACCTGTCCTCTACCCTGCCTGTGCGCATCCGCCAATTCAGCCGCTATTGGACGCGCGTGGAGTCGGTCTGAACAAGCGCCAGAAAATAAATGCCCGCCAGGGGTTGTTGATTCAAGTTCTCATTCGACTTGGTAGATAGAGGCGCATCAGACGCCGCTCTCACTCTACTGCCACTGGGCGAAAGGAAACGGTATGTCCGTACACAAGCCAACCACTCAACGACCGCCTTCACTGACCCGCATCGTGTGCCGCACGCTGCTCGGCATGGCCCTGGGGGCCCCGCTGACCTCAATCATGGTTGCCGCGCCCGCCTGGGCGCAGACGGCCGCGACCCGTCAGTTCGATATCCCTTCCGGCTCGGTCAACACTGCACTGGCGCAGTTTGCAGCCAAGGCGGGAGTCAATATTTCGTTCGACCCTACCCAGGCGCAAGGGCACCGCTCGCCTGGTTTACACGGGGCCTACACGGTGGACTCAGGCTTGCGCCAGCTGCTGGCCGGCAGCAAATTGCAGGCCGTGCTGCTGAGTAACGGCAGCTACTCGCTGATCCCTGTCGTCGACGCAACACTTCAATTGGACCCCACGAGCATCACCGGCAAATCGGTTGAGTCCGCCGCCGGTCCAGTGGAAGGTTACGTGGCCACCCGCAGCAGCGCAGGTACCAAGACCGATACACCGATCATCGAAATCCCACAATCGATCTCGGTGATAACCCGCCAGCAAATGCAGGCCCAGGGCGCGCAGACCGTCACCGACGCGTTGCGCTACGTACCCGGTGTCAAGGTGGAAGCCTACGGCCTGGACCCCAAGGGTTTTGACTGGTTGTACATTCGCGGTTTCAACGGCCAGGCCAGCAGTGACTACCTCAATGGGCTGCGTCAGCAAAACAACAGCTACGCATTTTTCCGCAGCGAACCCTACTCACTGGACCGCATAGACGTCGTACGTGGCCCGGCCTCCAGCCTGTTCGGCCAAGGGGATGCGGGCGGCATCGTCAACCGGGTCAGCAAGAAACCCGAGGCCAATCACGTCAACGAAGTGCAGTTGACCGGCGGCAACCATGATCGCCTGCAAGGCCAGTTTGATATCGGCGGTGTGCTGAGTGACGATCAACACCTGCTCTACCGAGTGGTCGGCCTGGCCCGAGAAGCCGATACCCAAGTGGATTATGCGGACGGCCACGCGCTGAAAGACGACCGCTTGTACATCGCGCCATCCCTCACCTGGGCGCCGGATGAAGACACCAGCCTGACCCTGCTCAGTGACTTCATGCGCGATTCGAACGGCGGTTCGCTGTTCGCATACAGCACGCCGAACGGCCACACCACCAACACGCTGATGGGCGATCACAGCTTCAACCATCTGGACCAGGAACAATTCAGCCTGGGCTACGAGTTCCGCCACCGGCTGGACGACACCTGGGAGTTCCGCCAGAACGCCCGCTACGGGCAGGTCGACCTGATCTTCCAGAATCTGCTGCCCACCGCCGTCGACACCAACACCGGCAACGTGACGCGGATCGCCGACCGCTTCGACCAGCACATGGACACGTTCAACCTGGACAACCAATTGCAGGCCGACTTCACCACCGGCCCGCTCAGCCACACCCTGTTGATGGGCGTCGACTACACCTGGCAAGACGCCGATATCTCGCGCTGGCGCACCCAAGCGCCAGGCCTGAACCTGAACGCGCCACAGTATGGCCTGGCGATCGCTCGTCCCAACGCCGCCAACAGCCTGAGCTCGATTGATTACGACCAGACCATCGAACAGGTCGGCGGTTATATTCAAGACCAGATCAAGTTCGACGACCACTGGATCGTCACGGCCGGCGGGCGCTATGACTATGTTCGCAACGCCCTGGACAACCATGTCGGCGCCTCCTCCAACCAAAAAGACAATGCCTTCACCGGTCGCCTAGGCCTGACCTATCTCACCGAGTTCGGCCTGGCCCCCTACGTCAGCTACGCCGAGTCGTTCACCCCCAACACCGGCACGGACCGCAACGGCAGTGCGTTCGACCCAAGCATGGCGCATCAATGGGAAGTGGGCGTGAAATACCAGCCCACCGACGCCATCCTGATGACTCTGGCCGCTTACGACCTGACCAAGACCAATGTGCTGACGACGGAAATCGTCGGCGGAGTGAACACAGGCTTCACCGTTGCGTCGGGCGAACAACAATCGCGCGGCATCGAAGCCGAGATCAAGGCGCGGCTGGATCAGCACTGGGATCTGATCGCGTCCTACACCTACACCCACGCCGAAATCACCAAAAGCAATCGCGGCGACGAAGGCAAACGCCCGGCCAACGTGCCCAGGCACATGGCGTCCACCTGGTTGAACTACACCTTCAACGACAGCCCGCTCAAAGGCCTGAGCCTGGGCGGCGGTGCCCGCTACACCGGCGTGCTCTATGGCGACAACGGCAATACCTATCACATCGACAACTACACGCTGTTCGATGCGGGCGCCAGCTACCCGATCAACAAACACGTGACCGTCTCGGTCAATGCACAAAACCTGTTGGACACCGAGTATGTGGCCACCTGTGACGATTCTTATGAGTGCTACCCAGGGATGCGGCGTACGCTGCTGACCAGCGTTAAATACTCCTGGTGACCAGATGCACACCATTGACTAAAAAGCGGCTTACCGAGAGGTAAGCCGCTTTTTATGTGCGCCAGGCAGGGCGCGTTGAAGCGCACCTAGTTCCGTAGACACCCGACGGCCGCGTTTGGCCGTCCGCTGCCTGTCGCCACGGCAGCTTTTGGCGGATTCCTACCTATTCTCGACGGAGGGGATGATCAACAACGTTCGAATTCGGGAGGTTTACCATTCCGTATGCGGCTCTGAATTACTTGCAGACCGACAACGTGCTGACATCTAAAAAATCCCGAGTTCGATTCCACCGAACGCCATAACTAGCTGATTTGTTTATAGTTACTAGTTGGGGTACGCCGAATTTTCCAGCGAACTCCAGATGCCCGAAAAACCTACTCTCGCCGAAACATACCGTTCGTCTGGTGCCACCGGCATGCGGCTGGGCGAGGCCATTTTAGCCGACTTAACGCGCTTAAAACGTGAGGCCGAGCACTACGGCAAGATCAACATCCAGGATGGCACTTACAGGCTCAGGCACTGCTGTTGCGGAAACTGCCCGGTGTAATGCCGACTACTTTTTTGAAGGCCCGGGTCATGTGGCTTTGATCGAAGAAGCCGCAAGTGAATGACGCTTCTGCGAGACTGGACCCGGTGCGCAGCAGTTTTTGGACCTGGGCGATTCTTTTCTGGATTTGATAGCTGTGGGGGGAGACGCCAACGCTTTTTTTGAACACCCGGATCAGGTAAAGAGGGTCAAGGTTCACCAGTTGCGCCAGTTCTTCCAGCGACAGATGTTTGTCGAACTCGTCTTCGAGCTTCCTCTTGATCTTTTGCACTGCGTGCTGCTCAGCCGCGCTGACTGATTCGATGGGCGCTCCGCTACGCTCGAAGAGCTGTGTCACCAGATCCAGCAGGATAGTTTCCCGTTCAAGGCTGGAGGGGGATTTTTCAATGAGTTGATGTTGATGCAAAAAAATCCGGGCGAAGTCGGGTGCTTGGCTCAGAGCTGTTTGAAAAAGATGAATATGATCGTCTGAAAAGCGCCCTTGAAACACCACCCGATTGACCCATTCGGGGTCGATATAGAGCATTCGATACATCCAGCCCTCATCATGGCCTGGCAAGCCGTCGTGGATCTCCCCAGGGGTAATGGTGACCACACTACCAGCGACCCCCATGTAGTAACTGCCGCGATAAAAAAGCTTTTCAATACCGCTGCTTATAACGCCGATGGCGTACCGATCATGTGAATGTCGGCCGAAAGATTGGGTGCTGTAACGCGCAGATAGCAACTCGCAGTCGCCTTCGGGTATACGCCAGAATTGAACAAAATCCTTATCTTTTTGAGGGGCTTTATCACTGCGGATCCCGTCCATAAATTGTCCAGTTTTGTGCAATACGTATAAAAAAAAGGTCGCTAAATTTAGCACCTATTTCATAAAACAAGCTAGGGGATGCGATGTCTACAAAACTGGTAATTGGGGATTTTAATAAGTCGTCATGGTCATTTCGTGCGTGGCTGGTTCTTGTGACAGCGGACGTTTCGTTTGAAACCCTTCAGCTGAAACTGGAACAGAGCGACACTCGCCAGCAAATCCTCGAACACTCGCCTTCTGGCCGAGTCCCGGCACTGTTACTCAATGGCATCGTGATCAACGACAGCCTAGCCATCAGCGAATACGTTGCCGATGCCTATCCTAGCGCCAACCTCTGGCCCCAGGACCCGCAGGTCAAGGCACTCGCCCGCGCCGCAGCGGCGGAGATGCACTCCGGCTTCACTCACCTGCGCACACAGATGTCGTTCGGCCTGAACACCGGTGATATCCCTGAAACGCTGACCGCCGAGACGCGTGAAGAAGTTATGCGCGTGTTCGATATCTGGAGCAACCTGCGCGAGCTGAGCGGTTCGAAGCAGTTCCTCTGCGGCGACTTCGGCATTGTCGATGCCATGTTTGTTCCGGTGGTATTTCGTTTCCGTCGTTATGGCATTGCCATACCGGCACAACTGCAGGGATATATCGACAACATCCTGGCGTATGCACCGGTACAACAATGGTTGAAGCTGGCCGCACAAGAAGTTTAAAAAACAGCACTACCGATATCGATTAAAGATAACTACAAACAACTTTTGTTGGCCGCATGCAGGAAAGACCTCAGGGGCTTTTCTGCTTTGCCGAGTCTGACTTTTGTAATAAATGGGGATAAAGCTGTGAGCGTTCATAAAGTTAATACCAGTGATTCAGGGCGTGACGGGCAAGTCTACGATGTCATCGGTATAGGCTTTGGGCCCGCGAACATCGCCTTGGCCATTGCCCTGGAAGAATTAGGCTTTGCCGGAACACGCCTGTTCCTGGAGCGCCAGGGCAGTACGAAATGGCAACCGGAGATGATGCTGTCGGGCAGCGATATCCAGAATCATCCGAGCCGCGACCTGGTGACGCCACGCAACCCGCGCAGCCGCTACACCTTCACCAACTTCCTGTTCGAAAATGATCGGCTTTTCGAGCACCTCAATCTTGGCCTGGAGTTTCCGCTGCGCAGCGAATTCGCCGAGTACGTGCGCTGGGTCGCGGGTTTCTTTGCCAAAGACGTGGCTTACAACCAGGCCGCGACATCGATTCAGGCAGACCCTGTCAGTAACCTGTATTGCGTGACGACGCAAACTGGGAGCAAGTTTTTTGCCCGCTCGCTGGTCGTCGCCCCCGGGCGGACACCCGTGATTCCGCAGGCATTCACCGACTGCGCCGCCGACCAGGTTTTCCATTTGACCCAGTACCTCGGGCGGTTGGCGCAACTGGCGCAACAGCGCGAGTTGAAGCGGGTCGCGGTAGTGGGCGGCAGCCAGAGTGCGATCGAGATCATGCTGCACCTGCGCCACAGCTACCCGCACCTCGAGATTATCAACATCCAGCGCGGCTACGGTTTCCGCCTCAAGGACACCAGCCAGTTCAGCGAGCACGTGTACTTCCCGTCCTTTGTCGACCATTACTACAACAGCTCCGCCGAAGCGAAGAAGAACATCAACCGCCACTTGCATTACACCAACTACTCCGCCGCCGACGCCGACGTGATCTCGGAGTTGTATGTAGGCATGTATGAAGACAAGTTGCAGGGCAAAAACAGAATCACCATCAAGAGTTTCAGTGACATCGAGGCTTGCACAGCCACCGGGCACAGCTACTCACTGACGCTACTCGACACCCAGGCCGGGACCACCGAACAGCTGCCTGAGTTGGACGCTGTCGTGCTGGCTACCGGATTCCGCAATCTAGGCACCGGCGCACAGGACGAGCGTTTCCCCTCCATTCTGCGCGACCTGGCCGAAAGCCTGGACTGTGATGCCCAGGGCGTGATTCGCATCGGGCGCGATTATCGCCTGTCCGCGCGCACAGGCTGCAACTTGCCGGCGCTTTACCTCAATGGCTTGTGCGAGTCGTCCCACGGCTACGGCGATGCCGGCTCCTTCAGCCTGTTGTCGCTGCGGGCCCGGGATATTTTCACGTCGTTGAGCGAACAACTGGGGCTGGAAGACGTCGCAGAAAAAATCGCCTGAGTCGCCTTTAATCGCACGCACCTCGACCCCTTATATGAGTAGGCCGTAAATGGAAATTTCAGGAATGGATGAGTTGGGTATATTTGCCGA
Organism: Pseudomonas syringae; assembly: GCF_001698815.1. GTDB lineage: Bacteria > Pseudomonadota > Gammaproteobacteria > Pseudomonadales > Pseudomonadaceae > Aquipseudomonas > Aquipseudomonas syringae_A. The sequence continues at coordinate 377,694 of NZ_LGSI01000020.1, read as the reverse complement.
GGTCGAGTCCCAGGCGCGAAGTTATTGCCGCAGTTTCCCCGTGGTCTTCGACCAGGCTCAGGGCAGCTATCTGTACGACCTCAAGGGTCAGGCCTACATCGACTTTCTAAGTTGCGCCGGCTCGGTCAACTATGGTCACAACCCTAAACCGGTCAAGGCAGCGGTAATCGACTACTTGCAGCGTGACGGGATCCAGGCGGCGCTGGACATGCACAGCCGGGCTAAGCAGGAATTTCTCTTCAACTTCCGCAAGATCATTCTTGAGCCACGGGCGCTGTCTTACAAAATGCAGTTCACCTCGCCCACGGGCACCAGTGTGGTGGAGTCGGCCATCAAACTGGCGCGCAAGGTCACCGGGCGACAGCACATCGTAGCGTTCACCAATGGCTTTCACGGGATGTCGAACACCTCGCTAGGGCTGACCGGCAACCGCGATAATCGCCAACCTGGCGTCGACCCATATGTGTTCCGCATGCCCTACGACGGTTATCTGAAAGGTCTGGATTCCGTCGAGTATTTCGAACGTTTGCTGAACGACAACAGCTCCGGCATGGATCTTCCGGCGGCGGTGATTCTGGAAACCGTTCAGGGCGAAGGCGGGATCAACGTAGCGTCCGCCGACTGGCTGGTGCGCTTGCGCAAACTGACGGCCAAGCACGACATCCTGCTGATCATCGATGATATCCAGGCCGGTTGCGGTCGCACCGGGACCTTCTTCAGTTTCGAGCCGTCCGGTATCACCCCGGACATGGTCTGCCTGTCGAAATCTCTCAGTGGTTACGGACTACCGTTCGCCCTGCTGCTGCATCGTCCAGAGCTGGATCAATGGTCGCCCGGCGAAGACAACGGCACCTTCCGTGGCAACACCCTGGCCTTCGTCGCCGCGACCAATACCTTGCAGGAATTCTGGAGCGACGACCGTCTCGTCAAGCACATCCAGGCCAATGAAATGCTCCTAAAGACCTGGCTCGCCAAGGTCACCGAGCGCTTCGCGGTGCATATCAAGCAGGTGCGTGGGCGCGGGCTGTTTTATGGCATCGAGTTCCACGATGCGTCATTGACCGCCGCGGTCACGCGCGCGTGCTTTGCGCGCCGATTGATCATCGAGCGCTGCGGCCCGGAAGATCAGGTGCTCAAGTTAATGCCGGCCCTGACCATCGACGCAGAAACCCTGCAGACCGGACTGGCGAGCATTTTTGAGGCCATGCAGCAGGTACTGGAATACCCCTCGTCCAGCGAATCGGACACTGATACAGATACGTTGCGCTTTACCAATGAGGTCTCCCATGTCGACTAATAACAACCGGGCAATCATCGAGCTGACCATCGGCGGGCTGATGCTCAGCCTGTCAGCACTGGCGGTGGCTTTCGCACATATTGGCGCCGGTGGTGCCGGATTCTATCGGATGCTGATCGCCTCGATCCTGTTCTTCCTGCTCCTCAAGGTGCGCAAGACGCCGGTGCGACTGAAAAGCGCCAAGGCCCAGCTCTACACCGCATTGGCCGGGGTATTTCTGGCGATCGACCTGGTGCTGTGGCATCAGAGCATCTACATCGTTGGCCCGGGCATCGGCTCGATCCTGACCAACTGCCAGGTGTTCTTCATGACCTTGCTGGGGCTGTACCTGTTGAAGGAAAAGCCCTCGATCTACTTCCTGATTTCCATCTCGCTGGCCTTCGTCGGGCTGTACCTGTTGCTGCTGCCGGAGATGACCAGCGGAGTCGGGATCAAAGGCGTGGTGTATGGGGTGCTGTCGGGGCTGGCGTATGCCATTTGCGTGTACTTCTTGAAGATCAACACCCAGCTGTCTGATGGTGGCGGTGACAAGATTGCGCAGATGCTCAACTTGAGTCTGTGGGCAGCCCTGGTATTGCTGGTATACGCGCTGGCGACCGGGGAAAGCCTGGCCATCGTGGACGGACAAACCCTGGTGATGCTGGTGATTTACGGGGTGCTGGTGCAATTCGTCGGTTGGCTGCTGGTCAATCGTTCGATCGGCGCCATCAGCCTGGGGCTGGCCGGACTGATCCTGCTGCTCGAACCGGTGATCACTTACTTCATCGACGTCGCTTTTCTCGGCAAGGCAAGCTCCTCGCTACAGATTGCCGGCGCGCTGCTGTCTATCTTCGCGGTGTACATCGGCTCAATCAAACCGCCGGAAAAGGCTCAGAACTTACCCGAGGCTATCTGACGGATGGGGTGTCACGGCAGTCTGTGAACAATGGTTGCGTGCCCCCAATCGATAAGCTACGTGCAGGCCCACAACGTTTGCGCGTAGTCGTTTATATCCGTTGCGGCCAACTTCCTGGACCGGGCAGATCGTGCCAGCTCACAAAAAAGGTCGAGAAAAAGCTGCTGAATCTCCGGCTAATCGTTCTTTTGGGGTCGCTATTCAGCGAACCTTGTCAGCTATAGGCGGGCGTTTATCAAGAGCCTGGCATATCGGTCTTTTATTTTGCCCGGCAAGATATTTTCAATTTTCCGAGCGATCATCGTTCGTTAGCATCCAATCATCATGCCTTGTGTGAGCTTGCGCTTGGATTGCCAGGGTTTGCCTTGCAGCATCTTGGGATCGACCCACGATAGCAGCTGTTGCTAATTGAAAAGGTGTGATGGCTAACTGAATCGCCGAAGTCTAGAGCGAACTATGGTCAACGTCAGTGCCATTTGTTAGCCAGCATAGACGCGTGTCACTTTATAAAAACTGTCAAACTAATGCAATGATCGGTAAGCGGGATGGACGCAACTGCGGTGTTCATGGTGACCCAGGAGTTTCCATAAAATCTCGGATTAATTAGGATAGCCTTAGGGATATAATTTTTATATGTTTTGTAAAATGTCTTTGTAAAACATTTGCTTATTTTTCTATTCGAGTCCAGGTCGTGCCATATTTGATTCAAGGGCTTAGGTGGGCTTGTAGGAAATTTCGTTGATAGTGGCGCTTTTCGCGTTGGATCCTACGAAACCTCAAAACCACCCTTCTCCTGCATAGCCAAGCAATTTGTCGCGCCGCAAACGCTGTCTCTAATCATTCGATTTAGAGGCAAGCATCATGAAAATCGCAACAATCCTGTCGACCAAAGGCGGACCCGGTAAAACCACGGTTACCGCCAACTTGGGCGCGTTCTGCGCCGATGCCAACATCCGCACCCTGCTCATTGATCTCGATACGCAACCCTCGTTGTCTTCGTTTTATCGCCTCGTTCATGAAGCGCCAGGCGGCACGTATCAGCTGATTTCCCAGAACGACACCCGCCCCGATCAAGTTATCTCCCAGACCTGCATCCCCAACCTCTCGCTGATCCTTTCCAACGACCCGCACAACCAGCTCAGCAACATGCTGCTGTACGCCGCTGACGGCCGGCTGCGCCTGCGCAACCTGATGTACGAGTTCGCCCTCGATTACGACCTGATCCTGATCGACAGCCTGGCGCGCGTTCGGTGACGCTGGAGACTGCGCTGCTGTGTTCGGACCTGGCCATCTCGCCGATCACCCCGGACATGCTCGCTGCCCGCGAGTTTTACCGGGGCACCCAGCAACTGCTCAAGGACCTTGCGCCTCTGGCATCGCTGGGCGTGCACACTCCGCCGCTGAACATCGTGATCAACAAGCTCGATGCGACCAACGATGCGAGCCTGACTTATCAATCGCAACCACTCCCACGATCCGTACGCGTACTTGAAGGATGTTCTTACGCGCCTGCCGACGCAGCGTGCGAGTGAGACTGCCAATGCTGTTGCCGCACAGTTGGGCTGCACGTCGCCTCGCGTTGACACTGGCAAGTCAATTCCAGAGCCAGCATTGCTCGATAGGCTTCAGGGTCAGTGTACGAGCTAAGCAGCCGGGGAATGGAGGGGAACACGATGACAATTCAGACACCAGACGACACCGGTAACCAGCAGTGCAATGGCCGCCAGCTCATACCCGTCGGGTAGCCGATGCTCCCATAAAAATCCAAAAACGAGCGCTGCCAACGTTTCAATCACGAGCACTTGTCCACTGAGTGCCAATGGTAAAAGTCGGCTCGCCTGATTCCAGCATGCGCCTCCCACAACCGAAGACAAAAGTGCAACGCCAGCGGCCACCAGGAGAAAATGCAGCCATTCCGAGATGCCATGCGTTCCGGCCTGCAAACCCAGGACAGGCGCCGCCAAAAGCAGTGACTGAGCGCCAGTCATGACCCCTGTCAGCAGTGCCCAGTCATGCGAGGAAACGCTGGCGACCTGCACCAACCGCCAAGCGTTGCTCACCGCGAACCAACTCCACGCCACCAATGCGCCTGTCGCGCATAGAATCCCGACGATGTTCGTCAATGTATCGGGCCTGTCGCCGTTGATCAGTGCATGCCAGCTGATGAGCACGACTCCACCCACGGCGCAGCACAGCGAGGGGAAGAGCTTGCGCAAAGAAACTGCGTTTGCGTCATTACGACCTGCCAAGGTTACGAACACCGGGATGAGTCCGACAATCAGGGACGTTGTGGCAATGCCAACCAACTGCACACCTGTGCCCACCAGCGAGTAGTAGATGAGGTTCCCGATCAGGCTAAGCCAGAACAGTGACTTCCAATCAGCCATAGTGAGATTGGCACAAACGCGCCTCCAACGCGGCATAAGCAGGGCCGCCGAGATCGCGCCATAGCAGAGGAATCTTATGACTGCGAATTGCAAACCGCTCAACCCCGGGGTTAGCTGCGGGCCTAGGAAAATCACTCCCCAACACAGACCCGCGCAAACACCGTAGGCGATGCCCTTCAGCAGTAATCGATCAGCAAACATTTCACCAGCGCTCCAAAGCGTAAAGCATGAAGTCTGGAGTAGCTGACTCGGAGAGTATTGTCGGTAACTGTAGGGTTTTTTACCCAGGCTGTTTTTGCGCTTTACGATAAACCGCAGGGGTCGTGGCGCTTACACGCTGCATGGTACGCGTCAGCGATGCCTGGTCGGAAAAGCCTGCACGCAAGGCAATCTCAGCTATCGACAATGATGTGCCGCGCAACCACCGTTGAGCCTCCTGGATGCGAAAATCGGTCAGCCAGGCTTGAGGACTCATCGCAAACAATTGCCGGAATCGCTGGTGCAGTTGACTCATGCTCATATTTGCTATTTGAGCCATGACCTCGTTACTCCAGTTTGCTCCAGGATTTGCACGCAGACGGGCGACCAACTGCTCCATAGGGGACGAAAAACAGGAGGTGTCCGAGCCAAGGGATGACAGAAGCAGAGGGCCCAGCTGTGAAGCACCGATGGACAGTTGCTCATTACCTATCAGCTCAGCGAACTCGATAAGCCGCCGGGTCGCCGGGGAAATAGGCACATAGATTCTCTGAGCCAGACGCCCCATCTGGAGTGTCTCCAGCGTTGTCGGTGCACAGTCCAAAACCAAAAAACGGCTATCAACGTGAGTGTGCTGCGAATGCACCGAGCCGGGCGTTACAAGCGCTGCCAATGACTGATCAATGCAGCCCCCGCGACCGTCCACGTCAATTTCCATTCGGCCACGAACCGGCAGTACCAATTGAGCATGGTCATGGTGGTGATGAGGGTTTTCCCTCTCGTAGCTGCGAACTTCAAGGCTTAGAAACATTAGCGCACCATTGGGCCCGTCTGGTGGTTCGAGGTTGGCGTTCCACAGTGCCCGCGCGCACCCGCGGTAGGTTGGACATGGGCACCGGATTCTAACACCTGCCGATCAGGCCGTTAATCACACAAGCTGTGTCGGCCATACGCTTACCATCAATTTGCTCCCTACCCAGACGAGAAGGCGTAGGCCTGACCACAACTATGTGGGAGTGAATTCATCGCACCCCGTCAAGACCGCCAAGTTTCAGGGACGGGTCGCCTTAAAAATCGAGGCAGCGCGTCAAGCTCCAGGATCGCTGCAAGGCGAATGGTATCGTCGAACGGTTACAGTGAAACACAAAGCCGAACACAGTATCGGAGAGACTTCTAGCATCGCTCTACTCTGGAGAGGGATCGAAAGATGGTAGATCGGAAATTGCTCATGCTAGCGACAGAATCAATCGACCACTGGTAACTTTCGCGCTATTGCTGACCAAACAGTTAACTCCATATTTAAAGCTTCTATGTTTTGCCGCCGAGGAAATAGCACGCCCGTACAATCTGCGCTTTGCAATGCTCTCTAATCTAAATTTTTAGTCGGTTTAATGTGTTTTTCTAAGGAGAGAGCAATGCGTAGATGGGCCACGCATAACGGAAGACTCACCCCTCACACGTTCGGAAGGAATCTGATATGAACAAACATAAGTTAGTCATCAGGCTGGCTCTAATTGCCGTGGTATCGGCATCCAATTTAGCATTCGCCGAGACCCTCAAACCCACAGTCGTTTTGGTTCACGGTGCATTTGCCGGCTCCAGTAGCTGGAATGGTGTAATCAAGATCCTGGAGAAGGATGGCTACACCGTTGTTGCAGCAGCCAACCCATTGCGTAGTGTTAAGAGCGATGCTCAATCGGTAGCAAGCCTGGTCAAAAGTATCAAAAGTCCAGTGGTGCTAGTAGGTCACTCCTACGGTGGGCCGGTCATCAGCGAGGCCGCTTATGGCCAGGCTAATGTCAAGGCGTTGGTGTACGTAGCCGCTTTTGCACCTGAGGTGGGTGAAAGCGCCGTAGCACTGACAGGAAAGTTCCCAGGTGCAACCCTCGGCCCTACGCTTGCTGCTCCAGTCGAGCTGGAGGGAGGTGGCAAGGATTTGTACATTCAACAGGATAAGTTTCCCGCTCAGTTCGCAGCTGACGTTCCCCTTGCCGAGGCACGCCTGATGGCTGCGACGCAGCGACCAGTTACTGAGGAAGCACTCAACGAGGCGGCGACTGAGCCAGCATGGAAAACCATCCCTTCGTGGTGGATTTTCGGCGACAAGGACAAGAATATCCCCCCACAAGCCATGCAATTTATGGCTGAGCGGGCGAAGTCCAAGCAGACGACAGTCGTCAAAGGTGCATCGCACGTCGTCATGGTTTCCAACCCGAAACCTGTAGCGCAGATCATTGAGGCAGCTGCGAAAGCCAAGTGAGCGGGTCTTGACCCAATTGCTGGTTGTTCTAATTAACGCTCACTGGTTGAGCTAAGTCTTGAATCTGATTCTCGTGCAAAGCCGAGACCTGGAGGTTCTGTGTCAGACACAAACAACATCCCGACAAGTTCACGTAGGCAAGTTCTCAAGGTTGGGGCTACTGCCCTGGCCGCAGGATCACTCTCGGCAATTTCCATGGGAAGCAACGCTGCGCAAGCGGCAACCTCAGCCTCTACCGGACAAGGACAAAACGAGATGACAAGTTTCACCACGAGCGACGGCACTGAAATCTTCTACAAAGATTGGGGCACTGGGCAGCCCATCGTTTTCCACCATGGTTGGCCGCTCAGTTCCGATGATTGGGACGCACAAATGCTGTTTTTCGTTTCCAAAGGCTACAGGGTGATCGCTCATGACCGTCGCGGTCATGGCCGCTCGACTCAGACCGCTACCGGAAACGACATGGACACCTACGCAGCCGATGTGGCAGCGCTGGTTGCCCATCTGAAGCTCAAGGCCGCAGTGCACATCGGCCACTCCACAGGCGGTGGCGAGGTCGCTCGCTATGTCGCTCAACATGGCGCTGGTCATGTAGCCAAAGCAGTATTGATCGGCGCAGTGCCCCCGATCATGGTCAAGTCCGCCAGCAATCCAGCTGGGCTGCCGCTAGAAGTATTCGACGGCTTCCGCTCAGCGCTCGCTTCCAACCGTGCCCAGTTCTATAAAGAGGTACCTATTCCGTTCTACGGCTACAACCGTGAAGGTGCCAAAGTCTCTGAAGGCGTGAAAGACAACTGGTGGCGCCAAGGCATGATGGGCGGCGCTAAAGCCCACTACGACTGCATCAAGGCGTTCTCGGAAACCGACTTCACCGAAGACTTGAAAAAGATCACAGTGCCGGTGCTGATCCTGCACGGCGACGACGACCAGATCGTACCGATTGCCGACTCAGCTGAGCTGTCCATCAAGCTGGTCAAGAATGGCACGCTTAAAGTATACAAAGGCTATCCGCACGGCATGTGCACGACACACCCAGAGATCATCAACGAAGACCTACTGGCGTTCATCAAAGGCTGATGCGTAAAGGCCTTCCACTAACGTAGTGGCAGGCCTGACCTAATCCCTTCAGCGCGCCATCACGCAGTTCTGGCTCGTATAATTATCGTATGGATTTCAAGCAACGTATAAAGAAATTGTAGAAATCATTGAGTTCCCCCAAGAATGTCTTACTCTACTTTCTCACATATCTAATGAGAGAATCCGTATGAGCAACTCAGATTTGGGCACCATGATTATCATAATGATCGGGTTGTTCGGCTTTGCTTCCTTTCTCTTCGAATACCTCACTGCCAGGCACACCAAGAAAAATAAACGCAGCTAACTAAAGCTCGACACTGAGCAACCACGGCCTGATGCCGCTGAAATATAATGAGCCCTACACGTTTCACGATTTCGATCCGATAAGTACACGTTCAATAAGCGCTCGCTTAGCCCTTGCCGCTCGTAGAATAGAGTAGCGCAATGTCGATTGCTACAGACCTAATCGTTCAGAGCTTCAGAACCATGTTTAAAAAGCACTAACGCAGCCCTGATCTTGTCTTTGCCAAAGACGCTCATCCGTTCGAACTCCTGCTGCGTTAGCGGGACGTGCTGGCAATCCAGTCGCTGGCGATACCGGCTGTGGTCAAGGTCAGGATCATGGAAGTAAACGAAGTCTTCATCGCACCCGGTCACCACTACCCAATGGGGTGCCTTGGAACGCGTTAGTCGGTAGCTGCTTATCAAAACGATAGGAACGCCGCCGGCAGCGAAAATCTGAGGCAGATCCAGGCGACGAGACCTGGATTGCTGCACTCCGCTGGCTTGCAGCTCTCTGCAGAATGCATCATGAACAAGCCGCATCACGGACTTCTTGTCCTCACGGCGCACGCCATCCAAAAACAGAGGGCCTGCTCGGCTTACGTGCAAACGCACATCAAAGCCCCGCCGCCAGGCCGCCAATGCCAATCCATGCGGGCTGCAGCCACCATGGCCGGAAGTCATGAAAATGGTCGTCGCTTCGCGCCACAACTGAATCTCTTCTTCCCGCGAAAAGGCTCGCTCAGGGTAGAGTGCCCTCATGCCCATAAGCAGTGACGCGGCGCCGCAGGTGAATTCTGTAGTTTGCGAATAATACGGAACTGCGGTGACACTGCCAGCAATCGGCATGACCACGCGTTTCTCGTAGCGCAGTGCCCGAGCGTGGTCTTCGTAGTAATCGTCCACTTCTGCAAACAGACGGTAGCCCGCTCGCTCGTACAAACGAATCGCCAATGGATTGTCGGGGCGTACCTCAAGGCGCAGGTGAGCGCACTCATGATCGATAGCCAATTGCTCTGATTGCTGAAGCAACGCTAACCCCAGGCTCATACCCCTGGCACGGTTTGCAATCGCCAATGAATACAATCTCGCCAGTGATGTCCCTCGGTGGAATAGAACCAGCGAGTAACCTGCCAATCCTGTTTCATCTTCAGCAATGAGTAACTTTCCATGGGCGCGCTGAATCATCCATAGGAAGTTGCGCCGAGATAACCGATCCTGTTCGAAACACTGATTTTCCAATAATTGAAGAGCATCAATATCTTCGGCGACCGCAAAGCGATAGTTAAAAATCATAGTTTTACCGTAAAGGAATCGTAACGACGAGGGACAGCTCAGCTCAAATATGTTTTATAGACCTACCTGCACTCCAAAGGCTCCCTTCATCATGGTTTCGGTGTATTCAAACGTAATGGAAGTTTTGCAAAAGGTCGAGTTTAATTTGCAGCCTGTTAAAAGTGGGTCTGCGGCGACATCCCCCTCGAGCAAGTTATTAGTTATCGTTGAGCGCCGAGATGACTGGCTCGGCTACCTGCCCAGTGAAAGTATCGTAACGGCGCAGGAATACCTGGAGGATAAGCGCTACAAAAGCGTTGGAGGACAGGTTCAAGTCATCAATCTATGTCGAAGCTATAAATACCTTGGACACGGCTACTATTGCTCGTTGTTGGCCGAGGCGCGTGGGCACAAAGTCATACCCTCCGTTAGAACCATCAGCGAACTGACCAAGCGAGCACTGTACGGACTGGTATTAGATGACCTGGATAAGGTGTTGGATAAAGCAATATCCAATCACCCCTATGGTGAGACGGAAGGGTTCACGCTCAGTTTCCACTTTGGCAAGACTGATTTGATACCCCTGCAGAACCTGGCTCAGCAGTTATTTGATACGTTTCCAACCCCGATTTTGCAGGTCGAATTCGTCAAAAACCAACGTTGGCATATTGCCGGAATCAAGATCGGTGCGTTGCATAAGCTTCGTGAGGAGCAGCAATACGATTTCGCCAATGCGCTGGATACGTTCAACCGACGCATATGGCGGCAGCCCAGTTCGTTGCGTCAGTCTCGCTATGATCTGGCGATTTTGCATGACCCCGCAGAAGCGTTGGCTCCGTCTAATCCCTTGGCGCTTCAGCGGTTCGCTGAGGCGGGCCGGCGATTGGGGGTGGATATTGAGCTGATTGAGAAGAAGGATTACGCGCGGCTGGCCGAATATGACGCGCTGTTCATTCGAGAAACGACGAGTGTCGACAACCATACTTATCGTTTCGCCAAAAAAGCCGAGAACGAAGGTTTGGTGGTAATGGATGATTCCGCGTCCATTCTGCGCTGTACCAACAAGGTGTTTCTCACTGACCTTCTCAACAAGCACAACCTTGGAATGCCAGCCACGGAAATCCTTTACCGCGACCGCATCCAGGATTTGGAACAGATTGGTGAACGCCTGGGTTTTCCCGTTGTGTTGAAAATCCCTGACGGTTGTTTCTCCAAGGGTGTCATCAAGGTGGAAACACAAGCCGAACTCACTAAAGCGGCAGCTGAATTATTCGAGCGGTCAGTGTTGCTGCTCGCCCAGGAATACCTCTACACAGAATTTGATTGGCGTATCGGTGTGCTCAACAGACAGCCGCTCTACGCATGCCGCTACTACATGTCCAAAGGGCATTGGCAAATCTACAACCACAAGGCTCAAAGCAATGACGTCAACGGCCTGTGCGAGACGGTGCCCATCGAAGAAGTGCCTGCCGATGTGGTGAAACTAGCGGTCGATGCTGCCAGCCTGATTGGCGACGGACTATACGGTGTAGACCTCAAGCAGACCGATGAGCGTCTTGTTGTGATTGAGGTAAACGACAATCCAAACCTGGACGCTGGCATTGAGGATGCCTGCATCCAGGAGGGTTTGTACGAGCGGATATTGGAGGAGTTCATCCGGCGCCTGGAGCTCAAGCATCAAGGCCATGGCGTATAAGCCTTCAGCAGTAGAGGCGACGTAATGATCGAGCGCTATAGCCTTATCGACGGTAAATTGAACGAGACGGCGGCTGGGGAAGCGCCTCTGCTGTTATGTACTGACCCAACCCAAGAAGAGCGGGCCTATTTGCATCGGCAGTTTCAAGTCGATGCACATATGCTGGACTCCGCTTTAGACCCCGATGAAGTCTCGCGAATCGAATTCCATGATGGCCAATTATTCCTCATCTGGAAGCGCCCCGAAAGCTACACGGGCGCTGCGACCATGTCATTTGAGGTTTCCTCATTTGGCCTTTTATTCTCCTCTGATAGCTTGGTCGTTATTTCTGCAGGAAACTCATTGCTCAGCCCTGATGGCACCCATCGGCCGTTGAACAACCCGCTGGACATACTCATCAACCTGCTATTCCACAGCGTGCATCACTACCTTGGCCACCTGCGAGTTATCAAGCTTATTGCTCGGGAACTGCATAAGAAATTTGACACATCTCTTGATAATCAGCACCTGTTGCAAATGTTCAATCTGAGCGAAAGCCTGATCTATTACATCAACGCGATTCAAAGCAACGGAGCCGTGCTTGACCGTTTGCATAACCATGCTAAAAGAAATGCATTTCCCGCCCAGGTCATCGCTTTGCTGGACGACCTGATGATCGAGAACGATCAGTGCTACAAACAGGCCAAGATCTATTCCACCGTGTTCGCCTCTCTGATGGATGCCCGAGGCAATATGGCGAACAACAGTATGAATGCCACCCTTCGTAACCTTACCGTTGTGAACGTAGTGTTCTTGCCTCTGAATCTCATCGCGAGCATCGGCGGCATGTCCGAGTTCAGCATGATGACGGCGAAATATCCATGGTGGATCGCTTTTCCAACTTTAATATCAGGGATGCTGTTTTTGAGTCTGCTCATGACATGGCTGCTCAGGAAATCGCTTTTCAGGAGCAACGCGTCAGCATCCCACTAACCAACCTAGCAAAAGCTCTGAAGCCAGGAAGGCTGCCACACCAGGCGGGGCAAGGGGCAAGGACCACCGCCGCAGCTCACCCAGGAACAGGTCCGCGTGCAGGAACGGCAGCGCAACGCCTCCCCGAGCTCGAAGACATCAAGCAGACCCATAAGCGAGCGCATGCCAGATGATCGGAGCGAGGCTTACTACCGGCGTCGCCCTCGCGTCAATCAAACTGTGGCTGCCCATTGCCCACGCGGCAGGATCGCATCGAAATTTGCGATCACGATTCATCAGTCGAACTTGACCAGGTCCTTGAAGATCAGTTGACCCCAGCTATTTCCCCGCGCCTGCACTAGCAGCCCACCTTCCGAAAGCCCGCCAAGTTGGATCGGCGAGAAACCGAGTTTTTCCGCAAGCGCACCAATCTCTGCTGCGGCACCGTCATCGTCGCTCGCCAGGAACACGACTCTCCTGCCACCTTGTACGGCCTGATCTTGACCAAGGACGGCAGCACCCAAATGATTGAAGCACCTGACCAGCCTTGCACCCGTGAAGGCCTGCGCGACGACCCTGGAAGAAGGCTGATCGCCCAGTTCCTCAGGGGATACGCCGTAGGCATTGGTCACATCGATGATGGTCTTGCCCTTCCATGTCGGCAACGCCTTCACGACAATTAAAAACCGCAGCAACCCCCTGTCGGGGCGTCACCACAATGACTCACTGCTCCTCAGCAAAGGTAGTAGTGGTAACTATCCGGTGACGTTGGACACGTTTCTGGATCGGCTGCCCCCGCTTGAGGGATGTCGCTGATTAACACCTCGGTGGGCGCCTTTGAGCCTCAATGGTACGGCGGCAACTCGACGCCATCGTGCCTGGCCGCGCGGTTGTCGCGCCAACGGTAATAGCGAAGCGCCAATGACGGTGCAATGCCCATATAAGGTGGTGCGGCGCTTATGGGTTCGATGGGGAGCGCCAGTTCGTCAGCGGGCACCTCTCTTGCCCAGTCGGCGAGAATGCCGCCCAGCATACTGCCGGTGGGCACGCCTCGACCGGACAACCCGGTCAGGGCAACAACCCCCGGCGCCAGCCCATACAGACGCGGAATGGTCTGGCGCTGCATGTCCAGTTCACCCATCCAGAAATAATCCCAGCGTACGCTCCTGGGGATTTGCGGATGCAACCAGTGCAGCCGCTCGCCCATGACCTGCCGGGTGAAGGCCATGTCGCGGCCCCGTCTTCCCAGGGGAAACATCGAGGCCACGATGCGGCCTTCGGCGTTGTACTTGTAGACAAAAATATCGCCGCGCCCGTCATGGGTTGTGGTGTTGAGCGGTAGCACTTCACGACGCACCGATTCAGGCAATGGCTCAGTGGCCGCGACAAACACCTTTTGGATGCGGAACGTCTGGTCCAGCCCCGGCCAGCCCAGACGGGAGTATGCTCCGGTGGCGAAAATCACTTTGTCGGCCAACACCAGGCCATTACCGGTATTGATCTGCCAGCGGTCGCCCTGGCGGGCCACATTGCTCACCAGTGACTGGGTAAACACCCGACCACCCTCTTGCACCACGGCTCGCGCCAAGCCTCGAGCATAACCCAGCGGATTGAGATGCCCGCCAGCCGGATGCAACCAACCACCGTGCAAGCGCTGACTGCCGGTCATTGCGCAAGCCTCTTCACACTCCAGCAACCGGGTGTGCTGGCCGACCGCATTGTACTGCTCGGTTTTCAGCGCCAGGCGTGCCATGGCGCTGGGCGTATGTGCCGCCATCAAATAGCCGTTCTGCTGCCATTCGCAGTCGATGTTGTAGCGCTCTATGTAATCGGCCACCACCGTATTGGCACCGGTCTGTCGGGCGATCAACCGCTCGCCGCGCTCAGGCCCCAGCAATTGGCGAATCTGGGGGGATCGAATGATGGTGAAACGTCGGTGTGCAGTGGCCCGCATTACGCCCGGAACCGCCAAAGCCGATTCCTTCGGCTTCCAGCAACACCACGCGCACCCCGCTGCGCGCCAATTCCAGCGCGGTTGTCAGCCCGGTATAACCGCCGCCGACGATGCACACATCGGCTTCCAGGCGCTCATTCAACGCCAGCGTCGCTATCGGCGCCGCAGCGGTTGCAAACCACAGTGACGTGTCGAAGTCGGAGAACCTCATACGGCACTCTCCCGACGCACCGTTTCACAGAGCGTCTCGCGCTGTTCGTTGAGGGGCGAGATCAACGACAAATCATCACGGATACAGGCCGTACCATGCCCCGGCCCGATCATGCGTAGCGACGGACGTTCCAGGCTGCACGCGGGCAGCACGTAGGGGCAACGGGTACGAAAGGTACAGCCGGAAGGCGGTGAAATCGGGCTTGGAATATCACCCTGCAACACAATGCGCTGGCGCCGCTGACCCGGGTCCGGCATCGGGATCGCCGACATCAACGCTTCGGTGTAGGGATGGCGTGGGTTGCTGAACAACTCGCGGGTCGGCGCCACTTCAACGATGCGCCCCAGGTACATCACCGCCACGCGGTCTGCGATATGCCCGACCACAGCCAGGTCATGGGTGACGAACAGCATCGTCAGGTTCATTTGTTGGCGAATGCGCGAAAACAGATTGAGCACCTGCGCCTGAACCGATACATCCAGCGCCGACACCGGCTCATCGGCCATGATGAATTCCGGCTCCAGGGTCAAGGCTCGGGCGATGCCGATGCGCTGGCGCTGGCCACCGGAAAACTCGTGGGGATAGCGGTCCAGATACTGGCTGGGCAAGCCCACGGTTTCCAGGGCCTGCTCGGCTTTTTCCCGGCGTCCCAGGGCGTCCAGCTCTTTGGAATGAAAACGTAGGGGCATGCCAAGAATCTCGGCCACGGTCATGCGTGGATTCAGCGAGCCGTAAGGGTCCTGGAACACCATCTGCATGCGCTTGCGCCAGGGTTTGAGCAAGCGATCGTTGAACGGGGTGATTTCCGTGTTATCGAACACGACATGCCCGTCTGTAGGCGGGTCGAGCATCATGAGGCTGCGGCCCAGGGTGCTTTTGCCCGAGCCGCTTTCTCCGACCAGACCCAGCACTTCGCCACGGGCAATGGATAAATCGACGCCATCCACGGCCCGCACCAGATTGGCGTCACGACCACGGCTGCTGACGAACAGCTTTTTGCGCACCGGAAAGTATTTCTTCAGGCCGATGGCTTCGATCAAGGGTGGCTGTTTCATCACGCACCTCCCAAGGCAGTCTCAAAGGACGCATATTCAAGGGTGGCCGGCAATTCCTGCCAGCGCACGCAACGCAAGTGGTGTCCGGGTTCCACCTCTTCGAGCTCAGGCGCCTGACTGTCGCAACGTCCAGCGATGCTGAAGGCGCAACGCGGATGGAACGCGCAACCGCCTGGAGGTGCCGACGGGTCGGGAACAAAACCCGGGATCGTTCCCAGATCACCCTGCCCCAGCCCGGCGTGTTCGAAGCGCGGTACGGCGGCAAGCAAGCCACGCGTATAAGGCATGCGCGGCGACGACAGCACCTGGGCAACACTGCCCTGCTCCACGATACGGCCGGCATACATCACCATCACCCGGTCGGCAATTTCCGCCACCACCCCGAAGTTATGAGTGATGAACAAAATCGCCATGCCGTTCTTCTTTTGCAGCGTGCGCAACAGATCGAGGATTTGCGCCTGCACCGTGACATCCAGCGCAGTGGTCGGTTCATCGGCGATCAACACGTCCGGCTCCATGGCCAGGGCAATGGCAATCATCACCCGCTGACGCATCCCGCCAGAGAGCTCATGGGGAAAACACTCCATACGTTGCGCGGGTTCAGGGATGCCGACCTGCTCCAGCAACGCCTGGGCTCTGGCTCGCGCCTGGGTTTTGCTCAGGTGCTCATGGAAGCGAATGGCCTCGGCAATCTGATCGCCAACCCTGTGCACCGGGTTCAGTGAGGTCAACGGTTCCTGAAAAATCATCGCCACCCGGTTGCCCCGCACATGGCGCATCTGCTGTTCGCTCATCGCCACCAGATCGATCATATTGCCACTGCTGTCGGCCACCACTGCGCTGCCTTCGATGCGGGTCTTGGGCGCCTGCGCCAGCAGTTTCATCATCGCCAGGCTCGTTACGCTCTTGCCGGAACCGCTCTCGCCCACCAGTGCCAGGGTTTCCCCGGCGCGGATGGTGAAGTTGATGTCATGCACTACCGGGACATAGCCGCTGCCCCTGCGAAAGGCGACGCTGAGGTGAGACACGCTGATCTTTTCGTCTGCGTTCATTTCAGGTCACTCCTGCCGTCCAGCGCATCGCGCAGACCGTCACCGATGAAGTTGAAGCTGGTCACCGCCAGGGTGATCGCCAGGCCAGGAATAATCGCCAGCCACGGGGCTTTGCCCAGGTATTGCTGGGCCGCGTTGAGCATGTTGCCCCAGCTTGGCAGCGGCGGCTGAATGCCATAACCGAGGAAGCTGATGTACGCCTCCAGCAAAATGGCGTTGGCGATGGTCAGGGTAGCGGCGACGATGATGGGACCGATGGCGTTCGGCACCAGCTCACGAAACATGATCCACCGATTGCTCGCGCCCACCATGCGCGCAGCCAGCGTGAAATCACGCTCGCGCAACGAACGAATTTCGGCCTCGACGATACGTGAGATCTCCATCCAGCTGGTCACGGCAATGATCAGGGTGATCATCATCGGGCTGGGCTTGATGAAGGCCGCCAGTACCAGCACCAGGAACACGCTGGGGAACGATAAAAAAGCATCGACGAATCGCATCAACGCCGCGCCGATCCAGCCTCGGTAGTACCCGGCAACCACACCGATCAAGGTGCCGATGACGGTACTGATCAGCATCGCGAAGAAACCCACCGTCAACGATATCCGCCCGGCGTTGAGCAGGCGTGCCGCCGTGTCGCGGCCCAGGGCATCGGTGCCCAGGTAATGGTTGCCGGTCAGCGGCGGCGAAAAACGATTACGAATGTCGATGGACAGGTCGTTGTAGTGCAGCAGCCAGGGCCCGAACACGCAGGCCAGGACCAGCAGCGTGATCATCACCACGCCGAGCACCGCCAGTTTGTGTCGCATGAAACGCGCCAGGGTCGGGTTGCTGAACCAGGCCAGGCGGCCGGAGGACGGCAGATAGGTCGCAGAGGTGGTCATATGCAGTGCTCCTTTAACCGAGTCGGACGCGAGGGTCCGCAACACCCACCAGCAGATCGGCAAGCAGGTTGCCGAGCAGCACCAGAATCGCCGAGAACATCAGAATGCCCATGATCACCGGGTAATCGCTGTAACCCAGGCTGTCGAGAAACAACCGGCCCATGCCCGGCCAGGTGAACACCGTTTCGGTCACCAGCGCGCCGCCGAGAATCGTGGGAATTTGCAGACCCGCAAGGGTAATCATCGGCAGCAAGGCGTTGCGAATGACGTGATGAGTCAGCACCCGTCGATACGGTAAGCCTTTGGCGCGGGCGGTACGCACGAAGTCCTGATCGATGACATCCAGGGTCGCCGAGCGCATGTAGCGGCTCCAGATCGCCACGTTGACCAGAGCAAGGACCGCCACCGGCAGAATCAAGTGGATCGCATAATCGCCCACCGACTGATCGCCAATGGTGTACATGTTCCCCGCTGGCAACCAGCCCAGATACAGGGAGAAAAAGAAGATCGCCACCAGGCCGAACCAGAACGTTGGAATCGACAACGCTACCATCGCGCCCACCGTGGCCAGAGTGTCGAACACCGAATACCGTCGCACCGCGCCAAGCACCCCCACCCAGGTTCCGACAATCACCGAGAGCACGGTGGCCGTCCCCATCAATAGCAGCGTGGCCGGCAGATGACCGCCAATGACGCTGAGCACTGGCCTGCCATCACGAAATGAATGGCCCCAATCGCCGATGAACAGCCGCGTGAACCATTCAACATACTGCACCATCAGCGGGCGATTGAGGCCCATCTGTTCGGCGATGCGGTCGAGTTCGGCCTGGCTCATGCCGGGGTTCATGGCAAACTGTGACATCGGCCCGCCGGGCGCCAGGTTAAGTACGATGAAACCGATCAGTGACACCAGCACCAGGACGATTGCGCTCTGGCCCAGACGATTGAGGATGTATTGGGGCATAGCGTATTCCTTCTGAAAGCAGAACTACGCCCGGCGAACGTGCCGGGCGCTGGCGGACAATCAGGTCCAGGACCAGGTGTTCACGTTCCACGGTTCGATGCGCAGGTTGATGTTGCCGGCAAATCCCTTGAGCTTTGATTTGTAACCACGCACGTAGGCGTACTGAAACAGCGGCAGGATCGGCAGGTCGTCACGGATGATCTGCTGAACCTGCACATACACAGCCTTACGCTGGGCCACATCCTGCAGGGATGCGCCCTGAGCCAGCAATGCATCGACCTTGGCATTGCTGTACTGCGTGGTGTTCTGCCCGGCGCCACCCTTGGCGCTGATGGACGTAGACCCAAAATAATCACGGGTGTCGGGATCGGCACCGGTCAGGAAGTTGATGCCCACCACCACTGAATCGAATTTCGACTGCATCCAGTACTCACCCCACATGACCGCCGGCGGCAGATTCGAAATTTTCATCTCGACGCCGATGGCCAGCCAGGTTTGCTGCATGAACTGCTGCGCTTGCTCGCGGATCTGGTTACCGGCTGTGGTCGAGTTAGTGAATGACAGACGCACCCCGTCCTTTTCTCGAATACCGCCAGCACCCGGCTTCCAGCCGGCCTGATCGAGAATCTTGTTGGCCTCATCGATATTGAAACTCTGCTTGGGCAGGTCGGGGTTGTAGTAGGCCGACTGCTGCGGCATGTAGGTTTCGGTGGGCAGTACCAGGCCGTAATACAGCTCATCGATGATGGTTTTCTTATCGATGGCCAGGTACAACGCCTTGCGTACCGCCGGATCCTTGAACTGCGGGCGCTCCATGTTCAACGCCACCGACTCGACCGTCGCCACCGGCAGGATCACCACCTTGCGTTCGGCCAGACCCTTGGCTTCTTCATAGTGATCCGGGGTGATGCCCTGCATCGCGGTGACGTCGATGTCGCCGGTCTTGAACTGGGTATAGAGCACGGTCAGGTCAGGGATGTACTTGAAAATCACACTGTCGATCTGCGCACCCGTGCCGTAGTAGTCAGAATTGGCCTTGAGCTGGATGTGATCGCCTGCCACACGGCTGGCCCATTTGAATGGTCCGGTGCCAATTGGCGCATTATTGAAGGGCGCGCTGTTCACGTCCGCTGCGGCTGACAGAACATGCTTGGGCACCATGAACGTCCACGACAGAATCGACGCATATGGGGCGTAGGACTTCTCCATCCGCCAATGGATTTCAGTGGGGGAAACCACGGTGATATCGCGCACCAGATCATGACCGGCGCGGCGACCGCTGCGAAAGTTCGGTGCAACAATCAGCTCAAGGGTGTATTTCACATCCTCGGCGGTGAAGGGTTTGCCGTCGTGCCATTTGACGTCATCGCGTAACTTGACCTTCCACTGCAAACCGTCGCCCGAGATACCGCCGTTGGCCACGGTGGGGACTTCCACGGCAAGCGCCGGGGTGAATTCGCCGCTCGGGGATATTCCGAATAGCGGATCGAAGACGTTCCAGTGAATACCTTCGTCCACTTCGATGTGGGGCATGTGCGGGTTGAAGACAGTCGGTTCCTGGGACAACCCAATGATGACCTGGCCGGTCGCTGTGGCCTTCATCGCCGCAAAGGACTGACCAGAGCGCCCCAGAGGCAACATCACACCGGCCGCACCAATAATCGCCATCGCCAGCGCCTGGCGGCGAGTAGGATTGAGCAGACTGTTACCTTTTTCCGAATCATCGCGCTGCGACATGCTGAAGCTCCCGTAGAAATGAAGGCAGGTGGCTTGCGCCTGAAGTCGTGTAAGCGATAAAACCTGGCTCGTTCAATCGAGCTTCTTGGCTGCTGCGTGATGTGCCGAGCGTGCTGTCGGGCCCTCTCAAAATCCGGAAATGGGTTTAGGGATCGAGCCGTCGCTAAAGCGCGACAAGCTAAACGCCTTGATGTCGACGATGGGCGTCTCGCCAGTAACCAGATTGGCCATCAACCGCCCCGCCGCAGGCCCGATGCCGAAGCCGTGGCCGGAGAAACCGGTGGCAATGAAAAAACCCGGCACCGCGTCCACGGCCGAGATAACCGGCACCGCATCAGGCGTGACGTCGATCATGCCGCCCCAGCGCTGCGCAACGCGGACGTTGCTGAACACCGGGAACGCCTTGGTCAGGCTCTCCAGTGCCCGGTTCGATTGACGGATGGAAGGAACCGGATCGAGCACCCTGCGGTATTCAAACGGACTCGCTTCGTCCAGTGCCCAGCGCCGAGGCAACACCGCTTCCTGGAAAAAACGCTGGCCGAGGCGCAGCGACAACGAGGCATGTTCGTGCTTGAACGCAGGCCAGAACTGCCTTGCGTGGCGAAACGAGTCCGGCACGATGTCAGCGATGTTTTCATGCCCCGAAGCGACGGTGTAGCCGCCATCCTGACGCTTGCGCACGGCAAAATCGGTGGTCCAGATGGCTGATTGCGGTCCGCCTTCCACGGGCGTAGTGCGGATCACCGAATTGAGCACCTTCAACTGCGGTAAGTGCACGCTCAGAGGCGAGCAGAACAGGCTGGACCAGGCGCCGCCCGCCAGTACCACCGACGAACAGGCAATCGGCCCACGTTCAGTGATAACACCGCTGACACGTCCTGCTGAGCGTTCGATACCCCGTACCGCGCACTCGGTCAGAATGAACGCCCCTTTGGCCCGAGCCGCCTCGGCAATCGCCGGTGCCGCCTGCTGCGGTTCGGCCCGACCGTCATCCGGCGTATACAGGGCACCCTTGACCTGCAAGCGATTGACCTCTGGCAACAGGCTGCCTAATTCCGCACCGGAGACCATCCGCGCGCTGACCGGGTAATCTTCCAGATTGCGCTTCCAGCGTTCGTGCTCTTCGTAGCTTTTGTCATCAGCACAGGTGAACAGAATCCCAGCGCGGGTATAGCCGACATCCTTGCCAATGCGCGCGGCCAGGCCGTCCCACAACGGCAGGGCGTGAGCCATTAACGGCAGCTCGCGAGGGTCGCGACGGGAAATGCGCACCCAGCCCCAGTTACGGCTTGATTGCTCATGACCGATGCCGCCTTTTTCACAGAGCGCCACTTTCAAGCCCCGCTCGGCCAATTCCAGCGCCGTCGATACACCAATGATTCCGCCACCGATCACCACCACATCCACGCGATCAGGAAGCTGTTCGTCACTCTGCACGGGTACAACACGCGGTCCAGGCATCAGTAGCTGTCATCCAGTTGGCAATTGATATTCAACTCCGCGACGCTCGCTTCGTTGGGCAGGTCCAGGAGGGTATTGATCAGCAAAGCCAGGTCGGCGGGGGCTGTCATCTGCGAGTCCTCGCGGGTGCTCAGGCTGCGGGCCATGTCGGTGGCGACGAAGCCCGGACAAATCGCAGTGGCACGAATGCCCAAATCCCAACCGCTGTGGCGCAGACCGTGAGCCAGGCCCAGTGCGGCGAATTTACTGACCGAATACAGACTTGAGCCGGCTGATTTGACACGCTTGCCCGACAGCGACGCCATGATGATCACCCGCCCTCTGCCGCTGATGCTCAGGGCATCCCATGCAGTGGCGGCGAGTCGGCGCGGCGCCTTGACGTTGACCTCCAGCAGCGCGTCCATGTCGGCCTCATCGGCTTCGACCACGGTTTTACGGATCATCAGGCCCGCGTTGGCGACGACAGCATCGATGCGCCCAAAGCGCGCCAGCGCAGCGGCAACCCAGCGAGCTTCGGCACCCACGTCGGTGGCGTCGTAGGCCACGACCTGGACGGAATCGGTGTCGCGCCAGGCCGCCGCCGTCGGCTTACGCATGCCCAGCGACACGCACCAGCCGTTGCTCGCCAACTGCCTGGCAATCGCTTCACCAATCCCGCGATTGGCACCGGAAATCAGAGCGACGCGTTGTTGCTGCATGGATGTTCTCCTTCAAATCAGTCACACGTGCAGCCATCCGGATGCGCGGCAAAAAGGTGAATCACGCCAGGCCGATACCTCCTGGAAATACCCAAGGCCTGAAACTTGCACAGCAATGATTGGCCAGAGCCCGGCGACCATCACTTTGTGCACTGACCCTCACTCCAGGCTGACCATGAACCAGCAATCGCCTGTTTCAGGGAGATGCAAACATGCCCCAAACCGAATCATCACTACCCCGAGTGCAACGTTGCAGTACCCAAGGGACGCAAATGCTGGACCGTTCCTTTGAAATACTTCAGGCCATTGCCGCCCGTGGAGAGCTGGGTGCGAGCATCGAAACCCTCAGCGCCGAAACCCGGTTGAGCCGAGCGACGCTGTATCGTCTGCTCAAAGCCATGAAGTCTTACGGATTCGTGCGTCTGCCGCGTCTGCGCGGCCATTATTTCCTGGGCTACGAGCTGCTGACCTTGGGTGCCCAGGCAGGTAATACCGGCGGCTTGCGAGAACAGGCCCGGCCAGCGTTGATGCGGCTCTCGGAGGCGTTCCAGGACAGTTTCTTTCTGTTCGTGCAGGACGGCTATTACGCGCTGTGCCTGGAAATCCAGGAGGGCGGCAACCCCACCAAAAGCTTTGCGCACTGCGTAGGTTCCCGGGTACTGAGTGGCGTCGGCCAAGGCTCGCTGGCCTTGATGAGCAACATGCCGACCGCCAAGCGCAATGAGATCCTCAACCACAATGCCCCGCGGCTGCTGCGTGAGTACGGCATCTCTGCTGCACAAGTGCGCGAGGCGATAAACCAGTTCTGTCGTCAGGGTTACACCTGTGGTCTGAGCGACAAGATTCTCCCGCTGTACACCGGCGTCGCTGTGCCGATTCGAGATAAGGAAGGCGCACCGATGGGAGCATTGAGCAGTGCCCTGCCGACGTCGCGTCTGACCGAGACCTATCAACTGCGGCTGGTGGAGGCTATGCAGTGCGAGGCCGATGCCATTGCCCAGCGGCTGAGCACGCCGCTCGGACGCACCGCGGACCAAGGGGATCATCGAGCAAATCTCGAAAAACGGAACGGCATTGGACTGACCAGCGGTTGATCGCCAGTGATCAAATCCGCCATCAGATGCCCGGCGCCGGGTCCGATCCCGAAACCATGCCCGGAAAAGCCGGTAGCAAGGTAAAACCCGGGGATCGATTCCACTTCATCCATCACCGGGATGATGTCCGGCGTCACGTCGATCAAGCCCGCCCAGCGCTGCTCAATTTTGGCCTCGGCAAAGACCGGAAACAGTTCGGCAAGCATCTTCAGCGCCTGATCAAGAAAGGCGTCGACGGGTTTTGGGTCATAAATGCGCTGGGTCTCGAACGGCGTCGGCTGATCGTTTCCCCAGCGGTCAGGCGTATTGATTTCCTGCCAGCTCTGACCCGTAACTCGTAACCGGTACTCCTGATGATGCGCCTTGACCATCGGCAGAAAATCCGGGAAGTAGCGAAAGCTGTCAGGCACCAATGGCGCGATATTGGCGTTGCGCATCGCGACCGTATAGCCACCATCGGCGCGTTTTCTGAACGACACCTTTTCAGTGGCCACGGCGCATTCCGGGCCACCCGATAGCGGCGCAGTACGCATCACTGAACCGAGCACTCGCAGCTGCGGCAGTCGAACCCCCAGATTGCGACAGAACAGACCCGACCAGGCACCTGCCGCCAGGACGACCGTCTTGCACTTGATTTCCCCCAGCTCAGTGACCACTGAACTGACTCGGCCAGCTTCTGTTTCAAGGCCCCGTGCGGCGCAGCGGGTGAAGAATCTGGCGCCCAGCGCACGGGCGCCTTCGGCGATGGCTGCAGTGGCGATGTCGGGTTCGGCGCGTCCATCGGTGGCGGTGTACAGCGCGCCCTTCCAGGAAAGCGGGCCCTTGGTCCCAAGTCTGGCAGCAATCTGCGCAGTATCTAGCCACTCGGCTTCAACACCCATGGGTTTGGCCTGCGCCAGCCATGACTCCTTGTCGCGGATTTCCTGCTCGGACTCACAGGCGTAGAGGATGCCGGCGCGAATAAAGCCAGTGTCGTGCCGCAGCCGCATGGCCCAGCCGTCCCACAGCTTCAGACTGGCGATTGCCAACGGGATCTCGGCGACATCACGGCCCATGGTGCGAACCCAACCCCAGTTGCGTGAGGACTGTTCGTGGGCAATACCACTTTTTTCCACCAACACCACCGAGACACCGCGTTCAGCCAGAAAGTAGGCCGTACAAACCCCGACAATTCCACCCCCGATGATCACCACATCGGCGCTTTTGGGTAGTGGATGATCGCTATCGACTTGCGAGATGTGCGGGTACATGGGCATTCCTGCGGCGGTCGTTACCCAAGGTTTACTCCGTGGGCAAAACAGCAGCAAGCATTGGTACAACGAAGGGTGCCATGCTCTCACATGGTGAGATCAAGTCAGTGAATCAGGACGGTGGCCAACTGTGGAAGGTGCGCATGCCGCAGCCCAAATCGTCGACTACGCGCAGCACTCGCGCGTCGAACCCACGGCCAGCGCGTTGCGCAGTTGGACTGCCCAGCTCAACGGCAATCAAAGGCAAGGCATCACCCGTTCAACGCGGCAAGATCGTGCTGGCTGAGTTCACCTATGGCGGCAAGGTCGCCCCCAGCTTCCCGTCCTGGTTGATTCACGGTACTCGGCCATCAAGGCTGGCGTGGCTGCTCAAAGAGCGGATTCTTCCACCGTCATATTGGAAAGCAATGCTTAAGGGCCGTGAGTGGATGGCGAAACCTGAGTTGGCTGACGTATGAAATCAGTGCCGCCAAACACTATATCTTTTTATATACTATAGTTTAATAAACTGACTAATTAGCGATCAATCCTGTGCCCGAATTAGATCTCCAGCAGTTACACGCCAATGCCGATGCTGCCAGCCAATTCCTTAAAGCCCTGGCCAATCCGGATCGTTTGATCCTCCTATGCCAGCTATCCCAAGGTGAGCGCAATGTCAGCGATCTGGAGTCACTGCTGGGGATACATCAACCGACTCTCTCTCAACAGCTGGCCGTGCTTCGCCGCGAAGGACTGGTGGAGACCCGCCGTGACGGAAAGCAGGTGTTCTATCGCATCAGCAGTCCCGCAGCATTGGCAGTCATCCAAACCCTGTATCAACAATTTTGCGCCGGAGAAGCCTCATGAATATCGACTGGCTCAACTTCACTCCCTGGTCGTCTCTTGCGGGCGGCGCATTGATTGGCCTGGCGGCCAGTCTATTCGTCGTCGCCAACGGGCGTATCGCAGGCATCAGCGGTTTGATAGGCAGTCTCTTACAGCGCGGGAGCGAGGGGGTGAGTGAAAAAGCACTTTTTCTCCTGGGCCTGCTAGGCGCGCCGTTTCTATGGGGCTTGTTTGCCACGCTGCCGCAGATTGAGTTCCAGACGGGCTGGTTTGGACTGATCGTCGCCGGTGTATTGGTGGGTATTGGCACACGGTACGGTTCAGGTTGTACCAGTGGCCATGGAGTTTGCGGCATATCTCGCCTTTCGCCGCGATCGTTGGTCGCCACTGGGTGTTTCATGTTCAGTGGTTTTGCCACGGTGTTTGTCTTGCGCCATCTACTGGGGGATTGGACATGATCAAACTGACTGCATTCATTGCTGGCCTGCTGTTCGGCTTAGGTCTGCTTCTGGCGGGCATGGCCAATCCGAGCAAAGTACTGGCTTTCCTGGATTTAACTGGCGCTTGGGACCCTTCCTTGGCGTTGGTCATGGTTGGGGCAATTGGCATAGCCGTTGGCCCGCTAAGTTGGGCGCGCCAACATTCCAGCTCGCTGCTGGGAAGGCCAATGCAGTTACCAATCAAACGTGAACTGGACCCGCGCTTGATTGGCGGGAGCCTGTTGTTTGGCATCGGTTGGGGAATAGCGGGCATCTGTCCTGGCCCCGCAGTGGCAATTCTGCTGACAGGCCGCTGGCAAGTGATCGTGTTCATGTTGGCCATGCTGGTCGGCATGTTGTTTTTTACTGCGCTGGAGACCCGGCGCAGATATTGATCGGGAGATCGTCATGAAAGCCCGTTGATAGATCAGCGCTGTACTTTGTATATCAAAGAGAGCGTTCCACCATGAAACCACCTGTAGAAGCTTTCTTTGACTCCGCACGTATACCTACAGCTATGTTGTCAGTGACCCGACTACCGGGCACTGCGCCATTACCGATTCTGTGCTTGATGTCCGACCTGAGCGATGCACGCGTGTTCTTCGCCACTGAGCGAACGTTGCTGGCGTTGCACCGAACCAGACTTTCTCTGATGGCACTTGGCTTTATGATTGAACGATCCGGGCTACTGCTGCAGCTGCTGAAGCCGCGCGTTGTGGGCTCCTCCGGAAAACATTTTCCGTTCTGGATCGTACTGGCTTTTCCGATGCTGCGCTCATGGGTTGCTGCTGTTGGCCACTTACCGAAAGGTTGCGCGGAAATTACCATTTCAAAATTTCATAGAGTGTTTTTGCACGCAACTTAAATCCCTTTCTAACAGTATTGTCATCCTTCACTCACCCTCTCGTTAACTTTCGGGGTTTACCATCACTCTTAATTCCTGAGGTGCGATTGAGCGTTCCTCTGGTTTCTGCCATTTCACCTATACGGTAATCACCATGAATCTGATCAAGTCGCTGGTTTTCACAGCCACCGTCCTTTCCTGTACGGCTGTACTGGCTGAGGGCGGCAGTGAACGTGCGAGCCAGGCCGCGCAAAAGATGCGCCTCGTTCAAGAAACTCGCTTCAATGACCACAGCAGCGAAGCTTCTCGGCTCGTCAGCGCTGACGAGAAATCTCGCGCTGAACAAATGAAGAAGTCAGAAGGTTAAATCCTTGCTCCATACAATTCGCCTTTAGTAGCTTCACAGCTCCTTTGGTCAAGGTGAATCTTTAAGCGTCCTTCGGGGCGCTTTTTTTTGCGCTTATTTTATAGATTGCATTGCGAACGTCCTGCCTGCCTGATGTGTCCTGACACAGGCTCTATTGTTTACTTAACCCCCCTACCAAAGGACCCTCTAATGAGCTCAGGTCACAGCCATGGCCAAGTACGTGCAGGTCATGAGAAAAAACTCCTGATGGCGCTGGGCCTGACCACCGGATTCATGATCGCGGAAATTATCGGTGCGTGGATCACAGGTAGTCTGGCGCTTCTCTCCGACGCGGCACACATGTTTACCGACTCAGCTGCGCTGGCGATATCGCTTATGGCGTTGCAGATAGCAAAACGTCCTGCAGATCGCAACCGCACATTTGGTTATGCGCGATTCGAGATCCTGGCCTCGGTATTTAACGCCATTCTTCTTTTCTTCGTTGCGATCTACATTCTTTACGAGGCCTATCAAAGGCTCCTGAGCCCTGCCCCTATTCAATCCACAGGGATGTTGGTTGTCGCTATTCTGGGGCTTGTGGTGAACCTGGTCTCAATGCGGCTATTGGGGGCGGCGAGTGGTGAAAGTCTTAATGTAAAAGGTGCGTATCTGGAGGTCTGGAGCGACATGCTTGGATCGATAGGTGTCATTGTTGCGGCACTGGTGATCCGCTTCACCGGCTGGGCATGGATGGATTCGCTCGTTGCGGCAGGCATTGGCTTGTGGGTATTGCCAAGAACCTGGACGCTCTTGCGTGAAAGCATGAATGTGCTTCTGGAGGGTGTTCCAAATGGGATTGACCTGGAAGAGGTCGAGCGAACCATCGTGGCGGTTGAGGGGGTCAAAGCGATCCATGACCTGCACGTCTGGTCGGTCACCAGCGGCAAAAACGTGATGAGCGTGCATCTGGTAATTCCACGCACATCCCTCAATGGACAAGAAATCCTGGCTCAGGTGACGACCTCAGTCAGTGAGAAATTTGAGATTGGTCACTGCACCATTCAACTTGAGCATGATGGCTTCCACGATCAAGAGCACAAACATGCAGATCATGAGCATCATTGAGCTTTTTGCATCGTCAGCTGAAGAGAAGTTTATGTTCTTACAGGTCCAGGGCAGCGGTTGCGCTCAGGGCGACAGACTGATGATCCAGAGAGCGATATCGAATCTACTTTCAAATACCATACGGCACGGCACTCCCGGCAGTACCGTAACGATAATGCTCGTCGGGCATGCTGATGAAGTAGCACTGGCGGTACGCAACGAGGGCGCCGGGATTGAAACCGAGCATTTACCTCGACTGTTTGATCGTTTCTACAGGGTTCATCCAAGTCGTTCCCGCCAACAAGGAGGCACGGGATTGGGGCTTGCCATCGTCCGCTCTATCATGACGCTTCATGGAGGTCGTGTAGCGGTTGAAAGCGAGCTGCGTGAGTTCACTGCGTTCACTTTGTATTTCCCCCACCCTCTTTCCCAAAAAAACATCTGTGAGTACGATCAATGCGCCTGCTTTCAGTTAAAAACCAAGCTTTTATCCTCACCGCCGCGGCAATCATCGGTTTTGCTTCTGTTCTACAGGCAGCCCCGCAGTTGTCCATCGACGTTCATCGAGATCCGAACTGTGGCTGCTGCAGCAAATGGATCGCTTACCTGCAAGAGCACGGCTATACCGTGATAGATCACCTTGAAGACAACATGAGTGAGGTGAAGGAAAAGTTAGGCGTGCCGGCACAACTGGGGTCCTGTCATACCGGCGTTGTGAATGGAAAGTTTGTGGAAGGTCATGTACCTGTAGAACAAATCGCCGAGCTGAGCAGGCGAACGGATCTGATCGGCGTCGCCGCCCCCGGCATGCCGATGGGATCGCCCGGCATGGAATCAGGTGACCGGCGCAGTGCCCACCAAATCATCGGGTTGACCAAATCTGGCGCAGAGCAAGTCGTAGCAGACTATCCGGCTCGATAGCCGCGTGGCGTAGTCACTTAGCCTGCCTCTGGCGAGGTAGCCATACGGCTGCTACAGACACGACGGAGTCAGCTCTTGGAAAGAAGCTGGGCCGTCGGCGCTGATATCCGGGAATATGACGCATATGGACAGTCCACTCCCGTTCAGCCCTTGTCCGGTTTCAATGATAGCGCGATGATTCTGGGCAATACCTGCAACCAAGGACAGTCCAATTCCGCTGCCTCCCTTCTCAGTGCCAACAGCGCGATAGAATCGCTCGAATATTAACTTTCGCTCTGGAGCCGGCACCCCAGGGCCGTTATCTGCGACCTCGAGGTAAACTTGCTTATCTGGCCCTCTTCGGTAACCACAGTTGACGCTTACGTGCCCCCCGGTTTTGGTGTAGCGCAGCCCGTTATCTACGAGATTGCGCAGAAGAATTCCTATTTCGTCAATACTGCAACGAACCATGCAAGGGGAAATATCCAGTGACAAGGTACGGCCTTGCTGGGCTGCGTAGATATCAAATTCATGCGCGACGTGCAGGACCAATTCGCTCAGATCAGCGAAGCCGTGCTTTGGCGCTCGGGTACCAGCCGTGAGGCGGGCCAAGTCAAGCAGCTGTTCGGATAGACGTGAGCTATGCTGAGCAACCGTTAGCAACTTCGATAACGCTACGTCTTTGTCGGCTGCCAGTGGTGCACGCAGGGCTATCTGAGCTTGTGCCTGCAGAGTGGCAAGCGGTGTGCGTAGCTCATGTGCCGCATTGCCGATGAATTGACGTTCGGCTTCAACCGCCTCGTCCAACTGCTGGAGAATGTGATTAAAGGAGGCTACAAGTGAATGAAGCTCTTGGGGCAATGAAGCTACCGGCAACTGTGTTAGATCGAAACTGCGTCTCTCACGCATAGCCTTGCCCAAGGCCACGACAGGCGTCAGGGTGTTGCGAACTACAAACCACATCAACACCCCCGCCAGCAGTAATAGTAAGGTAGCGAGCCCGACTGAAATCAACGTTTCATGCTGAATCTCTTGATCCACAATGCTGTGCAGATTTGCGACTTGCACATTGACCAGGCCTGTACTGTCTCCCACGGAGTAGACACGCCAGCGTTTGCCGCCAATGACACTTGAGGTAGCGCCATCGAAAAAGTCGGGACGCAAAGCCTCTTTTGGCGAGTTAGGCGTGCTTGCGATCAAATCTCGTTGCCTGAACCAGACTTGGAAAACCAGATTTTCTCTGTCAGCCAGTGCCGGATTGCTCAGTTGCATGCCCGGTGTTTGCCTGGCGGTTAATTTGCTGTTGGCTGGTATCGTCATGAGGATTTGGGTAGCGATGATTTTCAGTTTTTCGTCCCAGGTACTGGTGGTGTTGTGGGTGAAGTAGGCGGACAGTATGGCCAGCGCCCCCACCCAGCAAAACACAATCACGACGGCTATAACCAACATCATTCGAGCATGCAGTGATTTGGGTTTCATGACGCTGGCAGCCCAATGATGTAGCCGTGCCCGTGCACCGTCCGTATCAGATTGTCGCCCAGTTTGCGCCGCAATTGATGGATGAATACCGCAATGGTGTTGCTTTCCACCAGGTTAGTGTTGCCATAAATCCTGTCCTGCAAGTAGTCACGGGTGACCACATGGCCAAGACGATCAAGCAATGCGAGTAACGTGCGGTACTCCTGGGCGCTGAGTGGCACATCCATCCCCCCCTTGCTGACTAGCCTGCGAGTACGGTCAACTTGTACGTCACCA
Source organism: Pseudomonas syringae (assembly GCF_001698815.1). Taxonomy (GTDB): domain Bacteria; phylum Pseudomonadota; class Gammaproteobacteria; order Pseudomonadales; family Pseudomonadaceae; genus Aquipseudomonas; species Aquipseudomonas syringae_A. The sequence goes on along the minus strand of NZ_LGSI01000020.1, from coordinate 346,763 downwards.
TGAGTAAACAGCGGGATGACGCGACCTTGGCTGCGACGTAGCACAGAGCGCAACCGAGCCCACAGCTCATCAAATTGAAACGGCTTGACCAAATAATCGTCTGCGCCTGCGTCCAGACCTTGAATACGCTCACTCAATTGCCCGCGAGCCGTCAGTATCAACACCGGAGTAGCGTCACAGTTAAGACGCATCGACCGCAATACCGTCAGCCCTGACTCGCCAGGCAATCCTATATCCAGCATTACGGCCGCATAGGCATGGTCTACCAAGGCTATTCGGGCTGCTTGAGCATTGCAGGCATGATCAATGCTCCATCCAGTCTGGCGAGCGCCATCGCAGATGGCCTCGCCGAGCATGACATCATCTTCTACAAGGAGTAGGTGCATGGGATGGCATTGACCTCAAGAGCAGCAGATCGTTAATCCTGAGGGATCATCGTTAGTTTTTCATTAAGAACCTGCCAGCCAGGCCTAAAATCGATAGATGTAACCTGCACGTACACCGGTTTGCTGCTCTCGCTCTACCAGTGGGCTGTCCTTAATGCTGCTGCCCAGATAAGTTGCGCCCAGATCGAGGAACACCATCTGCTTGGAGCTGAAGGAATAGTCCGTACGCAACCCCAACTCAAAGTTGGTTGTTGATTCACCACTGTACTGCACTCGTTCAGCGCGCACTTCCAAAGGGCGCACACCGTAGTAATAGTCGACAAAATTGCTGTCCAGCAGATGCACCGCTGCGCGAGGGGTAAAACCCCAGGCGCCGGCTGCAAAGCGCCGATCTGCTTGCAATTTAAACCTTGAACCATTGCTATTTCCGGAGCCGTCGACCAAAGCCTCGGCGCTCAAATTGACTAAGTCATTACGCCAGATGGCCGCTCCGCCAAGCCAAATGCTGTTTTTGCGCTCCGTCATGCCGTCCAGGTAAGGCGAGTCGTTGTCCTCATACCCATCATTGGCGTAGCGCGCACGTAGACGAAAGTTGACCGGGCCAACCGATGGGAGTTTTATATCGATGCTAGGGAAGCCCAGACTGATCCATTTGTTCTCATAAGTGAGTATCGGGATGGGCTGAGCTTTGTCATCAAAGTCGCGGTAAGCCCGACGCTCCATTGCTGCACCGAGGCCCATGCTCCACTGTGATCCGCCATCTTTAAATTTGTCCTGCTCATTTTGCCCCCATGCGCTGGGTAGAAGCGCCAGGCACAGCGCTCCAGCGCACCAACGGGCACTCGCCAAGCATGCAGGAACAGTGAGGAAGTGGCGCAGGATCTGATGCACAGTCGTCATAGCGGATTCCCAAAGTACGAAGGATGGCCGGTAATCACAGAGGTCGCGATACCGTGCCTGGGGAACCGTGCGCCAAGAGAGTTAATTTTTTTTTATGATTATTAAGATGTTGTTAGTCAGTATGGGAACCAGCCTGCAGCACTAAGAGCAATGGTGTGTCTGCGTATTTAAAGCGTAAACACCATTGGCCTGCTACCGAACTCCAATACCAGCCTGAAAGAGGCAGGGGAATCAGGGCGACGGTGTAAAGCAAAGGGCGACCCACTATTGCTCCGCGCTGCATCAGCAGGCTCATGGATGTATACCTACAGATAAAAACCAGCGTCAGGCCCTCTCCTTGCCTGCTACTGCCAGTCCTCACATACCCGGACCAACTCATCGACCACGTACCTCACCTTGGGCCGCAAATGCGAAACTTTGGGCCAAACAGCATGGACCTCAACAGGTTCAGGCTCATAGTCTTCCAGTACCTCTACCAGCCTGCCTGCGTCAAGATCGTCCCTAAAAAGGCAGCGCGGCATCTGGCATAGGCCAACCCCCGCCACGGCAGCGAGGATCATCGCCTCGCCGTCGCCTATCTGATGAGTGGAGGGTGGCGCATAGCGAACGGTTTCCTGACCTTGCCTGACTCGCCAGGAGAGTGGTTGACCTCGTCGATGCCCAACAATGCAATGGTGACGATTCAGATCCTCCAAAGTGTCCGGTACGCCGAAACGACGCAGGTAACTCGGCGAAGCACAGATAGCCCAGCGTTGTCGCGCAAGACGGCGAGCAACCAGCCCGCTGGTATCTTTGAGTTCGCCAAAACGAACCAGCAGGTCGATGCCCTCTTCAATCGGATCGACCAGATGATCAGAAAACGTCATGTTGAGTTGCAGCGCGGGATACTTGTTAGCGATTTCAAATAACAAGGGCGCTACAACCCTGCGCCCGAATGCCACGGGTATATCTACGCGCAATCGGCCAGATGGTTCGCGAGTCCCAGGCCCCAACCCACTCTCCGCAGCACCAATTTCTTCGAGTGCAGTTGAACAAGCAATGAAATACGCATCGCCATCAGCAGTAAGAGAAATTCGACGGGTGGATCGATGAAACAGCTGCACTCCCAGGCGCCCTTCAAGGCGGGCGATAGATTTTCCGACAGCCGATTTCGAAATACCCAGTCGCCCGGCCGCCTCGGTAAAGCTGTTCGAGCGCGCAGCCACAACGAAGGTGATAACGCCTTGGAACGAGTCTATGGGAATCATGACGGCCTTAGTCAGTAGACAATAAGTCTACCCACTTTAGAGTTTTAGGCGGTTTATCGCCAGACGCTTCTACCCTAGCATGGCAACATGTCACGGACTGATCACTTCAGACCACGTTACTTATCCCAAGAGGAATACCTCATGCCCGTAGTACGCGTTAGCTGGTTCGAAGGTAAAGAGCACGCTCAGAAAGCCACCGTGGCTGCTGAGATTACCGAAAGCATCGTCAAAAACACCGGCACGCCAGCCGAATACATCTACGTTATTTTCGAAGACGTAGCGCCATCGGATTGGGCAGGTTCGGGCAAGTTGTTCGGCGAAGCGCCCGAGAAGTCCTGACCCCAGAGACTGCATCGACCGTATCAATGCATCGGCTGGATCAGCGATGCATCCTCACCTGGCGTTTTCTAACGCCGACGATGGAAGAGATCCCCATGCATCCACATATTTCCTGCCTGTTCACCCTCGCAATCAAACCCGGCGACTTTCCAGAGTTCAAAGCGCTGATTGCTCAGATCGTTCCCGCGACCAAGCTTGAGCCGGGCACACTGGTTTACGAGTACAGCGTCANACAGCGTCAACGAAGACCAAAGCGTTGCGCATATTCTTGAGCGCTACAACGTCGAATCCGTGGTCAGCCACGTGGACGAGACCTTTGCTCCGTTCGGCAAACGCTTCCTGGAACTGTGCACCATCACCAGCCTGGTCGTGTACGGCACACCTGATGCCGAGATCCGTAAACGCCTGGATCCGTTCGGTGCTGTGTACATGACGCCGTTCGACGGCTTCAGCCGCTGATTGATTTGATCTGCGCAGACTCGACTGCAAAAAAACTGGGGCTGCGCTTACTTCCCCCCTTACTGCATGGAGAGCACCATGTCTGCCATTGCTGATGTAATCAAGTCGCGGATTTCCGCCAACAACTACGACACCGAGCGCAAACTGTCAGATCAAGAGATCGCGGATCTGATTGATCTGGCCACCCACGCGCCTTCCGCATTCAATCTTCAAAACTGGCGATTCATAGCCATACGTAGCGAAGAAGCCAAAACACGTTTGCTGCCATTGGCATATGGCCAACAGAAGGTGATGGATTCGGCAGTCACTTTCATTATTTGCGGCACCCTGAATCCGCACGAAACAATTCCGGCGTCCCTGAAGCCATCAATGGATGCAGGCATCATCGACAAAGCCATCTATGACATGTGGGTGGGCGCGGCTCAGGGTATGTACTCTGAAAACCCGCAACTGCAGCGCGACGAAGCCATTCGCTCAGGCTCGCTCGCCGCCATGACGCTAATGCTTGCCGCTAAAGGCCAAGGTCTTGATTCAACGCCAATGATCGGCTTCAACCAAGCGGCGGTCGCAGAAGCATTCAATCTATCGGCTACCGAAATCCCGGTCATGCTGGTAACTGTCGGTTATCCAGGCTCGACGAACTGGCCGCAAAAGCCACGTAAAGCCGTTCGCGAAGTGCTTGAGTTCATCTAGCAAACACCGACGCCGACCTTGTCGGCGTTTCGCTCTTGCATGCGGTCGCATGGGTTTGCTGGTCAGCCGAGCATCGCTCCCCCCGATAAAGCAGAGTAAAACCATGTCAAAAACCACCTCCTTGGCTGCGATACAAATCGCGGCCTGCTTAGGATTTCTGGTAGTCCAACTCGATGTCAGCGTGGTCAACGTCGGTCTGGGTGCGCTGAAAACGGCTTTCGATACAAATCTCACCGGCTTGCAATGGGTCATTAATAGTTACGCCATGGCGTTCTCCGCGCTACTGATTCTCGGTGGTGCCTGGGGCGACAAGTTCGGCGCCAAGACCGTCTTCGCCTCCGGGTTTGCGGTTTTTACCCTCGCCTCCATCAGCTGTGGCCTGTCAAATAGCATGAGCATGCTCATTGGCATGCGAATGATTCAGGGTGTCGGAGCCGCCCTATTGGTCCCGACCTCTCTGACACTGATACGGCTGGCTTTCGAGGATCCTGATAAGCGCAGGTCCGCCGTAGCGATGTGGGGAGCCTGCGGAGGTATCGCCTTGGCTGCTGGCCCTGTCATGGGTGGCCTGTTAATCGAGTATCTAGGCTGGCGCAGCGTTTTTTTGATCAATGTACCTATCGGCATTCTGGCGATCGGACTTGTCATGCGCTACGCCCCGGCATCCCCTGGCGTTGAGCATAAAGTCGATGTGCCGGGGCAGATCAGTATTGCAGTTTGTCTAGCATCGCTGACTTACGCGCTGACCGAGTTGAGCGCCAAAGGCTGGGGCACCGAAACTGTCTCGACCATGGCAATCGCCATGGTGTGCGCAATTGCCTTTGTAGTGATCGAGCGCCGGATAAAACACCCGCTGTTGCCAGAGCGCCTGGCCAAAAACAAAATATTGGCGACCACTGCATTGGCCGGCGCGGCGATCAATCTCACGTTCTACGGAACGGTGTTTGTATTCAGCATCTACTTCCAATCATTTCTGCACTATGACGCGTTTCGAACAGGCCTCGCCTTTATACCCCTGACAGCGGTGCTGACCCTCTCCACCATGGTGTCGTCGCGTATCGCCAAACGCGTGAGTGCGCGGTGCATCATCACCACCGGTTTCTTGATTCAGGTCATAGGTTTTCTGGCGCTATCCAGAGTCACTCCAGACTCATCGCTTTGGTACTTGAACATTGCCTTGATGATTGTGGGTATTGGCAGCGCAGCGTCGGTGCCGTCGATCACCAACTCAATGTTGTCATCTGTCTCCAAGGATGATGCTGGTATGGCATCCGGCTTGATGGCATCAGCACGGCAGTTGGGGGGCGTGATTGGTGTTGCCGTGTTTGGTGCAATGATCACCAGCACAGAACCCACCGCGTTTTCTCAGGGTCTGTCCAATGCAATGATCACCTGTGCGCTGGCTCTACTGTTCTGTCTCGGCGTGAGCCATTGGGTCAACCGACCGTCCGAACTACCGGTTAGCACCTGAGTATCTCTGCGAGAAATTATCTCCAATGAACTTCATGGAGTGTAACTGCATGAATACGCGCTTAAAGGGATAAGGAAGTCAGGCGATCACGACTGATCGATTTGAGCGCTATCGCGCCAGCTACCGAAGCCCGCCTGCTGCCTGCAACCCTGCGCCATGGATCGATGGCAATTCTGCCACCGACCCCGCCGAGTCATTTCAACAGTCGGCGATAGAAGTATCAGCTGCTACAACCGTCTATCGATGATGCCAAGTGCGCATCAACCGATCAGGTCAAACAATGTCATCGACCACGCCGCCATCAACCCTGAGCGCCGCGCCCGTGGTGGCTGACGCCTGAGGCGAGCACACGTAGACGATCATGTTCGCGACTTCTTCGACGGTTGCAGCGCGCTGAATGATCGAGCTGGGGCGATGCTCCGCGATGAATGCCTTTGCGACTTCCTCGAGGGATTTGCCAGTACGCTCAACTTCGCTTTGCATCATGCCTGCAACGCCATCGGACAATGTCGGCCCGGGCAGGACACTATTGACGGTCACACCGCTACCGGCGACGCGCTTGGCCAAGCCGCGCGCCAATGCCAACTGGGCGGTTTTGGAGACGCCGTAGTGAATCATGTCCGCCGGGATATTGCGTGCCGACTCCGAGGACACAAACACTACCCTGCCCCAGTTCTGGTCAACCATTGCCGGCAACAGTGCGCGGCTCAGACGCACACCCGACATAACGTTGGTCTGCCAATAGCTGTCCCAGACGTCATCGCCAGTTTCAAAGAAATCCTGGGTGCCATAGATCCCGGCATTGTTCACCAGAATGTCGATATGCCCGGCGCCCTGCACCAGCGTTTCAACGCCATTGGGGGAGCCCAGATCTGCGGCCACGCCAGTGATGGTGGCACCCGGCACAGCGCTGGATAGTTTGGCCACCGCATCGTTGACAGAACCTTCACTGCGGCCATTGATCACCACCTCTGCGCCGGCCTCAGCGAGCCCTTTGGCAATCGCAAAACCTATTCCACCGGTTGACGCGGTGACCAGCGCACGTTTGGCATTCAACTCGATTTTCATTTTTACTCCATCACGATCGGGAGAACATAGCCCACCCTATTGGAGCTTCCACAGCATGTATAGAAGCAATCCGACACTCTAAAGCTTTAAAACCACTGGATAAATGTCGGTTCTGGGCATGCATTCAAAACAGAGTGTTTCAAAACACCTGAGGATTCACCGCATCAGGACCAAATTTAGCCACAGCGAAATCCAGAAAGCTTCGCAGTTTTGGCGTCAACCGGCGGTCCGGGGCATACAGGACATGCAAAGGACGTGAGGGAATGGGATAAGTCGGCAAGAGCGGAACCAGATCGCCCTGGAGCAGTGCCTGACGTACCAGCTCTACCGGCTGGAGCAAGACTCCCAACCCCGCCAGCGCCGCGCACAGAAGTGGCTCACCGTGATCAGCCATCAGCCGGCTGTTCACAGGAACGATCACCTTGCCTTCAGGCCCCTCGAACGTCCAATGGGTCCTTAATTCTGTGTGAGAAAAGCCAAGGCACTCGTGATCCTGAAGGTCCCACGGGGTTTTGATCGCTGGCTTATCCCGCAGATAGGAAGGCGCTGCGCACAGAACCAACTGATAAGGCGCCAAGGGACGAGCAATCAAACCGCTATCGGAAAGCTGACCCACTCTGAACACCACGTCAAAACCTTCATCGATCACGTCGACGGCACGGTTGGCCAGCGTCAATTCGACACTAATCATGGGATTGGCCTTCATGAACCCCGGCAATCGAGGTGCCAGGGACTGCATCCCGAAGCTGACCGGCGCGTTCACCCGAAGCCGCCCCGTGGGCGTTGCCTGTGTCTCAGCCGCCATGTTCTCGGCGGTTTCAACCTCTGCAAGGATGATCTTGCAGCGCTCATAAAACTCGCGACCGAAGTCGGTGACGCTTTGTCTTCTGGTCGTGCGATGCAATAACCGCACGCCCAGATGCTGTTCCAGATGGCGTACATGCTTGCCAATCAACTGCGCGGACATCTGCATCGAATCCCCGGCAGCACTGAACGAGCCCATCTCAACTGCCTTGACGAACGCAGCCATACTGCTTAACCGATCCATTAAAAATGATCCGTTTCGAATGTTGCCCCATTTTGGGTATTTATCCCGATGCAGTTCAAGCCCTATTCTGGGTCGATACCACTGATACCCGCTGGCGAAGGTCCAAATCACACTGCCTTCGAAAGACCAAGGTTGATGCCAAGACATATCCATCGCCATTTCAACTTGCAGGTGTTCCTTCTTGAATTACCCATTGAAAGATGTATCTCTCAACACAATGCTCGCGGAAGATTTTTACTTCCCTCATGAGATCATTGGGCAGCCGTTGCGCACTTCAGACTTTACTGATCTGAAGATAAGCAGCTTCACCACAAGCGATGCCATCAACCTTAGCTATTGGGAAGCAGGTACTGGACAACCGTTGATTTTCATCCCCGGCTGGTCTGCCAATGGTGCGATGTACTTTCACCTGATGCACATCTTGAGCAAGCACTACCACGTGTATGTGCTGGACGTGAGAAACCAGGGTTTTTCTGAACGTGTAGCCTTTGGTAATCGCATTTCCCGGTACGCCATGGACGTGAAGGAGTTTGCCGATCACCTGGGCGTGTCGCAGGCCAACTACTGCGGCTGGTCCATGGGCGCATCTGTGATGTGGGCCTACATTGATCTGTTCGGTACCCGAGGCATTCGTACACTGAGCATCATTGATCAGGCGCCATCGATTTATTGCCATGCCGACTGGACGGAGCAAGAGCGGCTGGAGGCTGGGGCGTTCACAACCTCGCCCGAGCGAATGATTGCATCCTATGCGCAAGGCACCGCCACCAATATGCTCGTTTCCGGTAGTCGGGTTGTCGAGCGGGCAATGGCCATGGATTCGCCCTACTTCCACAACGTCATCAGCCTCGTCCAACAAGCGGTTACAGATGACATGGCATTTACTGCACAGGTGCTTTTCGATCACGCAACCAACGACTGGCGAGACGTGATTCAATCAAAGATCAATGTGCCGACCGCGATCTTCACCGGCGAGTACAGCGACTGGCTGGAGAGCCAGCGCTGGATGAGTTCGGTCATCCAGGGCTCGGTGCTTCATGTGTACACCAAAGCCGAGCAAGGCGACCACTTCCTGGCGTTCAAGAACCCGGAGAAATTTGCTGCAGATCTGCGCAGCTTCTTGCAACTGAACTAAACCAGGGATGGATAGGCTAGCCTAGAGAATCTATGAGCCATATGGCTCCTGACACAGAGCTCCTTTTTATCCGGCTGATGACTTCATCTCCCTTTTTATCAGCCGTTTTTTTGCCAAAGGTCTATCACTGCTCCCAGACCGGATGGGCGAATCGCTCCACCAGAAAGTTGATCAGCGCCCGTACCTTCGCAGGTAAATGTTTACGGGTCGGATAGACCACGTAGATGCCCAACTCGACCGAGCGGTACTCGGGCAGTATTTCGACCAGATCGCCTCGACGCAGATCTTGCGCCACCATAAAGCTTGGCTGCAACGAAACGCCGCCACCGGCCAACGTGATGGCTCGACAGGTATCCCCGTTATTGCACCGAACCACTGAACGCGTGTGTACGCTTTCACTGCCTTGTGGCCCTTCGAAATGCCATTCATTGCCGCTGGCGAAGTTGCTGTAAGCCACCACCCCGTGCTCCGCCACATCTGACAAGGTGCGGATGGCTGCATGGCTGACCAAATACGCTGGCGATGCGCACAAGCACATCCGAGTACCGGCCAGACGTCTCCCCACCAACGAAGAATTTTCCATGCGTGCAATACGCACCGCAGCATCGATGCCTTCGTCCACCAGGTCTACCAGACGATCACTCAAGCTGATCTCCAGCTCAACCTTGGGGTAGGCGTTCATAAAGTCGGCCCAAATCGGAGCCAGGTGCAGCACGCCAAAACTGACGGGGGCGTTCACTCGAAGGATACCGCTGGCCTCAGGCGATGCAGACGACACGGCCTCCTCTGCCTCATCCATCATCGCCAACACTTCGCGGGCCTGGTGATAGAACTGACGCCCCTCATCCGTCAAGGAGAGCCGTCGAGTTGTGCGCTGCAATAACCGCGCGCCGAGTCGCTCTTCCAGCCCACTCACGTAACGCGATATTGCGGCTTTGGACATGTCGAGCGGCTCGGCTGCGCCTACAAAACTCCCTTTGTCGACAACGGTGCAAAAGACCTGCATTTCTAGCGCACGATCCATAATTGTCTCACTTAGTGGAACTATTCATCACATTCAGCCTGATTTATCCCGTCTGGGCAATCTATAAACTGAGCCTCATCGAAACGCAGCTCAACTCAAACGAGGTAGTCATGAAAATCACAGTAATTGGTACCGGCAACATGGGTTCAGCCTTTGCCAAACAGCTTTCAACCGCAGGGCACACCGTTCGCATCACCGGCCGTGACATCAGTAAGGCTAAAGCCTTGGCGGACCAGCACGCTAATGTCAGCGCCTATGTGGCATCCGAAGCTTTGGGTGACAGCGAGGTGGTCCTCGTTGCCACCGCTTATGACGATGCGATCACAGCGCTGCAAAGCATCGGTGATCTGACCGGCAAAGTAGTCATCGATATCACCAACCCGCTCAGCGCCGACTACATGTCGTTGACTGTCGGCCACGTCACCAGCGCCTCGGAAGAAATCGCCAAGGCTGTGCCAGAAGCCAACGTCGTGAAGGCGTTCAACACCCTGTTCGCTCAAGTGCTCGCTGATGGTCCGAAGTTTGCCAACAACCAGACCGGCAGCGTATTTGTCGCCAGTGACAGCGAGCGCGCCAAGCAGACAGCTATCGCACTGGCCCGCAGCCTGGGCTGGAACACTGTGGATGCCGGTGGCTTGGTCAACGCTCGCTACTTGGAGCCACTGGCCGGTTTCAACATCTACCTCGGCTACGGCGCGGGTCTGGGCACTTCGATCGCTCCGGTCTGGCTGAGCAAGTAATCAATACGTAATCACACAGGAATAGTCACCATGAACACTTTGTTTCCCCTGCTGTTTGTGTCTCATGGTGCTCCTACGTTCGCAATCGAACCCGGCCTGGCTGGCCCGAAACTGGCCGAGCTTGGTCGCGAACTGCCAAAACCTGACGCCATCGTAGTCCTCTCGCCGCACTGGATGACCCGTGGAGAAGTCAGTGTAACGGCGAGCACCGCACCTAAAACCATTCACGACTTTGGCGGTTTTCCGGACGCTTTGTATCAGTTGTCCTACCCGGCGCCGGGCGCGCCAGAGTTAGCGAGTCATATCGTTGATCTGCTGCAGACGGCGGGCTGGAAATCCCGGCTCGATCAGACCCGGGGTCTTGATCACGGCGCATGGGTACCGCTGCTGTATCTGGCGCCCGAAGCAAACATACCGGTGGTTCAGGTCTCCATGCCTGCGACGCTTGATACGCGCAGCGCGTGGCAACTTGGCGCAGCACTCAAGCCGCTGCGAGACATGAATGTGCTGATCGTGGCGTCAGGAAGCCTGACCCATAACCTGTACGAGTTCCGCGGCGCTACGAGCCACGGCGCCGACTACGTCAAACAGTTTGCAGCCTGGACCGCCAGAACCTTGCAGGCTGGAAACATTGATCAATTGCTGGATTACAAGCAATACGCACCTTCAGCGGAACGCGCACATCCGACCGATGAGCATTTCTTGCCGCTGTTCATTGCGCTCGGTGCAGCCGGAAAAAGTTACCAGACTCAGGTTCTGGACGGCGGGATTACCCATGGCGTACTGGCCATGGACAGCTACCTCTTCACCTCGATCGATAACGAACGATTCGAGTCAGTTCAACCCGTTCAAGATGTGAGATAACTTCATGCAAAACATCAGCTTTTCTGAACCAGCACGCGAGTCAGAGTCAGGTATTTTCTTCCGTAAGGCGTGTAACACCGCCAGCCCGAAAGCACGGTTGTTGCTGCTTCACGGCGTGGGATCGAACGAAACCAATCTGGCCAGCCTTGCCGCATCCCTGCCAGAAGACATCGAGATTCTGTTGCTCCGCGGCCCGCTGCAGGTTGGCCCTCAAGGATTCGCCTGGTACCAGGTCAACTTCACCAGCAATGGGCCGTCGTTCAATCAGGAGCAGGCCGAATCCAGCCGCCAGTTGTTGATCCGGTTTATTGAGGCACTTCCTCCGCTACCTACCGTGATCGCCGGCTTCAGCCAAGGCGGGATCATGAGTTCCAGCGTCGGCGTCACGCGACCTGAACTGGTGGCAGGCTTTGCGCTGCTCAGCGGGCGGATGCTGCGGGAAATCGAGCCGCGGATTGCGACACAGGCCCAGCTGAAAAGCGTCTCAGCCTTCATTGCTCACGGCCACCACGACAACGTGCTGCCTATTGACTGGGCACATGAAGCTGACGCCTGGCTCAGCCGGATTGGTGTGGAACACCAGACTCACTTTTACGACATGGCCCACGAGATTGTCCCGGAAGAACTGGCTGATTTCTCGCAATGGCTGAACCAGACCCTTTCACTTTCTAACTGATCCGCTCTAATAACCAAAGGAAGCTTCATCATGATTGATTCACGCACCGCTCCTTACGCCGCACTAGTCATGCGCCTGGCTCTGGGCATCATGTTCATCGCCCACGGTCTGACCAAAGTATTCGTCTTCACCCCGGCAGGTACTGCTGGCTTTTTCGAGTCCATTGGCTTCCCAGGCTTCCTGGCCTATCCGGTTATGGCCTTTGAAGTCATCGGCGGTTTGATGCTGGTCCTGGGCGTCTATGCTCGCTGGGTGGCTGCGATTGCTGTTGTTCAACTGTTTGTAGCCGCGACCGTGCACTTCGGCAACGGCTGGAGCTTTACCAATGCCAATGGCGGCTGGGAATATCCGATTTACCTGTCCGTGACTGCGCTGGTTGTTGCTTTGCTGGGTGACGGCGCTTTCGCTGCAAAGCCATCGAAAGCGTAATCAGTCCTGGTCGGGATAGATAAACCGCCTATCGTTTGCTCAGTCACAACGAAGCGGCGCTATCCCGACAAGCTGGCCGACCTCGGCAAGTAATCTAAGCCAGGCGAGAAGCCATGAACTCCACGAACGCCTTGATCTTCGGTAACGGCTGACGGCTGGAGGGCCAGAGAATACTGATGGTGCGATGGTCGTGAACATGGCGCTCTAGAACAGGCGTTAATCGTCCCTCGGCAACGGCGTTCTCTACAAAAAAATCTGGAAGGCAGGCAATGCCCAGACCCGCCTCGGCCATCGCCATCAAGGACTCAATGGCGTTGGCTGTCGCCGACGTCGGGACGTCAACAGTGACTGCGGCGCCTTTAACCACAAGCGGCCAAGGATCCAGTTTGCCACTGGTGGGGTATCGATAACGCAGGCAGGAATGCCTGGAAAGGTCAGACGGTCGGCCAGGAACGCCTCGATCCAAAAGGTATGCCGGGGACGCTACCAACCGATGACTGTAACCATTGAGCCTGCGCCGGGTGAGTCGCGAATCCTCGGCCTCACCGATACGCACGACAGCATCAAACCCTTCCTCAATCACATTGACCAGCCTGTCGCTGAACTCAAGCTCGAGTTCAATCTCAGGGTAAGCCTGCTGAAAAGCGATCAAGTGGGCCATCAGGCTCATGCCCAATTGCGGCAGGCCGACTCTTAATTTCCCTTGCGGTTTGCCTGCGGCCTGAGTGAGCTCGCGCTTGGCGACCTCGAACTCAGCAAAAATCCGATTGCAGCGTTCCAGGAACAGACCGCCCTCGGCGGTCAGCGTGATGGCCCGAGTCGAACGATGAAACAGCCTTACACCGAGGTCTTGCTCCAATCGCGCGACGGCCTTGCCCACTGCAGAGGACGACACGCCGGTTCTGCGACCCGCCTCGGTAAAGCTGCGTGTTTGTGCGGCCTGAACGAATGCGCTAAGCGCGCCAAAGTGATCCATGTCCGACCTCTCATGTAAGCGTTTTATTCCGAAATGATCGGAATTCTATCCTGTTTTTCTTTCCAGGCATCCCACTTATAGTCATTGCCATAGCGAATTAACGCCGTTGAATCTGGATGCGCCGTTGCATCCATTTATACGAGACACTTTACAATGACATTCACACGTCCCCCCGACAGACTAAACCCAGAACTTGAGCAACACCCCGGATATTCACGCGTCTTTCAGCCTGGCCAGTTGACCTTTGGCTTCATTGCTCCATTGGAGAGCTACCCAAACAGCCCAAGCCCAACCATGGCCGAACATGCCGCGTTGGCGCGCAAGGTTGACGACGCCGGATTTGCAGCGATTTGGTTACGTGATGTTCCTTTCTACGATCCAAACTTCGGCGACGTCGGGCAGATCCTCGACCCAATGGTCTACGCCAGCTATCTCGCGGCCGTTACCAAGCGGATTACGATTGGTACTGCAGGTATTGTTCTTCCATTGCGCGACCCACTGATCGTTGCCAAACAGGCAGCAAGCGTTGATCAGCTATTGGGAGGTCGCTTCATACTGGGACTGGCAACTGGGGATCGACCCGTTGAGTACCCTGCATTCGGCATTGATTTCGAGAGCCGCGCCGAGCGTTTTCGTGATGCATTGGCCCTCATTCGCGCTACGACCGAACAGCATTGGCCGAAGCACTCATCGCAATTCTATGGCCAATTGGGAGGGTTTATTGACCTGATACCCAAGCCCGTCGGCCCTCGAATTCCGACCATAGTGATTGGCCAATCGGGTCAGTCGCTCGAATGGATAGCCGAACACTCCGACGGCATATTGTCTTACCTGTCAAACCCCGCACTCGTACCACAAACCATCGATCGTTGGCGGACCGCCTGCGGGGCAAACGGCTACAAGCCCTACGGCTACGGCACCTTATTCGACCTGGATCGTGATCCGAATTGTCCCGTGCAACCGGGACGTGTGTTGCGCGCAGGTCGCAACGCACTGATCGAACTCTGGAAGCGCCAGCGGGATCAGGGCGTCAGCCATGTTGCTCTGCACTTCAAGCCTCAACGGCGGGATGCGGCAGAAGTCATCGATGAGCTGGGCGAATACCTCCTGCCTGTGTTTCCAAGTCTGCCGTTACCGACCCCACCGAAAGCGGAGATGCATTGATGAAACGGCCTCTACACCATATGGATTTCATTTTTCAGACCGCATTGGGCACCTATCCGCTGTCGGCTCAGTGCGAGATGTTGGCTGAGCTCGACTACCAGGGCCTTACCATGTCGGCGTGGAGCGAAGATCTGAAATCGATCCCCCTCATCAAGCCCCAATGGGGACTGGATGTAGGCGCCGTCTACCTGATCTATCGTCCAGGTCTGGAATCTTTCGTGACTAACGTCTTTGAATCCATCGAGGGCTGTTCGACCATTGAATTGGCCCTGCACTCGGGTGAAGAAGTCACCGATAGGGACAGGAGGATGCTCGAGCACTTGCTGCCCATCTGCGAACGCCGCGGACTGGACATCGCCCTGTACCCACACGCGCGGTACGGCATGCAAACCACCTCCGAGGCAGTCGCGCTGTGTGAAGAATTCAAGCACCCGCGCCTGAGCATCGTCTTCAATGGTTATCACTGGTACGCCAATCAAGAGAAGGCGCTGGAGCAAAGACTCGACGCGGTGTGGCCATGGCTCAATCAGGTGAATATCGCCGGCTGCAGACGCTCGCCGCTGGGATGGGGCGGCCTGGCAACCATCGAGCCTTTGGACGAGGGTGAAATGGATAATTTCGTGCTGCTCGGTGCGCTGGAGCGTCGTGGTTTTGATGGGCGTGTCGGCGTTCTGGGCTGGGAAAGCATGGGCGGTGATGTGTATGGCAACCTGCGCCGATCGATGACGGCATTTCGCTCCATGGAGCAACGGTTAGCCGCCCACCCCGAATGGGCAGTCTTGAACACTTTGCCCTACTAGGGTCCGGAGACGATTGATGGCTCATCCAATCCACGCGCTTGACTCGTTCTTCTACTCATCGATGGGGGTTTACGAGTTCCAGACACAATGCGAAATGCTGGCAGAACTGGGTTATGACGGAATCACCGTTTCTGCCTGGGGAGGCACGCCGCTGACCGATCTGACCTTGCTGCCCAGTGTGAAAGACAACTACGGCCTGAAAGTTGACGCGCTTTATCTGGTGCTGCATGAAGGCCGCAATGACGCTGTACTGCGGCGCATCGTGGACACCGTCGAGGGCGTAGAGCTCATCGAGCTGGCAGTACAAACATCGGTCAATGGCAGTGACGCGATCCTGCGCTTTATCGAATCGATATTGCCCATTGCCGAGCGCCGCGGATTGCGCATTGCGCTCTATCCGCACCTACACCACGTAACCCAGACCACCACACAGGTTGTGCAAATCTGCGAGCACTTTAACCACCCCCGGCTGGGCGCATCGTTCAATGGCTACCACTGGTACGCCAGCCAGGAAGGTGAACTTGAAAAATGCCTGCAGGCGATGAAGCCTTGGCTCATGCAAGTGGTGACCTCCGGCAGCGCACTTTCACAACTGGGCTGGGGTGGTGTCGCCACCATGGAACCCGTGGATCGGGGTGAAATGGATAACTTCGCGTTGATCGCAGCGCTGGACCGTATTGGCTATGCCGGCAGTATTGGCATGCTCGGCTGGGATTACGGTGGAGATATCTATCTGAAGCTACAGCGCTGCCTGACAACGCTTAGAGATATTGACCGACGCCTGGAGTCCCATCCGGACTGGGCCGCATTCCCTTTGAAATAGTGGGCCCGCCCTTCCCCTTCACCCTGCAAACAGGAGCACCCAATGACGGCGCTTTCAGTCCTTGACCTCATGATGATCGGCGACGGCAAGACCTTCGCCCACACACTCGACGAAGCCGCCACATTGGCACGGCACGTAGAAAACCATGGCTATAAACGCTACTGGGTCGCAGAGCACCACGACCTGCCGGGTATCGCCTCCTCGGCAACAACGTTGCTCATCCAGCACCTCGCCGCTACCACAAGCACTTTGCGTGTGGGCTCGGGCGGCATCATGTTGCCCAATCACTCGATACTGAGCGTGGCAGAGCAATTTGGCACCCTGGACACTCTGTTCCCGGGTCGCATCGATCTGGGTGTCGGCAGAGCGCCCGGGTCTGCCGGCCCTGCTATCCGCGCGCTACGGGGCGATGCATCCGAACGCAATTTCGAACAAGACATCCAGCAACTGGCTGACTACCTTGCCGACGAGGGTCGCCAGCCTGTCCGAGCGATCCCGGGCAATCACAGTCTTCCGATCTGGCTGCTGGGCTCCAGCCCGAACAGCGCAGACCTGGCAGCCAGATTAGGGCTGCCTTACGCGTTCGCCTCACACTTCGCGCCACGCTTTCTAATGGATGCAATTGATCACTACCGCGCGACATTCCAGCCCTCTGCGGTACTGAAGAAGCCTTATGTCATCGCCGGTGCCAATGTCTTCGCAGCAGCAACCCGCTCCGAGGCCGAGTACCACGCCAGTTCTCATCGACAATGGGTAAGCAAGTTGTACGCAGGTAAGCCTGGCCCCCTCCCAAAACCCGTCGAAGGCTATATGGAGCGGCTTTCCGATTTTGAACGACACAACCTGGCACAGGCCATGGTGTGTACTGCGGTCGGAGACAAAAATGATGTGGGTAGCTGGCTGCGGCAGTTCATAGCGACGACACAGGCAGACGAAGTGATCATCGATGCGAGGATTTACGACGCTGAAGCGCGTTGTCAGTCCTACCAGATTGCAGCTGAATCGATCGCTGACATGCTCAACTGAACCGGTCGAGCTTTTCCCGGAATGCGAGCTTCACCCCTCGAGAACGTCCCATGGCACTCAATACAGATCAAAACTCGACACAGACCCAGAAATTCGATACGTCCATAAGAGCCATTGCCCACCCCCTCAGACGCCAGATTTTGGTATGGCTGAAGGATCCTCAACTGTATTTTCCGGAGCAAGCGTACGGTCAGGATTTCGGCGTGTGCTTTGGGCAGGTAACCCTTAGATGCAGTCTTTCTCAATCGACGGTATCAGTGCACATGGACTCACTCAAAAGAGCCGGACTGATCGATCTGAACAAACAGGGAAATGTTCATTTCTACAAGCGGAATGAAAACGCGATCCAACGCTTCAAAGAACTGCTCACCTCGCATTTACAAGGTGAGGGTTTTTGAGGGGCCATCGCCCTCCTGCATCAACGCTGGAAAAGGTGTCCATCCGCATTTAACAGCTTGTTCAGCCTCTTGAAAAAATCGACCACACTTCGATTGCAAACAAAACGATGGGAGTCTCCAAACCTGGAGGCTGTTTTTGGTTCGGACATTCAGGGCTAAGCTCGTGGGTAATTGATATCGCGCCCTGGATCGCTCCTGATATGAAGTTGCATCCTTATGCCGAGCCTTATCGGATCCGCGACTGCTCCCATCGTTTGCCCAGAACCATCCAGCCACTCTTAGGCTTCATCGTCGATGTTGATTTGCGGTGGTCTACAGAGTTTGTAGCCCGCCTGAACAATGCCTATCAGGCGAACAGCTCTTTGAGCGTGTCAATTCCAACCACGAAAACCGAGCCGCTGAAAGCCCATGCGACAGTGAGACGCAGATACCTCTGTATACTCCCCACCAGTATGCGCATATACTCCCCATCAGTACCTACAGATACCCCCTCCCAGTACCTGTGTACAATGCGATCCATGTACACACCTGGAGAACATAGATGCCACATTCACCTGCTGAGAAAAAACGCGTACTGGGAAGGGTTCGGCGCGTCAGGGGGCAACTTGATGCCCTTGAGGCGGCGCTTGAAAAGGGTTCTGAATGCGGCCCGGTCCTGCAACAGATTGCCGCCATACGCGGGGCTGTGAACGGACTGATGGCAGGCGTGCTGGAAAGCCATCTCAGAGAAGAGTTTACGAATCTGGTAGAAACGACCGAGGCGCAGCGCTCGTCGATCGATGAAGTGGTTTCATTGGTGCGCACGTACCTCAAATAGGCCCTACACCTAACATCGGCGTGGCTGCTTGCCTTGGTCAAATGAGCATCATCACTTGGAGAAAGTCATATGAAATCTCGTGCTGCAGTTGCATTCGAACCTGGCAAGCCACTCCAGATCGTCGAAATCGACGTTGAGCCGCCACGCAAGGGTGAAGTGCTGATCAGGATCACCGATACCGGCGTATGCCATACCGATGCCTTCACCCTTTCAGGTGATGATCCGGAAGGTCTGTTCCCGGTGGTACTGGGCCACGAAGGCGCCGGTATAGTTGTGGAAGTAGGCGAAGGTGTGACCAGCGTGAAAGTTGGCGACCACGTCATTCCGCTGTACACCGCCGAGTGCGGCGAATGTCTGTTCTGTAAATCCGGTAAAACCAACCTGTGCACAGCAGTCCGCGCTACCCAAGGCAAAGGCGTCATGCCTGATGGGACCTCACGTTTCTCCTATAACGGCCAGCCGCTGTACCACTACATGGGTTGCTCGACGTTCAGTGAATACACGGTTGTGGCTGAGGTTTCTGTCGCGAAGATCAACCCAGATGCCAACCCTGAGCACGTCTGCCTGCTCGGCTGCGGTGTGACAACCGGTATTGGCGCGGTGCACAACACGGCCAAAGTCCAGCCTGGTGACACTGTGGCCATCTTTGGCCTGGGCGGCATCGGATTGGCTGCAGTTCAAGGCGCGCGCCAGGCTAAAGCAGGACGGATCATTGTGATCGACACCAACCCTGCCAAATTTGAACTGGCCCGCTCGTTTGGCGCTACAGACTGTGTGAATCCAAAAGATCACGATCAGCCGATCCAGCAGGTGATCATCGAGATGACTGGCTGGGGTGTTGATCACTCCTTCGAATGTATCGGTAACGTGCATGTGATGCGCGCAGCACTCGAATGTGCACACCGCGGTTGGGGCCAATCGATCATCATCGGTGTCGCCGGTGCCGGTCAGGAAATTTCAACCCGCCCCTTCCAGTTGGTCACCGGCCGCACCTGGAAAGGCTCGGCGTTTGGCGGCGTAAAAGGTCGTAGCCAACTGCCGAAGATGGTTGAAGACTCGATGAAAGGCGAAATTGAGCTGGCACCTTTTGTCACCCATACCATGGGCCTGGAGCGCATCAATGAGGCGTTTGACTTGATGCACGAAGGCACGTCCATCCGCACCGTCATCAAATACTGATGTATTCCCCTGTTCTGGGGCACTTGCCTCAGAACTCATTCCAAATCACCCATAGATCTGGAGATACAACGTGAGCGAAGTAAAACTTCATCCTGCGCTGGATAACGGCATTAAACCGGCAACTGCCGATTTCGCGGGCGGCACGCTGCTGTGCCTGTGCTCAACCGACAAGGTTGAGGTCAAAATCGACGCCCAAACCCTGCATAACCACGCCTGTGGCTGCAGCAAATGCTGGAAACCAGCGGGCGCCAAATTTGCCGTCATCGCTGTAGTTCCACGCGACAAAGTCAGCGTCACCGCCAACGCGGCGAAACTGGCCATTATTGATGAAAGCGCAACCATCCAGCGTCATGCCTGCAAAGACTGTGGCGCGCATTTGTACGGCCGCATCGAGAACCAAAACCATGCTTTCCATGGTCTGGACTTCGTGCATACCGAACTGTCCCCTCAGACCGGCTGGGCTGCACCTGGCTTCGCCGCGTTCGTATCATCGGTCATTGAAACGGGCACCCCGCCAGCTGAAATGGACGGTATCCGCGCCCGTTTCAACGCAATTGGCTTGCCACCTTACGATTGCCTTTCCCCTGCACTCATGGATGCTTTGGCAACACATACAGCGAAGCAAAACGGCGTTCTTCAGCCAAGCTGAATTAATCCCAGGCTAATCAACACTGCTTTCAATCAATAGTACTGAGTACTGTTGGCCGTACCCGTTCGCTTGCTGAAACATGCAAGCGAACGGTTTTACAAGGTAAATGGAATCATTCTCCTTCCAACTTGGCCGAATGAAAGACCTCAACATCGGCGACGAATACATTTCATTGGACGCCGTACTGGATGAGAACGTTAAACAAATACTGGCTGATCGAACAGCAAGTTACGACACGTTGGTCATCGCCGTAGGCAGTACCTCCAGCGGCTTTGGTATCCAGGGTGTCAGGAAACAAAAGGCGGCTTTAGGCCGCCCTTAATGCAGTTACCCTCGGGTTAAAGGGGCACGGTAAGTTTGATCCAGTACGCTTCACCTTCAGGACGGTTGCGGACATCACTTTCCTTTTGCCACTTAGCAGTGACAAACCAGCCAGACGAACTGCTGTATTTGATCGACGGACCTATCGCAAAAGCGCGTCCCTTGTTGTCCTCCACCCGGTCGCCGTTTTGGCGATCATCGGTTGTCTGACGGTAGATATACCCCCCGACGCCCAAAACCCAACCATGCCCTACTCCCCATCCAAGGGAGTAGTCCGCGTGCAACTCCTGCCCCGACCGATAGTCGGTGTCCGAGTTGCGCAGGTTGAAGTCGTACATCATCTTGATGTCGGCGTTGAGCCCGACGGGATCAACGTAAGAAAACGCCGCAATCGGTTCGAACGCCCAGTAGTTACGGCCAATGTTGGCCAGATCACCCTGCTCATAGCGCCCGGTTGGCGCGAAGATGTCCAGCGCGTAGATGGCGTGGAATTTTTCGCTGTAGTGATACCCCAGCGCAGGACCAAAGATGATATCGCCCATGCCTTTCTTGCTTTGATGCTGGCCGTTGACGTCAACACGCAGGTTAACCAGTGGAACGTTCAGGTGAAATGCCAATGCTCCGTCCAGCACTTTTTGCTCAGTCACCCAGATCAGTCGTGGGGCGATGACATCCGCACTCAGATGAAAATCATCGACCGCCTTGCCACCCCGGTTGTCGCGCAGGTCGTCCGCCCGATAGCTTTCGGCGAATATCTGGCTGTAGAACCCCGGTGGCGGCATGGCCCCGGTCATGTAGTTTTCAGCCCCCATTGGGTAGGAGGATCCTCCTCCCTCAGTGGCCCGGGCATCCGGCAGCGCCACAACCAGCGCGGAGCCGAGCATCAGATAGTGAATGTTCTTGAACAGGCTTGCGGGTGCATACGATTTTTTATTATTCATTGTTCGCAACCATTTACGGTGAGCACGCGATAGCCCTGGGAGTTGATCCTCCACAGGGCCGTTTTACGTTTTGAAAGCGTTGCTTCGGGCTTAACCTAGAACGGATACGGCTGGTCGGCCGGCTCCACGGTCACCCACTTCACTTCGGTGAATTCCTCGATCACAGCGCTGCCGTCGAACCGGCCGTAACCGCTGTTCTTCACGCCGCCATAGGGGGCTTGCGGTTCGTTCTGTACTGTCGCCCCATTGATATGCACGCAACCGGCATCCAGACGACTCGCCAGTTCAAGGGCACGGCTGACATCGCGGCTGAAAATCGATGAAGAAAGGCCGTAGGCGGTGTCATTGGCTACCGCCAACGCCTGCTCTGCGCCTTTGACTCGGACCACGGTGGTGACCGGTCCAAAGGTTTCCTCATCGTAGATGTCCATTGATGAGCTCACGTGATCGACCAGCGTAGCGCCCATCAGCGCCTGCTCCGCCAGACCGCCTGCAACGATCTTTGCGCCTTTACTGATTGCGTCGTCCAGCAACTGATTGATGCGTTGGACCGAGCCTTGGGAAATCATCGGCCCTATCACGCAGGCTGGCGACGAAACCGGATTACCCATTTCCAGGCTGCTGACACGCTTGGCGAACATCTCAACGAATTGGTCAGCGATCGCTTCGTCGACAACAAAGCGCTCGGTCGACATGCAGATCTGCCCCTGATAAAGGAAGGCACCAAACACCGCAGCGTTCACGGCGCCATTAAGATCAGCGTCATCGAGAACGATGAAGGGCGCTTTGCCACCCAGTTCCAACAAGCAACGTTTGAGGTGTTTGGCACTGGTCTGGGCAATCATCCGCCCGACCTTGGTTGAACCGGTGAAGTTTATCCGTCGGACAGTGTCGTGGCTGATCAATGCTTCGGTTACGGCCGACGCGTCTTCGGGGGCCGAAATAATGAAGTTCAACACCCCCGGAGGAAAGCCCGCCTCATAGAAGGCTTCGGCCAGTAGCTCATGAGTCCTGGGGCTGTTTTCCGACCCTTTGAAAATAACGGTGTTGCCACACGCCAGCGGGTAGGCAATGGCCCGAGCGCCCAATACCACCGGCCCGTTCCAGGGCACGATGCTCAGCACGGTGCCGACAGGCTGGCGAAGGGTCATCGACAGGGTATTGGCCTTGTCGGTCGGAATGGTTTCACCCTTGATCTGGGTCGTGAGTGCGGCGGCCTCACGCAACAGGTTCGCAGACGCACCTACGTTGAACTGCGCCCATAATTGAGATGCGCCGATTTCTTCTGCCATAACACTGCAGAACGTGGCCATTTTGCTCTCTAGCACATCAGCGGCGGCCAATAGCAGACGACGGCGTTCCGTCGGCCCGACCTTGGACCAGGTCTTGAACGCTGCCTGTGATGACGCTGCTGCGCGCCGGGCATCTTCAACGCTGCATGCAGCCCCCTCGGTGATCAGTCGAGCGCTGACCGGGTCCAGTCGCTGATAAGTCTTGCCGCCCGTGGCATCCAGTTTCTCGTTATCGATAACCAGTTGAACATTCATCTTTTCGCTACCTTTATCAGTCGGAAATTCAAGCCAGGTCAGTCGCTGTCGACATGCGCAGGATCGGTTTGATCGTGATACCGCTTTCGCTGTCGGCCATGGCTTCGTTGATCTGGTCGAAGGTATAGAAACGGCACAGCTTGTCGAACGGAAAACGGCCTTGCAGGTACAGATCGACCAAGGTGGGAATGAACGCATTGGCGACTACGTCGCCTTGAACGATGCCCATGATTCGCTTGCCGGGAATCATGACGTCGTTAATGTTGAAGGCCACTTCGGTGCCCATCTTCGTCGCGCCGACGATGCCGCAAATGCCTAACGTGGTGACCGCATCGATAGCCTGGCGCAACACTTCTGCGCGCCCTGAACACTCCAGGCTGTAGTTGACGCCACCGCCAGTAATTTCACGGATGCGCGCTACCGGGTCCTCTTGGCGGCTGTTGATGATATGAGTCGCGCCCAGCTCAAGTGCCAGCTCCAGGCGACTTGGGGTTACGTCCACCGCGATAATGGTGGTCGCACCCGCGACCTTGGCGGCCATGATCGCAGCCAGTCCAACAGCGCCAGAACCGAATGCTGCAAAGCTTGCGCCCGCCTCGACCTTCATGGCCTTGAGTACAGAGCCCGCCCCCGTCTGTATGCCGCAGCCCAGTGGGCCCAGGAGTTCAATCGGTGCCTTCTTCGAGACCTTGACGACATTGCGTTCATTGGCGATGACATAGGTCGAAAAAGATGACTGACCGAAAAAGTGGTCATGAATGGGCGCATTACCTTCGCAACTGCACGTCGAGGTGCTGCCATCCAGACGGCCCCCACCGAAGTTCAGTGGGTGCATATGTGAACAATGGGCTGGGTGGCCGGTTTCGCACGGCAGGCATAGCCCGCACGACATGTAAGTCATCACAACATGGTCGCCGGGCACAATAGTGGTTACCGCCGATCCTACTGACTCGACCACACCTGCACCTTCGTGCCCCAGAACGATAGGCAGCGGCGTCGGGAATAGCTGGTCACGAACGACCATATCCGTGTGGCAAACGCCCGTTGCAACTATGCGCACGCGGACTTCGTCGGGACGTGGAATGCCCAACTCGGCGCGCTCTACCTGCAGCCTTGCACCCGCCTCACGCAAGACAGCGACAGTGACTTCAATGGGTTTCAAATTACTCAGGGACATGCGGTTATCCTCTTTTTTCATTTTCGATTGATGGTATGCAATGCTGTTTTACGAGGCCTGAAGCGCCCGCGGGCGAGTGCTCCGCTGCTCGGCTTCGCGATCAACCGCCTGGCGCAACTGGAAGTCGAAAGTCATCTCGGCAAACCGCGCGGCAACCCCGCTTTCCTGAGCTGCCTCAGGGTTTTCGACAAAGCGAACCTCGCCAATCAATCCATCACGAGTGGCATAGGCGAAGTCATCCCAGAGGTAGGCATCGTTCGAAAGATTTATCTGGGTGGTCAGATGCTCATAGCCCGATGCGGATACGAAAAAATGAATGTGTGCCGGACGCTGACCATGACGACCGAGCTGGTTCAGGCACTCCTGAGTAGGACCTGACGGATTGCAGCCATAGCCCGATGGCACAATGCTTCGAAACCGGTAACGCCCCTGCGCATCAGCCACTATCCGGCGGCGCAGGTTGTATTCGGACTGGCTTTTGTCAAAGTGCGAGTAGTTACCCTTACTGTCCGCTTGCCAGACGTCGACCAAGGCTCCAGCGACCGGCTGACCCTGCAGGTCCAGCACCTGGCCCTCCACGAACATAACCGTTGCGGCATCTCCCTCGGCCCCGTCATCCAGGCGAGCGTAGCCCTCACAAAGAGGAGCTCCGGCGACGTACAGCGGGCCTTCGATGGTGCGTGGCGTTCCACCGGTTCGTCCGGCTTCTGCCTGTTTGGCGTCGTTGCGCAGGTCGAGGAAGTGTTCAATGCCAAGCCCCGCGACCAATAGCCCCGCCTCATTACTTGCACCTAAACGGTTGAGGTATTCGACAGCTGACCAGAACTCGTCGTCGCTGACGTCCAGCTCTTCGATCAGCCGGGTGGTCTCCTGCAGCAGGCGAAAGACAATCTGCTTGTTTCGGGCACTGCCAGCGGTGTTCTTCAATCCCGCAGCGTCCTTGAGAAACTCAAGAACCTGAGGTGTGTTTGTAATGCTGACGGTCATGATGTGGCTCCTTTTTTATTGTTGATGTTTCTGCAATTGATCCGGCACGGGGGCAACCCAGCCTCGTTATTGCCATCCGAGCTGAGCGCGTGCGCTCGCCAGATCAATTTCCATGTCGTGGTTCCACAGCCAGTCGAACCGGTTGGCCAGAGTCGTTGATAGAAGGGGCTGGTCATCGCCGACCTGACGATCACGATATTCATACAGCTCGCCGGCTTCCCACGAGGTCCGCTGGACCCGGCACGCACGTGGCCTGCGCACTTGGTCGTAAACCTCGAGCACACGTTTGACATTCCCGGCATCGACCTGAGGATCTGCCAATAAACGGGCGAGCAACCAGGCATCTTCGAGGCCTTGGCCAGCGCCAGCTCCTTGATGGGGTAGCATGGCGTGCGCTGCGTCACCGATCAGGCCCACGCGACCATGAACATAGCCGGGCAGCTCTTCCAGCTCATGAAGGGCCCAGAGCGTGGGCGCAGGAATGCACTCGAGCAGGACCCGAACCGCGTCGCCCCAGCTCGAAAACGCATCGAGCATCTCGGCTTGTGTGGTGTTTTTTACCCAGGGTTTATCCTGGGGCCATTGCGGGTCTTGGGAGCTGCGATCAGAGACGAAGGCCACGACATTGATCAGCCGGCCTTTTTTGACCGGGAATGTGAGGATGTGCCCGTCAAGGCCCAGATACATCTGCGGAACGTTAATCAAATGTTCGTCGATATCGGCTGCGCGATAAGCCGCACGCAGTGTTTCGCTATCAATCATTCCACGATAAGCGCACGTGCCACTGAATCGAGGAACTACGGCGGGATGCCCCAAGCCTTGCAGAACATAATCGCGAATCGAGGACTTGATACCGTCTGCGGCGATCAGCAGGTCACACTCGTGTTCGGTTCCGTCGGTAAAGTGAACCCGAACCCGCTCAGCTGTTTCTTCGACCTTCAGCGCACGCTTGTCAAAACAAGCGATTCCAGCTGGCAACTGCTGCGCCAAGGCCTCCAGAAAATCGGCTCTATGAACGGATGACTGGCCAACGCCCGGCGCGATACTGGCTCCCAGATAACCCGCATCTGCGCCACGACGCCATTCAAACCAGATGTCCTGCCAGGGTTGTGGAGTGCGGTCAGCAATGAGTTGATAGGGTTTGCCAATGCCCAACCCTTCGATTGCACGAACGGCGTTGGCACCAAATGAGACCCCCGCCCCGACCTCGCCAAATGCAGGCGCCGCTTCGAATAGCAGGATGTCGAGATGGGCGTGGCGACACAGATCCAGTGCCAGGGCCACGCCTGCGATACCACCGCCAACGATGGCTATTTGTAGCTTCGATTGAGGACTGCTCATGGGGACAACCTTGCGTCTTGTTTTTGGAATGTCCCGATAATGCAACGCAGATCGCTATTGATAAATGGTGCAAAAACCATAGAAACTATCACCATCATGAATATCGGCTCTAGCCTCAGGCCTCAAGGGCACCGCAATGCACTTACGCGATCTGGATTTAAATTTGCTGGTGATCTTCCACCAGTTGTTGCTAGACCGAAGCGTGTCCATCGCCGCTCAGAACCTTGGCTTTACTCAACCAGCAATGAGCAATGCCCTTAAACGATTGCGCACAGCACTCAATGACGAGCTGTTCGTACGGACGAATCAGGGCATGCAGCCCACCCCCTACGCAATGCAACTGGCCGAGCCCGTGGCTAACGCCATTGGCACACTGCACGGTGCGTTGAATCGTCTTGACGATTTCGATCCGGCGACGACGCAAAAACGGTTTGTGATTGCGATGACGGATATTGGCGAGATCTACTTCATGCCGAAGTTGATCCAGACCCTGCTTACGCTTGCGCCGGGTGTGTCGGTGACGACGCTGCGCAGCCATGCAGGCTTGTCCGAAGGGCTGGCCAACGGCAGCGTTGATCTGGCAGTAGGACTGTTACCGGACCTACAGGCAGGTTTTTATCAGCGACGACTTTTTCACCATCGCTACGTAGGCTTATGCAGGAAGGGGCATCCCATCACACAGCACGCCATGACCCAAGAGCGTTACTGTGAATACGGCCATGTCAGGGTTATCGCAGCCAGTACAGGTCACGGAGAAATAGATGGAGTCATGCAGCGCGCTGGTCTGCATCGAGACATCAAACTGGAAGTGCCGCATTTCGTCGCAGTCGGTCACATCCTCCAGAATACGGATCTCATAGCAACGGTACCGGAGCGTTTCGCAACCAGTTGCACCGAGCCATTCGGTCTCACCATCCTGCCCTTGCCGATGCCACTGCCAGAAATTGCCATCAACCTGTTCTGGCATGCCCGATGTGTTCGCGACCCGGCCAATCGCTGGTTCCGGCAGTTGATGTTTGATCTTTTCAGTGACTGAGCGTTGCTAGCCCCCCCTTGCCACTGATTGAACTTGTAGCTGCTCGCTCGACACAAAAGTCGGGAAATTGCTTTTCCGTAGCGCTGTCAAACTGCGCACTCATCTACTCGTTGGAGGTTCCTGTGACATCAGAAGTATGGGGAGGCGCCACCTACTCCGAAACGCTGGTACCTCACCAAGCTTCATGCTCGGTGCCTGGGTAAAGACAGGCATCGAACCAGCCAGTAATAGCTACGGCAGCGCCTTCGTTACTGGCTTTCCGGTTTCAGTGATGTAGGTCGAAATAATCTCTGTCTCGGCGGGCCCATTTTTTACAATATGGGGCGCATACGCCGGCGTCTCAAAGGTATCCCCTGCGCGCAGCACATGTTCCGCCTGGCCATCAATGCTGATCGTCACAGATCCTCTTGCGATATAGCCCGACTCCAAACCCGGGTGTTCGTGATGGGGTGAATTAGTGTTCGCAGGAAGCACGATGCGGATCACGTTGACTTCGTACCCCGACGGGTAAACCTCGTGTTGCAAAACTGTTCTTGAACCCTTTGCTGGTGCAGACACCGAGGCACATCCGGCAAGGACTGCAGCAGTTGCGACTACTATGCAAAGCGCGCTTGGGCAAAGCCTGGCGTTGGATTTGAAGCTCATCGTTCAACCTCGATTTTGATACGGAAATAATCAGACAACACATACAGGCAGCCGACTGACTGACAGCATGCGCCGTTAGGCCGATCGCTCATGCAGATCGCTGGCCAGGAGCCTGGGCAAGTTATTGCCCAGGTGTGCAGTCCAGCTTCGAATACACGTGTTGCTGCTTGACTCTGATCGGTAAACGGCATGGATCCCGTTCGACTCAAGATGATAAAGAGGCAGTACTCTAACCAGTCGTCCATCAGCCAGGTGCTCTGCCGCAACAAAGGCGGGGATGCAGCCGATCCCCAAACCGGAATTTACGGCATCCAATAGACCATCACTGGTATTCAAGTGAAACTCCGAAGGTGGAATATAAAGATTCACCGGCCCGTAAGGTCCCTCAAACGTAGCGTTGTCCACCGTGCTTGCAGGATCATCCGAGGGCCTGATGCACTCATGTCCAGCGAGGTCCTCAGGTACCAGTGGCATTCCATGACCAGCAATATAGTCGGGCGAAGCACACAGCACGCTATAGGTTGCGCCCACATTGCGAGAAATCCATTTTTCATTCAGCAGCGGCATAACTGAAACTGCTACATCGAAGTTTCCGGTGCAAAGGTCGGGAATTCGATTTTCCAGGGTCAGATCAAAGGTCACCAGTGGAAATGATCGTCGATAGTCCGCGATCAACGGGATAAGATAACGCCGTCCGATTTCATTCAGAGTATGGACACGCAAGTGCCCTTCAGGCTGTACCTTGCTGTCGGCAACGGTTTGAACCGCGTCATCCACACCGACAATAATGGTTAAACAACGATTGAAGAAATCTTGTCCGGGCCCCGTCAAAGTAACCTTACGGGTTGTTCTGTTCAGCAATACAGCGTTTAGATGGCCTTCCAACCGGGAGATACTCTTTGAGACTGCGGGAAGCGTTAGATTCAGCTCTTTAGCCGCGATCGTAAAGCTACTGTATTTCCCAACGAGCACGAACGTTCGCATGTGATGTAGCAGGTCCATATTTTTCTCTTGCTAAAGAATAGGGAAAGGGAGCTATCACCTGATGAGCGACGAAGACCAATTCCCAAAGTGAAGGTTTTAAGAGTTGCGAGGACCTTAACAAGGCAGCCAGTTATCCGTGTATGGTTACCGTTGATAACCGCTATTGAGGATCGATGTTTATATGAATAACTCTTCATAAAGACGACGAACAGAAGCGATTGATGAAGACGAACGCGACGTACTCGGCGAACTGGAAATCACTGCACGGTTGACCACCGGCGGCGAAGACAAGGAAGAAGCGCGCATGACTCGCGCCGATCGCAGCCTGATCCGGCAATGCATCATCGACGCCACGGGTTGGCGTCGCAGCAAAACACACGGTGCTCACGCAGGAGGTGCGCGATGCACCAAGACGATTGGGCAGTTGAGCGAATAAAAGTTCTCACCAGCAAGCAATTGCGAGCACTGGTTATTTATTCATCACGCCATCAATACTTTTCACCCACGCGGAGTCCTTTTTTCAACACTTTTTCTTATATTCATCAGTGCCATATCAACCAACTTACTAGAGCCAGGATCTTCCTTTACAATATCAGTCAACTCCTTATTATCGAAAGCAAACTTCAAATATTTCTTGGTTTGATCTTTTGTATCATCAGCATTGACCATCCATTTCTTTGGCGATTTCTCCCACTTCGATGTGTCAACCTCCTGCGGGGGGGGCATGCACGCAACTTCCTGCAAGACTGGAAAGGCAAGCTGGTGTGTGATGATTTTAGTGGTTACAAGGCCAGCTTCGAACTCAGTGTGATCGAGATCGGTTATGGCTCATGCGCGGCGCAAGTTTTTCGAACTGCATGCCACGAATAAAAGCACGCTCGCCGAACAAGCCTTGCGCTATATCCAGTTGTTGTACGAAATCGAGAGTGACGTCCGCGACCTGGAGCCGGATTTACGGCACGAATACGGCAAGAAAGCCGCGCCGATGATGGAGATGCTGCATGCCTGCATGCCTGCATGCCTGGATGCCTGGATGCCTGGATGATCGCCCAGCGTGACCTCGTGCCCGAAGGCTCAGCCATCAGCAAAGCACTCGATTACAGCCTGAAACGCTGGGCAGCGCTGTCGCGCTACCTCGATGACGGAGGCGTACCCATTGATAACAACTGGTAGGAGAACCAGATCCGGCCATGGGCTCTTGGACGCAAGAACTGGCTCTTCGCTGGGTCGCTTCGCAGCGGAAAACGCGCGCCGGCGATCATGAGTTTGATTCAGTCTGCGCGGCTAAATGGACATGATCCTTATGCGTACCTGAAGGATGTTCTTACGCGTCTGCCGACGCAGCGAGCGAGTGAAATCGATCAATTGCTGCCGCATAGGCGGCAGCCGGTTTAATCACGCAAGGCGTGATGCCCGGACGCATAGGTTGTTTCGTCATCAGGCACCTCTCTGTGGCAAGCATTCTCGCCTAAATGGGCGTCCAGTTTCATTAGACCACTACACAGGAGATTGCGAGAGCGTGGATATCTGGCACCCACTCATGGCACCGCTGCCCATCTCGCCCACCCCTTACAACGTAAACTTGCTCACCATCGACTGCAAACTCCCGCCCAAACGCGCCAACTCGATACTTGCCTCTGCCGTTTGCTTGCTCGCGGTTGACGTTTGCTCGCTGATATCGCGCACATTCATGATGCTGCGGTTGATCTCTTCGGCCACAGCGCTCTGCTGTTCAGCAGCAGCGGCGATCTGCAGGTTCATCGATTCGATACCAGCCACCGAGCGACTGATACCAGTCAAAGACTCGCCCGCCTGACGCGTGAGGTCAACGCTGCTTACAGTCAATTGCTGGCTGGTTTCAAGTGCAGTCGCGACTTGTACGGTACTGCTTTGCAGCCTACCAATCAGGTTTTCGATTTCCTCGGTAGAGGTCTGGGTGCGCTGCGCCAGGCTTCGTACTTCGTCGGCAACTACGGCGAAACCACGCCCGGCCTCACCCGCACGAGCGGCTTCGATGGCAGCGTTCAGAGCCAGCAGATTGGTCTGTTGCGCGACGGACTTGATCACATCCAGCATGCTGCCAATCTTGTCGCTATCACGCTTAAGCTCTGCCATAGCCGTTGTCGAGTTACCGACTTCGCCGACCAGAAGGTTGATCTGGTCGATAGCTTTAGCCAGTACGACATCGCCTTGGGCCGCCTCGCGGCTTGCGCTCTTGGCGGCATCGGACGCCTGTTCTGCGTTGCGCGCGACTTCCTGAACAGTGGAGGCCATCTCATTCATGGCCGTCGCAACCTGGTCTGTTTCCAGTCGTTGGCTGTTGACCCCGACGTTTGTCTGCTCAGTGACCGCAGACATTTCTTCAGCCGCACTGGAAATCTGAACAACACCATCCCTGAGGCCTGTGATCAGCTCACGTAGGTTCAGGGTCATACGCTGCATGCTTTGCTGTAAGAGCCCCAATTCGTCTCGTCGCGTTACAGCGGGCCCGCCAGTCAACACGCCGGACGCCACACGCTCGGCCTGGCGCAATGTGTCAAGCAACGGGGCTACGATCATCCGGGTAATCACCCACGCAGCCAAAACCCCTAGCAACAGGGCCAGCAGCGCTGCACCGGCTAGCAAATTGTGTGAGTGGGTGACATCCGCAGCACGTTTCTCAGCCTGTGCTTTCGACAGATTATTGCTCGCAGCGAAAAGATTAGAGATGTCATCGTTAAGCAGAGCCGTGATCTTGGTGGCCGCCTGCAAGGCGTTGCTGAATTGCTCGACCGTGGTGCGATAACCCGCTAACGCACGTTGCAAGTTTTGCAGATGTTCTGCTTGATCTGCCGGGAGCAGGTCAACTGCGGCTTTGGCATAAGCACTGGCCTGGTCGATGGCATCTTTGGCAGCCTGCTCCAGTTCCGGCTTCATGCTGTAGCTGTAACCGCGAAGCTGGAAACGTGCCTGCTGCACCATGAACTGGGCTTTGATGACTACATCTCGCTGGGCCTGTTCACCTGCCGGCGCGGCCACTGCATCGCTGAGCTTTTTCAGCTCGGCGACAGCGGTATCAGCGTAGCCACCGAACACACCCCGTATGTCTTCACGGTTTTTTATAGCTTGGCTGAAGTCGTTGAAGTGGTTGGTGTACTGCTTTACCGAATCTATCGCGGCCTGAATCTCGACCAAGTTATTTGCGTCCATAAAGGTCGCTCGGATTGAAACAAGGTGGCTATCGAGATTATCGATTTGTTTACGCACCGCAGTCGCCTGCTCACTGTCAGGGGAGGCGGTGTAACGCAGGCGGGCAATTCGCAGATCACGAGTGAGGTCATTGAGTTTGGCGATGTCGAGAATTCGATCACCACGATTACCCAAATCTGTAATACCCACCCACCCGGTTGCGGCAATCAGGAGGGTCAGTATAAGAACGATTGCGAAGCCCATGGCGAGCTTGGTACGCACACTCATGTTTTCCAGAGCTCTATTTATCGTCGCAAACATTCGGTTCTTCCCACGGTCAATGAAGGGATTTTTTCAGGGCGGCTTGCCCTTTAAATAGCACCTATAATGCATCTTTATCGGTCGCACGGGCAGAAACTGAATGATGAGCTGGATGAATAATGGACGGGGTGGGTTTTGTCATCTTCCCGTGAAATCCGCGTCCTGGTTGCCGGGACAAGGCCTCCAATCCGCTTTCATCAGACCTGCGCTCCCCACTCGCCAATGATGTCGGATTTCCGGATATCAAACAGGGCAGCGACTTGGCGATAGGATAGCTCTTCCTCTCGCATGCGCTGCAACACTTTCAGCTTGAACTCAGCGCTGTAGTTCTTCTTTCTCTTGCTTTTGAGGCCTGCGGCACCAAGCGCCTGATATTCCTTGATCCACTTTCGAAGGGATGAAGCATTGACCCCGTGACGATGCGCGACCTCTCTGTGACCTGCGCTCCCCGAGCAGTAATCTTCAACAACCGACAGTTTCGCCTGCTCTGTGTACTTTTTCATGGCACCCCTCAATGTTGATGTCCAACATTTCGGGGTCAGATCAAAATTGAGGTGGACACCATGGCCTTTGGCGTCGGGGTCAGGAAGGTGGGTTCGCCGGACGCATACGCTGAATCCACAGAAGTGTCTACAAGCCTGGCATACACAACTGACAAGAATGCGTTCGCGGGCGGGTCGTACCCAGTCCTTTTGGCATATTCAAGATACTCCTTAGCTTTTACATTTTCGTTAATTGCGAAATAAGCCCCACCTAATAGAATCGCGCTCGGATGAAACTGATCATTATTCACCTGCCTGTTCAATAAACGCTTGATTCGTTCCATATCCGCAGGAGGAATATCATTTAACTTATTATCTAGCATAGGTTGAATTATTACCGAAATATCGTCCTCCGCTCTCCATGCCGCCTCATCATTTAGATAGTCATTTCTTAGAGTATCTAACTCTTTAGGCTTTTTTTGAAGCTTCAAGATTTCGATCGCAGATAAATAACTAGCTGTTTTTTGCTCCTTAACCTTCGTTGCATGGTTGAATTTGGTGTCCTGCTGACCCAGATAAGCACTCCAGCCACCCAGCAACAAGCCAAACCACGCCGCAAAAATAGAGCTGACTGTAGCGATCTTCTTCCATTTTATAGTCATAGCTACCCACTCAGATATTAAATATGAGGGCGTGTTTTTTCCGCAGACACTGTCGTAGTGACCGCATTTTGGATGATTGTAGTAGCCTTCGTCGCCACTGCCAGGTGGTTTCGTTGGCTATCCTCCGTTGGTGGATGGACAGCTGCATGGAGGTCAGCGGGTATGGGTTGTTAGGCTGTAACACCTGATGAGATCCCGGACATCGGTAAACTCGCAATCTGGCTGGAGGTGAAGGGTCACCGCTTTCAGAACGGCAATACCAGCAACCTCATCTGTGATGTGCGGCAGATCGTCAGTTATGTGTCGCAGTTTTATCAACTCGAACCCGGCGACGTTATCACTATTGGCATTGAGGGCCTGGGCAATAAGCGCCAGGAAATCGTAGCCTGGAAAGACTGCACAGCTGACTACACGCCTAAAGGGTGTTACTCACTCATCCCCATACCTTGAGCGTATCCGCCGCCTACTGCCGCACTCTTCGGGTGCCGAGATTGTACGCATTCAATCGATTCAATAATCCGGCGGCTATTGCCTGAAAGGTGAAGATCCAAGGTGATTCTCTGCCAAGGATTCGTGACCTAAAAACAAATATGTTTGTCCTTAACTGGCATTTTTAAGCACGAATATGTCTCGCACAATGCGCTCCACAAACCACACTGGAGCGACAGTCATGCCAATTGCCTTACTAGCGTTAACGTTGAGTGCCTTTGCCATAGGCACCACCGAATTTGTCATTGTCGGGCTACTGCCCACCATCGCTTCAGATCTGGGCGTTGATCTTCCTTCTGCCGGCTTGCTGGTCAGTCTTTACGCGCTGGGCGTTGCTATCGGCGCGCCTCTGCTGACGGCTCTGACGGGCAAGGTGCCGCGCAAGCTTCTTCTGCTGACACTGATGGTGCTGTTCACACTGGGCAACCTGCTCGCGTGGAAAGCGCCGGGCTATGACTCCTTGATCATCGCCCGAATCGTCACCGGCCTGGCGCACGGTGTGTTCTTCTCGATTGGCTCGACCATCGCCACCAGCCTGGTGAGCAAGGAAAAAGCTGCCAGTGCTATCGCCATCATGTTTACCGGCCTCACTGTTGCTCTGGTGACTGGCGTGCCGTTAGGCACGTTCATCGGTCAGCACTTCGGCTGGCGCGAAACCTTCCTCGCGGTATCGGCCCTGGGTGTCATTGCGTTCATCGGCAGTCTGATTTTCGTTCCGAAAAACATTCAGCACAGCAAACCCGCCTCGGTGCTGCAACAACTGCAGGTATTGAAGCAGCCTCGTCTGTTGCTGGTTTATGCAATGACTGCGATTGGTTACGGCGGATCTTTCATCGCCTTCACCTACCTGGCCCCTATCCTTCAGGAAGTATCAGGCTTCAGCGCTTCGACAGTCAGCCTGGTGCTTCTGGTTTACGGCATCTCTGTCGCGATCGGCAATATCTGGGGCGGCAAGCTCGCTGACAGCAAAGGCCCCGTCGGCGCGTTGAAAATCATCTTCCTGGCGCTGGCCGCCGTGCTGATTTTGCTGACGTTTACCGCCGGTATTCCATGGCTGGCAGTCGTCACCGTTCTGCTTTGGGGTGCTGTGGCGTTCGGCAACGTTCCTGGCTTGCAGGTTTATGTCGTGCGTCAGGCCGAAGTTCACACGCCCAAGGCAATCGATGTGGCATCCGGCTTGAACATCGCGGCCTTCAACCTCGGTATTGCCGGGGGCGCCTGGGGCGGTGGTTGGATCGTCGCCCACATGGGGCTGATCCACACCGCCTGGATTGGCGGGCTGGTGGTGTTGGTGGCCTACGCGCTGACCGTACTCAGCGGTCGTCTGGATAGAGACCAACCGTTATCCACTGCGCCAGTCAGCGCGATGGGCCACTGATTTAACGTATGAATCAGCCATGATGCTGCTCCTCAAAACTCGATGACCTGACGGACCGCGCTGCCTTCGTGCAAGCGGTCAAAACCTTCGTTGATGTCGTCCAGTTTCAGTCGGCCGCTCAACAGTCGATCTACGGGTAAGCGACCATCTCGATAGAGTTCGATGAACCGCGGGATATCACGGAGTGGCACACAGGTACCGATATAACTGCCCTTGAGCGTACGCTCCTCGGCTACCAACTGCACAACATTGACCGATAGCGCCGAGCCGGGTGGCGGAAGGCCGGCGGTTACAGTCATCCCGCCGCGTTTGGTCATCTTCATGGCGTTATCCAATGCCCGGATCGAGCCGGCCATTTCGAACACATAGTCGGCACCACCGCCGGTGAGTTGCAACACCTGCTCAACGGCGTCCGGATCGCC
The DNA here is from genome assembly GCF_001698815.1 of Pseudomonas syringae. Taxonomy (GTDB): domain Bacteria; phylum Pseudomonadota; class Gammaproteobacteria; order Pseudomonadales; family Pseudomonadaceae; genus Aquipseudomonas; species Aquipseudomonas syringae_A. The sequence goes on along the minus strand of NZ_LGSI01000020.1, from coordinate 310,551 downwards.
CCCGTTGACAACTGCGGTTGCACCGACGTCCTTGGCCAGTGCGAGCTTCTCTGGCGACAGATCTACGGCAATGATTTTGCTCGCTCCTGCTGCCCTTGCACCCAGCACCGACGCCAATCCGACGCCGCCCAAACCGATCACCACGGCGGTCGAGCCGACCCGCAACTGCGCAGTATTAACCACGGCGCCGACGCCCGTCAGCACCGCGCAACCAAAAAGCGCTGCTTCAACAAAAGGCAGATCTCTGTCGATCTTGACCAAGGAGTTACGCGACACCACGGCGTACTCAGCAAAAGCCGAGACACCCAGATGGTGATGGACGTGGCCGGCAGGACTGCTCAAACGCACTGAGCCGTTTATCAGGGTACCTGCGGCGTTCGCTTTCGCACCCGGCTCGCACAGTGCCGGACGACCTTCAGCGCACGGCAGGCAATGCCCACAACTGGGCATGAACACCATGACAACGTGATCGCCCGGTTCGAGGTCATGGACGCCCTCGCCCAACTCTTCAACCACCCCTGCTGCCTCGTGGCCGAGCGCCATGGGCATCGGCCGCGGGCGGTCACCGTTGATCACCGAAAGGTCCGAATGGCAAAGGCCTACGGCTCGGATACGCACCAACACCTCGCCGGGTCCCGGCGGTGCCAGGTCGATTGTCTCGATCACAATCGGCTTGCTCTGGGCATAAGGCGGCTCAACGTTCATGTGTCTGAGAACAGCAGCTCTGATTCGCATCTTTTGGCTCCGACGCAGCGGGACTCAATATTGAGTACCTATCACTATGCCGCAGCCCGCCAGCGTCAGAAACACATCCTTGCTCTGGCCGTCAATCGGCTATCAAATCCTCATCATTAATGACCAGGTTTCGTGCCCGCTATACGCCATACCTTGTTCCCGATGTCATCGGCAACCAACAGCGCTCGACACTGGTCAAGCATCACACCCCCCGGGCGCCCTTGTGGGGACTGATCGTCAGCAGGCTGGTTTCGATATTGTGTGCTACTTGCTCAGTGGTGCTGCCCAACCATTTATTCAGTGCGCTGCGATGCACAGTACCCATTACGACCACGTCGAAGCCGTACGTCCGGGTGTAGGTTTCAATAACCTTCGCCGGATTTCCCATCACCAGGTGCTTGCGGTCCGGAGGTACGCCAAAACGGGCAGCCAGGCTGTCGAAAGCCTCCTTGTCCGAAGCGTAGATCTGCTCTTGGGCTTCGGAGGAAAAGGCCATGTCGCTATCCCAGCCAAAGACGGAGGACAAATCGTAGGCGTACAACAGGTGCAGGTCCGCATTGCACTGCGCTGCCAGTTTTTCGGCTGTGGTGATAATCCTTTCATTCAGGCCGTCGTGTTGTTCCTCCAGGCGGAAAGGGTCGACAGCCGCCAGGACCTTGCGCGGAATTGCATGGGTCACATGGGCGACTAGGTGCAGGGGCACCGGGCATTCGCGGAGCAGACGTTCATCGAGCGAAGTGAACATGACGCGGGACAGCCACGATTGATGCTCCAGGTCTTTAATGACCATTGAAGGCTTCATCTCATGAATGTGCGCCATTATTTCGTCCAGAGGACGCGTCACCCAGCTCACTTCGTGGGTGACATGGACGCCGGAGCGACGCATGGGAACAACCTGCTGTTCCAGCCAGTCGCGATGGCGATCCAGATACCCTTCCTTCATTTCCCGCAGGGCCTGCTCATTCACAAGCCCGGCCGTGGCCAGGGCTTCCACATAGTCGAATGCAACGATGTGTAACGCGACATCCTGCGCTTTGGCCAGGGCCAGGGCGCGGTCGAACGCCGGGGTTCTTTGCATCAGTGGCGACGCAATCAGCATCAAACGTTCAGCTTGGGACATGTCACACCTCCTTTCAGGGCTAAAGGTCGCGCGGGGTTAGAAATGCGCGCGGCACTGCAGTTGATTTCTTTACAGAGAACAGGCTGCTCACGTCGCTTGCATCTTCGCCGGGCTTGATGATCAGTACGCTGCAAGGCGCGTGGAGCAACAGCGATTCGGCGGTGTTTCCCATGATTCTTCCCAGGCCGCGCTGCGGCAAAATCCCCATGATCAGGAGGTCTATGTCACTCTCGCGGGCGAAAGCACTGATCGTCGGTTGCGGCGTCCCGGTCAGGAAATGTCGACATTCGCTCGGAATTCCGTGGCGCTCGCACAGAGACGCGAATGCCTCTGCGTGCGCCTCGCTCAGGGCCTCATGAAAGCCGGTCTCGATCGGCAAGGCACCCAGCAGGGTGACATTAGCGGCGTAGAACGCCGACCAGTCATCGCTGTACAACACATGAACGCTTCCGCGGCATTGCCCGGCCAGGCTGGAAGCCGTCCTGACCAAGGTGTCATTGAGCTTCAATTCAGTTTCTTCGTATCGATCAAGGTTGACTGCCGCCAGCAACTTGCCAGGCAGAGGGTGCCGCGCATCAGTCACGAATTGAACCGGACAGACACAGTCGCGCAACAGGTGCCAGTCAAGGGGCGTGGAAAAGATCCGGGCGAAGAGCGGCTCATGACGCACATCCTTGATCAACATCCTGGGCTGGGTCGTCTTGATGTAGGCGCTAATCGCGTCGAAACAGCGATTCGTCCACAGCACCTCGACCGAGCACTCAAGGCCACGCGCGCGCTCCTGTGCAGCCTGATCTTCCAGCCACAGGCGGTGAGTCTGCAAATAGCTTTGACGTAGGACGGTGAATGTCGAGTGGTCGAAAACACCCATGACATCCAAGGCCCTGCTGTAGTCCAGCGCGACGATCCGCAAGTGTTCCCCGCACGCCCGAGCCAGAGCCACGGCGCGCTCAAAGGCAGGCGTACGCTGCATCTTTGATGAGGCGATCAACAAAAAGCCTGGCGACTGGTTCATGGCAACCTCGCTTAACGCCTTAAAGGGGCTACCTAGAGAAGCTGCCGCCATGCGCTTTGTGCCGCACAGACGTCATGAGCCCACTTCAGTGTGAAGAGATCTCGGCGGCGGGTTCTGATTTAGATCAGAAAACCAATATGCCGATCACCACTGCCGTGTTCATCCACGCGGATTACGGCGGATGGGGATTGCCCGCCCATCTGGCAATGATTGAAGTCGTTGTCTGGACGAGTATGGTCTTCGATGGTAGTACACGAAACTGTCGGAAGACTCCCGTCATGCCTGACTATCTACCGTTGCATAGCGAGAGCTGCGTCAACTGCCGGGTTCGGGAACTCTGTCTGTTGGTCGGGCTCGATTCTGCCGACGCAAGACGCCTGGCTGACATCATTCCACAGCGTGTAAAGGTGAAAAAGGGTGCAGCCCTGTTTCATCTCGGCGATCCCTTGCAGTATCTCTATGCCGTACGTCATGGTTTCTTCAAAACAACAGTTGTTTCCGAGGACGGTCGCGAGCAGCTGACAGGTTTTCAGATGCCAGGCGAGCTGCTTGGAATTGACGCGATCAGCAGCGAACAGTACGCATGTGACGCGATGGCTCTGGAGGACAGCGAAGTCTGCCCTATCCATTTCACGCAACTTGAGCGCCTGTCCCGGGAGCTGCCGTCGCTGCACCATAATCTGAACCGGACCATGAGTCAGGAAGTGGTGCGGGACCATGAACTATTGATGTGGATGGGCAACCTCAACGCGGAAGAACGGCTGGGGGCTTTTCTGCTCAATTTGTCCGCGCGCATGCAGCGCCGTGGATACTCGCCCCACGCCTTTGTTCTTCGCATGACCCGGGAGGACATTGCCGCCTATCTCGGCCTGCGCCTCGAAACGGTGTGTCGCGCCATCGCGTACCTGAGGGACAACAGCATCGTGCGGATTTCCGGGCGCGCCGTCGAGATCGTCAGCCAGGATCGCCTCAAGGCACTGGTCGCCGGTTGCAGCCCGCCGCGCAAACTCCGTGCGGCACGGGCGCGCCCTGGCTGACTCCAGCTGCCGGGCGAACAGATCGTGCACCGCGCCAAGGCCCAAGGTAAGGACGGCCACCGAATCCAGCTTGATCATGGTCAGGTAATCCCCCTTTTGAATGCCCCTCTCACCACCGCACGTCGGAACACCTGCCGGTCATTGCCCCGGTCTGATGCAAATCAAGTTCTCTACACGGCACAGCGGCAAGATCCAGGTTCCACGGCGAGCCAGACATACACGGGCTACGCCATGCTCAATCCAAAAGGATTACTGTCATGTCCGAGCAACCACGTTTCATGCTGATAGCCTCGTCGCAGATGGAAAGTAACCCGGTATTCGACAGAGCCGCCGCGCTGGCGAAAGCGCATGGTGCTGCGCTGCATATCGTTGTGTTCGACTACCTGGAAGGGTTGGTAACGGCCAACCTGGTCAACGAGGATGTGCGTGAGGCGCTACAGGCAAGCTATGTCGAGCGCCACCGTAGCTGGCTGGAGGACCAAGCCAGGCCGCTCCGAGAATTGGGGGGGACGATAACTACCGAAGTCATCTGGGTAGACGAGCCATTGGACGAGATTCTGATCCACCTCAGGGAGCAGCCCATGGACGCGCTAATCAAAGGTCTGGAATACCAGTCGCGACTGTCGCGGATGATCTTTACCCCGCTCGATATTCACCTGCTGCGCGAATGCCCGACGCCTCTGCATTTCGTGAGTCATGCCAAGCATGCCTTGCCACGCCGGATATTGGCGGCCGTGGATCCCTTCCACCGCGATGGTCGGTACCAGGATTTCAACGATCGCATCCTGCACGAGGCTGTGAAATTGGCGACAGCCTGCGACGCCCGCGTCGACGTCCTTTACGCACACGATTTGTCTTCGATCAGCTCAGCAGAGTTCGGCTTCGACGATGGTTCGGCGTTCTTCTCCTCGAAGGTCGCAAAGACCTTGTTCGAGGCGCAAGGTGAAGCCTTCAATGAGCTGGCCGACCGTAACAGTATCCCGCCTGAACAACGCCATATGATCATGGGTGCGCCAGCCAATGTCTTGTCCGCCTATGCATCGGCCCACGACATCGACGTCGTGGTCATGGGTCGCGTCGGGCATCGTAAGCCAGGCCGTCTGGTCGGCAGCACCGTAGAGAGTCTGCTGTACAAAGTCCCCTGCAGCATTTGGGTAATTGCGCCGGAATTACTGGACTGATCGGTCCGGTCGCTGGCTGGCTGGGCGATCATGTCCAGCCGTTGAGCCGGCCTATTCAAGACGGGACCGTGCCTGCCTGCCCGCCCATCCATGCCTGGATAAGTTTGGTCAGTTCGACGACAACAACGGGCGCCAGTGCACAGCCGAGTATTACGCTCCAGTCCAGGACTTCAAGGGCCGTCGTGCCGAGTACCAGGCGCAGATACGGCACATGCACGGTCATCAGTTGCAATACCACGCAAGCAGCCGTGGCGCCCCATAGCCACTTGTTTGTGAACAGGCGCCTGGTCAACGCCGAGCTGCGCATGGATCGTGCGTTGAATGCATGGAAGATCTGAACGAACGCGAGAGTCATGAAGGCCATGGTGACCGCACGCTCAACCTCTTCGGGGTACCAACGAAGACCAACGTAGAAAGCCACCAGCGTCGCAAGCGCGAGCAACAAGCCCTGCCACGCGATGAGCAGCATGAGCTGAGGCGTCAGCAACGCCGAGTCCGGGGCCCGGGGCCGACGCTGCATGACTCCCGGCGCAGAGGGTTCCAAGGCCAGGGCCAAAGCAGGAAAGATATCGGTGATCATGTTCAACCAGAGGATCTGCAGGGCCGTCAATGGCAGCGGCCAGCCGAACATGATTGCCAGGAATACCGTCAACAGTTCGGCGAGGTTGCACGACAGCAGATAATGGACGAAATGAATGATGTTGGCGTAAAGCATCCTGCCCTGTTCTACGGCCTGAACGATGGTGGCAAAGTTATCATCAGTGATGACCATATCGGCGCTTTGCCTGGCCACGTCGGTCCCGTTGAGCCCCATGGCAATGCCGATATCGGCCTGCCTCAACGCCGGGGCGTCGTTGACACCGTCGCCGGTCATGGCCACCACGTGCCCGAGCTGCTGAAAAGCTCTGACAATCTGTAGTTTGTGCCCGGGCTCTGCGCGGGCAAAGACTGCAGTTTGGGACAGGAGTCTCTTGAAGCACTCAGGATCCGATTGCATAAGCACCTGAGCATGGACAGTTTCCAACGAGCTGCCATCCGCGCTGCGATCGATCCCTAACCGACTGGCGATGACCCGTGCTGTCGCCACCTGGTCGCCGGTAATCATGACCGTTGCTATCCCGGCTTCGCGGCACAGGGCGATAGCCGAACATGCTTCATCGCGCAGCGGGTCGATCATACCGACCAGCCCTGCAAACACCCAATGCCCGGCCGCTTCGTCCCGCCGATCCAGCGTGGTCTTTTCTCGGTAGGAAAACCCAAGGACGCGCAATGCCTTGCCTGCCAGGCGAGCATTTGCGTCTTGCCACCACTGTCGGCGCTCGGCAGTCAGTAGCCTGCTGCCCTCGTGCCACGTTTCGTATTCGCTCAGTTCCAGAATGCGTAATGGCGCCCCTTTCGCGCACTCGACAGGCGGCAGATCCGCCGGACAGTGCTCGGTCATCATCCATTTTGTCTCAGTCGAGAACGGAACCTCAGCAACGCGCGGGTATCGGGCTTTCAGAGCAACCGGATCAATCCCGGCTTTTTCTGCGGCTACGATCAATGCCGCCTCAGTCGGATCGCCCAGTACAACGTCCTGATCTGCGGCATGCGTAACCTTGGCGTCATTGCAGAGAGCCCCAACGCGCAAAAGGTTGATAACCAGTTCGTCCGCGCGCACATCGAGGGCACCCTCAGGCCCGGAAAAACCTCCCTCAACCTTGTAGCCACTGCCGGTGACGCTCAGACTCCGATTGCCGACTACAAGCATTTCTACGGTCATTTCGTTGCGGGTAAGTGTGCCCGTTTTGTCGGTGCAAATGACGGTCGCAGACCCGAGCGTTTCCACCGCCGCCAGGTTGCGGATCAAGGCCCCCTTTCTGGCCATGCGTTGCATTCCGATAGCTAAAGTCATGGTGGAAACAGCGAGCAAGCCTTCGGGAACCGCCGCTATTGCCAGTGATAAAGCGATCTGCAGCATCTGGATAAATGGCATTGCGCGAAGCGTTCCAGCGACAACCATCACGACGCACAGTACCGCGACGATACCGGCCAGGGCGGCACCCAGGCGCTGCAGCCGTCGGTCCAGAGGGCTAATACGTTTGCTGGTTTCATCGATCAGCCGGCCGATTTTGCCAAGCTCGGTTCTGGAGCCGGTTGCCGTCACCAGCATCCTGCCGTGCCCACTGATGACGAGCGTTTCCATGAATCCCATGTTGACCCGATCACCAAGGGCGGGATCAGGCTCCATGAGCGATGACGATACCTTTTCGACGGAGACTGATTCTCCGGTCAGTGCAGACTCATCGACCTGCAGCCCGTGGCTGACCACGATCCGGCCATCCGCCGGCATACGGTCACCCGCGTTGAGCGTTATCAAATCGCCCGGAACCAGATCGACCGTAGAAATGCGCTGCTCTCTGCCATCACGAATAACCCGGCACAGACGAATGTCCTGCTCTTGGAGACTGATCAGCGTTCGTTGCGCCTTCCACTCAGTGAAAAATCCAATCGCGGCGTTCAGGAGCACCACGACCAGAATCATCATGGCTTCCAGAATTCCGTCCATCCAGTAGGCCAACCCCGTGGCAATCAACAGCAGCACCACGATAAGGCTTTTGAATTGATCGAGAGCAATCCTGAGCGCCGGACGACCGGGAAGTCGTTTGATTTGATTATTGCCCCACCGCTGTCGTCGCTCGTCGGGCTCGTTCCCCGCCAGCCCAAGGCTGAGGTCCGAGTTCAAGAAACAAGCGGTCTGCTCGACCGAGTGAGCCGGCCATTTTTCCGGGGCCTTATCCGTGTGCACAGCGTTCGCCCCAGGAGTGCTGCTGGCTTTGACCGCTGACGTGAACCACATGGCCATAGGCAAACGACCTTGAGAAGACCGATCCGCTCGGTTGAGCGGACAACTATGCGAATCGACAGCCCTGCTGCACCTTGAATGCCTACACGGCAACTACCTCCGTCGGCTTGGTACACCGCCCGGATCCAGGCTTATGTTCGCACCGCGTGTTTTCCGCCGCCTGACTTAAGTCAACATCACCCGTCTGCACCTCCCGCAAGGCAGCGGACAGCAGCCGATGGTCGAACAAACGGACCGCATCGACGTATTTCTGATCTTAATCAGTATCCATGGCGCGCCTAGGCGTAAAAAAGGCATGACGTGGCAATTGCGTCGCGTACACACTTAACCAGGAGATCGACATGGCCAACCGTCCTGTAACGCCCGAACTCCCTGAGCAACCGCATGCGGAAGATCTGGGGGAACATCACTGGATCGAGCCGCTGAACGACGGCACACACATCCTGATCCGCCCCCTTGAGGCGAAAGATCGAGAACGGGAATTTGCCTTCATCAAGAGCCTGTCGCCGCAAGCCCGGCACTTTCGTTTTCTGGCCACCATCAATGAGCCAGGCGAGCCAATGCTCGATCAACTGATGGATCTGGATTACCGTAAACGCATGGCCTATGTAGCGCTCATCATGGACCAGGGCCAACTGCTGGAGATCGGTGTCGCACGCTACGCCGCGCTGGCAGAGAGTTTACAATGCGAATCGGCAGTGGTCGTTGCGGACGCCTGGCAGCACAAGGGACTCGCCACGCTGCTGATGAAGCACTTGATCAACAAGGCCCGGCTCAATGGCTTCACGGAAATGATGTCTGTCGACAGTGCGGGCAATTCAGCCATGCACCGGCTGGCCAACAAGCTTGGTTTCGTGTGCCGACAAGATCCGCTGGATGCCAGCCAGGTCATCTATCGTATGAACCTATACTGACGGCGAGCGCTACCAATCAGGAGTGAACATGAGTGATTTAGAGTTACGACGCGCTATTCTCGACGAGCTTGAATTTCAGCCCCATATCGATGCGGCTGCCATTGGCGTGGCAATAGAAAATGGTGTAGTCAGCCTGACCGGGCATGTGAAGACCTACGCTGAAAAAGATGCTGCCGAGCGTGCTGTAAAACGTGTCAAAGGTGTGAAGGCCGTTGCCGAAGAGCTCCAGGTACGCGTGCCTGGCGAGCTAGAGGTTGGAGATGAGGCCATTGCGTCGCGCTGCCTGGACGTTATCCGCTGGAACACCGACACGGTTGCCGACCGGATGCAGGTCGAAGTTCAACAAGGATGGGTCACCCTTGAGGGCGAAGTGGACTGGCAATACCAGAAAGAAGCTGCCCGAGACGCAGTCCGCAAGCTGACCGGTGTCGTCGGTGTCAATAACATGTTGATTGTCAGGCCAAAGGTCAGTGTCGAAGACATCAGAGTGCGCATAGAAACGGCCCTGGCGCGAAACTCGGAACTGGATGCGAATAAAATTCGCGTAACCGTTGACGGTAAAACGGTGAAACTTGAAGGCCACGTTCGGCATTGGCGAGAACGCAAAGCGTGTGAACACACGGCATGGGCCGTACCAGGTGTCAGTCACGTCGAAAATCATATTCTGATCGCACAGTGATTGCAGAAAATGGTACGACCCAGAAGTTCAAAACAGTCTCCTCGATAGCTGACTTCACTCACTCACGCTATTACCCGCGCATATACTGACCTGTCCACATTGCCACCGGACAGGATCACACCGACCTTGCGCCCCAGCATTGTTTCGCGCTCCTGAATGAGCGCTGCCAGGGGCGCCGCGCCGGCACCTTCGGCGAGATTATGGGTGTCGGAATAATAGATGCGCATGGCATCGCAGATCTGCGCGTCGCTGACTGATACGATCCGCGCCGCGCCTGCCGCGTAGACGGCAAAGGCGTCGGGGACGGGCTTGCGTACGGCCAGACCGTCAGCGAAGGTATCTGCCGAGGCAGTCTCGCAGATAGTTCCAGTCTGAAACGACAACTTGGCGCCAGCGGCCTCAGTGGACACCACGCCCACCACCTGAGTCTTGAGGCCCAGCGCGTCGCGGGCGGCGATCACCCCGCAAATCCCCGATCCACAGCCGATGGGCACATAGACGGTGTCCAGATCTGGCGCAGCCTTGAACAACTCCAGCGCATAAGTGGAGACACCTTTGACCAACTCGGTATGGAATGGCGGCACCAGAAACAGGCCATGCACCTGCGACAGGCGTGCGGCCTCTTCCCGAGCCTCGTCAAAGTCGCGGCCATACTCCACCACTTCGCCGCCAAAGCCGCGCATGGCGTTGTTCTTTTCCGGGGAATTGCCTTGCGGCACGACAATCAACGCCCGCAAGCCCAGCGCGCCTGCTGCCAGCGCCACGCTCTGCCCATGATTGCCGCGGGTAGCACTGACGATACCTTTCGCCTCTGGATGCTCACGCTTGAGCCAGTGCATAAAGGTAATGCCGCCTCGCACCTTGAAAGCGCCTGTAGGTGTGTGATTTTCGTGCTTGACCCACACCTTGCAACCCAACCGTTCCGCCAGTAAAGGCCAGGCATATTGGGCGGTAGCCGGCATGACCTGGTAGACCAGTCGAGCTGCCTGTTCGATATCATCAAGTGTCAGTCTGTGCATGATTTGCGCTCCAAAGGTATGGCCCAGTCTAGGGACGCGCGCAGCCGTTTGGCTTTCAGAAAACCGACCTGACTTCTACGCCCTCTCCTCGCTACTATGGCGCTCATGAGCCATCGTAATCGCCCACAGTCATCGCGAATGCCCGAACCGGTCCGCCGGGTCGAAACAGGGCCGTGGACGATTGAATTGCTACCCGCCAGCGCCTACGCAACCCGATACATACCGACTCAGGCAGCCATTGGCTTCGCCTTCGACAGCCAGCGGGGCCTGCACGCTATCGGCAGCGACCGGGTGCTGCCCTTCACTGCCGTCCCCAATGGCTTGGCATTCGTCCCGGCTGGCTGTGACGTGTTGTCGGAATCCCCTCAGGGTGGAGAATACCTGCGGGTAATCCGCACCGACGGTATCGCGCTGGCGGGTGATCGAGCCTTCAACAATCGCATCGATCCCCAGGCGACCAGGCTCGCATCGCGCATGCGCAACGCACTGTTGCAGGCCTCGGTGGCGGACGACTGGGAAAGCTGGGCACTTGCATTGGCAGAACGGGCGCACAGCCACGACGCATTGCCGATACCACACACCGGCTCGATAACCGGTGCCCGAATGCGCTTGCTCGATGAGTTCATCGACGTGATGCTTGGCGAACCGCTGGGTGTAAAAGCGATGGCGCAGTTGCTCGGATTGTCCGAAGGGTATTTCATGCGCGCATTCAAGACCGCCACCGGCAAAAGCCCCCACGCTTATCTGATCGACCGCCGCCTCGCCAAGGCCCGTGCTCTGATGCTCGACTCGACCTTCGGCCTATCGGACATCGCCCTCACCTGCGGTTTCAACTCTCAGGCGCACATGACGACCGTCTTCAGGCATCGGCTTGGCGTCAGTCCCGCGCAATTGCGCCGAGGTTAGCGGCTCTGGTCGCGGCAATTTATCGCCCGCATTTGCCGATTGGTGGCTGGTAGCTATCGGTCAATTCTGTTGAAAAAGTCCGCTGTGGTTTGTAAGCCAAAAAAGTAAGCGCCTGAGATTGAAATCTTGAACCTTTGCAGAGACGTTCGGACTCGGATTTTAAGTAGAAGCGTGCCAGAAGGCCGCTTCCAGCGATCCATGTCTTATCAGTTTAAAAAACCGACTTTTTCAACAGAGTCGATCGATAGCAGTCCGTCTTCTGACTTGGCTGTCGCCTTTGGTACACGCGGTGCACGAGTTAATAATTATTCTAAAAACCCAGCATGGCGTCGTAACCATGACTATGCCCTTGACGATCCCTGCGTCCAGGCACCGACGCAGCACCTCGTTGAACAACCAGCGAAACAGAGCGCTGTCGCGAAAACGACCGTGACTATTCTTGGAAAAAGAAGAGTGATCAGGGACTTCGTCTACGAAGCTCAAGCGGAAAAATCAGCGATACGCCAGGTGCAAACGAGCCTCTTCGCACAACATGCCCTCTCAATGCCTTAGCGCACCTCACAATCCACAGCGCCATTCGAAGCGGTTGCGGCGGCCTTACCCGACAGTGCAGAAGATGAGTGTGCTCATGCCCAAGGAGCCAGGACCGTGCGGACGCTGTGCGCCTCAGCCCTTGGCCAGTGATTGAAGCAGCGCCTCCAGCATCCGCGGTCGGTCGGTGTGAGCCAGCATGATCAATACAATCTGCCGGTCATAGCCCTCGCCCACCGGCGTAATATTGAAATCCTGCGCCAGTCGATCCAGCCCCGCCCACTGGGGCACCAGACTGGCGCCGACCCCGTCGGCTACCAGCATCGCAATCGCCTCCAGGCCGTCGAGACTGAACAGCGGCTTGAGCGACAAGCCGTTGTCGTTCAGGTAGCGCTCCGCATGCAGGCCGCCCCAGGATTTCGGCTCGTAGCAGATGTAGGGATGGGACCGCAGCACGTCGGCAATCCCGTGGGCGGGAAGCGCCTTGGAGGCCATCACCAGCTTCTCCCGATGCAGCGGCGCCACGCGAAACATCTTTGGCGGCTCGAAAGGCGGCGCCACGATAATGGCCGCGTCGAGGTCTCCATTCTGCAACGCCGCATACAGCGAACGCGAAGTGCCGGGCAGTATCGACGGCTGAATACCTGGTGCCCGCCGGCTCAGTTCCAGCAACGCACTGGGCAGCAGCCCGGTGAGCATGGTGGAGATGGCGCCAATGCGCAGCGAGCCGGTCATGCCGCTCAAGTCCGCATCGCCTGCCAGCAATTCGACCTCCCTGACGATGTGCCGTGCTCTGGGCAGCAACGCCACGCAGGCTTCGGTGGGCTTGGCGGAGTGCCCCACGCGCGACAACAGCGGGAATCCGAGCGAGCGTTCAAGCCCCTGGATACGTTGACTCACCGCGGCAGCGGTCAAGCCTTCGGCGCGCGCGGCGTCGGCAATCGAGCCGCACTCAATCACCGCGAGCAGACTTTTCAGGTATCGACTGTCCATAAGAAATACTTTCGATTGAAACAAAAAATACAGGCTATCTCTATCGAGCTGAAAGGGACACTCTAGATTGCATCAATGATTGCGCCGGTGCGCGACGCTACGGAGACCTTGATGGCCCTCACGCTGGTCACACATTCACCTTGCTGCTCTGCCCTGTACGGCGCACTAGCCGCCAGCGTCTCTCAAGTCGATGATGCGGTGTTGATGCACTGCACCGCTGAATTTCTACCCGAGCACGGGGCAGACACCGTGCAGATGGTGGCCGCCACCGGCACGCTGGTGCCCAGCGGGCTGCTCTGGTACGAACGGATCACCGGGCGCGACGTGATGCCTGCCAGCAGTGTCGACGAGATGATCGACATGGCCCTCCGGCAGGACGTCGTGGTGCCGTGGCACCCACAATTCCACAGCGAAGCCTTGCGCACCCTGCTGCTCGATAAAGCCAACAGCGCAGGCGTCCAGGTGGTCCAGCTGATGGCCCGGAGTCTGGAGGATGGTTGGGAGCTGCTGACCGCTCAGGGTCAGCCGACCCGGTATGGCGTCTGGAGCCGCGACCGTTTTGGTCGCTGGGGCCGCTTGCAAGACCACAAAACTGCCGCCCCGGGACGAGACAGGCTGACGGTGGTCCTGGTTGGTTCGCACGCTGATCAAACCGACGTCTACCCCGCCACCCTCGCCGCCTTGGGCGATGCAGCGGATGCGACCGGCATCGATCTCCAGGTGCGTTTTATTCCCGCGCCGCAGTTGGAGTTGTCCCATCTGTCTGCGGTGGCCGGGATTGTCTTGCCGGGTGGCTCGGACATGGGCAACGTGCCGGGGCAGATCGAAGCCGCGCGCCACGGCCTGCGATCCATGATTCCCACGCTGGGGCTGTGCCTGGGCATGCAATCGATGACCACTGCTTTGGCGCAATCGTGCCCCGGCCTCGATCAGGCCAATATGGCTGAAGCCGTTCCGGACGCGCCGATCAAGAGTTTTTCTCCCATGGCCGGCGTCCCCGGCCTGCCGACTCATCGTCTGGGCGCCCACGCCCTGACATTTGTCGATCCGGAACTGACGCAGCGGTTCGCTGATCACTCGACAATACGCTGCAACCACCGCTTCATGCTGAATCCTGCGCTCGTTCAACCCTTGCGCGATGCCGGGCTTGAGATCACCGCAACCGACCTCAGCGGGCAGATCGTCGACGCCATCGACTGGCCTGGACATCCGTTTTACAAGGGCATGCAGGGTCATCCTGAACTTGGATCTCGTAGCACCCGTGCCCATCCGTTGCTCGAAGATTTCTTGCTGGCTGCGCTAGCCGTCACTGGCACCCGCCACCAGGGCCAGCGCGCGTGACCCTGCTCGTGATCAACACTCAAAAACATGGAATGTAAATTGCTGCTACCCCTTTGAAGCCTGATTGGGCTTCACCCCTCCTGCTGAATACGCCGAAAGTCTTACCCGCTGCATCATTTCAGAGCGGCATGCCCCGCAAGGGCTCATTGCAACTTCCGGAATATTTGCACTAGTTGACACAACTCGTGCAATTAATTGATGGTTTAGGAGAATTACATGATGACATCGTCTCGCTTCAGTCTGCGCTTCATCACCCTGATGGCCGCGCTCCTCGCAGCACCGCTGGTCAACGCTGCACCTTCGGCACCGGTGATGACCCCAGGCCTGCTCACCTACGGCACGGCCGCGACATTCGCGCCGTTCGAGTTTCAGGCGAATGGCAAGCTGACAGGCTTCGATATCGACCTGATCGAAGCGCTGGGTAAAAAGATGGGCCTCAAGCCAACCGCCATGAACATGGAGTTCCAGGGCCTGATCCCGGCGTTGCAGGGCAAGCGTGTGGACCTGATCAACTCGGCCATGTACATGAACGAGGCGCGGGCGACCCAGGTCGATTTCGTGCCTTACCTGCGCATCGGCAACCAGGTGGTGGTGACTCAGGACAATCCGGCAAAAGTCACCGGCCGCGACAACTCGCTGTGCGGCAGGACGGTGGCCGTGACCCTGGGCGGTATCGAAGAAACCTACGCGCGCCAGGATAACAAACGCTGCCAGGACGCTGGCCTGGAGTCGGTGAAGGTCCAGACCCTGCCGACCGCTCAGGCATCGGCCCTGAGCCTGCGCCAGGGTCGCGCCGACGCAACATTCGATTCCACCCCTGGCGTGGTGCAGATGCTGCGCGATGTGCCCGGCGTCTTCAAAACCGTGGGCCCTGAGTTTGAATCCGAAACCCGGATCGGCATGGCCGTGGCGAAGGGCAACACGGCGATGAGCGATGCCCTGCAGGCTGCGCTCAAGGAAGTGGTCGCGGATGGCACTTACAAACAGATCATCGAAAAATGGAAGTTTCCTGTAACGGTTTCGCTGTTCGACTGACAGCTGATCACCGAGTAGCCGCGGCGCTGCACTGTCAGCGCCCGGCCACGTCATTTGAGGATGCACCATGTCGTTTGAACTGGTTTGGCAATACCTGATATCCCCGGCGTTTTTTCACGGCGCCGTGACCACCCTCCTCATCACCGCCTATTCGCTAGTGTTCGGCGTGGGCGTCGGCGTTGTGCTCGCCCTGCTGCAAGACAGCCAGACCCGCATGGGTCGCACCCTGGCGCTGATTTACCTGTGGCTGTTTCGTGGCACACCGGTGTTGTTTCAGATCATCTTCATCTACAACGTCCTGCCGACCTTCGGCATTCGCCTGTCGGCGATGGTCAGTGCCGTGTTGGCGTTGTCCCTCAATGAAGGCGCCTACATGGCCGAGATCATTCGGTCCGGCATGCAGGCGGTGAAAAAGGGCCAGCGGACAGCGGCCCTGGCGTTGGGCATGAAGCCCTTTGCGGTGTTGCGTCATGTGGTGATTCCCCAGGCCACGCGGATGATTCTGCCCCCCATCGGCAACCAGATGGTCGGCATGCTCAAGCTCAGCGCGCTGGTTTCCGTGGTCGCCGTCGAAGAGTTGATGCTGGTGGCCAACCAGACTGCCAGCTCCAACTTCCGCTACTTCGAAGCGCTCACCGCCGCAGGCATTTACTACCTGATCCTGACCACACTGTTCATGGGCGTCCAAGCGTTGATCGAACGCCGGCTCGATCCAAAAAAACGCCGCAAGGGTCCGCGTACCAGCCTGACCGAACGCATGCTCGGCAACCCACGCGGCGCCTCCGTTCGCTAGGGCCACTGTCAGCCAGGAGCAATCACACATGCAAAAGAATCTCTCGGCCAACGGCAAACCGCTGCTGGAACTCATCGGTATCGACAAGAGCTACGGCCCGTTCAACGTGCTCAAGAACTGTTCACTGAACGTCCACACCGGGGAAACCGTGGTCATCATCGGGCCCTCGGGCTCCGGCAAATCGACGTTGCTGCGCTGTGTCAATCAACTGGAACCGGCCGACGGCGGCGACGTGTTTTTCGAAGGCCGACGCATCGACTACGACAAGCGCCAGGTCCACCTTCTGCGCCGCGACATCGGCATGGTGTTCCAGAACTTCGAGCTGTTCTCGCACTTGTCGGTGGTAGAAAACATCATGCTCGCACCAATGAAAGTGCTCGGCATGAGTCGCACCGACGCCCACGACCTCGCCGTGGAGTTGCTGGGCAAAGTGCGCATCCCGGAAAAGGCCGATGCCTACCCGGACGAGATTTCTGGCGGTCAGCAGCAACGCGTGGCCATCGCCCGTTCGCTGGCCATGAAACCCAAAGTCATGCTCTACGACGAGCCGACCTCGGCACTGGACCCGGAGATGATCCGCGAAGTGGTCGACGTGATGGCCGAACTGTCCAACGAAGGCATGACCAGCCTGGTGGTGACCCACGAGATGGGCTTCGCCCGCCGTGCGGCAGACCGCATCGTGTTCATGGAAAGCGGCGAAATCATCGAAAACGCCAGCAATGCCGACTTCTTTGGCGGTGCGGTAAACCCGCGCACTCGCCACTTTCTTGATCAGATCCTGCACTGAGATCCCTACCATGAATCAGCAACCCGACTTTGCCCGCATGAAACGCGACCTCGCCACACTGGTCGCGATCAACACCGAGAACCCGCCAGGCCACGAGCTGGAAGCAGCCCGCTGCCTGCAAGTGCTGCTGGAAGCCGAAGGCTTTGACCTGTCGCTGTCCGAGTACAAACCCGGCCGCGTCAACGTCATCGCACGCTACGAAAACGGCCCGGGGCCGACCTTCGCCTTCAACACCCACATCGACACGGTCCCAGCCGGTGACGGCTGGAAGACCGATCCGTTCGTGCTGCACGAGGCGGATGGCAAGCTGTACGGCCGCGGTGGTTGCGACGCCAAAGGGCCGATGGTGGCGATGATCGAAGCCACCCGCATGCTGATCGCCTGCCGCGAGCAGTGGTCCGGCACACTGATGGCGGTGTTTACCGCTGACGAGGAAATCGCCAGCGAAGGCGCCAAGCACTACGTTGCCAATCAGCCGCCGCACATCGACTTCGCCGTGATTGGCGAGCCTACGTCGAACTCAGCCTTCACCGCGCACAAGGGCAGCCTCCGGCCGCTGGTGCGGGTGCATGGCGTGACTGCGCATTCCGGCACCCCGCATCTGGGCGAAAACGCGATCTACCGCGCCGGCCAGTTGCTGGGCCTGATCGAGCAACACCACGAGCAGTCGGTGAAATGCCACTGCCACGCGCTGGTGGGCGAAGCCAGCCTGACCGTCACCCGCATCAACGGCGGCCATGCCGACAACGTACTGCCCGGCGCCTGCGATCTGCTGCTGGACCGGCGGATGGTTCCAGGCGAAAACGAAGACGAGGTCAAGGCCGAAATCGACCAACTGCTGGCCCTGGCCAACGAGTGCTTTGGCGTGCGCGCTGAAGTGCTTAAATACATCCCGACCACCGGCGGCGCCACCGAAACCGCGCTGGAAGAACCCATCGTCCAGGCCAGCCTGGCCGCCTGCCGCGAGCATAACCACGGCAACGCCGGACCGTTCGGCTTTCAGGGCGGCTGTGACCTGGTGCATTTTCGCAGCCTGGGCACCACCGGCACCGTCATCGGCCCCGGCACCCTGGCGGTTGCGCACAAGCCGGACGAGTTCGTGCCCATCGATGAATTCATCGCAGCGAGCCTGATCTACCGCGACATCGCCCTGAAAATGCTGCCGCTGGTGCAGGCATGAGTCTGACCGCCTCACTGCGCCGCGCCGACCTGCATTACGGCAACGGCGTGCAGCTGCACACCGCGGCGTCCGGCAGTGTAGGCGAGCTTCAGGCGTTGTATTTGTGCCTGGACGACGGTGAGCATCAGGCGGTCGGTGAGGTGCGGATCAACATCGCCTACCTCAACGGCTACACACCTGGCGAAGTGATCGCCCAGGCGTTGAAGGCGGTCTCGGCGGTGTCCTGGCAGCAGGACCCCGCCCAACTGTTGGCGCAGATGCCGCACTGGGCGGCCGCGCTGAGCATGCCGGTGCGCACGCTGATCGACTGTGCCCTGCATGACCTGCTCGCGCGCCGGGCCGGTCTGCCGTTGGCGCAATGGCTGGGGGCGCCTGACGCAAAGGTGCGTTATGCCAGCAACCAGACGCTGTTCTGGTCACCGTTCGAGGTCTTCCTGGCGCAGGCCGATGCGTACGTAAACCGTGGCTTTCGCGACCTCAAAGTGCGCATCGCGGTGAGCAGTTTCGACGAGGACCTGATTCGCCTGCAGGCACTGCGCGAGCGTTTCGGCAGCGAGATCAAGATCGCCGTGGACGTCAACGGCCAATGGCCGCAACACGATGCCTTGAGTCACCTCGAGGCACTGGCGCGATTTGATCTGGCCTACGCCGAACAACCCATCGCCGCCGGTGGCTGGGAGGCCATGGAGCGCCTGGCCGAGCAAAGCCCGCTGCCGCTGATGATCGACGAAGGCCTGGCGGGCAGTGAGGACGTGGACCGGCTGTGCGCCCTCGGCGGCAAGGTCTGGGCGCACCTAAAACTGGTCAAGATCGGCGGCATCGCCCCCTGTGTGTCCGCTGCTCGACGACTGACCCAGGCCGGCGTCACCTGCATGATCGGCCAGATGAACGAAGGCGCTGCCGCCACCGCCGCAGCGCTGCATGTGGCCTGCACCACTCAGCCTCGATTTGCCGAACTGTATGGCGCCGATGGTTTGAGTGACGACCCCGCAAGCCCCCTTCTCTACCGGGATGGCCAAGCCTGGATGCCCACGGCACCGGGCCTGGGCATCACCCTTGATCTCGAAAAAACTCAACTGATACGGAGTTTCTGATGAACCTAGCGCCCCCCGTCAACGTACGCCAAGGCAGCGAGTCGGCCTTCGCTGCACATGAATACGGCGAACGCGTTCGCCGCGCCAAAGCCAATATGGTTGAAGCCGACATCGACGTGATGATCGTCACGGGACCCGAGAACATTTTCTACCTGACCGGCCAGCAAACGCCCGGCTACTACACCTTTCAGGCGTTGGTGCTGCCGGTGGACGGCGAGCCGATGTTTGTCATTCGCCAGCTTGAATACTTCAACTTCATCGCCAACACCTTCATCAGCGATGCGTCGGTGTACCTGGACGGAGACGATCCGGTGAGTTTCCTGGTGGCCGCCATCGAGCAAAAAGGCTGGAGCAAGCGCCGGATTGCCATCGACAAGCGCGGCTGGTTCCTGCCAATCGCGGTCTACGAAGCGCTGCAAGCCAAGCTCGGCGCCATCCATGACGCGGCCGGCATCGTGGAAAAACTGCGCGCGGTGAAATCCCCTGCCGAGGTGGAAAAACTGGAATTCGCCGCGCGTTATGTCGACGCCGGCATGCGCGCGGGCATGAACGCCGTGCGTGAAGGCGCCAGTGAAAATGATCTGGTGGCGGCAATGCTCCAGGCCTCGATTGCCGCAGGGTCCGAGTACATGGGCATGGAACCGCTGGTGTCCAGCGGCCCGCGCACCGGCATTCCCCACGGCACCTGGCGTCGACGCAAGCTGCAAGCGGGTGAGCCGGTGTTTCTGGAAATGGCGGCCAGCCACGATCGCTACCACGCCGCACTGATGCGCTGTGCCTGGCTGGGCAAGCCACCGTCCATTGCGGTGGAAATGGAAAAGGTCTGCCAGGACGCGTTGCAGGCTGCACTGGATGCCTTGAGTCCGGGAGCGCCGTGCGAGGCATCGCACATCGCGTGTCAGGCGGTCATTGACAAAGCCGGCTTCACCGACGCGTTCAAGAAACGCACGGGGTACTCGGTGGGCGTTTCATTCGCGCCGGACTGGGGCGAAGGCTCGATCCTGAGCCTGTACAGCGGAGTGAAAACCGAGCTGCAACCGGGCATGACGTTCCACATTCCGCCCGCTTTACGCATCTACGGCGAGTTCACCGTCGGCGTCAGCGAGACCGTGGTCATTACCAAAACCGGTTACCGCGTCCTGGGCGCCCTTGAGCGTCCATTGCTGCTGATCTGACCCGCAAAAAAAGCGCCGGTACGGTTGCAACCCCGTACCGGCGCTTCATTTTTTCAGCCCAACTCGTGACACACCGCTTCGATCCGCTGGCACGCTTCGTCCAGCACGCGATCATCCACCGCATACGCGATCCGCAGGTAACCCGGCGCACCAAAGGCCGTGCCGTGCACTGTCCCCACTTTCGCTGCATCCAGCAGGTAGCTGGCGAAGTCCAGATCGCTGGCAATGACCTTGCCGTCAGGCGTCCGCTTGCCGTACATGCCCTGGCAGTTCACAAACAGATAAAATGCCCCTTCCGGCATCGCGCAGCTCAGCCCGTTGATGCGCCCGATACTGTCCAGCACCCGGTCCCGACGCTTTGCAAGCCTGCCGATCCAGTCATGGATGAATCCGGTGCCGCCGTCCAGTGCCGCAATCGCTGCGCCCTGGGAAATCGAGCTCGGGTTCGAGGTGCTCTGGGACTGCAGGACCTGTAGCGCATCCACCAGCCAGGTCGGCCCGCCGGCGTAACCGATCCGCCAGCCAGTCATGGAGAACGCCTTGGACAGGCCATTGACCGTCAAGGTGCGCGGCAACAAGCGCGGCTCGACCTGAGCCGGGGTGAAAAACGGCGGCCCGAAACGGGTGTGCTCATAGATGTCGTCGGCCAGCACCAGCACGTGCTCGTGGCGTAACAAGACGTCGGTCAGCGCCCTGATTTCGCTTTCGCTGTAGACCGCACCGGTGGGGTTGTTCGGCGAATTGAGCAGCACCCAGCGGGTACGCTTGGTGATCGCCGCTTCAAGCGCCGCAGGCTGCAGTTTCCAGCCATCGGCTTCATGGCACAGGACGATCCGGGTTTCGCCTTCGGCCAGGGACACCATGTCCGGGTACGACACCCAGTAAGGGGCCGCGATGATCACTTCATCGCCCGGATTGACCGTGGCCATCAGCGCATTGAAGATCAGTTGCTTGGCGCCGGCCCCCGCGATGACTTCGGCTGTGCTGTAGTTCAGGCCGTTTTCGCGACTGAACTTGTCGATGATCGCCTGCTTGAGACGCCCGCTGCCGGGGACTGCGGTGTACTTGGTTTCACCGGCATTTATCGCGTCGATACCGGCCTGAGCGATGTGCGCCGGGGTGGGGAAATCCAGCTCGCCCTCACCCAAATTGATCACCGAATGTCCGGCCGCGGCGAGCGCCCGGAGCTTGTCGGAGATTTCTGCTGTCGGCGACGGCCGGACACGGCGCATTCTCTGCGCCAGAAGCGGTGTTGACATGAAGGTTGCCTCCCGGAAATTGCATTTATTGGTACAAATAGATCACTTGAAACCGAAGCAAAACCTCCCGCGCCGCGGCGCGGCACAACTCAGTGATCTACAGGGTGATCAGATGCTGCGGATCAGGCCGCCATCGACCCGCAGGCTGGTGCCGGTGATGTAGCCGGCGCGGGCGCTGGCCAGAAAAGCCACGGCGTCGGCGAATTCAGCGGGATCGCCATAACGGCCGACCGGGATGGTATTGCGCGAAGCTTCGGCAACCGCGGCGGCGGTGGAGCCGCTGCGCTTGGCCGCGGCTTCATCCAGCTCGCCGACACGCGCGGTGGCGATGCGACCGGGAATGACCGAGTTCACGGTGACGCCGTCTGCGGCCACTTCAGCCGCCAAGGTCTTGGCCCAGCCGATGATGCTGGCGCGCAACGTATTGGAGATGCCGAGGTTGGGAATGGGCTGGACAACGCCGGAAGACACTACGTTGATCACCCGGCCCCAGCCACGCTCGCGCATGCCGGGAAGGATCCTGGCGGTGACTTCAAACAGCGAGCTGACCATGCTGTCGAACGCGCCCTGCCACTGGGCGGTTGCAACCGCGGCCACCGCGCCCGGTGCAGGGCCGCCACCGTTATTGACGAGAATGTCGTAGCCGCGACCTTCGGCCAGCAGACCGTCAAAGGCGCTGCGCCGTTGAACAGGATCGGCCAGATCCAGCACCAGATAATCTGCCTGAGCACCTGAGGCGGTGAGCTTGGCGGCCGCATCGGCTAGTGCTTCACGACTGCGTCCGCATAACGTGACCGCAACGCCTTCGGCAGCCAGTGACTGGGCAATCGCCAGGCCCAGACCACGACTGGAGCCCAGCACCAGCGCACGTTTACCTTGCAAACCAAAATCCATGAAAACCTCTCTCTTTACAGGATGGGACGCTCCTGGCGGAGCTAACCCGGAATCGGGACACTCGCCGCCTTGCGCGGCGTGCGGGGTTTTGCCGCCGTTTTGCGCACCGGTCTCTTGCCCGGTTGCGCCGCGTCATCGGCGTGGGTCAGGTGGTTGCGCATCAACTCGCTGGCCTCGGCGTATCGCCCATCAGCCACCGCGTCGATGATCGCCAGGTGTTCGGTGCACCAGTCGCGCACGCGGCGGCGGTTGGCGTACCCGGCGAATTCCAGCAGCTTGCGCAGCCGGTTCTGTTGTTGGATGGCCTGAATCACGAAGGTGTTGCCGCCAAACTCGGCGAACATTTCGTGAAACTGCGCATCGGTTTCGAACAGTTGCGCGTTGCTGACCGCCGCGGAATCCGCGTGGCCGGCCAGATACAGGTGTTGCAGTCGCGAGCGCTCAAGGGCGGCGGCGTTGGGCCTGAACTGCGGCTGTAGAAAGTTGGCCGGCTCCACCATCATGCGAAACCGGTAACCGCTACGCAGCGCTTCGTCGTTGTCCAGCGTGGGCAAGAAGCTCCAGCCGTGGCCTTTGTTGCGAATCAGTAGGCCATCCTCGGCCAGGCGCGTCAGGGTTTTCATCAGCGTGACACGGTCAACCTCATAGCGCCGGGCGATCTCGGTCTGGGTCAGGGAATTGGCGATCTCGCCGCTGAGCCGGTCATTCACCAGTCGCTCATACAGCGATTCCTCAAGGCTCGACGAAACGCTCAGCTCCACCCGTTGCAGGGCATCGAACGCCTTGAGCAGAAAGAACCCCTGATTGCGCCGGGCTTCGACGATGTCTTGCTCGACCAGCAACTTAAGCGCGTTGCGGATCGGTGTGCGTGAGACGCCAAGCAAATCGGCGATCTGTTGTTCGCGCAGGTGATGCCCAGGCTCGAATTTGGCCTTGCGCACGAAATCGAGAATCTGGTTGGCCAGACGGCGGCTGTTCTGACCCGGTAACGAAGCCATGGACGGTGAACCTCGAAAATTAAGTGCGCACATCCTACCAAGGACCCTCGCCGCAACCCCACACCCGTTTGAACACACAGTGGCGACATCGCCCAAGAAAATCATTGTATATATGAATACAAATAATACAATATCGGATCACTCTTACCTCCAGCCCAGGGAATCCCCATGCAGACCCTTCAAGAATGTCGCGAACGTCTTCACGGTATCTTCAACATCACCGTCACCCCTTTCACCACCACCGGTGAATTCGATTACCCGGCCATGGCCGAAAACATCGAGCGCGTCATCGCGCTGGGTTATGACGGGTTGCTGATCGGCGGGACGTACGGCGAATTCCCCGTAATGACTGTTGAAGAGCGTGCCGACATGTTCCGCAAAGTCATGGAGATCGTCGGCGACCGCGTTCCGGTGATGCTCTGCACCGCAGGTTCCGACAGCCGTGTGGTACGTGAACTGACGCAACTGGCCGGTGATCTGGGCGGCCTGCCCATGGTCACGCCACCGTTCGTCTCCGAGATCACCGACGCCCAGATCGTCAGCTTCTTCAAGCAGATGGCCCCCCTGTCGAAAACCGGGATTCTGATCTACAACGCACCGGGCATCGGCATCACCCTCTCGGTGCCAGTGATCGAGCAACTGGCAGCCATCGAAGGCGTGGTGGGCTTGAAACAGGGTGACCTGACCCCTACGGTCATCGACCGCATCGCCAACAAGCTGGGTGGCAAGGTGCGGCTGTTCTGCGCATCGGACCTAGTGTTCAGCGGCCCGATGATGGCCGGTTTCGACGGCATCAGTTCCACCAATAGCGGTGCCTTGCCCGAGCTGATCCTGGCGACTTTCCGCGCGCTGCAGACCGGTGATGCAAAGCTGGCCATTGAATTGCATCGTCTCTGGTTCCCGCTGCGGGAACTGGCGCGCAAGCACGGCCAGCCCCAAACCACCAAGGCGATCATGAACCTGCGCGGGTTCAAGGGCGGCTCGGTCCGCCAGCCGTTACTGGACCTGCAAGGCGCGGAGCTGGAAGAAGTGGCCGTCGCACTGCGCGCACTGGCCAGCGACCCGCGCTCAGCCATCGTGCTGCCTGCGTAATCCCTTGACCCGACGTCGGCCGGTGACGCCTGAGCGCGCCACTGGCCATCAAGAATTGCTGAGCATTCGGAGCATGACATGAGCGTATTACCCACCGATTCTCTCTCCACGCCACGCTTCTGCGGCGTACCGACTTTCATGCGCTTGCCCATGGCGACCACGCTGGAAGGCCTCGACGCAGCGGTCATCGGTTTGCCGTCCGATTCTGGCGCGGCGTTCCGGACCGGATCGCGTTTCGCGCCCAATGCGGTGCGCGCGATGTCAGTGATGCTGCGCCCTATCAGCCCGTATCGCGACAACATCAATATCTTTGAAGCCCTGAACATCGCCGACGCCGGCGACGCTGCAGTGGTGCCGGGCTATGAAGAGGAATGCCTGGCGCGGATCGAGCAGGCAGTGGCAGGCCTGGTCAACGCCGGCGTGGTCCCCTTCGGGATCGGCGGCGACCATTCGGTGACCCTGGGCGAGTTGCGCGCTGTGGCGGCCAGACACGGGCCGGTGGCCTTGGTGCAATTCGATTCCCACAGCGATACTTGGGACAAGTATTTCGCCGACAAGCTGTACAGCGCCGGCACGCCGTTTCGTCGCGCGGTGGAAGAGAATCTGGTGGATCCTGCCCACTCGATTCAAATCGGCCTGCGCGGCTCACTGTTTCGGACCACCGATATCAGTCAGTCGATCGATCTGGGCTACGAGGTGGTGACCACCGATCAGATGTTTGAAATGGGTATTGCAACGTTGGCCGAGCGCATCCGCGAGCGCACCGGCGGTCGTCCGACGTTCATCACCTTCGACATGGACTTCGTCGACCCCGCCTCGGCGCCCGGTGTGCAGACCCCCGAAGCGGGCGGCCCGACCACTCGCGAAACCCTGCAATTGCTGCGTGCCCTGCACGGTATCAATCTGGTGGGTTGCGACGTCACCGAAATCAGCCCGATGTACGAAGGCCCAGGTCAAATCACCTCGTTGCTGGGGGCTACAGTCCTCAGTGAATTCATGTCGTTGCTCGCCAGCGAGCGCGTACGCGGGTCGACGCCCGTTTGATTGACCGATGACCTTGATTGACTTGATGGAATAAAGCCCCGGCCTGCCGCGCCTGCGACCCCACGTTCAACACTAACCAGCAAAGAGAGCGTGACCATGAAAGTCAGAAATATCGTGCAAATGTTCGCGGCATTGTCGGTGCTGACGTTTGGCACCTGGGCGAATGCGGATGAGCAACTGGAGCTGATCCGTCCGGGCAAATTGCTCGTTGCCACCGAAGGCACGTTTGCACCGTTCAGCATGCGCAACGCGGGGGGGCAGCTCGATGGCTTGGAAATCCGTGTCATGAAGGAAGTCGCCCGGCGCCTGAACCTTGAATACACCCCGGTGTTGATCAAGTGGGACGCGTTGCTGGTGGGACTTGCCGCCAATCAGTTCGATGTGATCAGCGCGGCGATGGACATCACGCCGGCACGCCAGGAACAGATTCTGTTTTCCGATGGCTGGCTGGAATCGGGTGGGCGCGTGGTGACGCCGCCAAACTCCCCGATCAAATCTGCCGCCGACCTGAAGGGAAAAAACGTCGGTGTTCAGGTGTCTACCACCTTCAGCGCCATCGCCGAAGAAAAAGGCGGCGTGCTGAAGAACTACAAGGCCGAATCCGACGCAATCCAGGACCTGATCAATCACAACACCGATGCGGTGATCACCGACTCCATAAGCGCCGCTTACCTGATGAAGACCGTGCACCTGCCGATTGTCATGACCGACGATTACGTCAGCCATATCCAGAAGGGCTTTGCCTTCAAACTGGGTAAAAACAACCTGGTGAAAGCCGTCAACAAAGCGCTGGCGGACATGAATGCCGACGGCACGTACGCGAAGTTGACGCTGGACCTGGTGGGCTACGATCCGGCGCCAAAAGAACCGATCCGCTCGATCATCAAGTAACTGTGTAGGCCCGAGGCTTGCCCGTTTGTTGGAGCAAGTCTCGCACCTACAGGTCAGCGGGCTTCAGTGTTCAACGGCGACGGCGGTAGCGCATCAACAGTTCATCCAGATATGCGTTGAGCAGCACCTGACGCTCGCACCACAGTTCTTCGGCGTCCTCCACCGAGACCTCGGCAAAGCTCAGCCAGTCGCCCGGCTTGAGTTGCCCCAGGCGGGCCAGGTCCGCACGAATCACCGTGGCGATTTTCGGATATCCACCGGTGGTTTGCCGATCATGCATGGCGATAATCGGATGACCACTGCCGGGGATCTGCACGCTGCCGGTGCTGATTGCATCCGAGACGATATTGAAGCCTTTGAGATGAGTAATGACCGGGCCGGTCAGGCGGTAGCCCATGCGGTCGCTCTGGCCTGACACCTGGAAGGATTCTCTGAGAAAGCGCCGAACTTGCGCCGGGCTGAAATGTGCCTGTTGCGGACCTAACACGACCCTCAGCGGCTGATGCTCTCGTTGCGGCAGAAGGCGCTGACCGGGCGCGCGCGCGGCCAATGGCAAGTATTGCGAAGGCGCCGCCAGCGGTAACTCGTCACCCTTGGCCAGGGCGCGGCCGGCAAAGCCGCCCAGTGCGCCGCGCACCAAGGTCGAGACGCTGCCCAGTACCGGCTCGGCTGCAAACCCACCGGCAACCGCCAGATAACCGCGAGCCCCGCTCAATACCCGACCGATTTTGAGCACGTCGCCCGAACTCAGTACGTGGCACTGATAGGGCGCGACGGGCTGATCGTCGATGAACACCTGCATGTCCCCCGTGACTGCGATGACGCAACCGCCCTCTCCTGCGCGAAACTGCCCGCCGACCAGCGTGAACTCAAGCGCGCCAGTGCCAGCCTGGTTGCCAACCAGTGCATTGGCGATGGCAAAACTCAATTCATCGAGCGCACCGGAGGGCGGCACGCCGCGATCCTCATAGCCTGTGCGGCCACGATCCTGCAGCGTGGTGAGCAGCCCCGGATTCAAAACGTGAAAACTGCTCATGTGCGCCAGGTCCATTGCGGGACGTAATCAGGTTGTGCCCACAGCGCATCGAATTCCTCGGTGCTGATGGGGGTAAAGCGGATTTCGTCACCGGCGCTGAACAGAAACGGCTGCTCACGCGACGGCTCGAAACTGCGCGCCGGGGTTCGACCGATCAGGTGCCAGCCGCTCGGCGCCTCGACCGAGGCCACGGCCGTTTGCATGCCGCCAATGCTGACCGAGCCCGCTGGGGTTTTCAGCCGGGGGGACTCGCGGCGCGAGGTGTGCAGCCGCGCGTCCAGCCCGCCCAGGTAGGCGAACCCTGGCATGAAGCCGATCATGTAGACGCGATAACCCACCGCGCTGTGCAAGCGAATGACGGTGTCAGGATCCAGTTGGTGATGCTCAGACAGCCATTGAAGATCGACACCGTGTTCACCGCCATAGGCCACCGGCACCTCCCAGCTGCGCACGGGGTCAGCCGCCGCATCGGGCTCAGCCAACAGCCGCTCAATGTGCCCGATCAGGCGCCCTTGCCGGATGCGGGTGCAGTCGTACGCCACAGTCAACGCGCGGTAGGTGGGGATCAGGCCGGTGACGCCATCGATACGTGCCTCGCCGACACGCTTGGCCAGGGCCGTGACGCGCTGATTGACCGCCGCATCGATCACTTCGCCAAAATCGATATACAGCGCATGATCGGCGATTGGCGCAATGCGTAGAGACGGCTCGGGCTCCTCGATGTTCACTGCTCAACTCTCCGCAAAACGATGGAATGCTTTTGGAATACCATAAGTATTCTGGCAATATGCCGATACGAAAGATAGCCCTTGTGCCCGCACAATCGCCCGGTGTGATGCCGGGGTCAACCGAATCACGATGGTTAATGGTCTCAAAGGTGACTGCATGCTGATCGACTTGAACTGCGACATGGGTGAAGGCTTTGGCGCCTGGAAGATGGGCGATGACAGCACAATGCTCGACATCGTCAGCTCTGCGAACATCGCCTGCGGATTTCATGCCGGTGATCCCGACATCATGTTTGCCACCGCCGCCATGGCGCGTGACAAAGGGGTCGCGGTCGGCGCCCACCCCAGTTTCCTCGACCTGCACGGTTTCGGTCGTCGGCAGATTCGTGGCGATAGCCCGGCACAGATCGAACGCCAGATCATTTACCAGATCGGGGCGTTCAAAGCGCTCGCGCACGCAGCCGGGTTGCCCCTGCAACACGTCAAGACGCATGGCGCACTGGGCAACATGGCCAATGAAGACCCGGAACTGGCGCTGGCTGTGGCGCGCGCGATCAAGGCCGTCGACCCGGATTTGATTTTCGTGGTGATGCCCGGCCTCGAAACCGAGCGTGCCGGTGAGCAACTGGGTCTGCGCATGGCGCGGGAGATCTACGCTGACCGCGCCTATGCCGCCAACGGCAACCTGGTCTCGCGAAAATTGCCGGGCGCTGTTATTCATGACAGCGAAATCGCCGCCACCCGCGTGCTGCGCATGATCGAAGAGCAAGCCATCACCACCGTCGACGGCACACGCATGCCCGTGCGGATCGACACCGTTTGCCTGCACGGCGACACGCCGGGCGCCACGGATATGGCCGAACAGCTGCGCACGTTACTTGAGGGCGCCGGTGTGCAGATTGCGCCGATGGCGGCGGTGGTCGGAGCAAAATGAAGTCAAAGGCGCTCAGTGTGTTATGAACTGACGAGCAAGCCTCAGCCGCGATTACGGTGTATCAGGCAAGTCGCAGCGATCAATCCCTATCGCAACTGAAACGGTGCCGAATCGATGGGCAAGGGTTCGTTGAGCATCTGCGCGGCCAGCAGCCGGGCGCTGCCCAGTGCCAGGGTGAAACCCAGGGCACCCTGCCCGACGTTCAGCCACAGATTGCTGAAGTCGCCCGCGCGCCCAACGATGGGTTTGCTATGGGCGGTACTGGGACGTAACCCCGCCCACGCCTGTGCATTGTTCAAATCCAGCTGCGGGAAGGTCTCGGCCACTTGCTGCTTGAGCAGAGTGATGCGCGCCGGGTCGACATCAGCCCGGCTCACGCCCATATCCACCATCGCGGCGATGCGCAGCTGCCGGGCCAGCGGCGCGTAGACCACCTTGCGCGCGGCATCGGTCACGCTCAAGCGTGGCGCCTGCATGCCAGGGTCCAGCTGCACGCTCAAGCTGTAGCCGCGCAGGGCGTACAGCGGCAGTGAAATCCCCAGCGGCTTGAGCAACGACACACTGAACATCCCCGCCGTGACCACCACCGCATCGGCTGGCAGATCGCCCTGATCGGTGCGCACCGCGACAACGCGCGAGCGTTCGCTCACCAACGCCTGCACCTGGACCCCAAGTGCCAGCCGCACGTTTGGCAGCTGCGCGAGCAGGCCTTTCAAGCCCTGACAAAAGCGCAGGCAATCGCCGGTCGCTTCGCCCGGCGTGTAGATACCGCCGGCCAAGTTATCGCCAATGGCCTGAAGCGCCGGTTCAAGGGCCACGCAAGCCGGGCCGTCGAGGACCTGCTGGTCAGCGCCCAGCGTACGTTGCCAATCGACCATCGGTTCGGCAGCGACCAACGCCTGCTGATCACGGTACACCACCAGTTTGCCGGTGCGAATCAGATCGAAATCCAGAGGATGCGCGGCCAACAGCTCGTTCAGCGAATCGCGGCTCAGGTACGACAAGCTGAGCATCTGGCCAATCGTGCGGCGCACTTGTGCGTCGTTGCAGGCGCGCAGAAATTCCAGGCACCAGCGCCACTGCATCGGGTCCAGGCGCGGCCTGAAACGCAGCGGCGAATCACCGCGCAACAACCACTGCGGCAATTTGCCGATCACTCCCGGATCAGCCAAGGGCGCCACGTAGCTGTAGCTCAGTTGTCCGCCGTTGGCGAAGCTGGTCTCTTGCGCAACATCGGCATGACGGTCCACCAGCGTGACCTGCACGCCCTGTTGCGCCAGATACCAGGCGCTGGTCAGACCCACCACACCCGCTCCTATCACCACTACCTGCACAGCGTTCCCCTTTCAATTGCGAGTCGCGACGGTGGCCATAGCACCAGGTTATGGCCGACCGTCAATTTGTTCATGGCAATGCGCGACGAGCTTGGTTAGCGTTGCCGATCCATTACCCCGTCAGGAGTTGCCATGAGCATCCAGAGAATTTCCGTTAATCCACGACTGTCCGGCGCCGTCGTCCACAGCGGTCTGGCGTGGTTGTCCGGCCAGGTGCCCGATGATCGCGGTGCCGATTGCGCAGGCCAGACCCGCCAGGTGCTGGCCAAGATCGATGCCCTGCTCGCCCAGTCCGGCAGCGATAAATCAAAATTGCTCAGCGCCCAGATCTGGCTCAAGGACATCAGCGCCGACTTCGCCGCCATGAATGAAGTCTGGAGCCAATGGTTGCCCGAAGGCGCCGCCCCCGCCCGCGCCACGATCCAGGCCGACCTGGCGTCACCGGACGTGCTGGTCGAAATTATGCTGACCGCCGCCATCGGCGCCTAACCCACAACAGCAGCAGGCTGGCGCTTGAGCAAGCGCCCTTGCCGCCCCTGCACCCTGCCGCCTTCGTAGCTGACCACGCCATTGACCACCACCAGATCAATGCCCGGCGCCTGCCGACAAGGGTCGCTGTATGTGGCGACATCCTCGATGCGCAGCATGTCCACCAGCGTCAGGTCGGCGAAGGCGCCTTCGCGCAGCACACCACGGTCCTGCAGACGAAACCGCGTCGCCGATAATCCGGTCATCTTGCGCACTGCTTCGGCCAGATCGAACAGTTTCAGGTCGCGGCAATAATGCGCCAATACCCGAGGAAACGTGCCCCACAGCCGCGGGTGCGGATTGGGGTCGTTGGGCAGACCGTCGGAACCGACCATCGACAACGGATGCGCGAGAATCCTGCGCACGTCGTCTTCGCTCATCATGTGGTAGATCGCGCCAGCCGGGCGCAGTCGCTCGGTGGCTTCCCACTGCGAAACACCCCACTGGGCGGCGATGTCGTTGAGCGTCTGGCGGGCCATTTCCGGGTGAGGGTCGGACCAGGTGATGTAAATCTCCATCTGCCCATCCACGCGCCAGGCATCCAGTGTGGTCGAGCTGGCCGAATAGGGGTAACAGTCGCAATTGCAGGATTGCTCACTGGCGGCGTTCTCCAGCGCGGCAAGGGCCAGCGGCGCTTGCCCCCAGTTACCGGCGCCAGCGCACTTGAGATGGGAAATCACCAGGTCTGCCCCGGCATTGCGCGCGGTCGTGAATGACTCTTGCAGGGAGTCCAGCAGCCCATCGTGTTCATTGCGCATGTGCGTGGTGTACAGCGCGCCATGGGCGCCGACGATGTCCACCAGGCGCTGCATCTCGGCCATCGGCGCCTGCTTGGCATTGGTGTACGCCAACCCGGAACTCAGGCCGATGGCACCTGCCTGCAGCGCGTTTTCCAGCGCCAGACACATCACGTCGAGCTCGCTGTCCAGTGCAGCACGATCAAACTGCACCATGACGTTGGCGCGCAAAGCCGTGTGGCCAATCAAGGCTGCGACGTTGACGCTGGGGACAGCCTGCTCGACCGCGTCAGCGTAAGCCGTGAATGTGGGGTAGACGAACGCGTCCTGGGTGCCGAGCAGGTTCATCGGGTCCGGCGGCACACCGGGCAGCGTAACCGGTGATGCGCTGATGCCGCAGTTGCCGACGATGACTGTGGTCACGCCCTGAGAAATCTTGGCCAGCATTTCCGGGGTGCGAATGACGTTGGTGTCGTCGTGGGTGTGCACGTCGATGAAACCGGGCATCAGGCAGCGCCCGCTGCCATCGATGCTGCGCACCGCCTCATGACCCGCCAGATTGCCGATGGCGACAATGCGATCGCCCTGGGTCGCAAGGTCGGCGACATACGGCTTGGCACCCGTGCCATCGACCACGGTGACACCGCGAAACAGTAAATCGAAGGTCATGCTCACGTCCTCTGGCCCGCAGCAAAATTCCAACCCTTGCCGGGCACCGCGTCCATCAATTGCTGGGTATAGGGTTGCTGCGGCTGCGTCAGGACCAGAGCTGCCGGGCCGTACTCGACGACCTGCCCGCGATGCATCACCAGCACGTCGTCGCACAATTGCGCCGCCACGCGCAGGTCATGGGTGATGAACAGGATGGCCACCCCCATGCGCCGCTGAATGTCCTGCAGCAGTTGCAACACTTGCGCCTGCACCGAGACGTCGAGCGCAGAAACGGCCTCGTCGGCGACGATCACGTCCGGCTCCATGGCCAGCGCGCGGGCAATGGCAATGCGTTGCCGCTGTCCGCCGGAAAACTGATGCGGATAACGCTCGATCGCATCGGCAGGCAACCCCACCAGCTCCAACAACTCCTGACCGCGCGCCCACGCCTCAGCGAACGGCACACCATGGTTCATCGGTCCCTCCACCAGGCTTTTGCCAATGCTGACGCGCGGGTTGAGCGAACGGTTGGGGTCCTGAAAGATCATCTGGATGCGCTTGCGGTGCGGCTTGAGACTGGCCGCCGACAATTCGGAAATGTCCTTGCCGGTGACCCTGATTGCGCCATGGGTCGGGGCCAGCAAGCGCATCACGCAACGGGCTACCGTGGATTTTCCGGACCCGCTCTCGCCGACGATGCCCAGGGTCCGTCCACGCTTGAGGGTGAACGACACATCATGCACGGCGCGCGTGCCTTCACGGGCTTTGCCCAACCAACACCAGGCACCGCCCGCTGGCAGATACACCTTGCCCAGCTCGCTGACGTCGAGCACCACCTGGGCACTGTAGACCTCATGCCGTGCCGCCCTTGGCTCAAGGCCGGGCACTGCCGCGAGCAAGGCTTTGGTGTAGTCCTCACGGGGGCGGGACAAGACATCTGCCACCGTGCCGGACTCGACGATACGGCCCTGGCGCATGACGCAAACCCGGTCGGCGATGTCCACCACCACGCCCATATCGTGGGTGATGAACAACACTGCCGTGCCGTGCTTGTGTTGCAGCTCGCGGATCAGCTTGAGGATCTGTTGCTGGGTGGTGACGTCCAGCGCGGTGGTTGGCTCATCGGCGATCAACAGGCGCGGTTCGAGGACCAACGCCATGGCAATCATGATGCGCTGACGCTGTCCGCCGCTGAGCTGATGCGGATAGGCGTCGTACATACGTCCGAGGTCAGGCAGATGCACCTGCGCCAGCGCGGTCATGACTTGCACGCGACGCTGCGCGGCGTTCATGTCGGTATGGGTCTGCAGCACCTCATCAATCTGGCGGCCGACGCTGAGTACCGGGTTGAGCGCGGTCATCGGCTCTTGGAAAATCATCGCCATGCGGCTGCCGCGCAGGGCCTTGAGCCGGCCATTGCTGACCTGCAACACGTCTTCGCCGTCCAGCACGATCCGGCCGCTGACTGCACTCAACGCATCCTTGGGCAGCAGGCCCAGGGTCGCCAGTGAGGTCACCGACTTGCCCGAACCGCTCTCGCCCACCAGGCATAACGTTTCGCCGGGGCGGATTTCGAATGAGATGTCTTGCAGGATCGGCGTGCCATCTGCGGCGTTCACGCACAACTGCTCGACCCGCAGCGTCTCGCTCAGTTGATCGCTCATGCGGCGCCCCTTTTCTTCATGCGTGGATCGAGTGCATCGCGCACCGCGTCCCCCAACAGATTGATCGACAAGATGCACAGCGACAACGCAAGACCGGCCCACAACACCAGCGAAGGCTTGAGCTGAAAATACACGCGGCCTTCGGAGATGATGTTGCCCCAGCTCGGGATTTCGGTGCCGATCCCCGCGCCGAGAAACGACAGGATCGCTTCAGTGAGAATCGCCGACGCGCAGATGTAGGTGCCCTGCACAATCAGCGGTGCCAGGGTATTGGGCATCAGGTGCCGGGTGAGGATATTGAACGTCGAGGTGCCCATCAGCACGGCGGCTTCCACGTACGGTTCTTCGCGCGTCGATAACACCCGTGAGCGCACCAGACGCACCACCTGCGGGATTTCCGGGACCGTGATCGCGATCATGATCGTCCAGATCCCGGCACTGCTGAGGGACACGATGGCAATCGCCAGCAAGATGCCGGGGATCGCCATCAGCCCGTCCATCACCCGCATCAACAAAGCGTCCAGGCCGCGAAAATAGCCAGCGATCAAACCCAGCGGCAAACCGATGAGGATGCTCAGCACGGTGACGCCAACGCCAACGGTCAGGGAAATACGCGCGCCGTACACGATGCGCGAAAACAGGTCGCGGCCATAGGCGTCGGTGCCCAACCAAAACTCGGCGCTGGCAGGTTTCAGGCGAAAGGCCGGGGCCAGTGCCACCGGGTCATGATTGGCCACCCAAGGTGCGAAAACGGCCATGCCAATGATCAACACCAGCACCACCAGCGCCAAGGCCGACGTCAGCGGCATTCGCGGCAGCGCGATCAGTCGCCGCCGGGGCGCGGGCCGGCTCAGAGAAACGGGTTTGCTCATGGCCTTGCCCTCAGTAGCGAATGCGTGGATCGCTGATCGCATAAGACAGATCGATCAGCAGATTGATGACGACATACACGCCGCTGGTCAGCAGGATCATGCCCTGGATCACCGGGTAGTCGCGGGCCAGCACGGCATCGACGATCAGCCGGCCCAGCCCTGGAATGTTGAACACGCTTTCAGTCACCACGACGCCGGAGATCATTAGCGCGAAGCCGGTGCCGATCACCGTCAGGATCGGAATCATCGCGTTGCGCAGCGCGTGCCGGAACAACACATGCACTTCGGCCAGCCCCTTGGCGCGGGCGGTACGGATGTAATCCTCGCCCAGCACCTCAAGCATGCTGGCCCGGGTCATGCGCGCCACCAGTGCCACGTAGACCGAGGACAAGGTTAACGCCGGCAGCACAATGCGTTGGGCAAATGGCCCCAGGCCATCACTGATACTGCGAAACCCTTGCACCGGCAGCCATTTGAGCTCCAGGGCGAACACGGTGATCAGCACGTAACCGATGACGAACACCGGTATCGAGAAGCCCAGCACCGAGGTCGACATCACTAGGTTGTCGATCCAGCTGCCGTGTTTCCACGCCGCCAGTACTCCCAGGGGGACCGAGATCAGGATGGTGAACACGATGGACACCAGCGCCAGGCTGAGCGTCGGTTCCAGCCGCTGGCCGATCATGTTCAGCACCGGCGTGTGGGCCATCAGCGAAGTGCTGAAATCGCCCTGCAGCAGTTGCCATATCCACACGAAAAACTGTCGGTACAACGGCTGATTAAGGCCCAGGCTTTCGCGAATCGCCGCCAGTTGTTCGGGGCTGGCCATGTCACCGGCGATGATTGCCGCAGGATCGCCCGGCGACAGGCGCAGCAGCAGGAACACGAACAGTGCGACCACCAGCATCACCGGTATGGCGGCCAGCACCCGACGTAAAAAGTAACCCAGCATCGAAGCCTCCAGAGGCAAGCATCATGTCGCGGCGATCAGTCAGCTTTTTCGACGTTCCAGAACACCGTAGACGGCCCGGTCATCAAGTGGCTGATGCGGCTGTTCCAGGCGGCGACGTCAAAGTACTGACCCAGCGGGATGTAGCTGACCTGATCCATGGCGCGTTTCTGGATGTCGACGGCGATTTCCTTCTGCTTTGCCGGATCGGTGGCAGTGGCGAAATCCACCCGCAACTGGTTCATCTGCGGATCGGTCGGCCAGCCGAACCAAGCGCCCTTCTGCCCGCCACCGTCGAGCATCGGATTGACCACCGGGTTCCAGATGGTCTCGGCGTTCCAATAGGTGAAGAACAGGTTCCAGCCACCTTGCGCGGGTGGATTTTGGTTGGCTCGGCGCGAGACCAGTGTTTGCCAGTCCATCGGTTGCAGATCGACGTTGAAGCCAGCCTTGCGCAACGCTTGCGCCACTACCACCGGCTGCGGCGCCTGACTTGGGACGTCGGTCGGCTGCATGATCACCACGGGCGTGCCGTCGTAACCGGCTTTTTTCAGCAGCGCACGTGCAGCTTCCAGATTGCCGCCGGTGGTCAGCGATTCGCCGCCCGCCTCGGTTTCAAGCGTGGTCCCGCAACCGAACACCGAAGCGCATTGCTTGAAGTACTCGGGGTTGCCGACCAGCGCATCGAGCACATCCTTCTGGTTCATCGCCAACAAGGCGGCGCGACGGATGTCGGGGTTGTTGAACGGCGGGTAAAGGAAGTTCATGCGCCCCCCGGTCATCGACCCCAACTTGCTCAGCACACCGGACTTGAGGTGATCGTCGGCCTGCACCATCGGCAGCAGGTCGATGGGCAGTTGTTCGATGAAATCGATATCGCCGGAAGACAGCGCGTTGATCGCGGTCATGCGGTCGGGCATGTTGATCCACTCGACGCGGTCAACCTTGACCACCTTGCCCCCGGCAGTACCGCTGGCTGGCTCTTTGCGCGGGACGTACTGCTTGAATTTTTCGTAGACCACCCGGTTGCCGGGATCGAACTCCTTGGCGACGAACACATACGGCCCGGAGCCGGTGTAGTCGCTGATGGTCTTGCCATCGGCGATGGTGGCAACACGTTCGGGCATCATGAACGCCGCCACCGAAGACGGCTTGGCCAGCAGTTGCAGCACGTAGCCGAACGGTTTGGCCAGGGTCAGGGTGATGGTCTTGTCATCGGTGGCGACGATGCCAGCGGTGTACTTCATCATCAACTGGCCGCCGACGTCGAAGCGCGCCCAACGCTTGAGCGAGGCGACGCAATCGGTGGCTGTCACCGGTTTGCCGTCATGCCATAGCAAGCCGTCACGCAGCGTGAAGGTGTACGTCAGGCCATCTGCAGACACAGTCCAGTCAGCCATTTGCGGCTGGGGCACGAAGTGCTCATCCATGCCAATCAGCGTGTCGTAGATCATGTAAGCGTGATTGCGGGTGATCTGCGCCGTGGTGGCGATGGGATCAAGCACTCGCAGGGATGAGGACATCACCGCATGCAGGGTTTTCTCGGCGGCCAGGGTGAAAGGCGCATTGAGCGCAAGGGCCAGGCCGATGGGCATCAAGAGGCGGGAAATCAGGGCGCGGGTTGGTCGTGATGTCATGCTCAACACTCCTTACAGATGGCTACGGTCGGTGTCGGCAGTCGTGCTGCTTGGTGCAAATGGCGTGGCAAGCCCGGCGTGTCTGTGCACGCCTGAGCCGTGGCGTGCAGCGTCTAGACAAGCACCGCAAGCGCATGATCGATGTACAACTGGCGCAGGTGTTGGGTCCGCGCACCGGGTTTGCCATCGCCCACCGGCTGGCCGTCGATGCTGACCACCGGGTACACAAACGAGGTGGACGAGGTGATGAACGCTTCGGCGGCGGTTTGCGCCTCTTGAAGGGTGTAGCCGCGCTCTTCAAGGCGCAGGTCATGTTCTTTGAGCAGTGCGATCAACGCGCCACGGGTGATGCCGGGCAACAACGCGCGGGACAGCTCGCGGGTCACCACGGCGCCGTCGTGGGTGATGATGAACGCGTTGTTGGACGTGCCTTCGGTGACCCAGCCATCCTTCACCAGCCATGCATCGTCGGCGCCCTGTGCCCTGGCCTGTTCTTTGGCCATACAGGCGTAGAGCAACTGGGTGGTCTTGATATCGCTGCGGCCCCAGCGCAAATCGGGCACGCCGATGATGTTCATGCCGCGCTTGGCCAGCGGGCTATCGATCACCACCTTGGCCTGGGTATACAGCACCACCGTCAGCGGGCTGCCAGCTGGCGGATACAGGAAGTTGCGGTCCTCGACGCCGCGCGTGACTTGCAGGTACACCAGCCCTTCGTGCAACTGGTTGCGCGCGATCAGTTCCCGGTGAATGGCCAGCAATTGCGCATGGTCGAGTGGCAAATCCAGGCCCAGCCCCTCCAGCGAGCGCGCCAGACGCGCAAGGTGCAGGTCGAAATCCACCAGCTTGCCTTGCAGCACGGCGGTCACTTCGTAGATACCGTCGGCGAACATGAAGCCACGGTCGAAGACTGAAATCTTCGCTTCGTTTCCAGGGACGAAAGTCCCGTTCAGGTACACGCTGCGCATGGTCGCTGTCTCCATGTCAGGGGCGTTCGACGCCGGTCTGACGGGTGATGATGCCGTAGTGTTCGATGCGTCGATGGCGGGCGAAATCGAAGATCGTGGTCTTGCCAAACGTGCACAAATCCATGTCGCAGGCATGCACGATCAGTTCATCGCCCTGCCCTTGCGCCCTGGCCACGACGAAACCGTTGGGATCGACGATGACGCTGCCGCCCATCAGCGGGAAGCCGTCTTCGACTCCAGCCTTGGCGACTCCGACGACCCAGGTTGCGTTCTGGTAGGCCCCGGCCTGCATGCACAATTCAGAATGAAACAGCCGATGCTCTTCGCCTTCGCCACGCTTCTGCGAATTGATCGACGGTGTGTTGTAGCCCAGGGTAATCAGCTCAACGCCTTGCAAGCCCATGACTCGATAGGTTTCTGGCCAACGTCGGTCATTGCAGATGCACATGCCCATCACCGCCCCCTGGGTTTCCCAGGTCGGGAAGCCCAGGTCGCCAGGTTCGAAATAACGTTTTTCCAAGTGCTGGAAATCGCGTTCCGTGTCGAACTCGACGTGGCCAGGCAAATGCACTTTGCGGTACTTGCCAACGATGTTGCCCTGGCGATCAGTGAGGATCGAGGTGTTGAAATGCTGGCCCTCGGGTGTCAGTTCGGCGTAGCCAAAGGAGATCGCGATGCCGTGCTCACGGGAGAAGTCGAACAATGGGCGGGTGACATCGCTGGGCATTTCACGCTCGAACCAGGTGTCGACCTCCTGCTGATCCGGCATGAACCAGCGCGGGAAAAATGTCGTCAACGCAAGCTCCGGGAACACCACCAGTTCACACCCCTGCCGCCGGGCCTGCTCCAGCAGCACCAACATGCGCTGGACCACAGTGGCCCTGGCGTCAGTTTTCTGGATGGCGCCCAACTGGGCGCCGCCGATGATGATTTCGCGCATGTCGCATGTCCTCTCACGAGACCGGCTCGGTGCCGGCAAACCCTGGTGCAGTGCTTAGGGGTCATTGTGGGAGGGTCGTCCCCGCCTGTCGCATGCCAATACGTCGACGATGGTTAACCTGGTGTTAATCCATGCCGAACAGTTCAAACCCGTTGCCACCGAGGGTGCCACGCAGGTGTTCGACAAAACCGTGGGCCACTTGCGCCAGCGGTTCGCGACGCAGGTGCACCAGGCTGACCGTCAGGCGCTCGTCGGCCAGCAAGGGCAACACCGCCATGCGTTCGGTACCGGAGGCGCGCCAGGAAATTTCGTCGACCACCGAGAAACCCGCACCGTTTTTCACCAGCGCACAAGCATGGTGGGGCGAGTCAACATGGATGTCCGGGCGATACGCCAGGCCTACGCGCTCGAACGCAGGCTTCATGAAACTGAAAAAAGGAGTGTCCGCCGGGTAGCCGATGAAGGGCGAATCAGCCAGCGCCTGGGGCAGCTCGTCCTGCGGCACATGGGTCAGCGGATGATCGGCAGGACACACCACCAGTACCCGGATGTCGCTCAGCGGCACGGCACGCAAATTAGGGTGATCGATCGGAAACAGCGAGATACCGAGGTCAGCCTGCTGATCCAGCAGCCTGTCGCGCAGCAACACATGGCGCAAGCACTCAAGACTGACACGAATGTCGGCGTTGCAGCGCCTGAACGCGGCGATGGCATCGGGCACCAGTTGATGGCCCAGGCTGGGGCTGCTGGCAATGCGCAGGACCCCATGACGCTGCTGCACCAGATCGTGCAGCGTGGTGTTTACCCTCTGGATGTCGCGGTAGACCGATTCGACGTCGGCAAACAAACGCCGGGCCTCGGGCGAAGGATACAACCGGCCCTTGACCCGTTCGAACAGTTGAAAGCCAATGCGCACCTCGGTGTGCGAGAGCATACGGCTGACAGCAGGCTGCGAGACCAGCAGTAGCTGTGCCGCGCCGCTGATGGAGCCGGTGATCATCACCGCGCGGAACACTTCGATCTGCCGCAGATTGAGCGACTGCATTCAACTTCCTCTTTGCCGAATTGCGCCCCATAGCGGCCGACGCTTAACAATACGTTATAGGTCGATAGCAATTAGTATGCCAATTGATAAATAAACCTGAGGATCACGCTGACAGCCGCGAACCGGCGCGGTAATAATGCGCGCACTTTTTCCTGAGGCGCGCGCCGTGTCTGTCCCGCAAACGATCCTGCCCATTTTTCTCCTAATCATCATTGGCTATGTGCTTGCCCGCCGTGGCGCAATCAATCCGCCGACCAACAAGGCGCTGGGCAACCTGGCGTTCAAGCTGTTCATGCCCATGGTGCTGTTCACCGGGATGGTCAACGCGCCGCTGCACGACGGTTTGAACGTAAAGGTGCTGGTGGCGTATTTCGTACCGGCGCTGCTGGTGTTTGCCACGGTCAACCTGATCGCCCATCGCTTCATTAAGCGTCCCACGCCGTTCGGCCTGACCGCTGCGTTCGGCAACAACGCCTTGATCGGCATTCCCATGGTCGCCGCGCTGTTCGGCAGCGGCGGCCTGGTGCTGTTGTTCACGGTGCTGGCGGTCCACAGCTTGCTGCTGTTCAGCTTCCAGAGCCTGTACAACAGCTTCGCCGGGGCCGAACCGTTCAAGCCGGCAACACTTGTGTCGAGCCTGGCCAACCCGATGATCATCGGGTTGCTGCTGGGTGTGGCGGTCAACTTGTCGGACCTGACGCTGCCCGGTTGGGGTCTGCAATTGGCGACCTGGCTGGCCCAGGCAGCGCTGCCCTGCGCGCTCATCGTACTGGGCGCCAACCTCTCCGGTTATCAGCTACGACCGAGCCTGTACGCCGTCGGGATCACGTTCGCCAAGTTGATCGCCTTGCCGTTGTTGGTGCTGCTGGCGTGCATGCTGCTGGGTATCGTCGGGTTGCCGCGCGGCGTGCTGGTGCTGATGGCGGCCAATCCCTGCGGCGTGAACGTACTGGGCTTTGCCCGCTCGCTGGAGGACAGCCAGAAAACCAGCTCCGCCATCTGCCTGTCGACCATCCTGTCGGCGGTGACCCTGCCGTTGTGGATGTGGCTCAACGGCGCGATCTGAGCCGCTACGCCAAGCGATCTTGCGGCTCCCCGCCAGCCAGCACATGTACCACGCCTTCAGTCACGGCGTAGGCCATCCGCATCAGCGACTGTTCAGTGGAGGCGCCGGTGTGCGGTGTCAGCAGGACGTTGGGCGAGTGCAGCAGCGAGTAGTCGGCGGGCATGGTGTCAAAGGCATAGACGTCCAGCCCCGCCCCGGCAATGACACCTGAATGCAAGGCATCGATCAATGCGGCTTCATCCACCAATGGCGCGCGCCCGGTATTGATCAACAACGCCGTGGGTTTCATCTCGCGTAACTGTTCGGCGCCGATCAGGTGATAGGTCTGCGGCACCGAGGGCAGATGCAGGGACACGATATCGCTGCCATTGAGTAGCGCCTGAAGACTCTCTGCCCGCTGCATGCCCAGGGCATTCAATTGCTCGTGGGTGGCGCTACGGGCGAACACCTGAACCTGCATGCCCAAGGCTTGGGCCAACGCCCCGGTGGCCTTGCCGATCGCCCCGAAACCCACCAGCCCCAGGCGCTGACCGTGCAGCTCGCGCAACTGTGCCCGGAAACGAAACGCCATGTCCCCGGCCCGGGCCGCCTGATCGCTTTGCAACAGCTGCTTGCTCAGCGCGAACATCAATGCAATCGCATGCTCGGCAACCGAGCGAGCATTGCGTCCGGGGGTGTTGAACACCGGAATGCGCAAATCCCGCGCCGCGTCCAGGTCGATATTATCGAAGCCTGCGCCATGCACCCCGATGACGCGCAGGTTTTTGAAGCGCTCTATCTCGAGGCGTCCAAAGCGGCTACTGCGCAATATGCCGGCCACCACCCGTTGCGGATCCGCCCGCAGGCACGCTTGCTCACCGATCAGCGGCTCCAGGCCAGCGGCGCGCAGGGTCTCTATCCCGCAGGCGTGAATGGGTTGCGGCATCAGGCATTGATTCATGGGGCTCTCGTCGTTTTTCGGAGGAAATCACACAATGGCATTTACCTTGCATTCCATTGGTATACCTGAAATCTACCAGAACTGACATCCTTCTGCGATCTGTTCGAGCAAGAGAGGACGACATGCCCCCTTTATCGCCCACTGACGATTTACAGCAAATCCTGAAGGCCACGCGCGGGACCGCCATCAAGCTGTGCAAGGGCGAGGTCATCCGCATCATCAACCTGCACGGCAGCCAGGTGGTGGACGCCTGGGCCGTCAATCTGACCGACAG
Source organism: Pseudomonas syringae (assembly GCF_001698815.1). Taxonomy (GTDB): domain Bacteria; phylum Pseudomonadota; class Gammaproteobacteria; order Pseudomonadales; family Pseudomonadaceae; genus Aquipseudomonas; species Aquipseudomonas syringae_A. The sequence goes on along the minus strand of NZ_LGSI01000020.1, from coordinate 267,690 downwards.
CAATGAGTGCAGCGCGCTGGAACATACCCGCTCGATCAACAGCAACATATTCTTCGAAACGGGCATGACTCTGGTCAGCAACCTGCGTCGCCCGATGCTCACGCTGGTCGAGGACACCTCCCCCGGACGTCACGACACCCTCCTGTGCCCATGCAACGGCGCCATCTATCAAGAACTGGGTTGCATCGACTACCACCGCAGCTGCACCGACAATTTCCACGAAGCACTCGCCGAACAAGGCTTGCAGTGCAGCTACACCCCCGCCTCACTGAACCTGTTCATGAACATTCCGGTGGCCGAAGACGGCAGCGTGCAACGTGTGCCGCCGCGCTCCCGGCCGGGCGACAGTGTGACGCTGCTGGCAGAAATGGACGTGATGGTGGTGTTGTCGGCGTGCCCGCAGCACATCACCCCAATCAATGGCACCGGTTGTCAGCCCAGCGACATCGCCTGGGTCATCCACCCTCTTCCCGCCGAGCAATGACCTCATGACCCAAACAGTCAAACCGATGCTGCGCATCAAAGAGCTGAGCAAAAGCTACGGCGATTTGCATGTGCTCAAAAACGTCGCACTCGACGTTTATCCCGGCGAGGTGGTGTCGATCATCGGCGCCAGCGGTTCAGGTAAAAGCACCTTTCTGCGCTGCTTGAACGTCATGGAAATGCCCCAGCACGGGTTCATGGAGTTCGAGGATTTCTCCTTCGACTTTCGCGACGGTGCTCGGGCACAACCGACCACCAATCAACTGCGTGCGTTGCGCGCGCAGATTGGCATGGTGTTCCAGAGCTACAACCTCTGGCCGCACAAGACGGTGCTGCAGAACGTGATCGAAGCGCCGATGCGCGTGCTCAAAGTACCCAAGGCCCAGGCCATCAAGGAGGGCGAAGCACTGCTGACCAAGGTCGGACTGTTCGACAAATGCCATCAGTATCCCGGCAAATTGTCCGGCGGCCAGCAACAACGCGTCGCCATTGCCCGTGCGCTGGCAATGAAGCCCAAGGTCATGTTGTTTGACGAAGCAACCTCGGCGCTGGACCCAGAGCTGGTCGGTGAGGTGCTGGCGCTGATCGCCTCGCTGGCCGCCGAAGGCATGACCATGTTGCTGGTGACCCACGAAATCGCCTTCGCCCGCGACGTCGCCAGCCGCGTACTGTATTTCGATCAGGGCTGCATCGCCGAAGACGGCCCGCCTGAAGAAGTGCTGCGCAATCCGAAGAACGACCGCCTGCGCCAGTTCCTCAAACGCATCCTGCATGAAGACATCACCCGGTCAGCCTTGGAGAAACCGCAATGAGTCAGCTGTACAGCGACATCTCTCTTTATGGTGCCGGCTTTATGGAAGCCGCCTGGGTGGTGTTGCTCATAACCGTGGCGACGATTTTCCTGAGCTGGATCTTCGGTCTGCTCGCAGTGCTGGGCAAGCGCTCCAACTTGGTGCTGCTGCGCGCCATCGCCAGCTTCTACGTGTGGTTCATCCGTGGCACGCCAGCGCTGATCCAGGTGTTCATCATTTATTTCGGGCTGCCACAAGTGGGGATCAACCCCTCGCCGTTCATGGCGGGCGTGATCGCGCTGGGCCTAAACAGCGGCGCCTACGTGGCGGAGATCATCCGCTCCGGGCTGCTGGCGATTCCCAACGGCCAGTTCGAATCGTCACAGGCGCTGGGCATGAGCCATCCGGAAACCATGGTCAGGATCGTCCTGCCGCAGGTGTTCCGCATCATCCTGCCGCCGTTGACCAACGAAGCCATTGCCGCGCTGAAAAACACGTCACTGCTGTCCACCATCACCGTGGTCGACCTGACGCTGTATGCGCAAACGATTATTTCCACGACGTTCCGTCCCTTCCAGTTCTTCATCGCTACCGCTGTGATCTACCTGATCCTGACCACGATGTTGACGCAACTGTCGTCCTGGATGGAACGCCGCCAGGTGCGTCTGAGCTGAATCCGTCGCGTCTTCCCCTTATTTGGCCAACGAGTAAGCAACCATGAATATCAAACGCCTTTTCACGCTGTTCACCGTCCTTTCTGTCTTGAGCGTTGGCGCCCATGCAGCACCCGATGATCTGGAGCTGTTGAAGCCTGGCCAGTTGAAAGTCGCGACCCTGGGCACTTTCCCACCGTTCACCATGCGCAGCCCCAACGGCCAGCTCGATGGCCTGGAAATTCGCGTCATGAAGGAAATCGCCAAACGTCTGAACCTGGAATACACGCCCATGCTGGTGCAGTGGGATTCCTTGCTGGTCGCCCTTGAGGCCAACCAGTTCGACGTCAGCACCGCCGCGATGGACATCACCCCCGCTCGCCAGAAACAGATCGTCTTCTCCGATGGCTGGATCGAATCCGGAGCGCGCATCCTCACGCCCCTCGATTCGTCGATCAAATCGGCCGCTGACCTTAAAGGCAAGCGCGTCGGCACTCAGGTCTCGTCCACTTATGCCGTGTTGGCCGAGGAGCACGGCGCGGTGGTCAAAAGCTACAAATCCGAATCGGACACCGTGCAGGACCTGGCCAACCACAATGTCGAGGCTGTGATCACCGACGCGATTACCGGGGCGTACCTGATCAAGCATGTCGGCCTGCCGATCACCATGACGGACGATTACGTCAGCCACATACAGAAGGGTTTCGCCTTCAAAAAAGGCAAGCCGAAACTGGTAGCCGCCGTGAACAAGGCCCTGGCTGACATGCAAGCCGACGGAACATATGCAAAGCTGACCAGCGACCTGATCGGCTACGACCCAGCGCCCAAAGACCCGGTCCGTTCACTGGCGCAGTAATCGCCAGACATCTTGCGCCGCGTGCTATCGCGCAGGGAGCGACACGGCGTAAAATGCGGGCCGTCATTGGCAGCCGCCCCCGTTTACCGGCTGCCAGTCCACTTTTGTCTGATACCCCTTGTGTGAAGTGACTTATGGAACCGATCAAATCCACGGCCGACTTCCTCGGTGAACGGGAACAGAATCTCAGCGCCAAAGCGTACGACGCGATGCTGCAGATGCTCATCAGTCGAGAGTTGCCGGCCAATACGGTGCTCCAGGAGCGCAGGCTGGCCGAGCTGCTGAATATCTCGCGCACCCCGGTTCGCGACGCCCTGACCCGCCTGGAAAACGAGGGCCTGATCAGTCGTACCGCCGGGCGTACCCTGGTGGTGCGGCAATTTTCCATCCGTGAGTTGATCGAGACGCTACACGTTCGCCGCACGCTGGAAGCCGAAGCCGCACGCCTGGCGGCAGGCCGTGTACCGATCGCCGAGCTCGATGAACTCGAAGCCAGCGTACGACGCCTGCTGGAAGCTGAAGTCCCCAATGCCGAGGAGGACTGGATCGTCGACAGCAAGCTGCACCAGATGCTCTCGCACTACAGCGGCAACCTGCTGCTGACGCAGTACATCGAAACCCTGCGTTTGAAGACCCGGATGTTCAACCTGAGCGTGGCGCCCGAACGCTTCGAAAGCGCGCATCAGGAACACCTGGCAATCGTGCAGGCCTTGAAGGTCGGTTACCTGGAGCACCTGGCAATCATCGAGGCGCTGCGCGCAGGCGATCCGGAAGCTGCGCAAAAGGCCGCCGCGGCGCACATAGACAGCGTTCGCCAAGGCATCATCAACCGCTTCAGCCAGCTTTGATTCACTTGCACCGCGCGGGGTCAGCACCCTTCCCAGCACCTGCGTTGCACGCTGAAAATTCTCCATGCTCATGGCTTCATCAGGGTTGTGGCTGCCATTGGCGTTACGGATGAACAGCATCGCGGTGTCGATACCTTGCTCCGCGAACACCACCGCATCGTGGCCCGCCCCGCTGGGCATGGACCGTGCGGGCAGTCCGAGCGCCAACGCGACATCGTGCGTTTGAGCGATCAACTCGGCCGACATCACCCCGGCCGTGCTCTGCGTGCGCTCACCGAGGTCATATGTCACGCCGCGTTCGGCGGCAATGTCCCGCACGGCACATTGCAAACGCTCATCCATCAACGCCAGGGTCCAGGGCTGTTGCGAACGCAGGTCGATGCAGAAGGCCACCTGGCCGGACACCTTGCTGAAATCAGCCTGAACAGCATCCGTGGCGAACCGGCCCACCGTTAAGGTCAGCTCATGCCCTTCGCGTTCCATACGCCCCCACAACGCATGCAACGTCACCACCAACTGGCTGGCCGCGACCACTGCGTCGCACCGATAACACGCGGCGTAGCGCCGGAATGCGCGTAATAGCCGAGCGCACGCGCCTTGCGATAACGCAGGCTGCCACAAATGCCGCTGACGATGCCCAGCGGTATACCGGCATCGATCAGCACCGGGCCCTGCTCAATATGCACTTCGATAAAGCTGTTGATCATCGCGGGATTAAGGGCGGGCAGCTGCGCGGCCAGAGTCAGCGGATCGCCACCCAGCTGAGCCAAGTGCTCGCTCAAGGTCCGTGCGGTGGCGGCACGCCTGGCCAGCAGCGCATCAGCGGGCAACAGGCGAAAGCGGACTTGCTGCCCACGTACGAAACCGGAAACCAGGCGCTTTCCTCGGCGCGGATGGCCATGATCGTGACGTCATGCTCCGGCCCAGAGTGTGTAAAAACGTCAGATTGAGTTTCTCACATCGATGCTAGGAGACCGTGCTTACGTTTCGCAAACTGATCAAGTCCGTGACGTTTCCAGGAACAGTTAAAACCGCTCAGCAACCTCTTAAAGCCCTTTGGATGGGGCAAAAAAAGACCGGTTTTTACCCCGTTGACGCTTTCATCAAGCCAGTGGTGCCGATGATTTTCATGACTCGTTTCAGGTTGTAGGCAAGCACATTCAAGCTCATCTCGGCGCTTACCCCGTTAAGCTTTGGGTCAGAAAGTACGTCGCCCCCATCCATTGCTTGAGCGTCCCGAAGGGATACTCAACAGTCCGTTTTCGGATCCGCATCATCTCCGGCGCATTGCTCAGCCTGTTCTGCATTTCCTCCAATACGGCTTCATGCTCCCAGCGCCGAGCTCGCCGTGGCTTGCTCGGCGTGCACTGAGTTTGTAGCGTGCAGTTCTGGCAATTTGAACTCCAGTAACAGTGCAACTTCATGCCTTTCTCAACGCTGGAGAAGCGCCAGATCAGGGCCTCTCCCGCCGGGCAGATGTATTCATTTTTCGTCACGTCATGTACGAAGGCATCTTTGTTGAACCGCCCATCTGCCTTGGCGCCGGAGGTCATCGGCTTTGGCAAATAGGCGGTGATGTTTGCGTCGTAACAGGCCAGGATTTCTTCACCTTTGAAGTAGCCCCGATCAGCCACTACCGACAGGGTTTCTGAGCCGATGGCTTCCCGCGCCTGCTTCGCCATCGAGCTGAGTTGGTCGCGGTGGGAGCGGACGTTGGTGACCTCATGAGCAACGATCAAATGGTGTTGGGTGTCGACCGCCGTCTGTACGTTGTAGCCGACTATTCCCCTTCCATTCGCCGCTTCAGTTTGGCGCTGGTGAAATTGCGGTCGCGGTTGTTGACGGCCTTGAATTTACTGCCGTCGATGGCAACCAACATCGACCATGCGCACCGGATTGGTATCGCTGACGTAGTCGTCGAGGCTCTCGGGAAGCAAGGTGCTTTGACCTTGGTGTTCACCCTGGATAAACCGTTTCATGGGTTTCCCTTGCGATGAATTTCTCAGAAATCATAGCCCCTGAACCTCAAGCAGACACTACCCTCGTCTATTTAGTTTTACGTGACTCGATGCGGCTTCCACTGCTGCCTTTAAGCCTTCCGTTGCGCTGGTGAGCGGGGAAGGACCAGTCGTCACGAGCGATGCCGCTCCACTCATTGAAGCTTGTCCCAAGGCGACCACTGACGCGCCGTCGAGGTATGCACGGTCCACCGCCTCAGCAACAGCTGCTAGATACCCTCTGAAGTCACCGGATTTAAATAGTGCCCAAGCCCCGGAAACAAGTCGTATCTCAACCAACGCTTTGGATCTCTCCGCAGCGTGCATGAAAAGACGAGATGTGGGATCGACAGTGGTCTCGACGGCACACAAAACCACGATTTTACGACCCACAGTACCCGCATGAACCGCAGCGCAGGCCAGAGCTTCATCCGCTCTCATAATTGTGGGTGAAGCGTTCTTTGCAAGGCCTTCGATAGAAGGGCCTAAGGTCGAACACGTGAGTACAACTGCGTCAGCATGGTGAGCGAGTGAAAGAAGCGCTTGCTGCGTTGCATTCGATATACCCGCAGTCAGTCCGCCTGAACGCTCGGCCGCTGCCAGGAGATCAGCACGAACCTCATGCTGCAAAATATTTAGCCCAATACCCAGCGCCTTCGCAGCCGAGTCGAAGACCGCCACGTTGCTTTCAGCTGTATGTAGGCAGGCGATTCGCATGAGTCACTCCTCTTCTCTCTAAAACATCTTTGAACATCGCTACGCGTTTTTTACACACTCTAGGCCGATAGCCGCTCTTGCTCCAGCCGCTCAGCACGGCAAGTCCGGCCACTACCCGGCGGCGCCGTCGTAATTGCCGCCTTGCGTGAAGCCCCCACCGTCACACCAGCGCCCGGCAGGCGGCGACGATCAACTCGCAGGCGGTAGCCAGATCTATATCACTGACGCTGTAGGAAACGCGAAAATAAGGCGCCAGACCAAACACGGTGCCAGGCACCACCGCCACGCCGCCAACTTCGAGCAGGTAACGGCACAGGTCGACATCGGTTGCGATGACGTTGCCTGCCGGGGCGGTTTTGCCGATCAACCCGCCGCATTCGACATACAAATAAAACGCGGCGGGGGGACACGCGACGTTCAACAACGGCCGGGCACCGGCAAACACCGCCAACGCATGATCGCGACGCCCGCGCAGCCGCTCGCACCACTGCGCGATGAAGTCCTGCGGCCCGTTCAATGCCGCGACGGCTCCCGCCTGGCTGATCGATGAGGGATTCGTGGTGCTTTGCGACTGCAGCAGTTCGATGCCCTTGATCAACCAAGCGGGTCCGCCCGCATAACCCAGGCGCCAACCGGTCATGGCGTGGCTTTTCGAGACGCCGTTCACGGTCAGCGTGCGGTCATGAAGGTCAGGCACAGCCTGGGCGAACGATGCGAAGTGGCCTTCGAACACAATCGGCTCGTAGATATCATCGGACAGAATCAACACGCGTGGATAACCGCGCAGCACCTCGCCCAGCGCCTGTAATTCCTCGGCGCTGTATAACGCGCCCGACGGGTTGCCTGGGGAATTGAGCAGCAGCCAACGGGTATGGGGCGTCAACGCGGCAGCGAGAGAGTGCGCAGTGAGCTTGAAAGCGTGACCCGGCTCAGGCGTTACGACCACGGGCCTGGCGCCGGTCAGCAAGACCATTTCCGGGTACGACACCCAGTACGGGGCAACGAACACCACCTCATCACTGGGCTCAAGTGTGGCCAGTAATGCGTTGAAAATGATCTGCTTGGCGCCGGTAGAAGCGATCACCTGATCGCTGGTGTAGGTCAGCCGGTTGTCGCGCTGGAATTTACCAATGATTGCCTGCTTGAGGCCACGGTCCCCGAGACGCTGGTGTACCGGGTTTGGCCCTGACGCATGGCATCGATGGCGGCGGGTGTCGAAATCCAGCTCCCCGGTGCTGAGGCTGATGACTGCGCGCCCCTCGGCGGCCATGCGCCGCGCAGCATCGGCAATCGCCGCTGTGGCGGAGGGACGGATCCGGGACACAACAGACGACAGCTGATGGTCGGTGGAGGCACTGCTCATGGACGTCTCGCAGAAGGAGAAATACACATGGTATACCGGAGGGATACAACTGTCATACGCAGAGGTGTCTGATGAAACGCTGTATCGAAGCACGCAAACTGCGGCAAATCCGGCTGATATGGAGCGAATCACCGACGAGTTGATCAACAAAATTCTTGAAGAAGAACGTTAGGGGTCACGCTTCTGAAACCGCTGGCGATGGGTGTGGAGGCTATTCACCTCCAGCTGTTGCCGAAAGCTCCCGGCCAGAAGCGGCCTCTCGACACCCAAGCAAATGGTTTGAGAGAGTAACGACCATAAACGCGGTTCCCAGGACCGGTAAGCAGGCCGTCTGAAAAAACCGACTTTTTCAACAGAATCAGCCAATAGCAGTTGTTCAGGATTGTACAAACGCCTCAACGTGACTTTGCACTCTCTCGGAAAAGAGTAAATGGGATATCTTGCCGAGCTGTCGATCCGTTCAACACTCCAGGGAATTCAATGCTAAGTTCACTCGTATCAAATGGTCAGTCACTCACGACTGACCGATCAGAACCGATGGTGCCATGGTGGAGCTTTACCAAGACAGTCCTGGCCGTGACCGCCCTGTCACTGGTGCGTGATGGGCGTATCGGATTGGACGGCCCGATTTCTGGTCATCCTTTCACGTTGCGCCAGCTCCTGCGGCATGAGGCAGGTCTCGGCGATTATGGCGAACTGGCGGAGTATCACGCCGCCGTTGCTGACAATGAGTCAGCCTGGTCGGAAAGTGAAATGATGCAACGCCTTGATGGTGCTCGGCTTCGATACAGCCCCGGAACCCGTTGGCGCTACTCCAATGTGGGCTACTTGCTCATTGGGAGGCTTATTGAAAGGTTGACTGATCTGACGCTTGAAGAGGCGGTCACTCAACGTGCGCTGACGCCTTTGGGCCTGTCGAGCGTTTGCTTCGCCAAGACGCGAGCAGACTTACAACAGACCCTCCTGGGAAATACATCGACTTATGATCCCGCCTGGGTCTATCACGGCTTGCTGATCGGTCCGGTTTCACAAGCCGCGCTATTCCTGGATCGACTGCTCTGCGCAGACCTTCTCCCCACGGGTTTGCTCCAGGAAATGCAGACAGCACGAACATTGGGTGGCCCGATTCCCGGACGCCCATGGATTACCCCTGGATATGGCCTTGGTGTGATGCAAGGTTTGATTGACGGCGGCTTGTCCCTATGCGGACACACAGGCTGCGGGCCGGGCAGTGTCATTGCCGTATACCGTGCCTGCGACGGCGACGCATCGGCTTGTTGCGCTGCTTTTGAGCCGGGCGCCAGTGAAGGCGCCGTCGAAGCCTTCGTTGTTCGGCAACTGAAACAGGCTTTGCGACAGGAGGCTTTGGACGCCTGAGTCCTTTCAGCGCCAGCCTCCTGATTGGTCAACCGCCGCGAGTACAATTGCCGTATTCCTCGCAGCATCATTGCACCTGCAACTCGCGCAACTCACCACCCTCTTGCTCCAGGCGCTTCAGATACGCGGCGGCGTCCAACAGTTGATAAGGAAAGTAGAGGCCTGGCGGGGTTGGCGGTTGACCGTCCAGCCCGAGCAGTCGCTCCAGGATCATTGCCACGCTGAGGCCGGTCAGCGGTGCAGCGCCCGCGGGGTGGACAACGGCATGACGTGTGCGCAGCGGTTCACCCCTCAGGTCTTCGCCCGCGAGTTCGATGATGATCTCGGTCGACATCGGCCTACCCTGGCGGCGAGTCGAGCTCACCCCGATGGCCATGTTGAACTGGACATTGGGCGCCCCCGTCGCGGCCGCCAGACCAACGACGTCGATGGACGAGAAGCCCGAGGCTTCGATTTCCGTACCGTCCACCGCGCGGAAGCTGACCTTGGAATCCTCGCCTTCGCGCCAGACGTACATACCAGCGCGCCGTGTCAGCGCAGCGGGCAGCATTTTGTTCAGGTGCTCGAAATCAGTGGCTACAGTCGGGCCTCCGGTGTCTTGCTCGTCGACCAGCGCGTTGATGCTGATGTTGTTTACCCGACCGAATGCCCTGGCAACCTTCAGCGTCGACACGGTCGTCGCGCCTACCATCCATTCGTAACCGAGGACGATGGGCGCCGCGTCAGGGGTGTGCATGTAGGTCGCGATTTCCGGCGCGATCTCGAAAACGCCAGAAGAGATGCTGAGGTGCGGTACACCGCGCTTTTGCGCGTAACGCAGTCCGGCAAGGGCGTGGTCCATGTAAAAGACCACGACGCCGCTGACCTGGCGATCGCCAAGGCCCAGGTCGTCTGCGGCGGGATCGATCACCACGCCCTGCGCTCCACCCATTTGCTCTGCGGCCCGCTGAGCCTTGGCAAGGTCGCGGCCGCCGATCAGCAGTGGGACGTCGGGATGGGCTGCGCGCAACGCCCGGGCAGTGTGCTGGCCAATGGCGCCAGAACCGCCCATTAACAGGATAGGATTTAGTGACATTGTGTGTTCTCCTTGGTTTTTCCGGCTACAACCTACTATTGGTAGGCACACTAGCACGAGCCTCGCGCCTCGCAACCTACCATTGGTAGGTTTTATTATTCTGGAACCGATAACGTGCAAGAAGACATTGAGAACCCCGCCACTCATTCATCTACGCGCCGGCTTTCGAAAGCCGATCGGCGGCGTCAGTTGCTGGATACCGCATTACTGATCGTGCGCGAGGAGGACGCGGACCGCTTGACCCTGGGCCATTTGGCCGTCCGCGCAGGCGTGTCCAAACCGGTGGTCTACGATCATTTCGGCACTCGATCGGGCCTGTTGATCGAGCTCTACAAATGGATTGATACCGAGCGCGTCAACGCTTTCCGTGACGCAATGTCCAGGACCACACGGAGTGTGGAGGAGACTGCCTTGGTCCTGGCCAGCGCCTACATTCAGTGCGCGGCAGACAGCACCGACGAATTCTATGCGGTAGGCGCGGCCCTGGCAGGCAGTACCGAGAAGGCGGCAGTTTTTCAGGAGTTACTGGATAACTGCGTGCAGATGTTCGTGACCGTGCTTAAACCTCACACTGCCTTGTCGGCGGCCGAACTGGAGCGACGCTGTACCGGTCTGGTCGGCGCGGGAGAAGCGCTTTCGGGCGCGTTGGTACGGGGGCGGCATGGCATGGATGAGGTGACAGACGCTTTCGCTTCGCTGATCCGGGGCGCTTTACAGAGTGCTGACTAAGGCTGGCGCGCTCAAGGCAATGTTCATGGGAGCGGTGGTGATTGCGTCGAGGGAACCAACCAAAGTGAATCCAATGATCGGCTGTGTATCACAGTGTGTCTGAACAGGCTCCCGATACATGGGCTGGAATCAGACCTGCTCCTGGACACAGACCAGATACGTGATCGCGCTCAAATGCAGGCAAGGTTTGAAGGGGGTTCAGCCAGAACCCTTGGCCGATGGCTTGCAACGGGTACATCCGTATGAAGATGGCACTGCAGAGCAACAAAACCAACCAAACTCGGCGCCAGCGGGTGCGGCCTATTTCTGCAGGTTAACCAGCGGTTCGCCTTTCTTGACGATGTAGGTCGCCAGTTCCGAGCCGGTAGTCTTGCCAATGTTCGTCGCGATGTGCGCCGTACCTTCCGGAATGTACAAGGAGTCCCCCGATTTCAGCGTCACAGCCGGTTGCCCTTCGAGTTGATACTCAAAGGTGCCGCTGATGACGTAAGCCACTTCCACGCCTGGGTGAGAATGCTTGGGCGCTGCAACACCCGGTTCGAAGTCGACACGAACCTGGATAACCTCGCGGTCGGCAACACCCAGATCACGCTTCACCAGATCCGTGCGATGAAGCCCTGTCTGCCAGCTTTTCGCTGCTGACGTTGCGTGTGCAACTTCGGCGCTAGCCTTCACCTCTTGAGCATGCGCCATCCCCGCAAATGCAGAGAGGGACACGGCGGCGACCAAGGCAGCACCCATCATGCCGACAGTTTTGCGGGTGTTAAAACGAGCCATTGAATTTCTCCGATCAGGGCACTGGAAAGTGCCGAATATGGTTCCGCTCGTGCGGTTTAACCATTTCGGGGCAATGGTGTATCTGGTACATGTCAGGCTGATCGGAGTTTTGTATGCGCAGTTGGCTGACGCCAGGAGGGATACGTGGGGATACAAACCCTGCGAGGGATGGCCGCCCTGCACCTCTCTACCTGATTAAATTTTTGTTCATTAAGCGCTTTGTCGCTGTAACAATTCCTGACACAATAATACGAATGATTATCACAAGCATTAAATCTCTTCGTTAATGAGTCAGGAAGCTTTTATGTCGCGCCTTATCTCGCAGCGCTGTTTCAGTCCGTCCCGCAATCTCTTGGCCATGGCCGTCTGTATGGCAACACTGACGCCGGCCCTGGCCGATGACAGTAGCGAGGCGCAGGAGAAATCCACGGCGACTACCGTCGAACTGGGCGCGACCGCGATCACCAATACCCAACTGGGCAGCACCACCGAAGGCACCGATTCCTACACCACGGGTGCAATGTCCACGGCGACCAAGCTGCCGCTGACCCTGCGGGAAACACCCCAGGCCGTCACTGTGATCACCCGTCAGCGCATGGACGACCAGGCCATGACCAGCATCAACGATGTGGTCCGGGCCACGCCTGGATTGTACCTCGACTTTTCCAACGGCCCCGGCCGGCAGGCCTACTCGGCGCGAGGTTTCAACATTGACAACCTCATGTACGACGGCATCCCCAGCGGCTACAACGGCGTGACGGTCGGCGCTCAGCCCAACCTGGCGATGTTCGACCGGGTCGAGATCGTGCGCGGCGCCACTGGGCTGGTGACGGGTGCAGGTAACCCTTCAGCGGCCATCAACCTGGTACGCAAGCGGCCGCTGGCCGAACAGAAGGTCACCCTCACCGGCGCCGCTGGTAGCTGGGACGATTATCGCGGCGAGCTCGATGCCTCCAGCCCGCTCAACGACAGCGGCACGTTGCGCGGCCGGGTGGTGACATCCTACCGCGACGCAAACAGTTTCATTGATGGCGTGAATGAGGACCACGGCCTGTTCTACGCCGTCACCGAAGCAGATCTGAGCGAAGACACTTCCCTGACCCTGGGCTTCTCTCACCAGAAGGACAAGACCAACTACTTCTGGGGGGCCTCGATGATCGGCCTCGATGGTCATCACCTGGACCTGCCGCGTTCGTACAACCCCGGTACCGACTGGGAAAACAAGGACCAGGAAATCAATACGGTATTCGCCGAGATCCGCCAGCGCCTGGCCAACGACTGGAAGCTGCAGGTCAACGCCAATTATTCCGAACAGAATGCGCTGTTCTCTGGTTCCTACCAGTCACGCTGGGTCAATAACGCGCTGGCCCGGACCGTCTACCAGTCAGCCCACGATGAAAATCAGGCGGGTCTGGACGCCTTTGTCAGTGGGCCGTTCGAAGCCTTGGGGCGGACCCACGAACTGGTGGTGGGTGCCAGCAAGCGCATCTACGACATGACCTCACACGACTACAGCCCATATGACCTCAACTGGCCGCTGAATGCCGGCAAGCCCGACTTCGTCCACTCCGGAAGCAGCCGCGAAGTCACCACCCAGGATGGGGTGTACATGACGACCCGCTTGAGCCTGGCCGACCCACTGAAACTGATCCTCGGCGGGCGCCTGGACTGGTATGACTACGATAACCGCGATGGTGACGGCGACTACAAGGTCACCCGCAACGTCACCCGCTACGCCGGTTTGATCTACGAGCTGGACGATCATCATTCGGTATACGTCAGCTATAGCGACATCTTTACCCCGCAGACGGCGAAGAACACCTCCGCTACCCCAGTCAAGCCAATCGTGGGCAAGAACTATGAAATCGGCATCAAGGGCGAATACTTCGACGGTGCGCTGAATGCAAGTCTGGCGGTGTTCCGCGTCGACCAGGAAAACCGCGCGGTGCAGGTGTTCGTACCGAACTGCCCGCAAGAAAGCTGCTATGAGGCCTCAGGCGAGATCCGCAGCCAGGGCGTCGACATCGAGCTACAAGGCGCGCTGACCGAGAACTGGCAGATTGGCGGTGGCTACACCTACGCTCGCGCGCACACCACCAAGGATGACGCCAACCCCGAGAAAGTGAACCAGCGCTTCGACACCGACATACCGGAGCACATGTTCAAGCTGTCCAGCACCTACCGCTTCCAGGGTCCGCTGAAAGACCTGCGCGTTGGTGGCAATATCAACTGGCAGAGCCGCTTGTACAACGACATCGACCTGGCCGACGGCAGCAGTCATCGTCTGGAACAGGGCGCGTACGCCATCACCGACCTGATGGCCGGCTATCGGGTCAATCAGCACGTGGACCTGCAGCTCAATGCCAACAACATCTTCGACCGCAAGTACTACTCGGCCATCGCCAACTCCGTAAGCTATGGCGGCGACAGCTATGGCAACCCCCGTAACCTGATGTTGACCGCCAGATACAGCTTCTAGGTTGCCTCCGCGCAAGGACGCGCGGGACACTCGATCCGCTGGTTCGCACGGTGTTTAGCCCGCACGAAAAGGCCGTCAGCTCAAGATAACGCCTACGGCCAATTGTGATGGCTTTTTCAAGCGCGGCTGGCCGAAACCTTCAAACCGGACACCGGCCCCACTATTTCTGTGGTTGCGGCATAGGATGCCCCGGCAGTGTCAGGGACAGCTACAGTGCCTTCGGCAGGTTCAGGCTCACCGTTCAGCGCGCGGTTCATCTTGTCTTTATCCAGGGCACCTACCCATTTGGCAATAGCCATCGTACCGACGCCGTTACCGATGGTGTTGGTGATGGCGCGGGCTTCCGACATGAATCGGTCCACACCCAGCAGTAACACCATCCCGGCCACGGGGATCGTCCCCAAAGACGCCAGCGTGGCAGCGAGAATGATGAAACCCGACCCCGTCACGCCCGCCGAGCCTTTTGAGGTGAACATCAGCACGGCCAGCACGATCAATTGATCCGTGAGGGTCAAGGGTGTATTGGTTGCCTGGGCAATGAAAATCGCGGCGATGGTGTAGTAGATGGCTTGGCCGTCCGGATTGAAGGTCAAACCGGAGGGAATAATCATCCCGGCAACCGGCTTGGAGACACCGGCTTTTTCCATCTTCGAGATCATCTGCGGCAGCACCGATTCGGACGAACTGGTGCCCAGCACCGTAAACAGTTCTTCCTTGATGAAGCGCAAGAATTTCCACAAGCTGAAACCGCTGTAACGGCAGATTGGCCCCAGGACGAAAACCACGAACACCGCGCAGGTGAGGTAGACGCAGGCCATCAGTTTGCCGAGGGAGAACAGTGAGCCAAAACCATACTTGCCGATGGTGAACGCAATCGCACCAAAGGCACCAATCGGGGCCAGGCGCATCACCATGTTGACGATCCTGAACATGCCCTGCATGAGACTGTCCAGCGTGTCGACAAAGACTTTTCCCCGCGGCCCGACCTGGGCCAGCGCAACGCCAAGCAAGATCGAAAACAGCAGGATTTGCAGCACGTTGCCCTTAGCGAAGGCGTCCACAATGGTGTCGGGAATGATGTTCATGATGAAGTCCATGAACGATGCGTGCTTGGCTGCGGTGGTGTAAGTCGCAAGGCTGGAGGTATCGAGACTTGCGATGTCGACGTTCATGCCAACACCTGGCTTGAACACGTTCACGACCACCAGCCCGACCACTAACGCCAGCGTCGACACCACTTCGAAATATATCAGCGCGCGAAAGCCGACACGCCCCAACTCTTTCATGCTTTCCATCTTGGCGATGCCGGTGACCACGGTGAGGAAAATCACCGGCGCCAGAAGCATTTTGATCAGTTTGATGAAGGCGTCGCCCAACGGCTTGAGTGCGGTGCCGGTCTCCGGCACCAACACGCCGATAATGGCGCCGAGGATGACGGCCAGCAAAACCTGTACGTAGAGCTTTGCAAAAATTCTTTTCATGACGGGGCCCTGATTTTTTATTGTTGTCAGGAAATGCCCAGGGGCCGGATCGTTGATCGTCCCCCAGGCGTAGTGCCGCAGCAGTGTTTGAATCAGCAGAACTAGATGCAGTCGCGCTCGCCTCAGCGGTTGATCAGCGCGATGACCGCGTCGGTAATCTCACGCGTGGTCGCAGTGCCGCCAAGATCGGGCGTGTGCAAACCGCTTTCAGTCACCGCTTCGATAGCCGACATCAAATGCTTGGCCGCGGCGGGCTCACCAAGGTGCTCAAGCATCATGGCAGCGGTCCAGAACGTCGCAATGGGGTTGGCGACGCCTTTGCCGGTGATGTCGAAGGCTGAGCCGTGAATCGGCTCGAACATCGACGGGAATTGGCGTGACGGGTTTAGGTTGGCGGTGGGTGCGATGCCCAGGCTGCCCGACAACGCGGCCGCAAGGTCGGACAATATGTCGGCGTGCAGATTCGTGGCGACGATCACGTCCAGGGTCGATGGCTTGAGCACCATGCGCGTGGTCACGGCATCGACCAGTTCCTTGTCGATTTTCACGTCCGGAAAGTCCTTGGCGACCTCGTAGAAAATCTCGTCCCACAGCACCATGCCATGACGCTGCGCGTTGGATTTGGTGACCATGGTCAGATGTTTACGCGGCCGGCTGCGGGCCAATTCAAATGCAAAGCGATGAATACGCTCAACCCCTGTGCGGGTGAAGATCGACACCTCGGTCGCGACCTCTTCCGGCAGGCCGCGGTGGACGCGACCGCCATTGCCGGAGTATTCACCTTCGGAGTTTTCACGCACCACTACCCAATCGATCTGGTCGCCATTGTGCAGCGGGCTTTTCACACCCGGTAGCACTCGGGCGGGCCGCACGTTGGCGTACTGATCAAAACCCTGGCAAATCGGCAGCCGCAGGCCCCAGAGGGAAATATGATCAGGGACGTTCAAGGCACCGACCGCGCCGAAGAAGATGGCGTCGAATGTCTTGAGTTCTTCCAGGCCACCTTCAGGAATGTAGTAGCCGTTTTTCAGGTAGTTATCGGAATTCCAGTCGAAGTCTTTGAACGCGAGATCAAAGCCGGATTTTTTCGAAAGGGCCTTGAGTACTTCCACACCGGCAGCGATTACCTCTACGCCAATACCGTCACCTGGAACCGCTGCAATTTTGTATGCGCTCATCGTCAGTACCTTCCCGCTCAGTTTTTATTTTGTCCGTCGAACAGGGCTGTCCAATCGGGGTGTGAGCGGAGTATATGTATTGCCCATAACGGTGTGAGTTACTCAAAATCACTACATCCATAACTTTGAGTTACGAATGAGCCAGACGCTGGATTTGTCTTTTTTCTACCTGCTGGCCAATCAGGGCAGCCTGGCGGCGACCGCTCGCGAGCTTGGCGTGACACCACCCGCCGTGAGCAAACGCCTGACAGCGCTGGAGGCGCGCCTTGGCATTCGTCTGGTAAATCGCACAACCCGGTCGATGAGTCTGACGGCAGAAGGCGAGCTGTACTTTTCCCATGCTGCGCGGATCCTGACCCAGATCGATGAGGTCGAGCAGCTGGTAAGCAGCAGCCGCGCAACGCCCAAAGGGTTGATTCGGGTCAATGCGTCACTCGGCTTCGGTCGCCGCTACATCGGCCCCGCGCTGGCCGCGTTCTTTTCGCGCTACCCGGAGGTGGAAATCCAGCTGGAAATCAGTGATCACCCGCTGGACCTCGCAACCCATGGCTTCGACCTGGGCATTCGCTTCGGTACATTGCCGGACGCGGCTTTTCATGCGCGCAAGATTGCCTCCAACCGACGTTTGCTGTGCGCCTCCCCGCTCTATCTGGATAAGCACGGTGTGCCCAAGCGCCTGGCAGACCTGCAGCAACACAACTGCATTTTCCTCAGGCAAAACGAAACGCCCTATGGCGTTTGGAGTTTCACCAGCGGCAGTCGCACGCAGAACATCAAAGTCCGTGGCGCGCTGGGCTGCAACGATGGTGAAGTGGCCCTGAACTGGGCGCTGGAAGGCTATGGCATTTTGCTCAGGGCTGAATGGGACATTGCCCGGTACGTACGCAGTGGCCGTTTGCGCCTGGTGCTTGAAGACCAGACGCCTACCCGCGCGGACGTCTACGCGGTCTATCCCCAGCAACTGCATCTGTCCGCGCGGGTACGCAGCCTTATTGACTTCCTGGTGGAACGCTTCAGGCATATCGACAACCTGGATGACCCCGAATCGACCCCTGATGCCTACGGGTCTACAAAAATTTAACACTGGATGGCGACTTTTGGAGAACATGCTTAGCTTGATCTCTCAAGACCACGGAGCGGTTGCATGCCCAGATTTTTCCCCGCGTTACTCATTTTCTCCTTGGCGTTGAACGATTGCCTTGCCAGTGAAGGTGACGATCAAGCCAATGCGTTTGCCAAAATTTACGCCTCGCTTTGCCTGCAAAACCTTCAAAATCTTGAGGGTCTTCGGGAAAAGCTGAAGCCTATGCCTAAGCTTCCCCCTGACAAGGCAGCGCTGTTCCTGGCGGGTAATCAAGGTGACGCGTGGCCTGTTCCGGATAAATACGGGACGTTTGTGCTTGCCCTTCCTAGCGGCAAGAATTTTTGCTCCGTGCATGTCCGAAAGGCCAATACCGAAACCGCAACAAGGTTGTTCACCGCTATGGTCTCGAACGCACCCGCTCCGCTTACCGTAAAACAAGTGAAGAACGAGCAAGCGAAATCCACCACAAACGGGCAGATTCAGACTGTTGCTTACGAGTGGTCAGTTCCGAACGCGACGCGAAAGATGTTGTTTACCCTCACGACGGCCTCATCTGAATCCGCACAACTTCAAGTGCTTGGATCAGCGGCTATCATCGATCAATGAACCGCACTCACGTCTGACCAGAATCCCAGGTGCATTGAGTCCTGTTAGCCCAGCGCCTCGCGCAGGTAGCCGACCAATGCCACTTGGGCGGCATTGAGGGTTGCACCCGTGCTAAGCAACGCCATCTCGGAGGGTGGCACCGCCGGCATGTCCCGACAGATGACATGTTGCGGCAACACGGCTGAGGCAGGCAAAACGGAAATCCCCAAACCACCCGCTACCGCAGCCTGAATGCCAGTCAGGCTGTGGCTGCCAAAAGCCAATCGCCAGCGCCGCTGGATAGAGTCCAGAGCCCGAATGGCACGCTGGCGATAAATGCACCCCTGCGGGAACAGCGCCAAGGGAACCGCCTCTTGCCCCAACTCCACGCCTTTGCCCTTCACCCACACCAGCCCTTCAGGCCAACTGGCCAGGCTCGGACCTGCTCCGGGTTCACGTTTGACCAAGGCGATGTCGATGTCGCCAATGGCCAACTTATGACGCAGGTCGATGCTCATTCCGCTGATGGTCTCCAGTCGTACGCCCGGGCGAACATGGTTAAAACCGGCGAGCATCGACGTCATTCGCAACGCATCGAAATCCTCCGGCACGCCCAATCGCAGCGACTCCAGGCTGACTTCACTGAGCAGCGCTTCCTCAGCCTCCGAAGCCAATGCCAACAGACGCCGTGCATAAGGCAGCAGCACCGCACCGTGTTCGGTAAGGCTCAACTGGCTGCCCGCACGATCTCGCAGCAGCAATGGCTGGCCCAGCACTTCCTCAAGCTTGCGAACCTGCTGGCTGACCGTCGATTGAGTTCTGTGCACCCGCTCGGCGGCGCGCGTGAAGCTGCCTTCATCGATCACACAGACAAGGGTTTTCAGCAGTTCAAGATCCAGCATGGCTTTACTGACTCATTTGTAATTCAACTATCAAATGGATAGTAATTTAATTTCAAAATATGAAACAGGTTTTCTATGCTGGGCTCACTTGCTCATTACAGGAATGTCGTCATGCCTCTGACCGTTACGCCTCGCCCCGAATGGCTCACCTTCGATTGCTACGGAACGTTAATCCAGTGGGATGAAGGTCTTATTGCTGCGGTAAGGAACATCCTGCGTGACAAACAGGTTGGCGAAGTCGCCCCCAAACAGTTGATCCGTCTCTATGATCGTCATGAACACGCTCTGGAGCAGACTCCACCTTTCAGGTCCTTTCGCGAGCTGAGCGGGTTGAGCCTGGGCATGGCCTTCGATGACCTGGGGCTTTCGTGCAGCGCCCCGGACCGCGAATATCTGACCTCAGGCATATCCCGCATGCCACCGTTTCCTGAAGTCGTGGCGACGCTGGCCCGCTTGAAGGCCGCCGGTTACAAGCTGTGCATCGTTTCCAACACCGACGATGACATTATCGCGGGCAATGTCGCCCAGCTTGGCGGCCATATAGATCGTGTCATCACCGCCCAGCAGGCAGGTGCCTATAAGCCGGACCGCCGCCTGTTTGACTACGCTCATCGGGAACTTGGGGTAACCCTTGATCAAGTCCTGCACATTTGTGCCAGCCCGCAGCTGGATCATCCGGTGGCGCGGGACATGGGTTTTCGCTGTGTCTGGGTCGACCGTGGCACCGGTCGCCAACTGCTGCCGGATTATCAGCCCGATGCGACAGTCCAGACACTCGATCAAATCCCCTCGCTGCTATCCTCTTTTGTCAGGTAAAAGACCCATGGCCCATATCCTGCCCCACCGTCCCACACTTGCCCACGCGACGCGCATCGACCTGGATTCACCAGCGGTTATCCAGGCGCGCCAGGAACTGGCGGCGTGCTTTCAGCTCGCGGCGCAGAATGGCCTGGAGGAAGGCATCTGCAACCACTTTTCCGCAATGGTGCCGGGTCATGAGCAACTGTTTTTCGTCAATCCCTATGGCTATGCATTCTCGGAAATCACCGCCTCACGACTGCTGGTCTGCGACCTGGCGGGCAATGTCATTGACGGTGATGGCGTGCCCGAGGCCACGGCGTTCTATATCCATGCCCGCCTGCATCTGCAACACCCCCGGCTCAAAGCGGCGTTCCACACCCACATGCCCTATGCCACCGCGCTTTGCCTGCTGCAAGGGCCGCCTCTGCTGTGGCTCGGTCAGACTGCGCTGAAGTTCTATGGCCGCACGGCAGTCGACGAACACTACAACGGCCTGGCCCTGGACGATTCCGAAGGTGATCGCATCGCCCGGGTTCTGGGAGACGCCGATATTCTGATCCTGAAAAATCACGGCGTAATGGTCACTGGCCCCAGCATCGCCGAAGCCTGGGACGATCTTTACTACCTCGAACGCGCGGCCCAGGTGCAACTGCTGGCAATGCACAGCGGTCAGCCCCTCAAACCGGTCCCCCACGCCATCGCCCAACGGACTTACGAGCAGATGCGTATGGGCGATGCTGAAAGTGCCCGCGCTCACCTGGCCAGCGCAATGCGCCAGTTGCGCGCCAGCGGTAATCGGTTTGAAGAGTAGAACAGCGTCCCGGGCTGGACCTGAAGGCACCCGATCCGGGAACGACTAGCCAGCATCAAAGCGGTTAATGCCCCCGGCGCTGAAGGATCCGCAGGTCGCCGCATTGATGGGCATAACGCAACGACTGGACAAAGCTGATGAGATAGAAAATTCGAGGAAGATGACACCCCCTCCTTGGAATCACGCAGCGCGCCCTCATAACAACAGCTGTATCCAACATCACCCGAGGGGAAGGACAGACCATGACCAGCCAAACCGAAACCGCCATCCTCGCCGGCGGCTGCTTCTGGGGCATGCAGGACCTGCTGCGGCGTTACCCCGGCGTGCTGCACACGCGGGTCGGCTATACCGGTGGCGATGTGCCAAACGCTACTTATCGCAACCACGGAAACCACGCTGAAGCCATCGAAATCGTTTTCGATCCTGCCGTCATCAGCTACCGGCAGATCCTCGAGTTCTTCTTCCAGATTCATGACCCCAGCACGCCCAACCGTCAGGGTAACGACCGCGGCCCCAGCTATCGATCGGCGATCTATTACCTCAGCGACCAGCAACGCGACGTCGCCGAAGACACCGCCGCCGACGTCGACGCCTCTGAACTGTGGCCTGGCCGCGTGGTTACCGAAATTGAACCGGCGGGACCGTTCTGGGAAGCGGAACCGGAGCACCAGGATTACCTGGAGCGTATACCCAACGGCTACACCTGCCACTTTATCCGGCCGAACTGGAAACTGCCGAAGCGCGCCTGAGACCCCGCAGCACCATCATCAATGCGCAACGCTGCATGTTGTTCTTTTAACAACTGGTGATTGTTAATGCTTGATCGACTGACCAGCATGACGGTGTTTGTTCAGACGGCTCGCTACGGGTCCTTCGCTGCCGCAGCGGAAAAGCTTGGTATGTCGCCACAGATGGTGGCCAAACATATCGAGGCGCTTGAGCAACGGGTGGCAACCCGTTTATTGAACCGGACAACCCGCAAGCAAAGCTTGACGGTATTCGGCCGTCTTTATCTGGACCGATGCCAATCGGTCCTTGCCGAAGTGGAAGCCGCAGACTCACTGGTCCAGTCTTCACATGCGAAGCCGCAAGGTCGTCTGCGCATTAATGCCCCAGTCACTTTTGGGCGCCATGAATTAGTACCGTTAGTTACACGATTTCTTGATCGCTATCCCGAAATTGACGTGGAACTGACCTTATCGGATCGCCTGATCGATCCGGTGGAGGAAGGGTATGAAGCTGTGGTGCGCCTCGGGCCGTTGCAAAAAGATCTCGCGCTGGTAGCGAGGCCTTTGCAGCCCTATCGCCTTGTAGCCTGTGCGTCGCCAGCTTACCTGCTTGCGCACGGCACGCCGCAACTGCCTTTAGATCTCATCAACCACGAGTGTCTGGGCTTTGCCCCTTGGGTATCCGACCTCAGCCGCTATTGGCATTTCGAGCAAGATGGGCAGGTCACGGAGGTACCCGTGCGCGGGCGCCTGCATGTCAATGATTGGGAGGCTTTGCGTGCAGCTGCGCGCGATGGCTTTGGTGTCTTGATCGGCTACGAGCGTGCCCTTGCGAGCGACCTGGCATCCGGCCTCCTGGTTCGGGTACTGCCCGCTTACGAGGGACCTGTGCGCCCTATCCACTTGCTGTACGCGGCGGACCGCCAAATGACATTGAAGTTGCGCTGTTTTGTTGACCATTTGATGGAAGCGTTAGGTTGAAGAAACACTTTCGGTAGCAAGAATCGGAGCGCGAGCACAGGGCGAACACTCTTATTGTAAGGCTCAACTTCAACAGGAGCCGACCATGGCCTTCCGTATATCTGGCCTTTCCCCTGAACAATTCCAGCCATTGTTTGGATTGCCTGACCAGGAACTAACGTCACGTGGGATAAAGCGCTACATCGTCGACAGCAAGCCTGGTTTTCCTGACCGTATTGAAATGAAAGATGCAGAGCTGGGTCAGAGCGTGCTGTTACTCAATCATGTCTGCCAGCCAGCCAACACACCCTACCGAGCCTCACACGCTATTTTCATACGCGAGGGTGCAACTCGGACCTATGACGTAGTGGATCGGGTTCCTGAGGCAATGCGGATACGCCTGTTATCCCTTCGTGCTTACGCAGCGGACGGGATGATGCTCGACGCAGATGTCGCTGAGGGAACAGCAATAGAACCGATCATTACTCGGATGTTTGATAATCCAGACGTGAGCTACATCCACGTCCACAATGCCAAGCGGGGCTGTTACTCCGGGCGTATTGATCGCGCATAGTCATTGTCGGTTTGGGGCCAACGCGTAAGTGCATTCTGCAGCGCGTTATTCTTCTTCTTCTCGAGTCTCTACTTCGTCCAGAGGTATCCAGACATACGGGGAGTAGCCATTTGGCAAGCAATGCCGTTGGTCGCCAACAGTTCTGTTTTTTGCCTCAAGGTCCAAACTTAATTGTGCGACTCTAAAGGAGGCGTACAACAATGAGCACAACCCTACTGAGCGCCGTGACCGCAACGCTGCTCGCCGCAGCCTGCCTGACAGCGTTCGCGGACCCACCAAAAAAACACAATAGGACCAGCACCGTTAGCGAATCCACTTCCTACCAGCCCTCGACGAACTCGGCTCCCAACGTTGAATACAACAACAGTGCCGACAACGCAAATGGACCCATCCAGGCAATCGGAAGAAGCGGTTCACATTCGATGCATCCCAACGCGCCTGTTGCAGCAGAGCAATTTGCTGACGATGAAGTAGAGGCTTCCCAACAAATTGGAGATGACTATCCAAATGCTCCCGGGAGCAACTAAGACTGTCGTTTGAGTGTTCGAAGCCCGCAGCCACCTTCGGCCGTTGTCTGGAAAGACCCTTTTCCAGCAAGGCACCCACAATCGGGCCTCGTGGGCTTCGACCGCTCGAAATAGAGCTAGAGTCCCACGGCCGACTTTTTCAACACAACCGGCCATAAGTGGTCATTACCGCTCAAGGCCGATTTCGCTTGGCCATATTTCCGACGACACATCACACGCCTGAACGCAGCAAATTCAGCAAAAGCCTGAACGCAGGTTTGGGCTGTCTACGACTCGGGTAATAGAGGTGATACCCCGTCACAACAGGACACCAATCATCTAAAACCCGTACCAATCGACCTTCCAGGATGTGATGTTCAACGACGTCTTCCGGGAGATGAGCAAGTCCGACGCCCGCGAGCGCGAAGTCCAGCATCAGCGGGACTGTGTTGCACACCATGTGACCCTCCGCACGAACCCTGACCTCCCGCCCCTCCTTTGCAAACAGCCAGGACCAAAGCCCTCCCGATGTAGGCAAACGTAAATTGATTCCGATATGGGCAGTCAGATCATGAGGCGTCACGGGTTTGGCCCTGCGCTTGAAGTATGAAGGAGAACCGACCACTGCCTGTCGGAAGTCCGGACCTATACGAACCCCGATCATGTCTTTGGCCACCTGCTCGCCTAAACGAATCCCGGCGTCGTACCGCTGCTCGACGATATCGACCAAGCCGTAGTCATTGTTGATTTCAATCCGGACCTCTGGGTAATCCAGCATGAGCTTGCTGACTGCCGGAGTCAGGATCGTTGCTGAGGCGTGTTCCACCGAGGTGATCCGTAAGGTGCCTGCCGGTTTTCCGCTTAGCTCGGACAGATCTGCCAGTCCAGCTTCGATGCCTTCAAAGTGCGGACCGATAGAGCCTATCAAGCGTTCTCCAGCTTCCGTCGGCGAAACGCTTCGGGTACTGCGAGTCAGCAACTGCACACCCAATTGCTCTTCGAGACGTCTGAGCGTTCGGCTCAGGGCTGGTTGTGACGTCCCCAATTGAGCCGCTGCTTTGGTAAAGCTCCGCTCGCGCGCGACCGTCAGAAACGCAACAAGGTCGTTAGTGTCTCGCATGATTGATATCCAACTGATATAGGTCCATTCCTACCATACCATCTAATCATTTATCGGGTGCGCTGCTAGATTGGCTTCACATTCAGTCTGTGACGTCCTCATGAAACATACGCAATCAGGAGTTTTTATGGACAGCGACAAGCCAGTAACAGGTTCTGAATTTTTCACCTCTTTTGGCCGTCGTGAGTTCGTAACCAAAGCCGCACTCACAGGGGCTGCCTTGGCAGTTGGAACTTCGGCATGGGCAGGGTCTTCGCTTCCGCCTACCGCTGTCCAGAACTCGAAAAACCTTACGGGAGGGACTGTAAAAATGACGAAACGTCATCTGGGTAATCTAGAAGTTTCGGCCATTGGCGCCGGTTGCATGAGCATCAGCGCCAACTACGGCCCACCTGCTGATATTGATCAAGGCGTTCAAACGCTTCGCACGGCTTTTGAAAAAGGTGTGACGTTTTTCGACACGGCGCAGGTGTACGGCCCATACACCAACGAAGAGTTGGTCGGTAAAGCGCTTAAGCCGTTTCGAGACCAAGTGAAAATCGCCAGCAAATTTGGTTTCGCCATCGACGGCACCCTCGGCCTGAACAGCCGTCCGGAGCACATCAAAAAGGTTGTCGAGGAATCTCTAAAACGCTTGCAGACCGACCGGATTGATCTCTATTACCAGCATCGCGTCGATCCCAATGTGCCCATTGAAGACGTAGCGGGCGCAATCAAGGATCTGATTGCAGATGGCAAGATCCTGCATTTTGGTTTGTCCGAAGCCAGTGCCAAAACCATTCGCCGCGCGCATGCCGTACAACCTGTGTCGGCAATCCAGACGGAATACTCATTCTTCCATCGTGACCCCGAACACAACGGCGTACTCGCGGCCTGTGAAGAGCTGGGAATCGGTTTTGTGCCGTGGGCGCCGCTGGGTGAAGGCTATCTGACCGGCAAAATGGACGCGAATACCAGGTTCGATCCGAAGACCGATTTCCGAGGGACATTCCCCCGCATGTTCTCTGAGAACATGACAGCGAACATGCCGGTCGTGGACATCCTGAGAAAGGTGGCCACAGCAAAAGGCGGGACACCTGCACAAGTCGCGATTGCCTGGCTACTTGCACAGAAGTCCTGGATCGTGCCAATCCCCGGTACACGCAGAGTCGATCACCTGACTGAAAACCTTGGCGCGCTGAATATTCAGCTGACAAGCGAAGACCTCTCGGCCATGGAGCAGCAGTTCTCCAAATTAACGGTTCATGGCGAGCGCATGTCTGAGATGCACATGCAGCAGATCGACCGCAATTGACTGGCGGGCACTTATCTTGAAAATCCAATGGCCAAGCGGGAGATCCACAGCACTTAGGCGCTTTGGTCAGCGGTCAGCGGTCAGCGGTCAGCGGTCAGACAGGAACAGAATGGAGGGTTGAAATGAGCCATAGCTACTCTGCCTGTCGCCACCGTCAGCTTTGGGTCCAGGCTGTGTGAAAACGCATGCACCGTTTTGAAGTCTGCGTTGCTACGTAAAATCTGCCTGCGTTTGGTTAATCAGCAGACAGGAAATTTGCGTAGGAACGCGATTTTCGTTCCAGTCCTGACTGTCAAACCTGCTCTAAAACGTTTTCACACAGCCTCGGTCAATAGCTGCTCTCCACGGAGGGCAACTTTGGGTCGGATATCCGAGAGTGCCTCGCCGCCATAGGTAAGCTGATGGGCGTGGCCACAGAGCGGCCGAGCGCCTCGATCATCTGCGTTTACCCCGAGCCAGGCCTAATTAGAATCTACGGCCATATGAAGCCGCCGATTGCCGTCCTTCACCCTAGTTCCATCGCGTGCAGATGACCGCTGCTTGCGCTTCCTTGTCGAAGCCCTTCAACATGTTGATGACGTTAATGACATGGGTGAGGCAACGCTTGATGCCGCTCCCAGCACCGCTCCTCAGTTGCTGGCAAGGCCAAGTTGTTGCTGCATTACGGAAGCCGCGTTGTAGCAATTAAAGGATATGACCTTTCCATGTTCCAGATGAAAAACGTCGCAGCACGGAACATCTATTGTCTTGCCCGTTGGAGCGACAGTCCCTGAGGCAAGTGTGAGGTTACCTTTATGCGTCCCCCGAATTGCGAGCTCGACGACTACGACATTCTCCGCGACATAGATGTTGAATAGCTCGCGGTGAACATCAGGAAACGCACTTGCGAAGGCGTCGATAGCATCGCCAATAGCCTGCCCGTGCAACTTCAATCCGGTAGGAATGTCGCACATATATCCTTCATCCGAGAAGAAGGAGATAAACTTCGCGATGTCTTTCCCGCTACCCTCCCCGGCTGCGTACAGTTCTCTGACGATTTCTTTATTCTCAAGCATCATAAATCCTCCGCGTAGTTGGTTACCGACTATTTGGAGCCCGCGTCCATCTCGGACGCCCGCGCCAGTGCTTGCGTATCGATATATTCCCGGATGTTCGTCAGTTTTCCATTTCGCACAGTAATGGCGAAGACCCAATCGTCCTCCCACGTCCTATTCGTCGCTTTAATTCTCCCCTTAGCGAAGCCGACGACCAGAACCCGGTCTCCCTGCGCTACGAATTCGCGGGGCTCCATGAATGAAGTTTCCATCGTTTCAGATTGCGTCTGAAACAAATCCGCCAATCCCGCGTGCCCACGTCGCGTGCCGGCCAGCGGCCAGTCCTCGCCCGGAATGATCCATTCAATATCTTCGGCAGACAACGCCAGCAGACCTGGCATATCGCCGCGGCCGATTGCTGCAAACGCATCCTTCACAATCTGGACATTCTCTTTTACGTTCATCGAAATCTCTCCGTTTCGCTCACATCTGATCGCGTCCGCTCTAATCAGATACGTTATGGACCTGCCGGTGAGGGGCGAGGTGTCGGTGATTCAGCCGATGTCGACGTTCAAGGCGATGTCCCAAGTGCCGGCGCCGTTTTTGGCCAAGCCGATCATCATCAGGCCGAGCGCCTCGAGCGTCTGCGCCATGTGCACGCCGCCAACATCCAACGGACGCAGCCCGAGACTCTCGATGAACGTCGAGACGCGCGCCTTGGCATCCTGATCGTCGGCGGCGATGAACGTGTCGAGGCGCCCCCCCTTGGCAAGGACGTGGCCGAAAAGCGTGTTGAACGCCTTCACGACATGCGCGCCGGCGGGGGCGATCTTGGCGATCTCCTGCGCACCAGAACTGCCGGCGGGAGAGACAAGGCCCTTGAGGTCCGGGGAGGCCGTGTTGGTGATGTCGATGATCACCTTGCCGTCGAGCGCGTCCCCGTAGTCGGCCACCACCGACGCCGCACCGGTGTACGGCACAGCGAGGATGACGATGTCGCCGGCCGGAGTGGCCCCGTACTTCCCTGTGGTCGCTCCGGCTGCGAGCTTGTCGGCCAGCGCCTGCGCCTTGGCGGGGTCGCGGCTGACCACCTCAACAGTGTATCCAGCTTTGGCGGTGCGACCGGCGATCGCCGCGGCCATTCCTCCTGAACCGATGATGCTGATAATGCTCATGTGTAATCTCCAAATGAGTTGGGGTATTGCCCGCAGTCTCTGAACGGGCTTCCCCCGGTTAGTATCCCGTGTGTGCCGGGCCGCATCCGCCTCCCGTATGCCATGCTCGGGTCGAACGGATCACGCATCGCGACATTGCTGTCCGCCAGGCCCGTTGCGACCCGGCGAACAGCCTCAGCTCACTCAGGCGGCAGGGAAGTAGTGGCCATTGTCCATATCGGCAAACAGGCCGGGCTGCATTGGTGTCCAGCCGAGAGTCTGGCGCGTGATATCGTTCGACGCCGGGGTATCCAGCGTCACCAGGTTCGCGAGGAAGCCGAAGAAACCCGGCCCCATCATTACGTCCGCGGGAATGGGCACGGCGGGAAGGTTCAGACGGCTGCCAATGGCCTCCGCGATCTCGCGGTACGGGATAGACCCTTCGGCAACCGCATGCCAGCATCTGCCAGCGGGACCCTTCTCCAGCGCCAGGCGGAACAGGGTAGCGAGGTCGCGGGCATGCACTGCCGCCCACCGGTTCGAGCCGTCGCCGGGGAAGCCAACGACGCCCTTTTCCTTTGCTTGCCCGATTAGGACCTGAAGGAAACCAGCCTTGTCGGTTGAGCTGTGCATGATTTCAGAAATGCGCACGACCGAAGACCGCACGCCCCGCTCTGCGAGACCGATTGCGGTAAGCTCCACGATGTTACGAACCCGCAGGGAGCCCTTATATTGATCGCCAGCCGGAGAAAGAGCCGGATCCTCCTCGGTCGCTGGTCGGCTCTGGAGCGGCCCAGGAACCGGCCAACCCACGTTAGTCGGCGAACCGATGCTTCCCGACACGACCAGCGGCTTTCCCGTTCCAGCCAGTGCATCACCGTATGCGAGCATGATCTTGACCTCCGCTGCGGCAACAGCGTCGAGCCCGCCGACCGGAAGCAGGTCTTGTCTGTGCGCGACGTGGATCACGCCGTCGGCGGCTGCAGCCGCCTCCTTGAGCCCGTCGAGATCATCGAGATCACCGCGACGCACCTTTGCGCCGAGCGCAGTGACCGCCTCCGCCGCACTGTCCGACCGGGCCAAAGCAGTGACCTCGTGGCCGGCGGCGATGAGGTCGGAGATGATGTACGGACCGGAATGGCCGGTCCCGCCAGTGACGAATACGTGCATGTAGGTGTTCCTTGTAAGTGATGTGATGCGAGAAGTTCTGCGAGTGCACTCAGCCGAGAAGGCTGACGCCGATTGAGAAATTGGTGTGCTTGACGGAGTGGGCGATGAGGCCCAGCGAAAGCAGGCAGGCATGCTCCAGCGTTCGCGCCATGAGTAGCGGCCCAGTGTCCATCGGGCGCAGTCCGAGGCTCTCGATGAACGCCGAAACGCGTGCCTTCGCCTGTGCGTCGTCCCCGGCGATGAACACGTCCAACGGGTGACCCTCGACAGAACCGGCAGCCAGGACGTGGGAGAACTGGGTGTTGAACGCCTTGACGACTTCGGCGTCGGCAGGGGCGGCTTTGGCGACTTCCTGTGCGCCGAAACTGTCCTCGGGGGTCACAAAGCTTGTGAGGTCGGGGGCGACGGGGTTGGTGATGTCGACAAGTACCTTGCCTCCCAGTTCCTCGCCGTACTGCTTCACCACGTCGAGAACGGCGGAGTAGGGAACCGCCAGAATGACAATATCCCCCGCCGGGGCGGCGCCGAACGTTCCTGTTGTCGCGCCGGCTCCGACCTGCTCGGCCAGTGCCCGCGCCTTGGCGGCGTCACGGCTCATCACCTCGACGGTGTGTCCGGCCTTGGCGGCAAGGCCGCCGATCGCTGCGGCCATGCCACCTGAGCCGATGATGCTGATAGTGCTCATGTGCAGCTTCCTTACAGATAGGGGGTTGATCATTCATGGACTGCCGGTGCGATCCGGCGACCGTGCTCAACGTACGAGCCATGCTGGCCTCTTCACTTGCAAAACGCAAGTGAGTCACGGAAATTTACTTGCACCATGCAAGCAATATTAAGATCCAACCATGAAAAACAACATCCAAAGAAGACGTTCGGTCCCATTGCGCAGTGAACTATGGCGTGGAGATCTTTGGCGACCGGTGGTCGCTGTTGATCATTCGCGACATCGTTTTGGTGGGTAAGAAGACGTATGGCGAGTTCCGGAAGTCCGAAGAGGGAATCGCAGCTAATGTCCTTGCTTTCCGCCTTGCCTTTCTTGAGGAGCAATGAATTCTCTCGAAGGCACCCTGCCCCGACGACAGGCGCAAGGATTTCTACACGCTGACAGAGAAGGCCCTGGACCTCATTCCCCTCGTGCTCAACATCGTCCTTTGGAGCGCGAAGCACGATTCGAAGGCGTACGTAAGGGACCTCGAGGAGTTCATTATCGATTAAGTTGAAGCCCCACGCAGGTGAGCGAAGAGGTGAAGGCGCTGGTCCGCAATGGCGGATGTATGTTTCCCGAGAGCAAGGAATGAGCAAGACGGCAAGCGCGCCCTGTCACGTCGCACGAGCTATATGCACACCACCAGCTACAAGGTGCAGCGAATGGCGGGGTTCAGGGTCGATTTCAGCCGGTCGCCACTGGCCGAAATCGGCCGATTCTGTTGAAAAAATCGGTTTTTTAGAACTGCCGAAAGATTGGCCGGCGAAACCGCCTTTTAGCACGCTTCTACGTGAAATCTCGGCCTGAAAACCTCCGCAAACATTAAGAATTTCAATCTACGACGCTTACTTCTCTTCCGTAGAAACCGAGGTCGATTTTTTCAACAGAATCGGCCAAAAGCCGCCACTCAGCCCTAAGACCATGAGGTCGCGAATCCGGTATCGACACCCGCTTTGCAGACCTGAAGATAGAAAACAGTCGTTACTGCTCATGAGCGTTATGAGCCCTGTTTTTGCGTAATAGGTTTGCCCTCGGGACGGATCTTGAACCAGATGGAATACATGGCTGGAAGGAAGACCAAGGTCATGACGGTCCCCCCTAAGGTGCCTCCAATCAGGGTGTAAGCCAGTGTGCCCCAGAACACCGAATGCGTTAGCGGGATGAACGCCAGGATCGCCGCCACCGCCGTGAGCAATACCGGGCGAGCTCGCTGTACAGTCGCTTCAACCACCGCATGGAACGGATCAAGCCCCTCCTTTCCGTTGTGATCGATTTGCCCGATCAGGATCAAGGTGTTGCGCATCAGAATGCCGGACAGCGCGATCAGCCCGACAAGGGCGTTGATACCGAATGGCTGGTTGAACAGAAGTAGTGTTGGCACTACTCCAATCAATCCAAGTGGCGCGGTAAGGAAAACCATCACCATCGCAGACATCGACCGTACCTGGACAATGATGATCAGCAAGGTGATTGCAATCATGATCGGAAACAGCGGCAGTAAGGCCACGGTGGCCTTTGCTGACTCCTCAATCGACCCGGCTTGCTCAATGCGATACCCATCTGGGAGGCTGTCGATGATGGACTGCAACTCGTTCATGATCTTCGAGGACACATCCGGTGGTTGCAGGTCTTCAGCAATATCTCCACGCACGGTGATTGTCGGCATGCGGTCTCGGCGCCGAAGAATGGGGTCCTCCATGCGCACACTGACCTCGCCTATCTGCGAAAGCGGAATACGCTGACCGGCAGAACCTACCAGGGTGAAGCCTTCAATTTTCGCAGGGTCGAGCCGGATATCTCCTGCTGCCCGCCCCATCACCGCTACTGAACGGATGTCTTCGCGTACAGAAGTGATCGGGATACCTGAGAGCAGGAACTGTAATTGCTGGGCTACCGCGCTCGACGTCAGCCCGACTGCCTGCAATCGGTCCTGATCCAGAGAGAAATGCAGCGTGGGCATTCGTGGTCCCCAATCGCTGTTGACGGTCCGCATCATCGGACTTGCCAGCATGACGGCTTCGACCCGGCCAGCGATCTCACGCAACGTGTCCGGATTTGGCCCCGTCACGCGATACGCGACAGGAAACGGTGAGTAAGGACCGAATACGAGTTGTGTAACGCGAACACGAGCCTCAGGTGCGAGCCCCTGAGCAACAGCCTCACGAATCCGTAGCTTGAGGGCCTCGCGCGCCTCCTGACTCTCGGTCAGGACCACGATCTTCGCGAATGATGGGTCCGGAAGCTCCGGTGCCATTGCCAGATAAAAACGCGGCGAGCCCTGCCCGATATAAGACGTGACGATCTTTGCTGCATCCTGCTTTTGCAGCCATGCTTCGACTTTTGCTGTCGTGGTGCTGGTCTGCTCAATCGATGTGCCATAGGGCATTTGCACTTCGATTAACACTTCCGGACGATCCGACGTCGGGAAGAATTGTTTTTTAACGAGTCCCATCCCGAGAATCGCCATTACAAACGCAGCGATGACCGCACCAGCCACCCACCATTTCCGAGCAATGACGTGAGCCAGGACTCGTCGAAAACGGTTGTAATGCGGGGTGTCGTAAATAGCGGCATGCCCGCCTTCAACCGGCTTGATTTCTGGCAACATCTTCACACCCAGATAGGGCGTGAAGACCACTGCAACTACCCAGGAGGCAATCAAAGCGATACCGACAATCCAGAACATGTTGCTGGTGTATTCGCCAGCAGTCGACTGCGCAAAACCGTTAGGCATGAAGCCAACAGCAGTCACTAATGTCCCGGCAAGCATTGGAGCTGCTGTTTGGCTCCAGGCGTAGGCTGATGCCTTGATACGGTCGTAGCCTTCTTCCATCTTCACCACCATCATTTCGATGGCAATGATGGCGTCGTCCACCAACAGACCCAGCGCCAGGATCAACGATCCCAACGTAATACGGTCAAAGTTCTTGCCCGAGGCTTCCATCACTACGAAGACAATAGCCAGTGTGAGCGGTACGGCCGCGGCGACGACCACACCCACTCGCCAGCCCATACTGAGGAAGCAGACCAGCATCACAACAAGCAGCGCGACGAAGAATTTGATCATGAACTCGTCAACGGCCGAGCTGATGTTAACCGACTGGTCGGTGACCTTCGAAAGCGTCATTCCCAATGGCATGCCTCCATTGATTTTGGCCGTCTCGGCATCCAGTGCTTTACCAAGGTCCAGACCGTTCCAACCGTCGCGCATCACGATGCCCAGCAACAGGGCCGGTTCACCCTGGTTGCGGACCAGAAAAGTAGCGGGGTCTTCATACCCGCGTTCAACTGTCGCCACGTCCGAAAGCTTCAGCGTTTTGGCCTGCACCACAATCGGCGTATTGCGGATTTTCTCAAGCTTGTCGAGGGCGCCGTCCAGGCGTAGAAATACCTGGGGCCCGCTGGTTTCAATCGAACCGGCAGGCGTCAAAACGTTCTGGTTGTTGAGCGCCGAAAAGATGTCCTGAGGAGAGATACCCAGTGTCGCCAGCCGCTCATGGGAGAACGATACGAAAATACGCTCGGCTTGTTCACCGATGATATTGATCTTCTTTACGCCCGGTACATGAAGCAGACGCTGGCGCAGCGATTCAGCATCGCGCACGAGTAACCGCTGAGGCCCACCTTTTGCTTTTAACGCAAAAAGCGCAAAGGTCACGTCCGAGAATTCATCATTGACCATCGGACCGATGACGCCCGCAGGCAAGGATTTCGCTGCATCACTTAGTTTTTTGCGAGCTTGATAAAACTCTTCCTGCACCAGGGAAGGCGGTGTTTTATCCACGAGTGAAACCATGGTGAAAGCCAGGCCTGGCCGGGTGTAGGTCTCGCTACGGTCGTACCATTTCAATTCCTGCATGCGTTTTTCAAGCGGCTCAGCGACCTGGTCCTGCATCTCTTGCGCAGTTGCGCCAGGCCACGCAGAAATGACGGTCATTTGCTTGACTGTGAAGGGTGGATCTTCCGCACGCCCCAGTTTGAAAAATGAAAGCGTTCCTGCCACTCCGATCAGGAAGATGAGAAACAGCGTGATAGACCGTTCGCGCACGGCCAGTGCAGACAGGTTGAAACGTCCCACGCTCATGGTCGTTCCCCGGCGGCGACAGCACCCTGCTGCACCAGCACTTCCTCACCATCGTGAAGTAGATGCGCCCCCAGTGCCACGACCTGTTCACCGGCCGCAAGACCGCCACTCACCCTCGCCGAATAGTCACTCAGACCCAGCACTTGAACAGCACGCCAGGTTACTTTTGCAGGTGTACCTGCAATGACCCAAACACCCGGCCCCTGACCTGGGTCATGGATGGCGGCAATGGGTACCGCCAACGCATCCAGGACGCCTTTGCTTCCAGCGATATCGATCGTGACTGTTGAACCGAGTGGCGCGCTGACGTTTGCACCCTCAAGCACATACCTGGCTTCGAAAGTACGCGTCAGTGGATCTGCAGCGTCAGAGAGCAGCCGCAGCGTTGCAGGGATAACGCTCGCACCGTTTCCATACAACCTCGCCTTAGCCTGGTCACCAATGGCTGGGCGCAATGTTTCGGGTAACTGGACAATGGCCTCCCTCCGTCCAGCCTTTGCCAGCCTGACCACGGGCTGGCCTGCACTTACGACCTGTCCAGGCTCTGCCAAGGTGTCAACCACTACCCCATCGGCGTCAGCCAGTAAAACTGCGTAGCCTGTTGCGTTGTGAGCGACGTTAGCCTGGGCTTGCGCAGCATTCAGCTCTGCCCTTGCCGTGTCAGCCAAGGCCTTTATCCGGTCGTAGGCCGAAGCGGAGATAGCACCAACAGTTACCAAGTTGCGATTACGGGCTTCGTCATCTGCGGTCTGCTTGGCTCGCGCGCCCGCGGCCGCAACCGCTTGCTGTTGAGCCAGTGCCTGGAGACCAAGGTCAATGGGGTCCAGACGCATAAGCGGCTGACCTCGTTTGACGGTTTGGCCGGTGTCAACCATACGTTCCAGCACCTTCCCCGACACGCGAAATCCCAAGTCGCTCTGAACGCGTGCTACCACAACGCCGGTGAACGAGCGTGATGTGTCATCAGCGCGCGCGACAGCTGCGGTCCTTACCAAAGGAGGTTGAATACGTGGATCGCGCACGCTCGACGATTCGCCGCATGCAGTCAAAACGAAAGGCAATAAGCAAAAAGCGGCAATGAATGCAGGTCTGGACCGGAGCATGGGATCCCTTACTTCAATTAAGTGAGCAGGAAACCGATTCTCCAGATAGTGACCAATATAGTCAATAGTCACATACTTAAGGTGCTAGACTTCGCAGTATTAGAGCCGAGAGAAGCACTGGAGCTGTCGACACAATGTCCAGGTTGTACTGCAACTGCACCGGGTTGATGAAAGGCCGCATTACCAGGTGAATCGCCTGAACCGCCTCATCCAGCGGAGTCTTGCGCTCAAACTCACCCGACTCTCTGCCCTCAAGTAGAATTTGCTGGATTAACTGGCGAAGGCCTTCGTCATGCGCCGCGGCAGAAGGCCACCGATCGCGGCCTGCGACAGCTGCAATGTCATAGAGCTTTCGGTCGTGAAAAAACAAATCGCTGCCCGCCTCCACAAGCGACCGGAACAAGCGGCGCAGCTTCTCAGAAGCTGTTGGCGCATCGCTGATTGCCGAGTTCACGATGGCCATGATCATCGCAAGCCGATTCGAGCAGATGACCTCTCCAATGGCCTGCTTGGAGTCAAAGAATTTGTAGATGTAAGCCTTGGAAAAGCCGATAGCCTTGGCAAGATCGGAGACCGTGGTTTTCTCATACCCGTAGTGTCCGAAATGCTGTGTTGCCGCTTCTACAACCTGATCGCGAACGCTATGGTCGGATGGACCGCGCGATGGTGGCGTCTTGATTTGATTAGTCATATTTTCAGCTTAGCTCTGTGAACATTTATTGAAAACCCGTTACCCAGCCGTAATATAGTCACTGCGTAGATCAATTCAAGGAATTTCAATGCGCCCGCTTTGTTCGTACGTACTGGTTTTGAGTACCGGACTACTGTCGAGCTGCGCCGTAGGTCCGGACTACCACCGGCAAGCCAGATATTACAGCGCATCCGACCGGTAATGCCGTCTGGTGGGAGGGTTTTGATGATCCGTAACTAAGTAACTACGTCTCAAGCGCGCTTGCGCAGAATCTCGATCTCGCCATTGAAAGGCCGCCGAGTTTCATCAGCAGCGCAGCGGCAATCATTACCTCGCGCGCTTTGACTTGGGCCAATACCCGAAACAGGGGATTGAGCAGAACGTTCAATTTTGAGCGCTCAGTTCAGCAAACTCTTCAGGGCTAAGCACAATATCCGGAGCGTTCACCAAGAACTCTCCAGGGTAGGAATGGCACCTGAAGCGTAGTGCAGGACACTGGCATCGTTTGAAAGGGTGACAAAAAATTCAGTAGCCTCTCCCTGTCCGCACCGTAAAGGGCCGGCTAACAATCTTTTCATTTTTACCGAGCGCATAGGCATAGCTTGAATCTTGAGTAAGGCACTTTGGCCACGATATCCACCTTGAATATAAGTATTTTAATGGATAACCCTGCAATCCATCTGATACGGTTTTTTTTCGATTATCTGAGCCTTTTTCGTTAACCAGCAGTCTATAAAGTGCATGCCCGATGCTCTTTAAAACAATAAAAAGCAGCCAATAGTTTTGGCTCTTGGGCACACTGACGCGCTCAGGAATTTAGACCATCCCAGGATCAACAATAGAACCCTGTTTTATCAGAAAGAAATGGGAAAAATAACTATTCACTTGATTTGGAGATGGCCGCTGTGCGAAAGCTAGGCTTGGGTTTCTTGGTAACTGGCGTTTTGGGGCAACTATCAGCACTACTATGGACCTACATGTCTACAGGACCAATTTGTCAAAATAACGTCGACCATTCATACCTCCAGCAAAAAGTGACAAAGTTCGAGCAACTAGTCGATGACACCTCTAATAAAGTTGTGACAGAGCTCAATACAATACATTCCGACGGGCTCACGCCCCTTGCGAAAAACGGATCCCACATACCCGATTCAACGGAGGCTGACGCCGTACAGTTTTTGATCGAAAAGCCAGACGAAACTCCAGTACTTACGCTGCCTTCATTGCCCGCACAGGCACACAAATGGACGATTATTCTCAGCGGTCTGATCGCTTTTACCGGCCTGCTCTTGGCCGTATTCGCCCGCAAAAAAACCATTGATCCGCAATGGCACGTCTTTCGCACCGTGCCAGGCTCGCTAATCACGCTGGAACGCCCGTGTTTGACGTGCGGCGGCTTCATTTCCCACATAGCAAAAACCGCTTCAGCTTCGCCTTCATCAGGCTTGTGGGTGATCGAAATAGCGTTGAACACACCCAGCCGTCATCGCGCCACAAAAGCCATTAAGCAGCTGGAGTTGCCGGTAGCGCGTAAAGAAAACAACTTTGTCGTCATCGGCCCATATAAACAGAAGCAGGACGCGGCTCGAGTCGTGAAAGAGTTGAGTGAAATTCATGGCGTTAGAGGATGGATGATGGCGGGAAATTGACATAGCCCGATTTAGCACTGGGCCTACCTCGAACAAACGGCTACTTATTTTATGACACAAGAGCGCATTCATGATCGAAAAAGAACTTAGGGCCGAACTCGCCCTGAAGAAATTCCTGGCCGCCAACTTATGGATCCAACTTGAACTCAGCGAGCTGAACTACAGCCTCGCTGAAAACTGCGGACTATCGCCGGAAGAATATCGCCTAAAAATTCTGCAAGAAGCATTTGATGCAGAAGCAGACGCTCACGACTGCGATTGCTGGGACTTCATTCTGCAGTGGGTAGCCGATACTCAGGAAGAGCTAGAGTTGATGCGTGAAGAACGCATGAAAGAGATTTATGACTTTCTGGACGATTAGTAGACTCTACAACTTTTGTAACCTATACAAGCCGCTAGCTTTCAAGATGAAAGACTAACTTCATCGGCCGGAGCATTGCCCAATAGCTCCCGCCCTCCTCTCGGTTCAAACCGCCGCATAGCAATCCACTACACGCCGATACTGGCTGGGAGAAGCTCCGATATGCTGACGGAAAAACCGTGTGAAATGGCCTTGCTCGGAAAACCCGAGGTTCTCCGACAACAGGCCTAACGTTCCACTGCGCTCACGCTCCAGCCAGCCAAAAGCCCGGCGCATGCGAGCGTCGTTAAGCAACAGGGTCGGGGTCATGCCGGTATCTTTCTTGAACAGCGCAAAGAAGTGCGCCCGCGACAGACCACAAGCACGCGCGGCATTGTCGATCGGGTTCGGATCATCGAGGTGCGCAAGCAACCAGGCGGTGCCACGGCGCACGCGCGCGTCCCGGAATTCAGCTGAGTTCGGCGCACCCAGTAGTGACAAATGCCGCCAGCTGGAAAAGTCCTCGATCAGTTCGATCAGGAAGTCGAACAGCATGAATTCCATGCGCTCTTTCGGCACGATCCCGCAGCCATGCGCTTCGGCGACCAGGATGTCGGCCAAGGTGCGATTACGACTCGACAGCTCGATGCACGACTGGGCAAAAAAGTCCGGCCGACCGCTGAGCGCCAGCGACTGCTGGGCAGTGGCCAGCCAGGCGGGCTCGATGTAGAGCGCCAGGATTACGGTGGCACCGGCACCCGACTGCGGATCGTAGAAATGCGGCTCCCAGGCGTTGACCAACACCGCCGTGCGATCACTGAGCGGAACCCGCCGACCGTTGACGTTGAAGTAAGTGTCTTCGCCGGACACTTTGACCAGCACATGGCATTCGGAATGGGTGTGGGTGACCAGTGAACGATCCATATTCAGCAAGGCGACCCGGCCAAACCTGCCGTGGAAAACCCGTTGGGCAATCGACATCAGATTCCTCCGCTCGCTAGAAGCGATATTGTTATCAGCCACAGTGAAGAATTATCGCGGTGCCTATGTGTTTCTGGACCCCGGCGATCTCTCAATGGTTCGGCAGCACTTGGCTGGCCACTATCGCGCGCGAATGACCGATCGTCTATCTCGACTTTCGCAGCCCCCACGCTCGTCGGAAAAACCGCCTTACAAGGCATGGCGCTCTTTCCCGTGATAAACGCGCAGGATATCGGCCACCACCGCCAGAGCGATTTCCGCCGGGGCCTTGCTGCCCAGATCGAGGCCGATGGGCATGTGCAAACGGGCAATCTGTTCATCCGTCAGACCACCGATGCGTTTGAGCCGCTCGGCGCGCTTGGCCGAGGTTGCCTGAGAACCCATGGCACCGATGTAAAACGCCGGGGTGTGGACCGCTTCCATCAGCGCCAGATCATCGATTCGCGGATCGTGAGTCAACGCCACCACCGCGGTCGCCGCGTGACAACCTCCTGCGGCAATGAACATTGAGGGCAGCACACGTTGCATCTCGACGCCTTCGAGCTGGACATGCAGCATCTCTTCCCGGGGGTCGCAGGCGATGACTTCGCAGCCGATGGCGCGGGCAAAACTGGCGCAGACTTCCGCGACCGGCGAGAGCCCTGCCAGAATCAGTCGCAAGGCCGGACCGACGCTTATGCGTACGGTCTCAGCAACAATCTGCACTCGCTCACTGCCGTGTCCGATGTCCGCGTTCAATTGCAGGGCGCCGCTGCTCAGGTCGACATGACGCAGCAGACGACGCTGACCCAGTAACGCCGCTTGCAGACTCTCCAGGTGCGCGATCCATTCGAGGCTGGCAGAGCGGTGCTCGACCAACACGATCAGCACGCCGCCACAGGGCAATCGTAGACGGTGGCGTTGCTCGACGCTGTCGCCATAACTGACGATCTGCGCCGGTTCACGTAATTCACCGCGCGCCAGACTTTCGAGAAACTCCTCTTCGACGCACCCACCCGACAGCGAGCCGACGTGTTCGGCTGTGCCATTGGCCACCAGCATCGCACCCGGCGCACGCGGCGCCGAGCCATAGGTGGAGAGCACCGTGCACAGCCACTGGGCCTGCCCGGCGCGAGCCCATTGCAGTGCCTGGTCGATCACCTGAACATCGAGATGACGCATGTTTTCTGTACCTCAAGCAAAGCGTGGTGCTGCATGCGGGGTTACGTTTACGGTAACCTGCGAGCAACCTTGTTCAATCGTTGATTCAGCATGTCGCCACAACAATTTTTGTAACTTGGGCCTCTGCGCTTGGAATATCGCCAACTGCCTCCGGCTAACCCGTCGCGACCGAGGCTTGTACTGTTGCACGAAGGCCTCGGCAGCGCTGACCAATGGAAAGACTTCCCCCTGCGCCTGGCCCTGGCCAGCGGTTACGGTGTGGTCACCTACAGCCGTCAGGGTTACGGGCAATCGAGCCCGGTAACCCTACCGCGTCCGCCGAGCTACCTAAGCAGCGACGGCCCTCGTGAACTGCGGCAATTGCTCGATGCCTTGCAACTGCCGCAAGTGGTCTTGCTCGGTCACAGTGACGGCGCATGCATCGTCCTCGCCTATGCCGCCGCCTCATTGACCACGTTGCTGCCGACTGCTTCGTGCAGGATCGGCGCCTGCTCGGCGGTGGCCAGTTCGGGATCGATGATCGGTGGCAGCGGCTCGTCTTCAACGCGCACACCTTCGATGGCGTCCTCGGCCAGATAGCGGCTCTCAGCGATCACCACGGCCACCGGCTCTCCGACGTAGCGCACCTTGTCCGCGGCGACGCACCAGTGCTCCATCGGCTGACGCACACCCACCGGAAACGGCAGCGCCCAGCGTTTGACGTCTTCGCCGACCAGCACGCCGTGCACGCCTTTCATCAGCAGCGCTCCGGAAAAATCCACCTAGGTGATCCGCGCACGAGCGTGGGGTGAACGGATCATCGCCGCATGTAGCGTACCCGGAGGGATTGCAGCGTCATCGGCATAGCAGCCGAGGCCGCGCAACAATGCGGCGTCCTCGACACGGGTCTGACG
This sequence comes from Pseudomonas syringae, assembly GCF_001698815.1. Classification (GTDB taxonomy): domain Bacteria; phylum Pseudomonadota; class Gammaproteobacteria; order Pseudomonadales; family Pseudomonadaceae; genus Aquipseudomonas; species Aquipseudomonas syringae_A. The sequence goes on along the minus strand of NZ_LGSI01000020.1, from coordinate 226,555 downwards.
GGCGCCGATGTCGCCGGTCTGGCTTTCGGTAGCAGGTTGGAAACTAGTCATTTTTTCGCGGCTCTTGTTGTTATGCAGCGCGATAGCGTTAGAGCCGAGTGTGTGAGAAAGGCGCAGGAAGCGCCTTGCCTGGGGAGAGGGAGTTCTGCGTTGAGGTCTGAAAGTTTGCCTTAGCGTCTGATTTTCAGGACTGGGACCAGACAGAATTGCCGGTCAGGGATGGGACGCGGAACTGCTTAGGAAAGCTTCGATTTCTGCATAGGGCATCGGTTTGGCAAAGTAATACCCCTGAAAAACATCGCAACGACTGCCCTTCAGGAAATCCACCTGAGACGCAGTTTCCACGCCTTCGGCGACAACCGTCAGGCTGAGGTGATGGGCCATGGAAATGATGCCTTGGGTGATCGCGGCATCGTGATGGTCGGTGGTGATTTCCTGGATGAACGAGCGGTCAATCTTGATCTTGTCGATGGGCAATCGCTTGAGGTAACTGAGGCTGGAGAAACCGGTGCCGAAATCATCGAGCGCAATGCATACACCTAGGGCTTTGAGCTGGTGCAACGTGTCGATCGCCTGTTCAACGTTATGCAGCAAGAGCGACTCGGTAATCTCCAGTTCCAACTGCCCGGCGCTGAGTCCGTGCTTGCCCAGCACTGTCTGGATACACTCAACGAACTGGCCACGCTGAAAATGCATCGGCGAAATATTCACCGCCATCGAGATGCCCGTGATGCCCTGCTCGCCTAGCTGGTGCAGCTGCGCGCAGGCCGTATCGAGTACCCAAAGGCTCAGCGGGATGATCTGACCACTGTCCTCTGCCACCGGCACAAACACTGCGGGTGAGATAAATCCTTTTTCCGGATGCTGCCAGCGCAGCAACGCTTCGATCCCGACCACCCGACCCGTGCGCGCGTCTATCTGCGGTTGATAACGCAGCTTGAACGAATGAGTTTCGATAGCCTTTTGCAGGTCATTGCGCAGGCTCGCATGCTCGCAAACGCGCTGATTAAGATCGCTGGTGTACCACTGAAAGTTGTTGCGCCCTTGCTGCTTGGCTTTGTACATGGCCATGTCCGCCTGCTGGATCAGCTGCATAGGCTGCTCGATGTGACCATCGCTCATGGTAATGCCGATACTTGCACTCACGTGCAGGTCAATGCCCTGGATGCAGTAGGGTCTGGCAATGCTGGCCATCAATCGCTCGGCCACCGGTACAACGTCCTCATCACGAAGCAGGTCCGGCAGCAGTACGATAAATTCGTCACCGCCCATGCGCACGATGGTATCGCCGGGACGAACCTGCTGGGTCATACGCTGCGCCACCTCAATCAGCACTTGATCGCCGAAGTAGTGCCCGATCGAATCATTGATGGATTTGAATCCATCCAGATCAATGCATATCACCGCCAGACAACGCTTACGCCGACGACTGGTGTGACAATCCAAAATAAGCCGGTCTTCAAGAGATACACGGTTAAGCAAACCAGTCAGCCGGTCATGGCAGGCGTTGAAGCTCAATTGGCGCTCGAAGCGGCAGAACCAGCGGTACGCCAGGTTCAAATGAGCCTCTTCGCATAACCGGCGTTCGGAGCGAATGCCGTAGCAGCCCACGATCAGCAGGCGGGTCATCAGTTCAGGATCAATTGAGGGACGCCCAATCGGGCTGTAAAAGTCGGCGAGGTAATGGCGTAGATCGCTCAGATCGAGGCATCGATCAATGTTGCGCAGGAGGTGATTGGCTGGGATGTGATCTTCAATGTTGAACGAGTAAAACAGTCTCTCTTGCCCGCTCGACAATTGTCCCATCATGCTGCGAATCCTCCCGCTGGCCGATGACCTGATTTTGCAGCAGGCCAGGCAGGAGATCTACTTTTTCAACAGAATCGGCCAGAAGCGGACCTGCAGCTTTCGTCTAAAACATGTGCCAGAGCATCCAAACCACGCACCCTGACAGTCTGATCGGAAGAATTAAACCTGCCGCCCTCACACGAATGCGGAGCGTCGCCCAACTCAGCGTTTTTCCAGCATCCTGCTAGGGCAAAGTGTCGCGCTTGGCGAAGATGTTTGCCATTTCCGCCGCGTTCTCGGTTCCCCAGATGCACAGCGGGATGATCGCGTCAGCCAGGCTGCGACCGAGCAGGGTCAGCGTGTAGTCCACGCGCGGGGGCACTTCTTTGTAGTCGGTCCGCGCCAGTACGTGATCGGCCTCCAGATCCTTCAATTGCTGGATCAGCACCTTGTCGCTGACGCCAGGGATCAAGCGCTTGAGTTCGCCGTAGCGTTTCGGACCGTCGCGCAGGAAAAACAGGACCAGCGGTTTCCACTTGCCCGAGATGATGCGCAGCGTGGCGTTGAGCCCGCAGCCGGTACCGCAGATTTCAGAAGTCGTCGTCATTTTTTGATACTTACCAAAAGGTGCATACTTGTCGTTAGGTTATTAGGCCTGCATCCTTGGCCTCAAGCAAGCAGTTCCCTGCTTGCACACAACGCCAAGGAAAAATGCACGTCATGACCAGACTGAATGGAAAGACCGCAGTGATCACCGGCGGCGCTACCGGTATCGGCCTCGCCGCTGCAAAGCGCTTCATCGATGAGGGCGCCTTCGTCTTCATCTTCGGCCGCCGTCAGGAAGCGCTCGACGCCGCCGTGGCCGACCTCGGGCCCAATGCCCGCGCAGTAAAGGGCTCGGTTTCCGATGAGGCCGACCTCGACCGACTCTACGCGGCGGTGAAGGCCGAGCGCGGAACCCTCGACATCGTCTTCGCCAATGCCGGGGCGGGAAGCCAGCTTGCGCTCGGCAAGATCACGGCCGAGCACATTGACGAAACCTTCGACACCAACGTGAAGGGTACGATCTTCACGGTCCAGAAGGCGCTGCCGCTGATGGGCCAGGGCGGTTCGATCATCCTGACCGGATCAAGCGCCGGCACCACGGGCGCCCCGGCATTCAGTGCCTACAGCGCCAGCAAGGCAGCAGTGCGCAACCTCGCGAAGTCTTGGGCGGAGGATCTGAAGGGCACCGGCATCCGGGTAAACGTGCTGTCGCCCGGACCCACGGCGACCGATCTCGCGAAGCAAGCGCTAGGCGAGGAAGGCATGAAAGTCTTCGCCTCGATGAATCCGCTCCAGCGCATGGCTGAACCGGCGGAAATCGGGGCGGCGGCTGCCTTTCTCGCTTCGTCGGACAGCAGCTTCATGACCGCCAGCGAGGTCGCCGTCGACGGCGGCCTGGCGCAAATCTGACTCGCTGCGCCCGGCCGGTCACTCCATTCGATATTCGGAGCCCGCTGGGCGTGGTAAACCTGAGGAGAATATATGAGCTACGCAATTATCGGCTTCGGTAATATCGGCCAGGCCCTAGCCAAGGCATTTGCCCGCAACGGCATCGAAGTATCCGTTGCAACCACTCGCGACCCGGAAAGCTTTGCCTCCGCTGCGGCCGCGATCGGACCCGAGATCATTCCCAAAACCCTGGCGGAAGCCGTCAAGGTGGACATCGTCTTTTTGGCGGTCCGTTTCGAGTCACACCCGGATGTCGCGAAGGCGTTGCCGACCTGGAAGGGCAAGACCATCATCGATGTGACCAATGCCTACGGCGTGTCCCCTGAGGAACTGGGCGATCAGCCTTCTTCCAGAGTCGTCGCGCAGGCCTTCACGGGTGCAAGACTGGTCAGGGGCTTCAATCATTTGGGTGCTGCCGTCCTTGGTCAAGATCCGGCCGTACAGGGTGGTAGGAGAGTCGTGTTCCTCGCGAGCGACGATGACGACGCCGCGGCAGAGGTTGGTGCGCTTGCGGAAAAACTCGGTTACTCGCCGATCAAACTTGGCGGGCTTTCGGAAGGTGGGCTGCTAGTGCAGGCGCGGGGAAATAGCTGGGGTCAACTGATCTTCAAGGACCTTGTCAAGTTCGACTGATGAGTCGTGATCGCAAGTTTCGATGCGATCCTGCCTCGACGATTAGATAGTACTTAATAATCAAGGAAAGGGGCGATGATGCTTAATAATGAAAGAATAATCAGAGAACTCTGTGCCTCCGCGGAGGGGCAAGGAACGGATATCGAGAAGTTTGTTTCCATGTTCTCTGAGGAAGGATACATGTGGGATATGGCTTCCGGCATGAAGTTCCGTGGGAAGGCCATTGGTGACTCTATCGCTGGCCTGGTAAGCGCGTTCCCCGATGTGCACCGTGAGTTGTTGAACATCCACGTCGCGGGAGATGTTGTCGTTGTCGAGCTCGCGATTCGGGGAACGCACACAGGTGATCTGGCGCTTGCTTCTGGGACTCTAGCTCCCACGGGCAAGACGATAGATGTCCCGTCTTGCGATGTTTTCCACCTCGAAAATGGGAAGGTCATATCTTTCCATTGCTACAACGAGGCTTCCGTCATGCAGCAGCAACTTGGCCTCGGCTGAATTACCGACACTACACGATCCGATGTAAGAGCAATGGAGAGGTCTTTATGAGCATTCAAGAGAATATCCAGATTGTGAAGGAGTTTTTTGCAGCAATGGGCGGCGGCGATAGGCAAGGTCTGCTGGCGTTGTCTGCCAAAGATATCGAGTGGATCATTCCGGGAGAGGGCTGGCCGTTGGCCGGCACACACCGCGGGCACGCGGGATTGGCAGACTTGCTTCAGAAGGCTTCTGCAGAGATGGAAATTTCATCCCCAGAGCCCCCCGAGTTCGTAGCGCAGGGAGACCGGGTTCTGGTCGTCGGCTTCGCTACCGGGAAAGTCAAAGCCACGAATAGGACGTTTGAGGACTATTTTGTCTTCGCCATCACTGTGCGAAATGGCAAGCTAACGAACATTCGAGAATATGTCGACACGCAAGCACTGGCGCTGGCCTCAGAGATGGACGCAAGCCCCAGGCCCTAAGCCATCGGGACAGATACCACCCAAGACGATCCGCAAAGGGTTGATGTATTGGTCACGGGCCTGACACCACTTGACGTTGCATTGGTTGCATTGGTTGCATTGATGTAGAGGCTTGTCCAGATCCGGGCGGTGCGCTAGACCAGCTTCATGTGCTGATGATCCGTGGTGCGATCCGCCATGCTCAGTCTGGCAGTGGTCGATTTCTGCCTGTCGCCACCGTCAGCTTTGGGTCGATTCTGTTGAAAAAAACGGCCATCCAAAACTGCCTGAACATTGGCTTGTGAAAACGCGATTTTTACGCGTAGCTACGTGAAATCTGGCGTCTGGAAACCTCTGCTAAAAGTAAAGATTTCAATCTCGGACGCGGATTTTTCAGCCGCAGAAACCATGGCACACTTTTTCAACGGAATCGGTCGAACGCAGCCAGTCGCAACCGGCAGCTATCGGCCAGAGGCGGCAATTGCCGTGACATAGAAACAGTGATTCAGCCCGCACTGACATCCTGGTGCACAAGCCCAGGCTCCCGGTGGTAACTGCCACCGGCTGCTTTCACCTATGCCGGACATCGCCTTGGCCATCCTCCTGGCTGAATGAAGGTGGCGGCGGCTGCGTTCGCAACCGCCACCTCCATCATTTGTCAGCTACGTGAGGTGTCGTTGGTCGCTTCCTTTACTGTCTTTTCGGCGTTGAAACCGTCGAAGTTCTCAAAGACGCCCATAAAGCCGGGGACGGTTGATTCGCGCGACCAGTCGCGCTGGAGCTCGCAGTACATCTGCACACGGCTGATGAGCTTCGCGCCCGCCTGCTCGATCCGGCGTAACGCCGCTTCGTGTGCGACGGGCGATGTGCCACCGACCGCATCAATCGGCACGTAGACGTCATAGCCTTCCTGGATCGCGTCGAGCACAGGGAACGTCAGACAGGCTTCGGTCCAGAGTGCGGTCATAATGAGCTTCCGGCGGCCGATCGCTTTGACCGCCTGCTTGAACTCGGTGTCTTCCCAGCTGTTGATCGAGGTGCGGTCATATGTCGGCAGATGACCGAGTATCTCCTGTAGCTCCCGGATGGGCGGCTTGTTGCGACCGGTCGCGACATTGACAGTCGAATGAATAATAGGAAGGTTGTAATTGACGGCTGCCTTGGCGACGCTCGTGATGTTAAAGATGAGTTCCTCGCGCGACATTGAACGGATCGAGGAGACTTGGATCGGCTGGTAGTCAATGATGATGAGCGCCGAGTTCTCGGGCGACAAGAGTTGGTCGGTATGAGGGTCGCGGATAATTTCGCTTGTCATTGGAAGGTCCTTTTATTGGTGGTGATGCACGCGTGTGGAAGGGCCAGAGTCCGTCCGGGAGAATGGGCAAGACCCTGACAGCGCCTCTTCTGATGTAGAGAGCGATTTAGTTTTCCTGGGGACATGCGCCAGTGATGACGTTGCCAGGAGGCAGGATTGTGCTGTTCCCGAGGCCGATGCAGTAGTAGCATTCCGAGACTAGCTGTGTTGCGAAATGGGGAACACTCACGTGGATATCGAAGAGCTACAGACATTCGTAGAGGTTGCTGATGCTGGGGGAGTTTCGTCTGCGGCGGTCCGCCTGGGAGTGTCCAAATCAATAGTCAGTCGCCGGCTTGCCAGGCTTGAAGCAGAACTTGGCGTGCAGCTGCTCGCACGATCCACCCGAGGGGCAGCTCTCACAGAAGCCGGGGGCACTTTCCGAGACTATGCGGCCAGAGTCTGTGCCGAGGTCGACGCAGCCAAGGAAGCGATCCTGCCCCTTGGCGCCCTTCGCGGCCGCTTGCGAATTTCCGTGCCACTATCTTTCGGCCCTACCCATTTCGCCCCCATGCTCGCGGAAATGGCGCGACGCCACCCCCAGCTACAAATCCAGACCTGCTACAGCGATCGCTTTGTAGATCTCATTACGGAGGGTTTCGATTGTGCGATACGGGTTGGTTATCTTGCGGACTCCAACCTCATTGCAAGAGGCATCGGCCCGATTTACACGAAGCTCGTCGCAAGTCCTGACTACATAAAAGCTCATGGGTCACCCGAGACGCCCGAGGATATCGTTGACCATGAAGCCCTCATGCAGAGCACCGAAGCCTGGCAATTCATGGATGGCGACAAGATCATCACGGTTCGACCCCAAGGACGCTTCAAGGCCGACAACGGCACAGCGTTAGTCGCCGCCGCAACAGCGGGACTGGGGATTGCGTACCTGCCGGATTGTCTCACCCATGAACATTTGACCTCCGGGGCGCTCGCGCCGATTATGACCGGCTATCCACCACCACCCGCTGGAGCCTACGTCATCCGCCCGCCAGGCCAGCATCCCGCACGGAAGATACGGGTCCTCACCGAACTCCTGATTGAGTCTTTTGGCCAGTCTCCACACTTTGCGGCAGCTGCCCGGGCCTAATCATGCAGTTGCCTCGCCTAATATCGAACCAATACTCCAGCATTCGCCAAAAGATCCAGGTTTCTCCGCTCTTCCTTCAAACGTGTTCCTGCAACTTTCACAGTCGTTAACCACCAGGAGCTAATCGGCCCTAAGCTGATCAACACCATTGTCCGCTCGCCCTTGTGTGGCGGTTCGCAGTTTTTTCCATTGAGGTATCTCGATGCCGGGACGCAAAGAGAGAGAAGTTTCATCGGACGCTTCCGCCGAGCCCTTGATGTTAGGTGCAGGCCGCGCCGCGTCTGGATTTCGCCTGACGGTGTGTTTCATTGCGTTGGTGATCATCACCTTTCTATCTGTCGAAGGGTGGAGAGCATGGAGAGATTATCAGCAGGCTTTCGCCGTAGCTCGCGACTCAGCGTCCAACCTGGCACGTGCTACGGCCCAGCATGCTGAAGACGCCGTTCGGCAGGTTGATCTTCTGACTGCCACGCTCGGTGAACGCGTAGAGGGCGATGGCATCGCGAATATCGACGTGCCCCGTATACACGCACTGATGATTCAGCAAGCCAAGATCATGCCCCAGCTACACGGCCTGTTCATTTACGGCCCTGATGGCGAATGGATCGTTACTGATAAGCCTGTCAATCCTGAAGCCGCGAACAACGCTGACCGCGACTACTTCATCTACCATCGCACCCATAAAGATCAAAACGTCCGGATCGGCAAGGTCGTTAATAGCCGCTCAACCGGCGAGCCCATCATTCCCATTTCTCGTCGTCTGGAGAACCCCGACGGATCGTTCGCCGGGGTCCTGCTGGGTACCATCAAAGTCAGCTACTTCGTCGATTATTACGGTGACTTCAAAATCGATGACAAAGGCGCGCTGGTCTTGACCCTACGCGACGGTACGATCCTGGTGCGGCGGCCGTACAATGCAGCGGTCATTGGGCAGAGCCTCGCTGATAGCGAGATATTCAAGAACCACCTTCCCGTTTCCGACCAGGGTGTGGCAGAGGTCAAGGCCGTGGTTGATGGCACCTATCGCCTCTACGGCTATCGTGCCGTAGGCAGATACCCTCTCGTAGTCGAAGCAGGTCTGTCGAGGGAATCCTTCGTCGGGCCATGGCGTCGTGACTTGATCAAAACCGGCATAGTCCTGCTGGTGCTGGTTACAGGTTTAGCTGTCTTTGGCTTCGTGGTGCTCGGCCATTTGCGGCAACGGACGGCGATGGAACGTGAAATCCGGCGAGTCCATCAAACCGTCCGAAACATGGCCCTGACAGACAGTCTGACAGGCCTCGGCAATCGCAGGATGCTGGATCTGGTATTGGCCAAAGAAATCAGCCGCGCCAAACGCGAGGGGAAGCAGCTGGCGTTGATCATGCTGGACGTAGACTATTTCAAGCGCTTCAACGACGAATACGGACACTCCGCCGGCGACGACTGCCTGCGTCAAGTAGCTGAGGCCATTCGCCAGTCTCTCAACAGACCGGCGGATCTAGCAGTCCGATATGGTGGTGAAGAATTCACGGTGCTGCTGCCCGAGACCGACAGTATTGGAGCCTACCGCGTAGCGCAGACGATTTTGGACAATATCCGTCTGCTGGGGATTGAGCACAGCGATCATCCACTTGGTAGGGTCACCGCAAGTGCCGGCATTGCTACCTTCTTGCCGGGATCCGAAGACGCCACTGCCGACGGGCTCATCAAAGCTGCCGACGCCTTCCTCTACGCGGCAAAAAGCAAGGGCCGCAACCGATGGGCTGCAGCCAACCGGGACAGCCCGGAGGAAGCTCTCCCTGTTAGCAAGCCTGGTTGAACTTCATCTTTGACTAGATGGTTACGCAAGAACACCGAGCTGAGTGCCTCCCATGATCCTCGTCACCCTGATCAATATGCTGATCATAACCACCGCTGTGTTCATCCACTACGAGTGCCTGTTGCGCCTGAACCTGCTCCTGCCCAGGCTGAAAATCTGGCATCGATTCAGAATCGTGTTCGGTGTCATGGGCGCGCTGATAGCCCATGCCATTGAAGTCTGGGTCTTTGCGTTGGGTTATTACCTGATGAACAAGACCGAAAGGCTGGGCAAGCTCACCGGCAACTTTGACGGCAGTTTCATGGACTCGGTGTACTTTTCATTCACCACCTACACGACCATTGGTTTTGGTGATATCTCGCCGATTGGCCCGCTCAAGTTCCTCACCGGTCTCGAAGCCCTTACCGGCCTGGTGCTAATCACCTGGACGGCCTCTTTCCTGTTCATCGAGATGCAGAAGTACTGGGGCATAAAGCAACCCCGCGTGCCTGACCGCGGTTCGAAAAGCCGACACGTTCCTTAGCCCGGAACGGTTTCTCAATCAATGGCACGACCGCGACTCAGCAGAATCGAGCTGGAGATGACATCGAAAAGATGGTTGGCGCGGGCCGCAAGTGAGGGCTGATCGTTGATCCATGTGAGCGCACCGACAAGCGCGAATAGATCGGCGCCGTCTATGTCGGCCCGCGCCAATCCTGCGCCTTGAGCTCGGCCCAATAAACGCGTTCCTGACGCCTTCATGGTGACGCATGAAGCATGCAATGCAGACTCTGGCTCCTCGATGGCGGCCACCATCACCGCAATAACCCCGCGCAGACTGCGTGCAACTGCGACGATTTCGCCCAGCCACGACACAAGTGCATCATCGGCTGGTTCTACCGTTTCAAGCTCTCCGGCTCGAATCGTCAACGCATTGAAACTCGTGCGCAGCAAGGCTTCGAACAAGGCCTCTCTGGTCGGGAAATGCCGGTACAGAGTTCCTAGCCCTACTTCCGCTCTGCGGGCCACATCACGAATCGATGCATCAACGCCCTGCTCCGTGAATACGTCGCGGGCGACCGTCAGGATATGGTCGTAATTTTTTTGCGCGTCAGCTCTCATAAATCCATTCTTGACAAAACGGAACAGTGCTCCATATATTTGGAGCGGTGTTCCGGTAACTTTAGCCTACCCATGGCTCGGGAGAAAGTGATTATGAGCAAAACGATGAAAGCGGTTCGCCAACATGCGTTCGGTGGCCCCGAGGTTCTGCGTTACGAAGATGCACCGATCCCCGAATTAGAGCCTGGAGAGGTGATGGTTCGCGTGCACGCGGTGGGGGTCAATCCTCCCGACTGGTACTTGCGCGACGGATATAAGATGTTGCCACCTGAATGGCAGCCGCAAGTGTCCTTCCCCATCATTCTGGGGACAGACATCTCTGGCGTAATCGAGGCAGTCGCTGCAGATGTCACAAATTTTTCCGAGGGCGACGAAGTCTACTCGATGGTTCGGTTTCCCAGCTTTGGGCCGAGCAAAGCGTACGCTGAGTACGTCAGCGTGCCGGCGTCGGAAGTAGCGCTTAAGCCGACTGGCATCGATCATGCGCATGCAGCTGCAGCACCTATGTCACTGCTCACGGCGTGGCAATTCATGATCGCACTGGGACACGACGTACCGAATCCGCTCCAGCCGAACCGGCATGAGCCATTACCTCTGGCGGGCAAGACAGTCCTCGTCAACGGAGCCGCAGGCGGTGTGGGACATTTCGTGGTGCAAATCGCCAAATGGAAGGGAGCACGAGTGATTGCTGTGGCGTCTGGCGAGCACGAGGCATTTTTGCGCGACCTCGGCGCCGATGATTTCATCGACTATACCCAGGTTGCCGCCGAAGACGTCGTGCGTGATGTCGATCTGGTAATCGACTCTGTTGGTGGCCCGACAACCGAGCGATTCCTGCGGACGCTCAAGCATGGCGGAGCCTTGTTCCCGATATTCCCCCTGGGTTTCGCCGGTGCCGAAGAAGCTGAAAAGTTGGGCGTCACGGTCTCAGCCACCCAGGTGCGGTCCAGCGGCGCGCAGCTGGCGGAGGCCGGTCGCTTGCTCGAAGCAGGGACTCTGCGCGTCGCGATCGACAGCACCTACCCGCTTGCCGAGGCGAGCCAGGCGCACGAGCGAGCGGCACGTGGTCATATTCGAGGCAAGATCGTACTCACGGTCCTCTGACGCAGCTTCACCCATCCACTTTCTTGGGACGGCCGTCTTCAGCCACTAAAGCTGCCGCAACGAGAGATTGGTATCCTTGACCAGCTGAAGGCCGAGACTGGACATGTAATGACTGTAGACGACCGTACTGACGACTCCCGCACTGCGCTGACCGCAAGGGAGGTTTGCCATATCCTGCGCGAGGTCACTTTCGAGCGTCGCGTCATGGCCAAGGGATGCGATCAGTCCAGGGGTGAGATCCATACCGGCTTGTTCGTCGTTGTCGTCGACGGTTGGCGTATCACGATCTACAACGACTGCGATGAGCTCGGCTACTGCGCAGAGTGCGTCAGCCCAGATGGCAGGCGGTGGTCATTCGACAATGGCGACCGATACGGTACCGACCCAATCGCACTGCTCTCGACCTGGGAACACGGAACGCTTGAGCAACTCCTAAAGCGATTGTGAGCCAATCCTCAACTAGAACATGAGTACAATGCGGCACCTGAAACTTGAATATGCTCACTCATGAACTTGTTGCGTTACGTATTATTGCTGTCCATCGCCGTCATCAACCCCGCGTTCTCAAGCCCTCCATCTACTTTTTCCGAAGCCAAGATCATCGCGAAACAGAAGGTCTATCTCGACCAGGCCAGCAGTGCGCAGGGTGACCTGTATTGCGGCTGCAAATGGACATGGGTGGGGAAATCGGGTGGCCGTATCGATGCTGCTTCCTGCGGCCTTCAAGCCCGAAAGCAAGAAAACCGCTCCGACAGAACCGAATGGGAGCACATCGTTCCGGCATGGACATTCGGCCATCAGCGGCAGTGCTGGCAGAACGGTGGTCGCGAACACTGTGTAAGTGATGATCCGGTGTTTCAAGCCATGGAAGCTGACCTGTTCAACCTTTACCCCTCGGTGGGTGAAGTCAACGGCGACCGCAGTAATTTCAACTACGGAATGGCTGCCGGAGTTGCGCCGCAGTATGGTCAATGCAAGACCAAAGTCGACTTCGAGCAGCGCGAAGCCGAGCCACGCGATGAAGTGAAAGGATTGGTAGCGAGGACGACGTTCTACATGTTCGACCGTTACAACTTGACCATGTCACGTCAGCAGCAACAGTTGTTCATGGCCTGGGACAGGCAGTTTCCAGTAACGCCCTGGGAAAAGGAACGCAACACCAGGATTGCGGCGATCATGGGCCACCCCAACCCGTTCGTGACCAACGACCGCACCTGGACACAAGGCTACAAGACCGTCGGTGACGGTGTAGTCAGCTCGATCCCGGACCGAGCTTCGCAGCCACAACCGCAGGTACCTGTCACTCGCTCAGCGTCAAGTGGCGCGATCATTGGCAACCGCAACAGTCACGTGTATCACCTGTCCCATGGCTGTCCGGGCTACGACAAAGTTGCAGCGAAAAACCAGATGTCGTTTGAATCTGAGTCTGAAGCTCAGGCGGCGGGCTATCGCATAGCTGGGAACTGTAGATGAGCGGTTCACTCGCAAGGCGTAACCGCCGTGAGTTCAACCCAACGCACTGCCGTTACGATACCCCAATTACCTTGTCCGTTAGGGCGACGCCAGCACGCGGACGGTTGCGACTTCAGGTAAGCCAATGCCTGAACGAAATCATCAAACTTCTGCTCGTCGCCTTTGCTTCCAACGGTAAAGCCGCTCCTCCCCCGAAGTGCAGGGGAGAAGGCGGAACCATCCCGTGCTTGTGGAACCATCAGCGACGAGCCGGCTACTTTTTTACGCCCTCGACCTCCAGATCAGCGGAAATTTCCAAACCATCTTCAAGGTCCTCTGCCAACTCAACATATTCGGCGAACCCAAGAATATCGGCGTAGCGCTTTCTCAGTAGTCCATCTCGCGCCTTGAGGAAATCCAGGAATCGATTGGGTTGAAAAAGCTCAGCAACAGCTGGAATAGTGTGCTCGTTGATGAACGTTGGACTACGTCCGCCAAGCCAACTTTCAAACGGCTGGTCTGATTTTTCAATGTTGTCCCGGTACGGAAGCAGCTGCAGATTACTTAAAAGATCTTTGCCTTCGAGGTAGCCCTCTACTACCCACTCCGACACGCCGTCACTTACCAATTTCGCTTTGGTCAGGCTGGCCTGAGGAAAAATGTGATCGACATGGTATTGCACATTCCCCCAGCGTTTGTCGGGGTGCAGCAAGGAAAGCGCGAAGAAAGTCGTCTTATCCTGGTATCTCAGCGATAGAAGGTCATCCAGGCTGCGCAGGTCTGTGAAGTCGATATGGCTTTGCCTGCGCAAGCCAATCAACAGCGCTCGCTCCGGAAACTCGCTGGAGACAGCCAGGCTTTCCTGGATAATCTTGCGCGATTGGCTAATGGTGCCGTCTGACGAACCACCGAAAGTACTGGCCAGCAATGCTTTTACGAGCCAGCGATGCATCGCCTGAACGGCTTCCAGATGTTTGGCATCGGTGGGCCTGCGCGGGCTCTATGTCCCAAAACAGAAAAGAACTGATGGGGTACCCTTTGAGCAGGCTGTCGAACAGGCGGACAATTTGTTCGGGTGTCCATACATAAGGTCGTTGAATAGCCGGGAGGTAATAGTCCCGATTCAGACGTCGAATAACGCCTGCTATGGAGCTGGATTTGTAAGCCATTGTCTCGTCCTTAGAGTGGCGCGACAGGTCAATGTCCGCGTCAAATGAAACCAGCGGCGACGTTAACCGAGCACAGGCTGGGCTGCAAAGAGTGAATCTGCGAAGTTGGATCACCTTCAAGCCGAGATGTTCTAAGCCAATTCGAATAAACTCGCATCAATCCAGCGATATAGCCGCTTGTGCCGACTCCATTGGCACACGCCATGAAGCTACCTATTGCTAAGAAAACCAGGTACTGATTAATGATCGAAGTCACAGAGGTACCCATAGCCAAGCTGCGTACCGCGCTTGAGTCAGGGCAGACAACCGCAGTCGAGCTGGTACAGGCCTATCTGGCCAGGATTGATGCTTACGACGGGGCCGATACAGCGACTGCCCTGAATGCAGTGGTGGTTCGCAACCCGGAGGCGATTGAAGAGGCTCGGGCGTCCGACAGTCGTCGGGCCAAAGGCGAGACTCTCGGCCCGCTCGATGGAATCCCCTACACGGCCAAGGACAGCTATCTGGTCAAAGGTCTCACCGCCGCTTCGGGCAGCCCTGCTTTCGTCAACCTGATCGCTCAGCGTGACGCTTTCACTATCAGCCGCCTGCGTGCTGCCGGAGCAATCTGTCTGGGCAAGACCAATATGCCGCCCATGGCCAACGGCGGAATGCAACGCGGCGTCTATGGCCGCGCGGAGAGTCCGTATAACGCCGACTTTCTGACTGCGCCCTTTGCGTCCGGCTCATCCAACGGCGCCGGGACTGCAACCGCCGCAAGCTTCGCGGCTTTCGGCATGGCTGAAGAAACATGGTCCAGCGGCCGAGGCCCGGCCTCGAACAATGGTCTCTGCGCTTACACCCCTTCGCGTGGCGTGATCTCGGTGCGCGGCAACTGGCCGTTGACGCCGACCATGGACGTTGTCGTCCCTTACGCGAGAACCATGGCAGATTTGCTCGAAGTGCTGGATGTCGTGGTCGCGGAAGATCCCGACACGCGCGGCGATTTGTGGCGACTGCAGCCTTGGGTACCGATCCCGAGCGTCGCGTCGGTGCGCCCCGCTGCCTATGCCGAACTTGCGGTAAGTCGCGATGCACTGGCCGGCAAACGCTTCGGCGTGCCGCGCATGTACATCAACGCCGATCCCGAAGCTGGCACTGCAGAAAAGCCAGGCATCGGAGGCCCTACCGGACAACGCATCATCACCCGCGCCTCGGTCATCGATCTGTGGCAGGACGCCCGCAAGGCACTCGAAGCGGCTGGCGCTGAAGTGCTAGAGGTGGATTTCCCGCTTGTCTCCAATTGCGAAGGGGATCGGCCCGGCGCGCCGACCGTATTTACTCGCGGACTTGTGTCGAAAGAATTCCTGCATCATGAACTATGGGATTTGTCGGCTTGGGCTTTTGATGACTTCCTGCAGGCCAATGGTGATCCAGCCTTGAATCGTCTGGCCGACGTCGACGGGGCGAAGATTTTTCCTCACGATCCCGGCACGCTGCCCAATCGTGAGGACGACCTCGCCGCCGGAATGGACGAGTACGTGCGCATGGCGGAGCGCGGTATCACGCCCTGGAATCAGATCCCTACCCTGCCCGATGGCCTGCGGGGCCTGGAGCAGACTCGACGCGTCGACCTGGAAGACTGGATGGACAAACTTGGCCTGGACGCGGTGCTGTTCCCGACAGTGGCCGACGTCGGCCCGGCGAATGCCGATGTCGATCCGCAATCTGCGGATATCGCCTGGAGTAACGGCGTGTGGGTTGCCAACGGCAATCTCGCCATTCGCCACTTGGGTGTGCCTACCGTTACTGTCCCAATGGGTGTGATGGCCGACATCGGCATGCCGGTCGGGTTGACCTTTGCCGGGCGCGCGTACGACGATTCGAATCTGTTGCGCTTCGCCTCGGCTTTCGAGTCGGCGGGCAGCAAGCGGTTGATTCCGCCTCGTACGCCACCGTTGCCTGTGCCGAACGCCAGGTAGAGCAGAATTGGGGCGGTGCAAGGCGAATCAATAAGGGAAGGATGCCGTAACCATCCGGCATCGTTCGATATGAGTAAGCTGTTGAGTGCTTCACGTGCACTTCCTCTAAAAGCAACAACAGGACTTACCCACCCTTATGAATATTGAAGCACTACGCCCTGCGCCGTTTTTGAATCCCGGCGAGACCGTCGTTCTCTTCGATGGCACCTGCAAATTGTGTAATGGCTGGGCGAAATTCATCATTCGCCACGATCAGGCACACCGTATCCAGCTTGCCGCAGTCCAGTCGCCAGAAGGCCAGGCACTTCTGGCATGGGCCGGTCTGCCCACCGACGATTTCAATACCATCGTTCTAGTCAGCGATAATCAGTTCTTCGTCCGCTCGGAAGCGATGTTCCAGATCCTCGCTCGCTTGCCTGCGCCTTGGCGCTGGATGAGGAGTGCGCGAATTGTGCCGGGAAGGATGCGCGACTGGATGTACGACAAGATCGCCCTGAATCGCTACCGACTGTTCGGCAGGTACGACAGTTGCCAGGTTCCCACCGCAGACCACGGCCGACGTTTCCTGAAAACAGAACCGTGACGTACTCCACTCGTCTGAGGCATTCTTACGGCATCATTCCTTTCGCCGTGCAGTCGCTGCAATTCGAGCTGCTGACTGGCGTGTTTTCCAGTGAAGGACCATCAATGTCATTCGATTTGCATCACCTGCTGCTGGTATTTACGGCGTATATCGTGGGAGCAGCAAGTCCTGGGCCCAGCAATATGCGGATCATGGGCGTCGCCATGCACCAAGGCAGACGTGCCGCGCTCCTGCTGGCGACAGGGGTCATCAGCGGTTCGTTTTTCTGGGGATCGATGGCCGCCACGGGTGTCTCGGCCGTGCTGACGCAATATGCACAAGCGCTTGGCGTTCTCAAGGTCGTGGGGGGCGTTTATCTACTCTTCCTGGCCATCAAGGCGGGTCGCTCGGCACTTAATTCCAATGAGCAGCTCGCCAAAGCGCTTGAGGCGGCGCCCAGCACCTCTGGTTTCAAGCTCTATCAGCGGGGCTTGCTCATGCATCTCACCAATCCAAAGGCGCTGCTCGGCTGGATCGCTACCATGACCCTTGGGTTAGGACCGCAAGCGTCATCGGCAACGGTCGTCATTATCCTGGCTGGCTGCGCGGTGCTTAGCGTCACGATTTTTTGTGGGTACGCAATCGTCTTCTCCACCGAGCCGATGATTCGGGGATATCGGAAGGCGCGACGATGGATTGAAGGCACTTTGGCACTGGTCTTTGGAGCTGCTGGAATAAAACTGTTGCTCTCCCGCACCTAGCCATCGCAGATGTACCGGACAACCAGCGGCGTGAGCCGGGCCATATAAACGGAGACTGGAATGAAGCCAACCCCTATGACAGAAGCGCCAATAGACGCTGCTCAACGCAAAGCCGTAAAGCCCGTCATCTGCTACCCGGTTGACCGTTTACCACGACCTGATATCTCCAGTTATCGTAAGGTTCGGGACGACTTGAGGCTGATCGAGACCGTGACAGTTCCTCCTCGTGATGCTGCGACTTTTACCGTGCCGGCCGGACATTTTTTTCGCATTGTCTCGACCGAAGGGTCGCAAGTGGGTGACCTGAACCTGTTCAACGCGCACGACTTGAACGAGCGGTTTTATACCGGGAAAACACGCGCGCTCAATGGCACACATCTTGGCCTCGGCGATCAGCTGTATTCGAGTTTCCCTTATCTACGCCCGATTGCCACGATCACTCATGACTCCCTGGACTGGTATGGTTTCGATGAGTTCGGCGGCTCGGTACATGACGTGATCGGGACTCGCTGTGATCCTTACACCCACAATCTACTGAGCAATGGCGGGCAATATCATCACTGTTGCCACTCGAACCTTACCCGCGCATTGTCCAAGGCAACCGGTATACCCCTGCATGAGGCTGAAGCCCATGTTCATGATGTGTTGAATGTCTTCATGTGCACGGGCTTTACCAGGGACACAGGACAATACTTCATGAAGGCCAGCCCGGTGCGCCCTGGCGATTACCTGGAGTTTTTTGCAGAGGTGGATCTTCTTGGTTGCCTTTCAGCCTGTCCCGGCGGCGATTGCTCGTCAGAACATTCATCGGACACAGCAAAGTGCTATCCCCTCCTTGTGGAAATCTACGAGGCAGCTCGTCAACCTCAAGGCTGGATTGCACCTGCAGTCAATGGGTATGACCGCAGCCACGGCGCTTGAAACCGAGACGGGGCCGACCTGTCCAGGGCGGATCAGGTCGACCCAATCTCACAGCAAAATCAGCTTTGGCAAAACCGAATCCGATTACCGAAAGGGTCGTAAACTTCCAGAACCTGTCCCCATCCTTGCTGGACGATGTCCGGACGTCCGTAGCCGTAACGCTTGGCAAGTAACTCATCCCGAAGCATTTCGATATTTTGCATCGGGACAAAGATCGTCGACCCCGGGCTCGCATCGCCATGATGTTCGGATAGGTGGAACTGAAGCCCGTTTCGACTGATCCCTAGGTAAAGCGGAAGATCCGCTTCAAACCGGTGCTCAAATTCGACGCTGAAACCCAGGAAATCAACGTAGAACTCGCGTGCCTTGGCTTCGTCAAATATGCGCAATATCGGAATTGCCTTGTCGAAGGTAATAGCGTGTTGGCTACTTTCATCTGCAAGCATCGCCGATGCGACGTTCCAGTCCTTGTAGCCCAGTTGCTGTGCAACCAGCTCGAGTGCAGTGGAGTGAGACACTTCCTGTTCACGCTTCTCTAACGAAGCACGCAGGTTCTTGGCCATCTGCTTGGCTTTCTGGATTGAAATCATTACTTCTCCTGGGGTCGAAGCGTTTTGGTGCTCGCGTTGCCAAACCTCGACTATCAAGAGAGATGCGATAGGGTTTGGGAAAATATGCTTTCACCTTTCCTTTCGGGAGCGAGCGGCGGGCAGCATCGGCCAGCCGCGATAGTACACAGCCACTCATGAAGGCGAAAGTTTTTCCCAACAGGGTGCATCAATAGTGCTGGCCATAAAAATAGCCTTCCAGCAGCGATAAAGGCTTTGGCGCCCGCCCCTAATCGGCTTAGGAGGATTGATGAAAAACAACCCGCCTCGGCGGTTTTTTCATGCCTGCCTATCAGTTAGCCATTTCACTCTCGGACCACTGCTCGGCGGTCGCGGTCATGACATTGGCAATCTGGTCAAAGAAGGGGCCTAGCCGCTCGCGGGGCGCGTCGTGCTCCACCACCAACGTGGCGACCTCTTCACAGGGCGCCACCTGATAGTGCGCAACGCTGGACAGTTTTTCGTTAGTCACGGCCACCACCACCTGACCGCTCGCTGCCACTATCGCGCGTTTGAAATCGGCGTCCTCGAGACCGACCGCTGTCACGCCGTTGTCCGGGTCGATGGCGCAAGCGCCTAGAAAGCACAGATCAAAGTTGAACTGCCGCAGTTCCTGGACAGCCCTCAGACCACTCACACCTCCCGTTACCGAATTCACGCGCCCGCCCAACATGATTACTTCCGCGCGGGGAAGCTTCATCAGTTGCGCTGCAATCAACGGCGAGTTGGTCGTGAGTGTTAACGGAAGTTGCGGATCAATGCTGCAGGCGATGGCCAGATTTGTCGATCCGGCATCGATGAAGACATGCTGCCCTGCGCTCAAAAGCGAGGCCGCCGCTTTCCCCAGACTCTCCTTACGCGAAGAGCCTTGTAGTACCCGGATGGCGAGCGGTCCTTCATCGGCGCGCAACAGAATTGCGCCGCCATAGACGCGTTTGCACAACCCCGCTACCGCCAGGGCACTCAAATCGCGCCGTATCGAATGCTCGGACACATTGAATTCAACGGCCAGATCGGCCGCAATCACCCGGCCAAAACGGGAAAGACGTTCGCGGATCAACTGCTGGCGTTCGCCAGGAAACGCTTCGTGGGGTGAAGTCATTGATTACCAACCCTGCATAAACAAGCACAAACAAACACAAGCGAGCAATCTATGCTGATATCCGGCATGGCGTCAAACCTGAAAATAATTCGTTCGCAAGTCAGGACTGATCCCATAATTACCGATTGGTCTGTCCAATTTTCATTTTTATAAATTGGTCTTGCCAATATTTTCCTCGGCGTGTAGTTTTTGGGTCTTGATCATCCGAGCGGGCCACTGTCCGCCTACAACAAAAAAGAGATCCTCAGAATGTGTAGATTCCCCGCCAGCCGGGCGCTCGGTGCCCTCTCCCGCTTATCGACATCCGTCGCCTGCGCGCCAGCCAAGGAGCATCAACATGCTGACTGTCATCTGTAACGAACCAGGGTCGTTAACTGCCATCGAGCGTGACAAACCGGTCAGAAAGCCAGGAGAGATCCTCATCCGCATCAAGCGCGTCGGGGTTTGCGGCACCGATCTGCATATTTTCAGCGGCAATCAGCCGTACCTCGAATACCCCCGCGTGATGGGCCATGAGTTCTCCGGGCTTGTAGAAGAAACCGACAGCGCCAGCGACCTCAACGTGAGTGATGTCGTGTACGTGATGCCCTATCTTTCCTGCGGCACATGCATCGCCTGCCGCCAGGGCAAGACCAACTGCTGTACCCGCATTCAAGTACTAGGGGTTCACTGCGACGGAGCCTTCACCGAATACCTGAGCATTCCCCACGAATTCGTCCACAAGGCCGAGGGAATTTCCCTTGATCAGGCCGCGATGATCGAATTTCTGTCGATCGGTGCTCACGCTGTACGTCGTTCAAGTGTCCAGGCGGATAAACGCGTACTGGTGGTCGGCACCGGCCCGATCGGTATGGCGGCGGCGATCTTTGCCAGCCTGCGCGGTGCCAAAGTCACTGTCCTGGATACCCGTGACGATCGCCTGTCGTTCTGTAAGGAACACCTGAAGATTCACGCGGCTGTGAAAATCGGCGAAGGCGACAAGGAGCTCCTGGCTGAGCTCACTGAGGGTGATTTTTTCGACGTCGTGTTTGATGCCACCGGCAATGCCCGGGCAATGGAGCGCGGGTTCGAGTTCATCGCGCACGGCGGCACTTATGTGATGATTTCGGTGGTTCGGGACTCCATCACGTTCTCCGACCCCGAATTTCACAAGCGTGAAGCCACTTTGATGGGTAGCCGCAACGCCACCAAGGAAGACTTCCGTCATGTAGAAGAATGCTTGCGCAACGGGTTGATTCCGGATGCCGCCCTCAATACCCATCGACTGACGCTCAGCGACGTTGCCAGCTCGTTCGCCACATTGCTCGACCCGAAACAAGGCGTCGTCAAAGCAATCATCGAGTGTTAGGAGCAGCATGATGAGCGATAGGCAATCTTTGCTTGTTTTGACACCCGGTGATGATGTCGCCGTGGCCCGAGGCGATATCGCCGCAGGGCAACACCTCAGTGCCGACGGTATCGCGCTGATCGCCCGACAGCAGATTCCGTCCGGCCATAAGATCGCCCTGCGCCCGGTGTCGCCTGGCCAACAGGTGCTCAAGTATGGTCAGACCATCGGCCTGGCGACCCAAGGCATAGAGTCCGGCGATTATGTCCACGTACACAACCTGGACATGCCCACAACCAACGCCGAACACAGCGTGCAGAACATCTATGCACCCACTTTGCTCAGCACTGAACCGGCGAGCTTCGAAGGCTTTGTCCGCGATGATGGGCGCGTCGGCACGCGCAACTACATCGGGGTTATCTCCAGTGTCAATTGCTCGGCAACCGTCTGCAAACATATCGCCAACGCATTTTCCCCCGAGCGCCTGAAAGACTTCCCCAACGTCGATGGCGTTGTTGCAATCACTCACGGCAGCGGCTGTGGCATGGGTGCGAAAGGTGAAGGCATCGATATCCTCAAACGTACCTTGCGCGGGTACGCCGATCACGCCAACTTTGCCGGTGTCCTGTTGATCGGACTGGGCTGTGAGGTCAACCAGCTGACCCCTCTGATGAATGAACTCGGGGATCGCTCAGCCCTGCTCAAGGCAAGCCTGATCATTCAGGAAGCGGGCGGTACTCGCGAAGCTGTGCGACGTGGCATAGCCCATATTGAAGAGATGTTGCCCATCATCAACAACTTCCGGCGCACTACCGTTGCGGCCAGCCATCTCAGCGTCGGTTTGCAATGCGGCGGCTCGGATGGTTACTCAGGCATTACCGCCAATCCAGCACTCGGGGCTGCGGTAGACCTGCTTGTGCGTCAGGGCGGCACTGCAATTCTTTCGGAAACACCGGAAATCTATGGCGCCGAACACCTGCTGACAGCCCGCGCCGCATCAGCCGATATTTCGGCGAAACTGATGGAGCGGATCCATTGGTGGGAAGCCTACGTGCGCCACAACGACGGTGACATGAACAACAATCCCTCGCCTGGCAACAAGGCCGGTGGCATTACCACCATTCTGGAAAAATCCCTGGGCGCGGTGGCGAAAGCCGGAACTACCGGGTTGATGGGCGTTTACCACTACGCTGAAACGATCGATGCCCACGGACTGGTGTTCATGGACACGCCTGGCTACGACCCAGTGTCGGCAACCGGTCAGGTTGCGGGGGGTGCGAATCTCATCTGCTTCACCACTGGCCGTGGCTCGACCTACGGTTGCAAGCCCACGCCATCGTTGAAGATCGCCACCAACACCGGCTTGTTCCAACGCATGGAACTGGATATGGATTTCAATGCCGGAGGTATTGTCGATGGCCTGGAGTCGGTGGCAGAAGCCGGTCAGCGGTTGTTCCAGTTGATGCTGGACACCGCTTCCGGACGACACACCTGCAGCGAAGAAAACGGCCTGGGCGATAACGAGTTCCTGCCCTGGCAGATCGGCGCAGTGATGTGAAACGGACAGCCAGTCACTATGGTAGCCTTCGCCAACTATCTGATGGACGCCGTACCGATGGCCTCACCGACAAACTCCGCTGAGCGAAAGCCGTACCAGAAAATCGCCGACCAACTTCGGGATTACATCTTTCAGGGGGATTTCAAACCGGGCTCCAGGCTTCCCCCCGAACGCGATTTGACGCAACTTCTCGGCGTTTCCAGACCGTCACTTCGTGAGGCGCTCATCGCCTTGGAAATAGAGGGCGGCGTTGAAATCAAGATGGGCTCAGGAGTGTATGTCCGGGCTCTGACCATCGCCGGAAAAAACCAGACCGTAACCCTGGGCGAGAGCCCCTCGGAACTGATGCAGGCCCGCGCCTTGATCGAAGGTGAGTCGGTGATTCTGGCCTGTCTGCATGGCAAAAAAAGCGACTATCGCTATCTGCAGGAATGTATTGACGCCATGCGTGCCAGCATCGTAAACGGCCTGCCGCCCCTGGAGGACGACCGCAAATTTCATCATCGCCTGGCGAAAATGAGTGGCAACTCCGCGCTGGTGCGGATCATCACCGGTCTGTTCGATGAACGACACAACCCTATTTCGGCTCACCTGAGCAAACATTCAGAGAACGCTTTGACCTGGGAGGCTGCGGTAATCGAGCATGAGGCGATACTTCGCGCAGTGGCCAGCAAAGACGTGCTCGGCGCGCAAACCTCAATGCGCCAGCATTTGAGCCGTTCGGAGAATCGTTGGCTGGAAGCTCTGGAGCCGGAAGAGTAGATCTGCGTGGGAGCGAGGCTTGCCCGCGAAGAAACCAATGCGGTATGTCTGAATCACCGCGTTATCGTTCTTCGCGGGCAAGCCTCGCTCCAACAAAAAATCCGAGTCTCAGCCCAACTGTTGACGCACGGCCAATTCCACACCGCGGATTTCTGCCAGGCCCTTGAGGCGCCCGATCAGCGAATAACCAGGGTTGCTTTTCCGGTGCTGATCGTCGAGCAGTTGATGCCCATGGTCCGGACGCAGCGGCAAGCGTGGGCCACCTTCGCGTTCACGCCTGCGCTCTTCTGCCACCAGGGCACTGATCACCCCGACCATGTCGACGTCGCCGTCCAAATGATGGGCTTCATGGAAGCTGCGCGGATCCGCCTCGCGGCGGGTTGAGCGTAAGTGGGTGAAGTAGATGAAAGGCGCAAAGTGCTTGGCCATCGCCACCAGATCGTTGTCTGCGCGCACGCCATAGGAACCGGTACAGAACGTCAGGCCATTGGCCGGACTTGGGGCGGCGTCCAGCAACCATTGAGCGTCTTCGGCGGTGGACAGGATGCGCGGCAAGCCGAGCAGCGCCCGGGGTGGATCGTCCGGGTGGATTGCCATGCGCACGCCCACTTCCTCTGCAACCGGTATCACCGCGCGTAAAAAGTACCCCAGGTGCTCACGCAGCCGGGCTTCGTCGATTTCGGCATAGGTGCGCAGCAAGGCCCGGAAGTCTTCCAGACTGTAGTGTTCTTCGGCGCCGGGCAAACCGGCGATCAAGGTGTTGACCAGAGTTTCGCTCTGCGCTGGCGTCAGTTGCTCGAAGTAGGCCTTGGCCTGCTGGATATCCTCGGCGCTGTATTCGGCCTGCGCATCCGGGCGCTGGAGGATGAACAGGTCGAACGCGGCAAACGCGGTTTGATCGAAACGCAGCGCCCAACCGCCGTCCGCCAGCTCCCAGGCCAGGTCAGTGCGGGTCCAGTCCAACACCGGCATGAAGTTGTAGCACACGATATCGATGCCGCAGCTCGCCAGGTTGCGCACGCTTTGCTGGTAGTTGGCAATGTACTCGTCACGCCGGCCGCAACCGCGCTTGATGTCTTCATGCACCGGAATGCTTTCCACCACCGACCAGCTCAAGCCGGCGGCTTCGATCATCTGTTTGCGCGCCGCAATGGCGTTTACCGGCCAGATTTCGCCATTGGGGATTTCGTGCAACGCGGTGACGATTCCGGTCGCACCGGTTTGGCGGACGTCCACCAGGGAGATCGGGTCTTTGGGGCCAAACCAGCGCCATGTCTGTTCCATGTTGTTCTCCTTTCTTGTTAGTTGTGTGCAGCAAAGGTGTGTAAAAGGCTGCCCACGCCGTCGCGAATCAGAGCGCCATAGGCGCGTTGCACGGCGTCACGAAATGCTGTGCGCTCGGAAAGCGCCGCCGGGAAAACTTCGTCCAGATCGAGAAAGGCATCCACCAACGACGCGCCTTCGAATCTTCCGGCAAGATCGGCAAATGTTGCGCTCAAGGGGTCGTCAATAACGCGCGCCGAACCGTCGGGCAGCGGCTGCGTGCAATAGTGAATCCATGCTGCGATACCCAACGCGGTGCAGGCCAGGCCGCGCCCCTCGTCGAGCAACTGCTGCGCGCTGAGCAGCCAGCGTTGCGGTAGTTTCTGCGAGCCGTCCATGGCGATCTGGCGCAGGCGATGTTGCAGGCTGTCATTGGCAAAGCGCGCCTTCAGATCCTGGGCATAGACCGCAAGATCAATGCCCGCTGGCATGTCCAGGGTGGGCGCTGCTTCCTCGGCCATGTAACGCTCGACGAACTGCGCCAGATCCGCATCATTGATGGCGTCGAACACCGATTCGTGGCCGACCAGCAAACCCAGGTAGGCCAGCAACGAATGGCTGCCGTTGAGCATGCGCAGTTTCATCGTTTCAAACGGACGGACGTCGTCCACCATCTGCACCCCTTCCACCTCCCAGTCCGGACGCCCGAGCGGAAAGTGATCCTCGATCACCCACTGGCTGAAACTTTCACAGACCACGGCCGCACGGTCGCGGCAGTCCAGTTGCTGTTCCAGCCGAGTGAAGGCTTCGCCATCCATGGCGGGGACGATCCGGTCAACCATGCAGCCAGGGAACGCCACGTGCTCGTTGACCCACTGCGCCAATCCTTCGTCCTGCATCGCCGCCAAGGCACTCACCGCCTGGCGAGTGCGCTGGCCGTTGTCCGGCATGTTGTCGCAGCACAACACGGTAAACGCCGGAATGCCTGCCGCACGCCGGCGACGCAGTGCTTCGAGGAGAATGCCGGGCGCTGTACGCGGCGCTTGCGGATGAGCGATGTCGTGGGCAATCGCCGGATCTTCAATGCGCAACTGCCCGGTGGCAGGACTCAGGCAGTAACCTTTCTCGGTGACGGTGAGCGTGACGATCCGTGTTTGCGGCGTAGCCATGCGCTGTAACAGCAATTCCAGCTCGTGGCCGCCCTCGCCCACATACAAGGCCTGGCGCAATACACCGATCTCACGCAGCGTTACCTGCTCGCGATCGCGATACTCGGCCACATGGTAGCGGCCGTCCTGCTCGCGCAATTGATCAACCAATGTGCTATTCGAGCGCAGGTTGGCACTGCACAATCCCCAGTCACTTTCGCCGTGGCGATTGAGATGGCGTTGCAGATAGACCGCCTGGTGGGCGCGATGAAACGCCCCCAGGCCGAGATGCACAATGCCGATCTCACGGACAGCACCGGTAGAGGGCACACGTTTCACAACAGGCATCGACATGCTCCTTTTGTTCATGACGGGTTATGGTCGGCTCAGGGCCGAACCTGGTTGCGGGCTTTGCGCCTCCGCGCTACCGGTATCCGCCGCCGAAAGGGGTTTGACATAGCGCGCCACACACACGGCGCCGATCACGGTCAGTAGTCCCGCCAGCAGGAACGCACTGGTGAACGAACCGGTGAATTCCACCAGAAAGCCGGTCAGGGTCGGACCAATGATGCCCGACGTGTTAGCCAGAAAGTGCATGAAGCCACTGACACCGCCCACCCGCGCTGCAGGCACGGTGTCCTGGATGATCGCCCAGTAGATGGCACCGGTGAGGTACAGGAAGAACACGGCCAAGGCGACGAGGATGACCGCCGGATACAGGGTTTTGACGATCCCGGCGAAGGCGATGCACGCGGCACAGGCCAACAGGCATGTCACCAGTACCACTTTGCGGGAGAACATCATCCGCCCGGTCTTCTTGAACACGAAGTCGGAAATGAAACCGCCCAAGGCCAGACCGAGGAAACCCAACAGCCAGGGAATGACCGTGGCGATGCTCATGTCCTTGACGTTCAGGCCGTGGGCCATGGTCAGGTAGCTGGGGAACCAGGTCAGGAAAAAGAACAGCGTGTAGTTATAGGAAAAGAAGGCCAGCGCGGTGAACAGTACCGTCGGTTGCTTGAGGTAGTAACGCAGCGGATGAACCGGAAGCGCCGCAACTTCGCTCTTGCCTTCGGCCTGCAGAATTTCCTCGGCGACCTTGCCTTTAGGCTTGTCCTTGACGAACTTGAACCACACCAGCGCCCAGATCAGGCCCAACGCCATAATGATGATGAACGACACCTTCCAGCCGTAACTGATGGCGATAAAGCCCACCACCGGCCCGGAAATCGCGCCGCCCAACGGCGTGCCGGACATCGACGTACCCAGCGCCCGCGCCCGTTGTTTCGGGGTGTACCAGTTGTTGACCATCTTGCTCGTGGTGACGCTCAACGGCCCTTCACCCATACCGAACAGGATGCGGATGAACACCAGCGAGGCGAAGCCTATCGTCAGCACTGTGAGACCGCTGAACAGCGACCACAGCACCATCGCCAGCAACAGCGTGGTTTTCGCCCCGTAGCGGTCGGCCGCCCAGCCGCCGACAAAGTTGAACACCGCATAACCGACGAAAAAACTACTGAAGATCATGCCCATTTCACCCGTCGTCAGACCGTAGTCTTTCTGGATGAAGGGGGCCGCAACGGACAATGCCGAGCGATCCAGGTAATTGATGACGCCTGCCAGGAACAGCATGATGATGATTAACGTGCGACCTTGACCAAACATTGGAACCTCCCGCTTCTTGTGTTTATTCGGTGAGGGTGCCCGGATGGGCACGAGTATCTACAACGGACTATTGATGAGCGCCGCTCAGTTCCACGAGGACCTTGCGGGTCTGTTCGGGATGGCTTTCGATCAAGTCGATTGCCGCCGGCATTTCGTCGAAGCTGACGCGATGACTGATCATTTCCTGGACTTGCAATTTGCCACTGGCGATCAGTTCGATCACCCGTGGAAACTTGCGATTGTTCAGGCGCGATCCCACCAGCGTCAGTTCTTTCTTGATCATTTCCAGTTGCACCAGATCGCTCGGCACCGCGTTGAAACCCAGCAGGCCGATCCGCCCCGCTGGCGAGGCGAGGCGCACCATTTGCGGCATCAGCGCCGGAATGCAGGCCGCGTCAACGATCAGCGGCACGCCTTCGCCATCGGTCAATTCGCGCATGGTCGCCTCGACGTCGACATCCTTGCCGTTGAGGGTGCGGCTGGCGCCCAGAGCCTTGGCGGTGTCCAGGCGTGTGTCGATGACGTCGGTCACGGTGATATCGGTCAGCCCCAGCGCCCGGGCCATCTGCACCAGGGTCAGGCCAATCACGCCTGCGCCGTAGATCAACAGGCTGTCGCCCGGATGGGGCTGCATGCGATCAAGCACGTTGAGGGCGATGGAGTATGGTTCCACCAGCGCCGCGTGGCTCAGGGACATCGAGTCAGGCAAGCGGTGGGCATTCTCGGCCGGCACACAGACTTGCTCGCTGAAACCGCCATCACGGTGTACGCCAATCACTTGCAGTCGAGTGCAGACGTTCGGCCGGTTGATCCGGCACGGGTAGCAGGTGCCACAGCTGATTACCGGGTCGATGCACACGCGGTCGCCGACTTTGAGGTTCTCGACCCCCTCGCCCACTTCGCGCACTACGCCTGAAAACTCATGGCCGGTCACCCGCGGAAAACGCACAAAGGCGTTCTGCCCGTGGATGATGTGCATGTCCGAGCCACAGATACCGGCGTAGGCGACGTCGACCTTGACTTCACCAGGCGCCACTTGGGGCATCTCGACGTGCGCCAGGCCGAATTCAAAAGGTGCTCTTACTTGAAAAGCTTTCATCGGGTAACTCCTGCCAGGGCGGGTGGCGCCCTGTGTTCTTGTAGTTATTGATCAGTCGAAACAGCGCTTACCAGTGCCAGAGCGTGCCGTCTTCCAGGCGATTGACCGGCAGGCTGGCGCGTTTATAGGGGTATTTCGCCGCCAGGTTCTCGTCGATGTCGACGCCATGCCCCGGGACTTCGCCGGGGGTGAAGTGGCCGTCTTCAAAGCGATAGGCGTGGGGAAACACCTCGTCGATACGTTCGTCGTGGGGCATGTGTTCCTGGATGCCGAAATTGGGCACCCAGGTATCGAAATGCAGCGCCGCGCCCATGCACACCGGCGACAGGTCGGTGGCGCCATGAAAGCCGGTGCGCACCTGATAGAGCGCGGCAAAGTCGGCGATGCGTCGCACATGGGTAATGCCACCGGCGTGTACCAGCGTGGCGCGGATGTAGTCGATCAACTGTTCCTGGATCAGCTCGCGGCAGTCATGAATGGAGTTGAACACCTCACCCACCGCCAGCGGGGTGGTGGTGTGTTGGCGGATGAGGCGGAAGGCTTCCTGATTCTCGGCCGGAGTGCAGTCTTCGAGCCAGAACAGGTTGAATGGCTCGACCGACTTGCCCAGACGCCCCGCTTCAATGGGCGTAAGGCGATGATGCACATCATGCAGGATGTGCAAGTCATCGCCGAAACGCTCGCGCACTGCGGCAAACAGCTTGGGTACGTGGTTCAGGTATTTGGCGGTGTCCCATACATGTTCAGCGGGCAGGTCACTGTCGGCCGGCTCATATCGCTCACCGCTGCGCTTAGCCACGCCATAGGTGGTGGCGATACCGGGAATCCCGCATTGCACGCGCACCGCCTTGTAACCTAGTTCGACATGACGGGCGACTTCGTCCAGGCAACCTTCGATGTCCTTGCCCGTGGCATGCCCGTAGACCATCACCCGCTCGCGACTTTTGCCACCGAGCAACTGGTACAACGGCATCTGCGCGGCCTTGGCCTTGATGTCCCACAGGGCAACGTCTACGGCGGCAATCGCGGTCATGGTCACCGGGCCACGGCGCCAGTAGGCCCCTCGATACAGGTACTGCCAGATGTCTTCGATGCGCCGGGCATCGCGCCCGATCAGTGCTGGCAGCACGTGTTCTTCAAGATAGGCAACCACTGCCAGTTCCCGGCCATTCAAGGTCGCATCGCCGATGCCGTAGATACCGGAATCAGTGACGATTTTCAGGGTGATCAGGTTGCGGCCCGGGCAGGTAACAATGACGCGGGCTTCAATGATTTTCATAGGATCAGGCCTCTACGGCAGAAGAAAATGAAGGCATGTTCAGGCTGGGCATGGCGGCGCAGGGGATCAGTGCACCGCGATGCTGGACGACCTGGGCCGCCAGTCGATGACCCCAACGCGCAGCCAGTTGTGGATCACCACCTTGCAGGCGACACGAAAGATAAGCCGCGCTGAAGGAGTCGCCCGCCGCCGTGGTGTCGACGATCTGCCGCACCTGCTCGGCGGGCACTTCGAAACGACCTGAGGCGCACTGGATCAAGCACGAAGCGACGCCACGCTTGAGGGCGACTTCGGCGACGCCAAAATCTGCGTAGGCGCGGAACAACGCCTCGACATCGGCATAACCGAACAATGCGGCGTCGTCCTCCCAGGTAATCAGCGCCAGGTCAGTCAGGCGCAGCATGGCGCCATAGGCCTGGCGCGCGGCCTGGGCATCGGGCCACAGATGGGGACGGTAGTTGTTGTCGAAGACGATGCGCGTGCCGGATTCACGGGCCTGACGCAAAGCCTGCATCAGCCGCTCGCGGCCATTGGCGGTGAGAATCGCCAGGCTGATGCCACTCAGATAGACGTAGTCGTAATCCGCAAGGGCATGCAACAGGGCGTCGGCTTCAGGGCCGTCAAACATGCTCCGCGCTGCGGCTTCGCCCCGCCAATACAGAAAGCGTCTTTCGCCTTGGGTGTCGGTCTGGATGAAGTACAACCCCGGCAGCGCATCCTCAATTACGCGCACATGTTGGTCGCCGACGCCTTCGTCGCGCCACAACTGACGCATGGCGTCACTGAAGCTGTCGGCGCCGATGGCGGTGACGTAGTCCACGACAATCCGCGAGTCGGGATTCAATCGGGAAAGATAAACCGCAGCGTTGAGCGTATCGCCGCCGAAGGTCTGGCTGAAACCGGAGACTGGCTCGCCGCGCATCTCGATCATGCACTCGCCCACCAGCGCCACTTTGAGTGGACGAGGTGAAACGGTTTGCGGGCGTTGCCCGGGAATTACCTTCATCACTGCGCGCCTTTGTTATTTTTAAAACGGCGTTTCATTTTAAAAGCTTGTGGCCGAGTTTAGTCAGATTTTCTCGACCGTCAAGAAAAATGAAACAGCGTTTTGATTCGCTAACGTATATCCTTGGGTTTTCGTTCCCGTTGGAGCCTTCATGGACAACAGCACCCTTCAGAACAACGAACTGGTCTCCGCCGTCGCCCGGACCATGGCCGTCCTTGAGGCCTTGGCCGAGCATCCCGAGGAAAGCGGCGTGTCGGAAATCGCGCAGAAACTGGACATGTCCAAAAGCACGGTTTACCGGTTTCTGCAGTCACTCAAGGCCCGCGGCTATGTGGTGCAGGACGCCGAAGATCGCTATCGGCTCAGCGTTAGGCTGTTTGAACTGGGCGCGCAAGCCCTGCCCCACCTGGACATCGTCCGCGAGGCGGAACCGGGCATGCGGCGTATCAACGAATTGACCGGCGAGACCGTGCACCTGGGAATTCTCGACGAAGGCAACATCGTCTACGTGCACAAGATCGACTCCAAATACAATCTGCGCATGTACTCGCGCATCGGCCGACGTGCGCCGCTTTACTGCACCGGTATCGGCAAGGTGCTGATGGCGTGGCTGGAGCAGCCTGAGCTGATCGCCCATTTGCAGGAAGAAAGCTTCGAACGCCGCACCGCCAACACCCTGACCAGCATCGAGGCCTATCTGCAAGAACTGGAAGTGGTTCGCGCCCAGGGCTATGCCGAAGACCATGAAGAATTCGAAGACAATATGCGCTGTCTGGCCGCCCCCATCCGCGACCGTTTTGGCCATGTGATCGGTGGCATGAGCGTGTCATTCCCTTGCTTTCGCTTTCGCGAAGAACTCAAGCAGGACTACGTCAAGCGGCTGATGGAAGCCACGCAGCAGATTTCCAGCCAGTTAGGCTGGCATGTGCAGTAGCTGACGCAAACCAATCCGCAAGGCGCTGCTCCGCTTCACACAGGATTGCACTGTCTCTTGTCACACAGGTATTATTGCGAACGATTTTCAATAAGATCTGGAAAGCCAACCAGTGCAATCTCCTTCGTCCAGCAAACTGGGATTCTTTTTCAGCGACCATCATCGTTGGCTGCTGGCGCATATTCATCGGCATCTGCGCAATCGGGCGGACGCCGAAGACACCGCAGCCGATACGTTTTGTCAGATCCTGGCGGCGCGCGTCGATCCCGACAGCATCGAGCAACCCCGTGCCTACCTTTCGACCATCGCGCGCCGGCTGATCTTTGATCGTCATCGTCGGCGCAAGCTGGAGTTGGCCTACCTGGAGCGCTTGTCCGTCCTGCCCGAGGCGCTGGCACCCTCCCCCGAAGAACAGTTGCTGCTGATCGAAGCCCTGGTGGCCATCGACCGGGCTATCGACGGCCTGCCGATGGTCGTCAAGGCCACTTTCCTCTACAGCCAGCTGGATGGCCTGAGCTACGTGGCGATTGCCCAGAAGCTGGGGCTGTCGGAGCGCACGGTCAGTCGCTACATGAAACAGGCATTGCGTCAGTGCTATCTGTGCGAAATGACACCATGAACCCGCCGCGCCTGGATCCGGCAAGCGAGCAGGCCATCGACTGGATGGTCAAACTTCGCGCCAGTACGCCTGATGCCGCGCTGCAGGAACGCTTTAACACGTGGTTGGCGATGGACCAGGCGCATAGCCAGGCCTGGGCCAGATTGCAGGATCGTCTCGGCGGTTCATTCAACACCGTTCTCGCCATGGATCGACGCTTGCCCGGCCACGCCGGCGAAGCCCGCCAAGTGCTATTGCAGCCTAATGCTTCGCGTCGCGATGCCTTGCGCGTGATCGCTGGCCTGGGCCTGCTCGGCGGCGGTGTCTGGCTGGGTGCCGGGACGCAGCTGGCTGATGCGCTGCTGGCGGACCTGCACACCGGGCGCGGCCAGCGTCAGAACTTTGATCTGGCCGATGGCAGTCGCCTGAGCCTGAACGCCAATAGCGCGGTGGATCTGCGCTTCGATGACCAGCAACGGCTGGTGATTCTGCGCCATGGCGAACTGCTGATTGAGGTGGCGCCAGACCCGCGCCGGCCGTTGCGCGTGCGCACCGCCCAAGGCGAAGTGCGCGCGCTGGGTACCCGGTTTCTCGTTGCCCAGGAGCAGGAGGCCAGCCGATTGGTGGTGTTGCAGCACTCGGTCGAAGCACGATTGTTCGACGGCACGGCGCGAGTGGTGCAAGAAGGTCAGTCGGCTCTGCTGCACGCCCGGCGGATTGACCTCGTCAGTGGCGATCAGCGCCAACGCGCCGACTGGCTGAGCGGCAGGTTGAATGTGCTGGACGAACCCCTTGAACAAGTGGTCGATGCCCTGCGCCCTTACAGTCGAGGTTTTGTGCGCGTGGCGCCGGAGATTCGAGGCTTGCGCGTGCAGGGTGTGTTCCCGCTAGACGATCCCGACCGGGCCTTGAATGCTCTGGCGGAAACCCTGCCGATACGCGTGGATCGCTACAGCCCCTGGCTGACGCTGATTGGCTCCCGGAAGTGATTGGCTATTAGTAACGCGGCAAAAGTTTTTTTGAAAATCGATCTTATTTGTGTCCGGTTTTCATTTCTCATCCCACCTATCTCCTGACACTTCCATACAAACAGGAGAAATTTTGTGTTCAACACCTGGCCCCAAGCCCTTTCCGTTGCCGTCGCTCTGACAACTCTGGCGAGCCCTGCCCTGGCGCAAAACCTGACCTTCAATCTGCCGGCCGGCCCGCTCGCCAGTACGCTTAATGCGATCGCCGGCCAGAGTGGGCACATCATTTCGCTGAAACCTTCACTGGTGCAGGGCAAACAGGCGCCAGCGGTGATCGGCCAGATGCCGGTTGAGCAAGCGATGATCAGGGCGCTGGCGGGCAGCGGCTTGCAGTTACGGGTGACGGATCAAGGCAACTTCAGCGTCGAGCCGGTCGCGGACAGCGACGCGCTGCAACTGGATGCCACCAACATCGTTGAACGCAGCACCGACGCCGCCACCGAAGG
This sequence comes from Pseudomonas syringae, assembly GCF_001698815.1. Classification (GTDB taxonomy): domain Bacteria; phylum Pseudomonadota; class Gammaproteobacteria; order Pseudomonadales; family Pseudomonadaceae; genus Aquipseudomonas; species Aquipseudomonas syringae_A. Next base: position 192,600 of record NZ_LGSI01000020.1, on the reverse strand, counting down.
CTCCGGCTCCTATGCCGCGCGGGCCGTGACAATCGGCAAGGGCACGCACACGCTCAAGGAAATCCCGCAGTCAGTCACTGTGATGACGCGCAAGCAAATGGATGACCAGGACCTCACCGACCTCAAGGACGCAGCCAACAAGACCACCGGCTTGGTCGGCGTTCAGGGCGTGGGCAAGGGCATGATCCTCACCTCGCGGGGTTTTCAGATCGATGACTGGCAGTACGACGGCGTGCCGATCCCGCGCAACACCTATGCCTTGGGCAATTGGGCCACCCAGGACCTGATCTTCTTTGATCGCATGGAAGTGCTGCGTGGCGCATCGGGCCTGCTTCAAGGCACCGGCAGCCCCGGCGGCGCGATCAATCTGGTGCGCAAGCGCGGCCAGAACGCTTCGACCGTGACCGTAACCGGCAAGGCCGGTTCCTGGGATCACTACGGGCTGCAACTGGATGCCGGTGGCCCCCTGAACCAGACCGGCACCGTGCGTGGCCGTTTCGTGGCCGACGAAGACCAGAGCGATTCATTCATCGACTACGAGTGGAGCAAGACTCACTCGCTCTACGGCGCGCTGGACATCGACCTGCGCGAGGACACCACCCTTGGTCTGGCTGTGAGCCGCTCCGATAGCGAGTCGCGACCGATGATCCGCGGCCTGCCTCGCTACGCCGACGGTAAACCCGTCGATCTGTCGCGTTCAACCTACACCGGCGCTCGCTGGAACCATTCGGACATCGATGTCACCACCGTGTATGCCGACCTGGAGCACCGTTTCAACGATGACTGGGCCTTCAAGGTCGGCGCCGTGCGCATGGCGGAAGACAACAAGGCGAAAAACCAGCGCTTGCAAACCAGTGGCGCCGGACTCGAAGCGGACGGCAGCGGCGTGCAATACGCCGACTTCGTAACGGATTTCGACTCGACCAAGATCGGTCTGGACATGAACCTCACCGGACGCTTCGAAGCCTTGTCCATGCAGCAGGAAATCATGCTGGGCGGCAACTACGCCCAGTTGAAATCAGACGACCGCTTCGCTCGAACCTTCAATAACAGCAGCGACACAATCTTCGGCATTGATCACAACCGTCCGGAAATCAGCTACGACGGTTTGCTCAATACGACCGGGGGTCGTGCAACGCCCAGCAAGTACGACGTCCGGCAGAAAGGCCTGTACGGAAGCTGGCGGATCAAACCGTTCGAACCGTTAACCCTGGTGCTCGGCTCCCGGGTCAGCTGGTACGACTACCGCTACACGTCATCAACCCAGGTCGCATTCAGCAACGTTGCCATCCCGGACGCTGATAGCACCACCAATGAAACCGGGGAAGTCACGCCCTATGCCGGCATCGTTTATGACTTGAGCCGCGAATGGGCGGTTTATGCCAGCTACACCGATGTGTTCGAACCCCAAACGGTCCGTGATACGGGCGGTTCGATGCTCAAACCGGTGATCGGCAGCAACTACGAAATCGGCCTCAAGGGCGAGCTGCTGGATGGCCGGATCAACACGTCCCTGGCGGTGTTCCGTTATGACCAGGAGAATCGCCCCGTCAACGACCTGGCTTCGGGTTTCGCCTGCGACGGCTGGTACTGCTCGACGTCATCAGGAAAAGTTCGCAGTCAGGGGATCGACGCAGAAATCAGCGGCGAAGTACTCACCGGCCTGCAACTGTTTGCCGGTTACACCTACAACACCACCAAATACCTGGAAGACCCGGACAACGAAGGCAAAGTCTTCAGCAACTGGACGCCTAAACACATGCTGCGGGTCTGGAGCAATTACCAGTTCAGCGGCGACTGGAGTCGTGTCAGCACTGGCCTGGGCTTCACCACGCAAAGCCATACGCTGGGCTACGAACATACCTTCGACGTACCGGGTTATACCGTGTGGAATGCCCGCCTCGGCTACCAGCTGACGAAGGAGATCGGCCTGGCGCTGAACGCCAACAACCTGTTCGACAAGCATTACTACACTGCGGGCTATGACCAGCTCAATGGCAACAACAACTTCGGCGATCCGCGCAATATGATGTTCAGCGTGAAATACACGCCGACCTTCTGACACGAGTGCCGATCGCTCAGCGCCAGCCCGGCCGGAATTCGTTTCCAGAAAGGCCAGGCCGGGTAAACCCCAGCCTGGACCAATCACGATGCGATCGTGCTTTCCTCCGGGCCCGGCCACTCTTCATACGGCACATCCGAGAGATCACCGTTCTCGACGCCGTCGATCTCGTACTGGGTCAGGTAGTCGCTGAGGTGGTTGGAGAAGCGGTCGACGCGGGTTTCCTGCTTGCCCTCCTCGATCAAGCCTGGAATCAGCAGGGCAAGGGCGCCAACACCGGCCGCCGCAATGCCCAGGCTCCCGGCGATCAGTGGCAAGGCGCGCACAACGCTGCCAGCGAGCTGGAATACCCCGGCCGCGCCTTCAGCCGCTGAAGCCAGCCCGGCCATGGCACCCAGCGAGCCTGCGGTGATGCTCATGCCCCCGGATACCAGTTCGCCTTTGCGGATCGACTGTACGCCATCAAAAATGCCATAGGCGCCAGCCGCCACGCCCGCAAGTCCACCGAGACCCTTGGCGCCGTTTTCCAGCTTCGACAGGTTGGTGGTGATGTCCTTGTAGACGTCCGGATCGATAACATCTTCAGCGCCCTTGAAGTTGTTGGCGAAATTTTTGATACCGCCTTCGACCAGCAACGTCGCGCTTTGCACCGAGCCGGTGCTGATGTCGACGATCTGCCGATCGGTCAGCGCGCCAGCGCCATTGGCACCCTTGGCGATAGTGATACCGGCCATGAACAGGCCGCTGACGCCATGCAGAACACCGGCACTGGAAGCGCCCTTGATCGAGGAGTTCGCGCTGAACAGGCCCAGTTCGGAAATGGACTTGGTGCCTTGACGCAGCACGTCCCAATTGCCTCTGAACACGGCCAGGATCTGGTCGGAAGTGGCGACCTTGCCATCGGCATTGGTCAATAGCTCAGGGTTACTCTTGCCGATCTCGTCGAGCAGCGCCTTGACCTTGTCCTCATCCAGATCCTTGCCGCCATTCTTGCCGAAGGCCTTTTCCAGGTCTTCGAAAGTGGCGTCATTAAAGACATTCTCCTGAGCGATGGCCGTGTAGTTTTCGGTCAGTTTGTCGTCGAACTTGCCGGTGAATTCCGGGTTCAGCGCAGCGTTGTACATCGCCACTTCCATGCTGAACTGGCTGCTCGCCTCTTCGAAGCTTTGGGTCTTGAGCAACTCCTTGAGGCGATCACCCGTCACCAGGGATTTTTCATAGAAAGATTCGAAGTCCTTATTGTGCTCGGACTTCTGCACCGCCTCCTGGATTTCACCGGGTTTGCTGATACCCAAGGCCTGTTGCATGCTCTGCGCCGAGCTATAGAACTGAGCGAGCGCTGTCTGCTGATCGGTTTTGCCGTCCTTGGTATTGGTGTCCCAGAATTTATCCAGCGCGTCGCCGGTCTTGATGCTGTTGTCGTAGGTGCTTTGCAACGCGTCCTTGAGCCCGTCGCTGCCCTCCAGCACCTTGGCCAGTTCACTGGTCGCGTTTTCGTTGTAGAACTTGACCACTGCGGGGTCTTTCTCAAGGACCGAGATGTGCTTGTTGACGTCATCGAGGAGCTTTTGCGGGTCGGGATGGCTGCGCACAGTGTTGGCGATCGCGACCTGTGATTTGTCGTCTTTCCACATGCCGGCGCCGCTACCCTGGACAATCAATTGCTGCGCAGCCTTGAGTTCCTGAAGGACGGCAGCTTTCTGTTCTGCCGTGTAGTTTTCCGGATGCTCGAATACGTCCTTGTTGAGTTTGTCGGTGTTGACCTTGTTGAGCAGGTTGCCTTCGGCGACGGCTTCCAGCAGCGTGCCTACTGCGCCGACATCTTTCGGGGCAGTGTTTTTGAGAAAGGCTTGCACGTCGCCACGGCTGGCCTTGCCATCGACGCCCTGCTCCAGCGGGCTCTTGGCGTTGTCGAGCAGCGCAAAGGCACCGGGTTGCGACCAGAAGTCCAGGGCCTCCTTGACCTCATCACCGAGCTGGGGATTCTTGTTCTTGTAATCGGCCAGCGCCTCGGGGGTCATGTCGGCCGAGCCGGTCTTGCCCTTGATCGCGTCGTAGTTCTCGTCAAGGATCGCCGTGTACCTGGCGATTTTTTTCGAGGCGTCGTCGGCGTCAGGATTAGCCTTGAGGTAGTCCTTGTAGCTGCTGATCTCCTCGGTCTTCTTCAGCTCTGGCAGGGCGTCAAAGCCCAGTTTGCCGAAGTCTTGCAGCCGGCCGGCTTCAGTTCCGTGTTTTGCCTCGCCGCTTTTGGTGAAGCCATCGACGCTGCTGTTGAAAACGTCACCACCAGACTGCGCGTTACCCTTGTCGTCGTACATCGTCACCCGGTCGAGCACTTGGGCGGCGCGAAAGGCGGCGTTGGCGTCTTTCTCGTAATCGCCGACCTGCTCCTTGAGCATGTCCTTGACGCCGCTCTGGTTACCGAGGTTCTTGAGCAGCGGATTTTCGTCAATGATGTCCTGGGCCGAACGCGTGTCGTCCTTGGGTAGCGCCCACATGATGCCGAGTTTCTCAGCCTGTTCGCGCGCTTCTTTGTTGTCGCCAGCGGCCGCCACATTGGTCATCTGGCCCTTGAGGGTTGCGAAACCGTCCTTGCCGAAATCCTGCAGCCGGCCGGCCTCGGTGCCGTTCTTAGCCTCGCCGCTTTTGGTGTATCCGTCGACACTGCCGTTGGCGACGTCGTTACCGACGATGCGCGTGCCGTTGCCGTCGAACTGCTCGATGTGGGCCAGCACTTGAGTGGCACGGAAGGCGGCGTCAGGATCGGTTTCAAAATCACCGACCTGCTCCTTGAGCATGTCCTTGACGTCACTTTGATTGCCGAGGTTCTTGAGCAACGGGTCGCCTTCGATGATGTCCTTGGCCGAGCGATCATCACCTTCCGGGCGCTGCCATTGGATGCCCAGCTTTTCGGCCTGCTCCCTGGTGGCAGGATCGTCAGCGGCGGATCGAACCTCGTGCAGCTCGCCCTTGAGGTTGGAGAAACCGGATTTGCCAAAATCCTTCAGGCGACCGGCCTCGGTGCCATGTCTGGCGTCGCTGCTGCTGGTATAGCCGTCGATGCGGTCGTTGCCAATGTCGTTGCTGGCCAGGCGACCACCGTTGGCGTCGAAGGTCTCGATGTGTTCGAGTACCTGGACGGCGCGGAACGCAGCGTCCGGGTCCTTGGTGTAATCACCGACCTGTGCGATCAGGTTGTCCTTGGCTTCACCCCGATCACCCCGCCCACCCACGCTCTTGAGCAACGGACTGTCGTCGATGATTTCCTGCGCGGTGCGCTTGTCGTCCGCAGGCAGCTCCCACTGGATGCCGGCCTCCTTCGATTGCTGGACCGCCTGCTCCCAGGCTTTGATATCCACCGGATTTTCGGGTTTCTCGGTAGTGATCTTGCTGACAGAGCTCATCGACTGTTCCTTCCATTGGTTACCAGAAAAAGTCCAGCGACAACCGGGGCTCGCGCAGATTGGGGGCAAGCTCCGCTACTGATCAGACTGGTGCAAACTGGGCCGTAACGGCAGAAACACGAGGGCTGGGCTTGACCCCAGACTCCCGCGATTGAGTTCGATTAAAACGGCTTAGTGTTAAGGAGGGATGACATCGATGGGATGATGTTCGTCACGCCACATAACTTGATTATCGAATCAGTTTGATGGAAGCCGGGATCGCGACACCGGCGGCTTCGGCCTGGGTCTGGCGATCAGCCCGCGGCGCCAGATTTGAGATATTTTTGCCGCTCACCAGCACACCACGTCGCTAAACCTTCACCACCTCCCCATTGCTGATTATCCAGCGGATCATGCGGGTCAAAGGGATGCGATGGTGGCGAACCGAGCACCAGGCAGTGTGTTCGTCGCTGTACAGTTCGACGTAGCGGCTGAGCATTACATGGCAGCCGTCGTCGGCGAGGCGCAGTTCGATTTCCCGGCAGTGCAATGAAGCCTGATTGGGGGCTCGCGTTCTTCGGTGCAGTACCAGGGCGTCGTTCTTATTCGTCATCGGACTCACCGCTTGGGCAGCTTGAAAGGACCTGGGCGACGCTGCCTCTCTTGCCTTCCACCACAAAGTTGGCGCGTTTCTGGGCCACGGTGTCACGCAGTGCCAGATAATAATCCGGTTGTTTGCGCAGTTCGTCTGTGACAGGCAAGAGTCCGGCGCGGCCGTCGACAATTCCACCGACGGTATTGATGGTGCCCAAGGTGTTGAGGGTGTCGCTGTTGCTGCCCAGTGGATCAACCGCGAAGCTCAGCACTTTGCCGGTCGCATCCCTGAGGTTGCTGGTGCCCAACAACGGCAGCTCGACAATAGGCCCGCTGGCGATGTTCCACACGCCGAAGGTCTGGCCGAAGTCGGCCTTGTGGCGCTCGATGCCCATCTTGCCGGAGACATCGATCAAACCGACGATGCCGACGGTGGTGTTAATCACGAACCGGCCGAAGGTGGCGACCGAGCGTTCGCCATTGCCTTGCAGCAGGTCGTTGATGAAGACCTTGGGCTCGCCGAAGTTGGCGACGAAGTTGTGAATGCCCGCCTGGAAGAAGTCCGGCAAGTGCCGATAACCACGGGCAACTGGCGCCAACGCATAATCGTCGACAGTGCGGTTAAAGGCGAAGATGCCGCGGTTGACCGGCTCTGCCGGGTCATGAAGGGTGTAGCTCACGTTGTCGCAGGGGCCCAACGGTACAGAAGGCGCGCTGGCGCAACCGCTGACGAGCACTGCAACAAAACCGGCAAGCGTGGAGCGAACAACAGGTGACGCGCATTTGATAATTGGCATGCAAGGCATCTCGGCAAGGACTGCTGGCGATCCTGCCTACGCTTTTTTGCCTGAAGATTTCTGCTTTATGCCGCCCCTGTAGTTTTGTTACCAGGTTGAAATCTATGGCGTAGTGCTGGGAGTGATTCTAGCTACCCTCCTGCGCATTCATTCCGGCAGCGAACCCGCGCAAACATCGCGATGTCCGGGCCGCTTTCTGCGCAGGCAAGGTTCAATCCGCTCAAGACCCGGCTGGCAGTTGCTGCTCCAGCGCGTCGGCGAATTTGCGCATGAGTCGCACGAGGCTATCGACGTCATCCTCAGACCAATTCTCGAATATCGCCCGGCCGAGCTGCTCACGGGCGGCGTCGATGCTGTCCGTCATTTCCTTGCCTTTTGGCGATATGACGGCCTGCCGCAAGCGGCGGTCAGCGGCATTTTCGTGACGTGTAACAAGCTCCATGCTTTCGAGCTTGCTGACCTGTCGGCTGATGGTGGTGTAGTCCCGGCCCAGACGATCGGCCAACTCGACGACACCAATCGGTCCCAGACGCTCGATCAGCACCAGCAAGCGAAAAAGCGCCTGATCGAGCCGAACGCCTGCGTCCTTGATAAGCCTTTCATCATTTCGAGGCCGGTTCATCACGCTGACGATACTGATCAGCGCGCCGTGCAGCTCCCTCATCTGCCTGGAACTATGTGTATCTTGCACTCTTTTCTTCGATGGCATAGCCTTTCTCCTAATGCGTGCATAATACACTCAATCAGGAAAGCGACGACATGAAATCATTCACCGATGTGCTGATTTTCGGAGCGGGTGCGGCAGGCTTGACGCTTGCCATAGACCTGGCGCGACGTGGCGTGGCGTTCCGTCTTTTGGAAAAAATGGAAGCTCCGTTCCATGGCTCAAGAGGCAAAGACATTCAGCCCCGCACCCAGGAAGTCTTTGAGGATCTGGGCATCATCGATCGCGCCGCAGCCGCCGGGGGCCTGTACCCGCCAGCCCGGAAATATCTGGCGGATGGCAGCTTTACCAAGCCCGAAACCGTCGAATCCGACCGCCATGCGACGCCTTCGGAACCCTATCAGCAGCCGCTCATGCTCCCTCAATTCCTGACCGAAGCTGTGATGCGCGAGCGACTGGCCGAGCTGGGCCATTATCCGGAGTACGCTTGCGAGCTGGTGGGCCTGAAGCAAAGTGACAAGGGCGTCGAGGCCAGAATTGCCAGCCCTGAGGGCGAGAACATCCTGCAAGCCCGCTATCTGGTCGGCGCGGATGGCGGTCGCAGCTTTATGCGCAGTGCGGTGGGTATCGGATTTCCAGGCGCGACACTGGGTATCCGCGCCGTAGTGGCTGACATTGTCCTCAAAGGCTTGACCCGGGACGCATGGCACCAGTTTGGCTCCGGAGCGCAGCAACTGCATTTATGTCCGCTGGCGGGGACCGAACTCTTTCAACTGCAAGCCCCCATTCCCACTGAAGGCGATGTGGATTTATCCGCCGCAGGCCTGGAAGTCATGGTGACCGAGCGAACCGGTCGCACTGATATCGAGATTGAATCGGTCCATTGGGCGTCCGCCTACAGCATGAATGCGCGTCTGGCCGATTTCTACCGCGTGGGTAACGTGTTCCTGGTGGGTGACGCCGCACATATTCATCCACCCACCGGAGGCCAGGGTCTGAACACCAGCGTTCAGGATTCCTACAACCTTGGATGGAAGCTGGCCGCAGCCCTTGCCGGACCTTCTGACAAGCTCCTGGATACCTACGAGGAGGAGCCGCCGCCCTATCGCTGAGGGCATGCTCAAGCTGGCAATAAAATTGCTCGATGCGTCCAAAACAGGCGAAAACCGCCGAGGCCGTGAAGTGCAACAACTCGATATCGGCTACCCCGACTCTTCACTGTCCTTGCAACAAACGGATCGAACTCGCGAACTGGTCGCCGGTGCGCGCGCCCCTGATGCCCAGATTCGCGGCGCCGGAGGACAGCCGACACGGCTTTTCGAATTGTTCAAGGGCACCCACTGGACCCTGCTGGGTTACCAGACATCCCGCTGTGCAATGCCAGTGCTCAGCCACTTGCGCACCCATATTTTCGGGCCAGGCGGGGATGTCATCGATGAGTGCGGACAGGTCAGCGATGCCTACGGTTTAGCCGCCGGGGACTGGGTACTTGTACGACCTGACGGCTATATCGCGGCCATCGTTTCTTCCGCACGTGAAGAGACGCTGAAACGCTACATCAGCTCGATGGTGAGCCCGCCCTCATGCTTTTGATGTCGGCCCCTATCGCAGTTGTTGCTCGATAGGCACGCTTCTCGGGCTGATTTCATTCCCGGTATGCAGTGTGGTGACCGTTTCAATCAGCACGATACCGCATTCGTCCAACGCCACCGGATTATGCCGGACGCCTTTGGGGATGACGCAAAACTCACCAGGCTGGAGGACGAGGTCCCGATCTTCCAACTGAATCTTGAGGGTTCCGTAAACCACCATGAACATCTCATCTTCGTCGACATGGGAATGCCACATCAGTTCGCCTTTGAGCTTGGCAACCTTGATGTATTGGTCGTTGACCTGACCGATGATCTGTGGCGACCAGTATTGGCTGACCTTGGCCAAGGCTGACTCGATGTTGGTGGTGTGACCGCTGAGCATCATGAGCAGAACTCCGTAGAAGGGATCGGCACAGCGGACGAACTGTTTCGCCAACGGCCATTGCCTATGTGTTTCGTGACGCCAACCTGCACGTTTCGCCGTACGGTTTTTTCACTGCTGGGCCAGGCCCACATCAGTTGGCGTGTGGTATTCGAAAATGCCTCGGTCGATGCCACGCTTTCCACTGTACGCAGCGGCCTGGCCTTGACGCCATGGTTACGCTCGCTTATGCCCGGAGATTTCCAGGAGCTGGGAGTCGATTCCGGACTACCCTTGTTGCCAGACTTCGCCATCGAGCTTCACGTCTCGCAAAGCGCAGGCGACGGGGCACTGGAGATGGCGGAGGTTATTCGCCAGCACTATCGCCAGTCGGCAATGCCGCCCACATTAATAAGGCGTGCCGCTCGCTCGCTGGCGCCGTAGCGCCTGTGCATACCATTCAAACTCATCCAGAAAACTATTCATTTGCTTGGTTGTGCGCTCCTCTTTGGGTTGCCCATCATCACTCAGTGCGTCACCAATACGAGGAATGGCAAACAGGCTGGGAATGCTCGGCATGCCCAACTCCCCGAGGATCATCCGCAGCTGCATGGCCGCCCGCACGCCCCCATACCCGCCAGCGGAGTAACAGGTTATCGCCGAAGGCCGCCAGAAATACTCCTCCAGAAAATGATCCAGCAGATTTTTCAACGCTGGCGGTACCCCGTGATTGTATTCCGCACTTACCAACAGAAAACCATCGGCTCGACGGTAAAGCGTAGCCAGCTGCTCCAGTTCGGCCGGTGCCGAGCCTTTCGGGTATTCCTTATACATACGGTCCAGCAGGGGCAAGCGAGTCACCATGGGGTCAACCAATACCGCCTCATGGCCGCGTTGTTCAAGCGCCGCCAAAAGCAGGCGCGCGGCTTTTATCCCTTGACGGTCGGAACGCACAGAGCCCAGCAATACGGCGATGGTAAGTGGTTCAGAGTGGGTCATGATCAGGGCTCCTGGATAATCGGGTCTATCGAGAATAGCCGTCGATTGCTTGACTGGAGAACAAACGCGGCGCCATCAATTCTGCCCCTGTACGTGACATCCCCGACATTGGACGCCCATCCCGGTCTATGCTTGTCTTGCCTGTTCGGTCCGTCCTGGAACACCGAACAACCCACCAGGCAGAAAACGTGAACCATTGGACACTTGCCGCAGCATCGTTGTGTGTATTGCTCGGCACTCTTGTCAGGGCCGAGCCGTATCAGGTCGTTACCGAAGAGTGGGCACCGTACAACTACGAAGAGAACAACCAGCTGACCGGCATGACCACGGAAATCGTCCGGGCCATCATGGCGCTGACCGGAGATAACTTTGAAGTGGTGCTGCTGCCCAGCATGCGAGCCAGCCGCGTATTGCAAACCCGGCCCAGGACGATCATGTATTCCATGTTCCGCACGACGGAGCGTGAGCCGTTATACAAGTGGGTTGGGCCGATCGTGGAAGAGTCCATCCACCCCTATCAGTTGGCCAAGGCGCCGCCGGTGACTTCCCTGGAGCAACTGCTGCACGCGCCGCGGATCACTACGCGGCATGCCGGGCTGGTGCCCGATATGCTGTCGTCGCTGGGTTTCAACAACCTCGACAAAAGTGCCACCGAAAACCTGCAGCTCTACCGCATGCTAATGGCCGGGCGCACCAGCATCATCATTGGCGATACCGATGCGGGGGTAGTTTTTTACAGCCGCCAGTTGAACATCGCTCCCGGCACGCTACGGCAGATTCCCATCGAGCTTTATCGCTCGTCGTTATACATCGCCTTCAGCCGCGACTGTGACGACGAACTGGTAGCCGCCTGGGCCAAGGCTTTGGAGCAACTGCGTCACTCGGGCGAGCTGGAGCGCATCCAGCATCAGTACCTGCAATCTGTCGGGCAATAAAGCGCAGTACTGGCGCAACTGCGCCCAGCCATACTCCACCGCGACGGGCATTGACTGTTATGTCGATGATCCAGGCTTCAGGTATTCATCGACCTCTGCGAGCAACCATTCGGAAAAATCACGTTGCCGCGATTTCGAGCGTTGCTGATTGGGCACTACGAGCCAATAAGGATAAGGGTAAGGCGCGGTAAACTCGGTAAGTTGTACCAACTCACCTTGCACAATGGCATCGTGCACAAGGCTGCGGCGTTCCAGCGCAATACCCTGGCCAAGGCTGACCGCCCGCAGCACGAGGTTGGAGTCATTGCTGCATAGCCCCGCTCGCGGTACGTCTGCATCCAGACCCGCCGCTCGGCACCACGGCTGCCACGACTCCATGCTGAAAATGATTGTGCTCCTGATGATTTCATCTGGCGTTCGCGGAAGCTCTCCACCGTTGAAATGCGGCGCGGCTACAACGAGGGTTTCGTCATGGAACAACAACCGACTCTCCATACCTTCCCAGTCCCCTCGCCCCATACGGATGCCCAGGTCTACAGATTCCTTATGCAAACTGGACACCGCCAGACCGGCCTGCAATCGAACACTTACATCAGGATGCAGCGCCAGGAAACGCGGGATGCGAGGTACAAGCCAGCTACATCCGAACGACGGCAGAACAGCAACGACCAACTCGCTGGACTTGGGTTGCGCCTTGATCAACCGCGTTGCTTCAGCGATGTCACCGAGAGCTTCGCGAATCTGCAGGGCGTACAACCGTCCATCTTCGCTGACCCGAAGCCCTCGCCCCTCGCGCACGAACAAGGTGACCCCAATTGTCTGTTCAAGCACTTTGATCTGCTGGCTGATGGCCGAGTGGGTGACATGCAGTTCTCTGGCAGCCGCATTCACGCTACCCAATCTTGCCACCGCTTCGAAACTGCGCAGACAGGTAGCAGGAGGAATGTTGAACATGTAAGAAATACTTACCTATTTTGATAATAATTGCCGATATTCTAGTCAGTAATAGCGAGCTAATGTAAGGCATTGTAAATATTTGGTCATACGAGACGGAGAGTAGCAAATGAAGCTTTGGGGCATGCTGGATTCACCCTATGTTCGCCGAGTCGCCATTTCCCTGGACTTGTTCGGGGTCGAATTCGAACATGAGCCGTTGTCCGTGTTCAGCACGTTCGAGGCGTTTGCCCAGATCAATCCGGTGGTCAAAGCGCCGACACTGTCGCTCGACGACGGTACGGTACTGATGGATTCGACGCTGATCATTGACTACTTCGAAGCTGCCAGCGCCCCGGCTGCCAAGCTGTTGCCACAGCAACCACAGGCTCGAGGTGTGGCCCTGCGCACCGTGGGGCTGGCATTGGCGGCCTGCGAAAAAGCCGTGCAAGTGGTCTACGAGCACAAGCTGCGACCCGCGCAAAAGCTGCACCAGCCTTGGGTGGAGCGCATCACCCGGCAGCTGCTGGCCGCTTGTGATGAGCTGGAAACACAGATCACCACAGCCGAACCGCCGCGAGATCCTCGGCCGGACCAGGCGGCGATCAGCACTGCGGTTGCATGGTCGTTCACTCAGTTGATGGTGCCCGACCTCGTCAAGTCCGAGGACTTCCCTGCGATCCGCGCATTTGCCGAGAGCCTGGAACAGACTGAACTGTTCCAACGCTATCCCATCGCTTGAATACTGGCAGCGGCCCGGCTGAATCCGAGTCAGATATGGCAGCGAAGCAAGGCCGGTTCAAAGTGTGCTTCGCTTCGTCCAGGCTCAAGCCAGCAGTTCGGTGATCCACCGGACATGCCGCGCGACTTCCAGCACTTTCTCTTCGGGCACGGCCTGCTGCGCCCGGGCGAATTGGCTCAGGGTCCGCTGCTTCAGGCGCAGCAGGCGTTGCCACTTGAACAGGAACGCCGGGCTGCGTGCCTGCATCTGCAGCGGGCCGAAGTACAGTTCTTCGGCGGTGTATTTCACCGGCCCGGAGCGCTCGGCGACGATGATTTCGTAATCGAAGCGGTTCTCCCGCAGTACTTCTTCGCAGAGGATGCAGTAACCATTGTCCATCAGCCATTGACGCAATGGCTGCTCGCCGCCGTTGGGCTGCAGGATCAGGCGCTCCTGGCCGTTCAGGTGCGCCTTGCCGCTGTCGAGGATGTCGCGGATCGTCTCGCCACCCATGCCGCACATGCTGATCGCGGTGATTGCATCGCCCGGCTCGATCGCCGCCAGGCCATTGGCCAGGCGCACGGTGATCCGCTGGTCCAGGCCGCTCTCGTGCACGGTGCGTTGCGCCGCGTGGAATGGCGTCAATGCCACCTCACCGGCCACCGCTGCCGCGATTGCGCCTCGACGCATCAACGCCACCGGCAGATAGCCGTGATCCGAGCCGATATCGGCCAGACGCGCACCGGCCGGCACATGCGCCGCAACGCGTTCCAGGCGCATGGACAATGTCTGTTGATTCAACTGCAGCCCCTTTTCACCACGACCGCCCGGCAATTTTGGCCGGATCGGGGGGCGATTCTGTCGAGCAACGCCTTGTATTTCAAGCCTGACGCCCTCCTCCATGCGTTTCGCAAAGCAGTACCAACGCCGCGACCACCGACAGGGCAACCGTCACAGCTCCCGCCAGATACACCGACGCAACCCCCGCCACACCCGCCAGGACGCCGGCCAGCGGAATGCTGATCCCCAGCGAGAGCACATTGATAACCGAAGGCGCGTGTAGCACCGAAGCCGAACAATGCTCGCTGCGTTGTTGCGCCATGGAAAGCGTCCTTTCAGAGGGTGAAATAGTCAGGTTGATCCAGATCCGTCAGCAGATCGGGGCCGCTGGGTGTCCAGCCAAGCAATGCTCGCGTGTGGGCGCTGGATACCGCCATGTCGGCGCCTGCCATCGTGGCGAACCAGCCAAAGTGCGTCGGCTCTCTGGACTCCACCGGCAAGCCGAGCCGTCGCCCGATAACCTCGGCAATGGCCTTGAACGGCACGGCTTCGTCAGCGACCGCGTGATACGCCGCCGAAGTGACGCCCTGCTCCAGGATCAGCCGATAGACCTGCGCGGCGTCCGTTCGACAAACGCCAGACCAGCAATTTTGTCCGTCACCGATGTAAGCCGACACGCCCGTCTCCCGGGCCAGCCGGATCAGGATGGGCAGGAAACCATGGTCACCCAACCCATGGACCGAGGGCGCAAGCCGCACCGTCGCCGCACGTATGCCTCGCTCAGCCAAGGACCTGGCGGCGGCTTCGGACTTGCGTGGGGATAACGCGTTGGGCTGCTGCGCCTCGGTCGCGCCCCGGGGCAGTCCGGACAAACCTGAGGTGACAAGCAGCGGGCAGTCGGAGCCTTTCAAGGAGTTTTCCAACGCCTCGATCACCTGCCGGTCTTGCTGGCAATTCTCGGCAAATCTCGAAAAGTCATGATTGAAAGCGGTATGGATGACCGCGTCTGCCATCCAGGCGGCACGCCGCAGTTTGTCCAGGTCATCGAGCGTGGCGCGCAGCACTTTCGCGCCCGTGGCTGCCAGCGCTTTGGCCTTGTCGTCGGAACGGGCCAGCCCTGTCACCAGATAACCGGCGTTGAGCAAATCTTTTACCACCTCGGAACCCACCCAACCGGTGGCTCCCGTAACAAATACGTGCATGGTCCAATCCTCCATCGATAGGGTATTAGCTCAGGCGCACTGACAGCTCGACATCCTCGCCGACGGGCACGGACAGGTAACCGTTTTGCGGCGAACGAACGTAGGCCAGGTATTGCGGGCAGTAATCGGTGTTGTCGGCCACCACCACGGCTCCCGGCTTGAGGCGGCTTTCGACCAGGCTCAGCACATCGTTATAAAGCGCCTTCGCGCCGTCAAGCAGCAGCAAGTCGACGGCATCAGGCAGATCAGCGGCCAGAGTGACAAGTGCATCGCCCTCGCGAATGTCCACCAGGTCGCTTACCCCGCCTTCAATCAGGTGCTCGCGGGCCACGGCAATTTTCGACGCTTCGAATTCACTCGTAATCAGCATACCGCCGCCGTTGTCCCGCAGGGCGGCGGCCAAGTGCAAGGTCGAGAGCCCGAACGAAGTGCCGAACTCGACAATGGACCACGCCTTCGCGCTGCGCGCCAGCATGTACAACAATTTACCGGTGTCGCGCGAGACCGGTAGCCACAGGTCCTTCAACAGGCCATAGAGTTCCCGATAGTCTGCCTTGCTGCGCATGAGACGTTCACGCTCATCAGCAGAGATCGTGCTGAAAACGTCGCTGGTGGCGGCGTTGGCGCGAGCGTACAGGCGTTCAATCAGCGGGGCCATCGGCGCTGCAGTAAGAGTGTTCATGGTAGCTTCCCGTTTCAAGGTTGAGCGCCTCAAGGCGCCGGGCTAATATGCGACTAATTCGTCGCATTAAATTATGCGAGCGATTCGTCACATTCGCTATTCGCATTAGCACCGACGCAGGAACGTCCCATGACCATTCGCCAGACCGCGCAGATTTCCTCACGTAAACAGCCCAAACAGGCGCGCTCGACCGAGCTGGTGGCGACCATACTCGAAGCGGCTATTCAGGTTTTGGCCAAAGAAGGTGCCGCGCGTTTCACCACGGCCCGCGTCGCGGAAAAGGCAGGCGTCAGCATTGGCTCGGTGTATCAATACTTCCCCAACAAGGCCGCCATCCTGTTTCGACTGCAGAGCGATGAATGGCAGCAAACCACGCAAATGCTATGCGCGATCCTCAATGACATGAACAAGCCGCCCCTTGAGCGGTTGCGGACGCTGGTGCATACCTTTATTCGTTCGGAGTGCGAAGAAGCGCAGATGCGGGTTGCCCTCAATGACGCCGCGCCGCTTTACCGGGACGCACCCGAAGCACATGAGGTTCGAGCGACGGGGGAGCAGATTTTCCAAACCTTCATGCTTGAATTGCTCCCTGAGGTCCCTGAAACAACCCGCGCCCTGGCCTGCGATTTGATTTCCACGACCTTCAGTACGGTGGGAAAGGACTTCTCGGAAAGCCCTCATACTGCTGCCGAAATCACTGCCTACGCTGATGCAATGGCCGATATGTTCAGCGCGTATGTGACGGTGCTTAATCAACGCTGAGTGCGCTCCCCGGTCAGTCGTGACATTCAGAGCGCTGTGCGCTCAGGGCTGCAATGTCCTGAACCAGGCTATCGAGTGTCGGACGCATGAATAACGGAGCAGGCGCACCGGCGGGGGCATCGAGCCCTATCCGGTTATGCCAGAGGGTTGGCAAACCGACTTTCTGCGTTCCAAACAGATCGTAGGCTGAACCGGCCACGAAAAGAGCGTTAGCGGGCTCTACTCCCGCGATTTGCAGCGCGAGCCGGTAAGGTTGCGGATCAGGCTTGTAGAAACCGGCCTGTTCAGAAGTGACAATCACATCGAACGGCACGCCCAGAAGATCCGCGGCAATGCGTCCCAACTTCTCCGAACAGTTGGTGACCACGCCCAGTTTGTAGTGCGGTGCCAATTCGCTCAGAACGCGTTTGGCCTCAGGCCACGGTTGCAACTCCGTCCAGCGCGCCTCCAGATTTTCCGCAGCCTCCTTACCCAATCCCACACTGATGGCGGCCTCCTCGACCAGCGTTTCATAAGGTCGATAGGTGCCACAGCCGTAAGTGGCTTTCAAATAAGCCATACGCCACGTGCGCCCCATTTCCTCGGAGCCTGCGACGCAATTCCACAGCGTCCACGAATCCAGTAACGCGGTGAGCAAGTCGAACAGAACGAGTTGCACCGCAGCCGCAGGTTGAGGAGCATGCTGAACATTGCCACTTGATTTCATAATCACTGCCCTTTTCTAAGAGTTATTCAATTTCAGCCACTGCTGATATTTCCACCAAGGCGCCATGATGGAGTGGCCCACAGGGGATGATCACCCGCGCAGGTCGATGCGCGCCCATCAGCGCCGAGTAAGTCGAATTGACGATCGGCCAGTCAGCCACATCAACAATGTAAATCTGCACATTGACCAGATGATCCAGGGAAGCTCCCGCCGCCTGGAGCACAGCCTCAACATTTGCCATCGCTTGAATACACTGGGCGTTTATTCCCTCGGGAAATGCTTGTACGCCTGGCAGAAACGGCAACTGGCCGGAAATGAATAGAAGCTTTCCTGCCAGCACCCCGTGTGAGTAATGCCCGCCTGGCGCAGGCAGTTTTTGTGCTGTGATCAACTTCATTTGCCCCTCCTTGATCGATGAAAGCTTTGAACTCGACTTGAAGAATCACCAGCCCGAGATACGTGGCCAGAAACCCAGGCTTCGTCCTTCGCTCAGAACGTGGTACCCGGCGTGCTGCGCCGAGGTCGCGCAAGCATGGTTCGGCAGGATTCGCAGCAGAGTGCCCAAGGGCGGAAAACTCGAGGGATCGAGCTTGCCGGATCGCGATGAAATGATTCCGTGTTCCTGGTTGGTTGCGCTGACGATCAGGTCGCCAATCGGCTGGCCGGCGGCGTCGCACACGATGCCATAGCCTTGATCGATGGCCTGTTTGGCGGTACCCCGATCACGAGAAAGTGCCATCCATCCCGCATCCGTGATGATCCAGCCTTTTTCAGCCTGGTAACCGATGACAGACGTCAGGACCGAGACGGCAATATCCTGCACCTGACACACACCCAGGCCCGCCATGACCAGATCGAAGAATGCGAACACACCCGCGCGAACTTCGGTCACCCCTGATAAATCCTGGGTGAACAACGCTGTGGGTGTTGAACCAATACTGATGATCGACAGGTTGAAACCTGCGCGGGTCAGCACCTGGCTGCTTTCGATAATTGCCGCGCGCTCCTGCCGGGCGCACGCCTCGATCTGCGCGATTGACTGGCAGTCGTAGGACTTGCCGGCGTGAGTCATCAAGCCGCTGACCCTGACGCCACTGGCGCTCAACAACTGGGCGATTTCTACCAGCAACGGTGATTGCGGACCAAGGCCGGAGCGATGACCGTCGCAGTCGACTTCCAGCAGGACATCAAAGACATGATCCGTAGTTTGCGCGAATTCGGCCAGTTGCCTGGCGGTCTGCAGATTGTCGAGCACCAGCTTGAGTGCCGCGCCTTTGTGGATCAACGCGGCAGCATGAGCAAATTTGTTGGGCGCAATGCCAACCCCGTACAGGATGTCGGTAAACCCTGCTTCGAAAAAGAAATCCGCCTCGCGCAGGGTGGAAACAGTAATCGGCCCACGCCCACCGGCAAACAGGCGCTCGGTAACTTCCAGCGACTTGTTGGTCTTCACGTGAGGACGTAATACCACATTGAACGGCGCCAGTTTATTGCGCATCCGCTGAATGTTGGCGTCGAGACGATCACAGTCCAGCAGCAAGGCCGGCGTTTCGATAGTAGTGTTGAGTGCTGACATGGGTGGTCTCCTGGAATGGCGCTATTCTAAGCCTCCAGATTTAGATTAAAATTTAATATTGCTAACTCTAATATTCAGTGAAACTTAATGAATGAAACACTCGATATCCGCTTTCTGCTGGTCATCCGGGAAAGTGAGAGTTTGCTGGCTGCGTCGCGCAAGCTGGGATTGACACCCTCGGCAGTGACCCAGCGGCTGCAGCAAATGGAAAAGAAACTGTCCATCCGCTTGCTGGATCGGTCAGCCCGGCAGCTGCGCTTCACCGATGAAGGCGAGCTTTTGTGCCTGCGGGGAGCAGAGTTGGTCGAGCAATTCGATAACCTGCTGGCGGATTTGCATGAGCGGCGCAGTGGCTTTGTCGGCAAGCTGAAAATCAACGCACCATTCGGCTTTGGACGGCTGTATGTGGCGCCTGCAGTGGCAGCGTTTCAACGCCAGCACCCGGAAGTCGAGATAGCCTTGAGTTTGTCTGAACGGCCGATGGTCGAAGTGGCCGATCGGTTTGATGTCGTCATCCATATTGGCGAACTCCACGCGTCCAATCTGGTGTGCCATTCCATTGCCCCCAACCGACGCTACGTGTGCGCGTCATCTGCCTTTCTTGAACAGCATGGCCTGCCTGAACATCCTGAACAGCTGGCAAGCCTGCCGTGCATTGCACTGCGCGAAAACAACGAAGACGTAACGCTCTGGCATTTCACGCGGGCGCGTAAAACTATCAGCGTGCGCGTCCGCCCGGCATTGAGCTGCAATGAAGGAAGTGTCATTCGCCAGTGGGCGTGCGAAGGTCATGGCGTCATCATGCGTTCGGAATGGGACGTTGCCGATGCTTTGGCGGATGGCACGCTGATCCGGCTGCTGCCGGGCTGGAAGCTGCCGGATGCCAATGTCGTGGCACTGACCCATCAACGTGAGGGGCTGCCCGCTCGAACCCGCAACTTCTTACGTTTCCTCCAGGACCAATTCGTCCCGCAACCACCCTGGTGGCAATGAGCAGCCACCCCCCCCTCAATCTTTCTAGAGCTGCGAAATGCACACAGTCATCAGCCAGACAAACTAATCTTCTCTTCCTGCTGATGCTTAATGCGGAGATGGCCGTGGACAGGTTCCAGGAAATGAAAGTGCTGTTGGCCGTTACCGAGGCGAAGAGTTTCGGCGGTGGGGGCAAGATTTTGGGCATGTCGCCGTCAAGTGTGACACGCGCCATCGCTGCTTTGGAGAGCCGACTTGGCACGCTGCTGCTCGCACGCAATTCGCGCACGCTTCGGCTAACCGAAGCCGGCCGGCGTTATGTGGAGGACTGCAAGCGCATATTGCTGGAGCTCGAAGAGGCAGAAGAGCTTGCCTCCGGCAGCAGCCTGCGCGCGCGGGGTAGCTTGACGGTTACCGCACCCGTGATGTTCGGCGAGTTGTTCCTGATTCCGCTGATTGCGGAATATCTGACGGCGCACACCGAAGTTGCTGTCAATGCCCTGCTGGTGGATCGCCTGGTGAGCATGGCCGACGAGGGGGTGGATGTCGCCATACGAATCGGACAGCTCCCCGAAGGAAGTTTCCATGCGCTGAAGGTGGGGGAAATTCGCTCGGTAATCTGTGCCGCACCCGCGTTTCTTGATCGCGTCGGCCGCCCCGCTCATCCGCAGGATATGCAGGGCGCGGCGGTTGTCATGTCCTCTGCCAGCAGCTTGCTGACCCACTGGCAGTTCGGCGGCCCGGATGAGGCCATTGTGCTCACTCCGCAACCCCGTCTGGTGGTCAGTTCCAATCAGGCGGCCATCAACGCCGCGCGTTTGGGGTGGGGCTTTACCCGCGTTCTTTCCTATCAGGTAGCGGACGCCGTGGCCAAGGGTGAGCTTGAGATTGTGCTTGCGGAATTTGGTACCCCGCCATTGCCGGTGCATATCCTTTACCAGAGCGGCAGGCAGGTTTCGGCCAGGGTGCGGACCTTTGTCGACCACTGTTACAGCAGGCTTGCGGACGATTCGGCCTTGCAACAACCGGGGACGCCGTAACTGATGAGCCGCTACCGGCAGATAGAAGTCTTCGCCGCAGTGGTCCAGGCGGGCAGCCTGGCATCGGCGGCGCGCAGCCTCGCTTTGTCGCCGGCCACCATCATCCGCACAGTAACAGCACTGGAAACACGCCTGGGAACCATACTGTTGTTGCGCGGCCCCCGTGGGATAAGCCTGAGCCGTGCGGGTGAACAGTTCGCCGCCAGTTGTCGGCTTATCCTGGAGGAAACCGCCGAGGCCGAGCGGTCGGCCGCAGGGCTGCATAGCCGCCCCACCGGCAAGTTGACGGTCGCGTTACCCTTGCTGATGGCCAACCAGGTGTTCACACCATTGGCAGTGGAATACCTGGATACATTCCCCGACGTGCAACTGCTGACCCTCGCCCGCGAAAGCATGCCCAAGCTGCTGGAGGAAGGTATCGATGTCGCGCTGGTGGTCGGTCATCTTCCCGACTCATCCAATTTCGCCGTATCGATCGGCACAGTCAGGCCGATCATCTGCGGCTCGCCTGCCTACCTTGCCCAATGGGGACGACCCGAAACGGCCGATGATCTGCGCACGCATCGGACCATCCTCGCGACATCGACAGGTCACGGGCCCGACTGGCGTTTGCACGGCGACACCTCCATGCACACGGTCAGGACGAGGCAAATTCTTACCTGCACGACTCAGCAGGGCGCGATCCACGCCGCAGCTTGCGGACTGGGGCTGATCCACTGCATGAGCTACGAGGTCCATCAGGAGCTGCAATCCGGGCGGCTTGAACCCGTATTGCAAGCCTTCACGGCGCCCGATCTGCCGGCGCAGCTTATCTACCGTGAAGGACGTAAAGCCAGCGCACGGGTGCGCACCTTCATCGACTTTGCAGTGCCGCGTCTACGCCTTCATCCGGCTTTGCAGGCCTGACAACCGCCAGGCGGCCCCGGGCGTCTTTGTTGCAGAAACTGAAATCATGGATTGCCCGTCATGGTGATTCTGCTCTGCCGCATCCAGGCGCAGCATGCCGTATCAACACAGCCCGACCGGCTTGCTGCGGCAAGCCCCACCCACTGGATACGGAGTTTCCGACATGCCTCAACACGCGATCAAACTGTACCGCCACCCACTTTCCGGTCACGCCCACCGTGTGGAACTGTTGCTCTCGCTGCTTGAGCTGCCGACCGAGCTGGTGTTCGTCGACCTCGCCAAAGGCGCGCACAAGCAAGCCGAGTTCCTCAAACTGAGCCCATTCGGCCAAGTGCCAGTGATCGATGACAACGGTACCGTGCTCAGCGATTCCAACGCGATTCTGGTCTACCTGGCAAAAACCTACGGCGGCGGTCGCTGGCTGCCGGAGGATCCCGTCGCGGCGGCACGGGTGCAACGCTGGCTGTCGGTGGCTGCCGGTCAGGTGGCATTCGGTCCCGCTGCGGCGCGCCTGATCACCGTTTTTGGTGCGTCGCTCAATGCTGAAGAAGTCATCAACCGCGCCCACACTTTGTTCAAGATGATGGAAACGGAGCTGGGCACGGCGAAGTTCCTCACTGGCGAAGCGCCAACCATCGCCGATATCGCCAACTACGCCTATATCGCCCATGCGCCAGAAGGGAATGTATCGCTCCAGGACTACCCGAACCTGCGCGCCTGGCTGGCGAGGGTTGAAGCGCTTCCGGGGTTCGTGCCCATGCAGTCCACCGCCGCTGGCCTGTTGGCGAGCTGAACCCGGATCAAGGCTGCCGGCACGCTCCGGCAGCCACAAGGAGTGCCCGTTCATGGAAACCCTCCCTAAACACCGCCGTTCGCCCTGGCATGCCGGTGAGCGCGCGCTGCAACAAAAGATCGGCGCATCGGACCGCATGGAGGCCGCCGGCCAGAAGTTCATCCGCGATTACCTCCCCGACCAGCATCGGGATTTCTATCACCAGCTGCCTTTCATGATCGTCGGCGCGGTGGATGCCGAGAATCGTCCCTGGGCGACTCTGATCGAGGGACCGGAAGGCTTTGTCTCCACCCCCGATCCGAAACACCTTAGCCTCGATATCGCGCCAGATCCGCAAGACCCGGCCGCATCTGGGCTGCAAACCGGCAATGCCATCGGCATGCTCGGCATCGAGCTGCACACGCGACGCAGAAATCGTATCAACGGGGTAATCACCCAGGCGTCGGAGCGAGGCCTGGAAATCGCCGTCGAACATGCGTTCGGCAACTGCCCGCAGTACATCCAGCGCCGCTCCTATACGCGACTTTCCAGTGTGGCCGTCAAGCCGCCACGCCAGGACCTCGCTTCGCTGGATCTGCGCGCTGTCGAGATGATCAATAACGCCGACACCTTCTTCGTCGCCAGCTACGTGGTGCACGACGACCAGCAGCGCTCGGTCGACGTCTCGCATCGCGGTGGGAGGCCTGGATTTATCAAGGTGCAAGGCAATCGTCTGGTCATCCCTGACTACGCCGGCAACCTGCACTTCAACACTCTGGGCAATCTGCAGCTCAACCCCAAGGCCGGTCTGCTGTTCGTCGACTTCAGCAACGGCGACGTGCTGCAGCTCAGCGGACGTACCGAGTTGATTTTGGAGAGTCCAATGATCAACGCTTTCGAGGGGGCCGAGCGCCTGTGGACCTTCGATGTGGAGCAGGTCGTGCATCGTCCGGGGGCGGTCTCGCTGCGTTGGCAGTTTCAGGAATTTGCGCCCACCAGCCTGATGACCGGCACATGGGCCGATGCCGACCAACGTCTGCGGGAAATCGAGCGACGTCGGCAATGGCATCAATGGCGCGTGGTGCGCGTGGAGCAGGAAGCCACGGACATCCGTTCGCTGTATATCGAAGCACTGGATGGCGCGGCGGTGACCTTTCTCCCTGGGCAACACATCCCGATTCGCATTCAGCCAAACGGCAGTGAAGTGCTGATCAGAACCTATAGCGTGTCCAGCGCCCCTTCCGATAACCATCTGCGCATCAGCGTCAAGGTCCAGGGCCCTGCCTCGCGCTATTTGCATGAGCAGCTGCACGTAGGCGACGTACTGGAAATTCGCCATCCGTTGGGCAGTTTTACCCTGAAGACCGACAGCGAAAGGCCCGTCGTGCTGATCGGCGCCGGCGTAGGTATTACGCCGTTGTTATCCATGGCAAGGGAGCTGGTGGCGCAGATCGACAAGCAGCAGCGGAGTCAGCCCGTCTACCTGTTTCAAGGCGGTAAAAGCCTGCACGACCTGCCCTTTCAAAACGAGCTCCAGCAACTCAAGCAGCGTGCATCAGGCCTCCTGCACCTGTGGCGCGCGTTGAGCAACGCTGGCGAGAGCGCGCAGTTGGGCGTGGATTTCGAGGTGCCGGGGCGCCTGACTCTCAAGCACATCAAAGCTAACCTGCTGCTCGACGACTACGACTTCTACCTGTGCGGCCCGGCAAGTTTTACCCAGGACATGTACGACGGTTTACGCAGCCTGAATATCCCTGACCTGCGTATCCATGCCGAAGCCTTTGGCCCCTCGACACTAGAGCGCCACGGCGATGCACAGCGACCAATCCTGATTCAGCCACCACCCGCCAGCGGGCCGGTGCCAGTGTACTTCGCAACCTCCGCCAAGGAAGCGCGCTGGACCCCGCAAGCCGGCAGTCTCCTGGAACTGGCGGAGAGCCGTGGCCTGAACCCCGACTTCAGTTGTCGCGGCGGGTCGTGCGGCACCTGCAGGACGCGGCGCATCAGCGGCCAGGTCCACTACCCCAACCCGCCGGCAGAACTGCCGGAAGACGATATGGTGCTGATCTGCTGCGCGGTGCCCGCAGAGAGCGAAAGCGGCATCCAGCCTCTGGTTCTGGATCTCTAGTGAGGAAATGACGTTTTGACTTGCCGCTGACGAAGTCCGTACTGACGACTATCAGACTCCAGGGCAAATTTTCCGACTCCCGCGCGGAACTCCGTCAGCCAAGGCAAGGCATTGTGCGGTCCCATTGTTCACACTCGGCTCTAAAGCAATCGCACGTTCAATGACTGCGATGCATAAAAACAAGAGCCCGGAACATGAACAGTCATCCGCCTGATACCCAAGCCAACACCGGTCATATCGGCGCCCGGCAAGCGCGTGTCGAAGATGCCGCCCTGCTGCGCGGTCTGGAGCGATATGCCGACGATGCGGCCATCCCGCCCGGTACCTTGCATGCGGCAATCGTCCGCTCGCCCCATGCCCATGCCCGTATTACCGCCATCGATTTCACCACCGCGCTGACCATGAAAGGCGTCCATGGCGTACTGGTCGGCGAAGACGTCAAACGCTGGGCGCTGCCGTTTCCGGTTGGCGTGCGTCAACCCATGGAGCATTGGTGCATTGCTGTCGACAAGGTGCGGTACGTCGGCGAGCCGGTTGCGGTGGTGATTGCCGAGAATCGTTATCTGGCCGAGGACGCCATCGAAGCGGTGCGCGTTGATTATGAGCCGCTGCCGCCGATCATCGATCCCGAGGCAGCGACCGGTGAACAGGCGCCGTTGCTCCACGAAGCTGTCGGGAGCAACGTTGTCAACGAACGTCATTTTCGCTACGGCGAGCCCGAACAGGCTTTCGAGTCCGCAGCCCATCGAATCTCGCTGAAGATTCAGTATCCGCGCAGCTCCTGTACGCCAATCGAATGTTATGTGGTCCTCGCGCAATTTGAGCGCACCACAGGCGTGTATGACGTCATGGCCAATTTCCAGGGTCCGTACGCGCTGCATACGGTAATGGCCCGAGCCTTGAACGTGCCCGGCAATCGTCTGCGTCTGCGCACCCCCAAGGACTCCGGTGGCAGCTTCGGCATCAAGCAGGGAGTCTTTCCCTATGTGGTGATGATGGGCCTGGCCGCTCGCAAGGTCGGTGCGCCGGTGAAGTGGGTCGAGGATCGTCTGGAACACTTGCAGGGCGCTTCATCTGCCACCAACCGCGTCACTGAAATCGAAGCGGCGGTGGACGCCGATGGTCGGGTGACTGCCTTGCGCTATGACCAGATTGATGACTGCGGAGCCTACCTGCGCGCCCCGGAACCGGCCACGTTCTATCGCATGCACGGCAACCTAACCGGGGCCTACGCCGTACGCAATCTGCTGGTCCGCAACCGGGTGGTACTGACCAACAAAACCCCTACCGGCCTGAACCGTGGTTTCGGTGGGCCACAAGTCTATTTCGCCCTGGAGCGACTGATGCAGCACATCGCCGTGCAGCTCAAGCTCGATCCTCTGGAAGTGATTCGCCGCAATCTGGTGCCTGCCGACGCCTTCCCCTACCGGGCCGCAGCCGGCGCGTTGCTGGATTCCGGCGATTACCAGGCGGGCATCGCCCTGGCGGTCAACGATGGCGGGCTGGCCGAACTGATCCAGCGCCGCGCCAAGGCGCGCGCCGAAGGCCGGATCTACGGCATCGGCTATGCCGCTGTGGTCGAACCGTCGATATCCAACATGGGCTACATCACCACCGCCATGACCGTTGAAGAGCGCGGCAAGGCCGGTCCGAAAAACGGTGCGGTGAGCACCGCCACCATCACGGTCGGGCCGCTGGGTGACGTGACGGTGCATGTGTCCTCCACGCCTCAGGGCCAGGGCCATCAGACCGCCGTCGCACAAGTGGTGGCCGAAGTGCTGGGCGTGACCCTGGAATCGATCATCGTCAACGTCGAGCTCGACACCCAGAAAGACGCCTGGTCGATTGCCTCGGGCAACTACTCCAGTCGCTTTGCCGGGGCCGTGGCCGGCGTGGTGTATCAGGCGGCAATCAAGATCCGTGATCGTCTGGCCAGGCTTGCCGCCGTGCAACTCAAGGTTGACGCCCAGGACGTGCGCTTTGCCGGTGGCAAGGTCTTCGTGGTGGACGGTCCTGGCGCGCCCTTTCACCGGATCGCCGGTGCAGCGCACTGGGCACCGGGCTTGCTGCCTGAGGGTGAGTCCGGCGGCATGCGTGAAACGGCATTCTGGTCGCCGCCGCAGTTGACCGCGCCAGATGACGCGGACCTGGTCAACAGCTCACTGTGCTACGGGTTCGTCTTCGATATCTGCGCCCTGGAAATCGATCCGGTCACCGGCGCCATCCATATCGATCGCTACATCACCAGTCACGACGCCGGACGCATGCTCAACCCCGACCTGGTGGACGGCCAGATCCGTGGCGGTTTCACCCAGGGGCTGGGCGCCGCACTGATGGAAGAATTCGCCTACGGCGCCGATGGCAGTTTCCTGTCCGGCACCTTCGCCGACTATCTGGTGCCCACCGCCCCGGAAGTCATCGAGCCGCTGATCCTGCACATGGAAACGCCCTCGCCCTTCACCCCGTTGGGGGCCAAGGGCGTCGGCGAAGGCAACAACATGAGCACGCCGGTGTGCATCGCCAATGCCGTGGCCGATGCGTTGGGTCGTGACGACATCCGCCTGCCGCTGACACCGTCACGGGTGCGCACCCTGATCGGCATCGACGAGCCACCGCGGCCCGCAGGCATGGAACAGGACGACAGCTTCCCGGCCGAACCCGCCGGTGGCTCGGCCCTGCGCGCCAGCGATTCGGTGGTGATTCCCGCCACGCCGCAACAGGTATTCGACACCCTGCTGGATCCGCAAACCCTCAAGGCGATCATTCCCGGCTGCCATGCACTGGAACTGGAAGGCGAAAACCGCTACAGCGCCGATGTCACGGTGGGCGTCGGCATGATTCGTGCGCGTTTCGAGGCCAAGGTGGCCCTCAGTGATCTGGACCCGCCGCACTCCCTGCGCCTGTCCGGCTCGGGCAACAGCTCGATGGGATCGGCCATCGGCCACGCCAAAGTGCGTTTCGTCGAACTGGAAAATGGCCAGACAAGCCTTGAATACCACTATCAGGTTTCGGTCAGCGGCAAGGTCGCAGCGGTGGGCGGACGCATGCTGCAAGGTGCTTCGAAAGTCATCATCGGTCAGATATTCACCCGTCTTTCCCAGCGGGTCACCGGCCAGGCAATCAGCGACAGCTGGTGGACTCGCTTGAAAGCCACCCTTTCCGCGCTGTTGGGCAAGGGAGGTGCGCAATGAAGCCGGCCTCGTTCGACTACGTACGCGCCAGCAGCCGTAGCGAGGTGCTCGATCTGCTCGCCGAATATGGCCAGGAGGCCCGAATCATTGCCGGCGGCCAGTCGCTGATGGCGGTGCTGAACATGCGCCTGGCCCAGCCAAAACTGCTGATCGACATCAACCACGTGCCAGACCTTAACTTCATCGAGCGGCGCCAGGATTGCCTGGCGGTGGGCGCAGCGGTACGCCAGGCGCAATTGCTGGAGCGCCCGTCATTAACCGATGAAGTGCCGCTGCTGGCCCTGGCCATGCCGTGGATCGGGCATTTCCAGACCCGCAATCGCGGCACCGTCTGCGGGTCCGTCGCCCACGCCGACCCCAGCGCCGAATTGCCGTTGTGTCTGGTCACCCTGGGCGGGGAAATCATTCTGCAATCGAAAAAAGGTCAGCGCAGCGTCAAAGCCAGCGAGTTCTTCCAGGGAATCCTGACTACCGACAAGCGTGCCGACGAGCTGGTGGTCGAGGTGCGCTTCCCCCTCAAGCGTGAAGGAATTACCTACCGTTTCCAGGAAATCGCCATGCGTCACGGTGATTTCGCCATGGTCGCCCTGGCGGCGGCGATAGGTGAGGAACAAGTGGAATTCGGCATCGGTGGCGTCAGCGACCGGCCGCAGCATCGACGCCTGGCCCGTGGCGCGACGCTCAAGGATGCATTGAACGAAGTGGCCTGGTCGCTGGACGCTCAGGACGATGTACACGCCAGCGCTGCCTATCGTCGGCAACTGGTTCGCGAATTGGGGCAGCGCCTCATTGAAGGAGTCTGATCATGCGCGTCAATGCCGACCAAGCCTTTCTCATCAACCTGAAACTCAACGGCCGCGACCGTCAAGCAAGCACCGAACCACGCACCCAATTGTGTGATTTCCTGCGCCACGATCTGGGCGCTACCGGCGTGCACGTGGGCTGTGAACATGGTGTCTGCGGTGCCTGCACTGTGCTGGTGGACGGCGTGGCCATGCGCTCGTGCCTGATGCTGGCGGTGCAGAGCCATGAGCGACGCATTGATACCGTGGAATCGCTGGCCGAGGACGATGTGCTCAGCGATCTGCAGCAGGCATTCCGCCGTCATCACGCCCTGCAGTGCGGCTTTTGCACGGCGGGCATTCTCATGTCCTGCGTGGACTTCCTCGAACGGGTACCCGCCCCCGACGAGACCCAGGTTCGCGACATGCTGTCCGGGCATCTGTGCCGTTGCACCGGCTACACCGGCATGGTCCGGGCTGTTCTTGAAGTGGCATCACAACGTCAAACGAACCAGGAGGTAAAACAATAATGTTCGATCTCGGACGCAGCTTCCTCGCTGCCGTCGAACGCCGTCCCGATGCAGTGGCGGTCAGCGATGCAGCCCTGAAAAAAACCTACCAGCAGTGGTTCATCGATATTCAACGTGCCGCCCACGGCCTGGAACGCCTGGGTCTGAAACGCGGTGACCGGATGCTGGTGGCGATGCAAAACCGCTGGCAGATGGCGACCCTGCACTGGGCTTGCCAATTCGCCGGGATCGTCGTGACCCCGCTGAACTGGCGCTCCACTGGCGAAGAACTGACCCATTGCATCACCGATGCGCAGGTCAAGGCCATCGCCTATGACGACGCCACCGCTGCGGCGCTAGCCGCCTGTCCCTGCGCCACCGCCCTGCCGCGTATTGCCAGTGGCGAGCGTGTGGCAGCGGGTGACCTGAGCTTCGAGGAGCTATGTGCGCAAGCCCCGGCATCCACCATCCTGCGCGCCACGGCCGAGGACTTTTCCCTGCTGCTCTATACCTCCGGGACCACCAGCAAGCCCAAGGGCGTACCACGCCGCCACCGTGCCGAGCGTGCGGCAGCCGTGGCCCATGTAGCGCAGAATCTGTACCGGCATGACGAATGCACGCTGGGCGTGATGCCCCTGTATCACACCATGGGCGTGCGCTCGCTGCTGTCCATGGCCTTGATCGACGGACATTTCGTCTGTGTGCCGCGCTTCGATGCGGAGGCAACCCTGCAAGCCATCGAGCAGCAGCAGGTGAGCAACCTGTACCTGGTGCCGACCCTGTTTCATATGCTCATCGAGCATCCGGGCTTTCGCAAGGAACGGGTCGCCAGCGTGAAAAAAATCGGCTTTGCCGGTGCGCCCATGAGTGACGGATTGATGAAGCGCGTCGAGCAGGCGTTCGAGCCGGAATTGTTCGTCAATCATTACGGCTGTTCGGAAATCTACACTTTCACCATCGACCAGCACGCCCATCACAAACCGGGTTCTTCCGGTCGGGGTGCGCTCAATCAGCGCATCCGCATCGTGCCAATGGATACCACAGATCCGAGCATCGCGACCCGCCAGGGTGAGGAAGGCCAGATCATTGCCGACCTGGCCAGCGACGAAGCCTTCGAGGGCTATCTGAACCGCCCGGATGCCACAGCCAAGGCGCTGCATGATGGCTGGTACTTCACCGGTGATATCGGCTACTTCGATGCAGACGGCGACCTTTTCGTCACTGGCCGGGTCGACGACCTGATCATCACCGGCGGCGAAAATGTCAGCCCGGTGGAAATCGAAAGCCTGCTGTCTCTGCACCCCGCCGTTGAAGAAGTTGTGGTGGTCGGTCTGCCGGACGAGCAGTGGGGCAAGATCATCGCCGCCTTCATCAAGCTGCGCTGCGCCGTCAGCCAGGCCGAACTCGATGCGCACTGCATCGCCTCGGGGCTGGCCAAATTCAAGCGTCCGCGTCATTACCAGTTTATCGATCAAATCCCGAAATCGCCGGTCGGCAAGGTGTTGCGTCGCGTGCTGCTCGAAGAGCATCAGGCAAAAACCTTGAAGACCGCGTGCTAATCCCCAGGAGGACATTCACATGCAACTGCAATCGATCCAGCAATTTCTCGACACCGAGTTCGATGGCTTCCAGGTCGTGGTCGACACGGCCCGGCAGCGCGCCGACATCATTCTCAACCGCCCACCGCTGAACGTGATCGCCATGCCCCAGCGCGATGTGCTACGCCAGGTGTTCGAGGCCCTCGATGAACATCCGGGAGTCCGGGTTATCGTGCTGCGCGCGGAAGGTGAGCACTTTTCCAGTGGCGGTGATATCAAGGGCTTTCTTGAGGCCTCGCCGGAGCATGTCTCCAAGCTGGCCTGGAATGTGGCAGCGCCCGCCCGCTGCGAGAAGCCGGTGATTGTCGCCAATCGCGGCTACACCTTTGGCGTAGGCTTCGAGCTGTCCCTGGCCTGTGATTTCCGCGTCGCCTCGGAGACCACCCGCTACGCACTGCCGGAACAGAACCTGGGGCAGATTCCCGGCTCGGGTGGCTCTGCCCGCCTGCAGAAAATGATCGGCATCACCCGCACCAAGCACATGGTCATGCGTGCCAAGCGCATCAGCGGGCAACAGGCCTACAACTGGGGTATCGCCACAGAATGTGTCCCGGACAACGAGCTGGAAAACACTGTCGACGCTCTGGTGGAAGAACTGTGCCGCTTCTCGCCCCTGGCCCAGCGCACCGCCAAGCGTCTGATCAACGACAACGAAAACTCGCCGCTGACCGTGGCCATCGAGATGGAAGGCCATTGCTACAGCCGCCTGCGCAGCTCCCAGGATTTCAAGGAAGGCGTCGAGGCGTTTCATGGCAAACGAGCGGCCGTGTTCAAGGGCGAATGACAGATCCTGCGCGGGCGATACCGGTGCAGCAGCGAGGCTGCTGCACCGCCCTCTTCACCAGTGCTTGTTTGAGCATGTTTCTCCCTGATAACTATAAAAATCGGAGTCACTGTCATGGCAACAATCGATACCAGCACCACGACGCACTCAACCGCCTCCCCGCCGGACGCTCCCGCCGCAGGCTATCTGCCCGCACGCAAGGCATTGCTGGCAGGCTTCGCTTCGACATTCGGCTGGGCGCTGGACCTGTTTGACCTGTTCATCCTGCTGTACGTAGCGCCCATCATCGGCCGACTGTTTTTCCCGTCGGACACGCCAACCCTTTCCCTGGCCGCCGTCTACGCATCGTTTGCAGTGGCGCTGCTGGTGCGTCCGCTGGGCTCGGCGATCTTTGGTGCCTATGCAGACAAGCACGGGCGCAAGCGCGCGCTGATGGTGTCGATGGTGGGCGTCGGCATTTCCACGGCGCTGTTCGGCGTGCTGCCAACCCTGGCCCAGGTCGGCGTCATTGCGCCGGTGCTGTTTTTGATCCTGCGGATCGTGCAGGGAATTTTCGTCGGCGGCATCGTGGCCTCGACTCACACCATTGGCACCGAATCCATCTCGCCGCGCTACCGGGGCCTGATGTCCGGCCTGATTGGCGGCGCCGGGGCCGGCATGGGTTCGTTGCTGGCATCGTTCGCCTACCTGGTGCTTTCCGAAGTCTTTCCCGGCGCCGAATTCGATGTGTGGGGCTGGCGCTGCATGTTTTTCTGCGGGCTGATCAGCACCGTGTTCGGCCTGCTGATGTTTCGCTTTCTGGAGGAGACGCCGGTATGGCGCCAACTGCAGGAAACGCGCAAGAACTCCCCGGCGAAACCGACGCAGTCTCCGCTCAAGCGCCTGTTCGGCATGGAATACCGCAAGGTCATGCTGATCAACCTGCTGATCACCTTTGGTGGCGGCGCCACCTATTACCTGGCCTGCGGTTACTTGCCGACGCTGCTCAACGTGGTCGCCAAAGTTCCCCACACCGAGACGTCACAACTGTTGATGTACGGCTCGCTGAGCACCATCGTCGGCTCACTCGTGTTCGGCTATGTCAGCGACCTGATAGGTCGAAAAAAGACCTTCATTGTTCTGGGCGTGCTCAATCTTGTCGGCCTGCCGCTGATGTTTCTTCACGTCGCCGAGCCCGGCTCGCTGCTGCGAACCGCGCTGTATTGCTCGGGCATCGCCTTCATGGGTGGGGCGATCATTGCGCCGATCCTGATCTTCCTCAACGAACGCTTTGCGACCGAGCTGCGCGCCAGCGGCACCGGGCTGTCGTGGAATATCGGCTTCGCCCTGGGCGGGACCATGCCGACCTTCGTTTCCCTGGCCAGCAGCAGCCCGGCACAGATTCCTCAGGTGCTGGCGATTTTCGCCGTCGTGCTGTCACTCATCTATCTGGTCGGTAGCCTGGTGGTGCCGGAAACCAAGGGCAACTTCAATTGAAGGCTGGGAAATCCGGCAACGCCAGAACGAAGTCGCTGATCAGCTGCAAGGTCTGCTCGGTGGCTTCGCGCTGGGGAAAGTGCTGGCAATCGTCCAGCAGGACACAGCGACACGCTGCGCCCACATGACGTTCGATGACCGCCAACTGCTCGGCCGTGGCGTATTGATCGTCACGGCCCTGGATAACCAGCAAGGGCCGGGTAATGTCCTTGAGCCGCGCCACCAGCGGGTCAAGGCTGAAATCCGGGTGCAGCCAGCTATCGCTCCAGCCATGGAATGCGCCAGGTGTGTTATCACCATGGTGACGCGTCAGTTGCTCCCGCAACGAGCCTGTATGCCACAGCGCGGTGGTCTGGCGCACGCCCGCGAGGGTTTGCGCTTCGACCAGCACGTGGGGAGCCAGGGCGATGCTGCCCCGCACCCGGGGATCATTGAGCGCGGCGTAAGACAACACAATGGACGCCCCATCGCTATGGCCCAGCAAAACTACATCGTGCAGCGCCAATGCATCCAGCAGACGGGCCAGTTCCGCCGGACCGTCATGGCTCAGATAGTCAAGGCCGCGAGGCAGCGTCACCGGGCTGGATCGACCGTAACCCTGGCGACTGTAGACCAGTACCCCGCAACCGGTGGCGCTGCGCAACCGCTCGGGGAAGTCGCGCCACTGAGCAGCGCAGCCCAGGCCTTCGTGCAGCAGCACCAGAGTCGGTCGTCCGGCAAGGATTCCTGGCAGGTGCCGGTATTCAAGGTAGATCTCGCCGAGCGCAAGGCGGTCGGTATTGGCAACGGATTCACAAGACATGAGGAAACTGACACTGAAAACGAGACCCGAAGATTACCGCAGTCGCTTTGGATCAGGTGAACCGGCATGCAACTTCCGGGCGTGCAGGCCATTGAGCAGAAGATCGCCCTGCCAACCAAATCTGTCTGGACGCGGGCCTTGGTCTACGGGATATTAAACCTTGGCCGAGCTGTAGAACTGCGATGATCAGCGCCACGCCAGACAGAACAACGACTGCCCTACTCCTTCGGTGCAGCCGCAAAATAACAGCCGCTTCGAGCGAGCGAGGGAGTTACCCAATGTCGATTGCCCAACGAGTGTTTCACGGAAAGTTTGGCCGTGTCGCGTTGCTCAACATGGATCGGGCCTTGGTGACTCACACCCATTCCGAATGCCACGTGCTGGTCAAGGTTTCCGGGGAGGACACCTACTTCAATGTCAATGGACGCCGAGTCCCCCTGGCGGACCGCAGCGCAGTGCTGGTCAATGCCTGGGAGCCGCATTTCTATGACCCGCAACCCGGGGCCGGCAATACCCTGATCCTGGCGCTGTACATCGAACCGGCATGGCTGGCCACCGCCCAGCAATCGCTGGCGCTGAGCGCACGGCCGGACTTCTTCCCGCATCCGTGTATCGACCTGTCGCTGCAGATCCGCACCCTGGCCGATATCCTGATTGCCGAGATGCACGGCTACGGGTTGGTGCCCAAGGAGCGCATCGAGTTCCTGCTGTTCGACTTCCTGATCCAGTTGATCGAAGACTTTTCCCAGTGGCGGCAACTATGGCGCCAGGGTGCGCCGAGCCATGGTGAGTTTCGCGACGCACGCATCCGCCGTGGTACGGCTTACTTGCTCGAACATCTTGAAGAACCCGACCTGATCGACAATGCGGCGCGTGCCAGTGGATTGTCCAGAGCGCACTTCTTCGCACTGTTCAAGAAAGATACCGGCATGACGCCGACCCTGATGGTCAACGACGCCCGCATGCGCCGCGCGTTCACCTGGCTGGAGCGCGAGCGTAGCGGCACTCTCGGGCTGCTGTCGGACAGTCTCGGGTTCTCTGAGCAAGGCCATTTCACCCGCTTCTTTCGCCAGCACATCGGCGCTTCACCGAGCCAATACCAGCGCGTGGTGGACAGCTACGCCAGCAGTTGATGTGCCCCGCCCGCTACGATGCGCGATCCAGCATTCAACACTCCTGGTAGCGAGACTCAGTAACCGATGACTATTTATCCATGCCGGGTGGGCAATCATCATCGTTGCTCCTTACCAACAGCGGAGCAACGACATGCGTATCGGAATCATTGGAGCAGGTTTCATCGGGCGTGCAGTGGCGCAATTGGTTATCGCGGCAGGACACGAGGCGATGCTCAGCAACTCCCGTGGGCCACAGACGCTGAGCAGCGTGGTCAGTGACATTCCTGGCAGTCAGGCTGGCACTATCGAGGACGCGGCAAACTTTGGCGAAGTTATACTCGTGGCCATTCCCTTTGAGCACTACAGAAGCATTCCAGCCGACTGGCTAAAAGGCAAAATCGTGCTGGATGCCAACAACTACTACCCGGAACGCGACGGTCATATCGCCGCTCTCGACCGATTCGAAACCACCACCAGCCGCCTGCTCGCCGGGCATCTGCCCCACTCCCGGGTGGTCAAGGTGTTCAATGCGATCCTCGCCGATGACCTACTACAGCACTCACGTCCGAAAGCAGCACCCGACCGCCGCGCATTGCCTGTAGCGGCGGATGATCCGGCGGCGAAGACGCTGGTGATCAAGTTGCTGGACGACCTTGGATTCGACTCGGTAGACGCGGGTAGCCTGGATGAAAGCTGGCGATTCGAACGCGCTAAACCCGCCTACTGCATCCCGCTGAATAAGGAGGGCCTGAAGGTCGCGCTGGCTGCGGCCCAGCGGCAGGTCGAATTGCCCCACGGATCATGGCGCCACTGAAGATCGGACAATCGACTGGATCCAGACAACACCGGGGGCTGACGTAGACATGGCGGACTAGGCCAGTCGCCCCCACGTCTGAACCAGCCCGACAAGATGGGCAACACCGAAAACGATGCAGACCGCCGAGCTGATCACAATGAATCGGCTGCTTCGGCCGGTATCTTTCAGCAGCAAAGGCCCGGCGAAACCGCGTAGCAGATAGATGAGTGTAATGACGCTCAGCGCTGGGCGCAGCAGCGGTAATGGGCGAATCACCGCCGCGCCGGACAAGGCGTAGGCAGCCCAGACCATCAGGACCAGCGCGATTCCAATCGTGATTATTGCCGGAAATGCTCTTCCCGCCTCCGCCGCGCGAATAAAGCGTTTGCCCGCGCCGGCAAGCCGGTACCCGGCAGGGCCCGCAATGACAACCCCCACATGTAAAACGGCAGCCCCGGCGCTAAATGCTGCACTGATGATCAGTGCCAGATTGTATTCGTCGCCCACGTGGTTCTCCTTCCCTGGATAGCCGAGACAGGTGCATCTCGGAAGCGACTCACATCGCCATTAACCCGGGATTGTAGACATCCTCAACCGATGTGCAGCCAGGTCCGAAGCTTTTATTGCGCCTCGCCAGTAGTATCAACCATCAACCATCAACCGATTACGACCGGCTGCCTTCGCTCTATACAGGGCCTGGTCTGCTGCTTCGATCAGTTCAAGTTGTCGGCCCAGGAGCTGCGCCCCCGGCTTGGACGCCACACCAATACTGGCCGTAACCCTTTCGAATGGGCTTTCACCATGCAGAATGTTTAGATCCATTAGCGTCTGCAGAATATGCTCTGCAACAATAATGGCGCCTGTAAGATCAGTGTTTGGCAGGATGACAGCCAGTTCTTCGCCGCCATAACGCGCGACGAAATCCGAAGGGCGCTTCAGGCAACATCTGATTGCCTCGCTTACCGCCTTAATGCACTCATCACCGGCGACATGTCCATAAGTATCATTAAAACGTTTGAAATGATCGATATCAATCATCAACAGCGCAAGCATGCTGCCTTCACGGTGGGCACGATTTGTTTCGGAGGCCAACGTTTCGTCAAAGGTTCTGCGGTTGGCGATGCCTGTCAGTTGATCTCTGGAAGCAAGCACTTTAAGTTGTTTGTTGATTTCAAGAAGCGCCTCACGGGCCTCCGTCAAATCAGATTCAGCCTCGATCCTGCGTTTAATATCTTTAATCAAAAGCCAACCGATGCCGCTTACAGCAAACAGCAAGACCAACACCACTCCAGCTGAAAGTAGAGACTCGCTCCGCCATGCGGTCAGTGCCTCGCTCTTTCCGATTGCCACAGTCGTCACCAGCGGCAGACTCTCATTTCGACGGAATGCATAGAGCCGCTCTACACCATCGAGACTGGAAACATAAGATGCAGTTCCAACCGAACGATCGACCAGGTACCGCGTATATAACGGCGAGGTGGAGAAGTTGCGCTCCATGTCCTGCTCTCTAAATGGATAACGCACCAGCATCTGGCCATCCGTATACGTCAACCCGATGGCACCATCCTGTCCTACATCGATTTTTCCGAACAAGTCCAGGAAGTTTCTGATCCCCAAAGTGACAGCCACTACACCTGCGAACTGACCTTGTCGATTGTCAATGCGTCTGCTGACGGTAATGACCCAGTTATGCGTAGAGCGACTGCGAATGGGCGGACCGATAAAGGCCTCCCTTGATGGGTCATTTTGATGATGGATGAAAAACGCCCGATCACTGCTATTGGCAAACGGTGCCTTTTCTTCACCGGTGGATGCCATGAGCCATTCGCCATTTTGGCCATAAATAGTAATACCATTAACTTGGGCTAGCAGATATTGTTGTTCGCTCACCAACTTGCGAATGCGTTCGATTTGCGCCACATCAATTTTTTCGTTCTCCAAGCGCTCTACCAGGCCAAGCAATAGCATCGAACTCTGTTTGATAACGCTCTCAGAGTAGGTATCCAGAGCCTGGGTCAGGTTGAGGCTATTGACTTTCACCTCATTAAGCGCGCGTTCTCTGGACGCCCATACCGTCCACGCGGTCAGTAACGCCAAGGAGAAACAAACGACAAAAACGAGAGTGACAGCAAGACGGATACCATTTTTCAAGTGCGCACCTGACGGAAAGTTCTACATCCAAGTTGAACCGAGCCTGTTACCCGACCGCAGCCAGGTGAGAGCGCGAGCATATTACGTTACCTGTAGCGGTCCGTTGCTGAAAAATACTACAACTACTGTCGTCCATTAGTTGAAAAGACATGCAACGTGCGAGATGCAGAGACAGTAGCCCATTACGAAGCGCTGATCTCCGGCTTGATTGTGGATGACCACCAAAGTCTGGCGCTTTTTCTTCGGGCTTGATTGCCGCGCCTTGTTACCGTCTAGCCAACAACCTTGCCAACACGAAAGTTGCCACGACAGCCAGCACGACGGCGGTAGTGATAGACGCAAACGCGCCCCACTGCAGAATTGAGCTTTTGAGGGTCAGGTAGAACCCCACCACGCCAACAGCGCCAATGGCGTTGCCTCGGACGATTGCACTCAGTTCGTGGCGCCCGCCCTGGACGTGGGCGAACACTGCAAGCGGCCAGGCGATCACCGGGATCGGCGCCAGCAGCCCACTGAACAGCGGCCCGAGCCACTTTGCGCTTGCGGTAATAGCCAAGAGCAGCAGTGTGGCCGTCAACATTCGCATCGGGATGACCCAACGCGGCACCGGGACATAGGGCGCGGCGCTGGTCTGCGCTTGTTTCGAGGTGGCAACTATTATAAGGATGACTAGCAGCAGCGTAGCAATGACGGACAGTGCCAGCAATCCCAAACGGCTCATCAACAAGGCAGTTGCAGCGTAAAACACCACGGCCGCAATGCAGCCAGGCAACGCCGAAACTCTCAGGGTCACCAGGAGGTAAAACAAATAAGTCGCCTGGATCGCCGCCAGCCCGGCCAATGCCCCTGGTACTGCCGCCGACGCAAATGCCGCTCCCTGCTCAAGGCTGAGAAACAGCATGACCAGCGCCGAAGTGATGGGCAGTCCCGATAGAAGCCCGCCGATTTGCGTGCCCCAACGCTTGGCAGCCAACGAGATAGCCAGCATCAGCGCGGGTGTGATGAATAACTTGAGGTAGAAGGCAGTCATGGAGAGGTACGTCAAAGCTAAAGGTCTGGAGGAGCCTATAGTTTTCAAGCGCTGTTTGCCTGACGAATTGGTTCGCTATAGCGGTTTGAATCCATACAACCTGGCTGGATTGTCCACCAGAATCCGGCGTCGAACGTTGTCATCAAGTGCCCACTCACTGAGCAAATCCAGCATGGCCAGGTCATCGGGCGCGGGGCTGCGGCCCGGATGTGGCCAATTGCTTGCCCAAAGACAGCGTTCAGGAAATGCCTGGACCAATGTTCGCGCCAGCACGCTCACGTCGTCGTAATGCGGCGGTCCTGACTTCGACGTCTCGTAGGGCGCGGACACTTTGACCCAGACCTTGCCCGAATCCAGCAGGCTCAACAGGCTTTTGAATCCTGCGTGATCAATGCCGACCGGCTCGAGAAACTTGCCGGTGTGGTCGATGCTCACCAGACTTGGCAATGCGCGGATACGCGCCTCGAAGTCGTGCAATTGTCGACCGTCGACCTGAAGATTGATCACCCAACCCAGCTCGGCGATCCGCGCGGATATCGGCTCCAGCGCGTCCCAACCCAAGGCTCCCGACGCATCGGGAATCAGCATGAAGCGCACGCCGCGCACGCCCGCGCTGTGGAGCCTGGCCAAGGCTTCGTCGCTGGTTTCGGGCGCAATGACAGCGATTGCCCGCGCAGCGTCCCCCGCTTGCGCCAAGGCATCAAGCA
The DNA here is from genome assembly GCF_001698815.1 of Pseudomonas syringae. Taxonomy (GTDB): domain Bacteria; phylum Pseudomonadota; class Gammaproteobacteria; order Pseudomonadales; family Pseudomonadaceae; genus Aquipseudomonas; species Aquipseudomonas syringae_A. The sequence continues at coordinate 153,092 of NZ_LGSI01000020.1, read as the reverse complement.
GGCAACCCATATCGAAACCGTAGCCATTGGCCTGGACCAGTAACGCACGCTCCAGACCCAGACGCCGCTGCACATGCTGGTAATCACTCCAGCTCGCGCGGGCGATGCGTTGTTTCAAGGGAAAACGTTCAGGCTCGTAAATATGCACGTGGCAATCGCAAGCGCCCGGCATCGGGCTCAAAGATGATTCACTCATGGGACAGCTCCACGCTTGGGTTGCTTTTCACGCCGAACAGGCGCGAGGCCCGGCTGGCGTGTTCGAGGTTGACTGCATCGGAGGGGACTTTGCCGGCCAGCAATGCCTGGACCTGGCGAACGGTGTCCATCGCCTGATGCTCGCTGGCCTGGGGGGTAAGGCCGCCAATGTGCGGGTTGGCGATGACTTTCGGGTGAGCCGCGATTGCCGGTGTCGGCATCTGATCTTCGGCGCGTCCAACATCCAGCGCGCAACCGGCGATGACCTGCTCGTCGAGGGCGGCGACCAGCGCTTGCTCATCGACCAGTTCGCCACGGGATGCATTGATGAAAAACGCGTGGGGCTGCATGGTCTGGAATGCCCAGCGGCCGAACAGGTTCGCGGTTTCAGGGGTGGCCGGCGCCAGGCAGACGACGTAGTCAGAGGCCGCTGTCACCTCTGCGAACGACGCCTGTCTGATCCCCGGTTCATGGGCCGAGACAAATGGATCGCAGATCAGCACATTCATTTCAAAAGCGCGTGCCATGGTTGCCAGTTTCCTGCCGATAAAACCGTAGCCGACGATGCCCAGGGTCGAGCCGCGCAGTTCCCGGCCCATGGTGACTGCGGGGATCTTGCCTTGCCAGTAACCAGCAGCGGCGCGACTGATACCGCGACTCAGATCGATCATCACGCCCATGACCCATTCGCTTACCGAAGTATCGAAACCGGGGGTGGCGCGGGTCACCAGCACGCCATGGGCACTCGCGGCCTCGACGTCGATATTGCGGATATCCACCGCCACCCGACAAAACGCCGCCAGGCCCGGCAATTGTTCGAACAACTGCGCGGGTGCAGCCGTTTCGCGACTGGACACTATGATCTGGCACCCTTGCGCCGCCTCAATCAACTCGTCAACCTGCAACAGGTGACGCGAAGTATTGAGCTTGACCGTGGCGCACTCGCGTAATTGGTCAAGTGCACGCTTGCTGTAATAGTTTTCCAGGGTTTGAGGTGAGTGCGTCAGGAATATCTTGGTCATGTCATTCAGTCCCTTTACGAATTTGCCGGAGCGGCTACCGACTGCCGGCACACCAGGTCGGGTTGGAAAATCAGGTTGACCGGGGTTTGCTCCATCTGCCGGGAGCGCGCCACCACGCGTTGCACCATGGCATCAGCCATCGCATCGAGCGGCATTGCTACCGAGGTCAGGCCGGGGTTGGTGAACGCCGCGATAGACAAGCCGTCCATGCCCACCACCGAAATATCCTGAGGCACGCGCAGGCCGGCCTGATGCAAGCCAGACATGAGACCGATGGCGAGCAAGTCGTTGACCGTGACAATGCCGGTGGGCATCGGGCGCATGGCTTTGATCTGGCTGGCCATGGCAAAGCCCAGGCTGGCCAGCTCGGAATCGCCGAAGATCTCGGCCACCTGGCCTTCGACCACTTCGCTGCTGTCCTGCAATCCAGCCTCAGCGACTCGTTTGAAAAAACCGGCAATTTTGTTGGAGCGACTCACGGTTTTACCGCTTGGAACCAGAAATGCCAGGCGCGAATGCCCATGAGCGATCAAATGATCTGCGGCGACGTAACCGGCCTGAAAATTATCCGGCGACATGTGATCAACCTGGGAATGCTCGGCCAGGTCAATGCTGCGGTCATAGCTGACCACCGCCAGCCCGCGCGACACCGCATCTTCAAGGTGGCGCTCGTCATCCATCGACGAGACCACAATCACCGACTGCACGCCAAACGAAAGCAAATCTTCGAACATCCGTGCTTCGTGCTGCTTGTCACGATGGGTATTGGCCAACAACAGGCGATACCCGTAACGCTCCTGCGCTGCGGCTTCGATTTTCAGGGCCAGTTGCCCGTACATGGGGTTGGCAGTCGACGGAACCAGCAGGCCAAGCATCGGTGTATGTCCGGTCTTGAGCTGCCGCGCCGCGCGGTTGGGCCGATAATTCAGTTGGCTGATCGCCTCCTCCACTCGGCGATAGGTCTCTGCGCCCAGCTTGTCGGTTCGGCCGCTCAGGACGTTGGACACTGAACTGACCGATACGCCTGCCAGGGCTGCTACATCGTGAATCGTTGCCATCTTTTTGCCTTAACCCATATTAAAAGTGCGTGGCAGCCACAACGAAATCGAGGGCACCAGAACAATCAGAACCAACATCATCGCCAACAGCAGCAAGTACTTGAGCATGCGCCGCGACACGTCTTCGACCTTGGTGCCGGTCATCGCGCAGGTGGCGAACAATCCCAGGCCAAAAGGCGGTGAAAACAGTCCCAGGCCCATGGCAATCACTGACACGGTACCGAAGTGCAACGGATGAATACCAACCTGAACCGCAATCGGCACCAACAACGGGCCGAAAATGATCAGCGCGGGCGCGCCTTCGAGCACCGCACCAAAGACCACCATGATGATGACCGACGCGAAGAGAAACGCCAGCGGGCCATAGTCATGTGCCAGGGCGAGCATGAAATCGGAGATGATCGCCGGGATTTGCAGGATCGTCAGCGCGAACGCCACGCTGGACGCCGCGGCAATAATGAACAGGATGCCGGCGGCCATCGCTGCCGAACGTACGAACAGCGCGGCAATTGCGCGAGGCGTCAGTTCGCGGAAGGTCACGCCGCCGACCAGCAACGCGTAGACCACGGCAAACGCCGACACTTCAGTGGAGGTCGCAACACCGGATGTCACGCCCTTGCCGATCATCGCCACCATGATCAGCGCCACCAATGCGCCGCCCATCAGCCGTAGCAACGGGGTACGCATAGGAAACGCTTCATTGGGGTCGACCTTGCGCCCGAAGATCACCGCCAGGGTCGCCAAACCCATGGCCAGCACCACAGCGGGCACGATCCCGGCCAGGAACAGCCCGCCAATCGAGATGTTCGCGACAAAGCCCATGATGATCATGTTGATGCACGGTGGAATGGTTTCCGCCATCACCCCGGAGGCCGCCAATACGGCTGCGGTTTCGTTGGGATCCTGACGCGTGCGACGTACGGCGGGGACGACGATGCCGCCAACAGCGGCGATATCCGCCAGCTTCGAGCCGGATACGCCGGAAAAGAACGCCGTCGCCAGAATGGTGATCAGGTTCATCGAGCCGCGCACGCGTCCAAATACCCTGACGAGTAACTCGATCAGGCGCGCGGACATCCCGTTGACCTCCATCACCAGGCCCGCCAGGACGAAGAATGGAATGGCCAGCAACACGAAGTGATCCATGCCCGCCATGACTTGCTGGGAATAGATGACCATCGGCAACGACGGGTCGCCCATGAAATACAGCAGCGCACACATGGCCAGGACAAAGGCGATTGGCACGCCGACCAGTAATCCACCGACGAAACCCAACAGCAGCAGCGTCCAGGGTTGCAAGGCGAAGGCTTCAAACTGGGTGTTCCAGCCCCAGACTGCGGCGCTGACGACGATGCACCCCAGCAGGCTCAGCCACGTACTGCGCGTTGCGCCGTTAATGGCATTGGCAACGCCGACGACGGTCATCAGCAGCGCGCCGACGAACACCGGCAATACATTCAGCCATTGCGGAAGCCCCATCGGCGTCGAAACATTGGCCGAGTCCTCAAGCAGCAACCAGGAAGAGAAAGCCAGTCCCGCTGCTGTTCCCGCGACCGCCCAGCCGCCGATCTGCAGCGCCACTTGCTGCCAGCCAGCCGGTAACAAGGCGCGAAAGAAATCGACATGCACGTGCTTGCCTCGGGCGAGCACCGTGGCACCGCCGAGGAACACCAGCATGACCATCAGGCCGCGTGCGACCTCCTCCGCCCAATCCACCGGCTGGTGGACGAAGTAACGCAGGATCACCGAGGCGAACACCACGGCCACGTCAACGGCCAACACCACAGCGCACAGGCGTTCGGTGAAGGTACACAGCGTAGCGAGCAGTCGACCGCTGGCCGCCTGGTTGTTGAATCCCCACTCCTGAGTGGGTGCGAGCAGGCCCGCAGCGTCCAGCGGGCTTTCGTGCCCAGGTGGATCCGCGGCAACGGTTACGCTCAAGGATGGGTTCATCACGGGTATCTCTGATTGTTATTGTCGATAGCTGCGCAATTGAAGTCGCGGCACCCTGAATGAGCCGCGATCAACTCCGTGACGCTTCGATAGCAGCCAGCACCGGGGCAGTGACAGGATTACTCTGCGTGAACGGTACCCAGAGCTTTTCGCGCATCAGCTGCCGAGTGGCGTCTCGCTCGTTGTCCGCCATCGGGAAAAAGGTCATGCCCGCCTTGGCTAGGGCGGCGACCGCTTCAACGCCCTTGATTTTCGCGGTTTCGCGCTGATGGATGCTGGCGTCCCGGGCAGCCGCGATAAACACGGGTTGAAGGTCAGCAGGAATCTTGGCCAGGCCACGCTTGCCGATCACTGCAATGCACGGGCTGAACAGGTGATTGGTCTGCCAGCAATTGCGCACGACTTCATCGAGTTTGTTGGCGAGCACGCTGGCGGCATCGTGTTCGAAGCCTTCCACGACGCCCGTCTGCACTGCGGTATAAACCTCGTTGAACGCAATCGGGGTGGGAATTGCGCCCAGCAACTTGAACGTTTCGATAAACGCCTGAGTCGGCAACACCCGCAACTTGACGTTCTTCATGGCTGCCAGATCCTTGATCGGCGGCTTGGTGTAGACACTGCGCGCGCTGAAATGCGAGCCCCAGCCGATGACCGAACAACCGGTCCGTTCCTGCAGCAACTTGTTGTAGATATCGCCGACGCCGTTATCCACTGCCTTGGCCACATGGGCATAGCTGTCGAACAGGAAACCCAGGTCGAGCAGTGCCAGTTCGGGCAACGCCGTCGCCCAGATCGAGCTGCCGGTGACCATCATGTCGATCGATCCCAGACGCACCTGCTGCACCACATCGGCTTCCTTGCCCAACTGACCATTGGCAAAAAAATCGATGCGCACTTTGTCGCCCAAGGCTTGTTGGAGATTCTCGGCAAAGCGTTGGTAAAACAGGAAATGCGCCGAGTTCTGATCGGACGGCATGGTGGAAGACAGTCGCAACACGGGAGTCGCAGCACGGCTGAAGGTTGGCAGAGACAAAGCAGCAGCGCCCAGGGCTGCCGACTGAACGAAACGACGGCGGGTCAGATTCATAATGTTCTCGATGGTTTTCTTATTTTGAGTAAAACGTTTTACTAAATCGTTTTACAGAGAGTAGTCCTCATGCAGATTTTTTCAATAAAAAATTTTATTATTCACGCAAAGGTGGGAATTCGCTGGAACGCGCCATGGTGTTCCAGAACTACGCGCTGTACCCGCACATGACCGTCGCGCAAAACCTCGGTTTCAGCTTGCACCTGCGCAAGGATTCGCCTGAACGTATTTAAAAAGCGGTGCAGGAAACAACGACCAAGATTTATCTGCGCGAGTCGTTTCTGATTGAACAACTTAGGCCTGAATCCAGCATTGACCACGCTCGAATGAATATCGAGCCTGAGGTTACGCCTTCCCTGGCAGCACCCGTCGGTCGCGCCGCATGTCCCTGCATGTGTTCGCAAGAACGCATCGCACGTTTATCCAGCCAGTAACAGACCGCCAACTCCAGCCGAAACCAGGCCGATGCTGCGAATGACTGGCACGCCAGCGACAGGAGTCCAGCGCGACAGGGCATAGCCGGCGGCGTGCAAGGCGGATGTCGCGATGACAAAGCCTGCGGCAAATCCCATGGGGCTGCTCATCTCCGGTAATTCCAGGCCATGGGCAATTCCATGGATCACTCCGAACAGTCCGGTGATCACGATACTCACGGCCAGCGGCGGACGTGCAGCCACTGCCACCAGCAAACCCAAGGCAAGTACCGAGGCCGCAATGCCGGTTTCCAGATACGCCACCGCAAAGCCGTTAAATCCCAGTAATCCGCCCAGCAGCATGCAGCCGACAAACGCCGCAGGAAGCATCCAGCGAGCGTTCGCCTGCTGTTGCGCAGCCCACAGGCCTACCGCAAACATCGCCAACAGGTGATCCATCCCGCTCAATGGATGAACCACGCCAGCCAGCAGTCCTGATTCATCATGTCCGGGATGGGCAAATGCAAACATCGGTAGCACTGACAGTACGCAGCACAGGGCCACGCGGGTAGCTCGAGTCATCAGCATGGAAGGCTCCTATATTCTGAGTCGACGCAAGCGCCAGCGAACCTGTCGCCAGCGCCACGTCCGGGGTATTCGCTTACGCGCGCGGTGGTTTAGGGAATGCGCCGCGGGCCTGTTCGTAGGCTTGCGCAACTCGCAACGCCAGGGCGTCCTTGAAACGCGGTGCGACAATCATCATCGCGACCGGCAGGCCGTCTGCCAGACCGGCAGGAATCGACGTCGCCGGGTGTCCGCTCAGGTCGAACGGTGCCGTGTTGGCAAGCATGTTCAGGGCGCCGTGGACGTACTCTTCCACAGGCGCATCCGGCGCGGTAAGCGGGGTTGCCACAAAGGGCATGGTCGGCATCACCAGCACGTCGAACTCTTTGAGCGCTTCGTCATACTGGCGGGTCAATTCCGGCACCAGCATCCGCGCTTTGGCATAGTAGGCGCCATGCAGGTTTTTCAGACTGTAGTGACCGGTCAACGCGACGGCACGCACACTGCTGGACAGTGCATCGGCGTGTTCGCGACGCTTCTCGCCGAAATAGCTCATGATGTCCGGATCGTAATAACCATCGACGTTCATGCCATAGCCGTTGCCTTGCAGCATCTGATAGGCCGCACCGTCAGTGGCAATCACGTTCCACAGATCCATGGCAACCCCTGAGTGCCATGGGGCACTGGCTTCACCAACGGTGGCGCCGAGTTTTTCCAGTTGCTCAACGGCAGCCTTGACCAGCGCATCAACCTGCGGTTCAGACATGCCGGGAATGGCGAAACCTTCACGCAACAAGCCGATTTTCAGGCCGGCCACGCCTTCATCCAGGGACGCAACGCAGCTGATTGCAGGCGGATTTTTTTGCCGTGAATCAAGACCGTCGGCACCGGCGATGACGTCAAGCATCACGGCTACATCGCGGACGTTATTAGCCATCGGGCCGACGTGATCAATGGTCCGTTCAATCGGGAAAGCGCCGGTGTAGGGCACCAGGCCGTAGGTCGGTTTGTGGCCGACAATTCCGCTCCAGGCCGAAGGCATGCGGATCGAGCCGCCCTGATCGCCGCCAATGGCCATATCGACTTCTTCAAGCGCAACCAACACCGCACTGCCGCTGGACGAACCGCCGGCATTACGCGTCAGGTCCCATGGATTTTTCACCGGACCGCTGGCTGAGGTGAAACTGGCGCCGGAGAAACACAGGTCTTCACAGACCGACTTGCCGACCACCGTTGCGCCCGCTGCCAGCAGGCGCTTGACCACCGTGGCATCCTCGGACGGCACGTAGCCGTCCAGACTCAGCGAACCGTTGGCCATAGGCACGCCCGCCACCGAGACGTTGTCCTTGATCACCACCGTCCTGCCAGCCAATGGGCCTTGCGCCGCACCGGCGATATGCGTTTTTACGTACCACGCGCCGTGCAAATTGTCGGCGTCCGCCGCCTTGCTGTATTCGCGCTTTGGCGGTTGCTGCGCGACGTTGGCGGCATACAGCGCGTCGATGGCTTCGTAAGAGTTCAGGGTTTCGTCGGCCAGATTGAGGAAGGACTCCATCTGGCTATCGGAAAGATGGTAGCCATGGTCTTCAGCGGCGATCAGAAAGTCGGCTTTGCTGGGGCGTTTTACGGACATGGTGTTCTCCAGATAACGTTAAGGACTGCCCGGAATCGGGCGATCATTGACTCGAACCGGCCGTGCTCGATGCACAGGCTGCGGCTCGCTCCGGAGGACTTCGTTGTCCACGCCGGTCGCCACGCGGTGTTCCATACCTGCCGGGTAAGGGCGTATGGCAAACGTCCACGCAGAAGAGGACCAAGCCGCCTAAGGCTTGATGCTCAAAGGCTGTTCAGGAACAGGCTCGTTGAAACAGTTCATGGGCTTTGACCAGGGCCTCGGCAATTTTCTCGACAGGTTCGCGCTTGGCCATGGCTTGATCACGCAAAGCGTTATAGGCGTCGATTTCCGACATGCCCTTGGTTTCAATCAGGATGATTTTCGCCTGCTGCACGGTGCGCATGACCGCCATGCGCCCTTCCAGACGCTTGACGTGTTTCTCACGCTCGCGTGCCTTGCGCGACTGGCTCAAGGTAATCGCCAGCGCCGTCAGCAGGCCGAAGGATTTCACGGGTGACGGGATCACCGAGCAGGCATTCAGCTGTACCAGCGCTTCGACGATGATCGGGTTCTCGTAGGCAATCACCGGAATGATTGGCGGCGTGCTGGCGTGCAGCAGCCACGGTGTATTGGTCGAAAGGCTTTCCGGCGACACCGCCAACACGATCACGTCCGCCTCGATAGCCAGGCGTTCCGGGATCGGCCACTGCACGCGCACCTGACAACCGATGCGTTGCAACTGCTCGATCAGGTTGCGGCCGTCTTCGTCATCCGGATGCATCACCAGCACACTGACATCGCGCAAATCCTTGATGCCGCTGCCGCTGTCGTTGCGCAGGCGTTTTTTGGCGGCACGCAAGGTCATGGTCGACTCCCGGCAGAGCTGGACCAATCATTGAAATTGGGCGCGATGGCATATGGGTCGGGCTTGAGGGCGCTCTGGCTCTCGTAAAGGATGTCGAACTGGCCCTCGGCGTTGGCTCGGCCGATGCGCGAAAACAGGTAGGTGTGGTGGTTGTCCGCGTCGACCCGGATGCACCCTTGAGGTGCTTCGAATTCCAGGCCGCGCATGGCTTGCAATACGTCTTCCACTTCGGTGCTGCCAGCCCGCACGATTGCCTTGGCCAACAGATGGACCTGAAAGTAAGCGGCCTCCCAGCATCGGTCGGTGACTTGATGCTGACCGAACAGCTCGCGGTACTGAGCGATGCATTGGCGATTGTTCGGCGTGTCGACCGACTGGAAATAAGTCGCCGCCGAGATGTGCCCGGCGCCCAGATGAGCGCCCATTTGCTGGATATCTGTTTCGCTGGTCGTCAGGCTGGCAATTGGCATCACTGCGGGGTCAAAACCCGCGTCGGCGTAGGCTTGATACAGATGCCCCATGGTTTCACCGACCACCGTCGAGAAGATAAACGACGGCTTCAGCTCCTTGGCCTTGACCATCAACTTGGCGAAATCTTCCGGCCGGGCGTTTTTCAGCGGCAGGTAATATTCGCCCAGTTTGGTGCCGCCGCGCTCGTACAGCAGGTCGCTCATCAGGCGGTTGGTTTCGTAGGGATAGACGTATTCCGAGCCGATCATCAACACGCGATTGCCGAAGTTATCCAGCATGTAGTTGCCCAGCGGCAACGCGTTATGGTTTGGGGTCGCGCCGGTATAAATGATATTGCGTGAATATTCGAAACCTTCGTAATAGACCGGATACAGCAGCAGCGCGTCATAGCGCTCGACGATGGGCAATGCGGCCTTGCGCGCGGCAGAGGTGTAGCAACCGAAGAAGAACCGCAGGTGCTCCTCGCGGATCAGTGACTCGATGTGCATGGCATAAAGCGCAGGCGTCGAATCGGGGTTGCGGGTGATCAGCTCCAGAAGCCGGCCATTGACGCCGCCCGCGGCGTTGATCTGCTGGATGGCGAATTGCGCGCCGCGCATTGTTGAGCACTCGGCAGCAGCGGTGACGCCGGTGTCGGAAAACAGACCGCCTATGCGGATCGACTGGTCAGCCATGCCTATAAACCTTGTTCAACGTGAGATGAGACGCCCGCTCAAGGCTGGGGGTCTGAAAGTCAGTGCAAAGAATAACTGAGCGAAACACCGTGTAGTGCAACGGTTGCTCTCAGGCCGATTGTGCCTGGGGCTGGCGCGACAACGCTGTCGGGGCCAGTCATGCGAGGGGCCTTCCACACTTGCCGAGGATGGGCGTGTGACAAGGAACCCTGCGAGGGTGTCATGCGAGCTTCATGCAGATAGCGGGCCATGCGCCCTTTTGTTCAACTCCTGAGCGCTCGTCCCCAAGCGCTCGCGGCCATCGGTCGAAAATCGCGAAGCAGGAACAGTCCCGCAGCGCTGTCTGACTGACCTCGAAAATGTTCACGATTTTGGTGCATTCGCCGATCTGTCGCGCCAAAGCAGCGCAACCAATGACAAAGGTGCAATAGATGCAGAGAACTTCCACGCACCCTCCTCCAACCACCATGAAACAGACTTTGCAGACATTGGCACCGCCCTTGCTATAAACCTTCTGAGACACCGCACCAGCTGTTTGCCCTACGCCCCTCTTGGCAGGTAGGGAAACACCTGGCGTACGACTGGATCGGACACTGTTGTCCCGCCAGATTCGGCACAAGAAGCCTGACCTCCCGGTTATTCATTTGACCGGGACGTCGGGCTTTTTTTATTTCTGGAGAGAAGTGAATGCACAACGACAAACGCCGTTTGATCAAGCATGCCCTGATGCTGGGTGCCTTCAGCCTGCTGCCGTTTTCGCTGACCAGTCAGGTGCAGGCAGCCGAAACCGTCAAGGTCGGCATCATCCACTCGCTGACCGGCACCATGGCCATGAGTGAAGCGTCGGTAGTGGACGCGGAAAAACTCGCCATCGACGAAATCAATGCCAGCGGTGGTGTGCTGGGCAAGACCATCGAACCGATCGTCGAGGACGGCGCCAGTGATTGGCCGACCTTCGCTGAGAAGGCGCGCAAGCTACTGGAGAACGATCACGTGGTCGCAACGTTCGGCGCCTATACCTCGGCGTCGCGCAAGGCCGTGTTGCCGGTGTTCGAGCGCAACAAGGGCTTGCTCTATTACCCGACCTTCTACGAGGGTCTGGAGAAGTCCCCGGCAATCATTTACACCGGTGCCGAAGCCTCACAACAAACTCTGGCAGCGGTCAGCTGGTTGATGGCCAACAAGGGCAAGAGCGTGTATCTGGTGGGTTCGGACTACATCTGGCCACGCACGACCAACAAGCTCGCGCGGGCATCGGTGACCAAGCAAGGCGGCTCGATTGTCGGTGAGGATTACCTGCCACTGGGCAATATCGAGTTCTCCTCGGTGATCAACAAGATCAAGGCCGCCAAGCCGGACATCGTTCTTTCGACCATCGTCGGCGGTTCCAACGTGGCGTTCTACAAACAGCTCAAGGCTGCAGGCATCGACAGCAGCAACCAGACGCTGATGGCTCTGGCTGTGACTGAAGAGGAAGTCACTGGCATTGGCGCGGAAAACCTTACGGGTTTCCTGACCTGCATGAGTTATTTCCAGAGCCTGAAGAACCCGGTCAACGAGAAATTCGTTGCGGCTTTCAAGGCGCGTTACGGCGAAAAACGCGTGGTCGGCGACCCGATGGCGGCAGCCTACACCGCGGTTTACCTGTGGAAGAAAGCGGTGGAAAAAGCGGGCAGCTTCGATGTGCCGGCAGTGATCGCGGCATCTTCCGAACTGACCCTCGACGCGCCTGAAGGCGAGATCAAGATTCACAAGGACAACCATCACCTGTGGAAGCGTGCCCGCATCGGCACCATCAATGCCCAGGGCCAGGTCGACGTGATCTATGAGTCCGCGCCTATCGAGCCGAATCCTTTTCCAAAACTGTGATGCAGGGTCGGGCGCGATTGGTTGCGCGCCCTTTTCCACCCACGTGGCCCGCCAACGTGCAACAACAGGTAGCGACGCAATGACTTTCGATATTTTGGTGATGCAGGTCTTCAGCGGGTTCTCGCTGTTCTCGGTGTTGGTGCTGATGGCGCTCGGGCTGACCATCGTCTTCGGCCTGATGGGCGTGATCAACATGGCTCACGGCGAACTGATGGCGATGGGGTCGTACATGACCTACGTCACTTCGCTGGTATTCCAACGCTATTTTCCCGAATTCATGGGCTGGTATTTCATCGTCGGCATCGGCGTCGCCTTTGTGGTGACGTTCGCCTTTGGTTTCCTGCTCGAACGCTGCTTCATCCGCTTCATGTACAACCGCCCACTGGACACGCTGCTGGCGACCTGGGGTTTGTCCATCGTGCTGCAACAATTGTTTCGCCAGGTGTTTGGCCCCAAGGAAGTCAGCGTGCCTACGGTGCAATGGCTACAAGGCGCCTGGAAGATCAGTGAAGGACTTGAACTGCCCCTCAACCGCATTTTCATCATCGGCCTGACGCTGGTCATTGCCGCTGCAGTGTTTCTGTTTCTTTATCGCAGCCGCTGGGGCCTGCGCATTCGTGCGGTGACTCAGAACCGCGCCATGGCCGGTGCTGCCGGGATCAATACCGCGCGCGTCGATGCGGTGACGTTTGCCCTGGGCTGCGGCCTGGCCGGGATCGCCGGCAGTTCGTTCACCATGCTGGCTTCCACCGGTCCCGTCAGCGGCCAGCAGTACCTGGTCGACACCTTCATCGTGGTTGTGTTTGGCGGTGTCGAGAGTCTCCTGGGCACGTTCCTGTCGGCCTTCGCCATTGGCCAGACGCAGATCTCCCTTGAATACCTCACCACCGGTTCCATGGCCAAAGCCATCACGCTGCTGGTGGTGATCGTGCTGCTGTTCTTCCGCCCCAACGGCTTGTTTGCCGCGAAAGTGAGACGTTGAGATGAATGACATGACTGAAAAGCCCTTTACCCGTCCCGAGATTGCGGCTCGGGTTCCGCGCTGGCTGAAGGGCGGCTGGCTATCGATGATCGAGCGCTACAGCCTGATCTGGCTATCAATCCTGCTGTTGGTGGTGCTGCCGTTGAGCCTTGGCGACTTCCGTCTGGGGTTGGCAGGCAAATACCTGAGCCTGGCGTTCTGCGCCGTGGGCATGGTGATGATCTGGGGTTACGGCGGGATTCTCAGCCTCGGCCAAGGGATCTTCTTCGGTCTGGGCAGCTACATGATGGCGATGTACCTCAAGCTCGAAGCAACGGCCACCGATGAAGCCGCCAGCGCCCTCGCCGCTTTCTACGGCTCCGCGTTACCGGACTTCATGATCTGGAACAGTGTTGACGCGCTGCCCTGGTGGTGGAAGCCGTTCGAGTCGGCGACCTTTACCTTTGCCGCGATCATCATCCTTCCGGCGCTTCTGGCATTCCTGTTCAGCTATGCGTATTTCAAGAAACGCGTGGGCGGCGTGTATTTCTCGATCATCACGTTGTCGCTGGCGGCGATCATGTCGATCATGATCATCGGTCAACAGGGCTATACCGGAGGCGTCAACGGTCTGACTGACTTCAAGACCGCATTCGGCCTGAGCCTGCAAACCCCGCAAACGCCCTGGATTCTCTACCTGATCACTGCGCTGATGCTGCTGGCCTGCGTGGCGCTGTGTGGATTCATCCTGCGCAGCCGCTTGGGCAAGGTGGTGGTGGCGATCCGTGACCGCGAAGACCGTGTGCGCTTTTCCGGCTACAACACCGCGCTGTTCAAGGCGTTCATCTTTGCCGTGGCCGCGCTGATTTCCGCTCTGGGCGGGGTGATGTTCACGCTGCAAGTGGGCCTGGCGTCGCCGTCGCTGGTCGGGATCATCCCCTCGACCGAAATCGTCATCTATGCCGCGCTGGGCGGCCGTCTTTCACTGGTCGGTGCAGTGTATGGCACGTTGCTGATCGGTGTCGCGAAAACCTACCTGTCCGAGAACTTCGTCAATTTCTGGCAGTACTTCATCGGCTTCCTGTTCATGGGTGTGGTGCTGTTTTTGCCCACGGGCCTTGCCGGTTTGCTGCAACGCTTGAGCAAAAAGGAGGTGCAGTGATGAGCGCCATATTGCTGAGTGTCGAAGACCTGACCGTGTCGTTCGATGGTTTCAAAGCGGTGGACAGCCTCAATTTCTATGTCGAGGAAAACCAGGTGCACGTGGTGATTGGCCCCAATGGCGCGGGAAAGACCACGCTGCTCGACATGATCTGCGGCAAGACCCGGCCCAGCGCTGGCAGCATCCGCTTCAAGGATCTGCAACTGGCCAACATGATCGAGTACCAGATCACCCGCGCCGGCGTGGGCCGCAAGTTTCAGAACCCGTCGGTGTACGAAGACCTCACTGTACGCGAGAACCTCGACATTTCTTCTCCGGATAAACGCGGGATCTTCAATTGCCTGTTTGCCCGCAAGGACAAGACGCTTCAGGCAGAGATCGAGCAGACCGCCGAGATGATTTTTCTTCAGGACCAACTGGGGCGCAAGGCCGGACTGCTGTCCCACGGCCAGAAGCAGTGGCTGGAGATCGGCATGTTGCTGATGCAGCGCCCGGAGCTGTTATTGCTGGATGAACCGGTGGCGGGCATGAGCGCAGGCGAGCGGGAGAAAACCGCTGGTCTGCTCAAACGCATCGCCAAGGGCCGCGCCATGGTGATCATTGAACACGACATGGAATTCGTGAAATCGGTGGCCGACAAGGTCACCGTTCTGCACCAGGGCAAGACCCTGGCCTATGGCTCGATGGATCAGGTGCAAAACGATCCTCGTGTCATTGACGTCTATCTGGGGCACTGAGCATGCTGACCGTCAATCAACTCAACGTGTATTACGGCGACAGCCATGTGCTGCGCAACCTCGACCTGGAACTGGCACCCGCCGAATCCCTGGCGATCATGGGCCGCAACGGCATGGGCAAGACCACGCTGCTGAAAAGCCTGGTCGGCATGCTGCCGGCGCGCAGCGGCAGTATCAATCTGGCCGGAGAAGAACTGACATCGCGCAAGAGCTACGACCGGGTCGCGGCAGGCGTCGGGTTCGTGCCTCAGGGCCGGATGATCTTCCCGTACCTCAGCGTCGAAGAAAACATCCTCACCGGGATGCAAGGGGCACCTGCCGCGCCCATCCCCGATTACATTTTCGAATACTTCCCGGTGCTGTTTGAAATGCGCCGGCGCAAGGGCGGCAACCTCTCCGGCGGGCAGCAACAACAGCTCGCCATCGCCCGTGCGCTGGTTTCCAACCCAAAGGTATTGATCCTCGACGAACCTACCGAAGGCATTCAGCCGTCGATCATCAAGGACATCGCCAAAGCCTTGAATTTGCTGAAAAAAGAGCGCGGTTTCTCGCTGATTGTGTCCGAGCAGGTGCTGTCGTTCGCCATGGCGGTAGCGGATCGCTATCTGATCATCGAGAAAGGCGAGTTCGTGCACAGCGAGGTCCACGCAACCGTCGACCGCGAACGCATCCTGCGTTATCTGACCATCTGAACCCGGCCACAGGAGACATCGCCATGTTGATACTCGACCGCATTGTCGGCCAGGCCAGTGACCCGGCCCTTGCCGATCGCCTGCACGACCTGAGCCACGCCGGCCAGGTAGAAATCCTTAGCCTGTCGGCCAGCGATATCCAGCGCCATCGCCTGCGCCTGGCCAGTGATCGTGGCACCGACTGCGCCATTCGCCTGGAGCGCCATCAACACTTACGCAATGGATCGGTGCTGATGCTTGACGGCCAGCGGGCCATCGTCGTGCAGATGGAGGACATTCGCTACCTTGATCTGCAACCCCGCGATGCTGCAGCAGCACTGGAGCTGGGCTATTTCGCCGGCAACATGCACTGGGCCGTGCGTTTTGCCGGCGACAGATTGCAGATCCCGCTCAACGGCCCCGACGCCGATTACCTCGAACGCCTGGCGCCGATGTTGCTGGACGGTCGGGTGCAGCGCCTATGAACGAACTGGCCAGCAGCCTGCTGGCACTGCAGCAGGCCGACAGTTTTTTCCCTGGCGGTGCCGTGGCCTGGTCATGGGGGCTGGAGACGCTGGTGGCCGATGGGCACCTGGGCCTGACCGACGTGACCACCCTCAAGCGTCGGCAACGGGGGGTTCATCGTGACCGTAGCGCTCCGGTGCGCACATTCGTCGAAGGCCAGCTGCGCCATCGCTGGAACAGTTTTGACAGGGCGTTTCTATGCGCCGCCTGGCAGGCCGCCAATGACCTGCCCACGCTCGTCGACCTGGACCACCAGATTGAAGCACTGACCCTGGCCGAAGAGCTGCGCCAGGGCTCGCGTCGCGTGGGCCAGTCGTTGCTGGGGGTGCATGTCGCCCTAGGCACGCCGGGCGCCTGCGCTTACCAGCAACAGGTGCTGACCGCGCAAACCCCAGGGCACCTGCCCGTGGTGCAGGGCTTGCTTTGGCAGCGATTGGGCATGCAACGCGATCATTGCCAACTCGCCGCCGCCCACGGTCTGTGTACCGGGTTGGTCAGCGCCGCTGTGCGCCTGGGCGTTATGGGTCATGTGGACGCGCAACGGGTGCTCACTGGCATCCAGCCACTGCTCCTGGAACTGCTCGCCCAGGCACCGCCTGAACCCGACGCTGCCAGCGGTTTTACGCCCATGGCCGAGATTGCGGTGATGCGCCATGAAACCCAGGCCCTACGTCTTTTTGCCAATTGAGCCGGCCGACCAAAAGCCAGCCGTCTCCACAGGAGCTTCACTATGCTGCTGACCCCCACTGAACTGGAGCGGCTCACGCTGTACACCGCCGCGGAGATATCGCGCAAACGTCGCGCCAAAGGCCTGCGCCTGAACTTCCCGGAAGCGTCGGCACTGATTGCCGACGAAATTCTCGAAGGTGCGCGCGAAGGCCGCAGTGTGGCTGAGCTGATTGGCTTTGGTTCAACCATTCTCAATACCGACGACGTGATGCCTGGCGTCGCCGATTTACTGCCGGTACTGCAAGTGGAAGGCACCTTCCCCGACGGCACCAAGCTGGTGACGGTGCACCAACCGATACGCCCCGGCCTGCTGCTTGTGACAGAGCTGTCCACACCCGGTGAAATCATCTCGCCGGACAGCGACATCCAGCTCAACACGGGGCGGCCAACCACCACCCTGCGGGCCATCAACACCGGCGACCGACCGGTTCAGATCGGCAGTCACTACCACTTTTTCGAAGTCAACAAAGCCCTGGATTTCCCGCGTGAGATCGCATTCGGCATGCACCTGGACATTCCGGCCGGCACTGCCGTGCGCTTTGAACCGGGCGAACTGCGCGAAGTGCAACTGGTGCAGTTTGGCGGCACTGGCGACATTCACGGTTTCAGCGGTTTGACCAACGGCAACCTGCACGATCCGGCCTGCAAGGCCATCGCGCTCGAGCGTGCCCGCGCGCAATTCTTCAAGGGAGCCTGATTCATGGCAACGATGACACGCAAGGAATACGCGGCGATGTATGGCCCAACCACCGGTGATGCCGTGCGCCTGGGCGATACCTCCCTGTTGGCGGAAGTCGAGTTCGACCATTCGGTGCCCGGCGATGAGTGCCTGCACGGTGGTGGCAAAACCCTGCGCGACGGCATGGGTCTGATGCCCGGTCACGACAGCGCAGACGGTGCCCTGGACATGCTGATCTGCAACGCGCTGATCATCGACCCGGTGATCGGCATCGTCAAAGGTGACATTGGCATCAAGGACGGCAAGATCGTCGCCATTGGCAAGGCCGGCAATCCCCAAGTCATGGACGGCGTGCATCCGCAGTTGATCTGTGGCGTGGCGACTACCGTGCGCGACGCCGAAGGCCTCATCGTCACCCCCGGCGGTATTGACGTGCATGTGCATTTTGATTCCGCTCAGCTGTGCGACCACGCCCTGGCAGCGGGCCTGACCACACTGATCGGCGGTTCACTCGGCCCGATCACCGTGGGCATCGACTGCGGCGGTGAATGGAATGTCGGCAAGATGCTGCAGGCCGCTGAAGCCTGGCCGATCAACTTCGGTTTTCTGGGACGCGGCAACTCCAGCAAGCCTGAATCGTTGCTCGGCCAACTGCGCGGCGGCTGCCTGGGCCTGAAGATTCATGAAGACTGGGGCGCCATGCCCGCAGTGATCGACACTTGCCTGAAAGTCGCGGACGAGTACGACTTCCAGGTCCAACTGCACACCGACACGCTCAATGAATCGGGTTTCCTCGAAGACACCCTGGCCGCCATCGGCGACCGAACCATCCACATGTACCACACCGAGGGCGCGGGCGGTGGCCATGCTCCCGACATCATCAGTGTGGCGGGCAAATCCAACTGCATCCCCTCCTCCACCAACCCGACCAACCCCTACACCGTCAACACCTTCGATGAACACCTGGACATGATCATGGTCTGCCACCACCTCAATCCGGACGTCCCGGAAGACGTCGCCTTCGCCGAATCACGGGTGCGTCCGCAGACGATTGCCGCCGAAGATATTCTTCACGACACCGGCGCGATTTCCATTCTCGGTTCCGACAGCCAAGGCATGGGCCGCATCAATGAGGTGATCTGTCGCACCTGGCAACTGGCGTCAAAGATGAAAGATCAACGCGGTCGCCTGCCGGAAGAAAGCACTGCCCTTGGCGACAACGAACGCATCAAGCGCTACATCGCCAAATACACCATCAACGCCGCCAGGGTGTTCGGCATCGACAGCTACATTGGTTCACTGGAACCGGGCAAGATCGCCGATCTGGTGCTGTGGCGCCCGGCGTTCTTCGGCATCAAACCGGAGCTGGTGGTCAAAGGTGGCTTCATCGTGCATGGCGTGATGGGCGACTCCGCAGCCTCGTTGTACACCTGCGAGCCGCTGATCATACGCCCGCAATGGGGTGCATTCGGCGAGGCCAAGCAAGCGTTGTCGGTGAATTTCGTCAACCGTCTGGCCGTGGAGGCCGACACGGCTGCAAAGCTGGGCCTGAAGAAAGCCTTGCTGCCGGCCTTCGGCACCCGAACGCTGCGTAAATCCGACATGTTGCACAACGATGCCTGCCCGGACATCCGCGTCGACCCGCAGACCTTTGATGTGTACGCCGATGGCGAGTGCCTGACCTGCGAGCCCGTCAGCGAAGTACCCCTGGCCCAGCGCTACATGCTGCGCTGAACCCAGTTGCCCGAGGACTCCGACATGAGCATACCTGCGACCGCAATGCCCCTCTCAGTACCACAGCCCCATCCCGGCGCCGCGCGGGTCGGAATCGGTGGACCGGTCGGGTCAGGCAAGACCCGCCTGCTGGAACAACTGATCCCACGCTTTCTCTCTCGGGGCACTGAGTTGGCGATCATCACCAACGATCTGGCCACCCGTGAAGACGCCGAACGCGTGCGCCGAAGCGGCCTTATCGACCCGCAGCGGGTTTGCGCAGTGGAAACCGGCGCCTGCCCGCACACCGCGATCCGCGAAGACCCGACGTTGAACCTGCAAATGGCCGACGAGCTGGAAGCACGCTTCGCCAACCTGGACCTGATCCTGATCGAGTCCGGCGGCGACAACCTGGCTTCGACCTTCTCACTGGATCTGGTGGACTACTGGATCTTCGTCATCGATGTGGCGGGAGGCGATGATATCCCGCGTAAACGGGGGCCGGGGGTGTTGAGCTGTGATCTGCTGGTGGTCAACAAATATGATCTGGCGCCGTATGTGGGTGTTGATCTGCCGCGCATGCGTCGCGAATCCGCCGAAGCCCGCAACGGACGACCCGTCCTGTTCACCAACTGCTCCACCGGTGATGGGGTCGATGCAGTGGTCGAAGCCATCAGCCGCGCCGTGTTGTTTGACCAACCATGAACGCGCCGCAGGAGCTGTTTCGACCCTTGATTGTTCCGCCTCAGGAGCCGTCGCGCTTACAGGCGCGGATTGCCTTCAGCACAGCACCGTCCGGGGCCAGCTATATCAGCGCGCAGCACGTGGGTTATCCCTTTCACTTGGGCCGAACCCTGAAACTGCCGGATGATCCGCACGGCATGGCGGCCGTCTATTTGCAGTCATGCTCAGGCGGAATTTTTGCCGGGGAGGATTTGCAGGTGCAGTTGCATGCCGGGCCGGACAGCCAGGTCCATGTCAGCACCGGGGCGGCGACCGTCGCCCACAGCATGCTTGAGCAATCGGCGCGGCAGACCGTCACTCTCACTGCTGAAAACGGAGCGTTGCTGGAGTACCTGCCGATGGCGACGATCCTGTTCCCCCAGGCCAAACTGCACAGTCAGGTGAAGGTGACGTTGCATCCCGGGGCCAGAGTGATGCTCTGTGATGCATTTTGTCTGCACGCTCCGCAGGACAACAACGGCATCTTCGACTTCTACCACGCGGACCTGGAAGTGCGCTGCCCATCTGGTCGGCTGTTGGCCGGAGATCGCCTCGCGCTGTGTGGGCAGGACATGTTGCGACAATTACCGGGCGTCAGTGATCGCTACCAGGCGCTGGCGACCTTCATGTTTGTCGGTCAGGGCTTGCCCGTCGAGCAACTGAAAGCCACCCTGCGCAATGCCTTGACCGCCCTGCCCGACAGTTATTTAGGGATAAGTGCATTGCCCAACGATTGTGGGATTTCAGTGCGAATCATGGCCGTCGACGCCGTAGCGTTACGCAACAACCTCCATACCGCCTGGGCGTGCATGCGCGAACAGCTCACCGGCATCGCACCGCGTGTGCGTCGCAAATGAACAAGCGGCCCACGCCCACGGTGTGATAGCCGGGGAAAAGCGTCTGCTGGAGCGCCGATCATTATGCAATCGCCGCTCTCAGGCCTGGCAAACCTGTCAGAGGTTACCGGCCCAAACGACTGGATGCCGATCTGCCCAAGGCAACTCGCGCTCCAACTGCCCGGCCAAGCCCAGCAATAGGCCTTCAGCGCCGAACTTGCCCATGAACTGCATGCCAATGGGCAATCCGCTCTGCGGGTCGTGGGCCAATGGCACCGACATCGCCGGAGCGCCGACAACGTTTGCCAGCGCGGTGAAGGGTGACTGATTGAACACCTGGTTCATCCAGCCACGCCCGTCGAGATGCTCCTGCCCGGCATTGTAGGTACCGATCAGCGGCGCCAGCCCCGGCAAGGTCGGCGACAGCAGCAGGTCGTAATGTTCGAAAAAACCGCCCATTTTTCGGGCAACGATATTGCGTTCGAACAATGCGCCCAATAGTTCGGTGGCACGCAACGTCTTCCCTAGCCGATAGAGCGCCAGCGTCGCCGGCTCCAGGTATTCGGAGTCGATACTGCGCCCCGTCGCGGCGGCAATGGCATCGATCCAGGCGGCCATATTTGAGGACCAGAAGCGTCCATTGAGCTCGACAAACGCATCCCAACTCAGGCCGATGTCCGGCTGCACTTCTTCGACCCGGTGGCCCAGCAGCTCAAGATTGCGCACCGTCTGCATCAAGGCGGCCTCTACCGCAGGATGCAGCGCTTGACCGTCCAGCGGGCGAGTCTGCAAGCCGATGCGCAATGCACCGGGCTGACGCCGGGATTGCTCCAGGAAAGTGGTTTCCGGGGACGGAATGCGGAACGGGTCACCTGGTGCGTAGCCATGGATGGCGTCGAGCAATGCAGCACTGTCACGCACCGAGCGCGTCAGCACGCCATGAACGGCAAGGCCGCTCCACACTTCATCGACATCCGGCCCCATTGGCACCCGCCCGCGACTGGGCTTCAAGCCGAACAGGCCACACATGGACGCCGGCACACGGATCGAGCCGCCGCCATCCGTGGCGTGGGCTACCGGCACCATCCCTGCCGCGACTGCCGCTCCCGAGCCGCCACTGGAACCCCCGGCGCTGCGACCGGTATCCCAAGGATTGCGTGTAGGTCCACACAGCCGACTTTCGGTGGTGGTGCTCGCCGCGAACTCCGGTGTGGTGGTTCGGCCCAGCGGCAACAGCCCGGCAAGGCGCAAACGGCTCATCAGCTCCGAGTCGGCTGGCGCGGTACAGTCGAGTGCCAAGGCACTGCCCAATTCATTGCGACGTCCGGCAGCGGTGATACCCAGATCCTTGATCAGGACCGGCACGCCATGAAACGCACCGGATTTCCACCAGCGCGTTGACCTGCGGATTGAGTGTTTCAATAGCCTGCAAAGCCGTAGAACGAACCTCTTCGGCGCTGACCCGCTTGTCGCGGATCAGTTGTGCCAGACCCGTCGCATCTTGGACGGAGTATTCGGACAGGTGCATGATTTTCTCCAGATAGGTATGATCGATACTATTCGGTATCGAACGATACCGTTAAGTATCATGCGATACTTACCAGTATCGCTGTCAAGCGGAGTTTATCCATGCGTCCGGAACGGACACCCCAGTTGCCGCCTCGCGAGCGAATTGTTGAAGCTGCGCAGGCTTTGTTCATGGAACAAGGCATCACCCGCGTCAGCGTGGACGCCATCGCGGCGCGCGCAACATCGACGAAAATGACGGTATATCGCCATTTCGAAAACAAGGATTCGCTGGTTCTGGAATGGCTCGAACGATTGACCGAAAGCTACAGCGATGTGCTCGACAGACTGGCTTTGCAACATCCCGAATCCCCTCGCGAGCAGCTGCTGGGTTTTCTCGATTTCATCGTTCAAGACCTGGATCGCGCAGGGTATCGCGGTTGCCCGTTCACCAATGCACTGGCCGAACTGCCAGACGCTGAGCACCCGGCCCGGAAGCTGATTCAAACCCATAAACAGCGGCAGTTTCGTCGGCTAGTCGCCCTTTGCACTCAGCTGGAACTGAACGAGCCGGAGCAGATTGCCGAAGAACTTACCCTGTTGATGGAAGGCGCCCAGGTGGTGGCGCAAAACAAGGGGGTCGAGCAGGTAGGCGAACGCCTGACCCGGATGGTACAGCGACGGCTGGAGACCGCCGCTTGAACGGCAAGGCTTTGCTCCTCGAAACGAGTTGATTCAGTCCAGCCGACGACAGAGATAAGCCTGGGTTTGGTAAGGGAACTCAATGGTTTCACGCCCGCGCAGTGCTGGATGAGTGCGGATCAACGTCCGCAACTGATCAGCCACCGCCTCTTTATCTGCAGAAGGCAGGGCTGCGATAAAACTCACCGACAGAAAACGATCCAGGATGACGGCTTCGGGCGGGCCGGTATGGGTGTAATTGAAGCAGGTCAGTTCGGGCGCCGAGAAATAGCGCCCCTTGAACGGCAGTCGCCAGTTTCCGGTATGAAAACGAGGGGTATCGCCTTCGTAGGGAGTGATGATTTTGGTGATGGCTGCCACCCAGTCCACCGACTCATCACGCACATTCCAGATCAGTCCGAGCCGGCCACCCGGTTTAAGCACTCGATGAATCTCGCTGAGCGCCGTTTCATTGGCAAACCAGTGGAACGCCTGGGCACATACCAACGCCTGCGCCGCGCCAGCCTCGAGTGGAATAGCTTCAGCCGTTCCCGGCAGAATCCTGGTATCCGGCAGGTGTTTGGCAAACTCGGTTCGCATGGCTTCGACCGGCTCGACGGCAATGACCTCAATTTCCATTGAGTCCAGCAGACGCGTGAGCTTCCCGGTACCGGCGCCTAAATCAATAACCGTTGAGCCAGGGCTGATACCCAAGGTATCTCTCAGCCATGAATGTATTTCGCCTGGATAGTCCGGGCGCCCTTGGGTATAGGTACTCGCTTCTTTTGAGAAACCTACCTGAGCAGCCTTATGCACAACTGTCATTTCCAGCGATCCTCCAAGTGAATGAGTGATACACAGCCTGCGCGGCAACCGCCCCAAAAGGCCCATTCCAGAGCCATCACAAGCGTCAAACATTTCCAGCAACACTAAAGTCATTGACAGTATGGCCGATAGAGAAATTGGCAACTAGCCGCCTCTCGTCGAGAGACAGCTCAGTTTCCTCTCCCCTAAATATGTCAGCAGGATGCCCGATGAGCTGGATCAATGACGCAAAACTCTCGACCAAACTGATCACGGCCTTTGTGCTGTGCGCATTCATTACTCTGGGCGTCGGCGTCCTGGGCAGCCAGGGAGTTTCCAGGCTTTCAGAGAACCTGAAACAGGTGTTCACCAACAATCTGGTCTCTGTCTCCAACACCGCGCAAACCAAAACCAAGGCGGTCGGACAAAGCCGCGATCTGTACAGGTTGTACCTGGCCACTGCCGCAGGTTTGCCGCAAAGCGTGAAAGATGAATTCATTGCATCGATGAATGCCAACCAGCTGGCCAGCGAGAAAGCATTCGCCGACTACCGAAAAACCCCGCTTGCCGACGACGAACGTGCCGCCGGCGACAAAATGCAAAAAGACTGGCCCGTTTATCAGGCGATGGTACAAAAGTTCGTCAGCCTGATGCAGGCCGGCGATCTGGAGAATGGCCGCGTTCTGCTTCTGGGCGACCTGCAAAAGACTTATCGCACGGTCATGGACGAACTGACCGTGATGGTCGATTCCAACGACCGGCAAGTGGGTGAAGGCGCTGAAGATGCAAGCCGGTTGGAGTCATCATCGAAGACTTCGCTGTATGTCGGCATCGCAGTGGCATTCATCGCCGCAATCCTGCTCGGACTGTTTATCAGCCGCCTGATCAGCCGCCCCATTGCCAATGCCGTCGCGAGCGCTCGCAGCATTGCCGAGGGTGATCTGACCCAGCACATCATCAGTACCGGCCGCGATGAGGCGGGCCAGTTGTTGACGGCTCTGGCGGACATGCAGAGCAGCCTGAAAAACACGATTCAACAGATCGCCAGCGCATCGGACCAACTGGCGTCGGCTGCAGAGGAGCTGACCGCCGTCACTGACAATGGCAGCCGTGGTCTGGTCCGCCAGAACGACGAGATCCAGCAGGCGGCAACCGCCGTCACGGAAATGACCTCGGCCGTCGAAGAAGTCGCACGCAATGCCGTCTCCACTTCCGAAGCGTCCAGAACCACCAGCGAGCAAGCCAGCAATGGTCGCGACCAGGCCCGCAGCGCTGTCGCCGCGATCAACAGCGCAACCACTGAAATTGCCGCATCCACCGACATGGTCAAGGATCTCGCCGTCCAGGTGCGCGACATCGGCAAAGTGTTGGACGTGATCCGCGGGATCGCCGAACAAACCAACCTGCTGGCACTGAACGCCGCCATCGAAGCCGCAAGGGCGGGCGAACAGGGGCGTGGCTTTGCCGTGGTAGCCGATGAAGTTCGTGCCCTGGCAGCCCGTACTCAAGCCTCGACTGGTGAGATCGAAGGGATGATCAACAGCGTGCAAGCCAGTGCGGACCAAGCGGTAAGCGCCATGGGCAAAAGCCAGTCGCTGGTAACCGATACCCAATCGCTGGCCTTGGCCACAGGCGAGGCGCTGGAGCTGATTGCCGAAGGCATTTCGCAGATCAACGATCGCAACCTGGTCATCGCCACAGCCTCCGAAGAGCAGGCCAACGTCGCCCGGGAAGTTGATCGCAATCTGGTCAACATCCAGGATCTATCAACCCAGACAGCGGCTGGCGCCCATCAGACCAACGCCTCGACCCAGGAGCTTTCCAACCTGGCAATTTCATTCAATACGCTGGTCGGCCGCTTCCGACTGTGAGGCCGGCGGCAACGTCGTAGCTAAAAAAAGCTGGATGATTTTCTAACCCCAACCATGAGCCTCGTCGATGAAGTGAAGCACTGCACTGGAGCGCTCATCGATGCGCGAAATCAGCGACAGCTCACTGACCATTCCCGCCTGGGTCAGCGGTGTGAACCGCACCCCAGGCATGGTCAATCGGGTCATCGCCCCAGGCACGATGCTTAAACCGACACCCGCCGCCACCAATCCCGGGATGCTCATCAACGAAGGCACATGCATGATGTTCTCGGGATGCAGTAGATTTTGCCGACAGGCCTGAAGCGTATGTGAGGTCAGACCGATGCCGGCCGGGTCCTGGAGAAAGACGAACTTCTCGTGCCGCAGCATCGCCAGTTCGCCGGTAAAGCTATCCACCAGCTCAAGTCTCAACCACTAACCCCAATGGATTGATCGGGCCTGGCCGGTTAGTGGTCGCAGCAAGGCCCGCTCTCTGCTAAAAGAACAGCCATCTCTCTCAGCGCTTTAAAGGACGTCGACGGTGATTCCTCCGGTTCAAGAGTCAA
This sequence comes from Pseudomonas syringae, assembly GCF_001698815.1. Lineage (GTDB taxonomy): Bacteria > Pseudomonadota > Gammaproteobacteria > Pseudomonadales > Pseudomonadaceae > Aquipseudomonas > Aquipseudomonas syringae_A. The sequence goes on along the minus strand of NZ_LGSI01000020.1, from coordinate 127,163 downwards.
CGGCGAACGTCGGAGCGGGCATCAGCTTGCAGACCCGATTCATCGCCATTGTCGTCGCAGTCACGTTCTTCATGGAGAATCTGGACGCCACTGTCATTGCGACCGCGCTGCCGAAAATGGCGGCTGATTTTGATGTGAGCCCAGTCGACATGAATGTCGGGATTACGGCGTACCTGCTCGCTGTCGCAATCTTCATACCCCTGTCAGGCTGGGTGGCGGATCGGTTTGGCGCCCGCCGAGTCTTCACCGCAGCCATCGTGACATTTACGTTCGCGTCGCTGCTTTGCGCCATGAGTACAAGCTTCGAGGCCTTCGTCGCATCCCGCGTGCTGCAAGGCATTGGCGGGGCGTTAATGGTGCCGGTTGGACGTCTTGCGGTGCTGCGCAATACAGACAAGAAAGACCTGGTCAAGATGATCGCGGTGATTACCTGGCCCGGCCTTGTCGCGCCGATTCTCGGGCCGGTAGCGGGTGGTTTGATCGTCACCCATTTCGACTGGCCATGGATTTTCTATCTCAATTTGCCCCTGGGACTGCTGGCCTTGATTGCCGCGCTATGGCTGGTGCCCGCAGGCAAAGAGGAAAATGTGCGCAAGTTTGACGGCAGAGGATTCGTGCTGCTGTCAGGCGCCTGCGCAACGATTCTTGGGGGGCTGGAGTGGCTCGGCGGTCATAGCGGCAGTGGGTTATGGGTTGGAGCGGGAGTTCTGGCGTTTGGAATGGCGGTTGCCGCTCTGGCAATACATCACTGTCGTACCCACGCGAACCCACTCCTTGCGCTCGACACTCTGTCCATCCAGACCTTCAGGGTCAGCGTCTTCGGCGGATCGATGTTCAGGATGGCGATCAGCGCCTTACCCTTCCTGCTCCCGCTGCTGTTTCAGATTGCCTTTGGTCTATCTCCCGTTGAAGCCGGAACCCTGGTGCTGGCCGTCTTCGCCGGCAACCTGGCAATGAAGCCGTTCACTACCGCCATCATGCAGCGCTATGGTTTTCGTCGGGTGCTGTTGCTCAACGGGATCATCGGCGTCATGTCCATAGCGGCGTGTGCGTGCTTCACGGCTACCACACCATTCTGGCTGATTGCTGTCATCCTGTTTGTTGGCGGGCTGTCCCGATCAATGCAGTTCACCTGCTACAACTCTATCGGCTTCGCCGATGTAGAAAAAAGTCGTATGAGTGAAGCCTCTGCACTGTTCAGCATGTTCTTCCAACTGGCGATGGGAATCGGCGTGACAGTGGCCGCATTGCTGCTGCGTATCTCCATGTCCCTGCGAGGTGGGGAAATCTACGCTCAGACGTTCGACTTTCGCGTTGCGTTTCTGGGCATCGCCGCCTTGGGGCTTCTGGGGTTGGTCGATGTCGTGCGGCTGCCCGCGAATGCCGGCGACAGCGTTCTGCTGAAGAGATGAGGTGATCGACTCGACCCGTTTTTGACGCTGCGTTATCGATCTTTGATGGCTGAGTCCGCGTTCAGCTCGCCGACCTGCAAGGGAACCGTCTTGCCTGAGAACAGCAGTAACGCCATCGCACCCAGCAATGCAGTCAGCGCGGCGAGAATCAGAATCACCCGCGGCGTACCCAACGTGGCCGCCAGCACTGCGACCAGCAGTCCCGCCAGCGGCTGCGACAGATTGTTAAGCAACGTGATAACGCCGACCGTCTTGCCGAAATCCTGGGCGGGAATCACCCGCTGGCGAATGCTGCGCATGTAGACGTTGAACATTTTGTCGAAGCCCACAATCAGCAGGAAGCCCAACACATAGCCCCCCAGGTTGGGACTCAAGGCACTGATAAACGCCCCCACGGCAATCATCACGTATGCAACGCTGCCCAGGACCCGCAACGGCAGAATCCATCGCGCGAGGAACAACAGAATCAGGATTGTGGTCACCGCGCCCGCCATCTGCAGGCCTGCGTAAGTGGCCTTGTCGGCGGCAAATTCGCCAATGATCATCGCTGCGGAAGTCGCCGCCGTGACACCCACGATCAGGTTCACCCCCACGGCCAGGGTGATGATTTTTTTCAGCTCCGTCAGCTTGAAGATGTGCCCGACCGCGATCTTGAACGGACGCCACCAGATATCGCCGTGCTGCGGGTGGATTTCCAGGGTGAATCGGCAGTTGCGCTGCCACACCAGCATGGCCAGATCTGCCAGCAAAAACAGGCCCGCGCTGCACAAAACTACCCAATACCACGCCCAGACTTCCAGTAGCAGAGCGGCAACCAGAGGACCGAGCACCAAGCCAGTCTGGTCGGCGATCTGCGAGTACGACAGGGTCTTGGTGTAGCTGTAGCGCTGGAAGATATGCGGCAACAGAACTTCACGGGCCATGATGCCCTGAGTGGTCAACACACCGCACAAGGCCGAAAGCGCGACAAGCCAGAAAATACCGCCAAAAACAGCGTGCAGAATCACCGCCAGCACACAGATCAGCGCTCGATACACCTGGCTGATGTGCAGGATTCTGATCGGGGAGAACCTGTCGCACAGCGCGCCGCAGACCGGAAACGCCAGAAAGCGCGGCAGCGATTCGACGAAGAACGCCAAACCGGCCCAGGCGGCGCTATTGGTGGTCTGAAATACAACCAATGGCACGATGAACAACAGAATCTGATCCGCCAGCCGCGACAGGAACAAGGAAGTGAAAAACGCCAGGTAATCCTTTTGCACGCAAAACTCCTGTTGGCGTGGGTAGAGGGTGAGGATCGTATCGACGAACCGCGAGCCCGATACGCCGCGCGAAGGATACGTCTAAAGGTCTGCCAATGCATGAGCGGCGGTGGATTGCGCCTGTGAAGACGCTGAATCACGATGAATCCCGGCAAGGCGCTCGCTACAGGCTTGCAGAACAAACACCGCCAACCATAGAATGATAATCAATCCTAATTGCATTATTGATTTGCCCCTATGCCCACCCCTTCCCCTTTCAAACAGCAGGTCAGCGTTTTTTATCGCGATCATCATCGCTGGCTATTTGGCTGGTTACGCCCGCGCGTCGAGTGCCGTGATCTGGCTGCCGATCTGGTGCAGGACGTTTTCATCCGGGTGCTGACCGCCAAGGATGCCGCTGCCCAGCTTGAAGCCGTGCGTGAGCCAAAGGGCTATCTGGCGACTATCGCCCGCAGGCTGATGATTGATCATTTCCGCCGCGCTCGCCTTGAGCGGGCCTGGTTGCAGGCCCTGGCCGAACAACCGGAAGCCGTGACCATCAGCGAAGAATCCAGAGCAATTCTGCTCGAAAGCCTTTATGAACTGGATGCAATGCTCGCGGGGCTGGGCGCCAATGTTCGGCGCGCGTTTCTACTTTCCCAGCCCGATGGCATGAACTACAAGGCCATTGCTGCCCAATTGGGCGTCTCCGTCGTGACCATCAACCGCTACATCGCCAAAGCGACGCAGCATTGCATGCTCTACAGCCTGGGCGTGGAGCGCTGATCACGATGACCACCCTGAACCCTCAGCAGCGAGTGGCGCTTCAGCAAGCCGCACACTGGTTCACCAAGCTGCAAAGCGAGGATGTTACCTGTGCGGATCAAGGTGCCTGGGGCGAATGGCTGGCCAGCTGCGCAGAAAACCGCTGGGCCTGGGAACAGGCGCAGCAATTGCAGCAGCGCCTGCACGGTCTACCAACGGGCGTGACGGGACGCGCATTCAGCCTGGCCGATCAACCGGAACAAAGCGGTCGCCGCACGTTACTCAAAGGCCTGGTCCTGGCGGTCGGTGGCGGCATGCTCAGCTATGGCGGATATCGACAAGCGCACACCGCGGGCTGGACCGCGGATTATCGTACGGCGACCGGCGAACAACGCAGAATCGTATTGGCGGATGGCACCCAACTGCAGCTCAACACCGCAAGCGCGGTGGATGTCGCGTACGACGCCGACAGCCGCCGACTGGTGCTGCGCGAAGGCGAGATTCTGGTCACCACCGCCCCGGATCCTGCTGGCCGACCGTTTTTCGTGCAAACCCCGCAAGGTATCGTCCAGGCGCTCGGCACACGATTCTCGGTGCGCAGGGACGACGGCGGTGCACGCGTTGCGGTATTCGAGCATCAGGTTCGCATTACTCCGCTCGCCGGCTCGCCGCTGGTAGTGGAGGCCGGGATGCAGTGCGCGTTCGACAGCCGCCAGGCGCAATCCCCCTCCCCCGTGACACCGGGTCAGGATGCCTGGAGCAAGGGCGTGCTGGTCGCCAACGAGCAACGTCTCGACAGCTTTCTCGCGGAACTGGGCCGCTACCGCTCGGGCTGGCTGCGCTGTGATCCTGCCATTGCCAGCCTGCGCATCAGCGGGGCCTTTGCCTTGAACGACACTGATCAGGCCTTGCAGGCGCTGACCACGAGCTTGCCCGTGCGGATAGAAGAAAAGACCCGCTACTGGGTAACCGTCTTGCCGCGTTAAAAAAAACGCTGTGGATGATAGGTTTTCTCATTCTCGTTCGACTCATTGAGCAATGGGGTACATAGCCCACCCGCCAATCAAGACGACGAGACATCCAGAGATGAAAATACCCTTCAAGACCGGCCGCCTCACAGCGAGTCTTCGCGGCGCCCTGCTTTGCTCTACGTTGCTGGGGATCGGCACTTCATTATCGGCTTATGCCAACGAGGGCAGCGTGCGCGAGTACCACATCGGCGCGGGCGACCTGGGGACGGCCCTGACCCGCTTTGCAGCCGAGGCAGGCGTTGTCTTGTCGTTTGATCCGGCACTCACACGAGGACTGAGTTCTACCGGGCTGAACGGAAAATACGCAATGAGCGAAGGCCTTGAGCGTTTGCTGGCGGGTTCAGGCTTGCGGGCGATCCAGGAGAGTGACGGACGCTATTCCCTGCGCCCCGGAAACTCTCAGACCTCGGCAATAGAACTGGGCCGCACGGATATCATCTCCAACGAACTGGGGACCATCACCGAGGGATCTGGATCCTATACGCCGGGCACCATCGCCACCTCGACACGCCTGGTCCTTTCTCCGCGCGAGACACCGCAATCGATCACCGTCGTCACGCGTCAGCACATGAATGACTTCGGTCTGAACACTGTCGACGATGTGATGCGCCATACACCGGGTATCACGGTGTCGGCGTTCGACACCGAGCGCAGCAACTACTACGCCCGCGGTTTTTCGATCAATAACTTCCAGTACGACGGTATTCCGTCCACATCCCGCAACGTGGCGTATTCCGCAGGCAATACCCTGAGCGACATGGCCATTTACGACCGCGTCGAGGTGCTCAAGGGCGCGACCGGGCTGTTGACGGGCGCCGGATCGCTCGGCGCCACCATCAACCTGGTGCGCAAGAAGCCCACCGCCGAGTTTCAGGGGCATGCCAGCCTGGGTGTCGGTTCCTGGGACAACTATCGCAGTGAGCTGGAAGTGAGTGGTCCCCTGACCGAAACCGGCAATGTACGCGGCCGCGCCGTCGCCGCCTATCAGGACAAGAACTCGTTCATGGACCGCTATTCGCGCAAGAGCCCGGTGTACTACGGGATCATGGAATTCGACCTGTCGCCGGACACCATGCTTACGGTCGGCGGCGACTACCAGGACAGCCTGCCCAAGGCGTCCACGTGGTCGGGAAGTTTCCCGCTGATTGATGCCAACGGTGATCGCAATCACGTCTCGCGATCGTTCAACAACGGTGCCGACTGGAGCAGCTGGGAGCAATACACGCGCACCGTATTCGCCATGCTCGAGCACAACTTCGATAACGGTTGGGTCGGCAAACTGCAGCTGGATCACAAGATCAATGGTTACCACGCCCTCATGGGGTCCATTCAGGGCAGCACGCCAAACGCCGATGGCACTTCATCCATCACACCCGGCAAATACACCGGCGAAACCGTCAGCGACTCGGCCGACCTGTACGTCACCGGACCGTTCAGTCTGCTGGGTCGGGAGCACGAACTGGTATTGGGCGGCTCCATTGCCACTTCCACCTGGAAAGGCAAAGGTTTCTGGGACTACACCACCTACGGCCCCAATGTCGTCGATTTCAACAATTGGCACGGCAACTTCCGCGAACCTGATTGGGGCTCGCAGACGCAATGGATCGACGACACCGTCCGCCAGACAGGTGCCTACGTCACCACACGCCTGAACATCACCGACGACTTGAAGGTGTTGCTCGGCGGGCGCGTAGTCAACTACCAGCTGACCGGTATCACCCCGTCCTACAAGGAAACCGGGCGCTTCGTGCCTTACGTCGGCGCGGTCTATGACCTGAACGACACCTATTCGGTGTACGCCAGCTACACGGACATTTTCATGCCGCAGGAAAACTACAACCGCGACCGTGACAACAAAATCCTTGATCCGGACGAAGGCCAGAACTATGAACTTGGCATCAAGGCCGAGTTCTTCGACAAGCGATTGAACGCCAGCGCCGCCTACTTCGAGATTCGTGAAGACAATCGTTCGGTGTCCGACGATGACTACAACAATCGTCAGCCCACCCCTTCCAACTATGCGTTCAAAGGCACCAAAGCCGTCACCAAGGGCTATGAAGTCGAAATGTCCGGTGAGCTTTCGCCTGGCTGGCAGTTGCAGGCCGGCTACACGCACAAGATCGTGCGTGACGATAACGACATCAAAATCTCCACCTTCGAGCCCGAAGATCAAATCAGCCTGTATACCTCTTACAAGCTGAAAGGCAGTCTCGACAGGCTCACCATCGGCGGTGGCACGCGCTGGCAGAGCGTTGCGTGGCAGGACATCTACAACTCCCCGCATGGCCGCTACGAGGAATTTTCACAGAAAGCCTATTGGCTGGTGGACGCAATGGCCCGTTATCAGTTCAGTGACAATCTCTCGACAACGCTGAACGCCAATAACATCTTTGATAAGTCTTACTACACCAACATTGGTTTCTACAATTCTGCGGCGTACGGCGAACCGCGCAACTTCATGCTCACTACCCGCTGGGACTTCTGAACATTTAACGCTGACCCGTTCGCGTTTCAAATGCCAGAACCGCGCCAGCCGCAACGAACAGGTGTTGTCCGTTGCGACCGGCGAACGACTGAATGATCGATCAGGTGAACAGATCAACACCTAACTGGAACGCGACCCACAGCGCAAGACCTGTCGCGAACAGTAAAGCGATGTTCTCAAACAGGTTGTTGCGGTACTTCTTGTCCAGCAGCGATTTCTGGTTGGACATGATCAGCAAGCCCAGCGAAATAACCGGCAGCCCGATAATGTTCAAGGCACTGACGCCAATGGTCAGTGTCACAAAATCCGGCATGCCTGGAAGGGACCAAACCAACGGGGTTACGAGAATGAACAGCATGAACCACTTGTGCATCGGGTCATGATGGAATTCCTTACCGTAACGTTCGCGGCGTTTCGGGCTGACATGCTGGAAGGCGTCGGTGATCAGCATCGGGAAAGCGGTGGTCTTGCCGGAGATACTGGCAAACAGCGTCGCAAATACACCGATGAAGAATACATACCAGCCAATCGGGCCGAAGACGATTTCCAGAGCCTTGCCCAGGTCGCTCAAGGTTTTAACTTCAATCCCGTTCGGCCGCAGGATTTCCGCGCCCACGATCCAGATCGCCAGGTTAATGATGATGCCGATAAATACTGCGAACAGTAGATCGTTACGCTGAACACGCTTATGTTCGGGTCCGGTCCAGCCCTTCTGCCGCATGACATACGGGTGAACAAAGTTGGCGACCGAGCCGGCAACCGCACCGATAACCGAAACGGCGACCAGCAGCGCGCCATGCACACCTTCATCCGGGGGAATGCTGAAACCGATCGTGCCTTTGACAATGCCGATGACATCCGGTCCGGACATCACCGCCAGAGCGATGAACGCCAACGTCATGATCGCCAGCAGCACCTTCATGACGCCTTCGATCATCGAGTAAATATTACGACCGACCAGCATCCAGACCGCCAGCACTACGGCTACAGAACACAACAGTGGGTAATCAACCTTCAATAGCATGGCCAGGGCTTCGCCAGCGCCCTTGATCATGTAGGCATTCATCAAATGCCCCATGAGCAATGCATACACCAGCAAGAACCAGCCGAAAAACGGGTTCAGCTGGGCATAACCTTGCAGGATCGTCATGCCCTGGTTATTGCAGAGCTGGAAGCGCGCGATGATGTTGACGATCAAATATCTCAAGAGCAGAGATACTGCCAACACCCACATCATTGCGTATCCGTAATTCGCCCCTGCCACCGACGAAGTGATCAAGTCACCCGCGCCCAGCCAGGAAAGAACGGCGATGATTCCGGGACCTAGAAGTTTAAGTACTCGTGTGATGGGACTTTGCGAAGGCGCAGCAACCTGCGCTTCAGCGGAAGGAGTGCTCGGCATGTGTGGATCTCCGTTATTTTTTTTGTAGGAACCGGCGCAGTCCAACACAGTAGGTACGACGTCGTACAACCATTATTGAAGTGAAGTATTTGAAAATGTTTCAGTTGCCTGATGGTCGCCCCGGGACCCGGTGCCTCTATCCAGAAACTCTCTGAATCAGAGCATTTTCAAAGCAGACGTAATCGAAGCCCACTGTTTGAGGCGCAAAATAGCCGCGCAGCTTTTAGCAATCGCCTTGGCGGCACAACTCGGTCTAACCTGCATAACACGGCCCTAAAAACGCTTCGGCCTCTTGATGCACAGGAAATGGAATGATTGGTATCACCAAGCGCCGCTGTTCGTCATGGGCCCTACCCTGCTTGCTCGCCATCAACCTGGCGCTGATCGCGGGATGCTCAGGTACCACGCCGACCCAGGGTTCGAACTGCTACGCAAAAGCCTTGCCCACGGCGGGCACAGGTGGCCTGGCCTGGGGCTCTACTTTGAATATGGCGCGCAAAAAATCCCTGGATAATTGCAAGCGCTATGCCGGGCGATCCGGTGGTACGCCCAGTACCTGCGAAGTGGTGTTGGCCAAGTGCAAAAGATAATGAAGCGACAACGAAGCGGGCCGTTCTGCCGTCGGACGATCACCTGCCTGATCACCCGTTGAATGTCGCGTATGGGCCTCAGCCCTCAACCACACCAGCATCGTATAGCGCTTGAATCTCCTCGTCGGAATAACCCATCTGGGTCAGCAGCTCACTGGAATGGCTGCCGAGTTCGGGAACGTTCAGACGTGTGCCGAAACGCTGGCCATCCATTTCGAAGGGCAACATGGGCACCTTTACGTTTTCGCCATCCGGCAGCGTCAGCGCTGCCATGCCACCCGAGGCATTCAAGTGGCGGTCTTCGAACAGATCCTCCGGGCGCTGGATCGGCGAGAATGGCAGCCCTGCCGCTTCGCAGCGCGCCATGACCTCAACCTTGCTCATGCCACCGAGACGCTGGCTGACAAACGGCAGGATCTGATCACGGGCCTGCACCCGCTGGTTGTTTTGCACCAGAGTGGGGTCGACAGCCCAGTCGCTGAAGTCAAAGGCCTTGCAGAAGCTTTGCCATTGACCGTCGCTTACCACGCCCAGAAACACCTGCTCGTCATCGGCCGTCGTGAACACGTCATAAATGGCCCAGGCCGACACGCGATTGGGCATCGGCGCGGCGGCCTTGCCGGTCACGACTTTCTGCATCATGTGTTGCGCGACGAGGAAGGCTGAGTTTTCGAACAGACCGGGTCACCTGCGCGCCAATCGCCGCCATGGCAACGCACATATCCGAAGGATGGGTGGCGATGCAATGATTACTGGTGCCCAATACCGCGTGAACACTCCGATTCAAACCACCGATGGCCGCGCAACCCGAACCCGGCTGGCGTTTGTTGCAAGGTGAAATGCCGTCACGGTAATAGTTGCAACGCACACGCTGCATGACATTACCCGCCGTGGTGGCCTTGTTGCGTAGCTGAGTGGTGGCACCGGCAAGCAGCTCCTGGGAGAGCACCGGATACCGTTCGCGAACCAGCGGATGACGGGCCAGGTCGGTATTGCTGACCAGCGCACCAATGCGCAGGCGACCGTCCGGCAAGGCCTCGATCTGCTTGAGCGACAGGCGATTGATGTCCACCAGTTGATCCGGCTGCATGACGTCCAGCTTGACCAGATCCAGCAACGTGGTGCCCCCGGCCAGATAGAAACGCTGTCCCTGGCCGGAGCTGATGTTCACGGCCTGTGCGGGCGAATCGGCCCGTGCATAATCGAACGTACGCATCAGACTGTCCCTCGCATTTTCGAGCGCGCGGACTGCACCGCCGCCAGGATGTTCTTGTAAGCACCACAACGGCAGATATTGCCGCTCATGGCCTCGCGCACACTGGCATCATCAGTGGGCATATTCGGGTCATTGAGAATCGCTACGGCGCTCATGATCTGCCCAGGGGTGCAATATCCGCACTGGTAAGCGTCATGATCCCAAAAAGCTTCCTGCACCGGATGCAGCTCGTCACCCTGGGCGAGGCCTTCGATGGTGGTGATGCTTTGGCCGTCGTGCTGCACAGCGATGGACAGGCATGAATTGATCGCCACACCGTCCACCAACAACGTGCAGGCGCCACATTGCCCGTGATCACAGCCCTTCTTGGTGCCGGTCAGCTGCAAGCGGTCGCGCAGCACATCAAGCAGGATGGCGCTGGCGGGTACATTGAGCGTGTGCGTCTGGCCGTTGACCATCAGGCGGATGCGCTGTTCACCAACGCCTGGTGTGTCCGGGTCTTCAATCACGGCCAGCGGCGCGCCCTGCGCGGCCACCACACTTTCCGGTATCCAGGTTGAAAGGGTCGCAGCGGCGATGCCCGACGCTCCGAACTTGAGAAAACTGCGACGCGTAGGCCTTGCCTCGACAAGCGGAGCATCTACTTCAGGCACTGTCTGCTGCAGTGTTTTTGGGTCTGTCATCAGGATCACCATGAGCGGAAATATCAAGTTCAGCGAGCCGGGTTCAGCCTTGACTGCGGCGCGACTCAAGCACGGTTTTCAATACCGGCACTGCCAACACCGCCTTTGGCCACCCGACGTAAAACGCCAGGTGGGTCACTACCTCGGCGGCCTGGCTTTCGGTCAGACCGTTGTCCATCGCTCGGTTCAAGTGGAATGGCAATTGGGCGGCCTGCCCTTGAGTAACGAGCGCGGCTACCGTAATCAAGCTGCGGTCGCGAGCCGTCAGATCGGTCTGTCGCCATAGCTTGGCGAACAACACTTCGTTGGTGTAGCGCCCGAGCGCAGGCGCCACCTCCCCGGTCGCGGCCTCGACAGCCGCCTTGCGCTTGACCTCGCTGGCGGGATCAAGCGTCAACGGCTCGGTGGGTGGCGGGACGATCTGCTCGGTCGGTATGCCTCGTTCAGTAAAGACTTTTTTTGCCACGCCGACTGCCGACATCGCGTTGGGCCAGCCCGCATAAAACGCCAGGTGAGTAATCAGGGCGCTGATTTCGCTGGGCTTGAGGCCATTGTCCAGGCCGAGATTGAGATGTCCGGTCATCTGCGCGGTTTGCCCGGCACTCACCAGCGCTGCGAGGGTGATCAGGCTACGATCGCGGGGTGCCAGCTCCTGGCGCTTCCAGACTTCGCCAAACAGCAGTTCAGTGGTGTACTGATACAACTGCGGCGTGACCGCAAGAACATCGGGCGAAGGCTTGGGATCAGGTTTGCCACCGCCCTGATTGCCCTCGGCACAAGCGGCAAAAAATAAAGTGGCGAGCGCGGCTCCGGCTAGTTTCATGTTTGACACCTGGGCTCGATAAACAAACGAAGGCCCGACGGTATCCTAGCCTCTTAAACGTAACTATATGGTCCAGACTGCATAGAGTTATGAGGTGAAATCATCAATTGCAATGACGGCAGCAAACTCGGGCGCCTGGTTATGCTTGCTCGACTGGAGGATACATTTAGCAATCAATTAACCCACTGAGCAAGGCGCTCATCGCAGAATCACCATACATTTATCTGCACAAGCAGGCCCGGTTTGGCGAGATCGCTGATGCAGATGCATGTCCACGCAGGCCACCTTCGCAAGGAAAGCGGCCGTTTTCCTTGCGCTCAGTAAGGGCAGTACAACTTGTAGCCCACGCCGTGATGGGTGTGCAGCAGCGGCGTGTCAAAAGACTTATCGATCGCCTTGCGCAACAGGTAGATATTACTGCGCAAACTATCGGTATCCGGAGTATTGGTACCCCAGATTGCTTCTTCAAGTTCCTTTCGCTTTACCACCAACGGACTTTTGCGCATCAGCAATTCGAGAAATACCAGATTGGTCGGGTTCAGCTTGAGCAATTTGCCGCCACGACAGACTTCGAGAGAGTCCAGATCGTAGGTCAAATCGTGGACTTGAAGCATGCGATTACTTAACCCCGTTGAGCGGCGGGCGACCGCTTCGACGCGAGCAAATAGTTCGGATAGAGCGAACGGCTTGACGATGTAGTCATCCGCACCCACTTTGAACCCGGCCAGCCGATCACTCAATTCATCCCGGGCTGTAAGCATCAGGATGGGAACATGTTGCCTGGTATTTTCTCGCAGGTTTTTACACACCAGATTACCATCCATGCCGGGCAGCATAAGGTCCAGTATGATGGCATCGTAGTTGCCTGTTACTGCCAGATGCAGTCCCGCCAAACCGTCCAGGGCGCCGACAACTTCACACCCTTTAAGCGTGAAATATTCGATTATATTGGCGAGAATATCCTTGTGATCTTCGATAACAAGTATTCGCATATATCCCTCTTCATTATTATTCAAATGCGGCCCTGCCCATCCCTGTCGATAAACGGGACAAAACACGTCTGACTGTCGAATTGACTATAAGCGACCATTCGAATCAGCCTGTACGTACCGTTGAACCAGACGCAGGCCCGCCAGCGGCAGCCCGATACCCGCAATAAACATGCTCAACACAATGCCTTCGAGGCCGAACGCAATCAACGCTGCGCCCACGAAAGTTGCCGGCAATACCGGAAATAGCGCTATACAAATCAGTAATGCGTGAGGACCCAACAATTTTTTTAGTCGGCCTTTCGCGTTGAAGATGCAGACTATCCAGAGCAAAATCCAGAAACCGATGCTCACTAAATAAAGGGCTAGATGGAGTAAATCCCCCACCATTCCATACCCATGCATATCCATTCCTCCATACCCGCTTACGGCTAAACCCTTGAATCTGTAGACGGTTGCCTGCGTAGCGTACTCCATTTCCCGACAGTAAATGCGCAGCAATCCGTTGCGGGCCGCCGCGTCTGTCAACGGTCACTGTTTAGTTGGTGTTTAAATGATAGTGAACATCTGCAGGCAAAAACCAACTGCAGCGATCGTATCGTCTAACCATAGGCAGCCGTGTTTACGGCGAGGAGAGATAAAGCTCAGGCAAAGCTGCACAGCCCCAGGCTCGAATGGGGAATCGAGCCCGAAGCGCTTGAATCAGGCCGCCTCGGCTTCATTCTTGAGGCTGTTCATGTCAATCACGAATCGGTACTTCACGTCGCCTTTGAGCATGCGCTCGTAAGCTTCGTTGATGTTCTGGATGTCGATCATCTCGATATCCGAAACGATTCCGTGTTTGGCGCAGAAATCCAGCATGTCCTGGGTTTCCTGAATGCCACCGATCAACGAACCGGCCAGGCTGCGCCTTTTGAAGATCAGGTTGAACACGGTTGGCGACGGGTGCGGGCTGTCGGGCGCACCGACCAGGGTCATGGTGCCGTCGCGCTTGAGCAGCGAGAGAAAGGCGTCCAGATTATGCGGTGCGGCCACGGTGTTGAGAATGAAATCCAGGGTGTTGGCAAACTTCGCCATTTCATCCGGATTCTTCGACACCACGACTTCATCGGCCCCCAGACGCAGGCCGTCTTCGCGCTTGTTCGGCGAGGTGGTGAACAGCACCACATGCGCGCCCATGGCGTGAGCGATCTTGACCGCCATGTGCCCCAGACCACCGAGGCCTACAACGCCGACCTTCTGGCCTGGCCCTACTTTCCAGTGGTGCAGCGGCGAATAGGTGGTGATGCCGGCGCACAGCAGCGGTGCAACGGCTGCCAGATCGGCATCGTCATGAGCGATGCGCAGGACAAATTTCTCCTTGACCACGATGTTGTCCGAGTAACCACCAAAGGTGTTTTCGCCGCCGAAGACCGGACCATTGTAGGTACCGGTAAAGCCGTTTTCGCAGTATTGCTCTTCGCCTTCGGCGCAGGACGCACAGTGCTGACAACTATCGACCATGCACCCTACGCCAGCGAGGTCGCCGACCTTGAACTTGCTGACGTTGCCGCCGACTGCGGTCACGCGACCGACAATTTCATGGCCCGGAACCGAGGGGTACAGGGTGTTCTGCCACTCATTGCGTACGGTGTGCAGGTCGGAATGGCACACCCCGCAATACAGAATCTCGATCTGCACATCGTCGGCGCCTGGTGCGCGACGTTCGAAGGTGAACGGCTTGAGCGAATCTTTGGGACTCTGCGCTGCGTAGCTATAAGTCTTGGCCATTGCAATCACCTCTAGATAGACGTTGAGTACAAGCTGACCAGCATAGCGGCTCAATCGTTCAAGCGAATGACAGCCCGATCCCCGGCTACATTGCCGCCTTCACCAGCACGGGCTCATCCTGATAACGATCAGGATACAACTGCTTCAACTGCGCCACTTTGGGTAGATCGTTAATCACGATGTACGGATGCATGGGATGGCGGGTCAGGAAATCCTGATGTTCCTCCTCGGCCGGGTAGAAGCCATTGAACGATTCCAGCTTGGTCACAATGGGCTTGTTGAACGAATGCGCGGCGTCCAGCTGAGCGATGTAAGCCTGGGCAACACGCTGCTGTTCGTTGCTTTTGGTGAACAGTGCCGAGCGATATTGGGTGCCGCGATCCGGGCCCTGGCGATTGAGCTCGGTTGGGTTGTGGGCCACCGAAAAGTAGATTTGCAGCAAAGTGCCATAGCTAACTTGAGCAGGATCGAAGGTGACTTCGACGGATTCCGCATGGCCGGTATCGCCCTCGCTGACCCGCTCGTATTGGGCGGTGTCGGCAGCCCCTCCGGCATAACCGGAAACGGCTTGCTTGACGCCTCTGACATGCTCGAACACGCCCTGCACGCCCCAGAAGCAGCCACCGGCAAACACTGCCGTTTCACTGTGGGCCTGGGTCATTTCGTCAACGGCTGGCGGGGCCAGGAGCACCCCCTCTTCACCGGCAAAGGCGGCTACGGAGCATTGACCGATAAAGCCAGCTGCAGCCAGTTGCAACACAATCCGGCGCAACGTAAATGGGGTTTTCATGAGCGCGACTCCTGAATCAATGAATGATGATCAACCGAAAGTAAACGCATACGCCGACACGCCCGGATCGAGAAATTCGATGCTGAAGGTTCGGTCCTGCACGCTGCCGGGCTGGCGCACCAGCTGATACAAGCGTTGTTCTGTCACGCTGCCGCTGCCGTCAGGGGCTACGTCGCTACCGTGGGCGTCGCCGGGCGCTTTGCCGTCGATCAGCACCTTGAAGCGCACCGGTTTGCCATCGGCTCCAGGCCCGAGTACCAGATGCAGGTCCCGCGCATGAAAGCGGTAAACAATGCGACTCGCCGAGGCGTCGGCAGTGGCCTGCTCGGAGCCGACGGTCCATTTGCCTTCCAGACTCCAGTCATTGAGCGCCAGTTGCGGCGCCGGGCTGTAGGTCTTCACGGCGTCCGGCAACAGGCCTTTGGCAGGGACGAACTGCTCCGCGCGCTGGTAACCGACGTAGGTTTCCGGGGATTGCACGTCGTTCATGTCCGCCGCCTGTTGCACGCCCTGAGCGTTGGTAGTGATCAGGCCGTCGGCGACCTTGGCGGCACCCGCTTCACGCAGCAATTGCTGGATGACCCGTTCCGACTCAGCGTAATCGCCTTCGCCAAAATGGTGGTAACGAATACGCCCCTGAGCGTCGGCGAAATAGTGCGCCGGCCAGTACTGGTTATTGAAAGCACGCCAGATCGTGTAGTCGTTATCGACGGCCACCGGGTAATTGATACCCAGGTCTTTCATCGCCTTGGTGACATTGCCGATAGTGCGTTCGAAGGCAAATTCCGGCGCATGCACGCCAATCACCACCAAACCCTGATCGCGGTACTTCTCGGCCCAGGCTTTTACATAAGGCAGCGAACGCAGGCAGTTGATGCAGGAGTAAGTCCAGAAATCCACCAGCACGACTTTGCCTTTCAAAGCCTGGGCAGTCAGTGGTGGCGAGTTGAGCCACTGTACCGCGCCATCCAGCGACGGCAGATTGCCCTCGATCGGCAAGCTGTCCGACGCCTGATTGGCGGCTTTCATCATGCTCCCGCTAGCTGGGTTCTGCGCCATCATCGCCCCGCTGCTGCTCGGCGATTTACCGGCCAGCCGGCCAACCAGCGCCTGTTCGATACCGCCGGTTGAGGCCGTCGATACCTTGGCCAGAATTCCGGTATCCAGCCCCAGTGCAATCGCTGCCACGCCAGCCAGCATGGCGACGCCCAAGCCTCGCCTTACCCATTCGCCAGCGCCGATGGAACGCTTCATCGCCGCGAAAACCTTGCCGCCCAGCAGCAACGCAACCGCGAGTGAGGTGCAGGCACCTGCGGCGTAAGCCAGCAACAACAGGGTTGTACCGATACTCGCGCCTTGCAGCGCCGCGCCGGTCAGCACCAGGCCCAGAATCGGTCCGGCGCAAGGTGCCCAGAGCAAGCCGGTAGCGACGCCAATCAGGAACGACGCACCGGGACGCGGCCGGGGATCATTGCCCGCGGCTTCCGACAGTCGACCACCGGCCGCCACCAGTGGCCGGGTCAGACGCTCGGCCAGCTTTGGCAACACCAGCGTCAGGCCGAACAAGGCGACGAACAGCAACGCCAGCCAGCGCCCGTATTGATTGACCTGCACCACCCAACCGCCGCCTACCGCTGCCAGCGTGGCAACGAGAGCGAAGGTCAGCGCCATACCGGCCAACAGCGGCAAGCCACTTTTCATGAACGGCTGCCCGGTGCGGGCGAAGACAAACGGCAGTACCGGCAAAATGCATGGGCTGACAATCGTCAGCACGCCGCCAAGATAAGCAAGGATCAGAAGCCACATAAGTTCGACCTGCATCAAATAATTGAAAGTAATAAATCAGCGGTCATGCCGCCTGGGGTTTGAAGTTCATCGCCACGCCGTTCATGCAATAGCGCAAGCCGGTGGGTTTGGGGCCGTCGCTGAAGACATGGCCCAGATGGCCGCCGCAGCGCAAGCAATGCACTTCATCGCGTGATACCCCGAAAGACCGGTCAGTCTGAACCGCCACAGCCTTGTCCAATGACTGCCAGAAACTCGGCCAACCAGTGTGGCTGTCGAATTTGGTCGCCGAGGAAAACAACGGCAGATCGCAACCGGCGCAGACAAAAACACCGTCACGATGCTCGTCGCTCAGCGGGCTGCTGTAAGGTCGCTCGGTGTCCTGTTCGCGCAGCACCTGATATTGCTCGGCGCTGAGCAAGGCGCGCCATTGCGCATCGCTGTGCGTTACCTCGAACACCTGCGCTGCGCTGGCGTCATCGATCAGCATCGGGAACCGGCTCGACACGCCGAGCGCCAATGCTGCAAGGCCTGCCCCGCCGCTCACTATCAGAAACTGCCGCCGTGAAAACATGATCTTCTCCGAAACATCCAGGTGGATGGCATGCAACACAGCCTAGGCGCGCAGTGATCGCCAAATCCTCACGTGAAGTTAAACAATTCGTGATAACTCGGGCCGCGGAAAACCCGCACAATGGCGCCATCGCGTTGAAGGATTGAACGGAATGGAACAGACCAAACGGGTTCTCGTGGTCGAGGACGACGTGCATATCGCCGACCTTATTTGCCTGCATCTACGCGATGAGCAGTTTGAAGTCGTGCACTGCGCCGATGGCGATGAAGGCATGCGTCTGCTGCAGCAGGGCAATTGGGACGCGCTGATCCTCGACCTGATGCTGCCCGGTGTCGATGGCCTGGAAATCTGCCGCCGCGCCCGCGCCATGGCCCGTTACACGCCGATCATCATCACCAGTGCGCGGTCCAGCGAGCTGCATCGGATTCTCGGTCTGGAGCTGGGCGCCGACGATTACCTGGCCAAACCCTTTTCCATGCTCGAACTCGTGGCGCGGGTCAAAGCGCTGCTCAGGCGCGTGGACGCCATGGCTCGCAACCTGAAGATGGACGCCGGCAGCCTGATCACCGGCGGGCTCAATATCGATCCGATCACCCGTGATGTGTCCCTCGATGGTCGTCGCCTGGAACTCACGCCTCGGGAGTTCGACCTGTTGTATTATTTCGCCCGCCAACCCGGCAAGGTGTTCTCGCGCATGGACCTGCTCAACGCGGTATGGGGTTACAGCCACGAAGGCTACGAACACACGGTCAATACCCACATCAATCGCCTGCGGGCGAAGATCGAAGCTGATCCGGCACAACCGGCGCGCATCCTTACGGTATGGGGCCGAGGCTACAAATTTGCCGCCGCGGAGGAACAGCCATGAGGCTGACCCTGACCAAGCGTCTGTCGTTGGTGTTCGCCGTGTTGCTGCTGGTGTGCTGCGGCACGTCAGCGTGGATGCAGGTGCGCGCCAACCGGATGCATGAACTGGAAGTCGTACAAGGCCTGTCGCGAGATCTGGCGCAACACATTGCCCGGGATACGGTGCTGATGGACAGCAAAGGCATGATGCCGGGCGCGGTCCGCAACCTGTTCAATCAGCTGATGCTGGTCAATCCCAGCGTCGAAGTCTATCTGCTCGACACTGACGGGCGGGTCGTCGGCAGCGCTTCGCCCGAGGGTCGCATACGTCGGGACAGGATTGATCTGGCGCCCGTCCATCGTTTGCTTCAAGGCGATGCCTTGCCAATACTCGGTGACGATCCGCGCAGTGACCAGGCGCGGAAGGTGTTCAGCGCGGCGCCGCTGACCGTGGATGGCAAGCCGGCTGGCTATCTCTACGTGGTGCTGCTCAGTGAAGAACACGATCGTCTGGCCGAGCGCGGTGCCACCAGCGCGGCGCTCAACACCGCACTGCTGTCCATCGGACTGGTCGCGCTGTTGTGCCTGATCGCAGGCCTTACGGCTTTCGCCCTGATCACCCGACCGTTGCGGCGCCTCACCGAAACCGTCAGCCAGTTCGATATCGACGGCGCTCCAGTCGCTCCGCCGGCAACAGCACCCGCCGAACACGCAGCCAGCCACGATGAAATTGCCATGCTCGACGCCGCGTTCCGGCAAATGCAGGAACGCCTCAGTGCTCAATGGAATTCGTTGACCCGCCAGGATCAGGAACGCCGCGAATTGGTTGCGAACATCTCCCACGACTTGCGCACGCCGCTGGCTTCACTGCATGGCTATCTGGAGACCTTGTCGCTCAAGGACGCCACATTGTCCCCCGCTGATCGCCGCCGCTATCTGGGCATCGCGCTGGATCAGAGCCGCAAGGTCGGCGGGCTGGCGCAATCGCTGCTGGAACTGGTGCGGCTGGAGCACGGCTTCGTGCAGCCGGTGCTGGAGCGTTTCCCGCTGACTGATCTGGTGCAGGACATCTTCCAGAAATTCGAACTGACGGCCGAGGCGCGGCGCGTCGAACTCAAGGCGTCCTTCGCCCCCAACGTGTCTGCCGCCTGCGCTGACCTGGGGCTGATCGAGCGCGTGCTGACCAACCTGTTCGACAACGCCTTGCGCCACACGCCCGAAGGTGGGGAAATCGAGCTCAGCCTGCGCCCGCAAGGCGCCTTAATAGAAGTCACGATCAGCGACACCGGCCCCGGCATTGCTGCTGAACTGCGCGAAGGCCTGTTCCTGCGGCCGTTCAACATCGGCGGTTCACGGCGCGATGGTGGCCTGGGGTTGCGCATTGTGCATCGCATCCTGCAACTGCACGGCCGCGATATCCAGTTGGTCGACGTGCCCGGACGCGGCGCGACGTTCCGTTTCTCCCTGCCGGTGGATCAGCAAACGGCGGAGCAATGGGCGGTGCGCTCGATGAATGTGAATTCACTGGGGAAATAGCTGATCGTTTCGATCAGGGGAGGTTTAAACCACCCATTTGATCTTCGCCGGGAGTCGGGCAATAAAAGCTGTTCCCGCCTCCACAGTCGACGTCACGGTGAGACTGCCACCGTGTGCGCTGACAATCTGCGAGGCGATGTAAAGCCCCAGGCCCAGCCCCTCCCCGCGCTGTCCTGCTTCCGAACGGGTAAACGGCTCGAACAGCAACGGCATCAGTTGAGTAGGAATCGGCGGCCCTTGATTGATCACGGACAGGACGATCTCGTCATTTTCCGAATAGGCCCGAACCTCGACAGGTGTCCCGTTTGCCCCGTGAGTCACTGCGTTGCCCAGAAGGTTTGACAGGAGCTGCGTGATACGCAGCGCATCGCAGTAGACACCCGTCGGCAGGTCCAGAGAATGATCCAGAATTGCAAGCGGGTGCGAGGCTTGTACTTCATCCAGCGTCAACTTGAGCGTATGTCCCAGATCGTCGACCAGTTGGCGCTTGACGGGAATGCCGCCACCCATCCGCCCACGGGCGAAATCCAGGACATTCTCGATCAGGACGCCCATGCGTACCGAGCTGTTGCGGATGGCGGAAATCAGATTGAGTGATCGCTTTTCCGTTGTTTTGCTTTCCAACAGGTCCGCGCTCATCCGGATTGCACTCAAGGGCGTACGCAAGTCATGCCCCAGGACAGCAATGAACTGGTCTCGCAGCATTCCCGTTTCATTGGCGTTGACCAGCGCCGCCTGGGTTGCCTCAAGGTTGCTCTGGGTATCGAGACTCATCGCAATCAATTGGGCGAACAGCGTCAGGGTCTTGACGATAGCCGGTTCTTCAAGACTCGCCGGTACCGAATCGATCGCACATAACGTACCGAAGAAGTCGCCATTGGCCTTGATGATCGGGATGGAAATATAACTTTCCAGTCCATACAGCTTGGGGGTGTGGTGTGACGAAAAAACGGGATGCGCGCTGGCGTGTCCGAAGATCACAGGCCTTTGGTGTTGCCGAATTTCATGACAGATGGTCGACTCCAGCACCAGCTCGCCACCGGGCTTCAAACCAAAATTGATTGAATCATCGACAGCACACGCCACCCAGTTTTTTTCAGTGACCCTGGCGACAGCGGCGAAACGCATCCCGGTCAGGTGTTTGACCATGCTCAAAATGACCGGAACGGCTTCAATAGAGCCGACGGCTTCAATATCAACAGAAAATTCAGATCTGGTCATCGGTCAACGGGTCAAGTGAACGTGTGGCAAAGATTATCGTGAAACCTGCAGAGACTCCTAAACAAAAAGGTGGTCGGCAATCGCCTGATAGCCGATCGCTGCGAACGACTGAACTCATGGCACAACTGGCTTTTTGCCCATCAGCTGCAGCAGTGGCTCGTATTCCGCATGGCTGGCCGGGACAATACCGGAAGCGTCCTGAGCCTTCAGAAATGAGGCAAGGCCCTGCTGATCGTTCAACATCGCGGCGCGAATGCGTTCTTTCAGCAATGGACACAGGCTACCGCCGAACACATAAGGATCGTAGTAGATCGGAGTCGAGCGCCACAGCACGTTGAACGTGTCACGCGTGATCCGCCCGCTGTTCAGGTACGCGTCAACCCGCACGCTTGCCACAAATGCCGCGTCCACCCTGCCATCCAGGAGCGCATCCAGAGACTTGTCGTGGGAACCGGAATACACCACAGAGCTGAAAAACTGCGTCAGCGGCAACCCCGCTTGCGCCGAAAATTCGGCATTGGGCACGACACTGCCTGACGTGCTCGCCGGATCGCTCAGTGCGACCTGAGTGCCGCGCAATGCCTCAAGGCTAGTGGCGTCCTGGCGACGACTCAGCAAGAGTGACTGATAGTGATGCCCGGCCGGGGTGAAATAGCCGGGGCTTATGGTCAGGCTGGCGAACGGTTCAATACGGGGGTCGCGCTGGCGGGCGAGGATGTAGGACGCCGGTCCAAGCCAGGCAATGTCGACGCCACCGGAGACAATTGCATCGATCACGCTTTCATAGGAAGAGGCCGGGACTATTTCCACCGGAATTCCCAGCGCAGTGCTCAGGCGCGTCAGCAGCGGCTGATACTCAAGCACCAGCACTTCTACAGTCTTGTTGGTCTTCGGGATGATTGCGAAGCGCAGACTCTGTTGACTGCACTCGGCATGAGCCAGGGTGCTGGACAGCATCGTCATCAGCAGAACAGTCAAAAATATTACTGCGCGCATGCTTTTTCCATCGCGTTGGTAAAGGGGAGATATTCATGAAGCTGGGCCGACGACAGCGGTCGACTGAAGTGATAACCCTGAACCATGTCGCAGCCCGCCAGCTTCAGGCAAATGACCTGCTCGCGGGTTTCCACGCCTTCGGCGACCACCTCCAGCCCGAGGCGTTTGGCCAGAATGATGGTAGAGGCGACGATGGGGTTGTCATCAGGGCTGTTGGACAACGGCGCAATCACCGCGCGATCGATCTTCAACTTGGTCAACGGCAGCGATTGCAGGTGGGCGAAACCTGCGTAACCCTGACCGAAGTCGTCCAGGCTGATAGCCAGACCTGCGGCGCGCAGGGATTTAAGGTGCTCGATGCCCTGCCCTTCATGATCCAGCACCGAGGTCTCGGTAATTTCCAGCTCCAGTTGCTGCGGCTCGATGTCGTAGTGGTCAAGTTCGCTGAGGAGCCTTCGGCTGAAGTCGGCCTGGCGCAGCTGTATCGCCGAGATATTGATTGCCAGTCGTGCGCGATTGCCCTGTTCCTGCCAGCGCGCCAGATCCTCACACGCCAGGCGCAGCACTTCCCAGCCGAGCGCAATGATGAAACCGCTGCGCTCAGCCAGGGAGATAAATTGATCCGGATAGAGCAATCCGAAGTCAGGGTGCTGCCAGCGCACCAATGCTTCGTAGCTTTCCACGAGCATGGAGTCCAGGCGGATCTGGGGCTGGTAGTGAAGCAGAAACTGCCGCTCGCTCAGCGCCCCGGCAAAGGCCTGCTCCAGCGTGAACTCCTTGATGTCCGCGACGTTGAGCGACGGGTCGAAAAACCGATATTGTCCGCGCCCCGCTCTTTTTGCCGAATACATCGCCGCATCAGCGCAGCGGATCATGCCTTCGACGTCCTGGCCGTCACGCGGGCAAATGCTGACGCCAACACTGGGACTGGTGCTGAGCTCATGCTCTTCGAGGGAGTAAATCGCTGAAAGCTTGTCCACCAGCATTCGAGCCCAGGCGTCGATCTGCTCCTCACTTCGTTCTCCGGCCAGCAGCACGACAAATTCGTCGCCACCGAAGCGCGCCGCTGCGTCACATGGCTCCAGCAAGCGACTAATGCGTCCGGCAATCGCCTGCAACAGCAAATCACCGGTCCGGTGTCCCAAGGAGTCATTGATCGATTTGAAGCGGTCCATATCGATGAACAGAATGGCCAGCAACTGCCGCTTGCCACGCTGCTGCGTCAAAACCTGTGTCGCAACCTCCATGAACTGACGCCGGTTGTGCAGACCGCTCAAGTGGTCCGTGGCTGCGGCATGACTGCTGCGCCGGTGCTCTTCCTCCAGCCGGCTTATCAAGTCCTGATTGATTTGCTGGGCCTGTTCCAACTCCGCAAATGCTTCCTGGCGCCGGTGTAACACGCGCAGGGTCCAGATCAGGCTGCCCAGAATGAACAGCGTCATACAGAGATTCAGCCAGAGCTGCCGCTCATAGGTGAGTTGCGATGGGGCAAGGATTTCGTCGCGCTGTTGACTGACGATCACACTGAAGCCGCGCTGTGACGTGCGGCGATACAGGCTCTGGAATTGCGCGGTAGCGGAGTATTGGGTGATTTCCCCAGACTCAACGCCACTGCTCGACAGTTCCGGGTTGAGTGCCACGCCGGAAACCACAACGCCGCTGCTGGTCAGCCGCAACCGCTCATGGCCATCGTTATCGAGCAAACGCATCATGCCGCTGCGGCCCAGATCAATGTGTTCGAAGAGTGCCGCCAGGTAACCGATATCCAGCTGCACCAAAAGGATGCTGTCGAGCTCCCGCATCGAAGGATCGGCCAACGGCAACAGGAAAGGCAGGCGCCAGTTCGGCGGCGCGGATTCGTTTTGTGAGTCGGGCAACCCCGGCAGGAAGGGTTTGAGGCCGTTGCGATCAATGTGGTGCTGCAATTGCGCCAGCCAATCCCCGGGCAGTTGCTGTGGCTCGTCAACATGAGTGCCGGAAAGCAGACGCCCATCGCGGCTGTACAGGCTCATGCGCTTGAGCACCGGGTCTTCGGCAAGCATGCGCACCAAACCCCAACTGCGTTGGTCCCGGTCTTCGATGTCACTTCGCGCAACCTTGCCGATGGCCTGGGCGCGGTCGACCAGTTGACGCAGGTTTTCTGCAGCTATCGTAGCCAGGTTCAGATGTTCGGCCGCCTTGGCTGCCAGCGCTTCGTCATGGGAAGTGGCTTTCTGCTGGAAAAACAACCCCCACAGAAATACAAGTGTGGCCGCGCACAGCATCACCAGGAGCAGTCGCAACAGGCCCAGCGAGGAAGAAAACAGGCGAATCACTACTATTCTTCCAGCCGCGAGAAAGCGCCAAATTACTCCCGGTATGTAACGGAATTATTACACTAACGATTCTGCCATGGCCGCCGCCAGTCCCAGGATAATGGCGCCCACTGCTGTTGACCTTAATCCCTTGACCAAGCTGGCACATCAACTATGATTCAACTCCAATCACTTTGAATCAAACTGTTGAGGACTTGTCATGGGCCAGAGTACAGACACCCGCGTGGTCACGGCGCACGTTCCATTGCCTTTGGCGGAAAAAGTCGATGAGCTGGCTTTACGCCTCGAACGCTCCAAAGGCTGGATCGTAAAACAGGCCCTGTCGGCCTGGATTGATCAAGAAGAAGAGCGCAGCCGTTTGACGCTGGAAGCGCTAGCCGATGTTGATGCTGGACGTGTTATTGATCATCAATCGGTTCAGGCATGGGCCGATAGCCTGGCTACAGACACGCCCCTGCCGGTGCCCAAGTAATGGAATTGAAGTGGACCAGCAAAGCACTCTCCGATCTTGCCCGCCTTTACGAATTTCTTGCCTTGGTCAATCGCGCGGCCGCCGCCCGTACTGTCCAACAACTGACGTCTACACCAACGATGCTTCTCAACAATCCACGGCTGGGTGAGCGCCTTGAGGAATTTGCGTCCCGGGATGTCCGGCGATTGTTGATCGGGGGCTATGAGCTACGTTACGAAATTCAGGGCTCGACGATCTATCTGCTGCGGTTGTGGCATACGCGAGAAAATCGCTAAGACGGCTCCTGATTTTTCGCCGTCCGCGATCGAATGACTTGATTACGGCGCGGCATCTTCCTGAGACAACTGCGTGATCAACGCCACGGTCAGGTAAAGCCTCGGAGCAATGCTCGACAGCTCGATGTATTCGTCATCGGCGTGCAGGCCGGCACCGACGACGCCCATGGTTTCAAGCACGGCCGGTTTGGCGCTGTCCGGTACGTAGGCATAGCCTGCATCGGTGCCGAAACGCATGGCGATAGGCTCAATGTTGTGACCGATTTCGCCATAAAGCGCCTGTGCGGTTTTTGCCAGTTGCTCGGAGCCCGGATTTTTCGCCAATGGTGGGCGGCCTTTTTCCAGGCGCAACGTCACTTCAGTGCCATCAATGAGTTTTTTTGCCACGATGCGTTGGGCATCGGCGAGTACCCGGTCGGTTTCACTCAGGTCGGAGTAACGCATGTCAGCCTCGGCCGAGGCGCTGGACGGGATGATGTTGCGCTTCTCGCCGCCCTTGATCAGCGTCCAGTTGACCGTGGTGCCTTTGGCCGGATCGCCGAGATCCTTGAGCTGCAACATCTGGTGCGCCAGCTCCATGGCCGCATTGTGCCCGGCTTCAGGCGCGGAACCGGCGTGGGATGACTTGCCCTTCACGTCGAGAATCAAACCGTTGATGCCGTTGGTGGCGACAGTCACTGCGTCTCTGTCTGGCGGCTCAAACGAGAATACGTAGTCGTGCTGACGGGCCAGTTCAGCGATGATTTTTTTCGAACCAGCGGAGCCGGTTTCTTCATCGGGGTTGAACAGCACCGTGAGGGTACCGAAATCCTTGAACTTCTCATCCTGCAGCAACCGCAACGAATGCAGAATCATCGCCACGCCACCTTTGGCGTCAGCAACACCGGGACCATAGGCGCGTTCGCTGTCGAGTTTGAACGGACGTTTCGCCGCTGTGCCTGGCCCGAACACCGTATCGTAGTGGACCATCAGCAGAAAATTCTTGCTGCCAGTACCCTTGAGAGTGCCGACGATGTTGTCGCCAGCGGACGGGTTCGCAGGTGTCGTGGTGACTTCAGCACCCAACGCCTTGAGCCGCTCGACCAGCACCGCGCTGACGGTTTTCAGGCCAGGCGCCTGGCCGGTTCCGGTATCAATGTCCACCAGCTGTTTGACGGTGGCCAGATAGGATTTTTGTTCAGCCTCGGCTTTTTTCAGCAGTTGAGCCGGTGCCAGGTCATTAGCGAACGCGGTACAGGACAAGAATGAAAACGCGAGCGCGGCGGCGATGGGTGAGCGTCGAATAAGCATGCTGGTTCCTTCAGATCATTGCGAATTGAAGGTCCATCTTTACCCATTGATCCCCTCAACGCCACCTACCGCTGCAGGCGCTTACGTAAACCGGTCAAAAAATACCGGGCACTCATCGCCACTCGCGTAGTCTCCTTAAGACACTTCAAACCTGTCGCCGGAGACCTCATGATTACCGTCCACCACCTCAACAACTCCCGCTCGCAACGCATCCTCTGGCTGCTCGAAGAGCTGGGCCTGCCCTACGAGATCAAACGCTACCAGCGTGATCCGAAAACCAATCTCGCCCCGCCGGAACTCAAGGCCATCAACCCGCTGGGCAAGTCCCCGGTGATAGAGGACGGTCCCCACGTACTGATCGAGTCAGGTGCCATCGTCGACTATCTGATCCGCCGTCATGGCCACGGCAGGCTGCAACCGGACCCTGAGTTCGCCACCTACGATGAATACGTTCAATGGCTGCACTTTGCCGAAGGCTCGGCGATATTGCCGCTCATGCTTAACCTCTACGTCGGTCGCCTGGGCGATGCCGGCGCACCGCTGCTGCCGCGCATCAACTCGGAACTGGATAACTATCTTGGCTACCTGAACAACGCGTTGGGCCTGACGCCGTATCTGGTTGGCGAAGAACTCAGCGGTGCCGACATCCAGATGAGCTTTATCGGCGAGTTCGCCAAAGCGCAGGGCAAAACTGGCCCCTACCCGCATCTGGCGGCCTGGGTAGAAAGGTTTCAGGCGCGACCGGCCTATAAAAAAGCGATCAGCCGGGGCGGCGAGTACGCGTTCGCCAAATAAAGGTTTCGAGCCAGGCAACGATTCTGTTGTTTCCTGTGGGAGGTTCCGCCCCGTCTTCGACGCCGTGCTGTCGCGCAGCAAACACCGGCACCCGTTGGAGCGAGGCTTGCCCGCGAAGAACGATGACGCGGTAGCGCTGGGTCACCGAGGCGTCTGATTCGCGGGCAAGTCGGAACGCCGCCCGCTCGCTCCAACGGATCGTATTCCAGCCGATTAACCACGATGCGTGGATGACGCGATCACCAAAGCGCTGTTGATTGCAGGGAAGGATTCAATAAGCTGGGGCGCGCGAAACAATGTTGAGCGAGTCACCACCAAGGGAGTCACTTCATGTTCACCGGATTCCACAAAGACACACGCCAGGTCAACGGGGTCGAGATCAGTTATCGCAAAGGTGGCGCGGGTCCCGGCCTGTTGCTGCTGCACGGGCATCCGCAAACCCATGTGATCTGGCATAAAATCGCCGAACAACTCGCCCTGGAATTCTCCGTGGTTGCCGCCGACTTGCGCGGTTACGGCGACAGCAGCAAACCAGCCGCCAATGACGATCACAGCAACTACTCGAAACGGGAAATGGCCCGGGACGGCGTCGAACTGATGCAGGCGCTGGGCTTCAGCAAGTTCTCGGTTCTGGCCCACGACCGTGGTGCACGGGTCGCCCATCGCCTGGCGCTTGATCATCCCTTGGCGGTACAGCGAATGGTGTTGCTGGATATCGCGCCGACGCTGTCGATGTACGCGCAGACCAACGAAGCTTTCGCCCGTGCGTATTGGCACTGGTTCTTCCTGATACGCCCGGCCCCGCTGCCAGAAAGTCTGATCGAAGCCAATCCCGAGCTTTATTTGCGCAGTGTCATGGGCAGCCGCAGTGCCGGCCTGAAACCATTTACCGATGAAGCGTTTGCTGAGTATTTGCGCTGCCTGCAACTGCCGGGCGCGGCGCGAGGTATCTGCGAAGACTATCGCGCCGCCGCCAGCATCGATCTTGAGCATCATCGCGCCGACATCGCCGCCCACCATCATCTGAACCTGCCACTGCTGGTCATGTGGGGCGCAGAAGGCACTGTCGGTCGCTGCTTTGATCCGCTTAAGGAATGGCAGCAAGTGGCAACCGATGTGCGTGGCAAAGCCTTGCCAGCCGGGCATTACATCGCCGAAGAAGCCCCAGAGTTGTTGCTCGGCGAAGTCTTGCCTTTTCTTCGTTAAGCGCAGTCGAGCGGTCGCGTCAGCAATGCCCCCATTCGATGTCCCCGTCTAAAACGAGCAAACAATAACGAAATGTGAAAATTTCGTTATTGACTGATAACAATTTGCAATTACGCCTGATAGTATTTGCGCCTAAGAATCAATCGTATTGCCAGGGAGGCTTTTACCATTCTCACGCGTCTCAGGTATTCGTCCCATGGTCTTCGCATTTCCGTCGCGCCCTACCCTGCTCGCCCTCTGCTGCTCCGTCAGCTTCATGGCCCACGCCGCAGATCCGGTGGAGCTCGGTGCTACCGATGTCAACGCCGAAGCGGTCAAGGCAAACTCGAATACGTTGCCTGAAACCTTTGCCGGTGGGCAGGTCGCACGAGACGGGAAAATGGGTGTACTGGGTAACCAGGACAACATGAATGTGCCGTTTACCATGACCAGTTACACCTCGAAGCTGATCGAAGACCAGCAAGCCGAAGACGTCGGCGACGTGCTGCTCAACGATCCTTCGGTACGCCAGTCCTACGGCTTCGGTAACCAGGCTCAGGTGTTCGTGATTCGCGGCCTGCCGCTTAATGGCGATGACATTTCCTACAACGGCCTGTACGGTGTCCTGCCACGACAGATTCTGTCCACCGACGCCATCGAACGCGTCGAAGTGTTCAAAGGCCCGAACGCCTTCATCAACGGTGTCAGCCCGACCGGCAGTGGCCTGGGCGGTAGCGTAAACCTGCAACCCAAGCGCGCCGGTGACGTCCCGACGCGTCGCTACACCCAGGACATCAGCTCCGACGGTCGTATCGGCGAGCATCTGGACCTCGGCCAGCGTTTCGGTGATGACAACCGCTTCGGCGCGCGGGTCAACCTCAGCCAGCGTGAAGGTGAAACGGCGGTCAACGATCAGGATCAGCGCACCAAGCTGTTCGTTGCTGGCCTCGACTATCGCGGCGACAAGTTCCGCGTATCCACTGACTTCGGTTATCAGAAGCAGCGCATCAACCACCTGCGCAACACCGTGCAGCTCGGGACTGCGACCAGCATTCCGACCGCTCCAGATGCCAGCCACAACTACGGCCAGAGCTGGACCTACACCGAGACTGAAGACACCTTCGGTATGATGCGCGGCGACTGGGACCTGAACGACAGCTGGACCGCCTACCTCGCCGGTGGCGTCAAGCACACCCGCGAAACCGGGGTTTACGGCACCCCGACACTGGTGGGCAACACCGGTACCGCCACCATCAGCGGCTCGGAAATTCCGCACAATGAAGACAACACCAGCTTCAGCACCGGCCTGAATGGCCGCTTCCAGACAGGCCCGATCAGCCATCAGATCGCAATTGGCGCCACGACCATCTGGACCGAGCAGGAAAACGCCTACACCTTTTATCGACCTACCGTTGGCAATACCAATATCTACAACGCGAACAAACTGGCCAAACCTACCGACGGCTACTTGACCGGCGGCGACATGGGCGATCCTGGCGTCACCGGTAAAACCCGCAATCGCAGCCTGGCGATTTCCGATACCGTTGGCCTGTTCGACGACAGCCTGTTGCTCACCTATGGCGTGCGTCGCCAGCAACTGCGCGTGGAAAACTACCTGTACGACGGCAGCACCTCCAACGGCTTGGCCAACCCAGCCAACGACGGCAGCCGCAGCTCGATCTACGACGAGGCTATCACCACGCCGGTGTACGGCATTGTCTACAAGCCCACCGATATCATTTCGCTGTACGCCAACCGTATCGAAGGTCTGGCCAAAGGGCCTGTAGCGTCCGGCACAAACATCACCAACCTGGGTGAAGCTTTCCCGCCGGGTCGCACCAAGCAACTGGAAGCCGGCATCAAGCTGGACATGCAGACCTTCGGCGCCAATCTGGGTGTGTTCCGCATCGAGCGGCCTACCGACGGCTTCGTGGATGCCGCCAGCCGCTTGTATGTGCGTGACGGTCAGCAGGTCAACAAAGGGATTGAGTTGAGCGTATTCGGCGAGCCGATCGAAGGCCTGCGTTTGATGGCCGGCGGCACGCGGATGACCTCCGAACTGAAAAACACCTCCGGCGGCCTCAACGACGGCAACCACGCGATTGGCGTGCCGACCTTCCAGCTAAACGCAAGTGCAGATTGGGATATCCCTGGCCTGGAAGGCGCAGCGCTTAACGCTCGCATGTTGCGCACTGGCGGCCAGTACGCAGATCAGGCCAACAACCTGAGTCTGCCGACCTGGAACCGCTTCGATGCAGGCGCACGTTACAAGATGCGGGTTGAACAGAAAGACCTGACCTTGCGCGTGAATGTGGAAAATATCACCGACAAGAACTACTGGGCATCCGCCAACGGCGGTTACCTGACCCAGGGCGAGCCACGTCTGGTGAAATTCTCGGGCACCATCGACTTCTGATTCACCCGATCCACAGGACCGGCTTTAGCCGGGAGATTGGTCTCCCGGCTAAAGCCAGTCCTACGGAAATCATGGCGTTTCAGCGGGTTCCACGTTGACCTCCAGTGGATCGGGGAGATCAACGTGCTGCGCGACTGGCACATCTCTCGATTGTTCCAGCAAATCGTTCAAATCAGCATGCAAGCGTTGCAAAGCACCTTCCTTGTCGACCCACCATTCGGTGGACCACAACCGCAGCAAATCCCAGCCCAGACCGCGCAGTATCGCTCCACGCACCTTGTCGCGGTCACGGGCGGTTGCCGCGCTATGATAGGTCGCGCCGTCGCATTCGACACCCGCCAGGTAATCGCCGGGACGGTCGGGATGCACAATCCCCAGGTCAATACGGAAACGCGACACACCAATCTGCGACACCACTTGCCAGCCCATCCGTCGCAACCCTTGCGCCACCGCTTCTTCAAAGGGCGAATCGTAACCGCCCACCGAACCCTGCACCGCCTCGGCCAATGCCCTCGGGCCGCGCTGGGCGAACTCGATGAAATGCTTGAGATCACGCACTGCGCGGGCGTTGGTACGGTTGAGGTCAATCATTGAAGGATCGAACGACGAAAACACCAGCATCTCGCGACGCGAGCGGGTAATGGCGACGTTCAGGCGACGCCAGCCGCCGTCCTTGTTCAGTGGTCCGAAGTTCATCGACATCACTGGCGCACCCGGCTCGGTAGGCCCGTAGCCAATGCCGAGCATGATCAGATCGCGCTCGTCGCCCTGTACGGTTTCCAGGTTCTTCACCACAACCGGCTCAGTCTGGCTGTCCTGGAAGAAGGGTTCGATCTGCGGGTATTGCTGACGGGCAGCATCCATCAAGTCGTTGATGAGCTTCTGCTGATCGGAGTTCAGCGTGATGATGCCGATTGAGTAGCCCGCAGCAATGAACGCCGGATCGGTGAGACGCTTGACCGTTTCATGGACGATGGCCTCGGCTTCTGCCTGGTTGCAACGCCCCTTGCCCTTGGCATATACACCTTCGACGCGTCGCCACTCGACGGCGCTGGCCCGGGTTTCAGCGGCCGGAAAGGTGATCAGGCTGCTGTCGTAATACCGGTGATTGGAAAACGCGATCAGGCTTTCATGCCGACTGCGATAATGCCAACTGAGGCTGTGACTCGGTACACCGGCACCCAGGCATTCGTCGAGAATGCTTTCCATGTCTTCGGCCGTGTCGTCGTCCTCGGCATTTGCACTCCGGTTGAAAAAGTTGGTGGGCGGCATCTGGCGCGGGTCACCGGCAATGATCACCTGTTTGCCCCGCGCGATGGAGCCGATCGCGTCCCAGGGCGCGATTTGCGACGCCTCGTCAAAGATCACCAGGTCGAACGGCGGCTGATCGGCCGGCAGGAACTGGGCAATCGACAGCGGGCTCATGAGCATGCACGGCGCCAGCCGGTTCAGCGCATCGCCCATCTCGATGGCCAGTTGGCGAACCGGTTTATGCCGCCGGGATTTCTGTAGCTCATGCTTGAGGATGGCAAAGCCGCTGTTCTTGGCAATGTCGTTCTTCGACGGGATCAGGCCGCACAGTTTTGCGCGAATGTAGCGCACGGTTAGCTTCGCCAGCTCGTCGTCCAAGCGGTTGAACGTGGCGATGTCGCTCATATGCTCGGCAGCAACGAAGGTTCTCAGCAACGGCTCGCCGTCGATGCCAACCGTGGCAAACCAGTGCGAATACGCGGTAACAAACGTATCTTCGCAGGCCGACGGCAGCACGTTGCCGCGTTCCAGTGCCTGAGCCAAAGGTGCCAGACCTGCTGCGCCCGCCTGCTCGCGGACCCGACACCAGTCGCACCACGCCTTGAGCTGTCCTTCCTGTTGCTGGATAGCGGCACACGTCGCACGAAGCTCGGCAACGCCAGGGAGCATTTCGCTCGTGGTCACGGCCAGTTCGGCAAATAACTGAGCAGCGTCATCGTAGCGGGCCAAGGCCTGCTGCAAGGTCACCAGTGTCGTAGCGATCTGACCGCCCGCCCCCAGCATTTCATTGGCCTCGATCACCAACCGTGCCACGGCACTGCGCAAGGCGATCAACTGTTCAGGTGATTCAACCAGCGCCCTGAGCCGGGCACGCATACTTTCGGCCAGCACCACGGCCTTGAGCGTGCGCGAGCTGTCGCTGGCAAGTCCGTTCCAGCCGGGAATCGATTGCAATTCGGGGGCCAGATTGTCCAACTCCAGCAGCTGCGCCTGCAACCGTTCAAAGATCAGCAGATCACCTGGAACGTCCGGCAGACCCGCAGCACCACCGACCGAAGCCAGCTGCGTGGCGACCTTTTTCCTGGCGAGACTGGCGAAGAACCAGAACTTGCCTTCAGCCTCTTGCCAGTCCCTGCGCAGGGCCTCGAACGGAACCCGGCGACAGGCTTCGTCGGCGTAGTTCAGCGACAGACTCTCTTCCAGTTCGCGGTAATCAGCGAGCAGCTGGCAGGCGTGCCGGGCAGCCTCGATTCGCATCATGGCATCCGGCGCGAAGGCGAACGACAGGTTCACGCCATGGCTCTCAACGAGCAAACTGACCAGTTCCTCAAGCTGCACAAGTTGCGCCACTTCCGTCACCGGCAGCGACAAGTGCGTCAACGCCAGCATTCTTTCAGCAGCGCTGATCAGTGCATCAAGCGCCTGGGGCAATTCGCGGGCGGCGCTGACGATCTGCGCTTGCCAGGCGTTCGACCATTGCGTCTGCCCCAGCACACCGAATTTGCCCGACAGGTCACGAGCGGCGGCACCGTTGAGCCCCAGGCGGCGGGATAGGTCCAGCAACAAGGCGTACTCGTCCGCATCGTGTGCAGTGCCTGCCGACCACGCCAGACGCGGCGTCGTGGGGCCATGGTCGCGCACGACACGACCGATAGCCTGATGCAGCGACAGGCCGTTGGGCCAGCGTCGATGCAACACCTCGACCAGTTGATTGAGTCGCGAACGCAGCGTCTGCACGCGCTCGGCTTCACGCTGCCAATCCTCGGCGCTCAAGGTGTCGCGTACGTCCCAGGCACGGTCCAGTTGCTTGAGCACTTCGACCTTGGACGTCTTGCTTGAATGCAGCTCCAGGCAAAATTCGCCCAGGCCTTTCTCTGCCAACCGGCGATACACCACGTCGAGTGCTGCACGCTTTTCCGCCACGAATAGCACGCGACGACCGAGTGCCAGGTTGTGGGCGATCATATTGGCAATGGTCTGGGATTTTCCGGTACCGGGCGGCCCGTCGAGCACGAAACTATGTTTACCCGCAGAAGCCACCACTGCCGAGAGCTGCGACGAGTCTGCCGCTAACGGGGTAAACAACTGTGCCGGTGTGACGGTCGCGTCGAGTTGCTCGGGGCGCGGGAATTCATCGGACCCGGCAAACGCTTCGCCGCCTGAATCCCGCTCCAGCAAGTGCCGGACCAGCGGGCTTTGCAGCAACTGCGCTGCGTTGGCGTTGAGGTCTTTCCACATCAGGTACTTGGCAAACGAGAAAGTGCCGAGCACCAGTTCGGTACTGACTTCGAACCCTGGCACATCGCGTACGGCGCGGCGCACCTTATTCCAGATGCCCGCGACATCAATGCCGCTATCGTCGCTCGGCAACTCGCCGTCCAGCCCCGGAATGACCAGCTCGAAATCGTGGCGCAGAAGTTCCAACAACGTCAGGTTGAAGCGCGGCTCTTCGTCCAGCAGGCTCAGGGTTACCCCCGACAAGGCGCTTTTGCGTTCGAGTTTGACGGGCAGCAGAATCAGCGGCGCAGAGTAGGTTTTCGGGTCGTCGACACTTTTCTTCCACTTGAGAAAACCGATTGCCAGGAACAGAGTGTTCGCACCGCCCTCCTCCAGATCGCTGCGTGCCTTGCGGAACAGATCAATCAACGTCGCTTCGAGTTTGGGTTTTTCCAGACTGGCGAGCACTTCGCCACGGGCCAACGCCTGACGCGCAACTTCATCGACCAGACTTTCATGATTCTGCTGTTCATAGAGTGCGGTATCACGGCCGCTGCTGTTCAGGTCCGGCACGGCCAGCACGCGAATGCGCTGGCCGCTGGACAGCAGGTCTTCCAGAGCCGCCGGATCAGGACACAAAAGCCGCACGCCTTTGGCACTCTCCGGCAAGTGCAGCAAGCGATTGCGGGTGGTGAGGTCGAGAAGCTTGCGTTGCCAAAGCGTCAGCTTGCCTGCGGGTCCGTCGCTGCTATCGTTGATTTCTACGTCGAAACCAGGCAGTAGCGGCGCTTCCTCAAGGCTTTCGACGGTCGGTGGCGCGTCATCCGCCGCAGCAGGCGTGCTCGGGTCCGGCGCCAACGCAATCGGGCGAATCTTCTGCATCCGCGCGCGATGCACGTCAATGGCCATGATGAATTGCTCATCGTCCAGTTGCCGCTCAGCGGCGGCAACTGCCTGACTGAAACCTGGCACCGGCGCCTGAGTCGCCAGGGTGGTTTCGAACACCACCATCTCCTTCAGATCCAGGCGCTTGCGCACCGCCGAGGCTTCATCGGTCAATAGCTGCGAGAACTCTTGAGGCTGTAACCAGACACCGGCGAAAGCGTGGCCTTTAGTCATGATCAGCAAGGCATTCAACCCGGCCTGTTCCAGCGCGGCGGCAAACAGCAGCGCGGTATCCAGGCAAGTCGCCACGCCGTTTTCCAGGATCATGCCCGGCGGCCGGATTCTCTGCCCTTGCTGTTCGAAACTGGCGGGCGGCAGTGCGTAGCTCAGCTTGAAACTGCAGACTGCGGACCAGATCGCGGACGTCAGTTCCCAGGTCCGTGTGCGTGACTTGCTTTCATAGCCGTCGATGCCGTCTTTCTTCCCGGCGCGTCGCAATACCTGTGAAGCGGCTTTGAGCACACGGTCGACCGCAGGATCATTGGGCATGCAGAACGCGGCCAGCAACTCAGGCATGGCGCTGAGGCCGCCCCACTCCGTGCGCGCCAGCAGTTCAGTCACAACGCGTTGTTCGGCGATCAGTTCATCGCCCCGAGACAAGCGCAGCACAACTTCCGCGCCAAGGCTTTCAGTAAGGCCAGCCAGATAACCCGCGTTGAGTTTGATATCGCGTTCGTTGATGCTGAGACGATCGCCGGGATTCAAGCGATCGATGTTCCAGGTCCGGGTCTCGACAAAAGCAGGGTCGGTGCCGAGGCTCAGCACCAGGTCTTCAAAAGGTTGTTCGCTCTGGTTCCAGAGGCTCAGTTCACGTACCAGAGGCACGGCATTCTGGTGGGAGGCGAAGCCGATCTTGCGGGCGATCAGCGCCTCAATCTTGATGCTCATTCATGGGCTCCTCGAGCGGCCTGCGCTCGCCCCCCTGACGGGAGGGGGCGAGAAAAAGACGCCTATAGTCCATGACTGTCTGATGATTTGAAATGATTTATCCCGCAGGCCAGATGAAATCCGCCGAACGTCAGCGGCGAATAGAATCCGGATGCTCGGAATCGTCGCGCACCATCAGCATGATCGCGTCGCGTTTTTCCAGGAGATGGTGACGCAGAATGCTGCTCAAGCGCTTGCCGTCCCGCGTCTGCAAGGCCTCGATCATTTCTTCGTGATCGTGCAACGCCCTTTCCCACTTCGGCGCCTGTTGGTTGGACAGAAAACGCAACGCCTGAATGCGCCGGTTCAGTGACAGATACACCTGACGCAGCGCCGAGTTGCGCGCCGCAAGGTTGATCAGGTCGTGAATCGCCCGGTTGCGCTGGTAGTAACCCGGCAGGTCATTCTGATTCTTGCTGACCACCATCGCATAGTGCAGCGCCTTGATCTCATCAAGCTCTTGTAGCGTGATGCGTTCACAGGCCAGCTCACCGGCGAAGGCTTCGATGCCGCTCATCAGCTCGAAAGTTTCGCGAATTTCCAGCTCCGACATGCGCGCGACGCTCGCACCGCGGTTCGGATTGATCTCGATAAGGCCTTCGACCGCGAGCACCTTGAGCGCCTCACGTAACGGCGTCCGGGAAATGCCAAGGGTTTCGCACAGTTCGCGCTCGTTGAGCTTCCTTCCGGGTGCCAGCACGCCCTCGGTGATAAAGCTGCGCAGGTGCTCCACGACCGTGTCGTGCAAGCGTTGGCGTTCGACCTTGACCATCGGTCGGGGACTGCCAAGCTCGACCAGACCCTCAATATTTTGCATGCAAAATCCTCATCTGCATCGCTTGAGTGCGATGCCTTATTCGATAACAGCCCAACTAATGCCGAATATTAGCCCAAATATGACGTTTGACACAGCAGGAAGGCGTGCTAACGTATTTTGAATTCAAAATACAAAAACAAGAAGGAGTCACTCATGCTGAAGCTTGATTACCATCCCGCCGGCCGTCACTTCCTGCAAATTCCTGGTCCGAGCCCGGTCCCGGATCGCATTTTGCGCGCCATGAGTTATCCCACCATCGACCACCGTGGTCCGGAGTTCGGCGAACTGGGTCTCAAGGTGCTGGACGGCATCAAACAGATTTTCAAGACTCGTCATCCGGTGGTGATCTACCCCGCGTCTGGTACCGGCGCCTGGGAAGCTGCGCTGTGCAACACGCTGAGCACCGGCGATCAGGTGCTGATGTTCGAAACCGGCCATTTCGCGACGCTCTGGCAAAAAATGGCCCTGAGCCTGGGTCTCAAACCACAATTCATCGGGCATCCGGGCATCGAAGGCTGGCGCGGCGGTGTCGACGCGCAAATGATCGAGACACACTTGCGCGCGGACAGCAGTCACGCCATCAAAGCAGTCTGCGTCGTGCATAACGAAACCAGCACCGGCGTTACCTCCGATATCGCTTCGGTGCGCAAGGCCATTGACGCCGCCGGGCACCCGGCGCTGCTGTTGGTGGACACCATTTCCGGTCTCGGTTCTGTCGACTACCGCCATGACGAATGGGGCGTGGATGTCACCGTGTCCGGCTCGCAAAAAGGCCTGATGCTGCCTCCCGGTATCAGCTTCAATGCGGTCTCCCCCAAAGCGCTGGAAGCCAGCAAAACCGCAGGCTTGCCCCGCAGCTTCTGGGCCTGGGACGACATCATCGAAATGAACAAAACCGGCTATTGGCCGTACACCCCCAACACCAACCTGTTGTATGGCTTGTCCGAAGCCTTGGACATGATCCTTGGGGAAGGCCTGGAAAACGTATTCATCCGCCACAACCGCCTGGCCCACGCTTGCCGCACCGCGGTGAATGCCTGGGGCCTGGAAATCCAGTGCGCCGATCCAGCGGTATACAGTCCGGTGCTGACCGGAGTGATGACCCCAGAAGGCATCGACGCCGATGCCGTGCGCAAGATCATTTACGAGCGCTTCGATATGTCGCTGGGAACGGGCCTGGGCAAGATGAAAGGCCGCATGTTCCGGATCGGCCACCTGGGTGACTGCAATGATCTGATGCTGATGGCAACCCTGACCGGCTGTGAAATGGGCCTGCAAATGGCCGGGATCAAGCTGCAATCCAGTGGTGTATTGGCGGCCATGGATTATCTGGGAGGGCAATCCGTACCGTTGCGGCGCGAATGATGTGAAAGGAGCTGCGATCACCCGAATATCGCAGCTCCTCGATGTGACTCAACTATCCCGAATCATCGCGTTGGTCAGCGATAACAATAAGAAACTGGAGATAGATCATGAAGTTTTTACGTCTGCGCCCCACCACGGTGGTGCTGTTCATGCTGTGCGCCATGTACTTTATTACCTATCTGGACCGCGTCAACGTCAGTACGGCGGCGGTCGGTTTCGGCAAGGAATTCAACCTCACCAAAACGGAGATTGGCATTGTCTTCTCCGCGTTTGCCTATCCCTATCTGGTCTTTCAAATCATCGGCGGCTGGGTCAGCGACCGGTTCGGCGCCAAGCGCACGCTGATTGTCTGCGGGCTGATCTGGGCCGGTGCGACCGTCTTGACCGGGCTGGCTGGCGGCTTTATCTCGCTTATCGTGGCACGGGTGCTGCTGGGACTTGGCGAAGGTGCCACCTTCCCCGCTGCCACAGCGGCGATGTCGCGTTGGGTACCCAAGGAAAAACGCGGCTTTGCCCAAGGCATCACCCATGCGTTCGCCCGTCTTGGCAATGCGTTGGCGCCAGCGGCGATGATCGCGGTGATGGCGACTTATGGCTGGCGGGAATCGTTCTACGTGTGCGCCGGGATCAGCTTTGTCTGGGTCATGCTCTGGGCCGTGGTTTTCACCGAACTGCCAAAGGACCATCCGCGCATTTCGCAACAGGAGCTGGCGGTTTTACCGGCGCCTAAAGTGAAAAGCACTGTTCCGCTGGCCTGGGGACGATTGTTCAAGCGCATGGCGCCCGTGACCATCGTGTATTTCTGCTACGGCTGGACGTTGTGGCTGCTGCTCAGCTGGGTACCGATGTACTTCATGAACATGGGCCTGGATCTGAAAAACACTGCGATCTTCTCCTCGACGGTGTTCTTCGGCGGCGTGGTGGGCGATACCCTGGGCGGCATCGTCAGTGATCGCATCTACACCCGCACCAAAGACCTCAACAAGGCCCGCAGCCAGATGGTCGCCATCTGCCTGACGCTGACGCTGATTTCCCTGATCCCGTTGATGTTCACCAAGGACATGCATGTGTCCCTGGCGTGTCTGGCCATCGGCTTTTTCTTCTCCGAGATGACGATCGGGCCAATGTGGGCCATCCCGATGGACATTGCGCCCGATCATTGCGGTACGGCCAGTGGCATGATGAACACTGGCTCGGCCATGGCCGCGATTGTCAGCCCTGTGGCAGCGGGATTGTTGATCGACAAATTCGGCAACTGGCAGCTACCCTTCCTGGTCAGCATCGTGCTACTTGCGATTGGGGTGATTCTGTCCTTTCGCATGAAGCCGCAGAACAAATTCGAGTATGCGAAACCTGCGACCACGCGAGCGCCCGATCCGCAAGCCTCGACCATCATCAGCAAATAACCGGTAGCCAGCCTCCGCCTGCGGGCGGGGGTCTGGACACAAATGGAGCGCCCCCTTGAACTCAGCAACCTCACCTTCGCGCCTGGCGCAATTGCTTGTCGATGCACACCAAGAACGCAGCCCATTGGGCGAGTTCGACGCTGATTTGCAGCCAACTGACAAGGACGCTGCGTACCAGATCCAGCAGGACATCCTCCGTTTGCGTGGCGTGAAGCCCGGCGGTTGGAAGATTGGCTCGAAATCCCTTACCGGTCCGATTCAGGGATCGCCGCTGCCACAGAACTGCCTGTTCGCCTCGGCCAGCGAATTTGATCGCGCCGGTTACCCGCAGGTGGGCCTGGAACTGGAAGTCGCCTTCCGTTTCAATCGCGCATTTACTCCGCGCGACGAGGCCTACAGCGACGATGAGGTCATGGCAGGCATCGGTGAAATGGCCGCGACCATTGAACTGGTTTCCAGTCGTTTTGCCGCCTGGCCGAAAATCGAACCGCTGACGCAACTGGCCGACCTGCTCAATCACGGCGCGTTAATCGTCGGCGAATTTGTGCCTTACGAAGACAGCTTCGATTTCGTTAATCCAACCCTTGAGCTGACGCTGAACGGCGCCAGCATCGTGCCTTCGGCGGTCGCCAATCCAGCGGGTGATCCGCGACGTTTACTGCCGTGGCTGGTCAACCATCACACCCGCCAGGGTTTGACCGTCCCCAAGGAGTTCGTGGTTACCACCGGTTCTTACACCGGGATATTTTTCGCTGAAAGTGCCGGGCAGGTGCAAGGCCGGATTCAGGGCTTACCGGCGATCTCACTGACGCTTGTATAGCCGCACATGAGACGCGAGAGCTGAGTTCCTGAGCAAAAAAAATCCCGCCAATCCGGCGGGATTTTTCTGCCTCGGTGTTTATTCCGGGCGACGCTCGTAGTTCCGATAAACCGGATACCAGAAATGCTCGTCGATGGCGTCCCGCAGCGTTTGTTCAGACGCTGGCTCGGCGACCAGATCGCGCTGCGCAGCCAAACCGACCGCCAGGGCGATACGCTTGCTCACCGCCTGGACATCTCGCAACGGCGGCAACATCTGCCCCGCCCCGGCACTGTCGGCCAATGCCTGGGCCGAGGCCATGAGCATGCCGTCGGTGATACGCGTTGCCTTGCTGGCAATCGCGCCCAGGCCGATACCGGGGAAGATGTAGGAGTTGTTGCACTGCGCGATGGGGAAGGTTTTGCCAAACAGCTCGATAGGTAGAAACGGGCTGCCGGTAGCGACCAGCGCCTGCCCGTCGGTCCATTGCAGGATGTCTTTGGGATGGGCTTCGATCTGCGAAGTCGGATTGGACAACGGCATGATGATCGGTTGCGCACAATGCGCATGCATGGTCTGGATGATCGGCTGGGTGAACAAACCAGCTTTGCCTG
Source organism: Pseudomonas syringae (assembly GCF_001698815.1). Classification (GTDB taxonomy): domain Bacteria; phylum Pseudomonadota; class Gammaproteobacteria; order Pseudomonadales; family Pseudomonadaceae; genus Aquipseudomonas; species Aquipseudomonas syringae_A. The sequence goes on along the minus strand of NZ_LGSI01000020.1, from coordinate 85,919 downwards.
ACACGCCAATCAAAACCGTGGGTTTCGCATTGCTCACGACGTCCTGCAGCGACGGCCAGTCAGCGTCGAAATCCCATTGCGCCAGAGACTCGCTGGAATGTGCCAGGCGTTGCTGGAAATCGTAGAGATCCGGCTGGCGATCGGTCAGCAAGCCTTTGCTGTTAAGCAGAAATACCTGGCTGCGCGCCTGGGCGTCGCTCAAGCCTTCCAGTTGCATCGCCGCAATGATCTGCTCGGCAATCCCGCATCCGGCAGAGCCGGCTCCTACAAACGCAACGGTCTGGTCTGACAGGCGCTGGCCCTTGACCTTACAGGCTGCCAGCAATGTGCCTACGGTGACAGCGGCGGTGCCCTGAATGTCGTCATTGAAGCAACACAACTGGTCGCGATAACGCGCCAACAGCGGCATGGCATTGGTCAGGGCAAAGTCTTCGAATTGCAGAATCGCCTCGGGCCAGCGACGCTGAACGCCCTCGACAAAGGCCTGAAGGAAAGCATCATATTCAGCGCCGCGAATGCGCTGTTCCCGGCGCCCGAAATACAACGGATCAGCCAGCAAACCCGGATTATTGGTGCCCACATCCAGCACCACTGGCAAGGTGTAGGCCGGACTGATCCCGCCGCAGGCCGTATACAACGACAACTTGCCGATAGGAATGCCCATGCCGCCAACGCCCTGATCGCCGAGCCCCAGAATGCGCTCGCAATCACTGACGACGATGATTTTTACATGGTCTTTGGTGACATTGTTGAGGATCTCGTCGATGCGATCCCGGTCGGCAATACTGATGAACAAGCCGCGATGGCTGCGATAGATCCGCGAGAATTCCTGGCAGGCCTTGCCCACCGTTGGCGTGTAGATAATCGGCAGCATTTCATCGAGATGCTCGTCGACCAGGCGGAAGAACAGGGTTTCATTGAAATCCTGAATCGAGCGCAGCAGGACATGTTTGTCCAGATCGGTCGTACAGCCCTGAAACTGGTGATAGGCGCGCTGGACTTGTTGCTCGATGGTTTCAATCTGCTGCGGCAGCAGGCCTTGCAAATGCAACGTGTCGCGTTCGTGCTGGGTAAACGCCGTGCCCTTGTTCAGCAAGGGCGTACCGAGCAACGTCGGACCCACAAAAGGGACTAATAGGGCTTGATCGGTGGAATCACTCATTTCAATCTCCTGCGTCGTTTTTGTATTTTGAATTCAATATACACCGATGAATTCGGATTGAAAGATGACGTGCAGCAGAGAAGATAGTCCGTAGAAACGAACTTGTTCGTGAAGGGCTTGGTTTAGGTTTCGAAATAAGGGCGGACGTACCTACGATTCGCGGGCAAGCCTCACTCCAACAAAGCGTCGGCACAGACAATGAAGGCGGGGCAAGTGGATTGAGGTGGGCTGGCGTCTCGGGGACAAGTCCCCTCCTACCGGTTTTGCATCGGCCCGGTAGGACCGGACTTGTCCGGGAAGAACGATAACTCGGTAGGTCTAGCCCACCGAGGTGCCAGATTCACGAGCAAGCCTCGTACCGCGACCTGGAAACCGTTCTACCAAGAGCAAAGAGCTGGCGGATTCAGCACCACTCAGGCCCCGGTCATGCTGGCTCGCAAACTGCGCGAGTAGCCTTCACTCTGCTAAAAAATCAGAGCGAATAGCAATCCAAAGCTACTTAAGGACTTCCACACGACCAAAGAATCTCCAACGGGTAGAGGCGGTTCGCGAAGGGCTTTGTTTCGGTTAATGGGCAGAGGCCGGGCCGACGCATTGCACGTCGGCCCAGCCTGTCGGTTACCGCTACAACCTTACGGCTTGGCGATGTCCGTGCGCGACACCGCTGGCGATTCCTTCGGCAGCGTGTCTCGCAGTTGCTTGACCTGTGCGGCATTCACCGCCGGCGCCTGATTGCCCCAACTGCTGCGGATGAAGGTCAGCAGTTGCGCCACCTCTTCGTCCGACATACGCCAGGCGAAACCGGGCATGCCCAGTTCGGAAGGTGCAGTCGCGGTAGCGGGCAACTTGCTGCCTGCCAGTACCAGGCGAATCATCGACACCGGATCCTCCGAAAGCACCGATGAGTTGCCGGCGATTTTCGGGAAGACCCGCTCGTAGCCTTGACCGTTGGTGCGGTGGCAGGCGGAGCAGTTGTCGACGTACAACTCGGCGCCACGACTGGCCTCTTCCCCGGCAGCCAATGCTTTGGCGGTAGTTGGATCGGCCTTGAAATTCGATACCTGACGATCGCTGGCTGGCAGCGTTTTCAGGTAAGCGGCCACCGCTTGCAGGTCGCCATCGTTGAGGTGCTGGGTGCTGTGAACCACCACATCACCCATTGCGCCACCCAATACCGCATGGGTCGAGCTGCGTGCGCTGCGCAGTGTCGCGACGATGTCCTCGGCGCTCCAACTGCCCAGGCCGTCTGCCGGATTGCCACGCAGGTTGACCGCCAGCCAGCCATCAATCACCGGCCCGCCCGACAGGTAAACCGGACTTGACTCATCCAGCGCCTTTTCCTGCAAGGTCAACGCGCGCGGCGTGTGGCAACTGCCGCAATGCCCAAGGCCTTGAACCAGATAGGCACCGCGTGCCACCTGGGTGTCCTTGTAGCCGTCGGCCTTGAATGCCACTGCATCGGGCTCCGGTGCGAACACCTTGCGCCAGATCGCCAGCGGCCAGCGCATCGACAATGGCCACGCGACATCGTTGGCGCGGTTCTCGGCATTGACCGCTGTGACGCCGTGCATGAAGTACGCGTACAGCGCCCGCAAGTCGTCGTCACCGATCTTCGCGTAGGCCGGATAAGGCATGGCCGGGTACAGACTGTCGCCATTGGCAGCAATGCCGTGACGAATCGCGCGGTCAAAATCATCCAGCGAGTAAGCGCCAATACCGGAGGCCTTATCGGGCGTGATATTGCTGCTGTACAGCGTGCCGATCGGCGAGGCAATCGGTAGGCCACCGGCGAACGGCTGGCCACCTTTGGCCGTGTGACAAGCCGTGCAATCGCCTGCATCAGCCAGGTAACGGCCCTTCTCGATCAACGCCGCCTGCTGCGCTTCAGGTGCGGCCTGCAGCGCACGGGTGTGCGTCGGCCAGAACGCGAACGCCAACAACACGACCAGCACTACTACGCCCAGTCCAACCAGACTCAGGAGAAACTTTTTCATGGGTTTCGCTCCTTATGCCTGAACCAGCGGGCCGGGGTTTTTCAGGTACTGCTCGCGAATGGCCTTGGCAGACCAGTACGCCAGCGCACCCACCATTCCGGTCGGGTTATAGCCGTTGTTTTGCGGAAACGCATTGGCGCCGATGGCGAACACGTTATGCACGTCCCAGGATTGCAGATACCGGTTCAGCGCCGAGGTCTTCGGGTCGCTGCCCATGATCGCGCCGCCACAGGTATGGGTGCTCTGGTACTTGGTGATGTTGTAATGCTCGCCCGGTTTCTTCGCATCGCCAGCAACGGCAGTCGGGTTGAGGATTTTCGACATTTCCAGCGCCTTGCCTACCAGGAATTGCGAGGCCTTGATTTCATTGTCGTGCCAGTCGAAGTTCATCCGCAGCAGTGGTCGCCCGAAGCCGTCCTTGTAGGTCGGATCAAGACTCAAGTAATGCTGACGGTACGACATGCACGCGCCCTGCACTTCGAAGTAGAACGAGTGACGGAACGCATCGCTGGCCGCCTGTTTCCACTGTGTGCCCCAGGCTGGGGTGCCCGGCGGTACGTTGATCCCGCGCACCGGACCGGCACCGGGCTGACGGGCCCAGATGATGCCGCCACCGACAAAACCGGCCTTGGCATTGTCGAGCTGGTTGCCGTTGAGATTGTCCATGGTCGTGCCCGCGCCACCGATACCGATGAACTGGTTGGCTTGCACTTCCTTGCCGAAAAACAGCACCACACGATTGAGGTTCTGGTACGAGTAGTTGCGGCCGATGGTGCCTTCACCAGTCTGCGGGTCGTAGGGTTTGCCGATACCCGAGAGCAGCATCAGATGCACATTGAACAGGGAAAATGCGCAGAGCAGGACCAGATCGGCCTGCTGCTCGACTTCACTGCCCTGGGCATCCAGATAAGTAACGCCGGTCGCCTTCTTGCCATCGCTGTCGAGATTGACTTTCAGGACCTGCGCATTGGTGCGCAAGTCGAAGTTCTTGCGCTGGCGCAGCACTGGCAGAATGCTGATGTTCGGGCTGGCCTTGGAGTAGTTCAGGCAACCGTAATCGCTGCAAAATCCGCAGGCGTTGCACGGGCCCATCTGGCAGCCATACGGATTGACGTAAGGTGCCGATGCGTTGGACGCCGGGATCGGATACGGATCCCAGCCCATCTCGCGAGCCGCGCCGTAAAACATTTCGGCGCCGAGATAATTAGGATTCGGGCCCAGCGGGAATTCACGCGAGCGCGAGCCTTCAAACGGGTTGCCGCCCAGCTGTTTGGCGCCTTGAATCACACCGGCCTTGCCGGAAGTGCCGCACACGTATTCAAAGTGATCGAAGTGCGGTTCAAGGTCTTCGTAGGTGACCGGGAAATCCTGGATAGTCATGTCGCTGGGAATGAATTTCGCGCCATAACGCTGTTCGACATTGCTGCGCAGCTTGAAGTCTTCCGGCAACGCGCGGAAGTGACAGCCAGACCAGTGACTGCCCGCGCCGCCCACACCGGTGCCGGGTTTGAACGAGCCCATCTGCCGATACGGAACGGCGGTGGAAGTCAGGTTATGCCGCGCGGTGACGGTTTCCTGGGACAGGCTTTGCAGGTAGCGGCGATGCACCGAACCTTCGAGTTCATCGACGACTTTCGGGTAGGCAAAATCAGGTTGCGTGTCACGATCAGCACCGCGCTCCAGCACCACGACCGTAAGCCCCGCATCGGTGAGTTCCTTGGCCATGATCGCCCCGGTCCAGCCCATGCCGACAATCACTGCGTCTACTTTTGGTTTAACGCTTGCCATGCTCAACCCCTCCGCCCGGCCAGATCGACCGGGGGCAGCGGGTACGGCTTGTCACGCACCGTCACCCAATCCATGTAATCGGCACGCATGCCGGGATAACCGATCATCTTCCACGCGCCCATGTTTTTATTGCCGCCGTGTGAAGGGTCGGCGAAGTAGCCGTTACGCACCTCATTGAGCAAGTTGGTGAAGAACAACTTCGAAGAAATGTCCTCCAGCACCAACTTGCCACTCTCGGCATTCTTCAGCAGCTCTTCCTGCTGGGCAGTCGTCAGCTGGGCGAAGGTCTTGCCGGAAAAGGTTTTCTTGCAACTGGCGTCAACGGCCTTGATGCCGACCCGCAACGTTTCGCGCAGTGTCAGACGGCCCTGGTAACCGAATTCCGGTGCTGCCTGGATAAACGGGCCCTGCATGTACCAGATGCCACCGTTGGCGTAGGGCGTCTGCATGTGGCGGTCGAGAAACTCCGGCACGCCCAGTTCGACGGCGCCGGGACCTACCTGGTCGGACGGGATTAACCGGTCGCAGGCGGCAAAGAGGAATGCCCATTCTTCGGGTGTGAAAAACGTGGGTTTGTAATCGCTGGTTTTGACTGCCGACGACGCGCCTGACTGAGCGTCACTCGCGGGAGTCTGGGCGAAAGCGGAACTGGGAAGGCCGGCACTGGCCAGGGTTACAACGGGGATCAGCGTCAACGACTTACGCAAGAAGTCGCGACGGCCGGGGGAGGTATCGTTATCAGACATTACTACTCACTCCTGGATCTAAACACGGGTGTGCTTCGGTCTTTCTGATTTTTCTTATAGGTTGCCGCGTGGGCGGCAACTGGATTGCTGCCTAATCATGATCAAGCTAACTAATCAGTCATGACTAAAACAGTTATCGCTGCCTGTTGCCAGGCAAGCGGCAACTTAAACGTTTCATTAGATCTTGAATTGGCGAACCAGGCTGGCGAGGTTAGTGCCCAGCGATGACACTTCGCGCATGGTGCGTGCGCTCTGCTCGGTTTCGTCGGCAAGGCTCTCCACGGCGCCAGCGATCTGGTGCACGCTGCGGTTGATCTCTTCGGCGACCGAAGTCTGCTCCTCCGCTGCGCTGGCGATTTGCGCGTTCATCGCGTTGATCGTGCCGATCAAACCCGAGATCGAATCCAGTGACGCGCCGACCGCATTGGTCTGTTGATTGGCACCCTCGCCAGCTTCGGTTGAGCGCTGCATGGCGGCGACCGAAGCCGTGGTGCCAGCCTCAAGGCGGGTGATCATGCCCTGAATTTCCTGAGTGCTCTGCTGGGTACGGCTGGCCAGCGCGCGCACTTCATCAGCGACTACCGCAAAGCCGCGACCGGCTTCACCGGCGCGTGCCGCTTCGATTGCGGCGTTGAGCGCCAACAGGTTGGTCTGATCGGCGATGGAGCGAATCACGTCCAGCACCGAAACAATGGACCGCACGTCTTGCTGCAGGTTGTCGAGGCTGGTGCCACTCATACGAATGTCGGACACCAACGCGCTCATGCCAATAATGTTGTTGCCGACCACTTTGCGCGCGGCATGCCCTTGCTGATCGGTCTCAGCGGCAGCTTCGGCGGCCCGTTGGGCGCTCATTGCGACTTCCTGGGCTGCGGACGACATTTCGTTGATGGCGGTTGCCACCTGATCGGTCTCGTTGCGCTGGCGCTGCATCGCTTGCTCGGAGCGCAAGGTCTGCTGGGTTGCTTGAACGACGAGGCCGTCCAGCTCGGTGGTCATCTGCGCCACCTGACGGACCATGGCGTGGATTTTGTCGACGAAACGGTTGAACGACGCGGCGAGATCGCCCAACTCGTCGCTGCTGGTGATGACCAGGCGATGAGTGAGATCGCCATCACCGGCCGCGATGTCATCCAGGTTGGTCTTGAGCATGCGCAGTGGACGTACCACACCGTTAGCGGTCCAGATCCCCGCAGCGGCGGTTACCAGCAACAACACCAGGGTCACAAGGAAGATGCTGCCCAGCAAATTTCGGGTGCGCTCGGTAACCGCAGCCTGCTCCACGAGCATGGCGGCGTCGATGTCATCCATATTGATGGCACTGCCAAGCACCATGTCCCACTTTTCCAGGTAAACCGTGTAGCCAAGCTTGGGAACCTGAACAGTCTCCTGGCCAGGTTTGGGCGCAGCGTAATCAATATAGTGCTTGCCGTTTTTAGCCACTTCCACAAAGGTCTGGTAGTGGTAGGAACCGTCGGGATCCTTAGTATCCCAGAAACTCTTGCCTACACCTGCGGTGCTGTCGCCACGGAAGGTCCGTACGCCTTTGCCGTCGTAACCGAAGAAGTAACCCTCATCCCCGAACTTGACCGGCTTCAGAACTTCCAGCGCCTTGTCCCGCGCAGCCATATCGCCATTCGCCGACGCATCATGCAAAGGCTTGATGGTGGTCAGAGCGATGTCCACGTAGTTCTTCAGGATTTCGCGATTGCGCTTGACCAGACTGTCGCGGGTCTCACGCATTTCCTGATCGGCGCTGCTCTGTAACATCCACGACGCAAGGCCGCTGATGATCAATGCGAACAACAAAGCGGGGATAATGGCTAAGCACAGCAACTTGTGTTTGACGGTGAGTTTCATGAACTAGATGCCCTCCTGGTTAGTGTGGTTTTTGAGAGTATCGGCGCTGTAAGACCTATCTTGAAAAAATAGATGGAATTTTGGCGCCAATATTTAGTTGATGGCCATTTAACATCATGAGTCGTTTGGTTACAACAAAAGTAGCAACGAAGCGCCGTAGACAAAGGCCCCAACCAGAAACGTCGCGAAGGTAAAACCCAGTACCCGTTGCACGCCGACACCGGCCATCGCCACCACTGGCGCGGCCCAGAATGGCTGCAGCATGTTGGAGACCTGCTCGCCCATGGCCACCGCCATGGTGGTCCCCGGCAACGAAGCATGCAGCGTGACAGCCGCAGGAATGACGAAAGGCCCCTGCACCGCCCAATGACCGCCGCCGCTCGGAATCAGGAAGGTCACCACCAGCGAACAGATGTAGCTCCAGAACGGCAGCGTGTGCTCGTTGGAGATGGCCACGAACGAATTAGCGATCACGCCTGGCAAACCGGTGGCTTCCATGATGCCCATCAATCCCCCGTACAACGGGTATTGCAGCATCATCGATCCGCTCTGCCTGGCGGCATTCTTCACCGCATTGGCGTAGGCCAGTGGATAGCGATGTAACAGGATCCCGGCGGTGAACATCACGAAAATCACCGCGTTGACGCCGGTGAACTGCAACTGCCCGAAGTAGGCGAAAACCATCACCGCAATCCCGCCACCCCCCATCAGCACGCTGCCCAGCCATGAATACTCCAGACGCTGGGCGAAGGTCCATGGGCCTTCAGGCGGACGTTCAATAACCGGGTCCGGGTGTTTGCTGATGTCCAGTGCAATCACGTCATCGCCACGCGGGCGCAGCACAGCCAGGACGAACGGAATGACCAGCAACATCACCAGATTGGGCACCAGATTGAACGGTGCGAACACCATATCGCCCAGGTTCAGCACCTGACCGGTGACTTTCTCCACCACGTTCATCGGGCTACCAGCCGTCGATTGCGCCAGTACGATAGAGCTGGAAAGTCCGCCGGCCCAGACCACCCAGCCGGAGAAGCCTGCCGCGACGATCCAGGCGAAATCCACATGCATGCGTTTGGCGATTTCCCGAGCCAGCAGCGCACTCATCACCAGGCCAAAACCCCAGTTGAAAAAGGACGTCACCGCGACACTGACGAATATCAGCGCGCCTGCCTGTGCCGGTGTACGGGCCAGGCTGATCAACCGGGTGAAAAACCGCTGCACCACTGGCGCATGAGCCAACGCATGCCCGAGCACCAGTACCAAAGTAATCTGCAAGGCGAAGGTAAAAATGTTGAAGAAGCCTTTGTACCAGCCGGACAAAACGTTGGTGACCGAAGCCTGCGGGCCCCAGATCAGCGCCGCCAGGGCGATCACGAAAGTGAGGAAAACCGCCAGTACGAAGGGGTCGGGGATGGTGCGTTCGAACACCCGAATCGTATTGTCGGTCAGCCGCGTGCGCAGGCTGCGAGGTTTGCTGAGCGCTACAGTCATTCGGGCTTCCTCCGCGCAACGCGAGACAAGCCCAGGTATTGCACCAGGTTGATTGGCATGACGTGAATCCTATTGTGATTGTTATGGACATAGCTGCTCGGGCGCTCAGTGCGCCCGATTTACAAGGGTGATCGTTTTACAGCAGCGCTCCGCAATCGCGCAGACCGCTGATTTGTTCGTCAGTGAAACCATGGGCGCGCAGCACCTGGTCAGAATCCTGGCCAAACGCTGGCGCCGCGAAGGGTTGCGGGCCAGGCGTGCGGCCATAGCGGATCGGGCGAGTGAAGCCGCGATAATGTCCGACTACTGGATGCTGGTAGTCGGCGATCAAGTCTTCGGCCGCGCATTGCGGGTGGTCAAACATGTCTTCGATACGGCGCGACGCGGCGCACGGTACGGCGTCGCCAAATACGACTTCCCATTCCAGTGCGCTGCGCGCCGCCAGGGCCGCATGCAGTTGCGGAACGATGACCGCGTGCTGCTCGGCACGCTTGCGCACGCTGTCGTAACGCTCGTCCAGCAGATTGAGCAATCCGGTCTTCTCGCACAATGCTTGCCAGAAGTGCGGGGTATTGGCCGACAGATACAAGTGCCCTTCCCGCGTCGGGTGAATACCGGTGATGCCGCCGGAACGCATGTCGCGATCAATCTCGGCGGGCTCACCTTCCGCCCAGATCAGCCGCGCCGATTGCATGGTCAAGGCGCTGCGCAGCAGGGATACGCCAACGTACTGCCCTTCGCCGGTTCTTTCCCGTTCAAACAACGCCGATGACACCCCGCCCGCGACCAACGCCGCCGCGTAGTAATCCACCACCGAACCGTAAAGGACTTCCGGCGCGCCGCCCGTTTTACCTTGAGCGGCGCACATCCCGGTCATGGTTTGCAGCACCTGGTCGTAGCCGGCTTTTTCTTTCAGCGGGCCGCTTTCGCCATAACCGGTGACGGCGCAGTAGATCAGACGGGGGTTGAGTGCCTTGAGTGTTTCGTATCCGATACCCAGCCGACCCGGAACGCTGGGACGAAAGTTGTGCACCAGCACGTCGGCGTCTCGCACAAGCGCGTAAAGGGTCTGCAGCCCTTCCGGACGCTTGAGGTCAAGCACCACGCCGAGCTTGCTGCGATTGACGCCGAGGAAGGCGCGGCTTTCGCTGGCCAGGGTCGAGGGGTACTTACGCAGGTTGTCGCCGCTGGGCGGCTCGATCTTGATCACCTCGGCGCCTTGGTCGGCCAACAGCGAACAACCGTAAGGCCCGGCAATATAGGCGCTCAGGTCCAGCACCTTGATCCCGCTTAAAGGACCCGCCGGGCCCGAGCGTTCGAGGCGTGAAGAAGGGATTGGGCGCTCACTCATGAAATATCTCCGCAGTGCTTTTTATTCGTATGGCGCCCACGCGTCCCTCGGGATCGCTAATCGGCGCAGCATTGGAATAAAGTCTGAGCTTCGCAACAGGAGATTAAAAATAGTTTTCAATGGCTTCAGAGTGAAATAAAACTGAACCCTTATGCGTGTTTGCCGGCCGCTATCGGGTGTTCATAAAGCACTTCGCAGAACGCGTCGATCAACTTGACCTTGGCCGAATTGCGCTTCCACAGCACCCCGATGGGACGATGCAGGCCGGTGCCGGGCAAAGGCAACTGCGCCAGCGCATCCAGATTGGCGTGCAGCGGTTGCCAGCGCGGTACCAACGACACCCCAAGGCCGCCGCCGACCATGGCCGCGATTGCGTCTAGGGTATCGATTTCGAAACGTTCTCTGGGGGCAATCCCCGCTTCCAGCAAGTACCGATCCGCCAGCAGGCCACCCCAGGATCTGCGGTGGTAACGAATAAACGGCTCGCTGGCCAGCACTTGATGCGCCTCGCGACCTACCAGTTGCGCCGGGGCCAGCACCATGAACGGCTCGTCGTGCAGAGGTCGCCAAGTGAATTCCTTGGGAAGGTCGAAGCCAGGCCGGACCATGAGCCCGACGTCAATGTCACCCGCAACCACTTTGCGATACAGCTCAGTGGACACCGCAGGCTCAAGGTGCGTGCGCAGATGTTTGTGGCGTTCGATCAAGGTTGCCAGCACCCGTGGCACCAGATACGCCAGCGCCGTGGAGATGCAACCGATGCGCAAGTCTCCGGCGACCACGTCCAGCGCCGCGATGGCGCTCAAGTCCCGCGTGCGACGCACCAGCTCGCCCGCCGGCTCGATCAGCGCCAGACCTGCCGCAGTCGCCTGCATATTGCGTCCGGCACGCGTCAGCAGCGTGGCGCCGATCTCATGTTCCAGCGCTTTGATGCGTTGCGCGACGGCGGTGGGCGTGAGGTTGAGTGCGCGAGCGGCCGCAGCGGTGGAACCCAGCCGCGCAACCTGAAGGAAACTTTCGAGGTAACGAGTGTCCATAGTGAATTTTTTGTGGACTCTAATTCAAGTAATACGCACTTTAGTTATCTTCCTGCGATTTGCAATATAGATCCCGCCGCGTCTTCCTTGCCGTGGCCCATAAGAAAAACACCGAGGATCGTCAATGCGCAGCAAACTCTTCGTGCCCGGGTCGCGCCCCGAGCTCTTCGCCAAGGCCCTGGCTTCCAAGGCAGACGCCATCAGCTTCGATCTGGAAGACGCCGTCGACCCCAGCGCCAAAGACAGCGCCCGCCAGCAGCTTGCGGACTTTCTGCGCACCCTTGAGCCGACGACCAAGACCCTCGTGGTACGGGTCAACGATCAGTCGTCGCCGCATTATGAAAACGACCTGATTGCTCTGGTTGGCACTGCGATGCAGGTGATCAATCTGCCGAAAGTCGAATCCGCCGAACAAATTCGCTCTCTCGCCCTGCGCCTCGATGAACTGGAGGCGCAACACGGCATTGCTCAACCGATCATGATCCTGGCCACCATCGAGTCGCCCAAGGGTTTACGCAATGCGGCGGCGATTGCCGCCGCCAGCCCTCGGGTCAACGGCCTGCAATTGGGCCTCGCTGATTTGCTGGAACCGTTGGGCATTGACCGCAAAGACCCATGGACGCTGCATCAGATCCGCCTCAATTTGCGTTTGGCAGCCGGTGAAGCCGGTGTTGCGACCTACGACTCGGCATTCGCCCGGGTCAATGATCCTGAGGGCTTTGCCGCTGAGGCCAAGACTGCACGGCAATTGGGCTATATCGGCAAGTCCTGTATTCATCCATCGCAGATCGAGCTCGCCAACCAGGCCTTTCTACCCGATGCCGAGCAGATCGCCCATGCGCAGCGCGTCGTCGAAGCGGCGGCAAAAGCCGAAGCCGCGGGCATCGGCGCGTATCTGGTGGACGGCCAAATGGTCGACGGGCCGTTCGTGCGCAGCGCTCGGGCACTGCTCAGTCAGGCACGCAGCTCAGGCCTGACCCAGTAACAACTAACGCAGCAGATGACCAGAACGCAGCCGTTTCGATGCTGCGTCGAAAACAACAATAAAGAGGTGGCTATGCACAACGCCGAACCACTCGCTACGCCAATCGCACGTTCGCCGGCCAACACCGCCGCGTTCTGGCTGGAAACGCGTATCGGGTTTATTCCCTTGATTATTTACATTCCGTTGGCCTTGTTGATCGCGGGTCTGATTCTCACCCACGAGTTGAAAGCCGATCTGCCCATGATGATCGCCGTGATCGGCATGGGCGGCGCAACCTGCGCGGAGATCGGCAAGCGCATTCCGCTGCTCGGTAAAATGGGCGGCGCGGCCATCGTCTCCGCGTTTCTGCCCTCCTACCTGGTCAGCCTCGGCTGGGTTCCCGCTGACCTGATCAAGCCGGTGACGGATTTCACCAAAGCCAGCAATTTCATTTACTTGTTCGTTTCGGCCGTGGTGGTCGGCAGCATTTTCACCATGGACCGCGAGCTGATCATCAAGGGCTTCGCGAAAATCTTCCTGCCGCTGGTGGTGGGTTCGGTATTGGCGCTGGCGGCGGGCGCAGCGGTGGGTGTCGCGTGTGGCATGCCGCTGCGCCAGGTGTTGTTTTTCGTGATCATCCCGGTGATGGGTGGCGGGCTGGGCGAAGGTGCCATTCCGTTATCAGTCGGTTATGGCGAGGTCATGGGCGTCGACTCGGGGCGCATTCTGGCGCAACTGCTGCCGGTGATTCTGCTCGGCAACCTTACGGCAATCATGATTTGCGGCTTGCTCGACATGATCGGCAAGCGCTACCCGCAACTGACCGGCAACGGCCGCCTGCAACTGGGCGAAAAGCCTGCTGACGATCAACCCACAGCTACGGAGAAATCGACGCCGGACAGCGGTGAGCTGGTCAATGACGTGATTGCCGCCGGCATGTGCGCTATCGGGCTGTATCTGGCGGGGGTGATGATGCACGCCTTGTTCGGCCTTCCCGGACCGGTGTGCATGCTGTTTCTGGCGGTATTACTGAAACTGCTCAAAGCCATTCCGGCACGCCTGGAAAGCGGCGCGCGCACCCTGTTCAAATTCTTCACCACCTGCGTGACCTACCCGCTGCTGTTCGCCAATTCCATTGCCGTGACGCATTGGAGCGAGTTGAGCTCGGCGTTCCACGTCGGCAATTTGCTGACCATCGTCACCACAATCGGCGTACTGGTGTTGACCGGTTGCGTGATGGCGCGGAAATTGGGCATGTATCCAATCGAGGTCGGCATCGTCAACGGCTGCCACAGCGGGCTTGGCGGAACCGGCGATATCGCGATCCTGACCGCAGCCAACCGCATGCAACTGTTGCCCTTCGCGCAGATATCCACGCGCATCGGTGGCGCCATTACTGTCATGCTGGCATTGCTGCTGTTCTCGCAGCTGCCTGTCGCCTGACCCTGGAGCGAGCCTGATGAGCGTATCCGCAGTGCCTCACTCGTCGTGCATCGAGCGCCCAAAGCCCGTGCTGCCGACGAATGCGTGCGATGCCCATCTGCACATCCTCGATGCGCGCTTTTCGCCCGCCATTGCCGGCACGCGGACTCCGGCGAATATGCGCTGGGAGGATTACGGCGTTTTGCAGCGGCATCTGGGGTGCAGCCGCGCGGTGATTGTCCAGGCCAAACATTACGGCTTCGACAATGCCTGCCTGCTGGACGCGATTGCACGCAGCAACGGCCAGGCGCGCGGCATTGCCGTGGTCTCGACCGACATCAGTGACGCCGAACTGGAACGTCTTGACCGTGGCGGCGTTCGCGGGCTGCGTTTCAGTGTGTGGAACAGCCGCAATGCCGTCGCCAGTTGGGAAACCCTCGCGCCGCTGGCGGCGCGCATCGCCGAACTGGGCTGGCACATTCAGTTGCACGCTGCGGCTGATCAGTTGGTCGCGCACCAGCAACTGATCGCCAGCCTGCCCACGCCGTTGGTGATTGATCACATGGGCCGCTTGCCACCGCGCGAGGGGTTGCAGCACCCGGCAGCGCAGCTGTTACGCCGTTGGCTGGACGAGGGGCAAACCTGGATCAAGCTTTCAGGCGCGTACCTGAACAGTGACAGCGGCGCGCCGGACTATCCGCCGACGCTGGCCACTGCACGGCAGCTGGTGGAATGGGCGCCGACGCGAATGTTCTGGGGCAGCGACTGGCCCCACGTGACGGAAGATCACAAACCTGACGACACTCTTCTAGTGGACCTGCTCCAGCAATGGGCGGGTGAGCACTGGCAGCGGATTCTGGTCGACAATCCATGCGCGTTTTATGGTTTCAGCGAGGCTGGAAACCTTTAGCCTTCGCGGCACAATCGCACCATTTGGTCGGAGGCCATGGCAATCCACGGAACCGATTGTCCCGCGTTGCGCTCTGCATTCTAGTTGGCTCAACGCCTAGCCCTGGGGGTCGCAATGCTCAAGAATGTCGATGCAGGTGTGCTTAACATCACTTTTGATGAAACAGGGCCAAGCGATGGCTGGCCGGTGATATTGCTCCACGGCTTCCCCTACGACATCCACACTTATGACCAGGTCATCCCGATCCTCGTGGCACAGGGTGCGCGAGTCATTACTCCGTACCTCAGAGGCTTCGGCCCAACTCGCTTTCTGGACGAAGTCACACCACGTTCAGGCCAACAAGCGGCCATCGGTCACGACCTTCTCGAATTGATCAATGCGCTCCAGCTGGACTCGGCCTATCTGGTCGGATACGACTGGGGCGGTAGAGCTGCGTGTATCGTCGCCGCGTTGTGGCCGGAGCGGGTGCTTGGCCTTGTCAGCATTGGCGC
This sequence comes from Pseudomonas syringae, assembly GCF_001698815.1. Lineage (GTDB taxonomy): Bacteria > Pseudomonadota > Gammaproteobacteria > Pseudomonadales > Pseudomonadaceae > Aquipseudomonas > Aquipseudomonas syringae_A. The sequence goes on along the minus strand of NZ_LGSI01000020.1, from coordinate 70,700 downwards.
CTATGCCATTCAGGACATTGCATCGGCGATGAAACCCAAGAAGCCCGAGGCCGAGTTTCCGTACTGGTATCAGTACTATTTCCACAGTGAAAGAGGCCGCAATGCGCTGACTGAGAATCGCCGGGCATTGTGTCATCTGCTCTGGCAGCAATGGTCACCCACCTGGAAGTTCTCCGAGCGCAGCTTCGAGCAATCGGCGCAGTCGTTCGATAATCCGGATTTCGTTGATGTCGTCATTCACTCCTACCGGCATCGATTCGGGCTTGTGCAGGGTGATCCGGCCTACGCACACACCGAAGCCAAACTGGCCAGGCTGCCCTCCATCCAGACACCGACCTTTGCCCTTGATGGCGCGGACAGCGGCTTCTCACAAGACGGTATCGAAGCCCACGCCGAGCGTTTCAGCGGGCACTATCAGCACCGCATGATCAAAGGTGCGGGGCACAACGTTCCTCAGGAAAAACCCGTCCAGCTGGCCGCCGCTATCGTTGAACTGAAACATCACGTCACGCGCACTATCCAGTGAACCCGCCCGGTAACACGGTGAGACGACGAATACCGAGCAACGGTCTATGTGAGGCGGGCAGACAAAACACCCGGGAAGGGTCGAAGTCTGCCGTCAAACCGCAGAACTTCGCTCCCTTCTCATTTGCGTGATCAAGGTAAAACGATCTTCAGGGTGAGTGGTTTCGGACACCACCATCACTGCGCCCTCCTCGTCCCTGTATTGACGAATGATGTTCAAACCTGGCGAGCCCGCCTCGGCATTGAGGCTCTTGGCAATATCGGCCGTCAGCAGCACGGCACGCACTTGTTGGTCCACCACATCGATATGCCGGCCAAAGTGTTGCTCAATCAACGCAGCAATCAACTCATCCGGATGCTGCTCAGCCAATTCGATGACCGCCGCATAGGTGTCCTGGGCGTAGACATCGGTCCAGCACAGCGGCGCCCGCAAGTTTTCTTCGTCGACCCGGATACTCGATACGCAAAAATAGTGCTCGCCGGGAATCAATCCCAGCCGACGGGCCAACGCAATGTCCGCGACAAAGTGATGGACCTTCTGAATGCTGCGAACCTGAGTTTCCGCCAAATGCACAAGGTCAGACACCGACGCCAGCGACTGCGAATAACCGCCCTTGGGCGACGCGGCTTCGACGCGCGTGCCCACCCGTTTGCGTCGGGAAACCAGCCCTTGGTTCTGTAACTGGGTGATGGCTGCGCGCACCGTGTGTCGGCTCACTTCGTAGAGTTCGCACAGCTCGAACTCGGTGGGCAACAGCGTACCGACCGGGTAACGACCGCTGGCGATCCCCTCCATCAAGTCCTTTGCAACGACTGCATAGCGCGTCTGGTTCATACCTTTCATCAGTCCCGAGCGATCACCGAGTTGACAGTGTATCAGCGAGCACGTAAGAATTATGTACGGACATATTTAATATGTCCGATCAATAACAACATATTCAGGATGTCCTCATGTCCAGCACCGTCTTTGACTCCGCCCTCTTCCGCGACATGTTCGGTACCGCCGAAATGCGCGGCGTGTTTTCCGACCAAGCCTTGATCGAACGCTACATCGAGGTGGAAGTGGCGCTGGCCCGCGCCGAAGCGCGCTGCGGCGTGATCCCTGCCGAAGCCGCCGAGCAGATCGCGGAACTGGCGACCTACGCTTCCCTCGACATGGCCCTGATGCAACACGAGACCGAAATTGTCGGCTACCCGATTCTGCCACTGGTGGAACAGCTGTCGAAAACCTGCGGTGAAGCCGGGCGCTATGTGCACTGGGGCGCAACGACTCAGGACATCATGGACACCGCCGTCGTGCTGCAGGTGCGTGCCGCGCTGGCCATTGTCGAGCGGGATATCCAGGCCGTACGCGGCTTGCTGGCTGACCTTGCCAAACGCTATCGCGACACGCCAATGGCCGGCCGCACCCATCTGCAACACGCGTTGCCAATCACCTTTGGCTACAAGTGTGCGGTCTGGCTGAGCATGTTCGACCGCCACGCCGAACGCCTGGTCGAGCTGCGTCCTCGGGTGGAGATCGGTCAGTTCGCCGGAGCTGCCGGCACGCTGGCGTCGCTGGGCGACAAAGGTCTGGAAGTCCAGGAAGCCTTGATGGACGAGCTGGGCCTGGGCGTGCCGCAAGCCACCTGGCACGTTGCCCGTGACGGCCTCGCTGAAACCCTGAACTTCCTCGGTCTGGTCACCGGGTCGCTGGGCAAGGTCGCGCTGGACGTAATGATGATGATGACCAGCGAGCTGGGTGAGGTGTACGAACCGTTCGTCAAAGGTCGTGGCGCCAGCAGCACCATGCCGCAGAAGCGCAATCCGATTTCCTGCGAATTGATGTACGCCGCCGCCAAGGGAGTGCGTCAACACGCCGGACTGATGCTCGACGCCATGATCCAGGACTTTGAGCGTTCGACCGGCCCGTGGCAGGCCGAGTGGATCGCCATTCCCGAAGCCTTCGCCTTGAGCGCGGCATCGCTGGGCCAGGCCAAATTCATGCTCGCGGGGCTGGAAGTACGCACGGAACGTATGCGCCAGAACCTGGACATGACCCAAGGCCTGATCGTCGCCGAAGCCGTAATGATGGGCCTCGCCCCGGCGCTCGGCCGTCAAGTGGCGCATGACGTGGTGTATGCCGCGTGCCGCATGGCCAACGATCAGGGCACCAGCCTGCTCGATGCGTTACTGGCTCAAGGTGAAGCCACCGCGCAACTGGATATCGAGGAACTCAAGCGCCTCACCGATCCCGCCAATTATCTGGGCCTCGCGCCGCAGATGGTGGATATCGCCCTGGCGCGAGAAGGCTCCGTCAAACGCTGATCTTCACCGGGCTCGGCATGACCGGGCCCGCCTTTCTCTGCCAATAAAAACAACGAGATCGAAGACATGTCCACGACTGCAAAAAAACCGTTTTACCGGGACCTGACCTTTCAGGTCATCGCCGCCATGCTGCTGGGTATCGCCTTCGGCTTCCTGGCTCCGGAGCTGGCTGCCAAGTTCAAAATCCTTGGCGATATCTTTCTCAAGCTGATCAAGACTGCGGTCGCACCGCTGGTGTTTTTTACCGTCGTGCACGGCATTGCCTCGGCAGGCGATATCAAGCGCGTCGGCAAAGTCGGCTTGCGTGCACTGATTTACTTCGAAGTGGTGTCGACCATCGCGCTGGCCCTTGGCTTGCTGTGGGGCAACTTGTTGAGCATCGGTTCGGGCATGCATGACACCCATCCGAGCAGCGCCACAGCGGCGGCAGCCAGTGCGGCGGTCGCCAAAGGACACGGTCCGACGTCGACCATGGATTTCATCTACGGCATCTTTCCGGACAACTTTGTCGGCGCTTTTTCCGGCGGCCAACTCCTGCAAGTGTTGGTGATTTCCGTACTGTTCGGCTTTGCCCTGCTGGCCCTCAAGCCTGAGCGTCGCGCTGTCATTGAAGAGGGGCTGAGTCGTATCTCGGAGTGCTTCTTCGAGTTCATCAACCTAATCATGAAGTTCGCCCCGCTTGGCGCGTTCGGTTCGGTGGCCTACGCCGTCGGTAGCAACGGCACGGCGGTACTGATCTCACTGGCTAATCTGGTGCTGATGTTCTACGTGGCGATTGCCTTCTTCATTTTCGTGGTACTCGGCGTTGTCTGCCGATTGTCCGGGTTCAGCCTGTGGCGCTTCCTCAAGTACATCAAGGATGAAATTTTCATTGTGCTGGGCACTGCCTCGTCAGAAAGCGCTCTGCCAAGACTGCTCCAGAAGCTCGAAAAGTTTGGTTGCTCCAAGCAGAGCGTTGGTCTGGTACTGCCCACTGGCTATGCGTTCAACCTTGACGGCACCTCGATCTATATGTCGTTGGGCGTGCTGTTCATTGCCAATGCCTACGGCGTGCCGATGACCTGGGAGCAACAATTGGGCACGGTCGCCATCATGCTGGTGACGTCCAAAGGCGCGGCGGCAGTGTCGGGCGGCAGCTTCGTAGTGTTTGCGGCGACGGTGACCGCTATCGGCATACTTCCCGTGGAAGGCCTGGCGTTATTGTTCGGGGTCTACCGTTTCATGTCGATGGCCATCGCCACCTGCAACACCATCGGCAACAGCGTGGCGACGGTGGTGGTTTCCAAATGGTCGGAGGAATTTACCGAGCACACCGCCAAAGCCGAATACCATCGAGTGTTGGGTAGAAAGTTGGAGGCTGCACTTTAAGTTCGGCAGTTGTCATCGATCTCTACCTTGGCTCAAACAGGGTAGAGATTGAGCCTGCGTAACGTGCGCATATAGTTTTTCGAAATAAAAACCTGGTCACTTACTTTGTTTGGCATTAGATCATTCAAGAATTGGTCCTTGCCTATTACTGCGGCGCTTCTATATTCAACTGAGTTTTGATACTTCTCACTCATTGAAGAAGCGTTCATGACCCGACTTGACTCACTCATCATTTGCGAATATTGCGACGCTGTCTACGACACCGCCCCGCTGCTCAAACAGCAGAAAGCCTATTGCGTTTGCTGTGGCGCCGTCATTCAGCGTTACTCCGCCGTTACGCTGCAACAGCGAATGGCGTTATGTGTCACTGCCGCCGTCTTGCTGGTATTCGCCAACTTCTATCCCGTGATGAGTATCAGTTTGCAAGGGTTGAAAAACTCGGCGACGTTATGGGATTCCGTCGCTGCCCTGAGTAACGGCCCCATTCTATTCATTGCTCTGGTGGCTGGTATTTCCATTATTGTCGCGCCTGTTTTGCAGGTCATTCTACTGATCTGGGTGCTGGCGTTTGCCATGGCCAGGCGGCGCTCGCCTGCCTTCAGCTTTTGCATGCGCTGGCTGGAATCTTTGCGCCCCTGGAGCATGCTTGAAGTCTGCCTGCTGGGCGCCATGGTCGCGGTGTTCAAACTGGCCGGATTGCTGGACGTCGTGCCCGGTATCGGGCTGGCCGCCCTCGCCGCACTGAGCATTCTGATGATCAAGATCGCCGGACGTGATGTCCGGGTTTTATGGAATCAACCGTGAACACGCCGCCGCGGGCAGCGGATCTGAACCTGTGTCTTTGCCACAGCTGCGGCCGGGCTTGCGACGCCACCGACCATCCGCAGCAGTGCGACCGCTGCGGGGCGCCCTTGCATGCGATCAAACCCGATTCATTGACGCGCACCTGGGCCTATTTGCTGGCCGCATTGATTCTCTATGTACCGGCCAATCTGCTGCCGGTGATGAACACCAGCATGCTCGGCAGCGGCGCAGACAGCACGATCATCACTGGCGTACTGGAATTCTGGGAAGCCGGTGCCTGGGACATTGCCGCGATTATCTTTATTGCCAGCATTGGCGTGCCCGCGATCAAGTTTGGCGCATTGACGTTGCTGCTGGTCACCTCGCAACGGGGCAGCAACTGGGCTTGCCGGCAACGTTCGAAGTTATTTCGCTTTGTCGAACTGGTGGGCTACTGGTCAATGCTGGATGTGCTGGTGGTCGCACTCGTGGCAGCGTTGGTCAGGTTCGAGGCGCTGGGCACTATCGAACCCCGTGTCGGGATTCTGTTTTTTGGCATGGTCGTGGTGTTCACCATGCTTTCGGCCATGAGCTTCGACCCACGCCTGATCTGGCAGACCGCACCAGCCGCTGCACCAAACAGGGACGCCCACCATGGCCCTTGAAACCTCGCAGGGCCCGCCCGCACCCGGCGCGATCAAGACCTCCAGCCGCTGGAGTGTTTCGCTGGTGTGGATCGTGCCGATCATTGCCTTGCTGGTCGGTATTTCGCTGGTGGTCCATAACCGCATGCAGGCCGGTCCCGAAATCACCATCACATTCAAGACCGGCGAAGGCCTGACCGCTGAAAAAACCCAGGTCAAATACCGCAATGTGGTGATCGGCCATGTGTCGGAAGTCGAGCTGAGCGAAGACCAGAAAAGCGTCACAGCGACCGTCAAACTCGCCAAACAAGCTGCGTCATTCACCCGGGAAGATGCGAAATACTGGGTGGTGCGCCCGCGCATCGGTGCCGGTGGTGTGTCGGGGATCGACACGCTGCTGTCAGGCGCCTTCATCGGCGCTGATTCCGGCGCATCGCAACGCACCGTCAAGACCTTCATCGGGCTCGAAGCACCGCCGCCGATTACCTACGGCGAACCGGGAAAACGCTTCACTCTGGTGACCAAGGATCTGTCTTCCCTGGATATTGGCTCACCCATTTACTACCGCAAAATCCCGGTGGGTCAGGTCGTCGGCTATGCGCTGGATAAAGACGGCAAGGGCGTCGAAGTTGAGGTGTTCATCAATGCACCGAACGATGCCTACGTCACTACCAATACCCGCTTCTGGAACGCCAGCGGCATCGATATCGGCGTGGGTGCCAACGGGTTTTCAGTGAAAACCGAATCGCTGTCAGCGGTACTCATCGGTGGCATCGCGTTCGGCGCTCCCGAATATGGCCTTGCCAGTACCGTCGCGTCCGAAGGTAGCCGATTTGATCTGTTTACCGATGCACCGTCCGCCCTCGCTCCGCCGCCCGGCAGAGCGCAATACATGGCGCTGCGCTTCGACCAGGCGCTCAGAGGCCTGAAAGTCGGTGCTCCGGTTGAATTTCAGGGACTGGAGATCGGCAAGGTGGTGTCGATCAATCTGGATTTCGACCTCAAGACCCGCAACTTCCCGATCATTGTAGGCATCGTGATTTATCCGGAAAGCATGGGGCAGGCACACGTCAAGATGCTGGCCTTGCTCAAGCATGACCCCAGCGACCTGGAAGGCGGTATTCGCATCATCGGCAGTTTCGTTGAACACGGGCTGCGCGCTCAGGCCCGCTCGGGAAACCTGTTGACCGGGCAACTGTACATATCCCTGGATTTTTATCCGAAAGCGGAAAAAGTCACGTTCGACCCCAATGCCCGTCCGATCATGCTGCCTACCTTGCCCAGCAGCCTCGAACTCTTGCAGGAGCAACTGCAGGCAGTCATCGAAAAAATCGCCAATCTGCCGCTTGATCGTATCGCCACCAATCTGGATGGCAGCCTGAACGAGCTGCGTAACGGCCTCAAACAATTCAACAGCCAGACTCTGCCGGGCGTTCGCACCACCTTGGATGACGTGCGAAAAACCTTGAAATCGGCCAGCGCTACCCTGGCCGACGACTCGCCACAACGTGAACAGCTCAGTGATGCGATAGACGAGCTGGGGCGGATGTCGCGCTCGTTGCGCGATCTTTCCGACTATCTGGGTCGCCATCCCGAGTCGCTGATTCGTGGCCGCCCCAAAGACTCCCAATTCGACTCCCAGTCTGAGAAGCGGAGTCCATGAACCGACCACCCAAAGGAGTGAATCCCCCATGCGGGCGACTTTCAACGCACCTTTGCTCATGATTGTTTTGTTGCTGGCCGCCTGCCGCAGCGACCCGGTGCATTACCACACGCTAACGCCGTTGCACTCCGGCGCCCCGCGTTCAGCGCAAGTCGGCGAAAGCCTGCGAATCGAGCGCGTCATGGTGCCGCCACAAGTTGATCGTTCGCAGATCGTCATCCGCCAGGGCAGCAATGAACTGGTCCTGCTGGAAACCGAATGGTGGGGGGCGAGCCTCGCCGATGAAGTGCAAAGCGCGCTGATCAATGAGCTGAACAGTCGACCGGGAGGCAGGGAAAGAATGACCTTGCGCGTAGAAGTGCAACGCTTTGATCTGGTCCCGGGTCAATACGCATTGATCGATGCCCGATGGCGGATGCGCGCAGGGCAATCCGGCGATCAGATCAGCAACGAATTGATCTGCCAGACCGTTTTGCAGCAACCTTCCGGCGCTGCAGTCCAGGATCTGGTCATGGCGCAACAAGCCAATCTGCGCAAGCTGGCAATCATTGTCAGTGACGCCAACCGCGCAGGAGCCCAACGTTGCCCATGACCGGGCTCGGGCTGGAGAATCGGCCGTATGAGCGACTTTAGTCGCGAAGGCCTCAATTGCCCTCCCGGCTAAAGCCGGTCCTACAGCAAGCCCCGCACCAACGAGTCCCGGCCCCTTCCCGGATGAATCCGGTCTCACATAAACAGTCCCCCCGACGCGCGTTTGCGGTGTCTTCCGGATCGCGGCAGAGAACCGCGAAATCAAAATTACCGTTTGGAGCGAGGCTTGCCTGCGAATCAGGCGCCTCATTGAACCAGACCCAGCACGTTATCGTTCTTCGCGGGCAAGCCTCGCTCCAACGAATCGCATTTCGGCGCCACTTGAAGCAAGCTAATTAATAGCCCGCTATCTATCATCGACGTATACTTTCGCCTTGGCTCAACTTTTAATAAATAAAAAGCCTTCCTAAAAATTAGAGCATCAACAGGTGGTGGGATAATCATGCTGTTAAGAATTACAAGTATCGTCATGGCTTTACTGGGGTTTGCCGTTTTATATATGGGCGGCACTCTCCTGGCGGCGGGCGGTACTCCGGCTTACGCCGTCATCGGTCTGGGGGTGCTGGTCACGGCGCTGTTGCTGTTCCTGCAGAAAAAATCGGCACTCACGTTTTATGCCCTGCTGATGTGGGCGATTCTGGCCTGGATCATCTACGAGGTCGGCTTCGACAAATGGCAGTGGATTCCGCGCGGCGATCTGTTCGCCCTGCTCGGGCTCTGGCTGGCATTGCCCTGGGTGGTGCGCCGCTTGTCACACGCGCAGACGCCAGCCGAGTCGCGAAGCTTTCATCCGTTCCTGGGCGGCACCGTGGCGGTGATGATGGTGATCGTCGTCGGCGTCATGTTTTATGACCCCTACCCTGTTCAGGGCAACATCACCAATCCGGTGTCTGCCAAAGGTGCGGGCGGCGCGGGTGACGAGTGGGTCGCGTATGGCGGTTCCAACGACGGTCAGCGTTTCTCGAAACTTGATCAGATTGATGCGGGCAATGTTAAAAAGTTGACGGTCGCCTGGGAATATCACACCGGTGATCTGCGCGATCCAGCGAAAGACGCCAGCGAATACACCTTCGAAGCGACTCCGCTGAAAGTGAACAACAAGGTTTACCTGTGTACCGCACACAATGAAGTGCATGCGTTGAATCCGGAGACCGGGAAACTGGACTGGAAGTACACGCCGGAAAAAAGCCGTTCATACCTGCAACAACATCAAACCTGTCGCGGCGTGAGTTATTACTCCGTTGCTGCTGATACGCAGGTCAATAGTGCCTCGCCGACTCAACCGGCGCAGTGCGCAAAACGCATCATCACCGCTACCGCCGACGCCAAGCTGGTGGCGCTGGACGCCGACACTGGCAAAGCCTGCAGCAACTTCGGTGATAACGGCGTTATCGACCTGAGCGCCAACATGAGCAAGATCCGCCCGCACGCGCTGATGCAGACCGCAGCGCCGCTGGTTGCGGGCAATCTGATCATTGTTGGCGGTTCAGTGATGGACAACGGCTACAACGCTGGCAACCCGTCCGGCGTGATCAGGGCTTACGACGTGATCAGCGGCAAGCTGGTGTGGAACTTCGATCCGGCCAACCCCGAAAATACCCAGCCGATTGCTGCCGGTCAGGATTATCCCCAGGACACCCCCGTGGCATGGGGCACCTTGAGTGCCGACATGCAGAACGGTCTGGTCTTCGTGCCGTTCGGCAATGCGTCACCAGATGAACTGGGCATTGGTCGCGACCCCGCCAGCAACACCGAAAAATTCCGCGATACGATTGTTGCCCTCGACCTGAAGACCGGTGCTTTCAAGTGGAAATTCCAGACTTCGAACAACGATTTGTGGGACCGTGATAATCCTTCGCAGCCGTCGTTGGTCGATCTGGGCAAGGATGGCAACAAGCAACCTGCGCTGGTGCTGCCGACCAAAGTCGGCAATATCTTCGTCCTGAACCGCTTGACCGGTGAGCCGATCATTCCTGTGGATCAGGTCAAGGTTTCCGCTGAAGGCGGCGTTGCCGGCGAGCATTTCGCAACCAGTCAGCCGGTCTCGAAACTGAATTTCATCCCCGAGCCGCTCTCTGAAAAATCCATGTGGGGCCTGACCCCGTTCGATCAGATGTCCTGCCGTACCAGCTTCAAGAAACTGCGTTACGACGGCAACCCATGGACGCCCAGCACCGAGTCCGGGACGCTGGTTTTCCCCGGCAATATCGGCGCGTTCAACTGGGGATCCGTGGCTGTGGACCCTGAGCGGCAGATCCTGATCGGCGCACCTGTGCGTCTGGCTTACAAATACACGCTGATCAAGCGCACTCCGGAAACCGAAGAGAAACGTTTGTTCACGGCCGAGGGTACGCCTTACTGGAATGAAAATTTCAAAGGCGATTACGCAATCAAAATCCAGCAGTTCGCTTCCGAGCTGGGTATTCCCTGCATCGCGCCGCCTTGGGGCCGCATGGTCGGGGTGGACTTGAATACCGGCAAGACTGAATGGATGCGCCGCACCGGCACCACCAAGAACCTGAAAACCAGTTTCTTGCCCGGCCGCTTCCCGATCGGCTTCCCGATGGGCATGGTGGCTCACGGCGGTCCGCTGATCACGGCGGGCGGTGTGGTGTTCCACGGATCAACGGCTGATAACTTCATCCGCGCCTACGACATCAACACCGGCGAAATCCTCTGGCAAACCGAACTGCCAGCGGGCGGCCAGGCAACCCCGTCGACCTACATGGGCAGTGACGGCAAGCAATATGTGGTCATCGCCGCTGGCGGTCATGGTTCCCTGGGCACCACCTTGGGCGACAGCGTGATCGCGTTCCGTCTGGACTGATAACGCCTGAGCTGTATCGGGCCGTGCGCGCAAGCGTTTCGGCCCTTTTTTTCAGGGTTTCAACACCACTTTAAGCAGCGGATCGTTCAGGTACGCGACGTTGAGCCTCGTCCAGGGATTGATCCGCGACTGCTCCGGCGAAAATATATGACCGGGCGCGATCATGAATCCCTTGGGCAGCAATTTTCGGGTCAGCTCCCGGGCATCGTCGATGTGCGCAAACCTGGCCCATAGATACAGACTCTGTTCCGGGCGATAGAACACCTCGGCACCGATCTCATCCAACACCTGCAAGCCCTCTGCGGTTGCCGTTTTCAGACGTTCCTGGAGGCGGATCAAATGCCGCAGGAAATGCCCCTCGGTGAGAATCACATCGACGGTACGCTCGCAGAACTCCGATGAGCTGGTGTGCAGCAACATCTTCAGATCGCCCAATTCATCGATGACTTCTTTGCTGCCTGCAATAAAGCCAACCCTGAGCGCCGCCGACACCGACTTCGAGAAACTCCCGACATAAAGCGAATGTTTCAGCTGGTCCAGCGCCGAGACCTTGATCGCCGAAGCCGGCTTGAAATCTGCCAGCGCGTCGTCGTCCACCAGAATGAAATTATGCTCCTCAGCCAACTGCACCAGTCGGTGGGCTTTACTCGGTGACAAGTCGGAACCCGTCGGGTTGTGCCCTACCGACTGGATAAAGAACAACTTGGGCTTATACACGCGCAAATACTGCTCCAGCACAGCCATGTCCGGCCCATCGGGCAGGCGCGGCACCGCGAGCATCCGCGCGCCCTGTAATTGCAGCTTGCCGAACAGCGGGTAGTAGCCGGGATCTTCGACAAGCACCGAATCCCCGGCCATCACGAAACGGCGGATGATCAAGTCCAGCGCATGATTGGCCCCGTGGGTGGTGACGATTTGTCGTGGGCTGGCCAAAATCGAATAGGTCGCCAGTTTCTGCACCAGATGCTGCCGCAACCCGGCATTGCCCAAGCGATTGCCATAGCGAAACAGCGTCGTCACGCCTGTACGCATGATCTGTCGGGTGAATTTGTCCAGGCGCAGGTCCATCAGCCACTCAACCGGCGGAAACCCCTCGCCCAGCGGCGAATGGCCCGGCTCGCGAACGAACTGCTGGCGCATGAGCCAGATCGTGTCCATTGCCCGTGCGTATGGCAACGGCTCTTCCGGCTCAGTGCTGCTGGGGGCGCCTTGTTTGACGAAAAACCCCTGCCCGTGACGCGCTTCGATCAGCCCTTGGGAAGCAAGGGATTCGTAGGCGTTGATCACGGTATTTTTCGAATGACCCAGCAACCGCATGCATTCGCGCAGCGACGGTAAACGGTCGCCGACGCGATAGGTGCCATTGGCGATCTGCTCCGCCAATGATGCCGTCAACTGTTGGGCCAGCGTCAACCGCGCCATGGTTCAGTCCTGAATAAATATTCACCGAGGGTACAGCTTAGGTACTGTCTGTCCAAACTGTACCTTCTTTGCCGGTACAGACCGGTCTAGGGTGGCAACCACTGAAAAACAATAATCGATACAGGACCCCTCTCATGAGCATTGACTCACGCCTTCCCATGTTCCGAGGCATGCCCCCCGCCGAACGCCTGGACCACCTGCGCGAACTTCTTGATCTGCCCGCCGACGACGTCGCCCTCCTGCGTGACGCTGGTGCGCTGCCGCTGGAAATTGCCGACGGCATGATCGAAAACGTGATCGGCAAATTCGAACTGCCTTATGCGGTGGCGAGCAACTTCCAGATTAATGGCCGCGACGTCATCGTGCCGTTGGTGGTCGAGGAGCCTTCGGTGGTTGCGGCGGCTTCGTTCATGGCCAAGCTGGCCCGGGAAGCCGGGGGCTTTCAGACTTCAAGCTCGCTGCCTTTGATGCGTGCCCAGGTACAGATTGTCGAAGTGTCCGACCCGTACAACGCCCGTTTGAGTCTGATGCGGCGCAAGGATGAAATCATCGAACTGGCGAACCGCAAGGATCAACTGCTCAACAAGCTGGGCGGCGGCTGCCGTGATATCGAAGTTCATACCTTCGCCCAAAGTCCCCGTGGGCCGATGCTGGTCGCGCACCTGATCGTCGACGTGCGCGATGCCATGGGCGCCAACACGGTGAACACCATGGCTGAAGCGGTAGCGCCGTTGATGGAGGAAATCACCGGCGGCAAAGTCAGGTTGCGGATTCTGTCCAACCTTGCCGACCTGCGCCTGGCTCGTGCCCAGATTCGTATCGCCCCGGAACTGCTGACCACCACTACCTTCAAGGGCGAGGATGTCATCGAAGGCATTCTTGATGCGTACAACTTCGCGGTGATTGATCCCTATCGGGCGGCCACCCACAACAAAGGCATCATGAACGGCATCGACCCGCTGATTGTCGCCACGGGTAATGACTGGCGCGCGGTTGAAGCCGGGGCCCATGCGTATGCCTGTCGCAATGGGCATTACGGCTCGTTGACCACCTGGGAAAAAGATGGTCAGGGCAATCTGGTGGGAACCCTGGAAATGCCCATGCCCGTCGGACTGGTCGGCGGCGCCACCAAGACTCATCCGCTGGCGCAACTGTCCTTGCGCATTCTGGGGGTGAAAACCGCTCAAGAATTGGCCGAAATCGCCGTCGCGGTCGGCCTGGCGCAGAATCTGGGCGCATTGCGCGCACTGTCCACCGAGGGCATACAACGCGGGCACATGGCGCTGCACGCGCGCAACATCGCGCTTTCGGCCGGCGCCAAAGGCGATGAAGTCAGCTGGCTGGTCAAGCAGATGGTCGACGCGGGGGATGTGCGCTCCGACCACGCGGCTGAGCTGCTCAAGCAAAAGCGGGCGCAGTGATGAGCGCCGTTGGCGAACAGGCTGTCCGGCTGGTTGAAGTTGGCGCCCGTGATGGCTTGCAGAACGAGCCACTGACACTTGCGCCGCAGCTGCGCGTGCAATTGCTGGAACGCCTGGCAAACGCGGGATTGCGAACCCTTGAGGCAGGTGCTTTTGTTTCACCCCGCTGGGTGCCGCAAATGGCCGGTTCGGACGAGGTGTTCAAGGCCTTGCCGGTGCGTTCCGGCGTGACCTGGACAGCGCTGGTGCCGAATGTGCAAGGACTCGAAGCCGCGCTGGCCGCAGGCTGTCGTGAAGTGGCGGTATTTGCTGCCGCATCGGAAGCTTTCTCGCAAAAGAACATCAACTGCTCAATAGCCGAAAGCCTTCAACGTTTTCAACAGGTCATGGCCCGCGCGCAAGATGCGGGTGTCAGGGTGCGCGGCTATGTTTCCTGCGTCATGGGCTGTCCGTTTACAGGTGAAGTCAAACCCGAGGCCGTCGCGGCTGTCAGCGCTTCGCTCTACGAAATGGGTTGTTATGAAATCAGCCTGGGCGACACCATCGGCGCAGGCACGCCTGCGGCAACCAAAGCGATGCTGAAAGCCTGTAGCGAAGCCGTACCCATGAGCGCGCTCGCAGGCCACTTTCATGACACGTACGGGATGGCCATCGCCAATATCTACGCGGCACTGGAGGCCGGCGTGCGGGTGTTCGACAGCTCGGTCGCGGGTTTGGGTGGTTGCCCTTATTCGCCCGGAGCGACCGGCAATGTGGCCACCGAAGACGTGATCTACCTGCTGAACGGCCTGGGTTTGAGCCACGGGGTCGACCTTGAGGCGTTGATCGAGACGGGCGAATTCATCAACGCCGAGCTGGGTCGCGAAACCGCGTCCCGGGTATCCCGCGCCCTGCTCGCCAAACGTCGAACGGTCGCGCTGAATTAAGCTGCATCTCTTCACCTTGATAACAATAAAAGCCCGCAAGGGCAGTGGGAGAATCCTTTGAAATCCGAACTGTATGAAGTTTGGGGCGACACGGTAGACGGTCGCCATCTGATCTACGCCATCGCCATCGGTGCATTCGTCAGCCTGGGGGCGTTTTTCATCGCCCAGCACCTGCTGGTCGGCTGGGTCGCTTCTGCGCAAATGGCCCGCGCGTATGCCATGTTGATCGGCATCGTCGGCTGCCTGGCGGGTGGAGCCATCAGTGCCGCGTGCTTCAAACCCAAGCGCCATGTCATGGAACACCAGGCCGACCCCGCCTGGCGCGCCCAGGTTTTGCTCGAACTGCAGAACGAGTTCGGCGATCTGGGCAAGCTCTCCGACTTGCCGTCGGCCACCATTGCCGAGCTTCGCGAGATGGATCTGTATGAGCTGTTCGCGGACTATGAGCGGGCACAACGTGCCCCGGCCGATGGCCCGGAACTGCCCGCGTTGGATGTGGAGAGCGCAGTGAGCATCAAAGGTGGTCGGTCATGATGGCGCCTTTGCTGGATCAGCTCCTCATCGCGTTGGGCATGGGCATTCTCGGTGCGGTGATCTTTGCCGGGATTGGACTTATTTCCGGCAGCGACGAGACCACGACCCTCGCGCCACTGACCTTGCTGGTCGTGCTGCTCGGCGTTCCTGCCCCTGGCATCCTGACCTTCTTTCTTGCCGGCGCCGTCGCCAAGCACATGACCCACGCCGTACCGACCGCGTTGCTGGGGATTCCCGGCGACACCATGGCCACGCCGCTCATGCGCGAGGCTAACTTCCTGCGCAACCTCGGCGTTCCGCACATCGCCTTGCGCAAGATGATTTCCGGCGCCGTGATCGCGGCGTTGATCGCCGTCCCCATGGCTGTATTGTTCGCGGTGATGCTCGCGCCGTTCGGCGACATGATCAAGCGCGCCGCCCCGTGGGTGTTCCTGGCAGCGGCAGTCGCCATTGCCTGGTTCTCAAAAGGTCGTCTGGCGGCGGTGCTGACCCTGATTCCGTTCGTCATGATCATCGTTGGCCTGCAAAGCATGACCGGGCAGTACGGCGTCAAACTCAGCGTCAGCTACTTCCTCGGCATCGCCATCGGCCCATTGATTGCTGCGCTGTTCTCGATGCTCGCGCCCGCCGAACGGGAAAAAATGCGTCGCCAGGAGGTCCGCACGTTCTCGTTGTCGCCGGACGTCAAAAGTTGGGGAGGCTTCTTCCCTAACCCGCTCAAGGTTCTGGACAGCAAGCAAAGCATGTGGACAGGCATTACCGCCGTCATCTCCAGTGCCACCTTTGTCTTCAGTCCGGTGGCGATGACCGTGATCATGGGCGAAATGGTCGGGTCGCGGGTCAAGCATGTCTACCATCGCCTCACTACCGTAATCACCGCGCGCAACGGCGTCACCGAGGCGACTTACATCGCCGAAGCATTGATTCCGCTGATCGCCTTCGGTCTGCCGCTCAGCCCTGTCGCGGCGGGCCCGGCCGCGCCGCTGTTCAACGCGCCGCCGCGTTTCAGCGTGGATGCGGCGACCGGGCAAGTGAATAACCTGCACTCGCTGCTCAGCACCTGGGAGTTTCTCGGCTACGGCATGCTGGCAGTGGTGGTCGCCATCCTGATCGCCTATCCGTTCACCATGAATTACGCACATCGAGCCGCTTCTTATGTGTCGCGCAAGATCAGCCACGAAGCCGTCATCGCCACTTTTGTCGGCCTGATTCTGGTGATCGGCATCTGGGAAGGTGGCCTGCTCGGGCTGCTGGTGATCGTTACTGTGGGGCTGCTGGGTGGATTTTTGTCACGCTTTCTGGGCTTCAACATCGGCGTGCAATTCATGGGTTATTACACGGCGGTGCTCACCGTTCCGGCGCTTGTCGCCCTGCTGGGTGCATGACGCATCGCAATCAAAAACAACAATAATCAGGTGTTCTCAATGCATGAAAAAATCCTGGCTTCCCTGCTTTTCCTGCTCAGTGCCGGCGTGATCAACGCACAGGCCGCAGAGTCGATTCCGACGCTCAGCTACCCTGCCGAGGGCCAACAGCTACAGGCGATTGCAGCCGCTGAAAAAGACCTGCCCACCGTCACCGCCCAGCAATGGCTGAAGGTTTCGGAAAATGGCCTGCAGCTGGAAGGACCGTCTTTCGACCGGGAAGGCAATCTGCTGTTCGTGGAAGTCTTCGGCGGGCAGGTGCTCAAGGTCGACACCCAGGGCAAGCTCAGTGTCGTGGTGCCGAAAAATGCCTTGGGTTCAGCGGGGCTGGCGATTCATAAGGACGGTCGCCTATACGTCGCGGGGCTGGGCAACTTCAAGAACACCGGCAACTTGACCGCCTACAAACCCGATGGCTCGGCGCAGCAAGTGATGATTGCCGGCAACAAAAACTATCTGGTGGATGATCTGGTGTTCGACAACACCGGCGGTTTTTACTTCACGGATTTCAAAGGCACGTCCACCGAACCCACCGGCGGCGTGTATTACGTACCCGCAGACGGCAAAAGCATCGTGCCGATCCTGCCCAAACTGGCGATTGCCAACGGCATCGCCTTGTCGCCCGACGGCAAGACCCTGTGGGTCACGGAGTTCGCCACTGGCTTGCTGCACCGCATCGAGCTGAAGGACGCAACGACCATTGCCCCGTTTGGCGAGGCAGTGATCTATCGCTTCAACGGCCCTTCCCCGGATTCGATGCGCGTGGACCAGGATGGCAATCTCTACGTGGCGATGTACAGCCAGGGCAGGGTTCTGGTGCTGAATCCGAACGGCCTGCCTATCGGCCAGATCCTGATCCCCGGCCGCGAAAAAGGCCACTTCCTGCGCTCGACCAGCCTGGCAATCAAGCCCGAGACCAACGAGGTATACCTGGTTGCCAGCGACGGTGATCTCGGCGAAGGCAGTGCCATATTCAGAGCCCGGGGATTTGCCAAGGCGTTGAAGCTGTATTCGCATCAATGATTTCAGCCGACTTTGATCACGACCTTGCCGACGGCGCCTCTGGCCAGATGCTCATAAGCTTCGCGGGCCTGCTCGAATGGGTAAACCTTGTCGATCACCGGGCGAATTTTGTGCTCATTGAGGAACACATTCATGCGGTCGAACGATGAGCGCGGCGCCACCGCGATGCCACGAATCGTCGTCTGGCGGAAGATCAGCGGCATCAGGTTCAACTGCACGGTCTGCCCGGTCAGGAAGCCGATCTGGGCGATACGGCCAGCGGCCTTGGTTGCCGCAATCGACTGGTTGATACCGCTGCCACCCGCGATATCGAGCAGCAGATCGACGCCTTTGCCATCGGTCAGCCGGAGCACTTGCGCCTCCCAGTCCGGCGTGGTCCAGTAATTGATTCCAGCGACGGCACCCAGCGCTTGCACGGTTTGCAGATTCGCATCGCTGCTGGACGTCGCGATGACGCGAGCGCCAAGCGCAGTTGCAATCTGTACGGCGAAAACTGATACCCCGCCAGTGCCCTGGACGAGCACGGTCTGGCCTGGCCGGATCTGCCCATAATCCACCAGCGAATACCAGGCCGTGAGTGCTGCGATAGGCAAGGTTGCTGCTTCTTCGTCAGACATGTTCTGCGGCGCGGCGACAGCGCTGTCCTCATGGATGATCATGAACTCAGCCAATCCACCCGGCAGCGGCGAACCGAAACAATAGTCCGGCTCATGCGGGCCCGGTTCACCGTCCAGCCAGCGCGAATACAGATGGGAATTGACCCGATCGCCGATCCTGAAGCGCGTCACGCCGTCGCCAACGGCAACCACGGTGCCTGCGGCATCGCTGACCGGGATCAGCGGCTTGGGCACCCTGTGTGGTTCGTAGATACCATCGACGATAGCCTTGTCGCGAAAGTTGAGAGACACCGCGCCCACCTTCACCAGCAACTCCCCAGCCTTGGGTTGCGGGGTCGGCACCTCGCCCATCTGCAGGTTATCGAGTCCAAAATCTTTCAGTAGCCAGGCTTTCATTGCGCGTCTCCAGGTCTGTCAGGGCGATCTGCCGTGTTCTGAAGCCATTGTTGCCCCTCGCCGCGAGGCAATAAATGCGCAGGAATTAACATGATTGTTGTTTTCAGCGGCAACAATCGATGCGATTGATGTAGGATCGAGCGCAACTGAGAGGCTACGGGGAAGAAAAATGGAGTTGCTGCAATCGATGCGATTGTTTGCCAGGCTGGCCGAACTGGGGAGTTTCACCAAGGCAGCTGAGTCGTTGCAGATTGGCCGCCCGCAAGTGACTCGTTCCATTCAGGAGCTGGAGACATCGCTGGGGGTTCGCCTGTTTCAGCGCACCACGCGCCAGGTAAAGCTGACCACGGAGGGAGAGCGCTTTTACGACCGTGTTAAAGAAATCCTCGGCACTATCTCCGACGTCACCTCAATGTTCGACCGCTCCGGCTCGACCCTTGGCGGGCGACTGCGCATCGACATTCCAACGGCCTTTGCCCAAGTCGAACTGATGGACAGTCTGCGCGCGTTCAGCAGGCTGTTCCCCGAGATCGACCTGGTGCTCGGCGTGACTGATCGAACGGTGGATCTGGTGGGTGAAGGCATCGATTGCGCCCTGCGCATCGGGGTGCTGCCGGACTCAACCTTGATAGCGCGCCCCATCGGCCTGGCAACCATGGTGACCTGCGCCGCGCCCAAGTATCTGCGTGAACACAGCGAGCCCACCACTCTGGAGGATCTGGATAATCATCAGGGGGTCAGCTTCCTGTCCGGCCAGAACAACCGAACCTTGCCCTGGCATTTCTCGGTCAATGGCCAGGACAGAACCTACCTGAGCCACGCAGGTATTGCCGTCACCGAATCCAATGCCTACGTGCAATGCGGCGTTGCCGGCTTTGGCATTCTTCAGGCTCCCGGCATTGCCGTGGACCAATACCTGGCCAGCGGCGCGCTGGTGGAGATCCTCAAACCTTACCGCCCACTCCCTCGGCCGATCACAGTGCTTTACCCCAGCCGCAAGCATCTGGCGCCGCAAGTGGAAGTGTTTCTGGATTGGCTCCAGGAACAGTTCCCCAAACTTCATTCGCAGTGGCTGGAAGGTTGAAGAACTGATCGCGGCGATTGTTAAACAGGCGCAGGATCGGTGGGATTTACCCCGACACTCTGGATCGGCTGCTCATCCACATACAACTCATCCAGGGCGATCGACACGGCTTTGTGCTCGCCGGCCAAGGTCACCTGGAAGAATTGGCCCTGGTTATTTGCTTCCAATGAATGGAGATAGGTCTGGTTTTTGCCTGAGTCATAGTCACGCTTGAGCGTGCCGTTGGTGCCATCGCCCAACTTGGTGAAGCCTAAATCCAGCGCATAAAGAATATCGCCGGACTCATAATCGGTGATTACGTCGGAATGATCTTCGGTAGCGGTGCGATAATTCGAAACTCTTGAGATACGTCGCGTCCTGGGCTGCGTTATATAAGGGCTTCAGGCTGCTGCCGTGGCCGTCGCCAAGGCTTGTGTAACCCGGCGTCGTGAGGTCGAGCTTGTCCTGCCCGGCATCAAAACTTTCGATCGTGTCTGAGTGGGAGGTCGTGGAGTCCCGGCAGCTGTCGGTAATGCTGGTCAAGCGCAGTTGCAGCTTCCACTGATCAATTTCACTCGCCCGCTGCGTAAGCAGGCGCGTGAAAACATCCTTTACGTTAAAGGCAGGAAAAGCTCTGTAATTGCTTCGCTCTCAGGGACGTCTGGAAAGAATTTTATGCGCTGACAATAAAGCGGAAAATCCCGAAGCTCCTCGCCGCTGGCTGGGAACCATTCGCTGTAAAGGTACAAAGCGGCTTGCTCAAGGTTATCCGAACTTCCCACGACCTTTAGGACAGCGCAACGACCAGCCGGAATGTTGCCGGCTATTATCGGGACATCGGTTAGCTCAATTGGTTGGTCAGTGCCAGCGCACAAGTCGAGACGAAACTCGTCCGGCGGCGTTGTACGGGGGTCAGAATAAAACACATTGAAAGTCTTGCTGACCGGAGGAATCAGACCGGTGCTTTGCCGCCAAGCTATGAAACGTTGAACTCTCGCACCTACATTTGAAGGGCTACCTTGGTGCTGCATAATTGCCACCCGTGTCGAGGGTACGCTTCGGATAGTCACATCACTGGACTGATAAGTTGTCAGCATGCACTTGTTCCTCGCGGCGTGGAGTGGCTCGAACGTAGTCAACCATCGCTCCCAGTCAGGAGCTTTCCGAAAAACTGAGGGCCTTTGTCCTAGCCTCTGCCGAAAAGCGCGCGCAAAGGCATCTGGTGCTCCATAACCAGCATCCATGGCTATCTCTGTAACCGTTTCGTTTCGCCTAAACGCCAGTTTGTAGGAGGCGCGCTTCATGCGAGCGAGCTGGACATAGCGATTCAAGGGTAACCTGACGATAGCCAGGAACTGCCTGTGAAAATGGAATTTAGAAAAGGCTGCGATACTGCTCAACGTTTCCAGATCAAGGCAGCCATCAAGATTCACGTCTATGTGATCAAGCACCATTTGTATGCGGGATTGGTAATGCTTAAGCCTTGTGGTCATGGCCGTC
This sequence comes from Pseudomonas syringae, assembly GCF_001698815.1. Lineage (GTDB taxonomy): Bacteria > Pseudomonadota > Gammaproteobacteria > Pseudomonadales > Pseudomonadaceae > Aquipseudomonas > Aquipseudomonas syringae_A. The sequence continues at coordinate 49,666 of NZ_LGSI01000020.1, read as the reverse complement.
CCTCGTTGAGGAAACCAGAATGAAGTCAGCAAGCGTAACGTGCCCGACCGATATTGCTATATTAGGTTCGCAGCCTGAAAGCGACCGTCTGCCTGAATCACCTTGCGCGAGCCAAGTAGCTATCCAGTTATGCGGAAGCAACTGACCGCCTCAACTCAGCCTCGATAGCCGCGATATCCGTATCAGGCAGGTCATCGAGCAAAGCTACCTTGATCAGGGCTCATTTGATCGAGGCTGGGCGTGGAAGTCATGCCTTGGACTTTACCAAAGCAGACCGCCTGCGACCGCAGGCGCAGGCGTTCCTACCGCAATCCTGTGCCCCCTCTGTAGGAGCGAATTTATTCGCGAAGCAGTGTTTCAGGCGCTGGATCTCTACCGGATGTACCGCCTCTTCGCGAACAAGTTCGCTCCTACAGCGATATTCCGTGTAGCGGACCGCCGCGCTGCTAAAATCGCTGATCGTCGTCCCTGCGATGTTCTGGTCGCCAGCGCCAGAAGCGTCACTAGCGCAGCCTTCGAAGTCGGCTACGAAAGCGCCACCCAGTTCGGCCGTGATTATGCGCGGATATTTGGTCTTCGCCCGGCCCGGGATGCCGCGAGAATTCTGGGGGAAACCAAAGGCGCCGTCAGCTCTCGATCAGACTCTTGATCCGCACGGCCAGGCCTTCGACCGAAAAGGGCTTGGTCATGACGTGCATGTTGGGATCGAGATCGCCGTTGCCGATGACGGCGTTTTCTGCGTAGCCGGTGATGAACAATATCTTCAGATCCGGACGACTTGAGCGGGAATAATCAGCCATCTGGCGACCGTTCATGCCACCTGGCAAACCGACGTCGGTGACCAACAGATCAACCCGGGCATTGGACTCGAGAATTCGCAGCCCCGATGCGCCATCGGCGGCTTCCAAAGCGGTGTAGCCCAACTCTTCCAGAATTTCTGCCACCAAATGACGCACTGTGGGTTCGTCATCGACCACCAATACAGTTTGCCCCTCTGACGCCCGGGGCATTTCCAGGGGTTGCAAAGGGACCTGCTCGACGTGTCGGGTCGTTTCCTGCGGCAGGTACAGTCGCACGGTAGAGCCTTTCCCGACTTCCGAATAGATTTTCGCCTGCCCGCCGGATTGCCTGATGAAGCCATAGATCATCGACAGGCCCAAGCCGGTGCCCATACCCAGCGGCTTGGTGGTAAAAAATGGCTCGAATGCCTTGGCCACCACGGCCGGGCTCATGCCGACGCCTGTATCGATAACGCTCAATGACACGTAGTTTCCAGGGGAGAGATCAAAGGCATCGGCAGCACGGACGTCCAGGGCACAATTGGCGGTTTCGACCACCAGCTTGCCGCCTGCGGGCATCGCATCACGGGCATTGATACAGAGATTCAACAAGGCATTTTCCAGCTGATTGCCGTCGACGTTACTGGTCCACAATGCCTCGTCGAGCAGCATGCGGGTCTCAACCGCCGGGCCTACGGTGCGAGCGATCAGATCCTGCATGCCGGCGACCAGACGATTGATATCAGTCGGCTTGGGATCAAGTGTCTGTCGCCGCGAAAACGCCAGAAGCCTGTGAGTCAAGGCGGCCGCCCGCTGGGACGATCCGTGCGCCGAGTTCACATATTTTTCGAGTTCATTGATGCGCCCTTGCCCTATCCGGGTCTGCATCATCTCTAGGCTGCCGGAAATCCCGGTCAGCAGGTTGTTGAAGTCGTGGGCGATGCCGCCGGTCAACTGCCCTACCGCCTCCATTTTCTGGGATTGCCGGAGCTGCTCTTCAGAACGCATCAACTCTTGGGTTCGGTCCTGGACAAGCTGCTCCAGAGAGGCGTTGATCTGCCGCAGATCGTTTTCAGCCCTGCGCCTGGCGATAGCACTGCGCGTGCGCCCCGCTGCATCTGCGGTAAACCGCATCTCCGCTGCCGTCCAGGCATACGGTTCATTACGGATAGCACACAGAGCGGCCACCGTTTTGCCGTTTTCCACCAATGGCACGCTGAGCAGCGACCCTATGCCAGCCCGCAACACGCCCTGCGCATCGCAGCAACGGGGATCGTTCGCGACATCAGCTATCGACAGTAGCTTGCCCAGTGCCAATTGACTGGAAAACCAGTCCGATTCATTCCCGCTACAGAGTCCATCCAGCGCGGTTTCTGCAGCGTCTGGCCAGCACCGACTGTCCAGTACAAGCTGCCCGTCAGGGTTCACCGACAGATAACAGGCAGCATCACATTCGAGGACGCTGCCCAAGGTTGCAGAGACGCTGTACGCCATGTCTTCGGGTTCTTGCATGTCACGTAAAACGTCACTCAGTTCGAGCAGTGCCTGGCGCCTGACCAGCGCACGATGAGCCTCGGTCACTTCCTGAAAAATGATCGTGAATCTATCGTCCTCCAGCGGATGCACACGGCCTTCGAACCAGCGCCTTATGCCCGCAACCTGATGATTGAACGCTGAAGTTTTTTGCTGATTGACCGCTGCTGCAACCTCGTCGATCCAGAAATTTTCGATGTCTGGAAACAACTCCCGGACTGTTCGACCCTGCACTTGTGCGTTGGTCACACCGACCAGCTCAGCCCAGGCCGGATTGACGTCCAGGTATCGCCAGTCGCTGACCGTCCCGTCTGCCTCACGAATGAGCTCACCGAGAACGAACCCGTCGTCGAGCCGTTCAAAAATGCCGCGCCAGTACTCTTCGCTTTGTCGCAGCGCCAATTCCGCATTCCGGCGCGCAGTGATATCCGTGAACAGCACTGCAACGATCTTCTGCTCCGTGTTTATGGCCGTGGCATGAACTTCAAACCATCGACGCAGCGCCTCTCCATAATGTTCAAAGCGTTTTGGTTCACCGGTGTCTGCCACTTTTCCGTAGACGTCGAACCAGTGCTGGTCTTGATCGGGCACCATGTCCCGAACCCATCTGCCTTTGGCATCGGCCAGGCCGGAATGCTGTTCGAAAACGCGATTGGTCTCGATGAACCGGTAATCGCACGGACGCCCATCGTCATCAAATTTCATTTCGATGATGCAAAAGCCGGTTTCGATGGAATCCAGCAGCTGTCGGTATTGTCTTCGCGCGACGGACAGATCGGTCTTGAGCCGTTCGTTTTCCGTTTGAAGAGTATGGGTGTCAGCGTGACTCATGGACGTCCCTGTGGGTGACGGTTTTCGGCGCCATCGACGATGGTTTGGGTGACGACAACACAGATAAGCTTGTTGAACTTGAACCGCTCAACTTTATCATCCAATCATTCGGCCTGACCCGCAGTTTCTAACGACATTCCCTGACCAACATCACGAATGACCTCGATGAACGCTCTCAAGCCCCTCGGCACATGGCGATGGCCCGGATAATACAAAAACAATCCGGGGATCTCTGGACACCAATCCTCCAACACCTTCACCAGTTGTTTTTTCGCCAGATACCAAGCGGCGGTCTGCTCCGGCACATAAGCAATGCCTAACCCGCGGGCCGCCGCGTCGGCCATGATCTCGGCGTTATCCAGCGTTAGAGTTCCAGAGACATCCAGCGTCAAGGATTGGCCGTGCTTTTCAAACTCCCAGCGGTAGGGCTTGCCGCTCGGCAGGCGAATGCAAATACATTGATGACGACGAAGATCGTCAGGAGTAAGCGGCGCGGGATGCTCCTGCAGATAGGTCGGCGAGGCCAAGGCGAGAAAGCGTGTATCCGCCCCCAGGCTCACGGCGATCATGTCCTGCGGCACCGATTCCCCCAAACGAATGCCGGCGTCGAAACCGTCAGCAACGATATCGACCAGTCTGCCATCAGTGACCAGATCGACCGCCATTTGCGGAAAGCGTGACAGGAACGCCGGAAGTATCGATTCCAGCAGAAAGCGCGCCGCAGGCTCGCTGGCACTGATCCGCAACGTGCCGCCGGGAAGATCGCGGAACTGATTGACCTCTTCCACCGCCAACTCGAACTCGCGGAGCATTGGCGCGAGCCTTGTAACCAGCCGTTCGCCCGCAGCAGTAGGCGCGACACTGCGCGTGGTGCGATTGAGCAGACGCACGCCGAGGTTGGCTTCCAGCGTGCGCATCATGTGACTCAGGGTAGAAGCCGAAAGCCCAAGTTCATCGGCGGCCTTGCGAAAGCTGCGATGGGCAACGATCAGCGTCAATGCGCTCAGCTCGGCAAGGGACAGCGGCAACTGATTCATGGGCTTATTTCACCAGTGCATACGGTATTGACCGGATAGTAACAGCAGTCATCACGCACTAGGGTGGTCTTGCCGATGGGCACCATGCTCAATCACGAGGAGGTTACAGCGATGAATAAAACATGGTTAGTTACCGGAAGTTCTTCAGGAATAGGCCGGGCGCTGGTCGAACAGCTGCTGCAACGCGGTGAACGGGTGGCGGCCACTTTGCGCAAAACAGAGGCGCTGAGTGACCTGAAAGCACGTTACGGCGAACAGCTGTGGCTGGCGGCGCTGGATGTAAACGATCCAGTCGCCGTTCGCGACGTCATGCGACAAGCGTTCAGCAAATTGGGGCGCATCGATGTGGTGGTGAGCAATGCGGGTTACGCGCTGTTTGGTGCCGCCGAGGAAGTCAGCGATGAGCAGATCAACCAGCAATTGCAGACCAATCTGATCGGTTCGATGCAGGTCATCCGCGCTTGTCTGCCGTATCTGCGAGAGCAAGGTGGCGGCCGGATTTTACAAGTGTCGTCCGAGGGCGGCCAACTCGCTTACCCCAACTTCAGTATCTATCACGCGAGCAAATGGGCCATCGAAGGCTTTGTTGAATCCGTGGCTCAAGAGGTTGCGCCGTTCGGTATCGAATTCACCCTGGTGGAACCGGGCCCGACCCGTACCAATTTCGGCGCAGCGCTGGTCAGCCCGCCGGTGATGGACGTTTACGAGCAAACTCCCGCAGGTGAAGTGCGCCGCGCGATCACCAGTGGCGCATTCCCCCTCAACGGCGACCCGCTGAAAATGGCCAACGCCATGATCGAAGCTGCCAACGCCCAGCCTGCACCAAAACGTTTGTTGCTTGGCAGTGATGCCTATGACCGGGTCCACACGACGTTGACTGAGCGACTGCACCAGCTGGAGCAGCAGGAGGCGCTTGCCCGGAGTACCGAGATTGATTGAGTGGGCGAAAAGGCGTCTATAACGGCGGTACCGCGCTGACCGGCGCATGTTGTGCCATCAACTCGACAACCCAATCGATGAACACGCGCAGCTTCACGCTGATATGCCGGTTCGGGGGAAATGCCACGTACATCGGCATGGAGTCCAGACGCCAGTCTGCAAACAGCGGCACCAATTCGCCACGCGCGACACTGGCCTGGGCCATGTAGTCAGGCAACCAAAGCACCCCGAGGCCCGCCAGGCCAGCGGCGAGATAAGCATTGCCATCGTCGACCGCCAGAACGTAGCGGCCCTGGATATGCACGCTTTCATCGTTCAAGCGCATGGCATAGGGCAGCGCCTTACCGGTGCGCGCCCACAGAAAGCCGACGATGCGATGCTGCGAATCTTCCAGCTCTCGCGGATGTACTGGCGTGCCGACTCGCTCCAGATAGCTCGGTGCCGCATAAACGCCCAGCTGGAGAGTGCCAACCCGACGGGCCATCAAAGACTGGTCGGTCAGCTCGCCGCCACGCACCACGCAATCGACATTCTCTCCGACGATATCAACGATCCGGTCGCTCACACCCATGTCGATCTGGATATCTGGATAGCGCGCATGAAAGGCGGGCAACGCCGGCACCAGAATCATGCTCGCCAGCGGGCTGGGCACATCCACGCGCAGTCGTCCCCTTGGCGATGTCGACGCGGCGGACAGGCTGGTTTCGGCGTCGTCCAGATCGGCGAGAAGCCTGACCGCTCGCTCGTAAAACACCGAGCCATCGGCCGTTACGTTGACTTTGCGCGTGGTGCGATTGAGCAATTTGACCTGCAACCGTGCCTCCAACTGCTGGACCAGTTGCGTCACGCTGGTCTTGCTCATATGCAGCGTCTCGGCCGCCTTGGTGAAGCTGCCCGCCTCCACCACTCTGACGAAGGCCTGCATCGCGTCGAACCGGTCCATTACTATCCTCTGCGGGCTGGATTACTGCCTTGATTGTTTCGAATTTGCAAACAGTGCTGGCTAGAGTTGCCTGTTTATCGGGCCGGAACAAGTCCCTAAAGTCCCTTCATCGCTGAGCGGGTCGCCTTCGACTCGTTCCTTAACCTCATGAAGGAGTTAGATATGACAATCCGTGACGTGGTTTTTCCACCCGACCGCCAGGCGCTTTATGAGCGCAATCGTTATTCGCCGGCGATCAAATCCAACGGTTTCCTGTTCGTATCCGGACAGGTCGGCAGTAACGAAGACGGCTCGCCCGAGGCAGATCTCGAAAGCCAGGTGCGTCGCGCCTTCAACAATCTCAATGCCATTCTCGGCGCTGCCGGTTGCACCTTTGACGATGTCATCGACGTGACAGTGTTCATTGTCGATCCAGAGTCGAAGTTTGAAACCATCTGGAAGGTGATTCCAGAGTTCTGGGGTAACGCGCCACACCCGACTCTGACGGGGGTTGGTGTGACCTGGCTGTATGGCTTCCAGTTTGAAATCAAAGTCATCGCCAAACTTCCGGAATCCGCTGCTGCATGACCTGACAGGCGATTTGGACGGCAGGTGTGCGGACGGCAAGCTACCCTGATCTCAATGCAGATTCCCGCAGCGAGATGAAGACATGCCTAATGACTCCCGCCCTGCCGTGCTCGGATTGATCGGCAATACCCCGCTGGTGCGCGTCACCCGCTTCGATACCGGCCTGTGTACGCTGTTCCTCAAACTCGAATCGCAGAATCCCGGCGGTTCGATCAAGGACCGCATCGGTCTGGCGATGATCGATGCGGCCGAGCGCGATGGTCGCCTGCGCCCCGGCGGCACCATCATCGAGGCGACGGCTGGCAACACCGGCCTGGGGCTTGCCCTGGTCGGTCGCGCCAAAGGCTACCGCGTCGTGTTGGTGGTGCCGGACAAAATGTCCACCGAGAAAGTCCTCCACCTCAAGGCGATGGGCGCCGAGGTGCATATCACCCGCTCCGACGTCGGCAAGGGCCATCCCGAATATTATCAGGACGTCGCCGCGCGGCTCGCGCAGGAGATTCCCGATGCGTTCTTCGCCGATCAATTCAACAATCCGGCCAACCCGCTGGCTCATGAGTGCAGCACCGCGCCAGAGATCTGGGCGCAGACTGAGCATGATCTGGATGCAATCGTCGTCGGTGTCGGTTCGGCTGGGACGCTGACCGGGCTGACGCGTTTTTTCCGCCGGGTGCAGCCGGATCTGGTCATGGTGCTGGCCGATCCGGTTGGCTCGGTCATGGCGGATTACAGTCGCGGCCTGCCGCTTCCGACGCCCGGTTCCTGGGCCGTGGAAGGCATCGGCGAAGACTTCATCCCGTCTATCGCCGACCTTTCCAGCGTGCGCCAGGCCTATTCCATCAGCGACGAGGAAAGCTTCGATCATGCCCGGCAACTGTTGCGCGCCGAAGGCATTCTCGGCGGCTCTTCGACCGGCACGTTGCTGGCGGCGGCGCTGCGCTACTGTCGCGAGCAAACCGAGCCCAAACGCGTCGTAAGCTTCGTCTGCGACACGGGCACCCGCTACCTGTCGAAGGTGTACAACGATCAATGGATGACCGATCAGGGCTTGCTGCAGCGCAAGCGTTACGGCGACCTGCGCGACCTGATCGCTCGGCGTTTCGAGGACGGCAGAGTGATCAGCGTCGGCCCGGATGACACGCTGCTGACCGCCTTCCAGCGCATGCGTCTGGCCGATGTGTCGCAGCTTCCGGTGCTGGTGGATGGCCAGCGTCTGGTGGGCGTTATCGACGAATCCGACATTTTGGTCGGCGTCCATGAAGACCCATCGCATCTGCATATGACTGTGGCCAGCGCCATGACCGACAAATTGGAAGTTCTGCCCCCGGACGCCAGTCTGGTTGAGTTGCAAAGCAAGCTTGATCGAGGGCTGATAGCGATTATTGCTGACGCGGTGTGCTTTCACGGTTTGATTACCCGCGTCGATCTGCTCAATCATTTACGGAGATCACTATGAATCAACACGATGAAACCACTCCGCCACAGGCCTTCGCCACCAGAGTGATCCATGCAGGCCAGGCGCCGGACCCTTCCACCGGGGCATTGATGCCACCCATTTACGCCAATTCGACCTACCTGCAACAAAGTCCCGGCGTGCACAAGGGACTTGATTACGGCCGTTCACACAACCCGACGCGCTGGGCACTGGAGCGCTGCGTGGCGGACCTGGAAAGCGGAACCCAGGCCTACGCCTTCGCGTCCGGGCTGGCGGCGATTTCCACCGTGCTCGAATTGCTCGACGCCGGCGCGCACATCGTTTCCGGCAATGACCTGTACGGCGGCACTTTCCGACTGTTTGACAAAGTGCGCCAACGCAGCGCCGGGCATCGCTTCAGTTATGTCGATCTAACCGATCTGGCCGCATTCGAAGCGGCGCTGCAGGACGACACGCGGATGGTCTGGGTCGAGACGCCGAGCAACCCACTGTTGAGTCTTACCGACCTCGCCGCCGTGGCGCGCATCTGTCGCGGACGCGGCATTATCTGCGTCGCCGACAACACCTTTGCCAGCCCGTGGATTCAGCGCCCGCTGGAGCTGGGCTTCGATATCGTGGTGCATTCGACTACCAAATACCTCAACGGTCACTCGGACGTGATCGGAGGCATCGCAGTGGTGGGCCAGAACGCAGAATTGGCCGAGCGCCTGGGCTTTCTACAAAACTCGGTGGGCGCCATCGCCGGGCCGTTCGACGCCTTTCTGACCCTGCGCGGCGTGAAGACCCTGGCCCTGCGCATGGAACGCCATTGCAGCAACGCGCTGACGCTGGCGCAATGGTTGGAGCAACAGCCGCAGGTCGCGCATGTCTATTATCCGGGCCTGGCTTCGCATCCTCAACACGAGTTGGCGCGGCAGCAGATGCGCGGATTCGGCGGCATGATTTCTGTCGACTTGAACACCGATCTGGCTGGCGCGACGCGCTTTCTGGAAAATGTTCGGATCTTCGCCCTGGCCGAAAGCCTGGGTGGCGTGGAGAGCCTGATCGAGCATCCTGCGATCATGACCCACGCGAGCATTCCGGCAGAAACCCGCGCACAGCTCGGCATCGGCGATGGGCTGGTGCGGTTGTCAGTGGGCGTCGAGGATATCGATGATCTGCGCGCGGATCTGGCTCAGGCGCTGGCCCGGATTTGACTTGCCGCAGCTGGGCGCTGCTGAAAATAGGTGAGTAGAATCGGCGCAATCCCATCAATAACATCGGAGTCACTATGAGCGCCTATGTAATCGTTGAAATCACCGATAAAGATGACGCTGCGAAAAACCGATACGCCCAGGCGGCAGGGCCGATTGTAGAAGGCTTCGGCGGCAAATTTGTCGCACGGGGACCGGTGACTGTCCTGCACGGCGCGGGCGCGCTCGAACGGGGCTTGGTCATCGAGTTTACCGACCGCGAGGCAGCGCTGACCTGGTACCACAGCCCTGAATATCAGGCGCTCATCGAAATACGCAACATTGCCTTTGACAGCCGCTTTGTGTTGATCGGCTAAGCTGCGCCCTTCGCGTCTGGGTCGCAGCTATCTGACTGGCGACTCAGCCCTTGGCAGCCATCGCGGTCACTTCCACACGCATCCCTTCAACCGCCAGGGCAGCAACGCCAACAGCGGCGCGAACCGGCCAGGGCTTACTGAAGAAACGCTGATAAACCTCATTGAAGGCAGGACGGTCGGCCATGTCGGTGAGGTAGATAGTCAAATGCAGGACCCGGTCCATGGAGCTGCCGGCGCCTTCCAATGCAACCTTCAACGCCTGCAGCGTGCACTCGCTCTGCTCGACGATGCCGCCCAGCTCCAGACTGCCGTCGGCGCGGGTCGGAATCTGAGTGGAGACCAGCAGGCCGCCGATACCGGCCACGTCTGAGGAAATGGAGTCCGGATCGGCGTCGGCGACAAAAGTAAGGTCTTGGTTTGCCATGGGGATCTCTTGCTTGAGGGCTAGCGGGAATTTTGCAGGCCGCCAGTCTACCAACCCCATGGCAGGTTCGTGAATTAGCGGCGCTGTCAGCGCGCATTGCCAGTAATCGGCGCAGGCCGCGCTATCGCCAGCGCTACCAGCGCCGCAATAAAACACAGCATGCCGGCGATGAAAAACGACGGTGTGTAGGTTGCCAGCACGGTGCGGATCATCCCGGCACCGTAGGCTGCGAAAGCCGCACCCAATTGATGGGCAGCGAAGATCCAGCCGAACACGATATTGGCGCGCTGTACGCCAAAGGTGGCAGCGGTCAGCTTGATCGTTGGCGGCACCGTGGCAATCCAGTCCAGCCCATAGAGGATGGCGAAAATCGACAGTCCGAAAACGGCAAAATCGGTGAACGGCAGGATGATCAGTGCGACGCCACGCAGCCCGTAATACATGAACAACAGCCAGCGATTGTCGTAGCGATCCGACAGCCATCCAGAACCAACCGTGCCGATGAAGTCGAAAATCCCCATCACTGCCAGCAGCCCCGCCGCGCTGGTGGCAAGCAGACCGAAGTCGCCACACATGGTGACAAAGTGCGTCTGAATCAAACCCGACGTGCTTGCGCCGCAGATGAAAAATGTTGCGAAGAGAATCCAGAAGGTCATCGACCCGGAAACATCGCGCAGTACAGTCAGGGGCATCAGCAACATCTGCCGCAGCGTTCCGGTTTTTGCGCTAATCGCTTGCGGTTCGGTTTCGCCGTACAGCGGCAGGCCAAGGTCTGCGGGGTGATCACGCATCAACGCAAGTACCGCGACAACAGCCACTGCCAGCATCACGCAGATAAAAGCGAGTGCCGTGCGCCAACCGAAGTTTTCGGTGAGGCGCGCCAGCAGCGGCAGGAACACCAGCTGGCCGGTAGCAGAACTCGCGGCTAACAAGCCGATGATCAGACCGCGTCGGGACGAGAACCAGCGAGTTGCGACTGTCGCACCCAACACCATTGCGGTCAGGCCGGTGCCAGCGCCGACCAGGACGCCCCAGCACAAGACCAGTTGCCAGAACTCGGTCATGAACAACAATGAGCCTCCAAATCCGATCATCACCACGACAATGGCAGTCACCATGACTTTGCGCATGCCAAAGTGGTTCATGAAGGCGCCGGCGAACGGCCCCATCAACCCGAACAAGGCAAAACGAATCGCCAGGGCCGAAGAAATATCGGCCGTTTGCCAGCCGAACTCGTTCTGTAAAGGAACGATGAACACGCCCGGCGCGCCTACCGCTCCGGCCATTACCAACATCGTCAAAAAGGTCACGGATGCGACGATCCAACTGTAATGAATCCTGCGCCGCATCAATGACCCTGCGAGTAGCGATGCCAGCATTGCCGTGTCCTTGCTTGAGATGGTGGGAGTAGTGACGACCAGAGCGGTGTGGTCAGGAGACCTGTCACCTTCATATGGCGTGGTGCATTCACCCTTGCCGGAAGGCCAGTTTTCCCGCCTGGTTTCGTGGGATGGCGGTTAACACAAGCAATCTGACTCATTAGATTTTAGTCATCATATTATCCAACCCAAGATTCATCAAGCGCATAATTAAAAAAATCTAAATGTGAAATATGCATGCTATTGCGGAACCTCAAGGCGTACCTTCAGCAAGGCGGCTGCTCCAGCCCTTCCCTGTTTGCTATCGATAGTGAAGGTATGTCTGGCCCGCCAATCAATCTATTAGGGGTGGTATTGTTGTAACGATCAATGGATCAGCCAGCGCTTACCCGATGAACTCGACATCTTTGGCCACCTGACCCAAACCTTGCGCTCATAGCCTGTTCACCCGGATTTCTTTAGGATCGCACGACCATTCGCAAGGAATTGCCCAGATGGATTGCCTGATTCGAATCGCAACTCGCGAGGACACCTCGGCCATAAGCACGGTCATTGTCAGCGCCTTACGCCAGTCCAACGCCCACGACTACTCACCTGAAATCATCGCCCGGGTTGAACACAGCTTTTCCCCGAAGGCGATCCTCGATTTGTTGATTCAACGTCAGGTTTATGTGGCGACAGTCCGCGGTCAGGTGGTTGCAACAGCCAGCCTGGATCGGGACATTGTTCGGAGTGTGTTCGTCGACCCACTCCATCAAGGGACAGGCATAGGACGACAACTGATGACGCTGCTGCTGGCAGTAGCCGCCAGCAATGGAATAGAACGATTGCGTGTCCCCTCTTCAATTACCGCAGAAGGTTTTTACTCTTCACTTGGCTTCAACAAAATTCGAGATGAATTTCATGGAGCTGAGAACACGATCATCATGGAAAGGATGCTTGGGCTAGCGTAAATCAATCATTCCGCACACCCGGACCCTCGGCGTCCTGATACCAGGTATCCGAGGGGCGCGGCAGCTTGACATCAGGGTCTTTCAGCAAGGGATTCCCGCTGTGCCTGTGGCTCTTCGATCCGGGCGGCCTGCTTGGGCTTCAATCCTGCCAGCGACCGGCGGATTCGGCTTGCCAGGGAGCTGCGGCCATGCACGTTCTGGTAGTGAAAAACGGCAGTTGATCGAATGACACTAGGATCGGCAGGAAGATTAGTGTGCAGCGAGCGATAACCCCAGAACAGATACATATCGCCTGGCCGCATCCGTATCCGCACAAACTGCTCGGCATGTCTGGCGTGACGCTGGGCCAGGCGTCGCTGAGACCATCGATTGTCGATCAGCAGCTTGTCCAACAGGTTCAGGGCATAATTTTGCCGAATGGGCCTGTGATTGGGGAGCATGATCAGATCACCTGGGTCGCTCTGTTCTGGCATACAAACAGGCATGATCGCCGTCAGCACAAATGAGTCGTAATGGAAGATCAACGACTCACGCTGACCGCGCTCGCCAATCAGGCAGCGCAATACTTGATGCAGACCTGGCTCGCTGGGTCGCTGTCCTGTTTCTTTTGCCACCACACGTTGGCATAAATCGAGGAAGTCGGGCGAGCTGCCCCACTCGTGCAAAAGCGAACCGGCTACGGCCTGGCTGCCGGTTAACGCAACGTATTGATTACCTGCGGCACTGACCGCCTGGCTGACCATCGCTTGTAATTCAGCCAGCTCAACGTCGCTCGCCCAACCACGTAGAACGGCGAAGCCATCGGTGTTGATCGCGTCGACCAGCGTCTCGATCTGCGTTTCAGAGAACTTTTGATATTGCATCGGGTGCGTACTCGCGGCGGTGGAGTGAGCATGTCCGCCTGTACCAACCCTGACGCCGGGATAGCGATCAGATGATGTTCAGGCTGACTTAAACCGAAAGCACACACCGTCTCACTAACCGGATGTTGTCTGGCAATGAAATTTGCGACGCCCGCTGCCTTTTTGAAACAGCACAAGCAATCGTCGTCAGCTTAGTAGAATGATACGCATTCCGTAAATCAACTTTCGTATCTTCTGCTTGACATGATAGCCCGTGGCCGCCTGTAAAGGAGTTGTTCAGCACGTGGTCATCCCCTGAACCTCTGCAACGGTGTCAATTACTGAAGTACTGCGATGGGCGTAAGCCGGATGTGACAAAACGCAGAAAGCGTCCACGCTGGCCTTCTTCCCTGGAGAGCCCGTCAAGTGACTCTGACTACCTTATATGACAATTGAAAATTGAATCCAGAAAATGGGAAGCACCGTCTCTCCGTAGAACCCGAAGGAGGTAATTGGTAGCCAGCAGCCCCATAAATCCAGCGATACAGGCTGACAATATATTGTAAAGACAGCTGGCACGTGGTGACCGCTTGTCCGTTTCACAGCAGCCTTTTGCGTTGACAGGCCTGTCACCCGCCAGGGCTTCGATATCATCCCTGAAGTGCTCCACGTAACTCCCTGACATAGATCAAAATCGACGTAACTGGAAGGTCATTGCCAAGGTTTGCCATCCGTTGAAGATCAGGCCGTAGACGAGCGCAAACGGCTTTGCGAAGGCGGCGTGGATTCGTATTTTCCCCAGATGCGCCGCAAATGACGCGCCGACCCGAAACCTGCGCGTTGTGCCACCGTTTCCATATCCAGGCTCGAATGGATCAGCAATTCCCGTGCAAGCGCTATCCGCAGTCGATGCAGGTAATCCAGCGGGCCGCCCCCTGCATATTCATGGAACAGCCGCCCCAGATGACGGCTGCTGGTGCAGGCAATACCTGCCATCTGCTCTACCGTCCAGTCGCCGCCGGGGTCGGTAGCCACTGCATCCTGCACCCGGTGTAGCGCGGGGTGCAGGTGATTACGTCCCATAATCCATGGCGACAACTGCGGATCGGCACCGCCCCGACGCATATACACCACCATCTCCCGCGCGACGGCACACGCCAGCCGTGGTCCGCTCAACTCCGCCAGCACCTGCAGCATCAGGTCGATACCCGCTGTAATGCCAGCGCTGGTGCTGATTCGACCGTCGGTGACGTACAGTCGGTTTTCCAACACCCTGGCCTTGGGGGCGAGTTCCTGCAACGTCGCGCACAGGGAGTGATGTGTGGTGCATTGGCGGCCATCAAGCAAACCTGCTCGGGCCGCGCTCAACGCCCCCGCGCACACGCACAGTAACCGCTCGCCGGTGGGTGCCAGAACCCGTCGAAGCCATTCGGTCAGAACAGCGCTGCTTGCTTCGAACTCACGCAGCTGCGCCGGGGATACTGCCGACGTTGAACCGACCAATACCACGAGAGTTCCCGGCAACAGGCTTTCCGGCAGCGGCGCCAGACCCGCCAAAGGCAGGCCGATAGACGTCTGCAAGTCCGCCAGCGGGCTGACGTACTGCAGCTCAAACTCCACGCGCTCCTCGCCTTCTGCCTGGGGTTCTCCGGACTCGATCCGGGAGGCGAGCCGCAGCACTTCGGCCGGACCCGCCAGATCCAGCATCAGAACATTGGGCAGCAGCACGAACAGCACCGGAATCGCCATGGTTTCAGCCCTCCAACGCCTGCACGACCGTGGCGATGCGTGCGAAACGGCCTTCCAGCACCAGCTCGGTACGCTCGCGAATCTCGGCGGCACTGTAAGTGCGCCCACTGCGGGCGTGGGTCATGGCGAAGGTCAAGGTGGCCTCACTCACATAGTCCACGGCAAAACCGCTGTCCGAGGCGTGGCGCGTGGTCGTTTCACAACATTGTTCGGTGCGGATGCCGCTAATGATCAGCTTGCCGATGCCCCGCTTCGTCAACCATGCCGCCAATTCGGTGCCGGCAAGTGCGCTGTGATAATGCTTGTGGAAAACCACGCTCGGGCTGATCGAAAGCTCTTTCAACGTCCGGACGTGGCCCGACGCCACGGAAAATGGCCCGTGCTCGCCGACGTGGAATATCTGGATCACTGGAAAGCCCTTCTCTACACAGCCGTCAATCAACGCCTGCTGTTTTTCGAGGAAGTCCGGCAGGTCAGTTTCGGACCAGTAAGGTGCGTGACGAAAGGACTCTTGTACGTCGATGACGATAAGGGCGCTGAGGGTCATTTTTAGCTCCGTGGCGAATGCCATGCTGGTGATAATGGCTGCATGGTAAAGCGCGCACAAGCACCGCAACAGACGTTGGCAGGACCAATGTAGGACGTTTTCGGACACGCATGTGTGGGAGCTGCGGAAAGCCGCGTCTCAAATTACAGGGACCGCACCTGAACCATTCAAATTATCTGCTAAACCTAAGAATTGCTGTCGGTGACGCTCAAAACCAGACCTGCTGAAATAGCAGGCACCACCTCTGAAGGAATTAACACAATGTTCAATAACTGGTCCGAACTGCTGCCTACCATCCAGAAGTCTTTCGCTGCGCTGGGCAAAAGCAACCCGAAAATGGTCAAGGCTTATATGGCGCTCGATGAAGCCTCTGCCGAGAACGATGTGCTGGACGCCAAGACCCGTGAGCTGATCTCCATCGCCGTAGCCATAACGACACGCTGCGACGGTTGTATCGGCGTACACACCGACGCGGCAATCAAGGCCGGCGCTACCCGCGAGGAAATTGCCGCGACCCTGGCGACCGCCATTTCGCTGAATGCCGGGGCCGCCTATATCTATTCGCTGCGGGCGCTGGAGGCTCATGACGCATTGAAAAAATAAGCAACGTCGTCTTGTAGGAGCGAACTTGTTCGCGAGGGAGTTTGCCTGTTTACGCAGGACCAATTTCTCGCCAGCCCGCGAAGGCGTCGTTTCTGGTTTGGAGCTTCGGATCATGTACTGGCCTCTTCGCGGGCAAGCCTCGCTCCCACGGGGTTGTGGCCGACCTGGAAAATTGCTCTGGCTTTTGATGTTCGCTTTTCCGTGCCACGTTCTGGCAGACGCCGCCAAACGCGCGTCGGGAGGCTGAGCGCAGGTGGTTTCGTCCTTTTGCCGAAACAAAAGGACTCGACCGTCAGGGCGAAACCTCAATAAGCCACACCGCAAACTCTGTTGATACGACCCGATTCCACGCGCGGCGCCAGAATAAATAACGCCCGGCCAACCTCTCGCCAACAAGTTGGCTCCTACAGAGGTTGGCATTGCTGTATCAGGAAAAAACCTTAAGCAGGATCGTCGCAATGATCACGGTGGCCGCACCGCCAATCCGGGTCGAGATCTGGGCAAACGGCATCAGTTGCATGCGATTGGCCGCCGAAAGAATCGCGACGTCGCCCGTACCGCCCAGACCGCTGTGACAACAGGTCACGATCGCTGCCTCGATGGGGTACATCTTCATCAGGTTCCCCACCAAAAATCCCGCAGCGGTCATCGAGACCACGACCGCAAGGCAGACCACCACATAACCCACCGAAAATACTTTCACGACGCTGTCGAGCGGCACGTACAACATTCCGAGGCCAATCATGACGGGCCAGATAAATGCCGACGAGACAAGTTTATAAAAAGTATGCGCCCCCTTCTCCAGACGCTCCGGCAACACCCGAATGTATTTAAAAGCGACTGCGGCAAGAATCATCATCACCGGGCCGGGAATGCCCACGACTTTTTCCAACAGGCCGCCTAATACGAAGAACGTGCAGATCAGCAAAACACCTGCGCCCATTAAACGGAAATCGACCGGGCCTTTATCTTCTTCCTTCACCTGAAACTTGTCGTTCTCATCCTTGGCCCGAATCAGCGTCCCTTCACCGTTCAACGATGGACGCTTGAGCGCGATACGTGCCAGCACTCCGGAACAGATGATGGCGATGATGTTGCCCACTACCGCAGCCGGGACCAATTGGGCGACGTATTGATCTGGGGTTCCGCCAAGAATGGCCGAATAAGCCAGGGACAGCGGCAGAATCCCTTCACCGATACCGCCGCCCAGAATAGGTACGATGATGTAGAAGAACGTGTGGTGAAACGTATAGCCAAACAGCTCTCCCACCAGTAGACCGGCTATTAAAGCGGCCAACGTACCCGCGAGCAGGGGAACAAACATTCTGATCATGCCTTGAACCAGAGTGAACCGGCTCATCCCCAGAATGCTGCCGACCACCAGGCTGGCAATCACGAAATAAAGGAAATTTGCATCCTTCATGAGCATCTTGGTGGCATCAATTGTGGGCGCACCAAAAAACCCGAAAAACACCAGGACAGAGGGCAACATCAAGCACAGAATCGCCCCGCCACCAATCTCTTTCAATATCGGAAGACGCTGCCCCACCTGACCGAAAAACACGCCCATGGTCATGATGACGGCCAAGCCGCCAATCATGTTTTTCGGCAGTAAACCCAGGTGGGCCGACAGAAAAACGATAAAAGCGATGCCCAGGAATATCGGCAGCGGAATCACACCGATCTCATAGGCACACAGGCTGTTCAAGCGGTTGCGTATCCCTGAACCGGATAAACCGTTGACCTTTAGAGATTGCTCATAAGGCTTGTTCATGTATGTATTCCTCTAGTTATTTTTATCGAGGATTTATGTAAGTCACGGAGAGCCCGATACGATTAATCAAGCGTATTTCGATGTTATCCTTGCGCCAAAACATGATAAATAGCGAAGTCATGAGGCCTATGAACACGAATCGTGAGCAATCCCTGTTACCGGATGACCTACGGGTTTTTCTCACCGTGATCCGCAAAAATGGTTTCAACCATGCCGCTGAGGAACTGGGTTATTCACCGGCCTACGTCAGCAAGCGCGTGTCGATTCTGGAGGCGACCCTGGGTGCCAGGCTTTTGCACAGGACTACCCGCCGCGTAGCACTGACCGATGATGGCGAACGGGTTCGCGTCTGGGCCACGCGCTTTCTGGGGGACATGGATGATTTCATCAGCGAGCTGACCGACGCTCGACAACAACTAAGCGGCAGCCTGCATATCTGCAGCACATTCGGTTTCGGTCGCAATCATGTGGCGCCGGCTATAACCACGCTGTCTCGGCGGTATCCGAAACTGGAGATTCGTCTGGACGTATTTGACCGCGTTGTCGATATCGTCAATGAAGGATTCGATCTCGAAATCCGCGTAGGCGATGATTTGCCCAATCAATTGCTCGGAAAGAAGCTGGTGGCCAATCGCAGGGTGCTTTGCGCGACTCCGGACTATCTGCAGCGACGTGGCATACCGAACTCTCTGGACGACCTGTCCAGTCATGACTGCCTGGTCCTCAAGGAACGCAATAATGCCTTCGGCCTCTGGAGCCTTACCAAGGGTGAAGTCGAAGAGTCGGTCCGGGTCAGCGGGCCACTGTCGTCGAACAATGGCGAGATTGTATTGCGCTGGGCATTGAGCGGCGCAGGCATCATCTTGCGATCTTTGTGGGATGTTAAACCCATGCTGGAAAGCGGAGAGTTGGCCCAGGTGCTCGACGAATACACGCAAAGTGCCAACGTCTGGGCGGTGTACCCAACGCGGGTCAGCCAGTCGGCAAAACTCAGGGTCTGCATCGAGTTTTTCGAAGAGCATTTCCGCAGCTTGTCGCTGGTTTGATCACGGAGGAACTGTCGTTCCCCAGTGATCGCCCAACGCCTAGCTCAACCAGGGATTCTCTGCGAGGTGCCGAGTCTCGAAATCACGAATCTGCGCTGACCGTTGCAGTGTGTTGCCGATGGCATCGAGCCCCAGCAGCAGCGATTGCTTGCGCAAATCGTCTATCTCGAAGGCGATGACCGAACCGTCACTCAAGCGAATCGCCTGATTGGGCAAGTCGACACTGATCGTCGTGGTTGCCACATTGCTGACCACCTGGCCGAGCCTTTGGTGTTCAGTCTCGGATAACTGAATCGCCAGCACGCCGTTACGCTGGCAATTGTCATAGAAAATACCGGCGAAGCTGGTGCCGATCAGCGCTCGAATACCCAATTGCTTGAGCCCCCAGACCGCATGTTCACGACTGGAGCCGCAACCGAAGTTTGGCCCGGTCACCAGAAAATGGGCACCGCTCCAGGCTGGCTGGTTGAGGACAAACTCTGGATTCAGTTCACCCGACTCAAGGAAACGCAGGTCGAAAAACAGGCCCTTGTCCAACCCGCTGCGGTCGATTCCCTTCAGGAACTGCTTGGGCATGATGACGTCCGTGTCAACATTCGACGCGAGGAACGGGGCAGCTTTGCCAGTTACGGTATCAAAAAGTTGCATGGCTCAAGCCTCCTCGGCAAACGAGCGAACATCGGTCAGATGGCCACGGATCGCCGCTGCTGCCACCATCGCCGGGCTCATCAGATGGGTTCGTGCACCCGCGCCCTGACGCCCTTCAAAATTTCGGTTGGTACTCGACGCGCAGCGGTCACCCGGGGCCAGGACGTCGTCGTTCATGGCCAGGCACATGGAGCAACCGGACTGGCGCCACTCGAAACCGGCATCGAGGAAAATCCTCGCGAGCCCCTCCTCTTCTGCCTGATTGCGCACGAGGGTCGAGCCCGGCACGATCATGGCCCGCACGCCGGGGGAGACACGCTTGCCATGAACAACCCGCGCGACGTCGCGCAAATCCTCGATTCGTGCATTGGTGCATGAGCCAATGAATGCATGGCTGATCTTCACCTCGCTCAACAACATCCCGGCCTCCAGCCCCATGTATTTCAGAGCCCGCTGCATACCCTGGCGCAGGATCAGATCAGCTTCCCTGGCCGGATCAGGAACGGTGCTGCCGACCGGGGCGGCCTGATCGGGACTCGTACCCCAAGTGACCATAGGCTCAAGTGCATTCACATCGACCCGCACTTCGCGATCAAAAACCGCGCCCTCGTCGGTGAACAGCTCACGCCACTTTTGCTCGGCAGCCACCCATTGCTGGCCTTGCGGCGCGCGAGGTTTGGATTTGACGTAGGCGAATACTTTATCGTCCGGCGCCATGAACGCACCTCGTGCGCCCGCCTCCACCGCCATGTTGCAGATCGTCATTCGCGCCTCGACGCTCAGCGTCGAGATGGCCGGACCGGCGAACTCAATTGCGTACCCCGTGGCACCCGAAGCGCCGATCTGCTGGATCAGGACCATGATGATGTCCTTGGACGTCACGCCCATGCCGAGGTCGCCGGTCACGGTGACGCGCATGGTCTTCAAGCGCTTGTAGACCAGCGTCTGGGTGGCAAGCAGGTGTTCGATCTCGGAGGTTCCGATACCAAAACCAAATGCGCCCAGGGCGCCATAGGTGGTGGTGTGACTGTCACCGGCGGCGACCACCATGCCGGGCAGAATAAATCCCTGTTCGGGAGCGACGACGTGCTCGATGCCCTGGCGCTTATCCAGCACATCGAACAGCTCAATGCCGAAATCCCGGCAGTTCTCTTCGAAATAGGAGACCTGCAGCGCACCCCCGGCGTCGGGCATCGCGGCGACGCGCTCAGGTGCTGTCGGGTTGACGTGGTCGACAACGGCCAGGGTCGCCGAAGGTCGCCATACACCGCGCTTGGCCTCGCGCAGACCGCTGAACGCTTGCGGACTGGTGTATTCATTGGCGACCTGCCGATCGATATACAACAGCACGTGCCCCTGATCATCCAAAGTGCAGACGGTATGGCTGTCGATGTGTTTTTGATAAAGGGTACGTGGACTAATCATGGCGATGCACTCTTCTCATTGTTATGCGAGATCACGGTTACTCATGAACCCAGCATATTCCGAATGAAAACTACATCAATGGCCTTCAAGTGATCATGCAGAACACGAATTGTGAATAATCTGCCGATGGGCGAATGAAGGTCAGAAGTGGAACAACGGCAGGGTCATGACAAACTCGCTGCCTTTACCATCGCCATCGCTCATGCCCGTTACGGTCCCGCCATGGGCTTCGACCAGCTCGCGCACCACCGTCAAACCAATGCCCAGCCCCACGCCGTTGAAGCCGACCGCGTGGGAATCCTGTACGAATGGCTCAAAGATAAAGGGCAGCGCTCGGGCAGAAATCCCGATGCCGTTATCACGAATCCGTATCTCCAGACTGTCCGCATTGCTCGATACCGAAAGCGCGACCAGACCGCCTGATGGCGTGTATTTCGCGGCGTTGCCAAGCAGATTGCCGAGAATCTGCGCCAACCTCACCGGATCGCCATCGACGATCAGTGCGCACTCGGGTTGTTCGACGCGGAAGTCCAGGTGCTGGGCGACCATTACCGGGCTGCAAACCTCGATGGCTTCCCGGATGATCGGTGACATGTCGACCAGACGACAATCCAGGCGAAACTTGCCGGTATTGGCGCGTGATACGTCGAGCAGATCTTCCACCAGACGCGACATATGCTGAACCTGACCTTCGATCAACTTCTGCATGCGCGGCAGTTCTTCCTTTGGCACCCGCACCAGCCGCCCGGCAATCATGCTGATGGGGGTCAGCGGATTGCGCAGTTCATGCGCCACCAGGGTCAGGACTTGTCGTTGCCGCTCCAGAGCGTGTTCGGCCAGATCCTGCAGATGCTGCGCGCCGAGGGCTGCAATCACCAACTGTTCGTTGGCTTCACGAACCTCCAGGGAAGAGCGCTGTTCTTCCAGCGTGTGCGGTGGTTTTTCCGCATCCGCTTGCGCCAACAGGATCGCCAGTACCAATTGCTGATTGGCCTCGACCAGTTGCTCAAGCTGCCGGCTTTCAGCCAGGCGGTCGTTGGTGTCACTCAACTCTTTTTGCAGCGCCGCCAGGACTGCCCTTGCTTCGACAGTTTTCTGCCCGAGCAGGAGCAACTCGCGAGCGGCATTCGCCTTAACGTCCTTGTCCTCGGCGTTGGTCATGAGGTTGAGTTACGCATTGTTTATGCCCGGGCGCTGCCGGGTCGGCCGCCCACCCAGTAAACCTTCCTGATCCGGCAGCATCTCGCCGATCTGCAAACCCTTATCGTCGATGCTGTACAGGCGTAATTCATCGGAGTGGGCGCTGGCGCGAACCTTGACCACCGCCATAATGCGCAGCAAGCGACTCTGCACTTCGATGTAGCGCTGGACGATGATCGCGTCGGTGAGAAACGCCGTGCCATAAGGGCTGAAACGCAGGTCGGTGTAGCGATCTTCCAGTTCGGACGTCATCAATACGCTGACTCCCGCGCTGGTCAGCGCGGTCACCATACGCGACAGCGATTCGCGAAAGTCTTCGCGGAAAGTCGGTGCCAGCGCCAGCTCGAAACCTGAGAGCGAATCGATCACCACACGAGTGGCTTTGAGCTGGCTGATCTCGCTGAGCAGCAAATGGACGATTTCGTCAATCGACAGATCCGGAGCGCGACTGTCCACCAGCGCCACCATTCCACTCTGGATCAAGTCAGAAAGCGTGGCGTTTTGCGAGTGATTGGGGCGCTGCTCGAAGACCGCGATGACGCCTGTTTCGCCATTGCGCGCACCCTCGGCCAGGAAGGACGCCGCGAGAATACTTTTACCCGAGCCCGACGGCCCTGCCACCAGCAAGGAATACCCGCGAGGCAACCCGCCACCAAGCATGTCGTCGAGCCGGGGCACGCCCATTTTCAGGCGTTTGACCGGGAACTCCAGAGGCGCCTCGTTCAGGTTGCGCGCGGCCGGCGCGAACACTTTGATCCCGGAACTGGCGATCCGGAAGGTGTGCAGCCCCGGCAGTGTCGGCTGGCCGCGCATCTTCATGATTTCCATCTTGCGCACCATGGAGTTGCGCTGGACGCTCTGACGCAACCAGATGAGGCCGTCGGCCACGGTGAAAATCGGGTTGGTGTCGGTTTCGGTGAAATATTCCCCAATCAGGAAAGTCGTCGCCTGCCAGGTGGTCATCAACATGCCCAATTGCTGAATGAACTGCGGCAGATTGTTGTTGGGGTTGTCCTGGGTCTGGCTCGCCAGCACCACGGAACGGAACGAGTCGACGAACACCAGCGACGGGTTATGAATCTCCACCTCGCTGACGATACGACGCAAGACTTCGTCAAGATCTCCGGCCAGTGTGTCGTCGACCAGATTCACGTAGCGAATCGACTTATTTATCGCGTCACTGTCGAAAAAATCGAACTGCTGCTGATAACGCAGCATCTTCAGCGGCGGCTCGCCCAGTACCGTAAAGAACAAGGCCGGGCGCTCGGGCGTCGCCAGGGCAAACATCATCTGATGCGCCAGGGTAGTTTTACCGCAGCCAGGCGGGCCCGCGATCAGATTGAACGAAAACTCCGGCAAACCTCCGCCCAGCACCTCGTCCAGTCCTGGCACGCCGGTGGCCAGACGGTTGATAGTCACTTTGGTGCTCATGGCGATTTTTCCTGCGAAGGGGTGTCGCTCAAAGAAGGCTCCCATACGTTGCAAAGCAAACGCGCGGTTAACGAAGGCCCGATCAGCGTGGTCAGCAACCCGTAATACGTGGTCAACAAGACTTTCCCAAAAAACAGCCCGTTGGTTTTGCTTTGCTCGACGAGTACGGCTGCGATGGCAGTCAGAATAGGCGATGCCTGCAAGCTGCCATAGCTGGCAGCCAGACTTGGATGAGTCGTCACACAAAGATGGAGGCTGCGCCGCAACAGCGCCGCCGCCCCTTGTTGGCCGATGACAGGCGTGAGCGCTACGTCCATATCCTGCAGTATGGAAACGACCGCTTGAGCAATTGTTTCAATGTCAGCGTTGGGGCCAACGCGGTGCGCCAGAGAAGCTACGATCTGACGGCTCTCTTCGCTGAGCGTGGGCATGGCTGATATCCGAAGGACAGACTCAGATGGTACACCCTATTGCCGGTTACCGAGGGCTGATTGAAAAACGCAGTGCAACTAATTGATTTGTGTCAGCAGATGCCGACTTGCACAAACGCTCCAAACCCCAGCAAGCACGGTCGAATCCCCGGCAATCCAGATGCTGCGCCGCCTTGAGCGCAATCGAATGTCAGGCCGGCTCGGACATGGTCACCCGGTTTTTAACGCTTGGACGTTCCTGCATCCTTGCGTACCAGGCTTGCAGTGCCTGACATTCTTCAGGGACCGCCAGCTCTACGAGCCCCGCAAAGATCAAACCGCCGATAACGGTGATGTCGGCCATTGAAAACGTTTCACCCGCGACGAACGGCCGGGTTTGCAGAACAGCATCGAAGTAATGCATGCCGCGCAGGGCTTTATCACGCTGGCGAAAACCCCATTCGGCATTCTGGTAAAGCTCGACGTCAGGACCAAGCCCCGGCGTGGCGTGATGGAAATACACACTGACGGCGTCCAGCAGTTCCAGTTCGGCGCGCTTGCTCATCATGTGGATCACGCCCTTCTCCAGCGGCGTGCTGCCGGTGAGCGTGGGCGCGCCATCAAGGCTGTCGAGGTATTCGGTAATCGCGGTGCATTCCGCGATGAGGGTCCCGTCATCGAGCTCCAGCACCGGGAGCGTGCCGGAGTAATTCTTTGCGAGGAACTCCGGAGTCTTGTGCTCGCCTTTCCAGAGATCGATTGAAACGAAACGGGTGCGCGATTGCAGCTCTTTCTCTGCCAGGGCGATGCGTACACGTGCCGGATACGGGCCTGTGTGCCAGTCGTAGATGATCAGCGTACTTGTGTCTGAGGGGGTGTTGGAGTTCATAATGAGATTCTACCTATCTGCCAGTTGGTAGGTAGAAGGTAACGACTGAAAATTTAACGGTCAAGTGCTTTGTATCGCTTAATATGCGCAGCCATTGAACCGAGGAGGCAGTGAAGTGAGTTCAAACCATCGAGAAGCCATTCTGGCCGCCGCCAAGGACGCCGCGCAGGCCCGTGGCTACAGCGGTTTGAATTTTCGTGATCTCGGCGAAGTCGTGGGCATCAAGAGCGCGAGCATCTACTACCACTTCCCGAGCAAGGCCGATCTTGGTGCAGCCGTAGCCCGGCGCTATTGGCAAGACACGGCGGCCGAACTGGAAATCATGCTGGCCGAAATGCCGGACCCGGCCAGCTGCCTGCGCCGATATCCCGAGCTGTTTCGCCGCTCGCTGGCGAACGGCAACCGGTTGTGCCTGTGCAGCTTCATGTCCGCCGAATTCGACGATCTGCCCGAACCAGTCAAGATCGAGATCCAGACCTTCGCCGACATTAGCGTGGCCTGGCTCGGCAAAGTCCTGTCTGCTGCGAACGGCTCCAGACCCGAGGACAACGAAGCGCAAGCCCGCGCGATTTTCGCTGCGGTCTCCGGCGCTCAGCTCATGGCAAGAAGCCGCGCGGATATCGGGCTCTATGACACGCTGATTGCAAGTTATCGTATGGCGGGATTGCTGCCGGCGTAGACACAGAGCTTCGCGGCTTCCGGCAGCATCGGTTTAGTCGCCCCCAGGCACAGCACACCGGTAATCAGTTACATATCAAGGGCGTTGGAACCGGTAGTGGTGGTAATCCAGCCGATCAGGTGCGGCGAGCAGAAACGCGCTGGCGCACTGGTCAGCCCTGATCACTTGGACAAGGTGAAGTCTTACCCTGACTACGCCAGGACATCGTGTACGGCGGCGATACTCAGAACGATGCCTTCGTACAACTGACGGTAGTCGATGGTGTCGATCGGGACCGTCGACTGCTCCAGGAAGAAATCTTTGGCACGGTGCTGTCGGTTACCACCATACGCCTGGCGCGGTGATGATTCAGCCGGCGCGATACATCCGCGATCTGGCAAATCTTCAGCTACCGCTACCCCCTGAAAAACGCTTTACCTCAGCAATCATTGAAGTGACTAGCATCATGAGCGAACAGCTGGCGAATGTAGAGCGAGCCATTGAAGTCCCACGCCCGCAGCTGGGTATTTTCCTGTGCCTGCTGTCCATGCTTATCTTTGCGAGCCAGGACGGCATAACCAAAGTGCTCGTCAAAGACCTCCCCGTCGCACAACTGATGATGGTGCGCTATTGGGTGTTTGTCGTATTTGCGCTTGGGTATGCAGCCTATCGAGGCGGTATCCGGGCTTCCATCGTCAGCAGGCATCCTTGGCAGCAAGTTGTTCGAGCGCTGGTGGGAGTGGCCGATGTGGCGCTTTTTGCAATTGGACTGCGCTTTCTCGGCCTGGCGGAAATGCATGCCCTGTATGCGGTATTTCCGTTGATGACGCTGGGTTTAGCCGGATTCATGCTGAGTGAGTTTATCGGGATGCGTCGCTGGATAGCGGCCGCGATAGGTTTCTCGGGAACCCTCGTCATTCTTCGCCCCGGTGCAGGCGTTTTCGACCTCGTGGCATTGATCCCCCTGGTGTCCGCACTGGGTTTTGCCCTGTTCAACGTTCTCACGCGCCGCATCAGCCAACACGACTCCTTCGCGACGAACATGCTTTACATGGCGGTCGTCGGCGCCACAGCGGTAACCTTTGTCGGGTTGCCCGGCTGGGTTGCGCCGACTGCGTCCGAATGGGTTTTGATGGGCGTACTCTCGCTGACGGGTGTGGTCGCCCAACTCCTCCTCATTCAGTCCCTTAGATATGCAACAGCCGGAACTCTGCAGCCGTTCAACTACGCACTTTTGGTATTCGCGACCCTTATAGGCTTTGCCGTTTTCGGCGAAATTCCTGATACCTGGACTGTTATCGGTGCGGTATTGGTAATACTCGGGGGCATGTATTCCATCAAGACCAAAGGATGAATGCCGCGCCTGGTATCCGCTGAAGTGTTGATCGAGATCCGTCAGTGCTGCGTGATCGATGTGCCCTGAATATGCCTGTGTGGAATGATTGTTACCGGATTGAAATATATGACCGGGCAATTTATTTCACTTAGATTAGGGCTCATTAATCGCCTTGACTGGACCTTCGTGAGCAAACTTCTGATCGTCGACGATGACGTCGAAATCCTCGACCTGCTGAAAAGATTTTTCGTCCGGCACGCCTACGAAGTTGAAGTTGCGGGCGACGGAATCAGCATGTGGGCGGCGATAAAGAGTCAGCGTCCCGACATCATCATTCTTGACGTAATGCTGCCTGGCGAAGGTGGTTTGAGTCTTTGCCAGAAGATTCGCACTGAGTCGAACACGCCGGTGGTTATGTTGACGGCGATGAGCGAAGTCAGCGACCGGATTATCGGCCTGGAACTGGGCGCGGACGATTACCTGACCAAACCTTTCGACCCGCGCGAACTACTGGCGCGGTTACGCTCGGTGCAAAGACGCACCCCGGATCACCCCGTGCGAACAGCGGATAAAAGCCACCCGCTGATCCTGTTCGGCGACTGGCAGTTTGACCTGACGCGCCGGGAACTGCGCTCGGCGCAAGGCGTCATGGTTCCGCTGTCAGGTGGCGAATATGACCTGTTGCGAGTGTTCATCGAGCACCCGCAACGGATTCTCACCCGCGAGCAATTGCTCGATCTGGCGCGCGGGCATACCCACGAGGCATTTGATCGCAGCATCGATGTGCAGGTCAGTCGGTTGCGCCGCAAGATCGAACCCGACAGCAAGCGGCCCGACATCATCCGCACCGTGCGAAACGGCGGTTATATATTCACCGCCGATGTGAGCCGGCGATGAGCGCTCTGCACGGATCCAGGGACACCATCGTGCGCTGGATCGCGCTGACGATCATCGCCGCGATGGTTACCTGTCTGGCGCTGTACGCGTTATTTGTGCAGGCGGCAGGCGTCTGGTCGCGACCGTCACTGGAGCAGATCGGCCTGCTCGAAGAAGCCTCGGCCATCACCCGCCTGGTCGAAGTAGCGCCGCCTGAGTTACGCCCCAAACTGGCCGTCGCTGCCAGTAATTCACTGTTCACCGTGCACTGGTACACCGATCACCAGAGTATTGGGGCGCCGTTGACAGGCGATGATTTCAGCGACGCGTATGTCATCCAGCAGCTCACCCATTCCCTGGAACGTCACGTAGAAGCCTACGAACCGGACGATTGGCCGCAGGCCGATCCTCAGGCCCGCTACATGCTGGCGGTGCAATTGAGCGACGCGACCTGGCTGGCATTCGTCGCGCCCGACCGTACCTGGGGCATGTCACAACTGGCTCGAAACAGCGTGCTGGCGCTGCTCGGTCTGATTGCCGTAGTCCTCGTCGCCTGGTTCGCCACGCGCCGGCTGGCCAGTCCACTAAAACGTTTCGCCCACGGCGCACGGCGTTTTGGCGGTGACTTCCACTCCCCCGCCATCACGCCCGAAGGCCCTTATGAGATACGCCAGGCGATCATCGCGTTCAATGCCATGCAGGCGCAGATTCGGCACTTTGTCACTGACCGCACGCAGATGCTCGCGGCCATCTCCCACGATTTGCGGGCGCCATTGACCCGCATGCGCTTGCGCGGCGAGTTCATCGAGGATGAAGAACAGCAGCGCAAACTGTTTCGCGACGTGGATGAAATGCAGTCGATGATTACCTCGGCCTTGGACTTTTTCCGCGACGACGCGCGGCTTGAGCCTGCCACGGCTTTCGATCTTTCCGAATTGATCCAGACCATCATCGATGACTACCGGGATCAAGGTGTGCTGGTGGAGTTTTCCGGACCCGGTAATCAGGTGTATTTCGGACGTCCGCTGGGTATCAAGCGCGTGGTGATCAACCTCACTGACAACGCGATCAAATACGCCGAAGCGCCTTCCATCAACCTGACCCGCTCCGCAAACTCGGTGGTGATCGAAGTGGCCGATAGCGGACCGGGTATTCCCGAAGCGTCGCTGGAAAAGGTCTTCGAGCCTTTTTTTCGGCTGGAGTCGTCACGGAGCCGCAGCACCGGGGGCGTCGGCCTCGGGCTTTCGGCAGCGCGAGCAATTGTGCTGGAGCACGGCGGCGAACTGCGTCTTTTTCGTCGACCACGTGGCGGCACACTTGCGCGGGCAATATTGCCGACCCAGTGAGGTCAGGACTGAATGCCGATCAGGCCGGACCGCTTGGGAGCGAGCTGTCGACGCTCAAACTGTCGAGGTTTCAATTTCCCGATGCGTACCGGCCTGTCGGGTTGCCGCTCCCTGCTCCTCAAGCATTTGCACGAACACCGTCAAACTTTGTGAAATCGTTCCCCTGCGCCAGACCAGCCAGGTGCGCAGGAAACGAAACGCTTCGGACAACGGCCAGACGCTTACCGTCGCACATCCCGGCATGCTTTCCAGCATGCTGCGCGGCATCAAGGCCAGTCCGGCACCAGCGCTGACGCACGCCAGCATGCCGTGATAAGACTCGATTTCGAAGATTTTCCCCGGCACAGCAGCATCCTGGGCGAACCAGTTTTCCAGATGATGCCGATAGGAACAGTTGGCCCGAAAGGCATAAACACTGGCGCCGTTGACATCCCGGCCACGGTGAATCGGCGCGTGGCCCAGCGGCGCGATGATCACCATCTCTTCCTCGAAAGTCGGTACGCCCTCCAGGGCCGGATGCAGGACCGGACCATCGACGAACGCCGCAGCCAGCCTGCCAGACAACACCCCGTCGATCATTGCCCCAGACGGTCCAGTGGACAAATCCAGTTCGACCTTGGCGTACTTCTGGTTATAGGCCGCCAACAGGCCAGGAATCCGCACCGCAGCGGTACTCTCCAGCGACCCGAGGGGCAGCGGCCCGCGCGGTTCTGCTCCGGCTACGGTCACGCGGGCTTCCTCCACCAGGGCGAGAATGCGCCGGGCATAGTCGAGAAAACTCCAGCCGGCAGGCGACAGGCGCAGACGACTTTTTTCGCGAATGAACAGATCGACCCCGAGATCCTGCTCCAGCTGTTTGATCCGCGTCGTGAGGTTCGACGGCACGCGGTGAATGTGCTGTGCGGCTGCGCTGATGCTGCCATGTTCAGCCACGGCTTTGAAAATCTCCAGCTGGACCAGATCCACTTCATTCTCCAATCGTGAACGATATGCTCAGTATTATTCAGTTTCTAGAAGCTTAAAGCCACCGTACTCTTTGTTCATCCCCATAAGCAGGACGGTGACATGACTTCCATATCCAGCCTTACCCATGCCCTATCCATCAATCCGGTCAACGGCGAGCAGATCGGCCACTACCCTTTCGAATCGGCAGCGGCACTGGACGGCGCGCTGTCCCGCGCAGCTGTCGGCGCTTCGGTCTGGCGGCGGACAACGCTCGGGCAACGCGCAGAGTTGCTGGTCGAGCTGGCCCGAGCGCTGCGTGATGATGCGGATCAACTGGCGACCAGGATCACGCTGGAAATGGGCAAGCCCATCACTCAGGCGCGAGGCGAAATCGAGAAATGTGCCCAGCTCTGCGAATGGTATGCCGCCCATGGTCCAGCGATGTTGAGCGCCGAACCGACGCTGGTCGAAGGTGGCAAGGCGCGCATCGAGTACCGGCCGCTGGGTACGATTCTGGCGGTAATGCCGTGGAACTTCCCGATCTGGCAGGTCGTTCGCGGCGCAGTACCGGCGCTGATCGCTGGCAACACTTATGTGCTCAAGCACGCGCCGAATGTCATGGGCTGCGCCTATCTGTTGCTCGATGCCTTCAAGCGTGCGGGTTTTCCTGAAGGCGTCTTCGAAGTCATCAACGTCGATGCCCAAGGTGTTTCCACAGCCATCGCTGACCCGCGCATCGCAGCCGTAACCCTCACCGGTAGTGTGCGAGCCGGCATGGCCATCGGCGCTCAAGCCGGTGCGGCGTTGAAAAAATGCGTCCTGGAGTTGGGCGGCTCCGATCCGTTCATTGTGCTCAATGACGCCGATCTGGACGAAGCGGTCAATGCCGCAGTGATTGGCCGCTATCAAAATACCGGGCAAGTCTGCGCCGCTGCCAAGCGCCTGATTGTCGAGCAAGGCGTGGTCGAAGCCTTCACCGAAAAATTCGTCGCAGCCACACGCCAGCTGGTTACGGGCGATCCATTGGCGACTGAAACCTATATCGGCCCCATGGCGCGTTTCGATTTGCGTGACGAACTGGATCAGCAGGTTCAGGACACTCTGGAAGAAGGCGCGACCTTGTTGCTCGGTGGCAAAAAAACCGCTGGCCTTGGCAATTTCTATGAGCCTACGGTGCTGGCCGAGGTCACCGATCAGATGACCTCATTCAAACAGGAACTGTTCGGCCCGGTGGCATCGATCATCACGGCGCGAGACGCCCGGCATGCGCTGGAACTGGCCAACGACAGCGAATTCGGTCTCGCCTCGACCATCTATACCCGTGATATTGCCCTGGCTGAAAAGCTGGCCGCCGAACTGGAAACTGGCGGCGTGTTCATCAACGGCTATTGCGCATCGGACCCACGGGTCACCTTCGGCGGCGTGAAGAAAAGCGGATTCGGCCGCGAGCTGTCGCATTTCGGGGTACGTGAGTTCTGTAATGCCCAGACTGTGTGGCTGGATCGGAAGTGATTGGGGCTGTCCGCCCTCATCAAACAACACAACCATTGAATTGAAATGCGCTTCGTTGGAGCGAGCGGGCGGCGTTCCGACTTGCCCGCGAACCAGACGCCTCGGTGACCCGGATCTACCGCGTCATCGTTCTTCGCGAGCAAGCTCGGCTCCTACAGATTTAGAGATTTGTTGGAGCGTGGCTTGCCCGCGAACCAAACGCCTCGGTGACCCGGATCCACCGCGTCATCGTTCTTCGCGAGCAAGCTCGGCTCCTACAGATTTAGAGATTTGTTGGAGCGTGGCTTGCCCGCGAATCAGACGCCTCGGTGCCCCGGATCTACCGCGTCATCGTTCTTCGCGAGCAAGCTCGGCTCCTACAGATTTAGAGATTTGTTGGAGCGTGGCTTGCCCGCGAACCAGACGCCTCGGTGCCCCGGATCTACCGCGTCATCGTTCTTCGCGGGCAAGCCTCGCTCCAACGGAAAGGCGGCTATTTACGCGCCAGCTCATGATTGACGCATTGCTCGTAATAGGTCTGTTTGATGCCAGCCGGCTTCAGGCGTGAAGCACTCTTATAAGTCTGCTCGGTGATGCCCATGGCCGTCATGCGCATCCAGGGTTGGGTAAACTTCCGGGTTTGCAGCTTATTGCGTGCGCCATAGAGGGTGACTCCCGCAAGCTTTGATTCCTGCGCGCCTGCGGCAATGCCCGAACCCCAGGCGCAAATAGCGCGCCCGTTCATGCTCGGCTCTTTCGCCTGAGCCGTAAGCGAAACATTGACCAAGACCAACGTCGCCGCAATCAATCCAAAGATCCGCATCAAGCCAGCACCTAACTTTATGAAAAGAAAGACAGTTTGACGGGCAATCCGAGATTGCGGGGCCAGCAATGTGCCTCATTTCCGCATGAAACTACTGACGGAAGCTGGCGGTTAGCCATTTATTCTGGCTAACATGCCCACAGTCCAGTCGTCAGGTCGCGCCCATGTTCAAAGCAAGTCTCCGTAGCCACCTGACCCTCTGGTTTACCGGCTTGTCCCTGCTCACGCTGCTGATCGTTGCCCAGACCATCTGCTCCGCCATTGCCCAAGCCGCGTTTGCCGTGGTCGGGCACGCTGGCGCGGGCATCGGACGCCAATCCGGCGGCGCTGATCAATCGCGCTGATCAGCAGCTTTACCAGGCCAAGCGCCTGGGCAGAAACAGGGTCGCGTCGTTTGAGCAAAGTTCGTGACCCCCGCAGCGGATGCGCAAAGTGAAAGCGCCTGATCTTTTCCGGGCTGAGGGCAATCAGACTGGGCTTGGCAAAGCTAAAAGCCACTCGTTCTGCAGGACCTGGCTGAAACGTTTCTTCTTTTTCCTCAAACCTCGCGTTTCATAGGGAACTAGCGCGTTCGGCTGTCCCCTAACATCCCAAGCCAGCTGGCCAGCATTCACGTGCCAGACCCTGAAACCGGCGTGAAAAAGGTCTCATTGCAGTCATTCATGTCGTCCCGCAGCAACGTTCCTTCTTCGCTTCCCTTCAGATCGACCACAGGATTTTGCAGTTCATGTCTTCGAGCACTACTTCCTCAGCCCGCCATGAACAGGCCGGGCAAAACACGTCGTCAAAACGGTTGATCTTTATTTCCGTACTCGTCGCCACCATGGGCGCGCTTGCCTTCGGCTACGACACCGGCATCATCGCCGGTGCCTTGCCGTTCATGACGCTGCCAGTAGACCAGGGCGGGCTGGGTCTGAATGCCGTCACCGAGGGTTTGGTCACTTCCTCGCTGATCATCGGCGCCGCCTTCGGTTCGCTGGGCAGCGGCTATGTATCCGACCGTTTCGGGCGGCGCCTGACGCTGCGGTTGTTGTCGTTGCTGTTCATCGCCGGCGCCTTGTGCACGGCCATTGCGCCGTCGATTCCGTTCATGGTTGCCGCGCGCTTCCTGCTGGGCATCGCGGTGGGTGGCGGTTCGGCCACGGTTCCGGTGTTCATCGCCGAGATCGCCGGCCCGAAACGACGCGGACGTCTGGTCAGCCGCAACGAACTGATGATCGTCAGCGGCCAACTGCTCGCCTACGCGCTCAGCGCCCTGCTGGCCGCGCTGGTACAAGTTCCGGGGATCTGGCGCTACATGCTGGCCATCGCCATGGTGCCGGGGATTCTGCTGCTGGTGGGAACCTTCTTTGTGCCGGCCTCGCCACACTGGCTGGCGTCCAAGGGCCGCTTCGATGAAGCCAAGGACGTGCTGGAAAAACTCCGTGACAGCCCTGAGGATGCCCAGAGCGAAGTCGAGGACATGAAAGCCCAGCACCAACAGGTCCGCAAACGCCCGCCGGTTGGCGAACTGCTGCGCCAGGGCTGGGTGATCAAGCTGCTGCTGATTGGCATCGGCCTGGGTTTCACCGCCCAGTTCACCGGGGTCAACGCCTTCATGTACTACACGCCGATCATTCTCAAGAGCACCGGAATGGGCACCAATGCTGCGCTGACCGCCACCATCGGCAACGGCATCGTCTCGGTGATCGCAACGCTGCTGGGAATCTGGGCCATCGGCCGCTTCGGGCGCCGTCATCTGCTGATGACCGGCCTGGTGATGGTGGTTATAGCGCAGGTTGCGCTGGGTTGCGTGATGACATTCATGCCGCAGAACCTGACCCAGAGCTACGCCGCCCTCGCCTGCATTCTGCTGTTTCTGTTATTCATGCAGATGTGTATCGCGCCGGTGTACTGGTTGTTGATGTCGGAACTGTTCCCGATGCAGGTTCGCGGCCTGCTGACCGGCACTGCTGTGTCGATGCAATGGCTGTTCAATGCGGCGGTTGCCTTTACCTTTCCAATGGCACTGGCAGCGCTGGGTAATCCAACCTTTTTTGTCTTCGCGGTGATCAACGTTGGCTCTTTGCTGTTCGTGTTCTTCTGTCTGCCGGAAACCAAGGGCAAGTCCCTGGAACAGATCGAACGCCACATGAAGAAAGAGCTGGTTTAATGTCGCCCGCCGTACCTAATTTTTGCGAGGTTTCATGACTACAACTGCCGACGCGCAACCTACCAGCTGGATCAGTGTCTGCACGCTGGCCGTCGCTGCGTTCATCTTCATCACCACCGAGTTCGCTCCGGTGGGCTTGTTGAGCGCCATCGCCAGCAGCTTCGGCATGACCCCGGCGCAAGTGGGGCCGATGTTGACGGTCTATGCCTGGACCGTGTCCCTGATGTCGCTGCCGATGATGCTGCTGACCCGTAACGTCGAGCGGCGTCTGTTGCTCAAAGTGGCCATCGGCACGCTGATCGCCAGCCATATCATCCTCAGCCTTGCGCCCAGTTTCACCATCGTGGTGATCAGCCGTATCTGTATTGCCCTGGCGCACTCGGTGTTCTGGTCGATTACCGCATCCCTCGCCGTGCGCCTGGCGCCGGCCGCCAATCATGGCCGCGCGCTGAGCATCCTGGCCATGGGCTCGTCCCTGGCGATGGTGCTCGGCATCCCGATTGGCCGTCTGTTGGGTGAAGGCATGGGCTGGCGCGCAACCTTTGTCGCCATCGCGCTGGTGGCCTGTCTGATCTGGTTTTTGCTGGCCAAGAAGTTGCCGCTATTGCCGAGCCAGAACAGCGGCAGCCTGACCAGCCTGCCTCTGCTCTTCAAGCGTCCGGCTCTGGTGTCGCTGTATGTCATCACCGCGCTGGTGGTGACCGCCAACTTCACCGCCTACACCTACATCGAGTCGTTCGTGCAGTCGGTGGGCGGCTTCAGCCAATCGACCACCACCTGGCTGCTGCTGTTGTTCGGTCTGGCTGGATTGCTTGGTTCGATTTTCTTCAGCGTCTTGCACACGCGCTTCCCGGCGACCCTGACCCACATCGCGATTGGCTGTTTATGCCTGTGCCTGGGCTTGATGTTCTGGGCATCGTTGAGCGTCTATGCGCTGGTTGCAGTCTTTGCGGTTTGGGGCCTGGCGATGCTGTGTTTTGGCGTGCAGATGCAATCCCAGGTGATTCGTATGGCGCCGGACGCAACCGACGTCGCCACCGCGCTGCACTCGGCCATCTACAACATTGGCATCGGCGGTGGTGCGTTGTTGGGCAGCATCGTGGTCCATCATCTGGGCGCGGCCTGGGTCGGCTTTGTCGGCGGCCTGGTGGCGATCATTGCGCTGGCAATCTGCTGGGTGACCAGCCGCCGCTACAGCAGCGCTATCTGATCTTTTTCAGGCGCTTCGCGAGTGGCTCAACCGGGCCACTCAATAGGCGTACTGCCCAATCACCTGCCGGACTTCAGTGAGCGCCACCTCAAGCAGCGGCAAGTCGACGGAACCCAATGCCAGCCGAATCGCGTGGGGTACAGGGCCAGACGCGACAAAAGACTCAGCCGTCGACACCGCGACATTGGCCCGCAACAGGGCAGCGGTGACCTGATCAGCGCGGACCTCCTCCGGCAGCGGCAGCCAGAGAAAATAAGAGTTGGGGTGACCGATGCAGCGCAGACCAGCCAGCACCTTTCTGGCAATCGCCTGCCGGGTCGATGCATCCTCGCGCTTCTCAATTTCGAGCCGGGCGACGGTGCCATCCTCGATCCAGCCACAGACCAGTGCAGTCATGACGCCGGGGGTATTCCAGGTCGTCGCTCTTATCGCTCGTTCGAACAGTGGCACCCAATCCAGCGGCGTGACAACAAAGCCAACGCGCAAACCTGTGGCGAGGTTTTTCGAGAAGCCGGAGACGTACACCGTCAACTCCGCTGCCAATGTCGCCAAAGGCGCCGGCGGGTTCTCTGCGAGAAAGGCATAGGCGGCATCCTCGATCAGCAACAGTCCGTGCTGTCGGGCAATACCGACCAGTCGTTCGCGCCAGGCCAGATCCAACACCCAGCCCATGGGGTTATGCAGCGTCGGCATGCTGTAGACCGCCTTGACCCGACGCCTGGCGCACAAGGTTTCAAGCGCATCCAGATCAGGCTCCCGGTCTGTTATCGGGATCGACACCAGCTCCAGACGATGCGCGTCCGCAACCACCTTGAATCCGGGGTACGTGAGCGCGTCGACGGCAATCACATCCCCCGGCTTGAACAGCGCCATGACGGTGATAGCCAAACCGTGTTGAGCGCCGCTGACAATCAGCAGCTGTTCAGCGGCGACCGCCAAGCCACGACCGGTCAGATGACGCGCCAGACACGCGCGCTCGTGCAGACGGCCGGCGTGGGGCTGATAGCGCAGCAGTGCTTCCAGATCCCCCGCCACCGCCAATTGCCGCAGCGCACCGCGCAACAGCTCAACCTGACCGGGCAGTGACGGGTAATTGAAACTGAGATCCAGCATGCCAGCCGCCACTTCCTGCTGATCAATGCCGCGCCCCGGCGGCAACGCCGTTTCCCGGACAAAGGTACCCCGCCCCGTTTCGCCGCTGATCAAACCCATGGTCTCCAGCTCGGCATAGACCCTGGACGCCGTCACCAGCGCCAGTCCCTCGCGAGCCGCCAGTTCCCGGTGCGTGGGCAAGCGGGTACCGGGCGGCAACGCGCCCGAGCGAATGTCGGCAGCGAATGCATCCACCAGGGTTTTGTAACGAGCGCGGGCCATATGAAGATGTATCCATGACGATTTTTTGATTGTCATGATCTTCAGCCATACGATGGCCAGACGCAACCGGCAATACCCCGACCACAGTGAGTGAAGCGCTATGCAACAGACCTCAAACCCGGCAATCCATGCCGACACCAAACCTGCCAGCGGATGGCTCAACGGCCTGATTGGCGTCGTCATCTTCAGTGGCTCGTTGCCCGCAACACGCCTGGCGGTCATGCAATTCGACCCGGTGTTCCTGACCGTGGCACGGGCAAACATTGCCGGCGTATTGGCGCTTGGCCTGCTGATGCTGTTGCGACAGCGGCGACCGGCCACCCATCAGCTCGTGCCCCTGGCAATCGTGGCAATGGGCGTGGTGGTCGGTTTTCCATTGCTGACGGCGCTGGCGCTGCAATACGTAACTTCAGCGCATTCCATTGTTTTCGTCGGCCTGTTGCCGCTGGCCACGGCGGTGTTTGGTGTATTGCGCGGCGGCGAACGCCCGCGTCCAGTGTTCTGGTTGTTTTCAGTGCTGGGCAGCGCGCTGGTGGTGGGATTTGCCGTGTCTCAAGGCCTCAGCGTCGCGCCAGCAGGCGACATTCTGATGTTACTGGCGATCCTCGCCTGCGGGCTGGGCTATGCCGAAGGGGCCAGGCTTTCAAAGACATTGGGCGGTTGGCAAGTGATCTGCTGGGCCTTGGTGCTGGCCCTGCCGGTCATGGCGCCGCTGGCGTGGGCCTTGAGCCCGCCGTCATTTTCGGGCATCGATCTGCCAGCGTGGCTTAGCCTGGGCTACGTCTCGGTGTTCAGCATGCTGATCGGCTTCGTGTTCTGGTATCGCGGGCTGGCCCAGGGCGGGATCGCCGCAGTCGGCCAGCTTCAGCTGCTCCAGCCATTCTTCGGCCTGACCCTGGCGGCCACACTGCTGCACGAACAGGTCAGTATCGGCATGCTCGGGGTTTGCCTTGCGGTGATCCTCTGCGTTGCGGGGGCGAAGAGGTTTTCCCGCTGATCAGACCTGTCGACTGGCCCGGTATACATGACTGGCGGGCTGACCCGGCACGTCGTCGAGGGAATCCATGCTCTGCCCTGTCAATTACTCGCCACCTGGCCGGAGGTTACCAGCGCCCTCAAAGATGCGTCGAACTGTTTCAGTGCGTTCACTTGCAGCTCTCGTTGCTGGTCCACTTGCGCGGCAATCTCCGCAGCGGCCTTGTCGTGAACCCATACCGAGGACATCTGCCTGGCACCATAACCTTCAGCCTTGCCGATGTATTGCAGGTTCGCGTCGTAAAACCTGGCAACGTAGCGCGCTTCGACCTGCGTATTGCGTTGAGTGACCAGTTGGTTATAGGTGTCGAGCATCACCACCACATCTGGCCCGGCCTGCACCAGCGTATCGAGATCCTTGTAGACGGTGACCGTGGCAAATTCCGTGTCCAGCGACTCTTTGAGCCAGCCGATTGCCAGTTGCGGATCTGAACTGTCGATGAACGCCGAGCTGATCCGCGGATCCAGCACGCCGCTCTTCTGACCTTTCACGGCGACTGAGTGATATTGCTCAAGGTAAGCCAGGTTGCTGACGGTGTTTTCGCTGTAGAGAACGCCCACTGACTGGGAATGCTGCAAGCTCGCCGCGCTGTTGGCCACCGGCAGCAAATGGCAGGACTGCGCGTCGGCAGCGTAGGAAGGTGCAGCGACAGCAGCGCCACCGGTCAATACGGCGACAAGAGCCAGCAGGGTTGAAATTCTCATCGCGCGCATTCCTTCAAAAGCTTCCGGCAGAAGCAGGTTGGTATGACGCTATCCTCCTCCTTTGCCAAAAAAACAGAACTCGCAATATTTGATGGTCACTATCAATTGAACGAATGATGCCCGGGCTTTGCTGGGCCACTGTTTATTGCTGCGGGGCGTGGGCATGAAGCGATCCGCGTGCATAATGCGACTCATTCTCAAACTAGCCTCTACCGTTTCTCATGCACGAAACCTCCCCCAACGATTGTCTGATGACTGCGCTGGCACTTCATTACGATGACTTGATCGAGCACATCCGGCAACGCTTCAAGGGTCGGCAGTTCGCCCGGGATCTGGTTCACGATGTCTGCGTCCAGGTGCTGGAGAAACCGCCACAGGAGCCCTGTCATCCAGCCTTTGGCTTTTTTGCGCAAGATGATATTCAACCGGGCGACTCTGCCCCCCTTTGCCGACGCGCTGCGCGATCAGGTGCCCTCCAGGGAAGCCCTGCTCAACGAAGCCAAGGCGTTTTCCCAGCGTCGGCGCAGGACCCGCACTGCGCTGGGCGCGGGATTATTGACTCTGGCGCTGCTGGGCGCGGTCTGGAAAGTCGATCCTGCCTGGCAGACCGAAGACGTGTGGGTCGCCAAAGGCACTCGGCAACAACTTCAGCTTCGTGATGGCAGCCAGGTCACCGTGGATTCCGGTACGCATCTGCGTATTGAACGGAGCCTGCGCAGCCGCCAGCCGGAACTGTTCGAGGGCCAGGCGCTGTTCAGCGTGGTACATGCCGACACGCCTTTCATCGTGCGCAGCCAAGGCGTCGAGGTCCGCGACATTGGGACTGTGTTCAGCGTGCGCAGTGATAAACGCGATGTTGATGTGGCCGTGCTGGAAGGGGGAAACCACCGAGGGTACCGTGAACATCACCGGCCCTTTCACCCTCGGGGGTCGCGAGCATGAACTGGTGGCCGGGCATCTACAAAGCCATCGACGGCGCGACCACCAAAGGCGTGGAACTGGAACTGACCGGCCTGGGCAACTTCGATACCACCTACTACGGCGAGCCGCGCAATCTGATGCTGACCACCAGGTGGGATTTTTAGAGGCTGCCGCGCAGCAGGCGTAGCGCGAACGCTGTGTGGAATTCATTGGGGGCCAATGTCTCGCCAACAAGTTGGCTCCTACAGCGACGCGGCTGACTTGACACTGAAACTCGCACGCCCGTTGGAGGCTTGCTGTAGGACCGGCTTTAGCCGGGAGGGCAATTGACGCCTTCGCGACTAAAGTCGCTCCTACGGCCGATTCGCGGGCAAGCCTCNCTTTAGCCGGGAGGGCAATTGACGCCTTCGCGACTAAAGTCGCTCCTACGGCCGATTCGCGGGCAAGCCTCGCTCCAACAGATTCTCAATACTTTGTGGGACCAGATTTATCCGGGAAGGTGCCGGTTCTGGCAGTCCTTTGTAGATACCGTCTTGACCCTCATCGTGCAAGCGCGATGAGGGTCAAGACGGTATCTACAGTGCGAGGCGATTTTGCAGGTGGCGCCATTAGTTGTTGGTGCCACCCGATTCTGACCAGCACCTCACTCAGCCCGAAAATCCCAGACAATCTCCACCATGCGAAATGCCAGGATCAGATACACCACGCAGAAAATCACTTGCACCGCCCGATGATGGGGAAGCCTCGCTAGCCGGTTCAGGCCGTCACTGATGTTGAGCAGCATCAGCAGCGCGGAAATCCCGATCAACACCCACCCGGAAATAGTCGCCCCCGCAAGCCCCATGAACACTTCATGTTGAGAACGCAGGACATTGGTCCCCGCCGCGAACAACAAGGCGCAGACCAGCAGATTCTTGACGTTGTCAAAGATCTTGGTATTCAGGTCCAGGTCCAGCTGGTGCACATAACGTTTCCAGAGTTTTCGCATCATCACGGTCTCAGGTTGAATGGCTACTGACGCTCGTGCTGTTTGGGTGGTGAATAAACCGTAGCTGACAGCGCAGGACGCGCCGCCAGATTTGTTTCGATCTGTCCGGACAAGTAATAGACCGCCGCCATGACGCCGGTCTCCCGGTTCTTCATGATGCCCAGCCATGCACCGTCGAAAGCGGTGCCCAGGTTGTGCCGCAGTTGGGCTTCCATTTCCGCTCGGTCACTTTCGTGAGCCATTGCGCGATATCCCGCCACGCCCACGGAAATCAGCAAGCCAGCTACCCGCCCGGCCGCCGCTGCCGCAGCACTGGCTACGCCCCGGCTGGCAAACTGTGCCTGGAGCTTTTCACTCGTGCGCTTGGCGACGGAGGCCATGGCTTCCTGGGATGACTGAACCCTGGCCGTGTGAATCTTGTCCTGCAATGCAAGCCAGGCAGGAAGCACCGTCAGTGGCACGGAACGAACCAGCTGATACAGCGAGGCATTGCGCGGTGGCGGAGGACCGAGGGTGATCGCCAGCACGCCATTCAGATGCTGGTTCATTTGCTCGGCCGGTACGCCATGGCGCTGAGCGATGCGTTGAAAGTGCTGGCCCAGCAGCTGCACATAGAACTGCGTCGATTCCTGCATGATCGCGTCCGGATCAATCTCCACCGCGACCGGCGCGAGAACGCGACCGCGATACTGTTCCTGCAGATAAACCGCCAATCGATTCGCCGAAGCATCCTGATCGTCCCCCGCGCTCATGCTATACCAACCGACTTTCATGGCCAGCCATTCCTGGGTCCAGTAGCTGCTGAACCACGGAATGAACGCCTCTTCAGTCTGCTCGTATACCCGCAGACGCCAATGGTCCATGGAACCACGGGCGTAAACACCGGCCTGTCCGGCCGCATCCTGCGATGCGGCAATGATCTCTACGTCGACCTGCCGCCAGGTGTTCTGCGAAATCACAATCGGCGGCGCTGGCGGGGCAAGCGGTGCGGTTGCGCAGCCCGTCAGCAGCAGCACCAGGCCAACGATCAAGGCAATGCTTACGGAGCGCAGATTCAAAATTGCGATCTCCTGCAAGGTTGAATGCGTGTGAGCCCTACCCGCCCGGATGGGTTTTAGCCACGCAGCGTTGAGTATAGGTGGACAATTTTCGGCGAGAAATTGCCTGACCAGACGCCAGCGCGGGCTGACATCTAGACCAATCGCGGCCCCGGCAGCGGGTTCTGCACAGCCGCATCGCCAAGACGCTCCTGGACGAATGCCCGCGCCTGTCGGGTCATCTGGTCCAGATGCCGGTC
Source organism: Pseudomonas syringae (assembly GCF_001698815.1). Lineage (GTDB taxonomy): Bacteria > Pseudomonadota > Gammaproteobacteria > Pseudomonadales > Pseudomonadaceae > Aquipseudomonas > Aquipseudomonas syringae_A. The sequence continues at coordinate 7,576 of NZ_LGSI01000020.1, read as the reverse complement.
ACGCTGTTTCTCGGCATCGACCATCGCCCGCTTGCCATGTTGTTGCAGCAAGTAGGTGTGAATCTGCCGCACTTCCAGCGAGTTGTAGATCGGCGCGATATCCAGCACCGCCAGCAGGCCGTCGGTGCCATGGTCGCGTGTGTTCATCAATACCTGCGGGCCGCGCGCGCCCACTACCTGAAAGCCCAGCGCCTCGAAATACGGCACTTTGGCAATGAAACACGCCAGTTCAGCATGGGGATATCGGCTGAGCACTGTCTGCAACATCGCGCGCGCGACGCCCTGATGACGATGTCTGGCCTGCACCGCCATGTAGGCCACTGCACAGGCTTGAGGATCGTCCTGCACCGGCAAATACAGCAGAAACCCGATCACGGTTTCCGGCTCCTGTTCGTCCGTAGCGACGATCAATTCAACCGGTATGCCCCGGGAACCGTCCATCGCCTGCAAGTACAAATGCACTTCGTAGCCAATGCCGTATTGATAGAGGTTGTACAGCGGATTGCTGGGCGCGATGGCGACCATGCTGATATCGGTCACGTAATCGACCACCATTTGCATGATCTGACTGTTGATGGCCTCTGGTGGTGGCGTTTCATAGCGGGTGACGATGGACATGCGCGATTGTGGCTCCGGAAAGGCTGGATGCGCCCATCATACCCGTCTGACTTTATTGGCCGTTACCGCAAACATTGCTTTAATAAGGCGACACCCGCCCAAGGAGAGCAGTAGATGGAACGTCTCACCGCGAAAGATTTTTCCCCGGAACTGCTCGAACTTTACGACTTCTACGCCCATGGCAAGATCAACCGCCGGGAGTTTCTCGACCGCGCGGCGGCGTTCACGTTGGCGGGGCTGACGGCTGGCGCCATGCTCAGCGCCTTGAGCCCCAACTACGCGCTGGCGCAACAGGTGGAATTCACCGATCCCGATATCGTCGCCGAGTACATTTCCTATCCATCTCCCAAGGGGCATGGCCATGTGCGGGGGTACCTGGTGCGCCCGACCAAAGCCAGCGGCAAAGTGCCGGGCGTGGTCGTCGTACATGAGAATCGCGGGCTCAACCCCTACATTGAAGACGTCGCACGGCGCGTGGCGAAGGCCGGGTTCATCGCCCTGGCGCCGGACGGCCTTTCCTCGGTCGGCGGCTACCCCGGCAACGACGACAAAGGCCGCGAACTGCAGGAAAAGGTTGATCCGGAAAAACTCATGAATGATTTCTTCGCCGCCATTGAATGGCTGATGGCGAATGATTCCACCACAGGGAAAATCGGCATCACCGGGTTCTGCTACGGCGGCGGCGTCGCCAATGCCGCTGCGGTGGCCTACCCCGAGCTGGCGGCGGCTGTACCGTTTTACGGACGTCAGCCCAAAGCTGACGATGTTGCGAGGATCAAGGCTCCGCTGCTGCTGCACTACGGAGAACTGGACACACGCATCAATGAAGGCTGGCCAGCGTATGAAAAGTCCTTGAAAGCCGCTGGCAAAACCTATGAAGCTTATATTTACCCAGGCGCCAATCATGGATTCCACAATGATTCCACGCCTCGCTACGACGAAGCCGCCGCCAAACTGGCCTGGGACAGAACCCTGGACTGGTTCCGCAAGTATCTGGTTTAGGGCACGAACTTATTGGGGGAGCAAGCTTGCTCGCGAAGCAGCGTACCGACGCTGCACCTCGCCAACAAGTTGGCTCCCACAACCCGGTTTCTGCTGCTTTATTGCCTTGCCAAATATTCAATATAAACAATGGTGAATTGCCCGCCCGTTGATACTTTTATACAAATAAGGCGCTTTATTAAGCCTTGTCGCCACTGCCGTTTACACCTTGTGTTAAACATAAACAGTCCTAGAGCTGACACCACCGCTGCACTATTTTGAATACCGCCTTGTACCACCCGAATTGCCTATTGCGCCGTCTCATCCGGCCAATCCTTTTTTGCGTGCATGAGGTAGTCAATGTCATCTCGACGATTTCAAAAACTTGTAATGAGTGCAGCAGTTACGCTGGCGTTATCCAACGCTGTCGCAGCAGAAGTGACTGATGATCCAACGATCAAATTGCCCGCGAGTCTCCAGGCCAGCAAAACCCTGAAAATCGCCTTGTTTGCCGGGTTTCCGCCCATGGCATCCAAGGTCCCGGAAACCGGCGAACTGGTCGGCATCGATGTTGACCTGGCGAACTACGTCGGCAAGCGTCTCGGCGTGGCGATCCAATGGGAGGACGTATCCTACGAGTCGGCAATCAATTCCCTGATGACCGGCCGCGTCGACATGGCTTTTAGCTTGCTGGATGCGCCTGAGGCTGCGGATCGCCTGGATTATCTGCCTTATCTGACGTCCGGCATGCAGCCTTATGCGTTGGCGAGTCACGCACCCATTGCCACTGCCGAGGATATTTGCGGCCTGAAAGTCGGCGCCAATCGGCGTAATGCGTTCGATGCGGCAATGAAAAAATGGAGCGACACCCACTGCGTCGCCAAGGGCAAACCGGCCATTGAAGTCCACTCCACCGACGGTACCGCCATGGCCCGCCTGGACCTGAAACAGGCACGGGTCGATGTTGCCGTGCAGAGCAGCGAATCAGTTCCCGCAACCATGGCACTGGAGAAAAGCACCTATGTCACCATCGGCAAGCCGCTGAGCTCGCTGTTTATTGTTGCCGGTTTCCCAAAACAGTCACATGAATTGCGCGACGCGGTCTCTGCGGCATTGCAGGACGCGGTCAAAGACGGCAGCTACGCGACAATGCTGGCTAAATACAACCTGACCGACAATACGGCCGCGAAGACCATCACCACGCACTGAAAGACCCTTGCCGGTCAGGAGTGAAGCATGTCCAGCGCCGAACTGTCCTGGGGCCGTTTGTATTACGAAGACGCTGGAAGCGGCATGCCGTTGCTGCTGATCTCGGGACTCAACGGCCTGGCGCGCCCCTGGACCGGCATCGTCTCATCACTGGCCACCCAGTTTCGCGTGATTACCCATGACCATCGCGGCCTTGGGGCCAGTGATGGCTGGGACGGGCCTTACAGCGTCGAGCAAATGGTCGCCGATGTGCTGGCGCTGATGGATCGCCTGCACATCAACCGCGCGCATATCGTCGGCCATTCGCTAGGCGGTGCCGTGGCCCAAGCGCTAGCGGTCGAGCACCCCGAACGCGTGGCTGGGCTGGTGATCTACGCCAGTTGGTGCGGGCCGGAGCCTTATTTCTGCCGGGTCATGAACATGCGCCGGGAAATGCTCACCGGCCTGGGCGTCGAGGCCTTCGTGCGCACCGGCCCGATCGGGATTTACCCGCCGGACTGGATCGCCCGCAACGACGCCGCGCTGAGCGCTGGATTTGAAGCGTCATGCGCAGCCTTTCCCGGCACCGACGTGATGCTGCGGCGCATCGATGCCTGCCTCGCCCATGACCGCCGGGCAAGCATTAGCCAGATTGCTGCGCCGACGCTGGTGCTGGGTTTGCAGGATGACATGAGCACCCCCGCCCATTGCTCGGAAGAAATTGCCGCGCTGATCAGCCACTCTCAACTCAAGCTGCTGCCTTACGGCGGGCATAACGCGCATCTGGTGGTACCGCGACTGATTCACCAGGCGATCAGCGAGTTTCTGCTCGGATTAAGCGTGAAGTGTTGAACGCCTGAAGCCCGCGCTCAGCTGTTCCAACCCGGTTGAATCTTCGTGTCTGCGGGCTTTTCAGGGGAACGATTTGGCCTGAGCGAAATCCCTTTGTGCCTGATGCGAGAAAATTGCGCATGATAGGCGCACTCAGCTCAAGGGAGAGGTTCATGGGATTCATTTCATCCGCGCTGCGTCTGACAGCGCTTTTGCTCGGGCTGTTGCTCGCCACCTCCGCCGTGGCGAGCGAGGAAACGCAGTTGATCGACTCGATCAATGCCTACCGCAGTCAGGGTCAGCGCTGCGCAGACGAGGTTTCCCTTGAGTTGCCGCCGCTGGTAAGCGATCCGCGTCTGGTGTTGTCCGGCAACAGTGTCGGTGACCTGCAAAAGGCGCTGGCGCGGGCGACTTATCCGATGGTCAATGTGCAGGCGATCAGCCTTTCCGGCCCTCGCGATGCCAAGGCGGCCATGGGTGTGGTGCTGGAAAGCTTCTGTCAGGTGGTGCTGGACCCGCAATTCGTCGATATCGGTGTCAGCCGCGAAGGCCGTGACTGGCGCATCGTCCTGGCGCGTCCACTGCTGGCGGCGCGTCTGGGCGACTGGCAGGCGGAGGGCCAGAAGCTGCTGGAAATGATCAACCGCGCGCGCACCCAGCCACGTCAGTGTGGCGGCCAGGAGTTCGCCGCAGCCTCCCCGTTGAGCTGGAATGCAACCTTGGGCAGCGCGGCCCAGAGCCATAGCCGAATCATGGCCAACAACAATTTCTTCGATCACATCGACCGTGACGGCCGCACGCCGGGCGACCGGGCCGAGCTGGCAGGCTACGTCGGGCAACAGATCGGCGAAAACATCGCCGCCGGCCAGGATTCAGTGCGCAAGGTGCTGGATGGCTGGCTGGCAAGCCCTGGCCACTGCGCCAACCTGATGAACCCGCAATACCGCGACCTGGGCGCTGCCTATGCGACCGACCCGAAAAGCGATGCTGGAATTTACTGGACAGCGATGTTTGGTAGTCAGTGAGGCGTTTGGCATCAGCAGATACGTTGGAGCGAGGCTTGACCGCGCCGGAACACAATCCAAGGTTATGCCAGCCTCTGGGAGAGGACTTGTCCTCGATGGCTGTCATTGCAGCACTGCATGTGGGTCAGGCGGATCAGGGTCGTCTGGGCTGGCTATCGAGGACAAGTCCTCTCCTACAAGGCCCCTTTTCACACTTCTTTGTACATCGGAATATTACAAACCGCCGTCACATCCTCTGCGCTTAACCCCCCGCCCCTGTCTCCCGGCACTCTTACGGATTCATGACTCCTGCTCATGACTCTATGTCGCCACGCCTCTAAAACTTATCGAAAAATCGTCGAGTCATAACCTGATGCACTCCATTTGCCAAGCCGGAGACCGTTCAACGGCGCGTAGACGCCGCTAAATCATTCCACAGGAATTGACCTAATGGACAACCGTGATCTGATGCCGATTACCCGGCGTAAATTTCTTATCGTGGGCGCCGTGACCGCTACGGCGGTCGCCCTTCCCCCTTTTATTTCCGCACAAGCCTCTACTGCCAATCAGGCACGCCCGGTCAGCAACACAATAACGATGACCGTCAACGGCACCGCGCGGGACATGAACCTCGACACGCGCACCACGCTGCTCGATGCGCTGCGTGAGCATCTGCAGCTGTCGGGCACCAAGAAAGGTTGCGACCACGGCCAGTGCGGCGCCTGCACAGTGATCGCCAACGGCAGGCGAATCAATTCGTGCCTGACCCTGGCCGTCATGCACCAGGGCTCGAAAATCACCACCATCGAAGGTCTTGGCACCCCGGACCAGCTGCATCCCATGCAGGCCGCGCGCCTTATGCGTATGAACAACACGAGGCCGTGCCTGATCAGGCCTATGGCTATGTGGTGACCTCAGCCATCGCCAAGGGACGCATTGCCTCGATCGATCTGGATGCTGCGAACGCTGCATCCGGCGTGCTAGGGATTGTCACAGCGGCCAATTCGGGCAAGCTCGGCAAAGGCAAATACAACACCGCCCACCTACTCGCCGGTCCGGAGACTCAGCATTACCATCAGGCCGTCGCGCTGGTGGTGGCGGAAACCTTCGAACAGGCGCGCTGCGCCGCACAACTGGTGCGCGTGGAATATGTCCGCGCCAATGGCCAATACGATCTGTCTGCCGCGCGCGCGTCGGCAGTGGAACCCAAGGAAGAAATGCCGGACACCCGTCGCGGAAATTTCGAGACGGCGTTCAGCGCCGCAGCGGTCCAACTCGATGCGACCTACACCACGCCCGATCAATCCCACGCCATGATGGAGCCCCACGCGACGATGGCGGCTTGGGAAGGCGACAAACTCACCCTGTGGACCTCCAACCAGATGATCGCCTGGAGCGTTGGCGATGTCGCGACCACCCTGGCCATGCCCAAGGAAAACGTGCGGCTGATCTCGCCGTACATCGGCGAGGGCTTCGGCGGCAAACTGTTTGTCAGGTCCGATGCGATATTGGCGGCCCTTGGCGCGAAGCTGACCGGCAGACCGGTGAAGGTTGCCCTGGCCCGTCCGCAGATGATGAACAACACCACGCATCGGCCCGCGACCATCCAGCGCATCCGTATTGGCACGGACAAGGACGGCAAGATCAGCGCCATCGCCCACGAAGGCTGGTCAGGTGACCTGGCGGGCGGCGGTATCGAAAAGGCCGCGCAGCCGACCCAGTTTCTGTATGCCGGGGATAACCGTCTGACCGCCATGCGCCTGGCCACCCTGGATTTGCCCGAAGGCAATGCCATGCGCGCCCCCGGCGAAACGCCCGGCTTGATGACCCTGGAAATCGCCATGGATGAAATGGCCGAAAAGCTCGGCATTGATCCCATCGAATTCCGGGTAATAAACGACACTCAGGTCGATCCCGGCAACCCGGAGCGTCCGTTTTCCCAGCGCAATCTGATCCAGTGCCTGCGTACCGGCGCTGATCGTTTCGGCTGGAACAAACGCCACTCCGAGCCCGGGACGCAGCGCGAAGGTCGCTGGCTGATCGGCATGGGCGTCGCGGCAGCCTATCGCAACAACGCGCTGATGAAATCCGGGGCCCGCGTGCGGCTGGACCGCGACGGCACGGTCATCGTTGAAACCGACATGACCGATATCGGCACCGGCAGCTACACGATCATCGCCCAGACGGCGGCGGAAATGATGGGCGTCACGCTGGATGACGTGGTGGTTCGCCTGGGTGACTCCAGTTATCCCGTTTCGGCCGATTCCGGCGGCCAGTTCGGCGCCAACTGCTCCACGGCGGGGGTCTATGCCGCCTGCGTGAAATTGCGCGAGGCCGTGACCCAACGTCTGGGCTTTAGCGCTCTGCGCCGCCGGGCGGATCCTGAATCCGACTTCGGCGCGCAGTCAGGTTATCGGCGCGATGACCATGGGCGTCGGTGCCGCGCTGATGGAAGAGCTCGCGGTGGACAAGCGGTTGGGGTTCTTCGTCAACCATGACCTGGCCAGCTATGAAGTGCCGGTGCATGCGGATATCCCCCATCAAGAGGTGATTTTCCTCGATGAGACCGACCCGATATCCTCGCCCATGAAAGCCAAAGGGGCTGGCGAACTGGGCCTGTGCGGGGTCAGCGCGACTATTGCCAACGCGATCTACAACGCCACCGGCGCCCGGGTCCGGGAATACCCGATCACCCTGGACAAGGTGCTGCGCTCGTTGCCGGAAATGATCTAAGTGCAGACGCGTTGGAGCGAGCGGGCCCGCGAATCGGTATTCCAGTTGATATTTCTATCACCTGAGATGACGCCTTCGCGGGCAAGCCTCCAACGGGACGCAGATTCGCTGCGTGCAAAGTGGCAACGCAGATCAGGCCTAGGGTGACCAGAATGAATTCCGGACGATTGTCGGCTATCCGATTCCGATGCTTTGAGGGGCTGTCACTCGTACGGAACTCG